>NZ_LMGD01000004.1:0-160345 GCF_001427345.1 Rhizobium sp. Root149
TGCGCGTTTACCTTCGGGTACATTAGAGTCCGTTCGCGATCAACAGCGAATTAACCTTAAGTTAAGTTCCATAGTTATGCGTAAGCCGCTCAGAGCAGCTAAGTAATTGACTAAGCTATGTCTTATGGACGCGCCGTAGGTTCGATACCCTTCAAGGCGAAGACGCTGGCTAAGTATGCTGCTCGAGCGTATTTCGGTTCAGGCGTAACGACGCCTTACGCCTCTAGTGCGGACATTCGCTTCTTCTCTAGGCACAAAAGCTTTCGCCATACGGATGATCGACCGCTTCCCTTTGTCTAAGCCGCCTGTACTTCGCCCGTGACGTGGGAGAGGTCGTGACTAGCGAACAGCTTGGCCTTGTAGGCAGCGTGAGCACTTGACCTTGGCACAATAGGAAGGTGCACGTTGACTTGCGGTTGATGGAAATCAATCCGCAAGGCGCCTGAAGCTCCTATTGTGGAGTAGGCGACGGAGAGAGGATGATGAGCGGTACTGTCAGGCTATTGAAATGGGTCATGCTCACCGTTGCCGCCTTGGCGATGGTGTTCCTGTTCGCGCTTACCCAGTCGCATGCCGGTCGACAGCACTGCCAGACTCAAGTCGTCCATTCCGACCGCGAAAATCACGTCCAGACAGTCGGTTCGACTGGTGACAATCCCTTGGTCGACACCTGCTGTCAGCGCGCCTGCACCTTGTGTGTCCCGTCGTTGTCGACGATGCTGCAAACACTTGAAATAGTCGAGCGTGCGCCGGTCTATATCCCCCCATCCTCACCCCTACACGGGCAGATTCCGGCCCCCGGACGTCATCCCCCTCGATCTGCTGCCTGACAAACGCGCCTAATCCGCATTTTTTCAGTCAACAGCATGGTCGTCATAACGACCGGATCGAGAGAAACATCATGTATCGCAGAGACTTTCTGAAAACGCTCGCCTTGGGTTCCGTGGCCCTGTCCCCATTCGGCCAGGCTTGGGCAGCCGCTGGAACACACACGAACGAGCTTGTGATCGGTAAACGAATACTGGACGTCAACGGCAAGGCTGCCTCAGTCTTCGGCCTGACCGACAAGGCAGGAAACGCCGGGCTGGTCCTCAACGCGCCCTCGGACTTCGACTTTCTTCTTCGCAACGAGAGCGACGAGGAGACGCTCATCCACTGGCACGGGCTCACACCACCCTGGGATATGGACGGGGTGCCAGGTAATCCGGCTGCGCTGCTTCCGTCGAAGGGGAGCCGGGCCTACAAGTTCTCTTTGCCGAGAGGGGGCACCCATTGGATGCATGCCCACACTCTGCAGGAGCAGAGCCTGCTCGCGGCACCGCTGATAGTACGAACGGCTGCGGACCTCGCCCGCGACGAGCAAGAGGTCATCGTGCTCCTGCATGATTTCTCCTTCAAGTCTCCCGAGGAGCTACTTTCCGACCTTCAGAGCGGTGGCGGTCATACCATGCCCTCCGGACAAGGAGACATGTCCTCCATGATGAACATGCATGGTGGCCATCAGATGGGCTCGGCGGAAACTTCAACCGCGCCTCATATGATGATGGGCATGGACCTGAACGACATCGAATATGACGCCTACCTCGCCAATGACCGGACGCTCGATGACCCCGAGATAGTCAAGGCAGAACGGGGCGGCCGCATCAGGCTTCGCATCATCAATGGCGCCACGGCAACCGCCTTCACGATCGATACGGGCAAACTCGAGGGTGAGCTGATCGCTGTCGATGGGATTGACGTCGTCCCGGTCCGTGGCCGACAGTTTCCTTTGTCGATGGGTCAGCGAGCCGATATCCGTCTCGCCTTGCCGCCTGCCGAAGGGGCATTTCCTATACTGGCTCTGCGGGAAGGGGCCCTTGAGCGCACTGGGGTTATCCTTGCTACGTCCTCTGCAAGGGTGCAAAAGCTTGGGGCCACTGCGGCAGCCAAGGGCCCGGTTCTCGACCTTTCGCTGGAGCAAAGCCTTCAAGGTATCACACCTCTGGCACGCCGCCCTGTCGATCGTCAGTTTGCTCTGATGCTGGGCGGCGACATGGCTACCTATCGGTGGTCCATCGATACCGACGGCCCGATCGAAGTCAGCAGCGGACAGCGGATTCGGATTTCCATGCACAACATGTCGATGATGGCCCATCCCATGCATCTGCATGGTCATCATTTCCAGGTCACGGAAATTAACGGCAAGATCATTTCCGGCGCTATGCGGGACACTGTGATGCTGCCGCCCATGGCGCGGGTATCGATCGACTTCGACGCAGATAATCCGGGCCGTTGGCCGTTACATTGCCATCACCTCTATCATATGGCGACGGGCATGATGACATTCGTCGACTATGGCCAGCAGGGCTGAGGGAGGGCGAGATGAACAACGCAAATCATCCGCATCACCACCACAATCACGAGCATTCGACTAGTCCAGTAGCAGCTTCGTCTAAGCCTAGCGGTCCGGGCATGGTCAACGCCCAGGTCTACACCTGCCCCATGCATCCCCAAATCCGCCAAACGGAGCCCGGCAATTGCCCCATCTGCGGAATGGCGCTGGAACCGGAAGTGGCGACGCTGGAAACGGGTCCAAGTCCAGAACTGGCGGACATGACCAGACGGTTCTGGATTGGCTTGGTTCTCAGCATCCCGGTGCTCGCGCTGGAGATGGGCGGCCATCTGACAAACCTGCACATGCTATTGGGTCCACAGACTTCGAACTGGCTGCAGTTGGTGCTGGCGACACCTGTTGTCCTTTGGTCGGGCTGGCCCTTCTTCGAACGCGGCTGGAAATCCTTGGTGACGCGTCATCTGAACATGTTCACGCTGATTGCGATGGGAACAGGTGCCGCCTGGATTTACAGCGTTGTCGCGACCGTTGCGCCGGGACTATTTCCGGGAACGTTCCGCGCAGAGGGCGGTTCGGTCGCCGTCTATTTCGAGGCTGCTGCCGTCATCACGGTCCTGGTCCTGCTTGGTCAGGTTCTGGAGCTAAGGGCGCGCGAACAGACGGGCGGTGCCATCCGTGCACTTCTCGACCTTGCACCGAAGACCGCACGGCGCGTGCGCGCCGATGGTATAGATGAAGATGTCGGTCTCGAAGCCGTGGCTGTTGGCGACCGCCTGCGCGTTCGGCCGGGAGAGAAGGTGCCGGTTGACGGCTTGCTACTCGAGGGCCGAAGCTCCGTCGACGAATCCATGATTACGGGGGAATCGATGCCCGTCACCAAGGATGTCGGGTCGAAGCTTATCGGCGGGACCATGAACCAGACCGGTAGTTTCGTCATGGAGGCTGGCAAGGTTGGGAGCGACACCATGCTCTCGCGGATCGTCCACATGGTCGCAGAGGCCCAACGCTCGCGCGCCCCCATCCAGCGCCTCGCCGATGAAGTCTCGGGCTGGTTCGTTCCGGTCGTCATCGGAGTGGCACTCGTCGCGTTCGCTGTCTGGATGATCTATGGGCCGGAGCCTCGCTTCGCACACGCTCTAGTGGCGGCCGTTGCCGTTCTTATCATTGCCTGCCCATGTGCCCTGGGACTGGCAACACCAATGTCGATCATGGTCGGCGTCGGTCGCGGAGCAAGTCTTGGCGTGTTGATCAAGAACGCCGAGGCCCTGGAGCGCTTTGAGAAGGTCGATACGCTTGTCGTCGACAAGACAGGCACTTTGACGGAGGGGCGACCCGAGGTGACAGCGATCGCCGCGGTCGCACGGCTATCAGAATCCGAATTGCTGCGGCTCGCGGCCACAGTCGAGCGTTCAAGCGAACATCCGCTGGCACTGGCAATCGTCAATGCCGCCAACAACCGTGGCATCGCTTTGGGAGATCCTACCGACTTTGATAGTCCTGTGGGCAAGGGCGTGACGGGCATGGTCGAAGGGAAGCGACTGATCCTCGGCAGCCACCGCATCATGGAGGAGAAGGGTGTCGACGTCAGCGTCATGACCGCGAAGGCGGAAGAGCTGCGCAACGAAGGCGCTACCGTCATATTCACGGCCATGGATGGCACGCTGGCAGGTCTATTTGCTATCGCCGATCCCATCAAGGCGACGACACCGGATGCGGTGAAGACGCTCGTAGAAGACGGTATCCGGGTCGTGATGCTAACGGGCGACAACAAGACGACCGCGTATGCCGTCGCGCGCCGCCTCGGGATTACTGAGGTGGAGGCGGAAGTCCTCCCCGAGGACAAAAGCAAGATCGTCTCTCGCCTACGCAGCGAGGGCCGGATCGTCGCCATGGCGGGCGACGGTGTGAATGATGCTCCCGCGCTTGCGGCAGCCGATGTCGGCGTGGCTATGGGAACGGGAACCGACGTAGCCATCGAAAGCGCGGGCGTGACCCTCCTGAAGGGGGACCTGCAGGGTATTGTCCGGGCACGGCAGATGAGCCGCGCAACGATGAGCAACATCCGGCAGAACCTCTTCTTCGCCTTCATCTACAATGCTGCAGGCGTGCCGGTTGCGGCGGGCGTCCTCTATCCCGTCTTCGGTCTGTTGCTCTCACCGATCATCGCGGCGGCGGCGATGGCACTGTCCTCGGTTAGTGTTATAGCGAATTCTCTCAGGTTGAGGAGCATGAAGATATGACAGTCAACCGCACGCTCCTGCTGATGGGCGCATCCCTGGCCCTCATCCTGGTCTTCTATATCCTTCGTGAGCACTGGGGGCACGTTCTGGGCTACGCCCCCTACCTGATCCTGCTGGCCTGCCCACTGATGCACCTGTTTCATCGACATGGCGATCACGGCCACAAGGATCACCGGGCTGACCTATAACCGTTGGCAGGGGACGAGAAGCACAGAGTTGCCTCTCCTCCCGAACCTTTCTCGAGAGGCTGGTCCGGGAATGCGCCACCGACAGGACCGGACCGTGTCCGATCCTGTCGTCGTTTGGGATCTGACCGCTACCGTCACCTGGGACGTACCGCCTCGTAAAGGGAGGGTGCAGCTTGGGTCCTGGGTACTGCCATGACGTCGTAGGAAGCGGCGGGGTCCGTCCCCATTCCGAGAGATCCCTTCGGCATTCCGGCCACCGCGAGCCCGGCGATCGGGGGTCTCTCCCTAAGAAGCCGTAGTGCCGCCCCAAGCGGCACGTGACCCTCGAGATAGTAGCCCCCCACCGTCGCGGTGTGGCATCCAAGTAGCTCGGAAGGCACTTTCAGCTTCGCCTTTAGGGCGGCCATGTCGTTCTCGTCGCGCAGTTCGACGAGAAAGCCAGCATCCTCGAATGCGGACGCCCAAGCCGCGCAGCACCCGCAGTATGGATCCTTGTGCACGGTCAATTTCGCCTGACTGGCCGAAGCCGACCGTGAGGACAAAATCGCGGTTGCCGCGATCAGCATGAATTCTCTGCGTTTCATCGGCTGCTCCTTTGGTGGCGCGCTCGGACTTCTCTAGACACTATGCGATCTCGAGACCATGTCGTCGCCCGCCGTCGGCCGACCTCCTTCGAAATCGTCCTCGCCGGTCCGAAGAACCAACACGTCGAGCGGCATGCGGCGACCGGGCAGACGTACAGACGGGTTGTCGATCCACGAAGCCGGAGATGACGTTCGGGTGAGGTTGGCGGCGAGGTCTCTGGAAATGGCGAGCGGGCTTCCCACGGACTTGGTGTAGGCTTCGAGCCGCTGCGCGACATTCACGGTGTCCCCGATGGCGGTGTACTCGCTGTGGCATCCACCTTCCAACACGCCCGCCGCCACGACGCCATAATGCAGTCCGATGCCTGCTCTCAACGAGCTGCCGCCCTGCGAGAGGCAGTGTCCCGTCCAGTCCGCCAACGCATCCACCAGGTCAAGCGCACATTCCAACGCACGATCCGCGTCGTCGTGGTGACAGGCCGGGTGGCCGAAGAGGGCCATCACGCCGTCGCCGATATACTTGTCCACGGTGCCTCCGTGACGCAAGACGACTTCCGAGACGAGACTTCGGTAGTTCGAGAGCACGCATGTCAGCTCTTCGACGTCGGCGTCTTCGGCGAAGGTCGTAAAATTTCTGAGGTCCACGAACATGACCGCAGCCTTACGTCTCTGAAGAACCTGTCCCGGACCGGCTTCCTGTAGATCGTCGAGAATCGTAGGAGAGAAGAAACGCGAAAGGTTTTTTCTGCGCGCGTCGGAACGAATTGCCTTCAGGACGGCGGCGTCGCGGTTTCTCGCGATGGCGAACAGCACCGCGGAGGCTAGGACGAAGCATAGCGCCAGGCCGAGATCTCGGTTGAAAAACGAGGAAACGAAGGAATCGGCGCCGGAGATCTGGTGGCGTAGCGCCATGGCGACCAGCATCGAGATCCAGCCGATAAAGACGATCGAGGAGAAGACGACCACAAGTCGGCTGTCGTTCGCCAAGCCGACGTTGTTGAGTAGGATAAACGCCACGACGAGGCTCGTTGTCGTCATCCCGTGGCTCTCTGCGATCGGGCCGCTCAATAGGTGCGAGTAGAGAACGAGCAGCGTGACGGCCGCGTCGACCACGGTGAGATGAATGGCAGGCTGTCGGCTTCCGCTTCGCATGTCGCCGAGCAACAGGAATGCGATGCCGGTCAAGACGTATCCCAAAGCGGCCAGGACGCTCGAGAGCTGCACTTCTGCGGGCTCCTGGAAGACGAGGTCGCCCAGCAGGATGGTGAACACCACCAACCGAAGTGAGACCAGACGTCCGATCGTTGAATTCGCGACCCTAAGCACTTCGCTCATCGAACCTGTGCATCCCTGTTTGTCGCCGCTGGAAGGAGGTCCTTCCAGCGGCCGCCTGGATCACTTCACCTGGGTGACGGTCAGCTTGCCGTTCACGCGCTCGGCGACGAATTGCACCTTCGCGCCTTCCTTGAGCTTGGCCAGCACCGCGTCGTCCTTGACCTCGAACACCATGGTCATGGCCGGCATTTCGAGACCCTTCAGCTCTTCGTGGATCAGCGTCACCTTCTTGGTCTTCGGGTCAACCTTCTTGACGGTTCCGTTGGTGAACTCCTGGGCGAAGGCTCCCGCTGCGGATACGAGCGAGAGCGCCGCTGCAAGCGCGATTTTTGCGAATGTGGTCATCGTTAAACTCCTTCTGCGTTCATGTTACTTGGCGACTGCGACGTCGCCATGCATTCCGGCGTCGTAATGACCGGGCACGAGGCAGGCGATCTTGAAGACGCCGTCGTTAGTGAACTTCCAGACGATCTCGCCGGACTTGCCGGGCTTCAGCCGGATCGCGTTCGGGTCGTCGTGCTCCATGTCCGGGAACTTCTCCATCACGGCCTTGTGCTCCATGACCTTGTCTTCCTGGTCGAGGACGAATTCGTGGTCGAGCTCGCCTTCATTCTTGATCGTGAAGCGGACGGTCTGGCCCTTGCGGACTTTGAAGTTGTTCGGCGTGAAGACCATCTTCCCGTCCGGGGTCTCCTTCATGGAGACTCGGATGGTCTGCGTCACCTTGGCCTTGTCACCTGGTTCGCCGACTGCCATGGCCTCGCCGTGGCCGCCGGCGTGGTTGCCAGAAGCGAGGGCGGGAGTCGCGAGTGCGCTTGCCAGCAGCAGGCCGATCATTGTTTTCTTCATGTGGTTTCCTTCGTCTTCATTAGAGAAATTGTCAGCCGTGATTCGGATGCTTTGGGACAATCTGGGTTTTTGCATCCTTTGCCTTGGGAGTGTCAGGCAAGGATCCTGTCCACTCCCAGGCCTGCGTGCCGGGGGGATTCTCATACCAACCCGGATCGGTGTAGTCGCCCGCCGAGATGCCCTCGCGGACCTTCACCACGGAGAACATGCCGCCCATCTCGATGGGGCCGTGAGGGCCCCAGCCGGTCATCATGGGAACGGTGTTCTCCGGGATCTCCATCGACATCTCGCCCATATCGGCCATGCCTGCGGTTCCCATCGGCATGTATTCTGGGCGGAACTGTCGGATCTTTTTCGCGACTTCCTTCTTGTCGACACCGATGAACGTCGGGATCTCGTGGCCCATCGCGTTCATCGTGTGGTGTGACTTGTGGCAGTGGATGGCCCAGTCGCCGACGTACTTCGCGTCGAACTCGTATGCCCGCATCGCGCCGACCGGGATGTCGATCGACACCTCGGGCCAGCGCGCCTCCGGCCGGACCCACCCGCCGTCCGTGCAGGTCACTTCGAAGTCGTAGCCGTGCATGTGGATCGGATGGTTGGTCATCGTCAGGTTGCCGACGCGCACCCGGACCCTGTCGTTCTTCGACACCACCAGCGGATCGATGCCGGGGAAGACGCGGCTGTTCCAGGTCCACAAGTTGAAGTCGGTCATCTCCATGACCCGCGGGACGTAGGAGCCCGGATCGATGTCGTAGGCGCTAAGGAGGAAGACGAAGTCGCGGTCGACCGGCATGAAGGTCGGGTCCTTGGGGTGGACTACGAAGAAGCCCATCATGCCCATCGCCATCTGCACCATCTCGTCGGAGTGCGGGTGATACATGAAGGTGCCGGACTTCACGAGATCGAACTCGTAGACGAAGGTCTTGCCGACCGGGATGTGCGGCTGTGAGAGGCCGCCAACGCCATCCATGCCAGACGGCAGGATCATGCCGTGCCAGTGGACGGTCGTGTGTTCCGGAAGCTTGTTGGTGACGAAGATTCGCACTCGGTCGCCTTCTACCGCTTCGATCGTCGGCCCCGGCGACTGACCGTTATAGCCCCACAGATAGGCCGTCATTCCTTCCGCCATCTCCCGCTCAACGGGTTCGGCCACCAGGTGAAACTCCTTCACACCGTTGTTCATCCGGAACGGCAGCGTCCAGCCGTTGAGGGTGACAACAGGGTTGTAGTCGGGTCCGACCGACGGCCTGACGGGCTTCTGCGTGGCCGCTGTATCCATGACCGCCGCTTCCGGCAGTCCGATGTTCGAGGTCTGGCTCCAAGACTGGGAGGAGACGAGGGCGGCGCCCGCCGCACCGGCTCCGAGCAACTGTCTTCTGCTGAACATTGTCTGCTTCTCCTTAGTGGCCGCCGGCCGGGGCTGCTTCGGCCGACGCGACTTCCGTTTCGGCCGCAGCTGAGCCCGAACCCACGCTACCGCCGTAGACGACGGGAGCGAGGTTCGCCTCGGCAAGCCAGAAGTCGCGCTTGGCGTTGACGGCGAGAATGGTGGAATCGATTTTCTCGCGGCTGTCCGCGATAAGTTCGAAGGTGCTGGTGATCATGCCATTGTAGTTGAGCATTGACTGCTGTTCGATCGCGCTGCGCAGCGGAAGCACGTTGTTCCGGTAGTGCCGCGCGATATCATAGTTCGACTTGTACGAGACATAGGCCGACCGGGCCTCGGACCTGACGTTGACGGCGAGGGCCGCTAACTGGTTCGCCGACCTCATGTATGCCAGTTCGCCCTTGCGCAGACGCGCCTGGCCAGAGTCGAATATCGGGATTGTGAACTCGAGTGCGCCGGTCCTCGAGATGTCGGAAACGATCCTGCCGTCCTCCCGCTCGCGTTCCTTCTCCCAGGTGCCGACGAGCTCGATGTCCGTGACGATGCGCGTCGCGTTCGTCAAGTCATAGGCTTTCGCCGCCGCCTGGAGCTCGAGACGGGCCACCTGAAGGTCCATCCGCTTGTGGATCGCCTCGGCCTCGATGTCGTCCCGCCGGATCAGCGTCTTCGGCAGGTTCGGCAGGCGGTTCGGGATCTGGAAGTCGACGTCCGACCCCGCAAGTCCCATCAGCCGGATCAGCTCCTCCTTGGCGAGCTTGGCTTCAAGACGGGCCTTGGCGGTCTCTCCGGTGAGCTCGGCATAGAAGACGTGCTCGCGGGCCTGCCCGATCTTCGGTAGCGATCCCGCCTCGCCGATCTTCTTGGCGAGCTCCGAGGCGGCGTCGGCCGCGTTCTTCGCCTGGTTCAGGTAGGCTACGTTCTCCCAGGCCGCCACGGCGTTGATCCATGCGCGGCGCGTCTCCGCCGCAAGCGACACTGTCGCGATCGCGGCCTTGAGCTGCGCCTGGCGGAAGCGGTTGTCGGCGATCCTGATGTTCTTGTCGTAGGTGGCGAGGGCCAGGATGTTCGTGGCGATCGCGCCCTCCAGCACCCGGTAGGCCTCGAGGCCCGGCGTGGCGATGCCGGAGAGGCCGACCGAGAACCTCGGAAACACCGAGAGCTGCGTCTGCCACGCGTCGGCGGCGCTGTCGCCCAGGTCGGCGTAGGAGGCCTGCAGGCTCCTGTTGTTGAGGAGGGCGACCTGGACCGCCGTCTCGACGTCGATGGTCTTCTTCGCCATCAGCGCCTTCACCCTGTCGCGGACCGCCTGAGCCTGCTTCTGGTTCTGGATCCAGACCGTCTGCTTGCCCGTGGCCTCTCCGCTCTTCAGGGAAGCGTTCGCAAAGCCGGAGTCGACGGCGGAATAGTCGGTCGTCACGCAGCCGGCGGCGACCAGGGGGAGCGCGAGTGCCGAGACGAGCTTGATGTTGCGTAGCGTCATCGAGTTCACCCCTTCTTCGGCGCCTGGGCGTCGTTCAGACTGCGCCAGGGCTTGGGGTCGACGGGCATGCGGTGCGTGTAGCCGCCTATGGGGCTCCGGTAGCGGACCGGCGAGACGCTGGACACGGCGTCGGGGTTGTCGTTCGAGGCGACGACTTCAGGCAGCGTGGATGCGCATCCGCTCGCAAGGAGCGGCAGGGCAACCACCAGGAACAGACGTTTCATGGTGAGAATCCGAAAATATGATCGCGTTTGCGCCCACGCGCGTCACGGCGCAGAAGCACAGCAAGACCCGCTCTGGCGGGTGTCGATTCTCAGATGTTAGGCGGCCGATGAGGGCTCGGTGCTTCGCCGACCGTGTCCTTGTCATCAGCAAGCTCGGTGGGGGACACCACGCGCGGATGGTTCAAGAGGGAGCCGGAGCACGTGAGGGCGGCGACCCCGCAGTAGTCCTTGCAGCAGGAGTTCTTGGACTTCTCCGTACCTGCATGGTCATGCTGGTCGCCGTGATGATCCACCTTCGCCTCGGCGACGTGATCGCCGCCGTGGTGCGAGGAGTGGTCTTCTTCCACTTGCGAGACGGAGGGCGGCTCAGCCGGATGCATCGCGGCATTCACGGCGGAAAAGCTGTAGCCGGCCAGTGACAGAACCATCACCAGTCTCAACAAGACAGCCGTCGCCATAGATGTGATTCGATACATCCCACTCATGTCCTCGAAGATCACCACTGCCTTCAAACTTGTCAATTGAAGCAAGCTTTGATCATCAATTCGCGTTATTTGTGTGGCGTCGCCGCCACGGTACGACACGGAGGTCCGCACTTTGCATCCAAGAACATCGGGCGGCATCTTCATGTTTTTAGCCCGGCACCCGTCGTGACGACCGCGAACGGGAGAACCTTTCCTCCGTCGTCCGCACAACCCGCTCATGCTCAGCCCACGCCGTCTGGAGAAGGAGGTTGGTGAATTGGTAGACGAGGGCGGCAAGCTCGATTTTCTTCATGCGTCGCTTTGACTACTGCGTTATCGCTGATTTCGCAGACGAGCCGCTTCCGCAGCCGGATCCAAGTAGGTGACCGTGCCGTACTTCGTATTCGTGCGTCGGACGAGGCCATTCGCTAGGGTCTCGAACGTCACGGACGGGTCGGAAGATGCGAGAGCGGTCTCTCCGGCCTTGCCGTGACCCTGGACGATACGACCAACCTTGCCGGCACTGTCGGCCAGTGGCCCTGTGGCATAGGCGGCGGACGTCGCGCCCGATGCGACGACGAATGCAATGGCGATTATTGCCTTCATTGGTTGCTTCCTCACAAGAACGCTGCGAATTGCAGCAGGAGGATGTTATGGAGGTCATCTGACAGGGGCTTTTCCCGCAGTTTACAAATTTGTAAGCTTGAAGTCCGCTGCTGGAGAATCCGTGATGCAAGGATCCGCCGTATCCTGCCGCTCAAGCGCAAGCATGGTTTCACCTTTCGCCGCAACAATGTCGGAATGTTGGGTTTCTCGCGAAGAGCACGCGAGCACGCAAGCCGAATTTCAGTGGTGGGCACAGATGAAAATCCTTCTCCTCGAAGACGATCGGAAAACCGGCGACTACATCGTCAAGGGCCTGGCTTCCGCCGGCCACGTCGTCGACTGGCTGCAGGACGGGAGGGACGGGCTTGCCGCCGCTCTCGACGGAGTCTACGACGTGATGATCGTAGACCGCATGGTGCCCGGGCTGGACGGCCTGACGGTCGTGAGGACGCTGCGGTCGGCCTCGGTGCGGACTCCTGTCCTGTTCCTGACCGCGATGAGCGGCGTTGACGATCGGGTCGAAGGCCTGGAGGCGGGGGGCGACGACTATCTAGTGAAGCCGTTCGCGTTCTCGGAGCTGACGGCGCGGATCAACGCGCTCGTGCGGCGGCCGCCGATCGCCGCCGAGAAGACCCGGCTGCGCGTCGGCGACCTCGAGATCGACCTGGTGCGGCGAACGGCGGAACGTGGCGGCACTCCGATCGAACTGCTCCCACGAGAGTTCCTGCTGCTCGAGCTGTTCATGCGCAACGAGGGCAGGGTGCTCACCAAGACGATGCTTCTCGAACGGATCTGGAACTTCAATTTCGATCCCCAGAGCTCCGTGGTCGAGACCCATATCAGCAGGCTCAGGACCAAGATCGACAAGCCGTTCGAATTCCCGCTCCTCCACACCGTCCGCAACACCGGATACACGCTCCATGCCCGGCGGTAGCTTTTTCAAGAGCACTGCGGTCCGCCTCGCGATCATCTACAGCTCCCTCTTCGTCGTCTCCTATCTCGGGGCGAACGTGATCGCCTACCAGATGGTGCTCGCCTACCTCGACGAACGTCTGGATGCGGCCGTAATGGAGCGCTACCGGGAGATCGAGAGCGCCTTCCGCGCACGCGGTCTTCCCGGAGCCGTCGGCATGATCGAAAGCCACGGTCCGGCGATCTCGGGCCAGGAGACGATCTATACTCTGCGCGACGCCGCGGGCGGCGTCGTCGCCGGAAACGCCGACCTACCGCGGGGTCCGGACGGCTTCTTCGATCTTCCCACGGGAGCGCGCGAGGACGGCACCGCCGGGTACAAGATCTTCCGCGGACGGCTGGGCGGCAACGAGCTGGCCGTCGGGATCAGCGAGGGGGACACCGAACAACTGGCGAGTATTGTCCTCGTCAGTTTCGGCTGGACGACGGCCATCGTGTTCGCCCTAGCGCTCGCAGGCGCTGCGGTCCTTCGATACCGCGCCCGCTCCCGGATCTTCGAGCTTTCGCAGACCGCTCACGCCATCGGCCACGGCGAACTCTCCAGGCGCCTTCCGGTGTCTCCGCGCATGGACGAGATCGACGTCCTGTCGAGCGAGGTCAACGTCGCGCTCGCCAGGCTGGAGGCGAGCGTCGCTTCGCTGAAGCAGGTGACGACGGACATCGCGCACGACTTGAAGACCCCGGTCGGCAGGGCCTTCCTGGCCCTTGACGACGCCCTCCAGCTCGAGAGCCTGGACGACGTGAAGGAAGCGGTCGGCGGGGCGCTTCAGGAACTGTCGGCGCTCGCCGCCACCTTCGACGCGCTGCTGCGCATCGCCCAGATCGAATCCGGAAGCAGGACGGCCCGCTTTGCCCAGGTGGACCTCGCAGACCTCGTGCGCGACATGTACGAGACCTACGAGGTGATCGCATCCGAGGAGGGCCACGCGCTGGACTTGGATCTTCCGGAGGAGAAGCTCGAAATTCGCGGAGACCCGGACCTCGTCCGGCAGATGCTGGCGAACCTGCTTGCGAACGCCGTGCGCCACACCCCCGCGGGGAGCCGGGCCTGCATCCGCCTGTCGCGTCGTCCGGAAGGCGTGGCGCTCGAGGTGACAGACGACGGGCCCGGAATACCGCAGGCGGAACGCGCGCGTGTCCTGGAGCGCTTCTACCGCCTGGAGAAGAGCCGGACGACGGTAGGCTCAGGCCTCGGGCTGAGCATGGTGAAGGCGATCTGTGACCTGCACGACGCCCGCATCGAGCTTGCCGACAACGCGCCGGGCCTGATGGTCCGGATCGTCTTCAAATCCACCGGCGCGGCCAGCGCTTGAGGGGTGGCTTCACCTTCCGACCGGAGCGTCGCCGAAGCGGCCGAAGTCGAATGTCGCCGTCGTGGCGACGGGCTTGAAGCCGCTCTGCACCGCATAGCCCGTCGTGTAGTCCGCACTGAACGAGCTCTTCACTACGCGATCGGACTGCACGGGCGCGACGAGAGCGGTCGCGAGCTCGTCCTTGCCCGACGTCGCCATGTCTGCCGCGACAGAAGCGCGTGCGGCGTCCTTTGTCTTCGAATCCCGCGCGGTCGACGCGGTGATCACCTTGTCGGAGGGCGCGACGCGGGAGGCGAACACTGGAACCGGGATCGCGTAGCCCGACAGGTCCTCGAACGGACCGGCCTCCTCTACCTTGCCTGAAGAGGCTGCCGTCACGGCCGCGAAGGCCTCGTGCGCGCTTCCGGACGTCGTCGGACGCAGCGCCGTCAGGAGGGTGCTGTCCGGACGGGTCGCTGGGATCGGCGCGTCGAACTTGGCCGCGGGCTCCGCCGAGGCGACGGCGACGGGCTCCTCGGCCTTCTTCGGCTGCGAGGAAGGCTTTGCGGAAGCGGCCACCGTGGTTTCGGCTCCGTCATCCTCTTCTTCGACCTCGCCGCCGCCGAACAGGGCCGCGAGGAAGCCGCCCTTGCGCTTGGCGCCTCCGAAGCTCGCGATCTCGACCGCCTGGCCCGCGCCGCCGCGCTTGTACTCGGCGACCGCCGTCTCGTAGCCGGGCAGGGGCTTGCCGTCGCTCGGGATGTGCAGGGTCTTTCCGTTCGGGAAGAGCTGGACGAGCTCCTGGCGGCTCATGCGCGGCCACGCCCGCACGCCGCCGACGTCGACATGCACGAACGGGGATCCGGAGGTCGGGTAGTAGCCCACGCCGCCGCGCTGGGCCTGCATCGCCAGCGCGCGGAGCAACGCGAGGTTCACGCCGGGAATGAAGAAGTCCATCGCCTTGCCGCGCGTATGCTGGCTTTCCTTCGCCACGCCGGACGAGCGCGACCGGAGCATGGCGTTCGTATTGGGCGAGCGGTAGCCGGACACGACGTTGATGTAGTCGCTCGCGCCGCTGCGCCTGTAGACCTCCCAGACGATGTCGAACAGGCGGGGATCCATCTTGATGGTCTCGTCCTTGCGCCAGTCACGCAGGAAATGGTTGAGCTGGTTCAGCCCCGCCTGGTCGAAGACGCCGTTGCGCTTGAAGGTGATGACGGCCCGCTCGCCGGTGTGGCCGAAATAGAGCTTCAGCGTTCGGTCTTCCGCGGAAGCATGCGTGGCCGTCGCGAAGAGGGCGAGGAAGGAGCCGAAAGCCAGCCCGGCAGCAGACGCGGACGAACGGATGCGCGAATCCTGCGAGGCGGAACTACGCCCCGAACCCTGTGTCAAGAATTTCATCAAGGTGAGTCCTGTCTCCGCCGCCGCTACGGCTTCATGTGATTCCAATGCGGCGGGAGGATGTCATAAATGTCACAGTTGTCGATTATTATTTATCATATTCAAGATTTGGTTAACTTAGCGGGTCAAGCAGGACTTTCGCGAACGCGGCCCATTCTCCAATCGCCGCCGCTGCTGCGATAGCGTTCTATTATTCCCCCGATGTTGGAACTTTTTCCCTCGCTCCGCTGTTGACGCAACAACGCCGGAGCCCCTATGATCCTCGACCTTCGCCTGCGGACCATCCTCGGGTTGTTCGCAGCCGCCATGACGATCTTCAATTTGTTCGCGATGACGCCCGCGGCGGCTACGTCGCGGCAGCATTGCATCGTCTCCACGGCGGAAAGGGCGGGAGAAGGGCATCACCACGAGAGCTCCAAGGCGCAGGCGGGATGCTGCGACAGCATGCACTGCTGTCCAGTCCCTTCCCGCCTCCCGTCGCCCACAGAGCCCATCGCCTTGCGATACCAGCCGCTCGCCCACATCGAGGTGGAAGAGCCCCTGCTGCTCGTCACCTCCATCGACCCGCCTCCACGATCCGCGGACTCCTGAACCGTATCAAACCACCAGTGAACCCACAGGAGTTCGACATGAACATCTTCAAGAAGACCCTAATCGCATCCTCCGTCCTCGCCGCCGCCGTCGCGGTATCAACGATCGCATCGGCCCAGATGGCATATCCCGACAAGTGCAAGTCCGACATGGCGTCGGGTGGCGACATGGCCATGCAGGGCCACCAGATGTCCGGGATGACGAACCATCAGCAGGAGTCGATGGACGGCATGAAGGCCATGAACATGAACATGATGCAGGGCATGATGAAGAAGGACGCCGACGTCTCCTTCGCCTGCGGAATGATTGCACACCACATGGGAGCGATCAGCATGGCCGAGGTCGAGCTGAAGCACGGCGACAACCCGGACCTCAGGGCCAAGGCGCGGAAGATCATCGACGACCAGACCAAGGAGATCAAGGAACTCACCGCCTGGGTCGAGAAGGAGGTCAAGTGATGCACCACATGTCCACCGAGATGAAGCAGTGCATCGAAAACTGCCTCGCCTGCTACAGCGAATGCCTGTCGATGGCGATGGGCCACTGCCTGGAGGCGGGCGGCCAGCATACGGAACCCGCCCACTTCAAGCTGATGATGGCCTGCGCCGAAATGTGCCGGACCTCCGCCCACTTCATGCTGATCGGCACCGAGCACCACAGGCATACCTGCCGGGAGTGCGCCGAGATCTGCCGGCAGTGCGCGGACGACTGCGAGCGCGTCGGAGACATGCAGAGCTGCGTCGACGCCTGCAGGAAGTGCGCCGATAGCTGCGAGAAGATGGCGGCCTGACAGCCTCGCGCCCGCGAGCCTTACGAGCGCGGGCACCTCTCGGTCATAACCGGACGGTGATAACCCTCCGGATCGGCGGAAGTTATTACTGTTCGGTGCTATCGGAGGTCGCGGCGCGACGGCGCACCACGGACGCCCACTTCACAACGCCGCCGGCATCGTGCAAGATCAGGGAATGAAGCCCGTCCCGCTGTTCCATCGCATCCTCTGCACGTTCGCGTTGCTCGCGGTCCTCCTCGGACCCGCGGCGGTGGCGACGGCTGCCGCTGCCATGGCTTCGTCCGGCTCCATGCCGGGCATGAGCACGGGCATGGACGAGGCTCGAATGGACGAGCAGGCCATGGGCGACATGGACTGCTGCCCGCAGACCTGGAAGCCCGCCATCCCGGACTGCATGAAGTCCTGCCCGCTGGCCCTCGTCTGCACCTCGGTGATCGTCGGCGCCCTGTCGGGCGTCCACGACGCGCCTGTCGTCTACTCCGTCCCGACGTCCTTCCTCGTGCGTCAGGAGACGGACCTCGCGTCGGCCGTGGTCGAACCGGTCCCGAGACCCCCTAGCGCCTGATTCAATTTCGTTTCGAACGCCGTCCCTCCCGCCTTCGCGGGCGAGCGTCGGCGCGTGCAGTTTCGCGTGCCAGGCACGCATAGAGATCTGAATCATGAACAAGAGAAACTACCCCACCGCGGCGGCAGCCACGCTCGCACTCCTCGTCGCATCCGCATCGGGCGCGTTCGCCGGAGCCAAGGACTACGAATTCCAGCTCGTCTCCTCCGAGGTGAAGCACGGCCCGCAGGCCGAAGTGGCCGTCAGGCTGGTCGACAAGCGGACCGGCACTCCCGTTCCGGACGCCGTCGTCTTCACCACCCGGATGGACATGGCCCCCGACGGCATGGAGATGATGACCACTTCGGTCGAGAACCTTCCGGCGCAGGAGCCGGGCGTCTACCGCTTCAGGAGCAACCTCTCCATGGCGGGAGGCTGGCGCTTCAAGGTCGCCGCGAAGGTCCAGGGCGAGCCCGAGACCGTCCAGGGCGAAGTCGTGCTGAAAGCCCTGCCGTGAAGGCCGCCGCAGTACTGCTCGCCGCGTCCTCCCTCGCCGTTGCCGGCGGGGGAGGCTACCTGATCGGCTCGGGCCTGCTCGACGTGCGGGACGTCCGATCCCTCGCGGCGAGCCTGTCGGACGGGGTGGCGCGTACTTCCGCACCCGTGCGTCCGGTGGGAACCGGCCCAGTCATCTACTACCGCCATCCGGAAGGGGATCCCGTCTGGTCGCTCTCGCCGTCGAAGACCTCCGACGGCCGGGACTTCCTGCCCGTCCGCGCGAGCGAAGACGTCAGCTTCGCGCACGCCGCCGCACCGCTGGACGCGACGCCTCAGGCCAAGGCGTCGCAGGCCGGGGAGGAAGCGAAGCCGTCCGCTGAGCGAAAGGTCCTCTACTACCGCAACCCGATGGGCCTTCCGGACACCTCGAAGACGCCGAAGAAGGATTCGATGGGGATGGACTACATCCCCGTCTACGAGGGCGAGGCCGACGGCGGATCGACCGTGAAGGTGTCGCTCGGAAAGCTGCAGCGAACAGGCGTGAAGACAGCCGAGGCAACGGTCGAGAGGCTTCCGCAGGCGGTGCGGGTGCCGGGCGTAGTGATGTTCGACGACCGCCGCATCCATGCGGTCAGCCTGCGATCGGACTCCTTCATCGAGGACGTCGCCGACATCACGTCCGGCAGCAGGGTCAAGGCGGGAGACCATCTCTTCCGCTTCTACTCGAAGGACATTGCGACCGCCGCCGCTGAATTCACCAACGTCGTGGCAGGCGGAGGCGATACGTCCGGAAGCGCTCTCCGGCTCAGGAACCTCGGCGTGTCCGACCGCATGATCGACGAGATCAGGAAGGACCGGAAGGTGCCCGCGAAGATGACGTTCGACGCGCCGTCCGACGGCATCGTCATCGAACGGACTGCGATTCCGGGCTCCATGGCCGAACCGGGCGACGTGCTGTTCAGGATCGCCGACACCAGGGACGTATGGGTGGTCGCCGACGTGCCGGAAAGCCAGCTCCGGCTGGTGTCACCGGGAGCGGCCGCCTCGGTCACAATCGCCGCGCTTCCCGGCATGCCCGTCGCGGGCAGGGTGGAGCTCGTCGATCCCGAGATCCGAGAGCAGACGAGGACTGCCAAAGTCAGAGTGCGCCTGCCGAACCCGGACGACAGGCTGCTCGCCAACATGTTCGGCGAGGTCGAGATATCGACCGGGGTACCGGATCCGGTCGTGACCGTTCCGAACGATGCGATCATCGACACCGGCCGCCGACAGATGGTCTTTGTCGACAAGGGCGAGGGCAGGTTCGAGCCTCGCGACGTGACGCTCGGATCCCGAGGAACGTCGCGCAGCCAGATCCGGACCGGACTCTCGCAGGGGGAGCGCGTCGTCGTTTCCGCCAACTTCCTGCTCGACGCCGAGAGCAACCTCAACTCGGCCCTGAACGCACTGACGGCGGGGGACGCCCAGCCATGATCTCGAAGCTCATCTCGTGGTCCGCCCGCAACCTCCTTCTGGTCTTCGTGTTCGCGGCGCTCGTCTCGGCCGCGGGCGTCCATGCCCTGCGGACGCTGCCGCTCGACGCGATCCCCGACCTCTCGGACGTGCAGGTCATCGTCTACACGGAGTACCCCGGCCAGGCGCCGCAGGTGGTCGAGGACCAGGTCACGTATCCCCTGACGAGCTCGATGCTGACCGTCCCGAAATCGAAGGTCGTCAGAGGATTCTCCTTCTTCGGAGTGTCCTTCGTCTACGTCATCTTCGAGGACGGCGCCGATCCCTACTGGGCGCGAAGCCGCGTCCTCGAGTTCCTCAACGCAGCCGCCAGCCGCCTGCCGTCGGACGTGTCGCCGACGCTCGGGCCGGACGCGACGGGAGTCGGCTGGGTCTACCAGTACGCCGTCGTCGCCAAGGAGATGTCGCTGGCCGAACTGCGCTCGCTTCAGGACTGGGTCGTCAAGTTCGCGCTGTCCCGCTCGGAGGGCGTCGCGGAGGTCGCGAGCGTCGGCGGTTTCGTCAAGCAGTACTCCGTGGTCGTCGATCCCGCCCGGCTCAAGGCCCAGAGCGTCGGTCTCGACGCGGTCGCGGACGCCATCAGGTCGAGCAACCGGGACGTCGGAGGCCGCACCGTCGAGCTGTCGGAGTTCGAGTACATGGTGCGGGGCCGGGGATATCTGAAGGGCGTGTCCGACATCGGCGACATCGTGCTCAAGTCCGAAAGCGGCGTTCCCCTCCGGCTGTCGGACGTGGCCCGCGTCGAGACCGTGCCCGACGAACGCCGCGGCATCACCGAGATGAACGGCGACGGAGAGGTCGCGGGCGGCATCGTGCTCCAGCGCTACGGCTCGAACGCGCTTACCGTCATCGAGAACGCCAGGAAGAGCATCGAGGCCGTCAAGCCGAGCCTGCCGGCGGGGGCGGAGATCGTGCCCGTCTACGACCGCTCCCGGCTCATCGAGGCGGCGATCGAGACGCTCAAGAGCACGCTGGTCGAGGAGTCGATCGTCGTCGCGCTCGTGACCGTCGTCTTCCTCCTGCACGTGCGCAGCGCGCTGGTCGCGATCATCATGCTTCCGGTCGGCATCCTCATGGCCTTCACGGCGATGCGGCTGCTCGGCATCGGCGCGAACATCATGAGCCTGGGCGGCATCGCCATCGCCATCGGCGCGATGATCGACGCCGCGATCGTCATGATCGAGAACGCCCACAAGCACCTGGAACGTGCGCCGCCCGACAAGCCCAGGGTCGAAGTCCTCATCGAGGCGGCAGCCGAGGTCGGGCCTGCGCTCTTCTTCAGCCTGCTGATCATCACCGTGTCATTCCTGCCGATCTTCACTCTGGAATCGCAGGAAGGCCGGCTGTTCGGGCCGCTCGCCTTCACCAAGACCTTCGCGATGGCGGCGGCTGCGATCCTCTCCGTCACTCTTGTGCCCGCCCTCATGGTCGTCTTCGTCCGGGGCAGGATCGTCCCCGAGCACCGCAACCCCGTGAACAGGGTGCTGATCTGGTTCTACAGGCCGATCATCGGCGGCGTCCTCAAGGCGAAGACGCTCACCATCCTGGTCGCCGTCGCCGCGCTCGCCGTCACCGTCTGGCCGGCCCGCCAGCTCGGCAGCGAGTTCATGCCGTCGCTCGACGAGGGGACGCTGATGTACATGCCGACGACTCTGCCGGGACTGTCGGTCACCAAGGCCGCGGAACTGATGCAGACGCAGGACAGGATCATCAAGACCTTCCCCGAGGTCGAGACCGTGTTCGGCAAGGCGGGCAGGGCGCTGACGGCGACGGACCCCGCGCCGACCGAGATGTTCGAGACCATCATCACCCTCAAGCCGAAGGAACAGTGGCGGGCGGGCGTTACGATCGACTCGCTCAAGCAGGAGATGGACGCGGCCCTCCAGTTCCCCGGCGTGTCGAACGCCTGGACCATGCCTATCCGGGCGCGCATCGACATGCTCTCGACGGGCATCCGCACGCCGGTCGGCGTGAAGGTCTTCGGCACGGACCTGAAGGAGATGGAGGCGCTGGCCAAGCAGGTCGAAGCCGTCCTCAAGACGGTTCCCGGCACGTCCTCCGCCTATGCGGAGCGCGTCATCGGTGGCTACTACCTCGACGTCGTCCCCGACCGGGCCGCGCTCGGGCGATACGGGCTGACGGTCGGCGCCGTCCAAGACGTGGTCTCAATGGCGCTCGGCTCGCAGACCCTGACCACGACGGTCGAGGGACGCGAGCGTTATTCCGTCGCCGTCCGCTATCCGCGCGACTACCGGAGCGACCCGCAGTCGATCGGCCGGGACGTGCTCGTCGCCCTTCCGGGCGGTGGATCGGTACCGCTCGGCGACGTCGCGAAGATCGAGCTCGCGCGGGGAGCGACGTCGATCCGCACCGAGAACGGGCAACTCGCGGTCTATGTCTTCGTCGACATCGCAGGACGCGATCTCGGCGGCTACGTGGCGGAGGCGAAGGACGCCGTCGAGCGTTCGGTCAGGATGCCGCCCGGCTATTCGCTCGGGTGGAGCGGCCAGTTCGAGTATCTGGAGCGCGCGAAGGAGCGGCTGACGCTCGTCGTCCCGCTCACTCTGGCGCTGATCTTCCTGCTTCTCTACGTCAACTTCAGACGGCTGACCGAGACCCTGATCGTCATGCTGTCGCTGCCCTTCGCGCTGGTCGGCGGCATCTGGCTGATGTGGTGGCTGGGCTTCAACCTCTCCGTCGCGGTCGCGGTCGGCTTCATCGCGCTCGCGGGCGTCGCCGCGGAGACGGGGGTCATCATGCTCATCTACCTCGACCACGCGCTCGACGAGGCGAAGGCAAGATGCGCCGAGGAGAATAGGACGCTTACCCGTAGCGACCTCCACAGGGCGATCGTCGTCGGCGCGGTGGAGAGGGTGCGGCCGAAGATGATGACGGTCGTGGCGATCATGGCCGGTCTCGTTCCCATCCTCTGGAGCACGGGGACGGGATCGGAGATCATGCAGCGCATCGCCGTCCCCATGATCGGCGGGATGATCTCGTCGACGGTCCTGACGCTCGTCGTCATTCCGGCGGTGTATGGTCTGGTCAAGGGATGGCGGCTTCGCGAAGCGCCGGATGGCGGGGGCACGATGACCTTCAAGTCGAAGAGATCGACTTGATGTCAACGCCGCCTTTCTTGACGATGCGGGGACGGTCGCCTCCCACCGGTCCGGGTGGGAGGCGACACGTCGAGGGGAAGTACAAGGACCTCAATGATGATCGTCCTCACCTTCGTGCTCGTGCTTGAGCCAGGAGCACAGCTCGACTGGCAGCAGCTTCTCGTACGCGTCGTCCGCACCGACGAACTGCCCCAGATCCCTCGCGCTCACGAAGCCGACGTTGGGGAACTCCCTGGCGGCTCCGCGCAGGAACTCGAACTCGTCGTCGCCTATCCCGACCATGACATAGTAGATCTGGGATTCGGCATGCTCGGCCTCCGTCAGGAGCCGCCATGCTGCATCATGGTCTGAGTTCATTCCGTCGGTCAGGAAGTAGTTGATCGCCGGAACACCCGACCGCGTCTCCTCGCCGAACGTGTCTCGGGTCTGGCCGAAGATCATGCCGAGAAGGCCGCCAGCGTTCCGCGCCTCGAGCAGTCCGTAGGCCATCAGATTGGACCGGATAACGGGCTCGTAGTCCGTCCCGCCCCAGAGGATCCGCTGCAGTGACGGGTTTTCGGTGATCTCCCGGCGCACATAGCCCTCGTATGTCGAGGAGGTCACGGGCTTCAGCGAGGCCATCCGGTCATCGCTGGAGAAGACCCATGTGTCGATGCGCCCGTCCTCGTCGAAATAGAGAGCCACCGGCAGCACACGCTCGAGAGCCGACTGAACGATCCCGCTCTCATAGAGGGGCTTCATGGACCCGGACACGTCGATGTTCAGGCCCACCTGCGCCGGGATCCGCTCGTGTATGCCCTGCTTTTCAAGAACGAACACAACCCGGCGAACCTCCTCCTCCGGCTTCTCCAGTCTGAACGTGGTCATGTCGTGTTCCTCTGTTTGAGAATGTTCACAATCTTCTCGTAGTGGCGGCGAACGCCCGAGAGCTCGTAGCTGCGCCCGTCGAGCCGGGCGGCAAGGGCTGCCGCGCACGCCGTCTGCCAGGCGGGGAGCTCGGATTCGACGATCTCCTCCGCGAACGCGCACGCCGCGCCGATGGTGGAAATCAGCGCTTCCAGGATCTGCGCGCCGACGGCCACCGACGAAAGGGTGCTCGCGAGAGCCGTCACTCTGATCTCGAGAGCATCCTTCTGGGATGTCAGATGCGGGTTGGCGGGCGCGGGCGATGACGCGGCGGCGTCCAGATGCCTGATGAGGAAGCGGCCTGCAAGGAGATGGGCGCGGAGCGCGGTAGTCTGCGTCGTTAGCCTCCTCTTCAGCGCCTCCGCATCGCGACCCAGACCCCGGTACCCGGAGGCTCGCTTCTTGAGGGCCGCCGCATTTCTGACGACGGAGGCGGCCCCCTCGCTGAAACCTGACGGTGACGCAGACCGCGACAGTGCAGCCCTGATTCCGCTGATCAGGCCGCGATCCGAAGAGAAGAGACGCTCGGGGTCCAGCTCTTCGAGCTGGCGGAGCAGCTCCGCAGACAGGCGCTTCGCCTCGATCAACCGCTCGTCCCCGGCAAGCGCAAGCTGCTGTTCGGCGAGCCTGCCATGAAGCTCCTGCAGCGCCGACCCGAAACGGACGACGTCATCGAATTCATGGTCGTCGAAGTTGATGGAGTTCACGGCCCGCAGCGCCTGCGCAATCACCGCTTCGGGTGCATCGGGCTCGATGGTTCGCAGGTCGGCAGCCGTGCATGGGATGCGTTGCCTGACGATACCTCCGCCGATGATGCGAGGCTTGTCGGCGAGAGCCTCCGGACGTCGCGCAGTTCCGAACAGAACCCTCGGCTGCCCGGTCGATGGGGAGGGTTCGGACACCTCCTTGCCGAACGGCATCTTCGGACCCGGTCGCCGATCTTCGTCCGCTGCCGACACGCATCTTCCCCTAGTTGAGATAGGCGTTGATGACTTCGCCGAGCCCTGCCGTCGATCCCGCGCCGACGGCGTGGAACTTCCATGAGCCGTCGGCCTGCTTGAGGAACGAAGCAACCTGGATGGTCGTCAGGCCCGCGAATTCCGACGGGAGCCGATAGCGGCAGAGCTCGTCGTCCATGGCATCGCAGACTTCGATATAGGCGTTCTTCACCTTGCCGAAGTCCTGGCGCTTGCGCTCCGCGTCGTGGATCGTCGCCCAGACTGCGAGCTCCGACACATCCGCCGGGAGCCTCGCCAGGACGATCTTGAACTCCTCACGGAAAGCTTCGCCGTGATGCCCTTCATCCCCGGCGCCGTCGTCCTCCTCGTGCGCCGCACTGCCGCCGCGGCCCGTCCGGTCATCGCGCTCGTGCCACATGGAGCCGTCCTCGGTCTCGAAAGAGCCGTCCGGGTTCTTCCTCAGGGAGCCTTCCGCGTTGGACGGGCCGCGCACGAAGGCGTAGCAGAGGGCGTGGGAGCCGTCGTTGTAGAGGCGTGCCCGGGCGGGGTCTCCACCGGGGTGCACGAGTGCGAAGCAGTGGACATCGAGATCGAACGCAGGCCCCGAACCTTCCGGCGGATCCCAGACGAGGCCGGAATGCACCAGCTCCATCTCCTTCTGAATCTGAAACGACTGCCCCTTTGCGAGGTTGAAAGTGGCCATGCCCTGCCTGCTCCGTTTTCTCTCTATCGGATTGGTCTGTCGGTGACGATCGCGCGCGCCTCTTCCAGCTTCGCACGAGCCGCGGCGTATCGCTGTTTGTTCTTCTCTCCCTCGGCCACAACCTTGTCGGCGATCGAACGAAGGCGCTTTGCAGTGCCCAGCACGAGTTCGGCGTCCGCGAGACGGTTGTCGCCGGAGGCCTTGGTGGCGCTCACCGAAACGTCCTCGAGAACGTCCATCCCGTACTGCTGGAGCGAAGCCCTCAGCTCGCGCCGCATCTCGTTCATCTGCTGGATGGACTGCATCTGGAAGAGGACGTGCAGCCTGATCAGGACCGACTTGATGTCGTTGAATTCCGCGTTCGCCGACGAAACCGTCTCGGCGAGCGTCGCAAGCGCCGCGCCACGGGCGATGCCGATCGAGTCGAGGTCGGAAGGAGCCTTCGCGTAGGCGTTCTCGAGGACGAGCAGCCGATTGCGGAAGATGTCGAGCTTCTGTGCATGATCGCGCGCCGTCTGGACCCGGAGTGGATCCCCGCCAGCGGCCTCCTCCGTCAGGCGATCGAGATCCCGTTCGGCCGTTTCGACATCTTCCGCCCTGCCGTCACGAACACCCCGAGTGAGACGATGGGCTCCCGGTACGCGTCGGCGAGCTGGCTCATCCGGGAGATCTCGCCGACGAGCTTGGCGCTCTCCTCGTCGACCTTCGCCTCCATGGGTTTTACGAGATCCGAAAGCGTTTTCGCCTTGCTTTGAGGCATGCCCCGGATCTCGTCCGACACCCGCTTCAGCCGCTCTGCAGGGTCCTTCAGACCGATCGACATCAGCAGCCGTTCGATGAAGCCACCTTTCAACTTCTCGCGGATGTCCACCTCGAACGCCTGCAGATCGGCTGCCTGCACGCCGTCCCGGATCGTCCGGAAAAGTTCGAAGAGGATGGGAGACTGGGCGTTGGTGATCTGGGAGAGGATCGCATCGAGCTTCGCACCGAAGCCCGAGACGGCCTCCTGCCCGAATGTCACCAGCGTGCTCGCCTCCATGGCGGCTAGCGATGTGCGGTCCGCCACAGCCTGCGCCTCCAAGACCCTTTCGGGCGGAAGCGCGACCTTGACCGTGGAAAGAGGGCCGCCTTGCGGAATTGCAAGCTGGTTCGGAGTTGCTGTCGTCGTCGCAAGTTCGTTGGAAATGTCCGTACCTCCTCCTGGCTGCGGGGCCGAATGTAGTGTTGCCGATCCGGTGAGGCAATGGCAGGGAACGTCGATGCTCCGGCAGTGATTTCAGCCGCATCCCGACGGGACCTTCGGAACGATTGCCGTGCCATGACGTTCCCTGTGCGAACCGCATGAAGGAGAAAGATGATGGTTTCTGCAAGCGAAATTCAAGAACACATGGAAGTCAGGTCGCTGGATGGCGAGCACGTCGGGACAGTCGATCATCTCGAGGGGAGCGACCGCATCAAGCTGACGAAGAACGACTCTCCGGACGGCGAGCACCATCATCTCATTCCGCTCGACTGGGTCGACCACGTCGATGCCCACGTCCATCTCTCAAAGAATGCCTCGGATGTCCGCGCGCAGTGGACGCACGTGGCGAACTGAGAACGGGTAATAAAAAGACTTGCGGGCTTCGTTACCAGATCCGCGCGTCGAGAAAACTCAAGCGGTCGCCCATGAACAGGCCGCCGCTTCTGTTTTGGAACAGGGCTAGCCACTCGAACGCTCCCGTGACCTCAAGCTGGCCTGCTACGGCTTCTCGGCCGCTAACTGTCAGGCAATTGGAAGGCTCTTGATTTTTCTCTTGCACCTCTAGCAGCTAGAGGTCGTAAGGTCGCTTCAACAACGAGGAATCTACTCATGAATGAAGCGGTGAAGACCAGGTTCAGAGTCGACGGCTTGGATTGCGCGTCGTGTGCAAGCAAGATCGACACGGCGGTCAGGCGCATGCCCGGCGTCGCGGATGTTTCCGTTTCCGTGACTGCAGGCACCATGACGGTCACCCACGGCGCTGATGCCGACATCGGCGCGATCGGCCAGAAGGTGTCCGGTCTCGGCTACGCGGCGAGTGCGATCCCGGCGAAGACGGCGAAGGCGCCGGAAGTACCAGCGGCACACGAACACGGGCCCAACTGCTCACATGACCACCATGACCACTCGGGTCAAAACCATCACCACGACCATCAACACGGCAGCGAGCCTCATTCCCATGATCACGAAGGTCATGATCACGATCACGAGGCGCATGGAGGCAATGGTCATGTCGCATCTCCGGCTGTGCCTCGCCAGTCAGCCGGGCAGGCGCGCTTCCGCGTCGGCGGGATGGACTGCGCATCCTGCGCAAGCAAGATCGACATCGCAGTCCGCCGACTGCCGGGCATCGAGGATGTGTGCGTGTCCGTCACCTCCGGCACGATGACCGTGAAGCATGCGGCTACGGCCGACCTCAAGGCGATCGAGAAGCAGGTATCCGGCCTCGGCTACACGATCGCGCCGATCATACCGACAGCGAAGGCTGCCGCCGCCACGCACTCCGGCGCGCACGACCACGCTGGTCACAGTCATGGATCTGGCTCGTCCGAAGTCGAGGTCGAGGGCCTCCACGGACACGACCACGGGCCGACAGAGGGGCCGTGGTGGCGCAGCAAGAAGGGGAGGCTGACCATCCTCGCCGGAGCCTCGCTGGTTGTCGCTTACGGAATCGGTACCCTGTTCCCAGCCATCGAAAACTATGCGTTCATCGTCGCCATGCTGGTCGGGCTTGTTCCGATTGCCCGGCGAGCCATGATGGCAGCCCGCGCTGGTACGCCGTTCTCTATCGAAATGCTGATGACGATCGCCGCCGTCGGTGCGCTGATAATCAATGCGACCGAAGAAGCGGCCGCGGTCGTCTTCCTCTTCCTTGTCGGCGAACTGCTTGAAGGTGTCGCCGCCGGAAAGGCGCGCGACAGCATCAGGTCACTGACTGCTCTCGTTCCCAAGACAGCGTTGCTGGAAGAGGGCGGAAAAACAAGGGAGGTTCCGGCCGAGACCCTGGCGGTCGGATCCGTGATCCTTGTTCGTCCGGGCGACCGGATTTCGGCGGACGGTGTGATCGTGGCTGGGGAAAGCTCCGTCGACGAAGCTCCGGTCACAGGCGAAAGCGTGCCTGTCCGCAAAGTCGTCGAGGACAATGTCTTCGCGGGCACCGTGAATGGCGACGCAGCCCTTCGTGTACGTGTGACCGCTGCTGCTGCGGACAACACCATCGCGCGCGTCGTGCGCCTTGTCGAAGAAGCGCAGGAATCGAAAGCGCCGACCGAAAGGTTCATTGACCGTTTCTCACGATACTATACGCCGGGTGTCGTGCTGGTGGCGGCACTGGTCGCGATCATTCCGCCACTGGTGGCAGGTGGCTCCTGGGGCGAGTGGGTCTACAAGGGGTTGGCAATCCTCCTGATCGGTTGCCCTTGCGCCCTGGTCATCTCGACACCGGCTGCGATTGCCGCGTCGCTTTCCGCTGGCGCGCGCCGTGGTCTTCTTATGAAGGGCGGCGCGGTTCTCGAAGGCCTCGGCAAACTGACCGCCATCGCCTTCGACAAGACTGGAACGCTGACGGAAGGAAAGCCCAAGGTCACTGACATCATTCCCTTCGGTCGTGGCGGCGAAGAGGTGTTGAGGCTCGCGGCGGCGTTGGAGGCTGGCTCAAGCCATCCGCTTGCGGTCG
Source organism: Rhizobium sp. Root149 (assembly GCF_001427345.1). NCBI lineage: Bacteria > Pseudomonadati > Pseudomonadota > Alphaproteobacteria > Hyphomicrobiales > Rhizobiaceae > Rhizobium > Rhizobium sp. Root149. The sequence goes on from NZ_LMGD01000004.1 coordinate 28,678, forward strand.
CGATCCTGGACAAGGCTAGTGAGGACGGGATCGAGGCTCCGGTGGCGACAGCCGCCAAGGCCCTCGGCGGCAAGGGCGTGACCGCAATTGTCGATGGCGTGGAGGTCTTTCTCGGATCGCCGAAGGCAGCGGCCGACCGGGTAGCGCTCCCGATGGCACATTCCAAGAAGATCACGGCGCTTAATGACGAAGGCAAGACTGTATCGGTCCTTATCGTCGGAGACGTGCTGGCGGGCGCGATCGCGATGCGGGACGAGCCCCGCGCCGATGCAATAGAGGGTCTGAAGGCCCTCACGGATGCCGGGATCAAGACCGTCATGCTCACGGGCGATAACAAGCACACAGCAACTGCCATCGGTGCAAAACTTGGGATCGAAGTACGTGCCGAGCTGATGCCGGAAGACAAGCAGCGCATTGTCGGCGAACTCAAGAAGGAGGGCTTCACGGTCGGCAAGATCGGCGACGGCATCAACGATGCTCCAGCTCTTGCCGCCGCCGATGTAGGTATCGCAATGGGTGGCGGAACCGATGTCGCGCTTGAGACAGCGGACGCCGCGGTCCTTCATGGCCGGGTCGGAGATGTTGCGCTCATGGTCGATCTCTCGAAGAGAACGATGAGCAACATCTTCCAGAACATAACCATCGCGCTCGGCCTCAAGGCTGTGTTCCTGGTGACCACCATCATCGGTATCACCGGACTATGGCCCGCAATCCTCGCGGATACGGGTGCAACAGTGCTCGTCACCATGAACGCGCTACGCCTGCTGCGCCCGATACGGTGACGATGCAATGCTGCGGAAAATCGTCTTCGGAGGGATACTGGTCATCGTCGCCATGTCGATCGTGTTCAGCATTGTCGGCGTACTGGCGGTCTGGAATCCGATGGAGCTTTTCCAGTACGGGCGTGACTAGCTCGTACTGGATCGATGGAGAAAACATTGAAAACTCGCACGAATACCGCCGCCGTGACGGCCGCGATCATCCTCTCGGCTATCCTGGCAGGCCCCGTTTCCGCTCATGACTTCAAAGCTGGTAGCCTGGAATTGAAACATCCTTGGTCAGCGAAGGCACCTCCGGTCGCGCCCGTGCTCGGTGGGTACGTAACGATCGTGAACACCGGGACGCAACCTGATCGCCTCGTCGGAGGCACAACGTCCGTGGCTGAGCGCCTCGAGGTCCACGAGTCATCCATAGTCGATGGTGTCGCGCGCATGCGGCTCGCGAAGCAGGGGATCGAGATCCCCGCAGGCTCAACGCTGAGCCTTCAGCCCGGTGGAGCACACATCATGCTTGTGAACCCCAAAGAGAGGCCTGCCGAGGGCGAGAAGTTCAAGGCAACGCTTCAGTTCGAGAAGGCGGGACCTGTGGAGGTGGAGTTCGTCGTTCAGAAACCGAAGCCGGGCTCCTCCAATGAACATTCGGGACATCGACCCCCTTGACTGTAACTGTCTGGTGAATTTGCTCTCAATAAGTTTTGCCCCGGTTCCGTGAGTTAACCGTGATGTTTCACCAGGTTTCAACATTCTGAAGTCAAGCATACGGCCGTCAGTTTGGAGTAGGCGCATGCAGGTACGCAGGAAGCGGATCTACAGGATCGGCTTGGGGATAGTCCTCGGGTCACTCGTGCTTTGTGGGGCGAGTGGTGCGGCGGCTGTCTACATAGGCCCCAGAAAGATCCTCGGCCCCTCGTACGAGGAGGTTCACGGAACCGAATGCCGCACCGTGGCGGCGACGAAGACCAAGGATTCCGACGGCATCTGGATCAGGTAATACATTGTCGCCGATGCACAGGATGACCTCACTCGGATGAGGACTGCGTTGCGGGTCGCCGAGGCGATCCTCAAGGAACAGTCGCCACATCTTGTTCAGGTATCGGTCGTAGACGCTGGCAATCCTGGAACCGTCGCCAGCATGCGCGGACGTGCCATCGGCGCTCAGGTTACGATCATTCCCAAACCCGTGACGGAGGCTGAAAGCAGTTTCGGTCCTTACTCCGGATTTTCGATCCAGGGATCGGCAAGCACGGACGGCGAGTTCCACGGCATCCGTTTCGAAGCGATGCGTGAGGATCTGGAGGCTATGGCCTCCAAATTCGAGGAGCTGAAGGGCTGCGCAGCACCATCTGGCGACGGAGCCTGAGAGGCGCTTCAAAGGGGCATCAGCTCTCAGATCTGTTGAGCAACCCGTCTATGCGCTGCCTGTCGCTGTTGAACTGCTCGTAGACCTCGCCGACCAGATCCTTGACCTGCGGCAATCTGGTTTTCATCGCGTCCACCCGCGTGCCGTTGACCGTCAGCTCGTAGTGGAGATGCGATCCGGTCGATCGCCCGGTCGATCCGACGAAGCCGATGATCTGACCTTGTGCGACCCGAACCCCTTCCTTGATGCCCTTGGCGATCCCGCTCTGATGGGAATAGGAGCTGCTGTAGCCGTTGGCGTGCCGGATGATTGTCTGATTTCCATAGGATGCCGCCCATCCGGCTTTCTCCACGATGCCGTCGCCGGCGGCCATGATGGGAGACCCCTGTGGAGCGGCGAGATCGGTTCCGGTATGGGCCTGCGCATAGCCCAGTATCGGGTGCATCCTTCCGCCGAAGTTGGAAGTCAGGCGTGCGTTTGGAACGGGGGTGCGCAGAAGCAGCGGCCGCAGTCCTCTTCCCTCGCTGTCGTAATAGTCGACGGCCTTCGTCTTCGGATCCTGGAAACGGTAGTACGCTGTGACCGTGTCGCCGAATCGTGCCCTGATGTAAAGCAACTCGGATTGTGCGGTGGCCTTTCCCTGCTCGTCGACGACAGAGAAAAACGCTTCAAGCTTGTCCGTCGGCTTCGTCGCCGCCTGCAGGTCGACCTTTGCGGCTACCAGGCGCAGGACCTGCGTGACCATCTCCCTGGTCATCCCGTAGGAAAGGGCCGCGCGGAAGATTCCATCGTAAATCGTCTGCTTATCTCTCGTTCCGGACACGATAGCGGGCTGCTGGTTCATGGCGGCGAAAACCTCATCATTCATCTCGGGCTCGGTGCCCGTCACGAGGCGGTTCAGGTCGTTCATGGCCAGCGTCAGACGATGTTCGCCGTTTCGGTAGACGCTTATGCGCACTATGCGCGCCATCTCGCCAAACTGGAAAATGCCCACGCGCAATGCGTCTTCTTCACCCAGTTCGCTTGTGCCGAGGCGACTTTGGATCGCGTCCACAAGGCCTGCCACACCAGCCGCCTCATATCCGTTGGCCGAAAGAAGTTCGGAAATGGTCTGTCTGCGGCGTGACGGGATCACGTCGTCGGCGAACTCCGGGACAGCAGGATCGTATTCCTCGGGAAACGAAGTGCTGACGTTTTCCTCGATCACCCGGGCGGACAGGCTCCCGGTGATATCCGGACTGATTTCGGGGAGAGCCGCGAAACGCTGCGGGTCAACTCGGTATGTGCTGTCCGATAAGGTTACCGAGGCCAGAAGCGCTCCGTTGAAGCGGATGTCCTGCTCCACTTCGTCCGCGCTCATCTCGTCTGACTTCGAGAGGCCACCTCCGCTGCCTGGGAATGGAGTTATCTTCAAGCTGATCTCGGAGGCTATGTCAGAAGAGTAGATGGCACTGACGCGCACTTCGGACGGCTCTGCCGATGTCCCGTCGGCGAAAATGGATAGAGGGTCGAAGCGGGGATAGTCCTCCTGAACCTTGTAGTTGGAGGCGAGGGACATCCGGACCAGGGAAAAGGATTCTGGCCGGACGACATCGACACCCGCCTCTCGCATGACGACGGGCACCTTCAGGATTGCATTGTCCACGGGCCTCGCAGTGATCCGTGCTTCGACGACGCGATCCCCTCTTGTAGAGGTTTCATGCGGAGGCTCTTCGCCGGACGCGACCAGAGCTTCGGCTGGGATGGCAAGCTGCTGGCGGCCTTCGACGGCGGCAAACAGGGCGTAACCCATCATGGTGCAAGATGTGACGCCGACCAGGAAGGTTCCGGCAAGCCACCTGACCGAGATCTCCCTCCGGTCGAGCGTGCGTCTACCGTCAGCCAGGATCGGCCGATCGTTTCCTATTGAGCGTGTTATCGAATTCTTGGCCTGCAACCCGTCTTCCGCTTCTTCGAAAAGCTGCAGGCTTCCTGACGGAGACAGCAGCGGGAAGCGCCCTCATAGAACCTCTAGCGGCATGAGGGTCAATAAAGACTGAGGCGGTTTGGTGTGCTGGCGAAAAGAAGGTGGTTCACGTTCTCGCGATTGGATGGTCGATATACTACCCACCCGACGAGAAGCGGCCGTTGTCAAACGCTTCTGCGGGCTCGGTCGCGACTTGGACATCAACAATGCTTTGATCGCTTGAAGCAACCACCAGAGCGCGGCGAACGAGGACCGGCGCTGACATTCCGGTCGAACTGCCCGGCTGCGACAAGGCCCACGCGACGAGGGCATCGTCACCGTCGACCTCTTCATCGGGATCGATTTCAAACGCATCGATGGGGAGGCTTGCGATCGATACGGCAGGCTCCTTCAAAGCGATGCGCGGAGCGAGCTGGAGCGCGTCGCGCACCTCCATGGCCAATGAAGCCGGGTCTATCGATGCGGTCTCTATCCTCTGCTCGATAACGATCTGCGACGGTCGTAGTGAGGGGACCGGCACGGTAATCGATGCGAGATCGGCGAAGGATGGCGTTGGAGGCGCGGCCTCTGCTTGCGGCCTCGTCTGGAGCTCCAGCGCGCGCTCTGCCCTGGTCTTCGAAGTCGGAAGCATTGCCGTCAGAAGGCTGCTGCGAGACGAGCTGACATCGTCGTCATCACCAGCGGTGCTGGCGATCTGGATCGAGTCGGGGCCGACCCGTCTTCGGTAATCCGCCACGGCTTGCTCATAGCCGGGCAGGGGCCGACCGTCTGCTGGAAGATGCATGGTGTTGCCGTTGGGAAAGATCCTGGCAAGCTCCTGTCGGGACATGCGCGGCCAAGCCCTGACGTTGCCGACATCGAGATGGACGAAAGGCGAGCCGGAAGTCGGGTAGAAACCCACGCCGCCGATCTGCATCTGCATTGCGAGTGCCCGGAGCGTGGCGAGCTTAACGCCGGGAAGGTAGAAGTCCATCGCCTTTCCGAGCATGTGCTGGCTGTTCTTGGCGACCCCCGTAACTCGCGAGCGGTTCCTGAGCATGTTGTTCGTGGTGGGTGAGCGATATGCCGAAACGATATGGATATAATCCTTCGCGCCACTGCGGTCATACACCTCCCAGACCAGATCGAGCAGGCGAGGATCCATTCGGGCAGGTTCGTTACGCCGCCAGTCGCGCAGGAACTGATTGATCTGCGCCAAACCTCTGGAATCATATTTCCCGTCGCGCTTGAAGGTGATCGTCGCGCGCTCCCCGGTATGCGTGAAAAACAGCTTGAGAGACCGCTCCTCCGCGACTGCGGCACACGCAGATCCGACGTAGGCGGGAAGCGCGAGGATCGCGGTGGCTGCAGCTCGGATTGCCCAGCGGCATGCCTTGGAGAGCAGGACGGGCGTCGAAGGATACGAGAACTCGGGCACTTTCATGAACACAGGCACAACATCCCTCAGAAGGATTCAACGCACGCAAACGAAGCGGCTCGCTTGTCAGTGATTATGGTCAACAATTCGCTAATAAGCCGTTGACGTGTAGCAGCGCGGATCTCGGTGCAGACCCTCTTGTAAGATCCAATCCTTCATGCGAATGATTTGCAATTGCAACATGGTCGCCGATGAGGGATGAGAAGGCTGATGGATCAGAACGTTTCGGGATGGCGGAAGACCGCCGGGGACCCATCGCTTTCGGATGTTCACCGCACGATAAAAGTATCGAGCGCACCGGGATCGATGCGGCGTGCCATGGCATTCTTCGGCCCCGGCTATCTTGTCGCGGTCGGATACATGGATCCTGGCAACTGGGCGACTTCGCTCGCTGGCGGCTCCAAGTTCGGCTATGCGCTCCTGACCGTAGCGCTGCTTTCGAACATCATGGCGATCGTCCTGCAGTCGCTCTGCGCGCGTCTCGCCATCGCCTCCGGAAGGGACCTCGCCCAGGCCTGCCGCGACGCGTTCCCGAAACCCGTCGGGATTGTTCTGTGGCTTCTTGCTGAAATCGCAATCATTGCGACCGACATCGCGGAAGTGATCGGAACAGCGATCGGCCTGAACCTCATCTTCGGGATACCCCTCGAACTTGGCGTTATCATCACCGCGCTCGACGTGTTCCTCATCCTATACCTTCAGAAGCTTGGTTTTCGCTGGGTCGAAGCCCTCGTCATCACGCTGCTCGGCGTGATCGCCGTATGCTTTACGATTCAGATCGCACTTGCCGATCCTGACTGGGGACAGGTGATCCTGGGATTCGCGCCGACGACAGAAATCGTCACAAATCCTGAGATGCTCTACCTTGCGCTGGGGATCCTCGGAGCGACGGTCATGCCCCACAACCTGTATCTCCACTCAGGGATCGTACAGACGAGAGCCTACGGACATACGCTTCCTGAAAAGCGCGAGGCGCTGAAATTTGCGACGATCGACTCGACGGTCGCTCTGATGTTCGCACTCCTCGTGAACTCTTCGATCCTGATACTTGCGGCGGCGACCTTCCACACGACCGGACGCACGGAGGTGGCCGAACTGGGCGAGGCGCACAATCTGCTTGCCCCTCTGCTCGGGCTCGCGATCGCCCCGACATTGTTCGGTATCGCCCTGCTGTGCTGTGGAATCAATTCGACGGTCACCGCAACCCTTGCCGGGCAGATCGTGATGGAAGGGTTCTTGAACATACGGCTCGCCCCTTGGCTACGCCGTCTCATCACGCGCGCCATAGCGATCGTTCCGGCGGCAGGGGTCACCATCGCGTTCGGAGACAGCGGGACAGCTCAGCTACTTATCCTGACCCAAGTCGTCCTGAGCCTTCAATTATCCTTCGCGGTGTTTCCGCTGGTGATGTTCACCTCGGATCGCCGAAAGATGGGCGAACTCAAGGCCCCGCTCTGGCTCACGTCTTTCGCCTGGCTGATCGCCATCGTCATCGCGGTACTCAATGTGAAGCTACTGACGGATTTCATATCCGTCTGACGCAGTCATTTCTCGCGCTAAAAACGGAACCGCGAATGCTGGATGTGAAAGGAAATCACAGTGTCGGACGGGAAGTGGCTGTTATCGAAAGCTTGAATCCCACGGCGGTTCGCCCTTAGCTTTTGAGCGTTGCGCTGATCCGACTTCTTTCCCGACTGTTGATCCTAGTAATCTTGCTCGCGGGCGTAATCTCAGGAGGCTTGAGCTTCGGATAGGATGCCGCAACGCTAGGGAGGTCGGATGGCTCTCTACGTTCTGGCTGACGCTCAAGCTAGTCGTGATCGGTCGAGCACAGATCATGGTTGGCGAGCGCTCGGATGACGTAGCAGTCACGAACCTGGTTCGTATGGCAGTGTGTCGAAATGCGCTCAAGCTCGGCCTCCAGCTTTTTGAGACGCATGATCTTCTCCCGAACGGTGACGAGCTGCTCGGCAGCGATCCGATCGGCCTCCTCGCATGGCTTCTCCGGATGCTGGCTGAGATCGATAAGTTCGCGGATAGCCTCGATCGTCAGCCCGAGTTCGCGCGCGTGCTTGATGAACGACAGACGCTCGCGTTCGGACCTGGAATACCTGCGCTGATTGCCTTCCGATCGTTCCGGATGAGAAAGAAGGCCCATCTGCTCATAGTACCGAATGGTCGGGACCTTCACGCCTGTCGTCTTGGACAAGTCACCGATCGTCAGCATGCGAATCCTCCAGTCAAAAAAGCAGCCTCACAAGCCGCGGCAAATTCGAACTTCACGAAAAACTGAATCCATTGAAACCGCAACCGAGGTATTCAGGATAGGCCCAATGTGAGGATTCCGTATGGCAAATCAAGTGATCCTATGGCTTCCTGCGATCCAGACTGGCTTGCTCGCCCTGATCGCGACTCCCTGCTCTGCGTCGGGCTTCAATCCTTCGCATCTCCCAGACTATCCGAACGTGGTTGTCGAACATGCAGAGCTCGTGCTGAGTCCCGAGGGAATCCCCGACACAGCGTACCTGACCATCTACAACGGAACCGGCAGCCCCGTTTCTGTCACACAGGTGACTGCCAGCGGCTACAACAGTGCGGCGTTTGTGAAACGGAGCCAACACCTGTTTGGCTACGAGGAAATTGCGGTCAACGATGCCGACCTCGCCATCCCCGCAATGGCGGAGCTCGATATGAGCCAGGATGCGGTATTCGTCACCATGCAACGGGATCGGGAACTGCTGGGGAGCGTGACGATCACTGTCGGGTTCGACGATGGCAGCCTCCGGTCCGTCCCGGCGAGAATTGTTGAAACAGGTAGAGCAAGGACAAGTCATCATCATGGGGCGAGTGAACTGGAGTGATCAGACGGCCGTCGATTGTTTGCTTCCGGTTTGACGGAATGAAACTGCGATCATGAACAGTGCACCGCATACGATCATGACATCCGCTAGATTGAATGTCGGCCACGACCATCCGTAGAGATGAAAGTCCAGATAGTCCGTTACGCTCAGATTGAGGAATCGGTCAACCACGTTCCCGCTGGCTCCTCCCGCGATCGTAGTGATCGCCAGTGATTCCATCGCATCCTTCGCCCTCCACGCCCAGACAACAAGGCCTAGAACCAGGCCGCCCTGCAGCAGCGCAAACAGCCTGGGAGCGGAGGCCATGGCATCGGAGAACAGGCTGAAACTCACTCCGGGATTGAACGCCAGAGTAAGGTTGAAGAAGCCCGTGATCGGAATGACCCTCGGGGGATCCATGAGATGATTAACGACGAGATACTTTACGGCGAGATCTAGCAGGCAGAGCGCCGCGACCCAGAGGAAGATAAATACGGGCTTCTTCAGGACCCCGGTCGATAAGTTAGTCATTCGATCTCCTACTGCTGGACGACTATGCGGGCCTTCGACGGAACCCGGTCAAAGAGATCGATCACGTCCTGATTCAGGAGCCGAAAGCACCCGGACGACACCGCATTCCCGATCGAGCGCCAGTCCTTCGTTCCGTGAAGGCGATAGAGCGTGTCCTGCCCATCCTGGAAGATATAGAGCGCTCGTGCTCCGAGCGGATTGTTGGGCCCTGGTGCTTGCCCGCCATTCGCGTACGAGTACTTCCGGAGTTCTGGCTGCCTGGCAATCATCTCCGCCGGCGGTGTCCATCGCGGCCATTTCCGCCGCCACTGAATTACGCCTTCGCCCGACCAGGTGAAGCCAGCGCGACCGATGCCGATTCCGTATCTCACGGCGGTGCCTGCATCTTCAGTGAGATAGAGAAACCTGTTGGCGACATCAACGACGACAACGCCCGCAGGCTCGCCAGTGAGATTTTCAACCCGCTGCCGATAGTATTTCGGGTCGATCTTTCGAAAGGGAACGCCGGGGATGAGGTGACCACCGTCGGTCCTTGCAGCGTAGCGAGCGGCAAGCTCGCGTTCGCTCGGTTCCAGTTGGCCAGGGGTGCTTTTGGCCGCCGCAGCCGTCGCTACGGGACTTCCAAGGACGGCTGATGCCAGAGCACCCCCAGATAGAACGACGAGTGACCGACGTTTGAAAAGACCCGGTTTGGGCATGCATGTCCTCATTCGGTTGGCGCGTCCGCGTCATCCGCACTGCTGATTTCCTGTGGGTTTACGATCTCTAGTAGCTTGAGGTTCAAGCGTCAGGGCAGAGCTAAGGTGTGGATACAACGAATTGTGTAGAGCTCGTGATGAACTGTCTTCTCGCCTTGACGACAAATTGGCGCAGTGTCGAAGTAGCGGGTTTTTTTTGAAGTCGAGCTTTGCTAGTCGTCGTTCGATCGATGCCGTCCTGCCTATAGGGATGCCGTCCTGCTTATAGGCACGAATGACCCGCAACGTTTCAACCAGTTTGAAGACCATAGCGGTCCTGACGATGATCTTGTTTCAGATCATTTCGGGAAGCCTTTGCTCGACTCCGCTGGCGGATCGCACCGTTGTTGCATCCGGGATCGTCGCGGTCATGCAGGAGCGGGCGGCCCCGGCGGAAAACAGGGCTCTCATCCTGTCTGACGCTGATCACCACGTTCGATGCGAGCGGAGATGCCCGCAAACCGAAACCGACGACATGAGACGTTCGGACGTGCTCCGGTATGCCATATCCAAAGACGCGCTACTTGAGGGCCAGTCCTATCTCATCTCGCGCCCTCCAAGACACCTGAGCTAAGGCAGTCTGTCCGGCATCGCCCAGGCATCTCGTCCTGAAATTGCGCGACCGCAGATTTGCGCCTGAAAACCACGCTTCGACCAGATCTCTGGGCGAGTGTGGGCGTGATCTTTGGTGATCTCATCAGAGCGGCCGGATTCCATCCTGTAACCACAATCCCTATTCCGGGAGCCGAAGGTGCCTCTGTCAAAGAAGCTCGTTCGCCTTACCGCCTATACCTGCTTGCTCCTGCTTGGCGGATGCAAGATGGTCGTCATGTCCCCGTCCGGGGATATTGCGAGGCAGCAGGCGGATCTCATCGTCGTCGCCACGGCACTGATGTCGCTCGTCATCGTGCCGGTCCTGTTCCTCACGCTATATTTCGCCTGGCATTATCGCCACTCCAACCCGAAGGCGAAGTATGATCCGGAGTGGCATCACTCCACCAGGCTGGAAGTCGTGATTTGGTCGGCACCGCTGGCGATCATCATCGCACTCGGCGCGATCACCTGGATCAGCACGCACAAGCTCGATCCATATCGCCCGCTCGACCGCATCGATGCCAACCGACCAGTTACGCCCGAGACCAAGCCAATTGCGGTCGAGGTCGTCGCACTCGATTGGAAGTGGCTGTTCTTCTATCCGGAGTACGGCATCGCCACAGTGAACGAGCTGGCGGCTCCTGTGGATGTGCCGATCAACTTCAAGCTCACGGCCTCATCGGTGATGAACGCGTTCTATGTGCCCGCGCTCGCCGGGATGATCTACGCAATGCCGGGAATGCAGACCAAACTGCATGCCGTCATCAACGAGCCCGGCTCCTACGACGGCCTTTCCGCCAACTACAGCGGAGACGGATTCTCCCAGATGCGGTTCAAGTTTCTTGGGCTGGATCAGGGCGGTTTCGACCAATGGGTCGCACGGGTGAAAAACCAGGGCGCTGCATTGAACCGCAATGCGTACATGAGGCTCGAGAAGCCCAGCGCGAAGGAGCCTGTCCGGTATTTCTCTAGTGTTGAAGACAGTCTCTACAAGGCCGTGCTCAACATGTGCACGCGACCCGGTCAGATGTGCGCCGACGAGATGATGCATATCGACAAGATGGGTGGTGCGGGCGTGGACAGCCGCGAGAACCGCGCGCGCCTCGAATACGACAACCGCCGTGCCAACGGGACAGCCGGAGACCGGGAGATCGCGCCGGATGTCGCCGTCCCATCCAATGGAAGCCCGGCACGCAGTGAAGATCCTACAGGAGTCATCAAGATCAAGGCAAACACGCAGTCGCAATCGATGACCCACGGCATGCAAGGCATGCAGCACCCCACGACGCCTGGAAGCAATGAGGACGGTTCACCGACCGCCGACCTCGATGCGTCCGTGAAACCTTGAAGGATTCGGCAGATACCATGTTCGACAATCTCACACTCGCCCAGTTCGTCTTCGGACGACTTACCTGGAATGCCATTCCATACGATCCCATCATCCGCAGCACATTCGTGGCTGTCGTCATCGGCTGCCTCGCGATCATAGGAGTGCTAACGAAGTACAAGTTGTGGGGCTATCTCTGGAAGGAATGGTTCACGTCCGTCGATCACAAGAAGATCGGCATCATGTACATCATCCTGGCGCTCGTCATGCTGCTGCGCGGTTTCGCCGACGCGATCATGATGCGCATCCAGCAGGCGATCGCCTTCAACGGATCTGAAGGCTACCTTACGCCCAGCCATTATGACCAGGTCTTCACCGCGCATGGCGTGATCATGATCTTCTTCGTGGCAATGCCCTTCATCACGGGGTTCATGAACTACATCGTGCCGCTGCAGATCGGCGCGCGCGACGTTTCGTTTCCGTTACTCAACAACTTCTCTTTCTGGCTGACGACCGCGGGCGCGATCATCATCATGATATCGCTTTTCGTGGGCGAGTTCGCGCGCACGGGCTGGCTCGCCTATCCCCCGCTTTCCGGCGCGGACTACAGCCCGGGTGTAGGGGTCGACTACTATATTTGGGGCCTGCAGGTGGCAGGCGTGGGCACTACGCTCTCGGGCATCAACCTCGTGGCCACGATCGTCAAGATGCGCGCTCCCGGCATGTCGCTGATGAAGATGCCCGTCTTTACGTGGACCTCGCTCTGCACCAACATCCTGATCGTCGCCACCTTCTCGATCCTGACGGCCACGCTCGCGCTGCTCACCGCAGACCGCTATCTGGACACGAACTTCTTCACGAACGATCTCGGCGGCAATCCGATGATGTACGTGAACCTGATCTGGATGTGGGGCCATCCGGAAGTTTACATCCTGATCCTGCCCGCCTTCGGCATCTTTTCCGAAGTCGCATCGACATTCTCGGGAAAACGCCTGTTCGGCTACGTGTCGATGGTCTACGCGACCTGCGCGATTATGATCCTTTCCTACCTCGTCTGGCTGCACCATTTCTTCACGATGGGGGCAGGGGCCTCGGTCAACGCCTTCTTTGGCATCGCCACGATGATCATCTCGATCCCGACGGGCGCGAAGATGTTCAACTGGCTGTTCACCATGTACCGGGGGCGTATCAGATACGAGCCGCCGATGTACTGGCTGATCGGCTTCATGGTCACCTTCGTCATTGGTGGCATGACAGGCGTGATGCTCGCCATCCCGCCTGCTGACTTCGTGCTCCACAACTCACTCTTCCTCATCGCCCACTTCCACAACGTCATCATCGGCGGCGTGCTGTTCGGGCTGATGGCAGGGGTGGCCTACTGGTGGCCCAAGGCGTTCGGCTTCAAGCTCGATTCTTTCTGGGGCAAGATGACCTTCTGGTTCTGGCAGATCGGCTTCTTCTTCGCCTTCATGCCGCTCTACGTCCTCGGTCTGATGGGCGTGACCCGCCGCGTGAGTCAGTTCGATGACCCGTCGCTGCAGATCTGGTTCATCATCGCGGCATTCGGCGCGGGCCTCATTGCGCTCGGCATCCTGTCATTCCTCATACAGATGGTCGTCAGCGTCATGAGGCGTGACCAGCTCCGCTGCACGACAGGCGATCCTCGGGGCGGGCGGACGCTCGAATGGTCCACGTCCTCGCCTCCTCCGGACTACAACTTCGCGTTCACGCCTGTCGTGCACGAGATGGATAGCTGGCACGACATGAAGGAATGCGGATACCAGCGGCCGCTTGGCGGTTACCGGGCGATCCACATGCCGAAGAACACGGGGACCGGCGTCATCCTGTCCGGCATCAGCATCGCGCTGGCCTTCGCGCTCATCTGGTACATCTGGTGGCTGGCCATCCTGTCTTTCGCTGCGATCCTTGTGATCTCCATCGCTCACACCTTCAACTACAACCGCGACTTCCACATCCCGGCAGAGACAGTCGCCGAGGTCGAAGGTGCGCGTTCGAAGCTGCTCGCCCAGGGGAACTGACATGGCAAATCCGATTGAAGCCCGCCGGGCCGACAAGAAATTCCACTTCGAGGAGGAACATCATCCCGAAGGGAGCACGAACCTCGGGTTCTGGCTCTACCTGATGAGTGACTGCCTTATCTTCGCGGCTCTCTTCGCCACCTATGCCGTGCTCGGCCGCAACTATGCGGCCGGGCCTGCGCCTGCGGATCTGTTCGACCTCAAACTCATCGCAGTCGCGACGACGATCCTGCTCGTCTCCTCGATCACCTACGGAGTTGCGATGATCCGCGCCGAGAGCAACGAGAAGGGCGGGACGATCTTCTGGCTTGGTGTCACAGGACTACTGGGGCTCGCCTTCCTCGGCCTCGAAGCCTATGAATTCTATCACCTGATCGCCGAGGGGGCTGGCCCACAGCGGTCCGCCTTCCTGTCGTCGTTCTTCGCCCTCGTCGGCACCCACGGCCTCCACGTCACATTCGGCATCGTCTGGCTTGTCGTGCTGATGGTTCAAGTCTCGAAGTTCGGCCTCACTCCGGAAAACCACCGACGGCTGATGTGCCTGTCGATGTTCTGGCACTTCCTGGATCTCATCTGGATCGGTGTCTTTTCGGTCGTCTATCTGATGGGAGTTGTCGCATGACCTCGAATTCTTCTCACAATGGGGCGCACGGACAGCATTCCGGTCATCGCTCGGGTCAAAGCTCCCTCAATAGCTACCTGAAGGGGTTCGTCCTCTCGCTCATCCTGACTGCAATACCGTTCTGGCTGGTGATGGGAAACGTCATCGAGAGCAAGACGGTGACGATCGCGGCGATCATGATCCTCGGCGGCATCCAGATGGTCGTCCACATGATATACTTCCTGCACATGAACAGCCGCTCGGAAGGCGGCTGGACGATGATGGCGCTGATCTTCACGATCGTGATCCTGCTGATCGTGCTCGTCGGGTCGCTCTGGGTGATGTATCACCTCAACACCAACATGATGCCGATGTCGCCGGAGATGATGAAGAACATGCCTTGAGGCGTTCATCTTCTATTTGAAATGATATGTCCTCGTCTCTATCTGCGGGAGGCCTCGTGGTCTATCCCGCATGCGAGGTCGCTCATATACAGTCCGGGAACCGTCAGCTAGAGGCCAGCGCGACTGGGCTCTTACGGTTTCCGGTTTTCTCCTCTTCCTAAAATGCTGGCGAGCACATGCCTTTTTATCTCGTTACCCATAGATCGCTTGTGGAAGCCGACAGCGATCACGAAGCGGTCGTCAAAGCCCTCGAAAAGATCGAAGACGGCGGGAAGCTCGATTTCGAGGTGAAGTTCGACGAGGCGACCATTACCCATGTCGTCATTTCAGGAAGAAAAACCTCGAAGCCGTCACCCGAAAGTCAGGAGAGATTAGCGGTCTCCGATGATATCCAATCCGTGATGGATCTGCCTAGCGCAGTGACGACTGCTGGAAAGCATCTGGTGGAAAACCGCCCGGCCCAGTTGGAATTGAAGCGTCCGGACGGGCGAACCACCACAATTGTGTCGCTCTTTCTCGGTGGCCTTGTCGTGATGACGATGCTGCTGGGAAAGTTTTAGGCGTGGCGACGCCGATCCTGCACACGCCAGCCCGGCCGAGTTGCCCAGCGCCAAATCTCTGAATGACTATTTGATCCCGCTGACAGCGACCGTGTCACGGCCGTCATTGATCTTGACCCATTTGCCGGGGTCCTGCGAATCCTGCCGCTTGAGATAGGTGTATTCGGTTTCCGACCAGTTCCTGATCTCTGCGCGCAGGTTGTCGAGCACGAAGTCGCCCAATCCTGAACGAACCACCAGGACGGCGTGCCCCGAGCCGTCGGGCTGCAACACGACCGTGATCAGCAGGTTCGAAGCAGAAAAGCCGCGCTCCATGAGCAGCTTGCGCTTCTGCAGCACGAAATCCTCGCAGTCCGCCGCATCGACGGGGTAGGTCCAGAACTCCTCGACACCATAGATATCCATGTCGGTCATGGCTGGGATCAGATTGACGCTTCTGTTCACCTCGACAAGGGTACTCCACGTCTCTTGCGTCAGCTTCATCGGGCCGCGGTCGATGGAACCCGGTCGGCATTCTCGCGGATATCTCTGGCAAAAGTCGTAATGTCCGATAGGCTGGGATGTCGGCCCGGAGATGGGCATGGTGTCGAAAGTGGCTGCTTCCGGCTTCCAGGCCGCGCCCATGGAGATCGTGGTGATGGCAATGACTGCGATCAGAAGCCTGAACATCATTCTTTTCGTCCCTGTTGTTGAGACGATCTATGACGACGAAGCGGATAGATCCCGGAAAAAACTTCGGTGCAATTTTAATGAGATGCGTCAAAATCCGACGCGCGCTTCCGCCATCGCCAATCCAGGAACCAGAGATAAGCTTCAACGCCAATCCATCCGCCGAAACCGATGGATGCCACCAGTCCGATCATGTTCTCGAGCGTGCCGTGTCCCGCGGTCCAGCAAATCAGCTCGAAGATAACTCTGACCACCACAAATCCAACCAGCGAGAAGGTCGCTATGATGGCCAGTGCCTTGAATACCCGTCTGAGGAAGTATCGCATGGCGGGACGTTAGTTCCGTCGCCGGACACTTGGAAATCAAGTCTTCTTGTCTTTTTGAGATCGGGGGCACGTCAGGGCTTGAGCTCCAGCTTCACGCAATCTAAACCATGTTCAGGATATTGCGTGATGATGTTGCTGCTGGATAGATCGATCAGGATGCTATGCTTGGCGCTGCTGGTGGCAGCGGCGCTGATGGCTTCGCTCGGCCCGTCCAACCGCTCTGGCAACCCCACGCCGATAGTCACGTCTGTGCTTCAATCGGGAGCAGAGGTGACTGGTTCTCATCCGCGATGCCTGCATGTTGCAGAGCATTCCCACGATCTCCTCGCTTCTATGCACGACGAAGCAACCACGCCGAAATGCGCGAATTCGAACCTCATCGCATATTCGGATCGTTTTCTTCACCAGACGACAGTAAATCCACTCGAGCATCCTCCACGGGCCTGATCCTCCGATCACGGTCATCCGACCGCGCATGTGTCCGGGCCTGTACGCACGATCGCGACAGGTCTGCCCAAGGGCGGTCCTTCTTGAATCCGTAACCAGGCTTTCGCCCGCAATATGATGCGGGAGGACTTGGTTCAGCGACAGGGACGGATCGAGAGGTCCCCTAGTATCCCTGGTGGAGATCATAGCATGTGGAAGCTTGCACTGACTGGTGTGTGGTGCGTGGTCGTGTCCCTGACAGCCGTCTACGCCGCCTCCCGGTTTACACCACCCTCCGAGGAGCCGAAGGCCCAGTATCCGCTTCTCACCGAACACGAGGTGGTGAAGTCGGAGATGGTGACCGTCCCGATCATAAAACAGACAAAGGTCGACGGCTATGTGGTTGCAGAAGTCAGTCTCACGGCGAACGACGAGGCGTGGCACAACAGCGTCGGCCCCTCGGCGGAGCTGACAGACGAACTAATCTCGGTTCTCCAGTCGACACCCGTGCTGACCGATCCGATGTTCGCCGCGGACAGTCTGCGCTCCGAGCTTGTGAACCGGATGAACGCTCGCGTGGGGATGCAGGCGTACTACAACACTCTCCTGACGAGACTTGATTATCTGACCGTCAATGACCTCGAGAGGATGCGCAAACCGGGCGGCAACCAGATGAAGTCCACTCCTATCGTGGATCAGGCCGCTCTCGATGTCGTGCCAGCTCCGGCGAAAGGCAAATGAGGTTGGGGATCGGGATCGCGACGAGAAACCTTCTAACGCACCTCTTGCACCTCTAGGTGCTTGAGGTTTTATGATCCGGCCGCTTGCTGAGCTAGAGGAGATCGGTGTTTTCACACCATCCCGCGCCGGATCGGAAATGAACCGAACGAAGCAGGTCTAACATGCATAATCGCAGAGTGGCGAAATGAACTGGATCCATATTTCGAGCAAGCGCGTGGCCGGGTTTACGCGAAAGGCACTACTCGCGGCAGCGGTGGGCATCACGTTGTCCGGATGCGTTTCGGATATGGCGCTGGATGACCTGTCGAGTTCAGCACCTCAGATCTCAAGCAAGATGCTCACGGAGATGTCCAAGAGAGGCATGAAGGCTGAGAGCCCGGTGCTGGTCAGGATATTCAAGCAGGAGAGCGAGCTCGAGGTCTGGAAGATCGACCGGACCGGACGCTATTCGATTCTGAAGACTTATCCGATGTGCAGGTGGTCCGGAAAGCTTGGTCCGAAGATGAAAAACGGGGACCGGCAAGCGCCAGAGGGATTCTATCATGTCTCGACAGGCATGCTGAATCCGAAGTCGCAGTACTACGTCTCCTTCAACCTCGGCTACCCGAACAGACTCGAGTCGGCCCTCGGGTATACGGGAGAAGCCCTCATGGTTCATGGAGCTTGCTCGTCCTCGGGTTGCTACGCGCTCACCGACCAGGGCGTGGGCGAGATCTACGCCGTCGTCGCGAAGGCTCTTTCGTCCGGACAGGACCGGTTCCAGGTCCAAGCGTATCCCTTCCGCATGACTGCGGAGAACATGGCGCTTCACAAGGGCGATCCGAACATGCCGTTCTGGCGGACCCTGAAGGAGGGCTACGACGCTTTCGAGATCACCCGGCAGCAGCCCAAGGTTTCGGTCTGCGGTCGGCGCTACATGTTCAATACCGAGTTCTCCGGTGGCGAGCCTCGCGACCCTCTCGCTGCCTGCCCCGCCGTCTCCGCACCTCCGGATCCGCAGCTCATGGCACAGATGGACGCAGAGAAGAAGAAGGTCGATGACGCGATGGCGGACGGCGGCGAAAGCTCTGCGATGTCTGCCTATGTCGACGGCGGCATGCACCCGAGCTTCCGCTCGCTTCTCAAGAAAGACGGCGCGGACAAGCTGGCCGCCCGCATCTCGAACACCAAGTATCCTGTCAGCAGGCCGGATGCAGCCCTTGCAGACCCGTTTAAGGAGATGAAGAAGCGCTCCGGAACAGGCTCGCTGGCGGACGCCCCGGCGGGAGACTAGGCGATGGCGCAGCCCGACCAACGCATGCGCAGGGTCCGACGCAACAACTGGATCGTGTTCGCGATCTTCGCTGCATTCGTGGTCGCGGTGTTTTCCTACAGCTTCGTGCATATCGGCCGGGAGGCGAGGCCAGATCCCGCCGTCTCCGCGCCCGCGCGTCCATAGGCGGTCTGCGACGATGTCGATCGATGCCGGGCAGAGCCTGCGAACCGACGTGCTCGTCATCGGCGCCGGACAGGCGGGTCTCGCCGCAGCTCACGCACTGGAGGCGGCGGGGATCGCGTTCCTGATCGTCGATGCCTCGCCTGCGGTCGGGGATAGCTGGCGCAATCGCTACGATGGCCTCACGCTTTTCACGCCGAGGAGCATCAGCGCGCTCCCCGGAATGCCGCTCGTGGGGGATCCGGACGGATATGCCACGAAAGACGAGTTCGCCGAGTATCTCGCTCGCTATGCTGCGAAAAACAGCTACGGGGTCATCAGCGCCACGAAGATCGTTAAGCTGCTCCGGGTCGGCAGGCTGTTCGAGGCCTTCACGGCAGACGGCCTCATGATCACCAGCCGGGCCGTGATCGTCGCCACGGGTTCCTTTCCAGTGCCTCGGATCCCTGCGCTCTCCCGCTTCGTCCCCGTTTCCGTCGACCAGCTCCATGTCGCGGACTTCCAGGGTGCGTATTCCATTGCCGACGGAGCCGTCCTCGTCGTGGGCGATGGCGCGAGCGGACGCGATGTGGCCCTTTCGCTTTCGGCCACCCATCGGGTCCTGCTTGCCGGAGGCCGGAAGCGTCGACTGCTTCCCGAATGGATACTCGGCCGAAACGTCTGGTGGTGGCTGGACCGATTCGGACTGCTCCGCGCTTCCGCGAACAGCTTCATCGGCAGGCGGATCCGCGAGGCCGACCCGTTTCCGCGGCGTGGCAACGATGACCAGTCCCTTGCAAGGACGGGAGTCATCCGCAGGCCGAGGCTGACGGAGATCGACGGCGGAATGGTCGTGTTCGAAGACGCTTCGAGGGAAGTGGTCCGAACCATCGTGTGGGCGACAGGGTATGTCGACGACTTCCGCTGGATAGAGATCGAGGGAGCGACGGGACGCAATGGCGACGCGATACATAGCGGAGGCGTTTCTCCGGTGGACGGTCTCTACTTCGTCGGGAGACCCTGGCAGCGCAACCGGGCATCCGGCCTCATAGCGGGTGTCGGAGACGATGCGTCGTTCGTCGTCGATCATCTCCGGCGACATGGCGAACAAGGAGTAGCACCGCCCGGCGCTACTCCTTGTCCGCGTCGTGGCCGATAACCTTCGCGTCGGGATCGCTTCTGTCGTCTGCAGTCTCGATCTCCAGGGTGCAGTGTCCGATGCCGTGCTTTTCAAGCAGGAGCTTTCGCACCCTGCGCTTCATCCCGGCGACCTCGCGATTGGAAGGGTCTGCCACGACGATGTGGGCTTCGAGCGCGTTGTGCGCTTCGTCGAGCGCCCAGACGTGGACGTGATGGACATCTTCCACCCCTTCTGCGGAACGCAGATCGCGCACGACCTGGACGATATCGACATCCTGCGGTGTCGCCATCATCAGCAAGCGGATCGAACTGCCGATTTCCGTGAACGCCTGCCACAGGATGTAGCCAGCGATCAGAAGGGTGATTGCGGGATCGATCCAAGTCCATCCATAGATCAAGACGACCGTGCCCGCGATGATGACCCCGACCGAGCCTAGTGCGTCGGACACGTTGTGCAGGAAGGCCGCCCGGATGTTCATGCTGTTTTCGAGAGAGCGTAGGTCAGCATGGCGGTGACCACGTCGATAACCAGGGCAATGGTCGCCACGATGACGACGATCCACCCCTCGATCGGCTCCGGCGTGATGAAGCGCATCACTGCTTCATAGAGAAGGTAGAGGCCGATCACGATCAGGGTCGTGTAATTGATGAGCGCGGCGACGATTTCGGCGCGGACGTATCCGAAGGTCATCGTGTCGTCCGCAGGGCGGCGGGAGATCCTTCGCGTGCCGTAGGCAATCACCAGCGACGCGGCATCGCTGAAATTGTGAAGCGCGTCCGCGATCAGCGACAGGCTGCCGGAGACTATGCCCCCGGCGATCTGTGCGAAAGTAAGAAGCACGTTGACGAGGATCGCCCACCATATGCGCTTGTCACCAGCATCGGCTCCATGATCATGATGGTGTCCGCTCATGTGGTGGTGCTCCGCGCGCGCTTGGACGGCTCTTACGAACTCGGCTTGGTCGCGTCGATTTCGTCTTTGACCAGGTTATAGAGTCCTTGCGGACTGAACTCGGTGAGTGGCTTTCCATTGACGAAGAAAGTCGGAGTCTGCTCGACCTTGTTCGCTCTCACGTCCGCGATGTCCTGAGCAAGTACGGCATCCACCGACGGAGACACTGCATCCTTTCTGGCCTGGTCCAGGTTCAGTCCTGCCGACGCAGCAGCCTGCCAGGCCTTCTCCAGATCCGGCGCACCGTGCGCTGCCCATACAGGTTGTTGCGCCAGCAACGCCTCGAGTACTGGCTGGAAGCGGTTCTGCTTGCGCGCGGCTTCGAGGATTCGGACCGCCTCGTCCGACCCCTTGTGGAGAGGAGTGTATCGGAGCACCAGGCGAACGCTTGTGCCCGTCTGACCCATCATCTGCTTCACGATCGGATAGAATGCCCGGCAGGCCTCGCAGGAAGGATCGAAGAATTCGACGATCGTGACAGGGGCCGAAACAGGACCCATGACAGGCGAGTACATTCGCACAAGCGTGTCATTCGAGGGCGATGATGCTGGGGTCGTGACGGGGGCGGGGGCGGGTGACTTGCTGCCGTAGAGAGCTGCCCCTCCTGCGAAGACGGCGATGGCGACCGATGCTGTTCCGAGGACAAGGGCGCGTCTGTTCATGATGTGGTTCTCCGGCGCACGATGAGAAGAAGGATGATGATCGCGGTGAAGGCCGCAAGCGAGAGGAGGGGAATAGGCAGGATCCCGAATATGACCATGCCATCGCCAGAGCAGGATGGTCCCTGCCCACACGGCTTGATCGCTGACGGGACGATCTTGAAATAGAGGAGATTGTGGAACGCCGCGATCAGCCAGCCGATGGCGGCGAGCGGCGCGGCATAGAGCCAGCATCGTCCGTCGCCCCGATAGACGGCGACCGCTAGCAGGATTGCAAGCGGAAACATGAATGCCCTCTGGTGCCAGCAGAGATCGCATGGTGCCTGCCCCATGACCTCTCCGATGAACAGAGCGCTGAGACTCGAGCCGAGCGCGATGGTCCACGCGCCGAATACGGGAAGCCATGCCCCGTCGCTTGTTTCCAGTTCAGTCCTGTCCATTCGTTCTCCTTAGGATTCCCATTATTGTGAGACCTCTAGTAGCTTGAGGGTCAAGGGCTGGTTGCACGTCTTGAACCACTTTTCCAATGTTCGCTTGCACTTGCCGGGCTGCGTCACTTCGGCGCGGAACTGAAGGTTGCCGCACAATCGCCCTTGAACCTCAGGCTACTAGAGGGATTAGAGCTTTGGCTTGAATGATTCTGATGACGGCGGAATAGGAGCTAGCTCGGATGAAAGGACTTCGGATTTTCCGGATTGTCGTATGGTGCATGGTCGCAGTCGTTGGTGCGGGACTACTTGTGTTCGGCAACGTGCTTCCTTTTCGCTCCGGCAGCGATGCCACGGACATGTCGACCCCGGCCATCGGCAAACCCTTCGAACTCCTCTCGCATCGGGGACAGGTGATCGACAACGCCGCTCTGAAGGGCAAGCCGTACCTGGCGTTCTTCGGCTTCACCCACTGCCCGGACATCTGCCCAACGACGTTGTTCGAGCTCACTGACCTGATGAACGAACTCGGGCCCGTTGCCGACAAGTTCAACGTGGCGTTCATCACCGTCGATCCCGAGCGGGACAGCAAGGAGATGTTGGCCGAGTACATGACGGCCTTCGACCCAAGGATAATGGCGTTGCGGGGCAACCCGCACCAGACCGAGGTCGCAGTCAAGGCCTTCGCCGCCTACGCAAAGAGGGTTCCGACAGAAGGCGGCAACTACACGATGGACCACACGGCCGGGGTCTATCTCATGGATGCCAACGGCAGCTTCAAAGGAACGCTCGACATGCATGAACCGCGCGAAACACGCCTCCACAAGATCCGCAATCTTGTGGCGGGAATGACCTGAGCAGGTCGCCAGCAACCCATTTAATTCAGACATTGCAGACAGATGAGGGAATACATTGGAGCAGACAAGGATCACCAGGCGCGCATTCGTGATGATCGGAGCTGGCACAGCGGTCACCACCCTGGCAGGCTGCTCGACGACCGCGCGGGAGACGGTTCAGCCAGCGGCTATCCCGTTGGAAAATCCGGCGCTCGCCTCGATCTACGGACCGATGCCCGATGAACGGTTTCCGCTGCCTGCTATCCCATACCAGAAGATCGACAGACGATATCATCGGCAGCTCGTAAGCGACCCGACGGGCGAGCGCCCGGGAACCCTCGTCGTCGATACAGCGAACTTCTTCCTTTACCTGACGCAGGAAGGCGGGCAGGCGATGCGCTACGGGGTCGGTCTTGGACGACAGGGGTTTGAGTGGGCCGGAAAGGGTGTCATCCAGTACAAGCGGCAATGGCCGCGCTGGACCCCGCCCGACGAGATGGTCGCTCGACAGCCAGAATTGATCCCGTACAGCATCGCGAATGGCGGCATGGAGCCGGGCCTAAAGAATCCGCTGGGTGCACGCGCCCTATACATCTTTCAGAATGGCGAAGACACGCTCTACCGCATCCACGGCTCTCCGGAATGGTGGAGCATCGGAAAGGCCGTGTCTTCCGGTTGCGTCCGCATGATCAACCAGGATGTCGTCGACCTGTACAGCCGGGTGCCGGACAGAACGGTGGTCGTCGTCGCCAGCCTGCCACGTCCCGCGGCTGTATGAAGCGAGATGAGCGGATTTCCGATGCACACCTCATTTCACGGAAACTCTATCGTTCCGTCATCGACAGGACAGGGTTCGTTAATTCCCGTTCCGTAAACAGGTTCAACCTTAACTGTATATTTATGCAGTTTTTAATGAACGCCATCAGACGTTTCAATTCTGCGTTGGCTGTCAAAGAGGCTGTGTAAGATCCCGAATATCCAGCCGACAGGGTCCCCGCGTCGGCGAACGGTTCTCGTAGGTCGGATTGCAATGCTTTCATTCGTCGTGCGGCTCAGGAGCCGATCGCATATCAGCATGAAGAGCCGGATGGGCGGCACTGCCGTGAGGGTCGCCGAATCCAGCGCTCAACGCAGGAAACAGGCGAAGCAGCGCTTAGGTATCCTGATCGCGGGTTTCGCAGTCGTCTTTTCCATCGTCGGCGGCCGCCTCGTCTGGTACGGCTTTCGCGAGCCGCTCACGACCGCCTCGATCGGCAACCCGACGCTCGTCGCCTCACGCCCGGACATCGTCGACCGCAACGGGGAACTGCTCGCGACCGACCTCAACATGATATCGCTTTATGCGGACCCCCGACGCATCGTGGATCCGAACGAGGTCGTCGAGAAGCTTTCCGCAGTGATCCCCAACCTCGACTGGCGGGAGACGCACCATAAGCTGCGCTCTAAGACGGCCTTCCAGTGGCTCAAACGCCAGCTCACTCCCAGGCAGCAGGCCGATATCCTGAACTTGGGCATTCCAGGAATCGGCTTCAGGCCCGAGAAGCGTCGTTTCTACCCCAGTGCCGAAACCGCGTCCCACATTGTCGGCCACGTCAACATCGACAACCAGGGCCTGGCCGGGATGGAGCGTTATCTCGATCAGCAGGGTCTCGCGGACCTTCGCCAGCTCGGCATGACGAGCGGCGCGCCTCTCGAACCCGTCAAGCTGTCGATCGACATCCGCGTCCAGACCATCGTCCGCGATGTCGCGGCCACAGCTATGAAAAATTATCAGGCCGAAGCGGCCGGCGCGGCGATCATCGATGTCGACACGGGCGAAGTCGTCGCCATGGCATCCGTGCCTGATTACAATCCGAACGAACCTTCGCGAACCCTGCCGGACGGCAGCGTGGACAAGGAGTACGAGAAGGGCTGGTTCAACAGGATGAGCAATGCGACCTTCGAGATGGGGTCGACGTTCAAGAGCTTCACGCTCGCAATGGGACTGGATGCCGGGAAGATCAACCTGAACACCGTCGTCGACGCTACGCGCCCGATCCGGATGGGCGGTTTCACGATCAAGGACTTCAAAGGCAAGAACAGGGCGCTCACCATTCCAGAGGTCTTCCAATACTCTTCCAACATCGGCACGGCGGCTGTTGCTGACAGGGTCGGTATCGAGGGTCATCAGGAATTCCTGACGAGACTGGGTCTTCTCTCGAAGATGGATACCGAGATGCCTGGTGTCGCGACACCTACTCAACCGCGTACGTGGAAGAAGATCAATTCTGTCACGATCTCGTTCGGGCACGGTGTCGCGACGACCCCGTTGCAGACGGCCGTCGCGGCCGCTTCCCTGATCAATGGCGGCAAGCTTCTGCCTCCAACATTTCTGCCGCGCGATCGGGCGGTCGCTGCCGATCTGGCGAAGGTGGTGGTCAAAGATTCCACAAGCGCCGACATGCGTTACCTGTTCACCTGGAACGGTCTGAAAGGATCCGGACGCGGCGCACAGGTGGAGGGCTTCAATGTCGGTGGAAAGACGGGCACCGCGGACAAGGTCATCAATGGACGCTACGCCAGCAATGTAAACTTCAACGCGTTCGTCGCGGCCTTTCCGATGGACAAGCCCAAATACATCGTCCTCAGCATCATCGATGCACCGAGGACTGGCGAACATGGCGGTCGGACGGCAGCCTCGACTGCCGCGCCGATGGTGAAGCAGATAATTTCCCGTTCAGCTCCATTGCTCGGAGTGAAACCGCGTTTCGGAATCGGCGAGGGTTACCTACTAGCTGATTATTAAAGTTGACGAGAGTTTACTATGCGCGAACTTAAGAAGCCAGTTCCATAAATATGCTTATCTGATTTTTGCTAAGCAACTGAAATGGTGCATATAATGCCACCTCTCTATCATTCGGATTTTGTGGTAACTTGCCTCTGTCGCCACCGGTCTCGAGAGATTGATGATCCTCTTCCTCACGCGATGGCTCGCACATCGCCGGGCGATACGGCGGCGATGGCAGGCTGACGCCAGGCTTCTCGTAAGTTCGGATCCAGCCGGGTCCTACTACGAAGCACAGCGCCGTGCGTTCCATAGCCGGTCCAGTGGTGATATCGATGAGTTCTGGCACTGGTCGAAAGTCGCAAGCGAGATAGCCCGGATAGAGTCACGCGCTGAGATGAACTTCGCTGTTCTCAAAGCCTTGTCCGATCAGGAAGAAGCCGGCCGTCGCTGACTGGTGGGCTGGTCAGACAGATGCTCGGCAACAAATGCCGCGCTGGCTTACGTGAACCATCTCTGCCGGATACCTCAATTCCCGCCGAAGCAAACCAATCCCGCTCTTCATTGATGGCGTCCTGGACCATGTCCGGATCTCCGTCGATCAACCCGCTATCGGGGTCGGCTAGCAAGCTGCCGCCGCTTGTCTTCGACTGCGCGGTGATCGCGACCGTCCCCGGTCCTTTGCGGAGCCATCGAGCGGGATTGGCCTGCTCCGGACGGAGGTTTCTCACATGGCACAGGATCTTGCACTCGCCCAAAGCCACGCATTTTCGCTTTCCCGCATCCTCATGGTTCCCGTCACCCTGTTCAAATCCGGCGACGAATTCGGCGTCCTTCCGTCCGACGAACTCGATGACGAAGACGATCTTGAGATCGTGCATGAATATTTCCCCCGCGGGTCTCATTGAGACCCGCATGTCCCTGCCGCTGGCGACCTGTCGGCCGCAAGGGAAGCTTCGCCGCAGCATTATGCTGCAACTTTTGTCAGTTGCGTGCTGCGCCCTTGCCCCCTTCGCTCTTCCCGGCGGGTGGAAGGTGACCCGCAAGTTGCGAGAAGAAGAAGGGACGGCCGCTAGGCGGCTGAAAAATATGAAACGAGAAGAGTTGGAGGCGCTGCGCGCCAAGGTGAGTTGCGAAGCCGTGCTGGAACGAGCCGGTTACGAAATTGATCTGAAGGAAAGCACGCGACGCGCCGTCAAATACCGGCGTGGCGGCAACATCGTCATTGTCACGCATGACGGACGCGGCTGGTTCGATCCGCTCAGCGACGAGAAAGGCGATGTATTCGGCCTTGCCATGTTCCTGGAAAGGATCGCATTCCCGTCCGCAACGGACGCGGTCGCGTCAATTGTCGGGTATCAACTTTCCCGGCCGGAATGGAGGTCCTCGCGGTCTTCCGTGCCGGTAAAAGACATTTGTGACCGTTGGCGCAGCCGGCCCACGCCATCGCCCGGATCCGGTGCCTGGCGCTATCTGTGCTGGGCGCGCTGGATCCCGACGGCCATCGCCCGGCAGGCCATTCGAGAGGGTGTCCTGCGGGAAGGACCCTTCGGCAGTATATGGGCGGCCCATGTCGATAGCGAGGGTCGCGTCGTCGGCTGGGAGGAGCGCGGTCCCGACTGGCGTGGCTTTGCCACTGGGGGCTCGAAGGTTCTTTTTCGCCTCGGACCAAGCGATGCTTCTCGTCTCTGCGTTACCGAGGCTGCGATCGACGCGATGAGCCTTGCGGCACTCGAAGGTCCGCGCGAGCAAACTCTCTATCTCAGCACTGGCGGTGGGTGGTCTCCGGCGACAGATGCCGCGCTTGCCGAACTTGCTGCGCGGCCGGGACTGACACTGGTCGCGGCCACGGATGCCAATTCCCAAGGGGATGTCTACGCAGAACGATTGCGTGCGCTCGCCGAGGCGTACGGCTGTGACTGGCAGCGGCTACGTCCGCCGGCAGAGGATTGGAACGCGGTTCTTCAAAACAGGGAGAGGGAAAAACGGGAAAGGAAGACCGAAGGGAATAACGAGGCCTGCCGCATGCGCGCCGGCCGCATCAAGGGAGGCTTCGCCCGGCATGCGCCGGCCCTTGACCCGGCCGGACACGAGGCCGGCAGCGCGGAAGGGGTCATGAAGGACTGAAGAGAATGGCAAGGTCGAAACGACAGTGCTGCCTTCGGTCCCAAACCCCGAAAGGACCAAGCTGATGACCTCGATATCCCTCCCCCGCAAAGTGTTTCAGGGTGTTGCCAAGCGGGCCGACATGTTCCGCATGTTCGACCGGCACGCGATGCGCCCCGACCGCTTTGATGGCGATCAGTCTGCCGTCTATGCAGGCGAATGGTTCGAGATCGATGAAACCTCCTACTCCTATATGCTGGACATTCTGCCGCCGCTCTGGATGCGCGGGCCGATCTTTGCGATGCGGGAGTTCATGACCGGTTCGGTGACATCGGTCTTTTACGCGATCCGGATCGATGAAGCGGTCCGCTACTTTCATACCTATTGCGACCTCTCCGACCCGAACTCTGTGGAGGCGATGCGGTCTGCTATCCTCGACCGCGAAACCCGGCCTGTCCGGGCGATGAGCCGCGAAGAACGGCTCGAGCATATCTGGAGCACGACTGCGGACGACTATCGTGGATATGCCAGTGACCGCTGGCCGAAGCCAATGCAGGGCCATCGCACGGTGATGCTCTACGGCGGCAAGGAAGGCACGTTGCTGAAGCTGCTCGATACGCTCAGCGACGACGAGATTGCCGCCAAGCTGCCGGTGCATTTGCGCCACCTCCCCTCACCCTTGGCCGCCTGAGTCAGACCAATTCCCCAACTTCGCACTGCAGCCGGTCGAATTCTCGACCGGACGAACGCGCACGCCCTCATTCCAAGGAGCTTTCCATGAGTAACGACCCGTTTACCTTTGACATGTTCGGCAGCTCTGCCCTGTCCTCCGGCCTCGGGCTGGACGTTACCGCCTTCGGCGGCTTCTCGCCTGATGCCGCCAATGATGACGATCCGGATCCCGTGCCGCCAGCACCCGCCTCCGCCTTGCCTATTGCTGCCACGCCTGTCCGGCGAGCGAGGCTTCGGGCAAACTTTTATCTCGACGGCGATCGCAATCTTGGTGCCTCGTGGAAGGAGCGAGCCCGGGCAAACGTAGCGGCGATTCTCGTTGCCGATGGCATTGCCAAGCAGGACCGGCCGGCAACGCCAAAGGAACAGGCGCAGCTGATCCGTTTCACCGGCTTCGGCGCTGGCGAGTTGGCTAACGGCATATTTCGCCGGCCGGGCGAGGTCGATTTCCGGCAAGGCTGGGACGATATTGGCTCTTCGCTCGAGACTGCGGTTTCCGAATCCGACTATGCGTCGCTCGCCCGCTGCACCCAGTATGCGCATTTCACGCCTGAGTTTATTATACGGGCGATCTGGGCCGGCATAAAAAGGCTTAGCTGGCGCGGCGGCCAGGTGCTGGAACCGGGCGTCGGCACCGGGCTGTTCCCTGCCCTAATGCCGGAACGTTATCGCAATGCCGCATATGTCACCGGGATCGAGCTCGATCCGGTCACAGCCCGTATCGTCCGCCTGCTTCAGCCTAGGGCGCGGATCATCAATGGCGACTTCGCCCGAACTGATCTCGCACCGATCTATGATCTCGCCATCGGCAACCCACCTTTCTCCGACCGCATCGTCCGTTCGGACCGGGCCTACCGGGCGCTCGGCCTGCGCCTGCACGACTACTTTATTGCTCGGTCGATCGACCTCTTGAAACCGGGGGCGCTCGCTGCCTTTGTGACCTCACATGGCACGATGGACAAAGCCGATAGCACTGCGCGGGAGCATATCGCCAAGTCTGCCGACCTGATCGCGGCGATCCGCCTGCCCGAAGGCAGCTTTCGCCACGACGCCGGCACTGATGTCGTCGTCGACATCCTCTTCTTCCGCAAGCGGAAGGCCGGAGAGCCGGAGGGAAATCAGCTGTGGCTCGATGTCGATGAGATAAGGCCGGCCACAGGCGACGATGTCGCCATCAGGGTCAATCGCTGGTTCGCCCGCCATCCGGACTTCGTGCTTGGCACACACGCCCTGACCTCCGACCCGTTCGGCGAGACCTACACATGCCGCCCACGCGATGGAGAGGATCTCGAAACCGCCCTTGCTACTGCCATCGAGCTTCTGCCGGCCGATCTCTATGACGGCGAGCCGACACCGATCGATATCGATCTTGAGGAAGAACTCGGCGAGATCGTCGATCTGCAGCCTAAGGGCGGGACTGTTCGCGAGGGCAGCTTCTTCGTCGACCGGGCAAAGGGCCTGATGCAGATGCTCGACGGATCAGCCGTGCCGGTCACCGTCCGCAAGGGTCGCTCAGGCGATGGGGTACCGGAAAAGCATATCCGGATCGTCTCAAAGCTGATCCCGATCCGCGATGCAGTGCGTGAAGTGCTGAAGGCGCAGGAGGCCGATCGGCCATGGCGAGATCTCCAAGTGCGATTGCGCATCGCCTGGTCGAGTTTTGTGCGCGATTTCGGGCCGATCAACCATACGACCGTTGCGATCCAGGAGGATGCCGAGACCGGCGCGGTCAAGGAGACCCATCGCCAGCCTAACCTTGCACCTTTCCGCGACGATCCCGATTGCTGGCTGGTCGCCTCGATCGAGGATTACGATCTGGAGACCGACACGGCGAAACCGGGTCCGATTTTTTCCGAACGCGTGATTGCTCCGCCCGCGGCGCCGACGATCACCTCTCCTGCAGATGCGCTCGCCGTCGTGCTGAATGAACGAGGCCACGTCGATATCGACCATATCGCCGAGCTGCTGCACACCGATGCCGGAGCCGTGGTCGATGAGCTAGGCGAGGCTATCTTCCGCGATCCGGCGGATGGAGCGTGGAAGACAGCAGACGGATATCTCTCCGGCGCCGTCCGCACCAAACTTGCCGTCGCACAGGCCGCCGCCGAGCTTGATCCGACCTATAAGCGCAATGTCCGCGCCCTAACCGATGTCCAGCCGGCCGATCTTCGACCGTCCGACATCACGGCTCGTCTCGGTGCACCGTGGATTCCGGCCGCCGATGTCGTCGCCTTCGTCAGGCAAAAGATGGAGGCCGATATCCGCATCCACCACATGCCGGAACTCGGGTCCTGGACGGTGGAGGCCCGTCAGCTCGGATACAGTGCCGCCGGCACCTCCGAATGGGGGACCAGCCGTCGCCATGCCGGCGAGCTTCTCGCCGATGCGCTAAACAGCCGGATCCCACAGATCTTCGATACCTTCAAGGATGTCGATGGCGAGCGGCGCGTGCTGAATGTCGTCGATACCGAGGCGGCGCGCGACAAGCTACAGCGGATCAAGCAAGCGTTTCAGGACTGGGTCTGGACAGATCCCGATCGGACCGATCGGTTGGCCCACGATTACAACGATCGCTTCAACAATATCGCGCCACGCAAATTCGACGGCTCTCATCTGAAACTTCCCGGTGCCTCAGGCGCCTTTGTTCTTTATGGACACCAGAAACGCGGCATCTGGCGGATCATTGCCGATGGCTCGACCTATCTCGCCCATGCCGTAGGCGCCGGGAAGACAATGACCATGGCCGCCGCCATCATGGAGCAGCGCCGGCTCGGCCTGATCGCCAAAGCCATGCTGGTCGTCCCCGGCCATTGCCTGGCGCAGGCCGCTCGCGAGTTCCTGGCGCTCTATCCGAATGCGCGCATTCTTGTGGCTGACGAGACCAACTTTACCAAGGACAAGCGCGCCCGGTTCCTGTCACGGGCGGCGACGGCAACTTGGGACGCGATCATCATCACGCATTCTGCCTTCCGCTTCATCGCTGTCCCCTCGGCCTTCGAGAGCCAAATGATCCAGGACGAGCTACAGCTCTATGAGGACCTGCTGACCAAGGTCGACAGCGAGGACCGCGTCTCGCGCAAGCGCCTCGAGCGGTTGAAGGAAGGATTGCAGGAGCGGCTTGAAGGCTTGGCGACTCGCAAGGACGATCTGCTGACGATCTCCGAGATAGGCGTCGATCAGATCGTCGTCGATGAGGCACAGGAATTCCGCAAGCTCTCCTTCGCCACCAACATGTCGACGCTGAAAGGCATCGATCCGAACGGCTCGCAGCGCGCCTGGGACCTCTACGTCAAATCCCGCTATATCGAAACGAGAAACCCGGGCCGCGCGTTGGTTCTCGCCTCCGGCACGCCGGTCACCAACACGCTCGGCGAAATGTTCTCGATCCAGCGCCTGCTTGGCCACGATGCACTTGCCGAGCGTGGGTTGCACGAGTTCGATGCCTGGGCATCATGCTTCGGCGATACTACGACGGAACTCGAAATCCAGCCGTCCGGCAAATGCAAGCCGGTCAGCCGCTTCGCTTCCTTCGTCAATGTTCCCGAACTGATCGCCATGTTCCGCTCGTTTGCGGATGTCGTCATGCCCGAGGATCTCAGGCAATATGTGAAGGTCCCCAACATCTCGACCGGGCGCCGGCAGATCCTGACGGCCAAGCCGACGGCTCTGTTCAAGACCTATCAGCAAATGCTCGGCGCGCGCATCAAGGCGATCGAGCAGCGTGAGGGACCGGCTAAGCCCGGCGATGACATTCTGCTATCGGTCATCACCGATGGCCGCCATGCGGCGATCGACCTGCGCTTCGTCATGCCGGGGTCTGAGAACGACGAAGATAACAAGCTCAATCTTCTCGTCCGCAACGCCCATCGGATCTGGAAGGAAACTGGCGACTCCACCTATCGTCGCCACGATGGCAAAGATTTTGACCTGCCGGGCGCCGCGCAGATGATTTTTTCCGATCTCGGTACGATTAATGTCGAAAAGTCCCGCGGTTTCTCAGCTTACCGCTTCATCCGCGACGAGCTGATCCGGCTCGGTGTCCCGGCATCGCAGATCGCCTTCATGCAGGATTTTAAGAAGACCGAGGCCAAGCAAAGGCTGTTCTGCGATGTCTGCGCCGGCAAGATCCGTTTCCTGATCGGGTCGTCGGAAACGATGGGCACCGGCGTCAACGCCCAGCTTCGGCTGAAGGCCCTCCACCATCTCGATGTCCCATGGCTGCCGTCGCAGATCGAACAGCGCGAGGGTCGGATCGTTCGCCAGGGAAATCAGCATGATGAGGTCGATATCTTCGCTTACGCGACGGAAGGCTCGCTAGACGCTTCGATGTGGCAGAATAACGAGCGCAAGGCCCGCTTCATCGCCGCGGCACTGTCGGGAGATACCTCGATCCGGCGGCTGGAAGATGTTGGAGAAGGTGCGGCCAACCAGTTCGCCATGGCGAAGGCAATTGCTTCCGGCGACGAGCGCCTCATGCAGAAGGCTGGGCTGGAAGCTGATATTGCCCGGCTCGAACGGCTGCGGGCTGCTCACGAAGACGATCAGTATGCCGTCCGTCGGCAGATGCGTGATGCCGAGCGTGAGATCGAGGTCTCGACCCGGCGCATCGGCGAGATCAGTGAGGACATCGCTCGGCTTCGACCGACAGGCGGTGACGGTTTCACGATGATGGTGCTTGGCAAAGAATATACCGAACGCAAGGAAGCCGGTCGCGCGTTGATGAAGGAGATCCTCGCGCTGCTACAGCTGCAGAGGCAAGGCGAGGTGCATCTGGCGACGATCGGCGGCTTTGACCTCGTCTATGAGGGTGAGCGGTTTGGCAAGGGCGATGGCTATCGCTACGAGACGCTGCTCCAACGCACCGGGGCAGAGTATGAGATCGACCTTTCGATCACGGTCACGCCGCTGGGCGCGATCTCACGGCTGGAGCATGGCCTCGACGGCTTCGAAGAGGAGCGGCGTCAGTATCGTCGACGTCTCGACCAGGCCGAGCGCCGTCTGAGTTCGTATCGGTCGCGCATAGGCGGTGCCTTTCAGTTCGGCGATGAACTCCGTGACAAACGAAAGCTACTTCGCCAGGTCGAGGAAGACCTGGCGGCCTCTGCCACCGTCAATGCAGACCAGATCGCCGCATGAGCGGCGCAAGCCCAGGCCGTTCTTGTCACCCGGGCTCCACTCCCATCGTGGCTTTGACCAGAGATGGCGGGTAGAGACTTGAAATCTCTCGACCTCGACCATATCTGCCAATCACTTCCCGTTCAGATGATGTCCTGCCGATGGCGCTTGGCCATGGTTTTCGACGTTGTCCGGGTCAGACAAAGGGCGCTCCCCTCGCGGGTCGAGCGCCCTTTTTGCGTTTCAGTTTCCTGGCAGGGTTCTTCGTGTCGATCGCGCCTGTCCGTGCGCGAGCCGGCTCTCCGGAAGAGAAGAGGAAATAAAGGGAGGGAAAGAACCGGTCGCCGATCGGTCCTCCTGCCGACGCGTGCGCTCAACCGCCGCCTGCGCCATCCCGGCTACTCGTTCTTCGCAGGGCTGTCAGCCCCGCTCGTCCTTCACAGCAGGGATGCTCGGCCGCAGTTGCGTCAGTCCGGCCGTTCGGCGGTCCTGGAGGTGTCTTCGAGAAAAATGAAGACAGGTAGGGCTGGCAAGGCGCCGGTCCGGAACTCTCTAGACAAGGACAAATCCCATGCAGATCATGAAGGTTGACCCGCGCGCTCTGAAGGAAAACCCCGACCGGATGCGCCAGTCGAAGTCCTCGCCGCAGGCCGATGCGCTGATGCTGGCCACGATAAAGGCCGTCGGCATCGTCCAGCCGCCGGTGGTGGCGCCGGAAACCGATGGTGGAAACGGCTACATTATCGACGCCGGGCATCGTCGGGTCCGCCTCGCCATCGCGGCCGGTCTTGAAGAAATCGAAATCCTCGTCGTTGATGCAGCCAACGACAATGGCGCGATGCGTTCCATGGTCGAGAACAGCGTTCGTGAAGCGCTAAATCCCGTCGATCAATGGCGAGGTATTGAACGCCTTGTTGCTCTCGGCTGGACCGAGGAAGCGATCGCCGTCGCTCTCGCTCTTCCTGTCCGCCAGATCCGCAAGCTGCGCCTGCTCGCCAATGTCCTTTCGGCAATGCTCGAACAGATGGCGCTGGGCGACATGCCGTCCGAGCAGCAGTTGCGGGTGATCGCAGCGGCGGGCCAGGCCGAGCAGAAGGAGGTCTGGAAAGCGCACAAGCCGAAGAAGGGCGACACCGCTCCCTGGTGGCAGATCGCCAATGCGCTGACCAGGAAGCGCATGTACGCCAGGGATGCGAGCTTTGGCGACGATCTCGCCCAAGCCTACGGCATCGAGTGGGTTGAGGATCTCTTCGCGCCCGCCGACCAGGATGGTCGCTACACCACGAACGTGGAGGGCTTTCTCGGCGCCCAGCATGAATGGATGACGAACAATCTGCCGAAAAAGGGTGCGATCGTCGACGTCAACAGCTGGGGTCAGCCGGAGCTGCCAAAGAAGGCTTCTCAAGTCTACGGAAAACCGTCCAAGTCCGACCACGCGGCGCTCTACCTCGATCGTGACGGCAAGGTGCAGACGGTGCATTACCGCATGGCCGAGGCGGCGAAGCCGAAGGGTGCTGCTTGCGACGGATCGGTCACTGGCGGCGATGACGCCAACGCAGTCGCCACGCCGAAAGTCCGGCCGGACGTCACCCAGAAGGGCCATGATATGATCGGCGATTTCCGCACCGACGCCCTGCACGATGCGCTTGGCCGCGCTCCGATCGAAGATGACATGCTGATGGCGTTGATGGTCTTGGCCTTCGCCGGGCAGAACGTCCGCGTTGACTCCGGCGCAGGCGGGACGTTCTACGGCGGCAAGCGCTTTTCGCGTCATGCCGTCGGGCTGTTTGACGAGCATGGCAAGCTCGCCTTCGATCAGGACACGCTTCGGGTTGCCGTGCGCTCCGTACTGGTCGATGTACTTTCGTGCCGGAGGGGAATGTCAAACAGCGGCATGGTCGCGCGTATTGCGGGCGATGCGATCGGCGCTGACGAATTCCTGCCGAACATGGGCTCGGAGGACTTCCTCTTGTGCCTGTCGCGTCAGGCGCTGGAAGCCTCCTGCGCCGAGGCGTCGGTCCAGCCAAGGCAGAAGGTTCGCGAAACCCGCGCAGCGTTGGTAGAGCATTTCGCGACCGAGCACTTTGTCCATCCGTCGGGCCGCTTCGCGCCGCCGGTTGACGAACTGCTCGAATGGATCCGGGCAGGCGCTGCCGCGGATGTCATCGGCGCGGGGTCCCAGGATGTCGGGGACAGCGATCTCGACGATCCATCGGACGTTCAGGCAGAACAAGAACTCAAAGATGTGGTCGACGGCGAGTCGCAGGATGCGGATCTGCCCGACCACGATGATCAGGACGAAGACTTCGATCAGAGGGCTGCCGCATGACCGCCGCCCTCCAGTCGAATATTGCAGTATCCACCCCCGATCTTTCGGGGGTGGAGTTTGCCACCAGTGCGGACGGCTTGCCCGTCGCCCGCATTGATGACCTGGTCCTTGCAATGGTCACAACACCCAGCGGCTTTGCTTTTCTAGCGAGCGCGGTTGCTGTCCGTCGGCCACTCGCAGACCTGACACGGACAGATTTCATCGGGCATGATGGTCGGGTCGCCAATGAGGCCGAATTCCGGGTGCGCGTCGCCGAAACCGCTGGTCAGAAACGCGATCTGGCCAAGCTGAACCGCGTGCAAACCCGCATGTCGGCCAGCACACCATGGGGCAGATCGCAGATGGCGGTCGTGTACGCAGAGGGCGTCGTCGCCCATAGCACGGCTGGCCACGGCGGTCTTCACCTCTCTGCCGAGCGCAATGCCAAAGTCCATCCGCTGCTTCGGAAGGATACCCCATGGTACGAAGAGGACAACGAATGGGCGATCGTGGCGCTGAGCTTTCCGGATCTGTTCACCGGCTATGAGAGATCCCTGGCGGAGAAGACCATCCGCAACACCTGGCCGGATGCCTGGGAGGCGATCCACCGCTGCAAGCTGGCCGAGGGCGAAAGTTCGCTCAAGGATCGACGGGCGTTCGATCAGCGTCATGCGGCAGACCATGTCGTCATATCGGCAATATTCTCCGATCAGCACTCAGGCATGACCGAGGTCGTGGCGGTCGTCGGCGGTGATAGAAGGGCCAGCGACGATGAGCGTCGCTTTCTGGTGCCGAGCGACGAGTATGCCGGGCGCGGCCGGTTCGGCTTTGTCATCGATCCCACCCGTCATGCTGAGTATCGTGGGCCGTCCTCGTTCATAGGAAGGCGAAGCCGGGGTAGCGGATCATGATCGACATCTTCGCTTCAAACCCACTGGTGAAAGCAATCGGTGCCCGGCGCGAGACCCAGCGGCATCTCGATTGTCTGACCCGTCAGATTGCTGCGCGCGCCGGACGACAGGCGCTTACTGTGAGGGTCCGGAGCCGGGCGCGACGCCGGTCCGGTCCTCGCCTTTATCGTCATGAGCTGGCAGACCGACTGGCCTTCGAAAGGTGGGCGAACTCGATACGCTCGCACATCGGTTGGCATTGCAACAGCAAGTCATCGACGAACTCGAACTTTGTGGAGATCCCGCCTTTCCGCCCGTAGCGGGATAGGTGGACCCAAGGAGGCTGCGGCGGGGTGGCTCCTGCCGTCTGAGGTTTACCAAAGGATGCAGGCTTGGACATGTCGTTCCCCGCCGGCTTGCGACCGATATCGGACCCGTGCCGACTGCCCTTCTTTTCGTTGCGGTCTGAACCGGCGGCCGGTCGTTTCAAGGCCGCTGTCGCGCCGCGGGGCGGCCGATCCAGCCTCTCTGCGCGAGGGCAAGCCCGCGGTCTGCGCAGGTTAAAGCCTGCTGGCCCGCAAACCTGCCCTGCTGGCTCAGTCGGATCGGACCTGTGAAGCCGCCCGTCCCTTGCCGGTTCCTGGTCGTCCGCATCGAAGGGCAGACCGGCACGGGCCGGAACCACTTCGGCAGCAAAGGAAGGATCAGACATGGCCAAGCCAACCACCCCCAATCGCTCCAACGCTCGGGTCTCGCAATCTCGCCGCGGCACCACCCTCGAAATGGTTCGCCTCTCCTGCCCCGACGCCACCCAGGCGCTGAAGATCGCCGAAAGCTTCGGCACGGCCATCGTTGACAGCGATGGCATCCGCAGCCTGCATGAGCGGCTGATCGTCGAAACAGCCGAAAGCCTCTCCGAAGGCTTGGGAGACAAGGCCATGCAGATCCATCTGCAGCGTATCGTCGGAGCCTTTGTCGGATCGGCGCATGGCGCCGGGCAGTTCTACTCCCGCGCTGTCACCGAGGCCCGCGACGCTACCGCCAAAGCTTCCAACGACGCTCGCGATGAGGATCTCGACGGTCCGGTCGGATACGATAGTGCCGCCCAGCGCAAACGGGAATTTGCCGCTGATATGGGCGTCCAGTCCCACGCGCTGCGCATGGCGGCGGAGGGCGCAGTCTCCGCCTACGAACAGGTCATCGGCGAGACCTGGAAGCCCTTCGACCGTCCGGTCGAGAACCCCGGCGCGTCGCTAGATCGCAAGGCGGCCGAAACGCAGATGGCCGCCTTCGGATGACACTATCGGCGGGGCAGTGCCCCGCCCTCTTGCTCTTCTACCGCGGCTGGCGCCTGTACGCGCCGGCCTTTTTCCATGTCGAACGAGAAGCTTAAGACGTACCTATCGCGGCCCGTCCCGCTCGGCGGTCCTGCAGGAGCCGGGCACCCATACAACGGCTTTGCCGTCCTCCACGCTGTTTCGGCCGTTCCGGTGCATGGCCGCACCATCGGCCCCTGACTTCGGACCTCCGTGACGGACCGCGATAGGCGCGGTCCTGAGAAAAGGAGAAGAAGTCATGACGAAGAAAGCGGAATCGAACCGTATCGACATCTACACGCGCATCACCGATCGTATCGTCAAAGATCTCGAACAGGGCGTTCGTCCCTGGATGAAACCATGGAGCGCCGCCAACACCGATAGGCGTATCACACGGCCCATGCGCCATAACGGCCTTCCCTATTCCGGCATGAACGTGCTGCTCCTGTGGTCCGAGCAGATGTCACGGGGCTTTTGCTCCACGATGTGGATGACCTTCAAACAGGCCCTCGAACTGGGTGGAGCCGTGCGGAAGGGCGAAACGGGCTCGACGGTCGTATTTGCCAGCCGCTTCACCAAGTCGGTAGCCGACGGAAACGGCAATGATGTCGATCGGGAAATCCCGTTCCTGAAGGCATATTCGGTGTTCAATATCGAGCAGATCGATGGTTTGCCCGACACCTATTATGCTCCGCCGGCAAAGGTGCGGGATCCCGTCGAGCGGATTGAAAGCGTCGATCGCTTCTTCCGCAACACCGGCGCGGTGATCCGGCACGGCGGCAACCAAGCCTACTACTCGCCGGTCATGGATTACATCCAGATGCCGCCCTTCGAGGCGTTTCGCGATGCTGCCGGATACGCGGCCGTCCTCAGTCATGAGGTGACGCACTGGACTGCAGCAGACCATCGGGCCGGACGTGATCTATCCCGATATGCCAAGGACCGGACGGAACGCGCCCGCGAAGAACTTATTGCAGAGCTCGGCAGTTGCTTCCTCTGCGCTGATCTCGGCATCGCGCCAGAGCTCGAGCCGCGACCCGATCACGCGTCCTATTTACAGTCGTGGCTATCGGTGCTGGCCAACGACAAGCGGTCGATCTTCCAGGCGGCGGCCCATGCGCAGCGCGCGGTGAGCTTCCTGCATTCCCTGCAGCCGGAAGCGGATCTGAAGGCTGCGGCCTGAGGTTCAGGCGCGGTCGTCACCACCGGTGGCGGCCGCGTGATCCATGTCGCGCTGGTCTTGAAGACCTTGTGCAATATCAGCATCCAGCCTTCCCCAAATCGACGGTTTTGCAGCGTCGGGTTTTGGTTTCCGGGATGGCTTGCGTTCAATGATGAAAGGCTTGGTCTGCTGACGCATTGTTCCTCCAGGCTGGGATTCGCGTGTGCACGATATCGCATGGCGTATATCCAGCAAGCCGGCCAATGTTTGCGGGACCGTTTCCCCCAACGGATGCATGCGGCGACGGCCGTGCTAGTGAGGCGATGGATCGGGTGCCATTTGTGCCCTGGGGCGAGAGCGGCGGAACACCATTGCCATATCCCTTCACGTTAGAGTTTCCGGCAACCCATCTGCGGGCTCGATGAGGCATGTCTGACCGGAGACCGGCTGCGCCTCGATCGTCTTCCCGCAACGACAAGGCTCAGATTTCTTACCCCGGACCCCTGTGGGCTCCTCCTCTCCCACTAACAAATCTGCGACTTGCCGCCCTCCATTTCATTGCGGCCCTATTGGGTGCGGTCCGATCGTCACCGGTCTGTTCGACAGCCATCGAGGCCGCGATGGGCGCGGCCCGAACACGAAAAGGAATATCACAATGGCAACCATCGGCACATTCACCTCCACCGAAAACGGCTTCACCGGCTCCATCCGCACGCTCGCCCTCAACGTCAAGGCCCGCATCGCCCGGGTCGAGAACCCCTCCGACAAGGGCCCGCAGTTCCGCGTCTACGCTGGGAGCGTTGAGCTAGGTGCCGCCTGGCAGAAAACCTCCGAACAGGGGCGCGACTACCTCTCGGTCAAGCTCGACGATCCGAGCTTTCCGGCTCCGATCTACGCAACGCTTGCCGAAGTTGAGGGCGAGGATGGCCTCCAGCTCATCTGGTCCCGCCCGAACCGAGACTGATTGACATCACGGGGCTCCGCCACCAGCGGGGCCTTCTCCTCTGCCGAAAATCAAAGCCGGACCGGGCATCGAGCCAGGTCCCGCTTTTTTGGGGTGCCCTACGT
This sequence comes from Rhizobium sp. Root149, assembly GCF_001427345.1. Lineage (NCBI taxonomy): Bacteria > Pseudomonadati > Pseudomonadota > Alphaproteobacteria > Hyphomicrobiales > Rhizobiaceae > Rhizobium > Rhizobium sp. Root149. The sequence goes on from NZ_LMGD01000004.1 coordinate 68,885, forward strand.
GAGCGGGGAAGCTGCTCAGAATGAGCCATCGTACCAAGCGGGCATCGCGGCCCCAAGGATGAGCGGTTCCCCCAATTTACTCCACCCGCCCGATGGGCAGGTTACGCAAATCGGCTCCCCCACTCCCCGGCTCTGCCGGTCGCTGGCGCGATCCCTGACCCCGCCATCCCCTTCTCGGACCGGCTTGTCATCTTTCCCAAACGTCAGGAGACGAAGATGACCTACGAACTCGAGATCCAGATTGAAGAACTGCGGGCCGAGCTGCGCAATGCTGTCGGTGACGCTGAGCGCCGTCAGATCCGGGCCGAGCTTGAAATCGCCCAGGCGCAGCTGGCCGTCGCTGCTGCCGAGAGGGAGGGCCTTGCAGAAGCCGAACCGCCTTTCTGAGGCGGACGACGTCGTTCACGATCATCGTGACCAACCTGCTGCAGGTTTCCGGTCGATCTCATTTCATCGACATTGGGAATGATGCGGATCGTACGGCGCGCCGCAACCTGATGCCGGCAGAATTTTCCCCACCTTCGGTTCCTCGCGCAGCAAAATTCAGCCGTCCTCAAGTCCTCCGCTGCGCTTCGGCCGTGACCGGTGCAGCACTCCTTGCCGATCCGCATTTCATCCCCGCGACGAAACTTAATCGACAGGAGAAATCATATGCAACAGCTCGCCAAGTTCCTCAAAGCTACCGGCCGCCGCCTTCGCACCCTCGCCAAGGTGATCTGTCACTTCTTCCGCAAGGGAAAGCTCGGTTTGAAGATCGCGATCAAGATCCCGTTCTTCGTCGAGGTCGAAATCAATTTCGAGACCGACTTGGACCGACGGCGTTAAACGCCATACCGGCCCGTTTCACCGGGCCGATAAGCTATTCTCAGCACCATGGCTCTTGTCGGCCGCTCCATGTCCTGGCGAGACCTTCCGAAACCAGAATATCGCCCAGGCTCCGACCGTCTCTCACCAGCACGCGAAGTTTGCGACCATATCGGTCGGTGTCACGCCCCGGCCATGCTTTGAGTTCGAAAGGCCCCTCGTTGATGAGTTCAAGTATTCTGTCCGTGGCGCGGTTGCCAAGTGCCAGCTCCGACGAGCATTTCGGCTCGCTCACCTCCGGCGTGTCGATGTCAGCGATACGGATCTTCTGGCCATCCAACCAGATCGTGTCTCCATCGACGACGCAGGCCTTGTGCGAGCCTCGGGAGCACATTTGAAAATGCTCGTTGACCGTTGATGTGCTTTCGCTCGCATAGGCCTTGTCGCCTATCGCAGTTTGCACAGCTGGACACACTGCGATCATCGCGACCAAGATCAGTTTTATGATGCCCCGCGTTTGCCGATGATCAACATCACCTGGTCTGCTGTTCATGCCTGTCCCCCGAATCCTGGTGCCGTCTATCAGATATCGGTGCACGATTGCCGAACGACAGCTGCGTAGCCGCGGCGCTTCTTCTGTCGGAGGAGGTCGAGAAAGAGAGCCACCGCCTCTCGTTCGGTCTCGAAATGCTGGCTCATTGTCTGGCCTTTCGTTCCGATACGTCCCCAACGCCGCATCAGGCAAGCCTCCCCAAACAGGTTAGGCTCGATGGCCATCGCGTAGAAACGGGCCATGTTTTTCGAGAGGTCCGTTTTCTCGACATGGAGGTTGTAAGGCTGAGTGGTCATGCCGACATGATCGTGTTTTCAGGATTCGCCGTCCAACGAGAGTTGTGAATCGTTCGAGCGTGATCGATTCAAATTCGTGATGCATCGACGGACAACGGCAGGCGTCTATCTGCCTGAATGGGAACCTGGTCAACATCGGTGCCTCGCGCTTGCTCTTGCGTAACGTCTATGGAAAGAGCCGCCGGACCAACTTCAGGAGGGGCAGATGGAAGATGCTATCCAGATCGACAACCGCGGCGACTTCGGCCTCTGGGCCATCGAAGTGGCCAAGCAGATTGTCGGGGATCAGGGGTTTGAACTTGCCCGTGCTTCTCGCGATGGTTCTGAAGACGACGTTCGCGTGGCTGGCAACGCTCTTGGCCAAGCCATAACGAACGCTATAATGGAGGTTTTCGACGGACTCACCGAAGGGACCTCCGACTAACGGATGACTGTTTGAAGCAGAATGCCTCGGTCGGGGGCAGTCGGTCCCGGCTTCCGCTTACGCGGCGCTATGCTAAGCCTCCTGCGGCTGCCCGATATCCGACCGAAGCATGTCGAGAATTCCCGAAATCACGCCCTACCGGTCGTCGCTATGCTGATTTCTCCGATGCTCTTCATTCTTTATGTGCAGGCGCGTCGCGCCGTAGAAACCTGCTCCGCTCCACGCAAGCGGTCATATCTTTCCGCCGGAACCAGATGGCACGGCCGCATCTGAGTGGCGGATTGCCTGCCGTGAACACGATCTGCTCGTCCGCCCTCATGCGCAGCACTTCGTGTGGCTGGATCAGAGGGCGGGCAGCCAACTGCTTTGACCGCGTCCGCGACGAGCCGCGTGACTGGAAGCTGCGACTAACCTGATCGATTTCGACCGTCGTCATGCCGCAACGACGAGAGATGTAATCGGCGGTTTCCGGATCGTTTATCGCTGCAAAACTGATCCAGCTCGCGCTCTCGAACCACTTGCTGGACGCGTCGCGCCCGCCATAGGTTTCGCGCAGCTGGCCGATTGACTGATAGATCATCGTCAGCGTGATGCCATACTTCCGGCCGGCGTCCCGCGCGGTCTCCAGAATACGCATGTAACCGAGGCGCGCGATCTCATCTAGGAGGAACAAGGCGCGCCCGTTCATTGCGCCGTCGCGATTGTAGATTGCGTTCAGAAACGAGCCGATCACAACGCGTGCCAATCCAGCGTGGGTCTCCAGCGTCTTCAGGTCGATGTTGATGAAGACGTCCGTCGTCCCCGACGCGATGTCCTCCGTGCGGAATGTCGATCCAGAGACCAGCGCCGCGTAGTTCTGATACGAGAGCCAATGCGTTTCCTTGATCGCGTTGGCGTAGACGCCGGAGAAGGTTTCCGGCGTCATGTTGACGAATGCGGCAACGTTCTCTTTCACGAAGTCCGATTCCGAGTTGTCGTAAATGTCCTGCAGACGTTGTCGCAGTTTCGGCTCGGGCTCGGACAAATTCTCGCGGACCTGGCGGAGCGTCTGCTTTTCCTTGGGCGTATGGCCGGACAGGCAGACATCGGCGATGATCGCCGTCAGGAGCTGAAGGCCGGAGGCACGGAAAAAGTCGTCGCGGACTCCACTCGCGCGGCCATTGTCGCTCATGATCCATGATGCGACAGATGCGATGTCCTCCTCCTTCGTGCCGCCATACTGGCCGACCCAGTCGAGAGCATTGAAGCCGATCGCGGGTTTGCGCGGGTCGAGGATCCTGACCCGCCTGCCCGCTGCTTCACGGTGTTTAGACACCATGGGCGCAACCTCATTCGAGGGGTCGAGCACGATGAGTGCCCCACCCCACTTCAGCGCGGTCGGGATCGTCACCGAGGTCGTTTTGTAACCGCCCGATCCGGCGAAGACGATGCCATGCGAGGAACCGAACGAGCCATCGAAGCAGAGCAGCGGTGACTTGCCGCCGGCGCCCCAGGTCTCACTGTTAGCGGCACGGAACGAAACGGCGGCGACACCGTCGCGGTCGACGCGATACCGTTCGCCGACGACGATGCTCCCGGTCGTCGGGAACAGCTTGTCGGCTTCGGCAAGTTTCATCCAGTCGGCCTCGCCGTGCAAGGCGCGCTTGCCGATGATGCGTTTCGGCACAGCTCGCGCGAAGGCGGCGTTGCCGACCATCGCCACGCGCATCGCAAAGCAGCCTGACATGAGTGCGGCGGCTGCGCCGATCGTGGTCGAGGGATCAAGATACGACAGAGCAGATTTTCCCGCTGGCACCTGCGCGGCGAGCGCGGCGAGACGCACGCCTTCACGCAAGCAAGCCATCAGGATGGCCGCGGCGTTTCCGATCACAGCACCAACGCCCGCGGCGCGAATGTTTGCGGACCCGGCCGTTGCGAACAGGAAGATCAGGCCGAGGGTCGCGGCCGCCACGTATGGCGCCGCGACCCCTGCCCGTCCCAATGCAAGCTTTGACGCCTCGGTCTTTCCGAAACCGGCAAGCCATGTTTCGATGCCAGTCATCAGGAACACGGTCGCCACCATCATGACTGCGGGCAGAAAGACGAGAATGATCCTATTCGCCTTCATTGCCGAACGCCTCCGCGCCGACCGCTGTCAGTCGTGCTCGCTCATTGTCGTCGGACTTCAACCGCTTCTGCAGGTCGAGAAGCGCGCCGAGAAGAAGTGCGCGCTTCTCGAAGCGAAGGCCGGCTTTGACGATCAGGCCTCCAAGCTCGATCTTGTCGCGCGTGTCCTTCTTTCGGGCATCTGACGTCACGTTCCTGCTCATTCGCTCAAGCCTCACTAGCGCTGCCCGAAGCCGCGCCAGGCGCGAGCGCTTCGGACTGCCCGCTGCCCGTGCTGCTTTCGCCCGCCCCTTTCCGTCCGCTGGTGCCGGCCTTGCCTCCGCGAAAGCGTTTTGCCAGTTCCTCTAACGCTGCCTGAAGCTCCGTCTCCTCGATTTCGATGTCGCCAAGACCCGCACGAAGCGCGACGCGGCCGATGCGCTCGGCCTCTCTCGTTTCGGCGTGCTTGAGCTGCTCCTGGAGCTTGGCAATTTCTTCGCGGATCTTGGAGGATGGCTTCTTCATATCTGGATTGTCCCCATTGCTGCATGATGTGGTTCACGCAGCCAGAGTCGCTCAGATCGGCGTGCCGATCTACTAACAGAAATGCGAGTAGGCGCAGCCTACGCTTTTGAGCATCATCCCGACCGTTCGTAAGGACGGATCCGAAGGGCGCAATTATACGTCGCTGATGCGACGCTCTGCTTTTGCTCCCTGGCGGGGCCCTCCGTTCCTGACGAACGCTTTGAAATTGTTCGATCAGCGGAGCTTTTCAATGGCCGTCCCGCATTTCTCAGTCAGCATCGTGGCACGCGGCTCCGGCCGCAGTGCTGTGCTGTCGGCGGCGTATCGGCATTGCGCCAAAATGGACTACGAGCGGGAAGCCCGGACGATCGACTACACCCGCAAGCAGGGCCTGCTGCATGAGGAGTTTGTCATCCCCACCGATGCACCGGAATGGCTGCAATCATTGATTGCCGATCGGTCTGTCGCCGGCGCATCGGAAGCCTTCTGGAACAAGGTCGAGGACTTCGAGAAGCGGTCGGACGCGCAGCTTGCCAAGGATGTCACGATCGCCCTGCCGATAGAGCTTTCACCTGAGCAGAACGTCGAGCTCGTCAGGGACTTTGTGGCGCGCCACATCACAGCTCAGGGCATGGTGGCGGACTGGGTGTTCCACGACGCACCGGGCAATCCGCATATCCACTTGATGACGACGCTGCGGCCGCTGACAGAGGACGGGTTCGGGTCGAAGAAAGTGGCGGTGACCGGACCCGACGGCCAGGTGCTACGCACCGATAGCGGCAAGATCGTGTACGAACTCTGGGCCGGTGGACTCGAGGACTTCAACGCGTTTCGCGACGGCTGGTTCGCTTGCCAGAACCGCCATCTGGCGCTTGCGGGCCTCGACATCCGTGTCGATGGTCGCTCCTTCGAGAAGCAGGGGGTCGAGCTTGTTCCGACCATTCATCTTGGCGTCGGCACGAAGGCGATCGAGAGGAAGGCGGCCAGTGGGGATGGTGCGGCGGAGGAGAAGGCTGCGCTCGAACGGCTGGTGTTGCAGGAAGAGCGGCGAGCTGAGAATGCCCGCCGTGTGCAGCGAAATCCGGGGCTCGTGCTCGACATGATTACGCGGGAAAAGAGCGTCTTCGACGAACGCGATGTCGCCAAGATCCTGCATCGCTATATCGATGATGCCGGTCTCTTCCAAAGTCTGATGGCGCGCATTTTGCAGAACCCCGAAACCCTGCGCCTCGACCGCGAGCGGCTGGACTTCGAGACCGGGGTCCGGGCGCCGGCAAAATACACGACACGCGAGCTGATCCGGCTTGAAGCCGAGATGGCGAACCGAGCGATCTGGCTCTCGCAGCGGTCGTCACATGGTGTCCGGCAATCAGTGCTCAAGGAAACGTTCGCACGCCATAAGCGGCTGTCGGACGAGCAGCGCGCCGCGATCGAACATGTTGCCGGTGGTGAGCGGATTGCCGCTGTGATCGGCCGCGCCGGCGCAGGCAAGACAACGATGATGAAGGCGGCCCGCGAGGCCTGGGAGGCGGCCGGCTACCGTGTCGTCGGTGGCGCCCTCGCCGGCAAGGCGGCCGAAGGTCTGGAGAAGGAAGCCGGCATCGTCTCGCGCACGCTGTCGTCCTGGGAACTCCGTTGGAGTCAGGGGCGCGGGCAGCTCGACGACAAAACGGTTTTCGTGCTGGATGAGGCCGGCATGGTGTCGTCACGGCAGATGGCGAAATTCGTTGAAGCCGTCACCAGGGCTGGCGCCAAGCTCGTGCTTGTTGGCGATCCAGAGCAACTGCAGCCGATCGAGGCGGGTGCAGCGTTCCGGGCCATCGCCGATCGCATCGGCTATGCGGAACTCGAGACGATTTATCGCCAGCGTGAGCAATGGATGCGCGATGCATCGCTCGATCTTGCGCGCGGCCATGTCGGCAAAGCCGTCGCGGCCTATCAATCCAATGGCAAGATGATCGGCTCCGAGCTGAAGACTGATGCGGTCACCAAACTCCTCGCCGACTGGATCCGCGACTACGATCCTGCCAAGTCCACATTGATCCTCGCTCACCTACGCCGCGACGTCCGTATGCTGAATGAGCTGGTGCGCGCCGAGCTCATCGAACGGGGCATCATCGAGAAAGGCTCGCTGTTCAAGAGCGCCGATGGTGTCAGAAGCTTTGCGGCCGGTGACCAGATTGTCTTCCTGAAGAACGAGGGTTCGATCGGCGTCAAGAACGGCATGCTGGGCAAGGTGGTGGAGGTTGCGCCCGGTCGCATCGTGGCAGTGATCGGCAAGGGCGAACATCTGCGCAAAATTTCGGTCGAACAGCGCTTCTACAACAATGTCGATCACGGCTACGCCACCACGGTGCACAAGAGCCAGGGTGCCACCGTCGATCGCGTCAAGGTGCTCGCGTCCCTCTCTCTCGATCGGCACCTGACCTATGTCGCGATGACCCGTCACCGCGAGGATCTCGGCGTCTATTATGGCAGTCGATCCTTCGCCAAGGCTGGCGGCCTGGTCGAAATCCTGTCGCGCAAGAATTCGAAGGAAACGACGCTCGATTATGCCGGCGGCAGTATCTACCGGCAGGCTCTCCGCTTTGCCGAAGCGCGCGGGATGCACGTCGTCAACGTTGCCAGAACCGTCGCGCGCGACCGTCTCGAATGGACGGTACGGCAGACCTCGAGGCTTGTTGATCTCGCCGGTCGGCTCGCGGCCATCGGCGCCAGGCTCGGTTTCGCAAGGTCGACGGCCGATACAATTCCCACAGCAGCGAAGGAGGCCAAACCCATGGTGGCCGGTATCACGACTTATCCCAAATCGATCGATCAGGCAGTCGAGGACAAGCTTGCATCCGATCCGGCATTGAAGAAGCAGTGGGAGGAAGTCTCGATGCGCTTCCACCACGTTTACGCGCAGCCCGAAGCGGCGTTCAAGGCGGCGAATGTCGATGCGATGCTGAGCGATCCGGCGACCGCGGAGAAAATGCTTTCACGTATCACTGCAGAGCCGGAAGCCTTCGGATCCCTGAAAGGCAAGACCAGTGTCTTCGCGAGCCGCGCTGACAAGGCGGACCGCGACCGTGCGCTTAAAAATGTGACGCCGCTCGCCGACAGTATCCGTGACTATCTTCGCCAGCGTGGCGAAGCGGAGCGGCGAAATCACGCCGAGGAGCTAGCGGTGCGCAAACAGGTTGCGCTGGAAATCCCCGCTCTGTCCTCCAATGCGAAAAGCGTGCTGGAGCGGGTACGAGACGCCATCGACCGCAACGACCTGCCCTCGGGTCTTGAGTACGCGCTCGCAGACAAAATGGTGAAGGCTGAACTGGAAGGTTTCGCCAAGGCGGTCACCGAACGTTTCGGGGAGAGAACCTTCCTGCCCCTTGCTGCACAGGACACCAGCGGTGAGGCGTTCCAGCGGGTCACCTCGGGAATGAATGCCGCTCAGACGAGCGAAGTGCAACAGGCCTGGACCACGATGCGCACGGTGCAGCAGTTGTCTGCCCATGAGCGCAGTGTGACGGCACTTAAGCAGACTGAAGCACTGCGTCAGACCAGATCTCAAGGGCTCACCCTCAAATGAAGATGCGTCATCGACATAGAGTGCTACGACGCATGAAACGGCTCGTCTGGTTCTATCGGATCAGCAGCGTCAGCCTGTTCACGCTTAGCCTCATTGTGCTGCTCGGAGGTCAGGGCTTCAGAATCAATCTGACACCGAGCGAGCCGTTGGGTCTGTGGCGGATCATCGAACCCAATCGCCCGATCCTGGTCGGCGATCTGATCTTCATCTGCCCACCGAATACCAACGAGATGCGCAAGGCGCGTGCGCGAGGATATCTCCGCTTCGGCCTCTGCACTGGTTGGGTCGCACCACTGATCAAGACGGTGGTGGCAACGTCCGGGCAGGCGATCGAGATAGCTGATGACGTACGCGTCGATGGTCGGCCGCTTCCTCACTCGCGCGTTGCGCGGACGGACGGCCAGGGGCGTGAGATGACGCCTTATAACGGTGGTTTCGTTCCGCCCGGCACGGTCTTCCTGCATTCCGAGTTTCCGGGGTCGTTCGACAGCCGGTACTTCGGTCCTCTGCCGATGGATGGAATACTCGGATTGGCGGGAGAGGTCTGGACCTATGCGCCGTGAGCTCTTCCGAACGGGTGTCCTCGTCGCATTATCAGCCTGCGCCGGATGGATCGGTTGGAGCGGTCATGTGCTCTTGCTTCCTGTCGCTGCCGCCTTCCCCCAGCTCTGGTCCCTGGCGCGAACTCGCCTGCAGGCGTCCGCTGTCTCCGGTGCCTACTTCCTTGCGGCATCGCGTGGTTTGCCGCAGGGCGTGGCCAACTTCTATGGCCAGGATATCTGGCCGGGTCTCCTGCTATGGCTTGTCGCCTCAACAGCATTCGTGGCAGTCCATTCTGTCCTCTGGACGGATTGCAATGGATGGCAGAAGCCGCTCCGATACATGGCTGCTTGCGTCACAATGGCGATCCCACCTTTCGGCATTTTGGGATGGGCGCATCCGATCACTGCCGCGGGCGTTCTGTTTCCTGGCTGGGGATGGTGGGGTCTGGGAGCGATGGCAGCCGGCCTGGTCGTCATGGCGACGCTATATCGGCCGGCGGCAACGATAGTCATGATAGGGCTATGGCTCTGGTCCGCCGCTCAGTGGACACCGCCGATTCTACTTGCGTCGTGGGCAGGTGTCGATCTTGAAATGGGCGCGTCCCTCGGCCGGGAGGCGAGCCTCCAGCGGCAACAGGACCTGATCGATTTCGCTCGCGCCCAACCGCCCGGCACGACGATCGTGCTGCCGGAAAGCGCTCTCGGTTTCTGGACGCCGACGGTTGGTCGCTTCTGGCAGAACGGGCTCACCGGGACGGACATCACTGTCATTGTTGGAGCGGCGCGCATCAATGGGCGTGGCTACGACAACGTGCTCGTGACGATATCCGCGGAGGGAAATGAGGTTCTCTACCGAGAACGAATGCCCGTGCCCGGATCGATGTGGCAGCCGTGGCGGAGCTGGATGGGCGATGGTAGTGGTAGTGAAGGCGGCGCGCGAGCGCATTTCTTCGCAAACCCCGTCGTCGACGTTGGCAATACGAAGGTCGCGCCACTGATCTGCTACGAACAGCTCCTTATTTGGCCGGTCCTGCAATCGGCATTCCACCGCCCTGACGCCATCGTCGCAGTTGGAAACGGCTGGTGGACGGCGGGAACGTCGATCATCGATATACAGCGGGCGAGCAGCGCCGCCTGGGCCCGTCTGTTTGATCTTCCTCTCGTCATCTCATTCAACAGTTGAAACATGGAGCTCGCATGCTAGATGCTGCGTTGATCAAGGAATGTGCCGATCCATCGTTGAAGCCGGCGATCGTCGAGCAGTTCGTCCAGGCGGTCGGTTCGGACGATCCGCTTGCCATCACGGTAAGGTCCGGCGGGCGTCTGATCCTCGTTCCCAGGCCGAAAACGCCCGAGGAGGCGATCGAGATCGTCCGCGAGAACATCGGTGGCTCTATCGTCCGGGTCGGCCTCACTCAGATCCCCGCGGGCATAGGGTTGAATGACGCGTCGGAGCTGAAGGTGGATCTCGTCGAACCCTGCGCCAATCTGCGGATGGGCACCGCGATGTTCGCGAAGATCCTCCGCATCGTTGCGAAGTGGTATGGAAATCCGACGAGCGAAGAGGTGTTCCCGCAGCTGTTCGATGACGCTGTTCACGCCTGGCGGACCGGCAAGTTCGAGGGTGAGAGCGTGTTTCAAGCTGAGGATCCGGGCGGCGCGGTCGCGCAGCGTTCGGAGGTGGAGGCCGAAGTTGCTGACAAAGCCGAGGATGATGCATCCTCCGAAATGCCGGAGGAAACGCCGATCAAGCCCGACGACGCCGGCATCCGCATCGATCTGACGAGGATCGGAGGCCAAAAGTGATGTTGTTCAAGATCGGACGATTGTTAGATTAAAAATGGACGGCATTTCACTTTAAATTGGACGGTCATTGAGTTAAGAATGGCCGCATGACTGGTCATTCGAATTCGAAGCCCCTTGTAGATCGTAAAGCGTTGCCTCTCGTGGAGGCAGCTCTAGCCGACACCCGTGTCGTCTTGATATCCGGGCCGCGGCAGGCAGGGAAGACGACGCTCGCGCGCATGTTCTCGGACAAGGATCGACCATACATCACATTGGATGATGCGGGTACCTTGAACGCCGCGAAGGCCGACCCGACCGGGTTTATCCGGGGGATCAAGCGCGCAGTTATCGACGAGGTCCAAAGAGCCCCCGATCTGATGCTTGCGATCAAGGCGAGCGTGGATGACGATCAGGAGCCGGGACGGTTTCTTTTAACGGGCTCCGCCAATCTCGCGACCATTCCCGCCATTGCCGACTCGCTCGCCGGGCGAATGGCAGTCATTCCGCTTCTTCCCTTTGCGCAGGCCGAAATCCGCTCAGGTCCAGGCCTCATGCTTGATCGACTGTTTGCAGGAGACGAACCAGCCATTGATGGTGAAGTTGTTCTGGGCAAGGACCTGATGAGCATGGTTCTGGCCGGCGGCTATCCTGAAGCCTTGAGGCGAACTACGGCAGCCCGGCGCATCTCATGGCTCGAAGACTATGTGAGTCTGATCCTGGATCGCGACGTGCGCGACATTGCCAATATCGACCAGCTCGATCGTTTGCCGCGCCTTCTGGACATCCTCGCGGAGCATGCCGGGCAACTGATCAACAATAGCAGCTTCGGTTCGGCGCTGGGACTGTCCGGGGTCACCGCTCAGAAATACATAGCCATCCTGGAACGGCTATTCCTTATCAAAACCCTGGTGCCATGGTCGAACAACCGGCTCAGTCGGCTTGTCAAAACGCCAAAGCTCCATTTCATCGATACAGGACTTCTGGCGGCCTTGCGCGAAGACGAACTGGCCCGGCTATCCGACGACAAGTCCCGATTTGGCGCCTTGCTGGAGAGTTTCGTCGTTTCCGAGTTGATGAAGCTGGCGTCCTGGTCCGAGAGGCGCGTGTCCTTTTCGCATTATAGAACGAAGGATCTGGATGAGGTCGATGTCGTGATCGAAGATCGGCGCGGCAGAATTATTGGTATTGAGGTCAAGGCGTCTGCCACCGTCAAGACGGATGATTTTCGCGGGTTACGTCAGTTGCAGGCAGCGGTCGGTGACCGTTTCGTGCGAGGCCTCGTCCTGCATGATCATGACCGCATCACTCCGTTTGCAGAGCGCCTGCAAGCAGCGCCCTTGTCAATCCTCTGGTCGATGTGAAGCGGATTACAGGGCTTGTGAGATTTTGCCTGGTGGCAGCGGCAGCGAGAAACGCTTTGCGTTGTTTACCGTAGCACCAAGGTCCAAAAGTTGGGGCGGTCGACCGAGTACCGGGTGTGCCGCCGTCCAAATCTCAGCAAGCTCAACCATGCGAACTGTGAGCGACGGATAGCCGCCAACGATCTCCGCCGGGGTTGCGCCTTGTCTCCTCCTGGCTGCAATTATGCTAACCGGAACACGGGTGCCCCTGAACACAGGCTCGCCGTCGCATACACCTGGGACACGCTCGATCGCGTTTTCGGCCTCACGAAGGGACAATTGGATCTCCAGTTTCATTCTCGGGCGCAACCAGTTCAACATGGCTCACTCCGAGCGCCTGAGCGATTTCGTAAAGCGTAACGATGGACGGGTTTCGCTTTCCTCGTTCAAGACCACTCAGATATTGCTGGCTAAAGCCGGAACGCGCTTCCACATCCTCCTGTGTCAGGCCTTTTTCCCGACGGAGGCGGGCAAAATTCCGGCCAACCAGCTTGCGCATATCCATGCGCGGAAGATCGACGTTTACATACTTTAAGTTTATCAACTATAGTATGTAATTGAGATCTAAACCGATTTGTTTCTGCAGACGGCTGATCTCAAAGAAGGTTTACACCGGCGGCCCATGGACGGTAATTGGACCGATAATGTTTAAAGCAAGCGCAGACGGGCCAGTGTCTGATACCAAACTCATATTGCGGCCACTTATCGGATTGATGAGCGACCAGCCGCCCGAAGAGATCGAGCGCCACGTCGTGCGCGAGATCGAGAAACACCGTCGCCTGCGCGATGACGCAGTGATGCTTGAAGCGAAACTCGATGCCGCGTCTGAGCCAGACGCGGCTCGTGAGGCGAGTCAGGACTTCATCGCCGCAATGATCGCGGTCCACGCGCAGCAGACGGTCGTTTCCACACTTCTCGACATTCTGGGTTACATACCGGACATGCCGAAATCGAAGGCGCACTGAGCTAAATCAGGCCGAACTCTTTCGCCATCGCAGTTGCCTGCGGCAAGCTCGTCGCGCCCAAGGCCGATTTGGCATTGCGGAGGAAGAACGCGACATTGGCGTATGTGGTGTTCTCGATTATGGCGATAGCCTTCATCGACTTGCCTTCAGCTGACCACCGCAAGCAGGTCAGTTCATCGGATTTCATGCGGATCGGGGTATGATGAGTGGGCTTGGCTCCAAGACCTTCAAGCCTCGAATGCAGTTGCGCGACCGCGGAAGCGGCAAGCACCGGGTTCAGCGATTGCCCCATGGCAAAGTCTGCTTCTTCTGAAGCCAGGGTGAGCATTGCCATCCGGCCAAAGCCAGTCTTGATCGGAATTGTGATACCGGAGCGGATCCCGAACTCCCCGGCCTCTCCGTAAAAGTTTCTGCGCTCCTTGCTCATTCTGCGGGACGCTTCGTTGGACCACGCGAAGGCCTCCAACTGATCGCGCGCATTGCGCACGACGGGATCAATGAGAGCGTAGGATTTTTCGAAGTAGCGCAGCTGCCACTCGACGTCATAGTTTGAGATCGCCGTTTGCGTCTCCGCCTGCAGATTGAGATAGGCGTATGCGCCAAAACCTGCTTCGCGGCTTAGCTTCTCCAAGGTCGCCTTCACCGCAGCTTCGTCATGCGCCAGGGCGACCTGTTCGGTCAATCGCTCAAACCATTGGTTCAATTCACGGCCTCCTTTGAGTGAGGTTATGAACGCAACAAGGTTGCAATCATAAATGGCAGTGCCCGTCGTCGTGGGCTAAACAGCTCCGGAACGGAGGCGAAGCACTTGAATGCGCTCGCCTAAAGTTGACTTTTAAGAGAAAGAATTAAGCCACGCAAGATTGTATTGCGTCGCCTTTACTCAATTACACACCAGTTGGTCGATATGCGCCAATGTCTGTTCTAATTTCGATATGCGTTCGGAAAAATGATATCCTGATCGACCAGAACGTTGAATTTGTACCCAGGTCGGATCCTGATCGTCGGTTGGACATTCAGATTCTTCGAAATGGTTTGCTCTGCCACCCGGCCGAAACTTTCGGCAAAATTCCGCCGCGCCGCGTCTGAAGCCGTATCCTGCGTGGCAAGCGTCGAGCTCTCTGGCATCGACATGTCGATGCCCGTGCCGATGATGGCAACGAGCGCGGCGGAGCCGAAGGTGCGCCAGAGGTGACGATCGACCTTGTCCTTGAAGCCGCCGTATCCCTCGGCATCCGTGCCGGACATTCCCCCGATCTGAAGCGTCGAGCCATTGGGAAAGATCAGGTCGGTCCAGACGACCAGCACGCGCTCCTGGCCGAACGACACTTTAGAGTCGTAGCGACCAAACAGCTTCGCCCCCTGAGGAACGAGTAGCCGGTAGCCAGTGGCGCTGTCATAGACGTTCTGGCTGACCTGCGCGGAGATCCTGCCGGGGAGGTCAGAATTCAAGCCGGTAATCATAGTGGCAGGAATAACCGATCCGCGTTTCAACTCGTATGGCGAGAGCTGCGGAACCACCTGGTTAGGCAGATAGCCAAGATCCTTGATGTCCTGATTGAAGAAGTCCTCCTTTGATGTCTGACCGTTTTGATCGACGTTCTGCCCGAGCAAACCGGACTTCATCGCAGCGCTATAGAGATCGGAAGCACTGTTCGTCGTGGCATTGAGCGGTTGACGGGCGTCGGTCCTGCTTTCCGAGGCGCTCTTCTGTACCTCTGATACGTCCACCTTCAGCGGTGAATCAAGCGCCGTCGCCCGCGCTTGGAGGCTGGCCATCCTCTGACGCTGGGCTTCGCGGAGGATCTGCTCGTCCTGTTCCCGCTTCAGCCGCGCCTTCCACTCGGCTTCCGGTTCGAGTTGCGATCGCCGTTCAGTCCGGACCTCGTTCTGGCGCTCCGCTACCCGCTCCCTCACGGGCTCCCGCTCGACTACGACGGGCGTCGGCTGAAACACTTCGCGTTGCTCAGGTTCACCTATGATCCCGTCCGACACGCCTCGTTTCAGCTGATCGCCAAACGTCGTGGCCGGAGAGGCGGAAGTGCTGTCGAGCTCATTTCCTCGGTTGAAGGATAGGCCGCGCCAGGACAGGCCGATGATGACGACACCGAAGAACAGTACGATGATGATGATCGCGACGATGATCGGCAGGCGATTGAGGCGCCGCATGCTCTGTTGATCGTCAGCATTGCCCGCCGTGCCAAGCTGGAGCGATTGAACCATGCTCTCCCCTCCCCTCAGTTGCGCTGCATGATCGAAAGCGGGCTGGCGGGCGTCGCACCGGCCGACGTCGCCGTGTAGGCCCGCCCGAGCGCGATGGTCGGCGTGCTGACCCGCGCGAGGACCTGTCCGTCAAAGCTGTCGATCGACCATGCAACCTCGACCGGCTTCTGATCCTTGCCGATTTTCCCATCGGCGATGACTGTGTATCCCCATCCCTTCAGCGCAGCCTCAAGAGCGGCGGCATATTCGGAAGTGTCCTTGTCCATTTTAAGGGTCGTGGTGCCGGCCGGCCCGACCTGCTCGGCAAGGCGGCTTGCCATGTCGCCGGCGATCGCGCTTGCGGTGGCGCCAGTGACGGTGATCGGAGTGGAATTTGTGGTCAGGGTTTCATCCGCAGTCTGGCAACCGGAAAGGATGGTCGTGATGATGATGGCGGCGATTGTCTTCTTCATCGGTCAGCCTCCGCGCCGGATGGTTATTCTCTGCTGGCGCCAACCGACGCCGGAGACGAGAACGGCCTTATCGACGGCGTAGTCGACGATCATCATGTCGTTCTTCATACGATAGTTGACGATGCGGTTCTGGCCGCCGCTGACGACAAACAGGACAGGTGCGTCCTGCCCGGAAATCGACCGGGGAAAGTGGATGTAGGTCTTTGCACCGTCGGAATAGACGCGCTTTGGCCGCCACGATGCACTGCCACTAACCGAATAGGAGAAGTTCAGTTTGTCCGGAGCGGTCCCGGGGATGCCGCCGGTCTCGAGGCGGGCATTGATATCGGCCAGCTTGGTCGACACATCCTCCGGATACTCAAAGCCGATCCGGGCCATATACTGGCTGGGATGGGACTTGAGCTGGATATGATAGGTCCGCCGCGAGGTTGTGACGACCATCGACGTCACCAGGCCGGCCTCGGACGGCTTGACGATCAGGTGGATCGCCTGCCCGCCGGTCGCCCCCGACGTCGCTGGCTCGACTTTCCAGCGGACCGTATCACCGACAAGCACGTCGCGGACGATCTCGCCGCCCTGCAGCTCGATGTCGCAGACCTGAAGCGGCGAGCACACGACGGAGGGCTGGGTCTCGCCGAACAGAAAGATGACTTTCCCGTCTGGCCCGGTCGTCACTAGCCCCGGCGTTCCGCGCCATTTCCGTGAGATGTTGGTCCCCTTCACCTCGTTCGACGTCATGCTTTGCGCGATTGCGCAATCCGCAAGGACGAGTCCGGCCATGCAGCCGGCGGCCGCGATCAATCCTGTTCTGTGCATGTGAATTCCCCTGCCCTTAAAGCTGTGCGGTCCAGTCGAAGTCCTGGACATAAAGACCGATCGGGTTGAGGCGGATGATCGCCTCGTCCTGTGGCGCGGTCAGCGCGACCGTCGCGATGCCGCGAAACCGGCGCGTTCCCGTTTCCTTGCCCTTGCGGTCGCGTTCGTATTCGGTCCAGTCGATCTGGTAGGTCTGGTTGGACAGCGCAACGATGTTGTTGACCTCGATCGCAACGGTCGACGTCTTGGCCTTTTCGAACGGCGAGTTGCCGCGGAACCAGGCATTGATTTTCTGGGTCGAGGGATCGGAGGTCCGGAGAAGCGCGTAGGTACGGTCAATATATTGCTTCTGCACCACGGCGTCGGGCGTGATCGACTTCAGGCTCGTGATAAAATTGCCGAGTGTCGCGCGGACGACGCGGGCATCGGCATACTCGATCTGCTGGGGAAAGCCGGCCGTTACCGAAGTGCCGAGTTTGTCGACCTCGACAATGTAAGGCACAAGTTTGACCTGTGTGCTGAGATACATGGCATAGGTGAAGCCGATCACGGCCATCGACAATCCAAGAATGCCGACGATCCGCCATGCGCGTGCCGCCTGGACATAAGATCCATATCGTTCCGTCCATTCCTGCCGCGCGGCAAGGTAAGGGCTGTCGGGCGGCCGGTTTGCTGCCATCGCTTGTTGCCTTCCTGTTGATTACTTGTCGTTTCGTTCGGGTGGCGTCTTGGGTCCGCTTTGCCCGGTGCGGCTCTGATCGAGCTTGGCGTTGGCGAGCCCCATGATCGAACCGGCATAGGCGCCGGGCGAACCGATCGCCTTTTCCTTGGCGGCCGAGCCAGCCGCTTTCCCAGCCGACCCGATCCCGGCGCCCATACCGCGAAGTGCTGCGCCGGCAACAGAAGAGCCTCCAGCGCGAGCGGATTGAGCTGCAGCAGCCCCTGCTCCAACGGCGCCGGCCGCGAGCGACGCTGCGCCAAGTGCAAATGAGGCGGCCTGACCACCGTGACGGATGGCTTCCATGCCGCCAGAGACAGATGCCCCTTGCACCACGCCCTGGATGGTGTTGGGAACGTACATGGCGATGATGAAGACCACGACCGCTATCCCGGCAATTGCCAATGCGGTCTGGAACTGATCTCCCACGTTGGGCCGGTTCGCGAGGCCAATCAGGACCTCGGAGCCGATCCGGGAAATCATCACCAGCGCCATCAATTTCATGCCGACCGAGAACGCATAGATCAGGTAGCGGATGGCAAAATCCTTAGTGAAGGAGGAACCGCCCAATCCGAGCATGATCATGCCGGCGAGCAGACCAAGGTACATCTCGACCATCACAGACATGAAAATCGCCGCGACGAGTGAGAATGCGATCACCGTGACGACCATTGCAAACGCCGCCGAGATGGCGAGCGCGTTGTCTTCGAACAGCCCGAACTGCACCTTCTCTGACATCTTGGTCGCAACGGCCAAGCCCGCATTGAACACATCGGCTGGCGAAGCCGTGCCTCCACCAGCGCCGATCTGAAACAGACTATCGACGACCGCCTTCGCAAAGGTCGGACCCTGCGCGAGAACGAATGCGAAGAAGCCCACGAACATGATGCGTCGGACCAGTTCAGCAAACCAGCTGTCGAGTGACGCGGCCTGAAGCGCCAGCCAGACCGCGGCAATGCCGATCTCGATCCCTGCGAGGATCCAGAACAGGGATCTCGCCGCATCCATGACGGTGGTCTCCCAACCCTTGGCGGCAGTGGTGATCTCGTTCTGGAGGGATGTTAGAACAGACCCCTCCTGCGCAATCGCGGGCTGGAACGACACGACGATGAACGCGACGAGCACCGCAATGCCCCTGATCATCTTGAGCTCAGAGGTCATACGATCACCACTCGATCTTCATCTTCTCGCCACCAGACGTCGGATGCTCCTTTGCCGATCCGAAAAACTTTTCGCGCCGTTCTTGCGCTGTCTGTCTCTCCGAGATCAGGAACCAGAGGCCCGTTCCGCCGAGAGCTACGACTGTGGCGATGATGGTCAGGATCAGTTTCGTTCTCACCATTCCACCTTCATCTTTTCGCCGCCCGATGTTGAGGGCGCAGTAGATTTGAAGAATTCCTCACGGCGCGCCTGGGCGAGATCCTTGTCCGTCTGCTCGGTCTGAAGCCACGTCCCCATCATCGTCATCTGCTGGGAAACCAGGCCGCGCAGCTTTTGCATCTGGGAAACCTGCTGGGCAGCGATCTGGTGTCCGACCTGGAGGGCCTTCATTTGGCCGTCGGCCGACTCTGACATCGATCGCAGCGAACTCATCGTGCCTTCCTCGGTATCGAATTGATCCGCTGTCAGGCTCGCTGCCTTCAGCGTGCTGCCGATCGTGTCCCTGTTCGTGTCCGACCAGGACTGGTAGGTGTTCGAGAACGTCTCGGCGTTCGGCAGGTTGGTTTTCAGGTCCGCATAGCTCTTGAACCGCTGCTGAAGGACATCGTCGGCATTGCCCATCGAGAACGAAATGCTTTGCCCCTGGTCAACAATGCTGCGCAGGCGGTTAAGATCGCTCTCGACCTGGCCCCAGATATGGGTAGGGAGCTGCGCCGTGTTCTGCAGCATGTTCTCGTAGATTTTCAGCTGGTTCTGGATCTGCTCCGCCAGTTGTGTGATCTGGGTCAGCTGGTTATCGACCTGCAGGCCGGAGCTTTTCAGAAGGTCGATGAGCTGCGCATTGTTAGCAAGCTGCGTCCATTCGGTAGCAGCGCCTGTCGCTGATCCGGCGTGGGCAGAAACAACTGGCGACAGCATGATCGTCGCGCCAATGGTTGCGACAATCCACTTATTCGACGTTGAGGTGCGACTTGGCATCGTGAACTCCTCTCATTTCAAGCCAATGGGTAGGCCAGTCCTGGCCGTGTTCCGCCTTCAGCGCGCGTATCCGCTTCAGGTCTTCCTTTCCGGATGCGCCCACAAAGCTCAGCGCCACCGGCCCGAGCGACATGTCGAAGAGCCGCCGTCCGTCTGGCGTAGCGACGTAATATTCGCGCTTCGGGATGGCGCCCGAGACGATCTCGATCTGGCGCTCGTTGAACCCGATCCGCTCATAGAACTCGCGCGTGCCCGGCTCGCGTGCGGCGCCATTTGGCAAGCAGATCTTGGTCGGGCAGGATTCTTTCAGCACGTCGACAATGCCGGAGCGCTCGGCGTCGGAGATGGATTGCGTCGCCAGTACAACGGCGCAATTGGCCTTGCGGAGAACCTTCAGCCATTCCCTGATCTTGTCGCGGAACACCGGGTGGCCAAGCATCAGCCACGCCTCATCGAGCAGGATCAGGCTCGGAGAGCCGTCAAGCCGCTTTTCGATACGGTGGAAGAGGTAGGTTAGGACGGGCACCAGATTACGCTCGCCCATATTCATGAGCTGTTCGATCTCGAAGCACTGAAACGCCCGGAGCGTCAGGCCGTCCTGTTCAGCGTCGAGAAGCTGACCCATCGGGCCATCGACGGTATAGTGATGGAGCGCATCCTTAATCTCGCGCATCTGCACGCCGCTGACAAAGTCCGACAGGGACTTTCCGGGCGCTGTCGCCATCAACCCGATCTGGCGTGAGATCGCATTGCGATGGTCGGGCGTGATGGTGACACCTTGAAGCGCGACGAGCATCTCGATCCACTCGCTCGCCCAGGCGCGATCTCCGTCCGTGGAAAGGTCGAACAGCGGGCAGAATGCCAGTGCTCTCCCCTCCCCGTTCTGGTCGTTGCCGATCTCATAATGATCGCCGCCGGCAGCGAGTGTGAGTGGGAGGAGGGAGTTGCCCTTGTCGAAGGCAAAGATCTGGGCGAACTCGTAGCGACGGAATTGCGCGGCGATCAGGGCGAGAAGGGTCGACTTGCCAGAGCCAGTCGGCCCGAAGATCAGGGTGTGACCAACATCGTCGACATGCAGGTTCAGGCGAAACGGCGTCGATCCCGAGGCCACCTGCATCAGTGGCGGCGAGTTGGGCGGATAGAACGGGCACGGCGCTACCGGATTTCCCGACCATACCGAGTTCAACGGAACGAGGTCCGCCAGATTGCTTGTGTTTATCAGCGGCTCACGGATGTTGGCGTACCAGTTACCAGGCAGGCTGCCGAGAAAGGCATCGGTCGCGTTCAGGGTCTCGACGCGAGCCCCGAACCCCTCGGCCTGAACCAGCCGGCGTATGGCTTCCGCCTTTTCCTGGAGAGCTTCTCGGTCTTCATCGAACAGGATGACGACCGGGGTGTAATAGCCGTAGGCGACAAGCTGGGACGAGGCCTGAGCGATAGCATCCTCGGTCTCGGCGACCATCGTCATGGCATCCTGATCGACCGATCTACTCTGGGTCTGGAAGAGCTGATCGAAGAATGGTCGAACCTTCTGCTGCCATTTCTTTCGCGTCCGTTCGAGTTTCTGGCGCGCCTCCTCGGCATCGAGGAAGATGAACCGCGACGACCAGCGGTAGGTCAGCGGCATCAGATCGAGATTGTTGAGAATTCCGGGCCAGCTCTCCGCCGGCAGGCCATCTATGGCGACAACCGCGAGAAACCGATTCTCGACTTTGGGTGTCAGACCATGCTCCAGTTCAGCCGTCGCCAGCCAGTCCAGGTACATAGGTACATCAGGCAAACGTACCGGGTGGCTTTCTCCGGTGATGCAAAAGCGGACGAACTGGATGAGATCGTCATAGCGAGCAACCCGTTCCCCTCCCCTCTCGCGAACTTCGCGGGTCTGCATCCGGGCGATCGACAGCGTATTCGCGAGATATTGTTCGATTTCGCGGATCGCGTTGCGAAACACAAAAAGAACCGTGTCTGCATACGACTTCTTTCGGCTCTCCTCGTCCGAATAGATGTATTTGCTAAGCGCCGTCTTTTTGGATTCGAGCGGTCGATAGGTCAGGATGATCGCGTGCTTGCTCTCGAAATGCCCCTGCTCGCGCCGAAAATGGGTCCGGCGCTCGGCATCGATCGCGCGGGTGACAGGGTCCGGAAAGTGGCACTGGTCAGGCCCGGGATAATCGACCGTCGGCACTCTGATGGCCTCGACCTGGATCATCCAGCCTGTCCCGAGCCTCGACAGGATCGCATTGATCTGCCGGGAAAGCTCATTGCGTTCGAGGTCAGTGGCGCTTTCGGCGTCCGGTCCGGCGAAGTACCAGCCAGCCATCAAACTGCCGTCCTTCAGAAGCAGAACGCCGTTGTCGACCAGACCGGCATAGGGGACCAGATCAGCAAAGGATGGTCCCGTGGCTCGAAAGCGTTTCAGCGCTGCCATCACCGCCTCCTCAATATTTCCGCCACGGCGCGGTCGTCGGCCGATAGTGGTGCTTGTAGGAAATGTGACGGGCGTAGACTTTCCGCATCAGTGGATCGGACTTGGCCATCATCCGAAGCAGGCCAACGATGACGATCCAGACCGCAACGCCGAAGAGCGCTGAGTAGACCGTCAGCACGACGAAAATCAGGATCACAGCGGCGAGCCCGGTGATGAGCACCAATTCACGGTCGGCACCCATCAAGAGGTTCGGCCGTGACAGTGCGCGATGGATGCGGTTGCGGTGGAGACCCATCAAGCCCCCTCCCCTTCGAGGTCCGAAGCAAGTTGCATGACCGACTCCCTGGATAAGCCGATCGACGCACCGGTCGCGCCGAAGAGGCCGACGATTGTCGTGGCGCCGAGCAGAATGCCGGCGACGAGGACGACGTACATCAGCCTGCGGGCAAAATCGTTGAGCTCGCCACCAAAGATCAGCATGCCCCCGGCAATCGCGACAGCGGCCAGAGCAATGTAGCCTGCGACCGGGCCGGTGATGGATTCCTGGATCTGCTCGAGCGGCCCTTCCCACGGAAGACTTCCGCCAGAGCTTGCGAAAGCAGGCGATGCAGCGGCGATTGCTGCCAGAGTAATGAGTGCGATTGTCAGGAATGATCTCTTATGCGGCATCGCGGCTCTCCTCTGCGTAGGGTTCCGTCTGGTACTGGCCGCCCGCGAAGCGGGTGACGTGAAGGATCTCGCTGATCCGCCTGCCCTTTGCCGTTCGTTCGATCGAGATGATCAGATCGACTGCATCTCCGATCACCGCCTGCATCTGCTGATGGCTCGCCTCGGCGGTCAGTTGTTCGAGACGCTGAAGTGCGGAACGCGCGCTGTTTGAGTGGATCGTCGCGACCCCTCCGGGGTGCCCGGTGTTCCAGGCCTTCAGCATGGTGAGCGCTGCACCGTCTCGGACCTCTCCGACGATGATCCGATCCGGCCGAAGGCGCATCGTGCTTTTCAGGAGACGCGACATGTCGACGGCGTCGCTGGTGTGCAGGCAGACAGCATTCTCGGCGGCGCACTGGATTTCCGCGGTGTCTTCCAGAATGACAAGTCGATCGTCGGGAGAGCTCGATACGATCTCAGCAAGGATCGCGTTGGTCAGCGTGGTCTTGCCGGAGCCCGTGCCGCCGGCAACGAGTATGTTCAGCTTTGAGGCGACTGCGCTGCGAATGATCTCTGCATGCTTCGCGGTCATAACCTTGGTGGACACATAGTCATCCAGCGGGATGAGGCGCGATGCACGACGGCGGATGGTGAACGATGGACCCGAAACGACCGGTGGGAGCAGTCCTTCGAAACGGTGCCCGCCGATTGGCAGCTCGCCCGAAACGATAGGGCGATCGTCATCGACTTCCGAGTTCAGGACATGAGCAACGCTGCCGATGACGGTTTCGGCCGCAGACCGCGTCATCTCGCCAGCCGCGGCCATACCGTGACCCAGCCTTTCGATAAAGAGGCGACCATCAGGGTTAAGCATGATTTCTACGACGCTTGGATCCTCCAGTGCGACACACAGATGATCTCCCAGTGCGTTCTGAAGCTTGCTGACGAGACGGGGGAGTGAGCGGTTTTGGGTGCTAAGCATGATCAGGCCGCTTCCTTTTGATGGATTGAGATGTTTGACGAATAGATGCTGGGGCGAAGACGATCGAAGCTCTGCCAGTCTGCGGGGAGCAGGCCGGCGACGCTCTTCGTTTCGTTGATCTGCGCAGGCGCGCCGAGTCGGCTCAGAGGCCAGCCCGCACGACGGAGGATCCGCTCGAGCCTGACGTCCGTTGCGGTCACGATTTCCCGATAGCCGTTGAGGATGCTCCACTCCACGATGCCGGCGAACATGGCTAGGGTCGCCGAGTGAAGGCCCGCCTGCTCACGTTTGGTGGCCGCAGTCGTGTCCACGCAAAATCGAGAACTCTCGATCATTCGTTGGTGAGTCGGGAGATGTGCCGTCTCCAGTAGTTGGGGAAAGAGCTGTTCCAGCATCGTGCCGCCGGTTGCTGGCAAGAGCCGCGCGCATCCGATCACAGCATCGGAACGGTCAAGGCAAAGGATGTATGTCGGGTTCAGCCTGTCGAAGCGGTCTGTTTCGAGACCGGATGTGCAACGGACTTTCCACGCCAGTCGGCCGCGGAAGATGCGGGCGCGGAGCCGGTGCATTTCGTGAACGAGGCGCTGCTCAGCTTCGCTATTTGGGTTCTTGATGGCGACGATGCGCATCGAGCAAATCTCCCCTGCGTTGGTGACGCAAGGAGGTTTGCCGGGGCGGACAAGTTCGATCTACTGCCAAAAGTGTTAGCGAGTGATTCTCGCTGAGGCGTGAATTTTTGTGCAGCGAACCTCTCTGAAGCCATCGGATTTACTAGCAAAAGTGTTAGTTGGCCATTTGGGCTGACAGTGTGTGATGGCAGTTAAAACATTGAAGTTACGTGATAATATGGCGAATACAGGTCGTGGCCGGATTCCCCGCTTATGTGTGTTAGGGTCTTGTTAACCCTATTTCTCTTGCGGCAGCGTTAGAATCGTGGCTTAGCTTGAGACGGTAATAGCGCGTCTGACGCCAATAAACCGTCTGAGAACAGAGGCTAATGTGAACGTGATCGACCGGCACATCCTAAAAACATCGACTTCTGCCCATATCACACAGCGGGCGGAAGCGCTGTCTGCCCGTTTGCGTGCAGTGGGAGAACGCGCATTTCCGCCGACCGCGCAGAAAACACTTCGGTCGTTTTCATCGGGCGAAGTCGCGGAGATCGTCGGCGTTTCGGATGGCTACCTGCGTCAGTTATCGATCGATGGTCTAGGTCCAACGCCGGATCTTGGAAATGGCGGGCGGCGGTCCTACTCGCTCGAGCAGATCAACGAGCTGCGGCAGTATCTCGCAAGCGCTCGCCCAAAGGAAGCGACGAGGTTTTTTCCACGTCGGCGCGATGGTGAGAAGCTGCAGATCATCACAGTTGCCAATTTCAAAGGCGGGTCCGCAAAAACCACCACCTCGCTCTATCTGGCTCAAGGGCTTGCGCTACAGGGTTATCGCGTCTTGGCGATCGATCTCGATCCGCAGGCTTCACTCTCGGCCATGTTCGGTTATCAGCCTGAGTTTGATGTCGCGGAGAATACTACCCTCTATGGTGCTATTCGTTATGACGATCAGCGCGTCACGATGAAGGATGTGATCCGCCCGACGTACTTTACGGGGATCAGCATCGTCCCTGGCAATCTCGAACTCATGGAGTTTGAACATCAGACCCCGCGCTTCATGCTGCAAAATCGTGGCCGGCCCGAGGATCTGTTCTTCAGAAGGGTCGCGGGAGCAATCGCCCAGGTCGAAGACGATTTCGATGTCGTCGTCGTGGATTGCCCGCCTCAGTTGGGCTTTCTGACCATGGGCGCACTCAACGCCGCAACGGGCATGATCGTCACCGTCCATCCACAGATGGTCGATGTTGCATCTATGAGCCAGTTCCTCCTGATGACCTCGGACCTCGTATCCGTCATTGAGGAGGCCGGCGGTCGCCTTGATTATGACTTTCTGCGGTTTCTTGTGACCCGTCACGATCCACGCGATGTTCCGGAGCAAGAGATTGTTGGACTGATGCGCGATGTGTTCGGATCGGATGTCATGGCGGCAACGGCGTGGAAATCGACCGCGATAGCGAATGCAGGGTTGACCAAGCAATCTCTTTACGAGCTCACAAGAGGGGCCGTTGGACGATCCACTTATGATCGCGCGATGGAATCAATCAACGCCGTCAACCAGGAAGTTGTCGAGCTCTTGAACGAGGTCTGGCGGCGATGATCTTCATGACTCTCCATAAAATTCAGACACTTAACATGTCGTCAGCTGACTACATTCCGGATCATGAGACCGGCGGTGACGGGGAGATATCTGCGTGAGCAAGCGTACACAGTCAATCCGCTCTCTTTTCGCCGGAGGTGCGGAAGAAGCAGCGACCGATGAACCCCGACAGCCGATCCAGCGGGTCGCGTCTGGCGCTGTGAGGTCATTGAAAGACACGTTTTCCGAAGTGGAACGTGACTACGAAGAGCTGAAGCAACAGGTCGCAAGTGGCGCCCTTCCCGTCGAACTCGACCCCGGTTTACTCGACCCATCCCCCTTCGCTGACCGCTTCGTCGATCAGGATCTGGCGGCGGTCGAGGCGCTGAAAACATCGCTAGCTGAACATGGGCAGGAGATTCCTATTCTTGTTCGAGTTCATCCCACAGCACCTGGGCGCTATCAAATTGCCTATGGCCATCGACGTGTGCGTGCGGCGTCTGAACTCGGCATCGCGGTTAAAGCCTATGTCCGCGAGCTCGATGACGATCGTCTTGTCGTTGCCCAGGGTGTCGAGAATTCGGCGCGTGAAGACCTGACGTTCATCGAGCGGGCAATCTTTGCCTTGAAACTCGAAGAAGGCGGTATCCAGCGCTCGCTGATCCAGACTGCGCTCTCTGTTGATCGCCAGGAAGTCCAGAAGCTTCTGAGTGTCGCTCGTGGTGTTCCTCGTTCGCTGATCGATGCCATTGGGCGCGCACCAAAGATCGGACGGCCGAGGTGGCTCGAACTTGTCGAGAGTCTCAAGGTCGCCGGCTCCGAGAGGAGGGCGCAAAAAGCAACGGAAGACAAAGCTTTCGCCCACAAGGATTCCGATGATCGGTTTTCGGTCGTCCTGAGAGCTGCGAAGACAGGCGAATCTGGAAGCGCGGCAAAGCCAGAAGCGCCGGTTGTTGCGCGGTCATCCGATGGCAAACAAATCGCTACCCTGTCGTTGAAGGGTAAGCTTTGCAAAATTCAGATCAATCGAGAACAGGACGAAGCCTTTGCATCCTACCTGATGGAAAAGCTCCCTGAACTCTATGCCAAATTCAGGAGCAATGCTCCGTTAACAGAGGACTAAATCGGAAGGCAGGAGCAAAAGAAAAAGGCCCCCAAACGTTGCCGTCATGGAAGCCTCTCTCAAAGGTGTAAGCAGCCTGAGAATCGCATTTCCATGAATCGCAGTCAAGAGTTTTTGGCACCGTTTTGGTGAGCGAATTTCTTTTGCCTTTAGAAAGGTGAAGGAAAATGCAGGTTGGAAATGTGACGACGCCCTTTGGGCGGCGGCCGATGACCCTTGCCCTAGTGAAATCGCAGATGCGGGCCTCGCAGATCGAACCGGGCAAGTCAGTCGATAAGTGGAAAGTCTTCAGGGACGCTTGCGATGCGCGCTCGCTGCTGAGCCTACGTGACCGCGCGCTCGCCGTCCTCAACGCTCTTCTGACATTCTATCCAGAGGCGGCTTTGAGCGACGGAAGCAATCTGATTGTTTTTCCATCGAATGCCCAGCTGACGGCTCGGGCGAACGGGATCGCTGGCTCAACCTTGCGAGAGAACCTCGCGCATCTCGTTGAGGCGGGCCTTATCCAACGTTGTGACAGCCCCAATGGGAAGCGCTACGCCCGCAAGGGAACCGATGGAGCTATTGAGACAGCTTACGGCTTCAGCCTCTCACCGCTTCTTGCACGCTCTGAAGAACTCGCTCTGCTGGCTCAGCAAGTTGCGGCGACCCAGCGGCATGTGAAGATTGTCAAAGAGCGCATTACGATCGCGAGACGCGACGTCCGTAAGCTGATTTCGGCAGCTGTTGAGGATGGTGTTTCAGGCGACTGGGGGAAAGTAGAAGCCGTCTACATCGCCTTGATGGACCGCATGCGGACGGCAAAAACCGCAGAGAGCCTTGAAGGGGTTCTTGAAGAGTTGGAGCTGCTGCGCGAGGAAGTCGTCAACCAGTTGGAAATTCGTGATATTTCGCAAGAATCCGGCGCCAATGATGCCGATATCCGTCAGCACATACAGAATTCAAATACCGAATCTATCATTGAACTTGAACCTCGCTCTGAAAAAGAGCCGGGCGAAAAGCCGAGCCCGATTGTTGGACTGAAGAACGAGCCGATAAAGGCTTTCCCGTTGGCTATGGTGCTTCGTGCCTGCCCGGAGATCGCTATGTACGGGCCTGGCGGCAATGTGGAAAGTTGGCGCGATCTGATGGTCGCTGCTGTTGTAGTGCGATCAATGCTCGGGGTGAGCCCGTCAGCCTACGAGGATGCGTGCGAGGTTATGGGGCCTGAAAATGCAGCTGCCACAATCGCAGCAATCCTTGAAAGAGCGGGGCATATTTCATCGGCCGGCGGCTATCTGAGGTCCCTCACGGGGAGGGCGCGTCGTGGCGAGTTTTCGCTCGGTCCTGTGCTGATGGCGCTGCTCCGCGCAGGTGGACAGGAGGCAAAGCGCGCGTGAAAAATATCGAGCAAGTTACCCTGAGACGTAGCGGCATCTCGGAGTGCGTAGTCAACTGACTACGGGTTAAGTAATTGAATTTGCTAAAGCCGAGAAGGAGACGTGATGGGAGACCATTACACGGGACGGTTCTCTACGCCTCGCAAGAACGGTTTTTGTCGGGATACTCGAACGATCTGATACAGAACGACGGCATAGCGATGCGGAACTGACAAAGCCTCAAAGACGAGGGCGCGAGGCTAAAACTGCGGCGGAAGCCGGTTAGCAGCAATCTAGCGTCATTTCAGTTATCAAAGAAGCCGTGCCGCCCGTCCGCTTCGGCGTGTTGCGCTATTGTAGTAGCTGGACGCCTGCTGCACTGATCGATGCCGAGATTGCTCCATGGCCTCGGGGAGGGGAATGCCCCGGTTGGCCGCCTCGGTGAGGTATCCCGACCGGAGCCCGTGCGCCGAAAACTCCCCAGCATTCAGCCCTGCCATTTCCGCCCGCTGCTTCACGATCTGGTTGATCGCACTCGGCTCCAGCCCCCGCGTCGACACATTGCCCCAGCGATCGATCTTCCGAAACACACTGCCGCCATCGATCCTGACAGCCGCAAGCCAGGCATTCAGCGCATCCACCGGCCGTCCTGTCAGATAGACGATCTCATCTTGCTCAGAGCCGGACGTCTTGGTGCGGCCGAGATGAATGGCGAGAGAGGGGAGGGGAGGGCCAGCTTCAACGGGGATCGGCGGCTCGACGGTGAACTGTTCCTTGCGCAAACCGGCAACCTCGCTGCGGCGGCGACCGCCGGACGCGAACGCCACCATCAAAATTGCCCGGTCGCGGATATCGCGAAGGCTGTCGGTGTCGCAGGTCGCAAGCAGCTTGGCCAGAACGTCGCCGGTCACCGCTTTGGCGCTCTTACGTTTTCGGGGGCGTGGTGTTGCACGCACCGCCAGCCGGATCGCCGATTTGAGGGCAGGGGAAGAGAACACGCCGCTCAGGCCGCGCCACTTCGTCAGCGTCGACCAGCTGGCAAGCCGCCGGCGCACCGTATCGGGCGCATGCGGGCCGGACGACCGGAGAAAGCGCTGGTCGCGCAAGCTTTGCTCAACCTCGGCCGGCATGCCGTGATGAGGATCGATGGCACGCCGCTCGGGCTGCCAAAGATGGTGGGCGACGAATTTCAGGAGAAGGGCCTCAGGCGCCGGCCAGGGGAGGGAAGCGCCGGTCGCGGCCAGCGATCAGGCCTGCAGATAGGCAAGGTCGGAGGTCAGTGCACGCAGCGTGTTTTCGCCCATGCCCTCGTTGACCAAGTGGCGGAGCGTCTCAACATCCTGATCGGTCAACAGCTCAGCGAGTTCGTCGCGGCGGTCAACCGGCAAGACGGCGGCGATCGTGTCCAGCGTCTCTATGCGTTTGTCGATCGACCGTGACGGCGAACTGCTTATCTCGCGTGTCCCTGGAGGTGATGCCACGACGATATCTACGACTTCCGTCATCGCTGCCCCTTACCAGATCCGCTCATGCAGGATCGCGTCGAACGCCAGATCGGTGGAAACGAATGTGCAATGCTCCAGCCGCGCCTGGGCGGCGAGAATGCGGTCCCACGGATCGCGGTGATCCCAGTCGAAGCTTGCAGCCAGTTCGGCATGCAGATCGCTGACGGCCAAAGTCTGCAGGCCGCTTTCCACGACGGCTGCCCGCAGCTCTTGCGGTTTGAGATCAAGTTTGTTCAGGCGCATCTTGTTGTCCAGCTCGTAAAACGTGACCGCACTGACAAGGATGGCGTTTGCCTTGTCCTCGATCAGGGATCGTGCCTTTGCAGACAGGCGATCACTGCCGATCGTCCACCAGTAGACGGCATGGCTGTCGAGCAGAATTTTCACAGCGTGCTTTCACTATTGTTCGGGCTGCCTTGCCAGACACCGGTATCGTCATTCCAGTCACCGGCATCGATGGCCGACTGTTCGGCATCGACCGTGTCGAACAGGTCATCGGGCAGGCGACGGTGGCGCAGCAGGCCGAACGGGCGTTTGTCAGCGAGATCCGCCGGGCCGATGCGGGCATAGACCTCGTTGCCGCGCATGATGACGATTTCCTCGCCCTGGTTGGCGCGCTCGAGGACTTCGGCGAAATTCTTTCGGGCTTCGCTGATCTTGTAGCTTGTCTGGCGCATCGGGACCTCCGAAATTTGCTCTGAAGGCAGTGATACCACCGCCTTCTCGTGCGTACAAGCGGTTCGTACATATCATCTCCGATAAGGGTTACTTATCGATGGTTAGAGCGTTAACCGGAAGTCATACCATGTGAGGAACCGCAATAACCAGATAGAGTTTCTTTAGCAAATCATTTACCATAATAAATGCAGATGATGGCGGTCAGATCGGCTGCATAGGATCGATAAGGGTTACTTATCGATGGTTAGAGCGTTAACCGGAAGTCATACCATGTGAGGAACCGCAATAACCAGATAGAGTTTCTTTAGCAAATCATTTACCATAATATCAATGGCTTACGATCTCGCGAAAATCAGCATGATAGCCTTGATGCGGCCGGCTTTCGAAGCCGGGGCCGCTTTGACGCGTCTGGATGAGCGCATTGCCCGTTCGACGGTCGGGCAGGGATGGATCGAACGCTGCCAATTCACTGATGCCTGCGCCTCACTTTGGATTGACGGCGAGCTTGTGCACCTCGAGGATCTCGTCCTCCACGACTCCACTCGCGATATTCGCACACCCACTCATGAGCTGGCAATCGCCCGCGACGTGTTGCGCACCCGCCGACGCATCGCCGCGCAGTCGCCGGATTGGGCGCTGTCGTCGGAAGGCATTCGCTCGCTGCGGAAAACCTGGGAGATCGGATCGGGCGGCGGGGACGCGGTGGTGCCGGCCAGCGTCGTTCGGCCAGCGCTGGCCATCGATCCGGAAGGGGAGGGGGACGAGGGTGATGATGCGGAGAATTTACCCGGCGTCGACTATGCCGCCATTGATGCACTGCTCGCGCGTTCTGACGCCGCGATCGAACGAGCCAAAAAGCCCGGCCGGGCTCCGGCCGATCCGCTGGTCTATGATCTCGATTGGGACGAGGACGCGCGGCTCGAAGAGTGGCGCGGCGTGTTGCGACAGGCCGAACACCTGCCCGCGGTGTTTCGGGCCATCATCGCCCTCGATGCCTGGAACGAGATTTTGGTCCTGCAGCACGCGCCCTGGCTCGGCCGGTTGTTGGCCGCCTCGATCCTACGCCAAGCCGGCGTCACTACCGGCGCACATCTCGCAGCGATCAATCTTGGCCTCAAGACTATTCCTGTCAATCGGCGCCGGCATCGCGACCGAGAAACCCGGCTACTCGCGTTCGCCCACGGTTTGCTGGCGGCCGCCGAGATCGGCATGAAAGAGCATGACCGGCTGACGCTGGCGAGAACAATGATGGACCGAAAACTGGAGGGGCGCCGAACGTCGTCGAAACTGCCGGAGCTGGTTGAGCTGGTGATGATAAAGCCGTTGGTGTCGGCCGGCACGGTCGCAGAGACGCTTGAGGTGACACCGCAGGCGGCGCGGCGGATTGTTTTGGAACTGGGACTGAGGGAGATGACGGGGAGGGGGAGGTTTCGGGCATGGGGGATTTTGTAGCCAGCTAAATGATTAAGCACCTCAGAGGTGCAATGCGTTTCCCTCACTAATCATTGTTACGCAAGGGCGTTGGTGCATGGATCGCTGACTGAACGGATTTCTGTCTATGATGCAGTGGCTATGCGGTAACGGTTTTGCACCGGACGGATTTCGGGCGTGCGCATGCCAGCATTCGATTGAGGACGGCGCAGCTGATGGCGACCTCCGTCTGCTGTGCCGCGAATGAGCGCGCCCGCAACCGGCGGCCAATGATCGATTTGTAACCACCGATGGCGGTCTCCACCAGTGAGCGTTTTCCGTAGTTGGTGGCGATCTGCCACTTCATTCTTCCATCGGCGTTGATCGCCGCGATATGTTGGTTTCGTTGATTTTTGGGATCGTCGTGCTCGCTTTCCAGCGCATTGGCCCGCGGCGGAATGACCACCGCCGCGTCAGGACTGTGCCTGGTGACAGCGTCGTAGGTTGGCTCACCGTCATAGGCGCCATCTGCGGTGAACTGGACAATCGGCGTGTCGATCTGGTCGAGCAGCGGCCCAACCTGTGAAGTGTCACCGACCTCCTGATGGGTCATCACATGTGCGATGATGTCGCCGCTGTCGGCATCCAGCGCCAGGTGCAGTTTGCGCCAACCCCTGCGGGATTTGGCACCATGCTTTTCTTCCAGCCATTGGCCTGCGCCGTAGACCTGCAAACCGGTGCTGTCGATGAGGACGTGGATGGGACCATTCCGAGGGATGCGATCGCCATACCGCTTGCCCGGCGCGCCCGGCTTGCTCGCACGACGGCTCAGGGTCGTATGATCGGGAACAGCGAGATCAAGGCCCATCAGCTTCAGGACCGAAGTCAGCAAACCTTCCGTCTGGCGCAGCCGCAACCCGAACACCAACCCAAGCGTCAGGGCCGTCTCAATTGCCAGATCGCAGTAGCGCGGCTGGCCACCGCGTGTTGTCCGTTGTGGTGCCGGCCAGCACGACAGTGCCTGCGGCGTCAGCCAAACGGTCAGGCTGCCACGCTGACGCAGGCCGGCCTCGTATTGCGGCCAGTTCGTTACCTTGAACTTGATCTTGCCGATACGATGGCGGCGGCAGGCGTTGTGTTTGAATGGCATGTTCAATCAATCGGGTTATTTCTACTCGAGCCGACTACGTAACCGTTGATGAATGATCCGTGCACCAACGCTGCACCATACAGATATAGTTGGCGGTAGCTTCGGACCCACCGCGGGAAGGCGCCGTTGTCAAAATTGTCAGTTTGAGAATCAATGATGAGCAGAGCAGACTTGGCCATCGTAGGTTTCGTTATGGCGATGTAATTTCGACCTGTGTTGACCGAAATTTTTGTGCCTCGGGGAGAACGCTTTTGTCACTGACCCTTCGACAGATTGAGGTGATCCGAGCGATCATGGTGGCTGGTACGATTGCCGGTGCGGCACGGCTGATGAATGTTGCACAGCCGGGGGTCAGCCGCACCGTCAAGCACATTGAGGGATCGCTCGGCATCAAGCTCTTCGTGAAGAAGGGTGGGCGGTACGTGCCGACTGCCGAAGCTCGTGATGTCTTCGTGCAGATCGAGGAAGTACATCGCAAGATCGATCAGTTGCAATTTTCGATAGCCCAGCTGGAGCGGGGTCGTGACGTGGAACTGTCGCTCGGATCGGTACCCAGCATCGCAAATGTCATGGTGCCGCGCGCCGTCGCCAAGCTTTTCCAACACTATCCGCAGATCAAGCTGAACTTCGAGATCCTGAAGATCGAGGAGGCTATTGACTACCTGCTTTTGAACAAGGGAGAGGTTGTCGTGATGAGCTATCGCCTCGACCATCCCTCCATCGTGTTCGAACCTCTGGCGCGCGGTCGGCTGGTCTGCATCGCCTCTTCCAATCACCCCATTGCTACCCAGAAGAGTATTTCCGCCCGCGACATCATCAAGTATCCCCTGATCGGTATCGACCCGAAAGATCCGTATGGCGCAATCATGGCGGATATCTTTGCCCGGCAGAACCTGGTTTACGACATTGCGATTCGTGCTCGATTCGGCACGACGGTCTGCCGGTTGGTAGAACATAATCTGGGAGTTGCTGTGCTTGACGCCTTCACGGTTGCCGAAATCGGCTCTACTAGCCTTGCAATCATTCCCATCGAAGAAGAAACGACCTTCCAGACATATGTTGCCTTCCGTGCAGATGCAGCGCTTTCGAGCTATGCAGAGCGCTTTGTGAAGCTCTTGAGAGGCCTGATGGAGGATCATATGAACAAACAGATCATTCATAACATTTCGGCATGATCCATGCTCAAAATGGTATTTGCGTTATGTCAAGGAATAGAAAAAGATGATCACGCCTGCACAAGCAGGATCCGGGGCATGCGGAGGAGGATCCGCAGCCACCTCAAACACCACAGCCCGGGGGTACGGGAGGAGAACACTATGCTGAAGACACTCATGGGGGCGGTTGCCCTCAGCCTGGCCGCATCTTTCGCGATGGCGAACGATTTTCCGAAACAGGACCTGCAAGGCGTGATCCAGTGGGGTGCCGGCGGCAGCACCGATCTGGTGATGCGCTCCGTCGCGCCGCATGTCGAGAAGGAACTCGGTCGTTCGATCGTGATGACCAACAAGACCGGCGGCGTCGGCGTGATTGCTACCCAATTCGTCTCGACTCAGCCGGCCGACGGCTATACCCTGTTAATGAGCGCGGAAAACCCGCAGCTCTACAAGGTCATGGGCCTGTCGAATCTCGACTATTCGAACTTCTATCCGGTCAACGTGCTGGCGCGTGGCATTCCGGTGATCGTGGCAAACAAGGACGCACCGTTCAACACCTTCAAGGAACTGGTGGAATACGTTCAGAAGAATCCCGGCAAGGTGCGCATGGGGTCCACCGGCCCGGGCGGTTTGCCGTCGGTTGTCGGTTCCATGCTGTCCAGCAAGCTGGACTTCAAGGTTACCGCCGTTCCCTTCGATGGTGACGGCCCGGCACTGACCGCCATGCAGGGCGGCGCTGTCGAATTCATGCCTGCCGTTCTCGGCGCTGCCGTCGAACATGTGAAGGCCGGCCGCATCAAGATCCTGGCGATCTTCGACAAGCAAGCAAGCCCCGTCCTGCCGGACGCCCGCCCGATCACCGCCGATTATCCGCAGTTCGAGAACCTGCTGCCCTGGGGGCCGTTCTTCGGCGTCTTCGTCAAGTCGGAAACCCCGGATGACGTGAAGGCAAAGCTGGTGGATGCCTTCAAAAAGGGTGCCAACAACGAAGCCTTCCAGAAGCTGCTCTCAGACCGCGGTTATGTCTCGATGAACGTATCGGGTGATGAAGCCAACAGCTTCCTGAAGAAGTGGCAGTCGACGACCTCCTGGATTGTCTACGATGCCGGCATGGGCAAGAAGTCGCCGGAAGAATTCGGCATTCCGAAGCCTTGATGAGGTTTTCGAGTGCAACGGCCGGTCCTGATACCGGTCGTTGCCGCCACTCATTTTGCATCAACCCGCTAATTTGACGGTTCCGGGCACCATGGATTTGCTGCCCCGCGACCTGGGGAGCATCTCATGCAAGAACAGCCAACCACACGCCGGCCCGGCGAAGTGGTCTTCACGCTCATCCTGCTGATTGGCAGCCTTTTCCTTCTCTGGCAGGCCTATGGCATTTCTGGCTTCAGCGCCCTGAGTTCGGCGGGAGCATTTCCGATGGCCATGTCTGCGGTTATGGTCGTGTCACTCGCCATCATTCTGTCCAACACATTACGAAAGCCCGCTCCAGCAGCCGTCCTTGAACGGCTCCGTGCTGAAATCCTGCCGGCAACGGTGGTGGTGTTCTGCGGGCTGATCCTGGTCTACAGCCTGATCCTGGACTGGCTGGGTTTTATCCCGGCATCCTTCCTCTTCCTGCTGGCGTCAATCACGTTCCTGCAGGGTG
This sequence comes from Rhizobium sp. Root149, assembly GCF_001427345.1. Lineage (NCBI taxonomy): Bacteria > Pseudomonadati > Pseudomonadota > Alphaproteobacteria > Hyphomicrobiales > Rhizobiaceae > Rhizobium > Rhizobium sp. Root149. The sequence continues at coordinate 104,454 of NZ_LMGD01000004.1, forward strand.
GCCGTTTCAAGCGTGCGTTTGGCCTGTCGGTGCTCTCCATCATTTGCGTCTACGTCGTGTTTCGCCTGGTGTTCCAGGTGGTGCTGCCCGAGGGTCTGATCCCGGAACGCGCCATCATTGCCTGGGTCCAATCACTCTTCTCGGCGGGGATCTGACGTCATGGACGCCTTGACCTATCTTTTTTCATCGTGGATCCAGCCGGATCTCCTGTTTCTGACCGCCCTCGGCGCTTTTGCCGGCATCTATATCGGCGCCATTCCCGGCCTCTCGGTCACCATGGCGGTGTCGATTCTGATCTCGTTCACCTTCAGCTGGGAAGTGAACCCGGCGCTGGCGCTGATGAACGGCATCTTCATGGGGGGCGTCTATGGCGGTTCGCGAACGGCCATCCTGCTCAACATTCCAGGCGCGCCAGCTGCCATTGCTACCAGCCTTGACGGCTACCCGATGGCGAAGAAGGGCGAGGCTGGGCAGGCGATCGGCCTGTCGACGGTCATGTCCTTCATCGGTGGCCTGGTTGGCATCGTCGTGCTGGCCATCGCCGCCCCGACGATCAGCGAATTCGCCATCAAATTCCAGCCGCGCGACTACATGCTGATTGCCGTGATGGGCATCCTGCTCGTCGGTGCGCTCTCCGGGGAAAGCCTAGCCAAGGGCGTGTTTGCCGGTGCCTTCGGCATCCTGCTCGGCACCGTCGGGCTTGACCCCATGACCGCCGAGCAGCGCTTCACCTTCGGCTCCGTCTCGCTGATGAACGGCATTTCTTCCATCGCGCTGATGATCGGCATGTTCGGGGTCTCCGAGGCCCTGCTGCAAATCCATCACCTGAACGCCCAGGCGGTGAAGCAGAAGATTGATCGCATCGTGCCGCTCTGGGGCGATATCAAACGCCACCTGTCGCTGACGCTGCAGTCCTCCGGCATCGGCGTCATCATCGGTGCGCTGCCGGGCACCGGCGGGGATATTGCTGCGCTGATGGCCTATGACCATGCCAAGCGCATCACCAAGAACCCGGAAGTGCCCTTCGGCCAGGGTGCGAAGGAGGGCCTGATCGCACCGGAAAGCGCCAACAATGCCGCCGTCGGCGGCGCCTATATTCCGATGCTGACGCTCGGAATTCCGGGTGATGCGGTCACCGCCGTCATCATCGGCGCGCTGTTCATCCACGGCCTCAACCCGGGACCACTGCTCCTTCTGGAAAAGCCGGACATGTTCTGGTTCACCGTCGGCAACCTCGTTCTCGCTGATATCTTCATGCTGATCTTCGGCCTGACCGGCATCCGCATCTTTACGAAGATCATCGAATGCCCGAAGGCGGTGCTCTTCCCGCTCATCCTGCTGCTCAGCGTTGTCGGCGCCTACTCGATCAACAACTCCGTTGCGGATGTCTGGTGGATGCTTGGATTCGGCGTGTTCGGTTACTTCATGAAGCTCTACGGATACCAGGTGGCTCCGGTCATCCTGGGTATCATCCTGAGCCGTCTGATGGATGACAACTGGCGTCGCGCCATCATCTCCGAGCGCGAGAGCCTGCCGGACTTTGCGCTTGGTATCCTCACAAGCCCGCTGTCGGCGACGCTTCTCGGCATCATCGTCTTCGTCCTTTTCACGCAGACACGTTGGTGGAAGCGTCGCTTCGGCGCGGCCCCGACATCCGTCGATGCCATCAAGTCCAACTGATCGGGGATTGCCAGCATGACCGCAAAGACAATTCGGCTTGGCCTCATCGGCGATAATATCGCCGCGTCACAGTCGCCCCGTCTGCATGGGATCGCGGGTCGTCTCTGCGGTCTCACTGTCACCTACGAGCGTCTGGTTCCGCCGCAGCGGAACCAGACCTTTGAAGAGGTTTTTGCCTTCTGCGGCGCAGAAGGCTTTACCGGCATCAACGTCACCTATCCCTACAAGGAGCGCGTCGTTTCCGTTCTGGATGTGGCGGACCCCGCCATCCGGCAGATCGCAGCCTGCAATACGGTTCTCTTCGGGACCGGCACGCCGCGCGGCTTCAACACTGATTATACCGGCTTCGTCCGCGGTTTCCGCACAGCCTTCGGCCATGATGCCGTGCCCGGTCGTGTGGCCATGATCGGCGCCGGCGGGGTGGGCAAGGCGGTCGCCTTCGGGCTGATCGAGCTCGGTTGCCGTCATCTCAACCTCTTTGACCGCGATGAGGCGCGGGCCAAGGGGCTTGCCACGGCCGTGAGCCAGGCGGCACCTGATCTGATCGTCGAGGTGGCGTCATCCGCGGATGATGCCGTGGAAGGCGCCGATGGGCTGATCAACTGTACGCCGCTCGGCATGGTCGGCTATGCCGGGTCCGCCGTGCCGGAGAGCGGCCTCACCGGCGCGCGCTGGGCATTCGATGCCGTCTATACGCCGGTGAATACGGAGTTCCTGCTGGCGGCCAAGGCGGCAGGTCTCTCGATCATGAGCGGATACGAGCTGTTTTTCTTCCAGGGCGTCGATGCGTTCCACCTGTTCACCGGACAGGATGTGGATCAGGCCGCCTTGCGGCTGGCTTTGAAACAGGGTGAGGGAGTGAGCGTGTGATGAAAACCTCGATCGCGACCGTCTCGATCAGCGGTGACCTGCCGGAGAAACTGAATGCCATCGCCAAAGCAGGATTCAGCGGGGTGGAGATCTTCGAAAACGACCTCCTGATCCATGACGCCTCGCCGGCCGATGTCCGGCGCATGGTCAGCGATCACGGGCTGGAGATCTCGCTCTTCCAGCCGTTCCGCGATTTTGAAGGCATGCCCGAGCCCTATCGCAGCCGCTGCTTCGACCGGGCGGAGCGCAAGTTCGACATCATGGAGCAGCTGGGCACGGACCTGATGCTGGTCTGCTCGAATGTCTCTCCCGTCTCGCTCGGCGGCATCGACCGGGCGGCGGCCGATTTCCGCGAGCTTGGCGAACGGGCCGCAAAGCGCGGCCTGCGCATCGGCTACGAGGCGCTCGCATGGGGACGCCACATCAATGACCATCGCGATGCCTGGGAAATCGTGCGCCGCGCCGATCATCCGAACATCGGCCTCATCCTCGACAGTTTCCACACGCTGTCTCGCAAGATCGATCCGGAAAGCATCCGCTCGATCCCCGGCGACAAGATCTTCTTCGTCCAACTGGCCGATGCGCCGCAGATCGATATGGATCTCCTTTACTGGAGCCGCCACTTCCGCAACATGCCGGGCGAAGGCGATCTGCCGCTCGTGCCCTTCATGGCGGCGATTGCTGCCACCGGTTATGACGGGCCGCTGTCGTTGGAAATCTTCAACGACCAGTTCCGCAGCGGTTCGGCGCGCCTGATTGCGGAGGATGGCCATCGCTCGCTTCTCAACCTGATGGATGACGTGAGGCGGGCGGCTCCCGATCTCAAGGTCACGACTGACGAGGTGCCGCCGCGCATTGCCGTGGAGGCCGTCGAGTTCGTCGAGTTCGCAGCTTCGCCGGAGGACGCCGATGACCTGGTGGCACTCCTGACGACGCTCGGTTTCGTTAAGGCCGGACAGCACAAGAACCGCAAGGTCGATCTTTACCAGCAGGGCGAGATCCGCATCGTCATCAACAACGATCCGGACAGTATCGCCAGTTCCTCCTATTCCGTGCACGGCGTCAACGTCTATGCCTTCGGTCTGCGCGTGGCAGATGCTCGGCGGGCGGTCGAACGGGCGCTTGCGATGGGAGCGGAAGTCTTTTCCGAGCCGCGTCGTCCGGGCGAGGCGGCGGTGCCCGCGGTCACCGCCAGCGGTGGCGAGATCATCTATTTCATCGATGGCAGCGATGCACTGGGAGAGATCTGGTCGAAGGAGTTTGACCTCGCGTCGACCTCGACCACGGGCGCCGGCCTGACGCGAATTGATCATCTGGCACAGACAACCCGTTACGACGAGATGCTAAGCCTGCTTCTGTTTTACACGGCGATCTTCGATGTCAGTCGGTCCGGTATGGTGGATGTTGCCGATCCGGGCGGCCTCGTGCGCAGCCAGGCGATCCATGCCGCGGATGGCCGGTTCCGCGTGACGATCAACGGCGCGGAAAGCCGCAAAACCTTTGCCGGCCACTTCCTGACAGAAGGTTTTGGCGCGGGCGTGCAGCATATCGCATTCCAGACGGGTGATATCTTCGCGACGGCAACGGCGCTGAAGACGTGTGGCCTGGAGCCGCTGCCGATTTCGCAGAACTATTACGACGATCTAGAGGCCCGCTTCGGCCTAATGCCTGATTTCGTTGATCGGCTGCGCGACCTCAGCATTCTCTACGATCGTGACCATGACGGGGAATATTTCCAGCTCTACAGCCGCACCTTCGGCGAAGGTTTCTTCTTCGAGATCATCGAGCGACGCAACGGCTACAACGGATACGGCGCAGCAAATGCGATTTTTCGGATAGCCGCACAACGTAGATTGTCCAGGCCGGTCGGGCTACCAAGCGGGTAAACGAAAAACGACTCCCTTGCAGCCTCACTGTAGATAGTCGTCTTGCACTAAATTTGTCGCGTCTGATCATTAGAGTCCGTTCGCGATCAACAGCGAATTAACCTTAAGTTAAGTTCCATAGTTATGCGTAAGCCGCTCAGAGCAGCTAAGTAATTGACTAAGCTATGTCTTATGGACGCGCCGTAGGTTCGATACCCTTCAAGGCGAAGACGCNCCATAGTTATGCGTAAGCCGCTCAGAGCAGCTAAGTAATTGACTAAGCTATGTCTTATGGACGCGCCGTAGGTTCGATACCCTTCAAGGCGAAGACGCCCAAAAGGGTATTTTGTTGAGCGATATGCGGCTCGTGCGTTGTAGTGGCCCCCTAAATCCCCGGACACGATCTCCCACTTGCTAAGTGTTAGGAGTAATGTGCCCATTATGACCAGTCACATCCCCAAGATAGAAGTGCTGTCCGGCCGTGAGCGTCGCCGTCGCTGGTCGACAACGGAGAAGCTGGCGATAGTCCAGGAGACCTACGAGCCTGATGTCACGGTCAGCATCGTGGCGCGACGGCACGGCATTCAACCGAACCAGCTATTCGCCTGGCGCAAACTTGCGGCGCAGGGTGCGCTGACGGCCACGGCATCGCAGGAAGAGGTCGTTCCTGCATCCGAATACAGAGCGCTTCAGAACCAGGTTAAAGAGCTGCAGCGCCTCCTCGGCAAGAAGACGATGGAAGGCGAAATCCTCAAGGAAGCGCTTGAGATCGCATCAGGGTCAAAAAAACACCTGTTGCGCTCGCTCTCGTTGCCGAAGGACGGTTCCCGATGACGACGGTGTGTGAGACTTTGGGTGTCGCCCGATCCAACATCGCGGAATCTGTGAAGCGACCTCCCTCCAAAGCCAGAGGGCGTCCGCCGCTTGCTGATCGGGAGCTGGTGGATGAGATCAAGACCATCATCGACGATATGCCCACCTACGGATATCGCCGGGTGCACGCGATCCTTTGCCGTAAAGCCCGAAGCGAAAGCCGACCGTGGCCAAATGCCAAACGCGTCTACCGGGTGATGAAGGTTCACGGCATGCTTCTTCAGCGCCACACCGGTGCTCTCGACACCCATCGCCACGATGGCCGTATTGCCGTCGAGCAATCCAATCTGCGCTGGTGTTCAGACGGCTTCGAGATCGGCTGCGACAACAAGGAGAAGGTCCGCGTTGCGTTCGCGCTCGATTGCTGTGATCGCGAAGCCATTGCCCATGTCGCGACAACAGAGGGCATGAAGAGTGAGGACGTCCAAGACTTGGTCATTACGGCTGTGGAGAATCGCTTCGGTCTCATCAACACTCTTCCAAAGCCAATCGAATGGCTGACTGACAACGGCTCCTGCTTCATCGCAAAGGACACCAGGTCACTGCTTGTCGATATCGGCATGGAGCCTTGCTCCACGCCCATTCGCAGCCCCCAATCCAATGGGATGGCAGAGGCTTTCGTCAAAACATTCAAGCGCGACTACGTCTCAGTGAACCCTCGACCAGACGCCGCAACCGTCATCGCGCAACTGCCCTCATGGTTCGAACACTACAATACCCTTCACCCGCACAAGGCATTGGGGTATCGCTCCCCTCGTGAGTTCTTAAACCGTCAAACAGAAACCTGATCCTGTCCGGTTTTTAAGGGGCAACTCCATGCGTCACGACCGCTTTGCACCTTCAATTCGGTAGTAGAAGCCATCGTGGCAGACACTTGAAAGCAGATGCTCGCGAGGTGCTATAAGCCTTTTCCGCCACTTGCAGACATAGATATCAGCAAATGAGTTAGTCGTAATGAGCCGCATGGTCGGCGCTGCTGCGGGCTATGCAATCATGACCTGATCAATCTGGGCGGTTACCGATGAATGCGTGGGACCTAACTCGCTGCGGGTTCTATTTCGTCCCGCACTCTTGGCTTCGTAAAGATGCTTGTCTGCTCGTTCATAAACGGTCGTGAAGGCATCGACGCTAGAGATAGCTGTGATGCCCATGCTCGCCGTCACAGGCCCTGCGAGACCCGGAACCGCATTGGCGACGGTCGCAGGGATTGCCTGGCGGCGAAACTCGGCCTCTGCATCCACGTCCTGACCTCGAAGGAGAAGTATGAACTCCTCGCCACCAAGGCGATACGCGCGCACGTTCGACCCTGCCTTCAGTGCGACGGCTACAGCCTTAAGTACCTCATCTCCGGTGCTGTGCCCGTATCCATCATTGATCGCTTTAAAATGATCGAGGTCGATGACTGCCAGCGCGGTGAAACCAACCTCGCGAAGCTGCTCGAACTGCCGCTCGATCGCCCTCCTGTTGAGCAGACCTGTCAGCGGATCGGTTTCAGATAGCCGTTCAAGGAGATCTGCCTCGTTGCGCACACGATCTCGCTCCCGCCTGATGGTGACGAAACGTTCTGCCACGCCAAGCGTCGTGAGAAGCACTTCAAACATGCACCCGAAATAGAAGAGGACCATCGCGTCCGCGCTGTGCAGCCAGGGGCTTACCCCTGTCACCAGTCGTACCAATCCGACCAGTGCCAACGGCGCATAACCGATGGCCTGGAACCTCGCAGCACGGCTTCCTCTCAGCAAGGAATCGACCATCGCACAGACGAAGGCAGCCAGTATCGGTCCAAACGCCGCCGTGTAGACGACTGATTGCACCGGACGTGCGACGAAGGGGAAGGTGGCGTGAAAGACGCTCAGGAAGACCGCCCATGCGGCACAATAGGGTAGAATGCGCCGCAGCAGGGGATGCATCATGCCGGGCTCAATAAAGCTATATGTGAACATGGCGCCCGAGCTGATCGTAACCCCGAAGAGCAGTGTCGTCATCCAGCTCAGCGTCATTGCTGGAGGATCGAATAAAGCGACCGATAGACCAGATGTAACAACTATCGTCATCAGCAGCGATGTTGTGAGGACCGAGTGCCAGAGGACGAAGGGTTCACGCAGGGCTCGGTAGAATGCTGCATTGAAGATAAGAGGCATAACGAGCATGCCTGCGAGTCCGGCAATCAGCAGCAGGAACCGCAAATCGGCAGCGCTAGCGCCTGAGTCAACAGGGGAAAGATACGCATTCTCCAAAGTCATTTTGTGGGTGGGCAGGTCAACTGCCGCGATCACCTGCCTGGTCGCTAGAGTGACATCTGGCAGATCCGCTTTAAAGTAGCCGCCAGCCATTGAGCTGCGCAAGGCGACCGCAGGAAAGGACGTCTGACGAACCGCGCCATCTTCGTCGATCGCCAAGAGATGCAGCGCGTCGAACGCACTCCGACGTGAAAGCAGATATCGAACGGGTGCCTGGACAGGTGGGATGTCGAAGCGGAGGAGTACTCGTTCGGCATCAATGGAGAATTCTTGATTGGCGCCAGAGCAGGACCATCTGTGTTCATCGCGGGCCACTGCGACGACGGTTTCCGAGAGCGTGGCGGTGGCCCAGCATGACGTGCGAATGTTGTTGGAATCGCTTGCATCGGCAACGTTTGCACATGATTGTGCCAGCATCACCAAGAGCAGATATGCCGTTAACTTTCTAAAAAAACCGCGCGAAACCATTGGCTTTACGGTAGTGGAGAAAGGTTTTGATGCCGTTAAGGAGGCATTGTTTGATCTGTGCTTGATAGAGGACGCGCGCGCCCAGACATCTGATTTCCTAAAGCCCGATCCCGGATTTTAGCATCCTTCAATGTCGGCCTCTCTTTAAGCTGACGTTGAAGCGGACCGTCGACTGTCGCCCCTATATCAACCATTCCCACGAGAAAGTCGTAGCCTCATATGTAAATTCGGCGCGAATGTATTAACCAAACGACGGGTCCGCGGTTCGTATCCCTTCAATGCGAGAGCCCAGCCACATAAGCGAAGCATCTTCTTCCGGGCAGTCCTTCTGGTGCATCCTCTCCGGACACAGCAACAACGCGACTATTGCGACGTGAAGCATCCCTGCGTAACAGCCGGCCCTCGGCGGCTCACGGGCGGCGCAATATCTTGACGAAAAACTCATATTTAGGGTTTTTGATGCGTAACTGGATATTGAGGGGTTTTCGATGTTTTTCACAGGGAAGAAGCTGGCGATCACCGTCGCGTTGGTTGCGGTTCAACCCAACGCCATGATTGCGGAGCCGATTACGATCACCGACCATGAAAATCGCGCAGTAACGCCGGCGAAACTGGTCGAGCGGATCGCCTCGTGGCGATGCGCTGATTGGGACGTGACCGGACCGACGGGCGAGACGCACCGGGCGATCCTGCCGGCCTTCGCCGAAATAGAGGCCGCATGGGCACGATCTATCTGAAATCGGCCTTTGAGGCCCCCTCGGAAGCCGTAAAGGCGGCGGAGGCCGCAGGTTTGCTGACGATCGTGGAGCAGCCGGACCTAACTGCGGAGATGCTTCTCGCCCACAGGGGCCTGATCACCGGCAACCAGCTCGACCAGAACGCCATGGTCCTGATGCGCGAGGCGCTGGCGGCCTTCCTCGACGCCGGCGGTCGCTGGTTCTTCAACGGCCACATGGTGCGGCCGCTGGTCGATGGCATGAACCAGTACCGGCCGATCAACGCCCCAAAGCGCGCCGATTTCGACCTTTCCCCAGTCAACGCCCATCCGCTGTTTTCGGGCATCGATCTTTCAAAGCTCGAGACCAACAGAGGCGTGGCGGGCTTTTACGGCCGGGGTTGCAATCCGCTGCCGGATGGGGCCGTCGCGATCAACGGCCTGGGGCCGGCCAAAGTGCCGGTCGACTGGGTCTGGGCACGTCCCCACGGCGGGCGGATCTTTTCCCATTCAGGCAATGATCTCGGCTCGGTCGGACTCGAATGGAACCTCTCGAGCGAGCTGACGCGGCGCATGATTGACTGGACCCTTGGCGGCGCCTGCCTCGACCCTTGGCCGACCGCGTCGTCATCGTCGGCGGCCCACCAATTGCTTGCCGAGCCCGAAGCCTACGGCGGCATGCGCATGTCGACCCAGACCGGACGGCGGCGAATCGTCGCGCCATCCTCCGGCACCTACTATCATATCCGCTGCCTTGAGGGGCCGCGCTACACCGGGATATTCGACGTCATCTGCTCGCCGGAACAGCTCGGCGACATCCTGCGCCCCGACGACATTCTCTGGGTCCCTTGCCGCACACCGGCGCAGCGCATGATCGCGCAGAAGGCGGTGCTCGCCCGTCACCTCGATGCCGGCGGCACGGTGGTGGCGCTCGGCGAGAGCTGTTCCGACCTCTGGCTGCCGCATGTTGATTTCACCGGCACGCCAACGAACTGGTGGTGGTGGCTCGACCCCACAGCCGATCTCGGGGTGCGGGTGACGGAGGCTGCGGCCAGCCATCCGTTGATGGCTGGTATCGGCGACAAGCAGGCAACCTGGCACCTGCATGGCTGGTTCCTTCCGCCGGATGGAGCAGCGGTTCTGGTCCGCGATGGCGAAGGCCGGGCAATCCTCTACGAGGACACGGTCTCGACCAGGGGCACCACGGTCATCTCATCGCTCGACCCGATGTTCCACCACGGTTCGCATTTCATGCCGGCCACGACCGGCTTCCTCGACCGTTTCGTTCCCAACCTGAAAGCCCTCGCAGATGTCTAATGCCATTACAGTGCTCGACAACGGCCACCCGATCAGCTTCACCTTCGACGCCACCAACGCCTATCACGGCGGCGGTTCTCCCGGCGGTGTGACGCATGCGCTGAAGGCCATGCGGGCGGCGTTTCGGCTGCTGTCCGACACGCCGCTGGAACGGCGCGAGGTGACGATTGTGACCGCCTTTCCGGACCCGGAGGACGCGACGCGCTGGAAATGGTGACCCGGGAGCTGACCGGGGGGGGCCGACCGTCAACAAGTCGATCGGCGGCAAGGACATCATCACAGACCCGCCCGGCCCTAAGTCAAGACGTTCGCCAAATGGGCGCCGGCGAGGAGGCTTTGCTCGCTCGATGAACAAACGTGCCTATAATAGAGTTGTTTACGGTCGATATTGCGTGTCTGGATGGCTTCACATGGGCTCGAATTGGTTCAAGACCTTACGGATCGCTGGCCTTCCTTTAGAAGGATGGCAAGCTCCTTGGCGAACTTCTCAAGATCTACCGGATATGGTGAACTACGCCGCCAAAGAGCGAAGATTTGTCTACGAACGGGCTCTCCCTTGATTTCTGCCCACGCAAATTGCGTACCGCTGATGGATTGCCCACACGCGATGGACGGAATTAAGCACGAGTATCCCTGCTCCCTGACGAGGTGTACTCGCGTTTCGATGCTAAGCCCGTAAGAGCGCAAGATCGGTCCATTCGAGCGGTCGGCAAACCTTAGAGTGGAATCCTCCATGCTCATGGGAAAGTCGTCTTCGCTCAAGGGCAATAGATCGAGTTTGGCGAGATCAGCTGGTTCGATCTGATCACGTTGGATGACCGGATTTTCCACGCTTGTGAGGAGGTGAAACGGCTCGTTGAGGAGCTCGACCTGATGGAACGCCTCATCGAGTACAGGGCACGCCGTGATCACGAGATCGAGCTCCCCTTCTCTAAGTCGCCTGCTGAGGCCTTCGTGCTTCCCCTCCATGAAAGCGAGTTCAAGACGCGGATAGTGTTTGTGAACGAACCCAACCGTTTGAGGAATGAGGAATGGGCCGACAGTAGAGATCATCCCGACGCGGAGGCGCCCGCCGAATGCCCCCGCCCTTCGGCTGGTCTCATGGCCCAGCGCTGCAACTTGCTGGAGCAGCATGCCGATACGCCTAAGGATGTCGCCACCGGCGTCAGTCGGAGTGACCTTGCGGGCGCCGCGCTCGAATACAGTTGTGCCCAACACTGTTTCGGCTTTGCGAACCTGATGCGACAGCCCCGAGGCGCTGATACCCATCTCCTCGGCCGCCGCGCGAAAACCTCCGCACCGATGGACGGCCAAAACCAACATCAGATCACGGATGGAAAGGGAGGCAAGTCTGTTCGAAATTTCTTCCCGCATTGTCCGATTTGTTCGACTTGATAAGACGCTTCTCCATATATACGAAAAACGTGAATGCAATACTCATATTATGAGGTGCCTGGTGTTTTCGAAGTTTCTTCTCTCCTCCGCAGCAATTATCCTAGCTTTGGCGCCGGCGCCTTTGCTTGCGGACCCCATCACGTTCAAGGATGTGACTGGCGCTGAAGTCACTCTTCCGAAGCCTGCGACGCGCATCGTCACCTTGCCACAGCCGGGTGCTGCAACGGTGATCGCGGTTGATGGGACGTCGGAACATCTCGTCGGCATGAACCCCGGTTCACGCAAAGCATTCGAAACCGGCCTACTCAAGAAGATGTTTCCAGAGGCCGCGTCCATTGAAAGCGGTATCGTGGCGGAGGGCGGCAATGGCTGGATGCCGAATGTCGAAGCAATCGCGGCGCTCAGGCCCGATCTCGTCATCCAATGGGGCGGTCGAGGAGACGAACTCGTGGCGCCACTGCGTAACGCCGGTATTCCGGTCGCGCTGATGGTCGGAGGCGGCAATGGCGGTACGGAAGAGCTCGCCCGCGAAAACATCAGCCTCGTGGCAAATATTCTTGGCAAACCGGAAAAGGCGAGGGATCTGTTTGCGTGGCGTGACGAAGTCATTGCAGACGTCAAATCTACGCTTGCGGCACACCCGGCGGAACGCAAGCCGAAAATCCTTCACCTGCGCTCCTCCAAAGGCAAATTTACTGCGACGGGGGAAAAGAGCTACCAGAACTTCTTCATCACGCTCGTTGGCGGCGACAATGTTGGCAAGGGCCTGGGTGTCCAGGCAGAAGTCAACGCAGAGCAAATTGCGGCGTGGAACCCCGACCTTATCATGCTGACAGCTGCGGAAACTGACGCCGGACGCGAAACGATATTCGAGAACGAAGTTTTGTCGCAGACTACTGCCGCCAAGACCGGGCGTGTCTACAAGACACCGAATGGTGGATATGTATGGGATAGCGCCAGCCACGAAAGCCCGTTTACCTGGATGTGGCTTGCAAACCTTGCTCATCCGAACCTCTTCCATTTCGATCTGCGCGCCGAGGTGAAAAAGGGATTTGAACGGCTCTACAACTATTCTCCTACGGAAGACGAAATCGACGCTGTCTTGAAGCTCGATCTCAACGCCAGCGCTTCGAACTATCAACAGTTCGCTCGCAAATGACACTGGCCCCTGCCGGAACCGATCATCCGGATCAGTCGACCGCACGCGCGGTCATACATTGGTCGGCATTGCTCTTGCTTCTTGTAGTGGCGATCGTTGTCTCGGCATCAGTTGGCCGGTTCAGCATACCGCTTGCTGATGTCCTGAACATCGCGGCTCGTTGGCTTTCTGGCGCGCTTGCGCCAGAAACTATGGAGGAGCGCATTCTCATCAACGTTCGTGTGCCACGCATCTTGCTGGCGGCGATCGTTGGTGCAGGACTTGCTCTATGCGGTGCAGCACTTCAGGCTCTGTTCCGCAATCCACTCGTGTCGCCGCGTGTGCTAGGTGTTTCATCGGGGGCGGCGCTCGGTGGGGCGCTGACGCTGCTGGTCGGCGGTGGCGCTACCGTGTTGTTTGCCGCTACCTTCAGCTCGGCTCTTTTCGCGCTTGTGCTGGTTGCGGTCATCTCACGTGTAGCAGGGCGCACGATCCTTTCGATCGTGCTGGCAGGTATCGTCATTGATGCGTTGTTTTCAGCGATGATCTCGCTGACGCAATACGTGGCTGATCCGGAAACTTCGCTTCCTGCGATCGTCTTTTGGCTGATGGGCAGTTTCTCATCGGCAAGCTGGAGGAAGGTCGGCGAACATGGCCCGGTGATCCTGCTTGCCATCATCATTCTTTATCGTTTGCGCTTTCGGATTGCGGTCCTGTCGATGGGTGACGAAGAAGCGCGTTCATTCGGTGTGAATGTCGGCTTTTCGCGTTGGCTCGTCTTCTCGGTCATCTCGGTGATCATTGGCGGTTGCGTGGCCGTATCCGGTGTCGTCGGCTGGGTAGGGCTCGTCATTCCGCACGCGGCGCGCCTCCTTGTCGGAGAAGGACATCGCCGCTTTCATGGCACGGCCGCGTTGCTCGGGGCGAGTTTTATGGTGGTGATCGACACGCTTGCACGAGCAATTATCAGCGCCGAGCTGCCGCTTGGCATTCTTACGGCTGTCATTGGTGCACCGGTCTTCATCTACCTCCTCTGCACAAGGCAGGCGCGGATTGGGGCGACCCAATGATCGCACTCTCAAATGCAGGAATGAGGCGGGGTCAGCGCTGGATTTTTCGCAATGTCAGCTTTGATCTGCCGCATGGTGAGGTGTTGGCGATCCTGGGCTGTAATGGCCGCGGTAAAACCACGCTTCTGCGCACCTTGCTAGGATCCCTGGAGCTGAGTGAAGGCACCCGAACGATGCCTGCCGTTGTCGGTTATGTACCGCAGTCACAAGGTGGCGGAGATCAGCATCGTTGCCTTGACATCGTGATGATGGGGCGAGCCGGGCGCCTGGGGCTCTTCGGGCTGCCGGGAAAGGCTGACGAGATCGCTGCCTTGTCCGCGTTGGCCACAGTAGGCGCCTCTCAATTTGCAGAACGCTCTTTCGGTCACCTTTCCGGCGGCGAGCGGCAGATCGTCCTGCTTGCGCGGGCATTGGCGACAGAGGCCAAAGTTCTCGTGCTCGATGAACCCGCAGCTTCCCTTGATCTTGCCAATCAAAACCTGCTGCTCGGTGTCCTGATGCGGCTGAGGCAGGCTCGCAGCCACACGATCGTTTTCACCACCCATCATCCACAGCATGGTTTGATCCTCGCCGATCGGGCTTTGATGATGCATGCCGGAGACGAGGTTCTCTATGGCCCCGCGGCCGACATGATGACGGATGGCGAGCTCGCCCGCCTCTACGGGGTGCCTTTCGTGCGGAATACCGGCGCTGTTGGCCGACCTGATATCGTTTCCCCGATCTTTGGGGCAACCGTCTCTTCATCCTAAACCAAGAACAGGAGCCTACATTGGACACGATTACCTATCTTGAGAATGGCGAAGCCTTCACCGTGAGCTTTGCCGAACTCCTCAAATACCATGGTCCCGGTTTTCCCGGTGGCGTTGCGCACGGCCTCAAGGTCATGCAGCGGGCGTTTCCGCTACTGGATGAAGGACGTCCCGTCGAACGGCGTGAAATCCGTATCGATACGGCGTTTCCGGGTCCTGGTGGACGTGATGCCTTCGAATTTGTTACCAGAGGGCTGACCGACGGTCGGTACGTGGTCGACCGTTCGCTGGGTTGGGACGGCATCGAGGAAAGCCCGAAGGGACGGTATTATTTCCGTTTTACATACCGCGGTACGGTAGTCGAGGTTACGATCCGCCCAGGTCATGTGCGGCCCGAATTCCTTGAGCTTGCTCGCAAGGAAAATCGCACCGCCGACGATGAAGTGCGCCTTGCCGCACTGAAGCGCGAAATGGGCGATCGCCTCGTTCCGCTCGCTCCGGAAGATGTTTATGACGCCAAAGTCAGCCGCGCCTGATCCCGATTGCGTCCAGAGCGAGCGTCGCCATTGGATGGGCGTGCTCGCCCGCGCGCCCATTGATCTGCTGCGGGCATCTTTTGAAGACTGTCCGCAGTGCGCTGATGTACGTCGGCTTGTGGGGCCAGAGATTGGTCTGATCCAGCTGCGTGCGAAAACACCCGTGACGAAAACCGCATTTCATCTCGGCGAAGCGACCGTATCGCGCTGCGTTGTAGAGCTGGCCGGTCGGCGTGGTTATGGCGTGGTCCTGGGCAGCGATCTTGAAAGGGCTGAGCTTGTGGCGGTTTTCGATGCGCTGCTCCAGGATCCTCAGATGTATGGCGAACTCAGGCCGAAATTGCTGCAGCCGGCCGAGTCCGCCATCTCGGTGAGCCGGCAGCGCCGGGCAAATACGGCTCAAGCGACAGCGGCACATTTTTTCACCGCCGCGCGAGGGGGTAAAACGCCGTGAAAATTGCGATCGATCAGCGTGGACCCCAGAACGCTTACGAAGACCGAAAGGCCTATCGAAACCTCCTTCAGGCATTCGCCTATCCTGGTAAGATGATGACTTTGCGCGCAGGACAGCTCGCTCATTCCGTTGTCCTCGAAACGCTCGCGGATGAGACGACGCCGGTCTGGATTGATGAAGGCTTCGCCGAAATCAAGGCGAATGCGACCAAGGCACAGTTGCCGAGTGCGAGTCGGGTAAACTGTGTTTTCGCACTCTGTAGCGGAGAACGCTTTAACGGGTTCGATGGCTTTCCCGTCGGAACGCTTGTCGACCCGCACCTTTCCACGACCATGCTCATAGAAGTCGTTTCACTCACCGGTGGTGAGCCATGGCGGCTTGCCGGCCCGGGAGTAGGGCCAAACGGCGCTAGCCTGGCGCCGATTGGATTGCCGAAAATGTTTCCTGCCGCATGGGCGCAGAATAACGCGCTCTACCCGCTCGGAATCGATGTGATCTTTACGGCGGGTGAACTGTGCGCATGTCTCCCCCGAAGCGTCAGATTGGAGATCGCCGATGTATGTGCCGGTTAAGGGGGGAGAAGTTGCCATTACCAGGAGCCTCGAAGCCTTGGCGCGTGCCCGGCGTGGCGATCCCGATGTGCCGGAATTGACCGTCGCCCAGATAAGGGAGCAGATGCGGGGTGCAGTGGACCGGGTGATGACGGAAGGCGCCCTTTACGATCGAGACCTCGCGGCTCTCGCTCTGAAGCAGGCGCAAGGCGATCTGTCGGAGGCGACCTTCCTATTGCGGGCTCACCGCGCCACGCTTCGGCGCATGGGCCATTGCGAGCCGATAGAATTCACGGATATTTGCCTCGATCGGCATATCTCCGCGACCACGAAAGAGCTCGCCGGCGGCCAGATCCTTGGAGCGACCTACGACTACACCCACCGGCTTCTCGATTTTTCCTTGATGGGGGCGCGCCCCTGCGCTGGTAGCTCGGTGGTTGACGAGGAGCTGCTGGTTGAACGCGGTTTCGACCAAGAACCCGCCGTGCTAAGACCGCATACATCTTCCTATCACGATTTGCTTGTTCCCCCAGACTGCGAGCCGAGCGGGAACCGGGATCATGAACCAGTTGACATCACGCGGGTCCCGATCCGCCCGCCTTACGGACCATCTGAGACGCTCGGCCATTTGGTTCGTGGAGAAGAGGGGTTTCTGACTGGTATTGCATATACGCGGCTGCGCACTGCCGGCGCGTCCCATCCCTATGTGGAAGAGCTGTCGGCAGGTCAGGTTGAGATCCTGGTCGAGCTGGAGGATCTGGGGCTTACCGTTTCGATCGGTAATATAGACATCACTATCTGCCGTATGGTGGCGCCGGCTCTGGACGGCAAGCAATCCCATCTCTCGCCAGGCTTCGGTGTTGCGTTCGGGACGAACGAGAGGAAAGCTGTCGCTATGGCCACCGTGGATCAGGCACTGAAAGCAGGGCTTGATCCTGAGCTGGTGCTTTCCCATAGCGACGGCGTGGAAGCAGCCGGCTACGTATCGCACCTTAAATTGCCTCACTATTCCGACTTTCAATCCGATCTGGAGCTGATCCGGCGTGCGAGGTCTACGCATGAATGAAACGTTCGGCTACCTCGATGAGGACAGCAAAAGATCTGTGAGACGAACAATCCTGAAGGCCCTGGCCATCCCGGGCTATCAGGTGCCGTTCGTCGCACCGGAAATGCCGATAGCCTATGGTTGGGGGGTAGGGGGCATGGTGGTCACGGCAAGCCTGATCAATGAGGAGGACTTGCTGAAGGTTACCGACCATGGCTCAGACGACACGGTGAATGCGGTCAACATTCGGTCCTTCTTCACGAGGACGGCTTTCGTAACCACCACGACCCGCACGCCTGAGGCAACACTCATACAGGTCCGCCAGCGTGTCCCCGAGGCAAAGCTCCAGGAGGGGCAGATCGTCGTTTATCAGGTGCCGAGACCAGACCCTTTGCGCGCCTTCGTCAACTCGGCCAAGGAGGCCTCTCGCATGCACGCACACGCGGATTACGGCCGTGTGTACGCTCGGCTGTTCGAGGAAAGAACCGGTAGTCGTGGTGCAGTCCAGCCAGGGTATGACTACCCGGTTATGGTCGAAGGGCGATATTTGATGTCTCCGTCACCGATACCGAAGCGAGATAACGCTAGTCTCCACCGTTCGCCGGCAATTCAGATATTCGGCGCGGCGCGAGAGCGTCGGCTCTATGCATTGCCACCCTACACCCATGTCGAAAGCCTTGCATTCGACGATATACCTTTTGACCCCGGCTATCCTGATGACGGACGGCAGTGTGTCATTTGCGGATGCGCAACCAGTCATCTCGACCACCTTCTCCAGAAGGATGATGGGACAAGCGAATGGGTATGCTCCGATACCGAATGTTGCGAACAAAGATCAAAGGAGGTTGCCGGTGCTTAGGCTACCTTCTCCCGTCCTGACGCTTGGTCGCGTTTCATATGATAGGCGGATTGCGCCGGACACGTCGTTCGTCCTCTATCCTGGAGAGGTGCTTTGTCTCGTCGGGAAATCCGGAGCGGGAAAGTCGACGCTGCTGCGCATGGCGGGCGGGCTTTTGCGTCCGCACGAGGGGAGGGTGCTACACCAATCCGCCGATGGCCCGATCTCGATCTATGAGCTTCCCGAGCAGGCTTTGGTTTCACAGCGACGTCGGAACGTCGGGATAGTCGCTCAGAATGCTCGTGACACCCTCGATATGGCACAAAGTGCCGCCGCGAACATCGTTCAGCCTCTGTTCGAGAATGGCGAGCGCAATTTTGGCCGAGCGATGGCGTCAGCGCAGCACTGGTTCGCTGCACTCGATCTCGATGTCGCAAGGATGGGCGACCTGCCGAGTTTGTTTTCCGGTGGCATGCAGCAGCGCTTGCAGATTGCGCGAGCGCTGGTCCACGGACCGAAGGTTCTCTGTCTGGACGAGCCGACGACTGGTTTGGATACCTCGGTGCAGGTCCGTCTTCTTTCATTGCTTTCGGGGCTTCAGCGCCAAACGGGCGTCGCCATGTTGCTTGTGACACATGATCTCCGGATTGCCCGGCTGATCGCCCACCGCGTGATCGTGCTCGACGAAGGCAGGATCGTCGAGGAGGCTCCACCAGACCGGCTCATCGCTGATCCTTGTCATCCTGCGGCCCGCGACCTCGTCGCGGCAATGATTTGAGGACGGCTATGGACATCTTGCGTGTCGAGAACCTGGAAAAGGACTACGAAGCACGAGCCGTCGGTCCGGTGAGCTTTAGATTGAGGGCCGGTGAAATAGGATTGATCGTCGGCGGTTCAGGGTCGGGCAAATCAACGGTGCTCGATGTGCTGTATGGGACAAAAAGAGCGAGCCGAGGAAGTGCCTTCTTGTGTGTCGGTGACGGGCAGCGAGATCTCTTCGACATATCGGTCGCGGAACTCGTTTCAATTCGAAGCGTGGCCATTGGTTACTGTACCCAATTTTTGCCGGCGATCCCCGGAAAATTGGCGGCAGACCTCGCAAATGAAGCTGCTTACGCAGAAACAAGTTCGGCCGATATCACCGAGCTGTTGGATCGATTGGCCTTGCCACAACGACTCTGGAACCTGCCGGTGTCTTCATGGTCTGGCGGCGAGAAACAGCGCCTGAACATAGCGCTCGCTGCCCTTCGCAAGCCTGCACTAATCTTGCTCGACGAGCCATTCTCTGCGCTGGATGAAGCACTGCATCCTGTCGTTTGGTCGGTTCTATCGGCGTTGGCTGATGAAGGCTCCGCAATGTTGATTGGGGTCCACAAGGCAAGCTCCTATACAGCAGGAGCAGAAACACTGGTCGCACTTGATTGATCAGGCGTGTCTTGTGAGTTTTCGACGAATTAGCCTGATTTCCGGCAAATGGGGAGCGAGCTCGATCAATTTGGGATCTTGGGCATCGACACGTTGAGAGTCAGGGCGCTGAAGTTTCTATAGGTTCCGGCTCGAAACTACGCGTCGAGGGTTCGATACCGTTCAAGAGCTGAAAGGCCGTCGCCCGCGCCGTTGGCGACACTCGCGGATGGCGATGGCCTACTCTTCAGCTTCACGCCAAGAAAAGCCCGACCTTCTGGAGCTCTTTTCAGCTTCTCGCCTACGAAACAATCGCGGCGATAGCGGGGACGAGTTCCATGCCCAACACGGTCAATTCATATTCGACTGAGGGCGGGGAAGTTGGGAGAACATTCCTCGCCACGACGCCCCGCTCAGCATTGTATCGGACGCCGGATGATCCTCCTTACTCCCTCCTCTTGGCCATACGGCAAAGCCCGCCGCGCGCAGCCTTTTTCTTGTCCCTTAGCACAAGAAGGCCGCCCGGAGGCGGCGTCTTGTTGATCTCGTTGTGCTGGCGGAGATGCTAGAACTTCTGCCAGTCGTCTGCAACAGCAGCAGTCGCCGCTCCGCCACGTCCGCTGAAGGCTTTTGCAATCTTACCGACCATGGAGCGTGGAGCAGAAACCACAGGTGCCTGGTTGGTAGCAGGTCTGGCGGGTGCTGCTCTGTTGGTAGCGGTCGTGTAGCCTGCTGCCGTGCCGAGCTGGAACTGCGACACCAGCTCACGCAGCTTTCCTGCTTCATTGGCAAGTGTAGCACCGGCAGCACAGCTCACCTGGAGTCGTCATTGCAGCGAGCATCCACGCAATCGAACGAACACCGCGCTTCATTTGCGGCCGCCTAAATTTAGCCAATTCTCTTTTAGTTTCTGTATATGGCAGCGCCCGCCACGAAAAAGAGAGCAGTCGAGTTAAAGCCGCCGCGCGCGAATGCCTCGTCCATGAGTTCGAAGGCAACCGCCGAAATCAGACTTCTTAGCCGAGTGCCATCACGATGCGATCACGCGCTGAGGCAGTTTAGTGAAGAACGCGATTGCCGCGCCGACAACGAGAGCGGAGACGCCAAGCAGTCGTCGCCGAGCGGCTTGTAAATAGACTGGCATCGCGTGTTTGCTCCCGCCGCTGTTGAGGACGCCTCGTCTAGGTAGTCCACAAGCGAGGTCGCGCCATAGCGAGCAGCGTTTGACATAAATGGGATGGCGATGAAGAGGCATTGCCTCCATGCAAATACGGGGCGACAGACACAAGCGGGTATCCGAAAGAGGAACAGCGCAACTTACCAGGTCGCGCTGTCGGTCGGCATCAATGATGCGAGGGCATAGCGGCGGCTTCCGCAGGGAACATGGCCTTCATCTGCGCGATTTCAGCTTCCTGATCTGCGATAATGTGCTCCGCTAGCTGACGCAGCTTCGGATCGCTTCCGCTTTCGAGATAGGTACGTGCCATGTCGATCGCGGCCTGGTGGTGCGGCACCATCAGGGCAACGAAGTCGCGGCTTACGTCGCCTGAGACACTTACGCGGCTGGTGGCTTCGTGCATGGCGTTCATCTGCTCCATCATGGCAGCTGCCGCTCCTGCGCCCGGTGCGCTGCTTGTCCCGGCGTCGCCATGATAGTGCTCGTTTCCGCGCCAGAACGCGCCGGGGGCGGCTCCGATGGTTTTGGCCGGAGCCATGGTTTCAGCTCGTAGCAGCGCTGCAATCTGGCCGCTGGCGCGGTCGTAGATCACATTGTGCAACCCCGCGTAGGATATCATGGTGATGGCGAGCGCGGCAGCCAGTCCGGCGGGTACCATGATGGTGGCAGCACGGCCTTTAGGCGCAACCTCAAGCGCATTAGCGCGCTGAGGATCGGCGACCACGATCAGCAGCGACGCCAAGATTGTCGCGTGGCCAATCATGTCGACCCGGCCGAACGGATAGACTGCCGCGAACATCAGCGCGAAGAGAGCGAATGCCGACAGCCGGCGGACCAGCGGTGTCCAGAGTAAGCCGAAACCTAAAGTGAACTCGGCAACGCCCGACATCGTCGTATAGGGGCCGAATGGGATGCCGAAGGCCAGGAACGGCTTCTCCTCGAGGAGCGGCATGAACCACTGGGGGTACATGAACTTTTCCATGCTAGACCAGGTCAAGGCGAGGGCGATTCCCCACCTCAACACGCCGAAGCGACGGTCATGCCACTTGCCGTCTGGCAAGCCCGAAAGGAGAAGGTAGCCGGCGAGGCCAAGTCCGAGCGCCAGATAGTCGAACAGGTGGAACAGGTCGTAGTCGCGCAGCGTGAAAAGCCACAGGACGACGATCGCAACCGCCGCGATCGGTCGGGTGCGGCGCATGGGGATCAGGGCCGCTATCACGATCTGAGCCCAAGGAACCAGTTCCGACTGCGTTTTCAGGTCCGGCGTGAGGTAGGTCCCGCCGACGGCGAACAGCGACACGAAGAACGCCGCCAGCACGCTGAGCAGGAAGTGGTCGGCGTGCGTACGCAGCCCCGAGGTGGCAGCGTCCAGGCTCTTGAGCGCGAGCAAGCCCGGCTGCCTGCGCTCCAGGAGCGTTGTGGCCAGGAAGAAGCCGAGCACAAGTAGCAGGCCCAGCCAGAAGTACGGTAGGGAGAGGGTAGTCAGGATCGGGACCGGCTTGGCCGCGACCTCATAGGCTTCGAACCACTTCACATGAGCTGATGCGCCTGACGGCACCAACGTGCCCGCTGTCGCCAGCAGGAAGCTTCCCGCTGCGAACAGATTAGCTCTGCGCCTTCCTTGGAATTGATACATATCGTTGTCCTTCATTGCACCGTCTCACTGCGGTGCTTTCCGGGGAGCCTGTACTCCCGACGAGCAAGGAGCCCGCGGCGCTTCAAAGGCGTCCGATCTTGTCCAGATACAGATTGATCCGCTCACCACCACGGGCTCGTGATCCTGAACATAGTGCGAGACTCCGCCATGTAATTGACTTTAGTCAAACTATGGAACCCTCTGCACTCGTTGATCCGTGCTATTAACGCCCGTCGGCTTTGCCGTCCTTGCTGACGCGAGCCACTACAGCATGTTCGGAGTTTGCAAGCCGGGTGCGGCCGCGCGAGCAAACTAAGATGGTATGGAGGAGCCGATTTGCTCAGACGGTAGTGGACACTCCCGTACGGCGATACATCAACAATTGATCAACGCCGTTGGCGAGGCTTTGACAGACGGCTCAGATAGACACGCAGTGGAGCACCCCGCGTAGCCTTCATCATGACGTCCGCTTCTCGGCTAAGTCTCTCCCTCACCAACTGAATCTGTTAGGCGGGATAGAAGGGCAGGGGTCGGGTCGTCGGTTCGATTCCGCTCAAGGCGAAGTCGAGGACATTCGGCCCAGATACAACATGTCCTGAGTATCCGAGCCGAGCATCTCATTCGATCCTACGCAGCTTCCCAAACCTGATTGAGGATCTTTGCGGCCAGCGCGGCTTTGTCTTGCGGAAGGAAGCGACCGTAGTGCTGCTGAACTACATCGGGCGTGTCCTGAATTGCGTAGCTCGCCTGTTCGTAGGATCCGGTCTGCTTCAGAATATGCGTTGCGAGAATGTCTCGCAGGTTATGCGGTCCATGCGGCAGGAGGCCCTTGATCGCACCCCGTCCGGTATAGGGATTATAGATGCCGTAACGTTGGATGACAGTCCGCCAAGCCTCGTAGAATGTGGTCGAATTGTAAGCAGCATCAATACTGGTCGTCTTCACCGTCTTGACGAAAAGCGTTTGGGGATCTTTCGCACCGCCAAGCAGAACTCCACGATGCCTGTCGATGTAAGCATCAAGGTATTTGTAGAGATCGAGAAGGTCGGGCAAAATCAACCGGAACGGCTTCTGTCCGAAGAAGGATGAACCGGAGTTTTTGAATGCGACCGACGGGATAAGGACCTCCCACCCCTGGTCGCGATCACTCCAGCGCAGCTCACCGCATTTTAGTTCCTCTAGCCGGCGTTCTGACGTCGGATAGTGTCCACGGGGGCAGACACGAAGTTGGCGAAGGTTCTTTTGCCTGAGCCCAAGGTGCAGGCCCAGGCGAAGTAATAGGAATGATCTAACGGCTTCGGCGGCCGGTCGTGGATATCTGTTCTCATCCGGCATACGTTTCACAATCTCGTCTGTGATCTTGCGATATTCGGCCAACGGGCTGTCCGCTTCGAGTACACACATGATCGGTTCAAATGGATCGCGATGCACGCGCATCACGCGCTGGATCTCCTTGGAACGGTTAGCGGCATGTCGGTGAAAGGCATCGCAGGCGCCATGCCAATCGCGAGCCGCGAAATCGATTTCTTCCTGCTCAATCAAGCCCGCAATGGGCCTGACATTCCGAAGCAGCTCCGGATGCTGCCGGATCCAACCGACTTCCGCGCGAGATAGGGCTTGGGCGACCATCAGCATGTCTTCTTCCCACTTGGTGTAGAAGCCACGTCGCTGTTCCCGCCACTGCAGATACCAGTCCCAAACGCCGGGGAAAACGAGAAGGCCGAAGCTTAAGTGGCTGACTGGCACGCCGAAACCCTTCACGAGACCGTTTGGCGAGGCAGCAAGCGCACCAAACATCAAACCGAGGTGCTCAATCTTCTGGGAGGCCGTTTCTTCACCCCAGACGCCGTTCCGTCGGAACCCAATCGCCGTCAGCGTCGAAGTCTTGAAGCGGATGAGATCAGCCATTTCCATGGCAAGTCTCGGCGGTGCGTCGATAACGCCAGAAAGCAGATCAGGATCATCAAGTTCTGCGGCAACGTTCTGATTGGCGCCGGTCGCCGAGGCCAACGATCGAGAGGACAGAAAGCTGCTGCCATAGGTGACGCCGGGAAAGCGGATGGCATATCGCTGTTTGCTGGCCGCCGCCTGATAGCGGCGATATTCTGTAGAGCCGGAAATGATCACCCGGCGCACCCAGTCGAGTATCTCCTCGCGCTTGGTGAAGGGCAGGCTGTTGAAGTCCTCCGGCAAGTGCAATGAAATCCGTCGACGCTCGGCTGGGCTGATATCACCGAGATCGTGACCATAAAGTGAGCGCGCCTGATGCGGCAGTTTCTCTTTGAAATATCCCTCTGAAAGTCGATAGCGTCTCTCGATGCGGCGGAGGATATTGAAACTGGCAATAGATCGAGGCACACGCTCCCCCTTGATCCAGGATAGCAGCGTCTTATTGTCGAAGGTCTCATTCAGATGAATAACGGCGCGGTAAAGCTGCCAATAGGTGTCGCCGAACCGACGCATATGATAGACCAGTGCATCCTGAAAGTTCGCCGGGTCCTCGGTCGCGTCGAACAGTGGTTCTGGGAAAGGGCTGATCGGTTTTGGAGTCGGCCCACGTGGCAACGATTCATATGGGGCAACAATGCCATCGGCCGTCGCACGTTGAGGCTTTCTGGTTGAAGGGGCGCAGGTTGCGTTTCTGGCGGACGCCATTTTCTTCGGGCGAGCCGTCCGCTTTGGTGGCCGTTGTTCTTCGACTGCTGGCGGTCCGTCCAGCCATCGGATGATTGCATCCAAGCCCGGCCGGAGCTGTTTTTTCAGTTCTACTGTCAGCTCAGCTTCGACACCACAGGCTTGGCCTATCGCCGTCCAGTCGAATTGGCCACTCCGAAGCGGTGGCCTTTTCCGATAGATAATTAAGCTGATCAGGAACGGCCGGATATTCTCCAGCACCCGCCTGGATGCGACTGGAGCGATACGGAGCTCGCAGAATTCCGAAATTTTTCGCTGAAAATGTCGGGATGAAAGGTCGTGTTTGGTCATGCCTATTCCTTTTCGCTCGGCACCAGTGCCGAGGGCGAGCGGAAATAGGGGGCGCCCATTAACAAAATATGTTTAGGGCAAGAGGTTAGATGTCGATCGCTGCCTCTTGAATCGAGAGCTGCAGATTGTGGTGCTGAGCGATAGGAGGGCTTGCCATAGCTCATTCATGGCAATATTTATGAGTTATAGGGAGGGTTTCTATAACTCATGACATGGAACTGGCAAAACACTGACTGGCCAAACTTCAGATACGACACCGCAAGCCTGGTACCTTTGGAGCAGAAATTCCTGCAGTCCGCCGGCGAGGTTATAGGTGCTGTTAGACATTTCAACGATGACGACAGCAACCAACTTCGCATTGAGTTGCTGAGCGACGAAGCGGTCAAGACCTCTGAGATCGAAGGGGAATTTCTGGACCGCGTGAGTGTCCAGTCATCACTCCGCCGGCAGTTCGGGCTAAACACTGATGAAAGACAGATCCGCCCCCAAGAGCGGGGGATCGCCGAGATGATGGCGGATGTCTATAGAAGCTGGCATAGGCCATTGGCCCATGAGGGACTGTTCCGTTGGCATTCAATGCTGATGGCCGGAAACCGATATATTGAAACGGTTGGTGCTTACCGCACGCATGAAGACGCCATGCAGATCGTATCAGGTCGATTGGACAAACCCACTATCCACTTCGAGGCTCCCCCATCTCGTCAGGTTGCCGCTGAGATGGATACCTTCATCACATGGTTCAATCAATCCGGGCCAAATGGTCAAACGTCGCTTCAAGCTCTGACGCGCGCCGCAGTAGGACACCTTTACTTTGAAAGCATACATCCATTTGAGGATGGCAACGGCCGAATTGGACGCGCGCTCGCCGAGAAATCCCTGGCGCAAAACATAGGGCAGCCAAGTCTCATTTCACTCGCTTTCACAATTGAGAAGCGCCGGAAGGCCTATTACTCAGAGCTTGAGCGACACCAGCGCACGCTTGATATCACCGACTGGGTCATTTTCTTTTCAGAAACTATTCTGGATGCTCAACAGGCGACGCTTGAGCGCGTAGATTTCTTCATCCAGAAAGCAAAGTTCTATGATCGTTTTCGGGACAAGCTGAACGAGCGGCAAGAAAAGGTAGTCGCGCGCATCTTTAAGGAAGGGACTGCTGGTTTCAAGGGAGGTCTAAGTGCCGAAAACTATATCTCGATCACAGATACATCCCGCGCTACAGCAACACGCGATCTTCAGCAACTCGTGGAGATCGGTGCACTGACGCGTACGGGTGAACGTCGGCATACTCGGTACTCACTGTCATTGCAGAGATAATTCGCTACCACTCCAATGAACACCACCGAAGTCATTATCTAGGCGAACGGCTGTTCGAGTCCCTTCAAGGCGCAGACCATGGCCATTACTCGCGCTCTACCGAGGCGCAGGGTAGAATCTAACAGGACCGAAAAACCGACATGCGGCGGGTGCGACGATGCGATGATCTGTCTGTTTCAGAGCACTTCGTATGGCGTTGCAATTGCAACACGCGAGGGCGCGATCTGGAAATCCCTCGGCAGCATGCGGTGATGCGCCATGACCATCTGGCAGGCGCTGCGGGCGTCCTGACGAAGGTCGTGATGGATGACGAAGGTCAGGCGACCCTCCGCCAACAGCGCGCGATTATCAGCATCGAGGTCATGGGCGGCAAAGACATCGATCCGGCGCCGCTCCTCGGCGAAGGCGCGCAGGATTGCCCGGTTGCCGCCGCCGATCGAATAGACGGCGCGGATCTCGGGATCGGCGACTAGCGCCGCCTTCACCAGCCGCTCCGTCGTGCGGTCGACGCCGAAGCCCTCTGAAATCGTCACAATGCCCAGATGCGGCGCGTCCTTTTGCAGCGCATCGCGAAAGCCGCGCTGACGCTCTTCCTCGCCCGAAAAACGGGCGCTCGACAGCGTAACCAGCACCTTGCCCTGAGCCGGCCCCGCCATGCGGGCGAGCACGTAAGCGGCCGTAGCCCCCGCCACCCGATTGTCCATGCCGACGTAACCCTGCCGCACCGTGGCGGGCAGGTCAGTCACCAGCGTCACCACAGGAATGCCGCTCTCCATCAACTCCGCCGCCATCTCCGCGATCGCCGGCGTCGAGGGCACCTTGACGACGACGCCATGGCTGCCGCGCCGGCGGATGCGCTTGAGGATGGCGAGGAGGTCGCGCTCCTCCATGGTCTCGGCTACGTGAAAGCGCACCGACAGCGAAGCCGGCCGCATGCCTGGCAGCTCGGCGTCAAAGGCCGCACGCACGGCATTCGAAAATCGCTGCGGCGTTTCCATGACGACGTCGATAACCAGGCGCCGCCCCGCGATGCGTGCCTCGGCATATTGCCGCTCGAGTTCGGCGATCGCCGCCTCGATGCGAAGTCCCGTCGCTTTTGCCACATGCCCGCGTCCGTGCAGCGCCCGATCGACGGTGGCGAGACTGAGGCCCGATTGCAGAGCAATGTCCTTGAGTGGGAAGGGCGGGCGCATGGCTTCGGCCTTGAGGTGTTTTTGAGGTGTTTTGCCGCTCATTTCTCGCCCGTCGCCTGACTATGGTCAAGCGGGATGAGGATCTCGGGAGGAAACCATGGACCACAGAACATTGACCAGCCGTCGTCGC
Source organism: Rhizobium sp. Root149 (assembly GCF_001427345.1). Taxonomy (NCBI): domain Bacteria; kingdom Pseudomonadati; phylum Pseudomonadota; class Alphaproteobacteria; order Hyphomicrobiales; family Rhizobiaceae; genus Rhizobium; species Rhizobium sp. Root149. Next base: position 132,097 of record NZ_LMGD01000004.1, read on the forward strand.
GACAAGGTCTGGCTCGACAGTAAGGCTGGTGACATTGAGGCCTTTAAGGCGCTGGTGGCGCAGAAGACCAGGCGCGAAGACTGGCCATTCGCAGCCGGCGTCGAAAAGAACGTGCTCCTTTATGACGGATCGGCCGTGCGTGACATTGCCCGCGATCCGGAGGCCCGCCGCGAATTGATGGCCGAATGGGTCGAGGTCTTCACGACCGGCCCCGGCGTCATCGTCATCAAAAATGCCATTGCCAATCTTGCGGTGGTCGATCGCGCCACCGAAGTCTTCAACGCCATCGTCAAAACCGAGAAGGAAGGCGGCAAGGCGGCCGCCGACCATTTCGCCAAACCCGGTGCCAATGACCGCATCTGGAATTCGCTGCAGAAACACGCGCTCGCCGACCCCGACAATTTCGCCCGCTATTATGCCTCGGATGCGATCGCCATGGCGTCGGAAGCCTGGCTCGGCCGCGGCTATCAGATGACGGCGCAGATGAACCGGGTGAACCCCGGCGGCAAGGCGCAGGTCCCGCATCGTGACTATCACCTCGGCTTCATGTCGCCGCAGCAGATGCAGGCCTTTCCGGGTCATATCCATGCGGTCTCGCCGCTGCTGACGCTGCAGGGCGCGGTCGCCCATTGCGACATGCCGGTCGAAAGCGGCCCGACACTCTTCCTCCCCTATTCGCAGAGCTTCTTCGAAGGCTACCTCGCCTTCGGCCGCCCGGAATTCCAGGCGGTGTTTGCCGAGAGCCACGTGCAACTGCCGCTGTCGAAGGGCGATGCCGTCTTCTTCAACCCGGCCCTGATGCACGGCGCCGGCAACAATGTGTCAGCCGACATTTGGCGCATGGCGAATCTCTTGCAGGTCTCCTCCGCCTTCGGCCGCGCGATGGAAAGCGTTGACCGCGACGCCATGTGCAAGGCCGTCTATCCGGCGCTTCTGGCTGCCCGCACATCGGGCGCGCTGACCTCGGCTGAAATCGAGAATGCCATTGCGGCCACTGCGGAAGGTTATGCCTTCCCGACCAATCTCGACAGCGATCCCCCGGTCGGTGGCCTTGCGCCGAAGACGCAGAACACCATGATGGCGGAAGCGCTGCAGGTGGGCCTGGAGCCGGAGGCCTTCGCAGCGCTCGTCGAGACACAGGCTGCCAAGCGCAGGGCATGAGGAAGACAACGGGAAGACTGGACAACAAGATCGCCGTGGTCACAGGCGGCACGCAAGGCTTGGGCGCGGAAGTCGCCCGTCTCTTTGCCGAGCGCGGAGCAAAGGGCCTCGTCATCTGCGGCCGCAGCCGCGACAAGGGCGAGGCTAAGGCGCGTGAGATCACCGAGCGCTACGGCACCCCGGTGCATTTCGTCTCGGCTGATCTCGGCGAGGTCGCTGATTGCCGCCGGGTGATTGCCGCAGCCGATGAGAAATTCGGCCGCATTGATGCCCTCGTCAATGTCGCTGCCATCACCGATCGCGGCACGATCCTCGACACCGACGAAGCGTTGTTCGACCGCATGTTCGCGATCAACACCCGCGCGCCCTTCTTCCTGATCCAGGATGCGGTGAAGCTGATGTTGCGCGATGGTGTCGAGGGCACGATCGTCAACATCTCCTCTAGGTCATCAATGGCAGGCCAGCCCTTCATCGCCGCCCTATTGCGCCTCCAAAGGCGCGCTGGACACGCTGATCCGCAATGTCGCCTTCGGCCTCTTGAAACACCGCATCCGCAGCAATGCGCTGAATATCGGCTGGATGGCGAGCGACGGTGAAGACCGCATCCAGCGCGAATATCACGGCGCGCCCGCCGACTGGCTGAAGGAAGCGGCCGCCCGCCAGCCCTTCGGTCGCCTCGTCGATCCGGCCGAGGTCGCCCGCGCCCGCGCCTATCTCTCGTCGGAGGAAAGCGGCCTGATGACGGGCGCTACGATCAATTTCGATCAGTCGATCTGGGGCGCTTATGAGGACAGCCCGCACCCGAAGGAAAAAATGACGTTTTGAGAAGAGGCGAGGGAAGTCGCGGAACCGCCCACGCGGCCTCTTTGCTGGGCGAACATTGACTTTGCTTGATGAGACAGACTTGGCAACAAGCACTTGCCAAATGAAGCCTTAGCTCGAGTGCCGCCACGGCAGCTAGGCAAATTCCTCTCGGCCGCCGGGACCAGCACTCTATCCACCGGCAGCAGTCAACTCGGATTGAGCGTTTCCGGCATCATTGCAAGCCGACGGAGCCGACGTTGATCCACGTCCCGCCTTCTGCGGACTGTGCAGCCGCGAGGACTGTGCGCTCTACTTCGAGGCCGCGCTCGAAGTCGATGACGTGTGCGTCGTGTTCGCCAGAGATTGCCTGGAGCAACTCATAACACTCGATCACCTTGAGTTCGTTGAAGCCCAAGCCGTGACCCGGCGCTGGGATGAATTGGCGATAGGGCGGATGGGGTGGAGCCGCGAGTATTGTGCGGTAGCCTTGAAGATCCAGCGGATCGTCGGCCGAATAAAGCTGCAGTTCATTCATACGTTCCTGGTCGAACAAAATCGATCCTTTTGAACCGAAAATCTGCAGCGCAATTCGACCCTTTCTACCCCATGCCGAACGATTGACCATCAGCACGCCCGAGGCGCCCATCTCAGTCCTGAACAGAGCCTGGGCGATGTCGTGGTTCTCGACCGATCGACGGCCACCATCTCTCGTTGGTCTCTCCTGGTACGGCTTGGCCATGTCGGCAACCAGGGAGGTGATGCTGCCGTGCAGAACCGACAGTATCGAAAGCGGGTGAACTGCAAAGTCGTCGAGTGCGCCGTACCCTGAATCCCTTTCGCTTTTCCAGTAGAAGGGCCCGGCCGGGTCCGCCATGAAGTCCTCGTCCATCTCGAGACGGATATGATTGACGTCGCCGATCCTGCCTTCCCGAATAAGTGTGCGGGCATGCCGGATCATGGGATTCTGGATGTAATTGTAGCCGAGGATCGCCGTTCGGCCCGTGCGTATCGCTGCATCCCGCATGCGGGTGGCATCCTCAAGAGACGTTGCCATAGGCTTTTCACACCACACGTGCTTGCCGGATTCCAGTGCGGCGACGGCCATGTCCGCGTGGAACTGGTTGGGGGCTGCAATTGAGATTACATCGATCGCTGGATCGACAATGAGGTCGTACCAGCTACCAGTGCCTCTGCCGAAGCCGAGAGCTCTAGCTTGTTTCTGTGCAAGTTCATCAGTTGCGTCGGCCAGGGCCACAAGCCGTGGCCGTTCGATACCCGAAAACACAGTCGCCACGGAGGTCCAGGCAAGGGCATGGCACTTGCCCATGTAACCGGAACCGATCAGTCCTACTCTCAGTCCCATCACGTCTTCCCCGGAGTTTAAGGTTTCAGTTGCACGAATTCAAAAGCTCGGTGGTGAAAAACCTGCCCTCCGATAGGCAGCGATGACGGTGTTGGCCATCAGCATGGCGATCGTCATCGGTCCTACACCACCCGGTACCGGCGAGATGGCCTTGGCGACTGGCTTGCACTCGGCGAAGGCGACGTCCCCCACCAGCTTGAACTTGCCCTCGCCCTTCTCCGGAGCCGCCACGCGGTTGATGCCGACGTCAATGACAGTCGCGCCGGGCTTCAGCCAGTCGGCCTTGACCATTTCAGCGCGACCGACTGCTGCAACCAGGATGTCCGCCTGGCGTGCGAGGTGCGGCAGATCACGGCTGCGCGAATGGCCAATGGTGACGGTAGCATTGGCGTTGAGCAGGAGCTGCGCCATTGGCTTGCCGAAGAGATTGGACCGGCCAATCACGAGCGCGTTGAGGCCCGAAAGGTCGTTGCCGTGGATCTGGCGTACCAGGATCATCGCACCGGCCGGCGTACAGGACACAAGGCCGGTCTTCAGATCGCCGGTTGCCAGCTTACCGGCATTGACGATGTGCAGCCCATCGACATCCTTTTCCGGCAGGATCGACTGGATGACAGGCTCGCTGTCGAGATGTTTCGGCAGTGGAAGCTGGACCAAGATGCCATCAATCTCCGGGTCAGCATTAAGAGAGACAACCAGCGCCATCAGTTCGCTTTGGGAGGTCTCCTCCGGCAATGTATGCTGGACAGAGTTGAAACCGCATTGCTTGGCGATCCGGCTTTTGGCACCAACATAAGCGTGGCTTGCCGGATCGTCACCGACGATGACGACTGCAAGACCGGGCTTGCGATGGCCCATCGTCGCGAGCGATGTTGCTGCTGCGGCTACGGCTTCTATGACCGAAGCGGCGGTGGCCTTTCCGTCAATGATGATGGTCATCCGTCACCCCATTCGCTCGGAAGCGTAAGATCCGGGGCTGGGTGGGAAGACGATTGTGCGGTTGCCGTTGATGAAGGTGCGATGATGGATATGCGCGTGAATGGCGCGCGCCAGTACCTGCGCTTCCACATCTCGACCGAGAGAAACATAATCGTCCGGAGACTGGGCATGCGTGATGCGCACCGTGTCCTGCTCGATGATCGGCCCTTCGTCGAGATCGGCGGTGACGTAATGTGCCGTGGCACCGATCAGCTTCACGCCGCGCTGATATGCCTGCTTGTAGGGGTTGGCTCCCTTGAAGCTCGGCAGGAAGGAATGGTGGATGTTGATGATACGGCCGGACATCTTCTTGCACAGATCATCGGACAGAACCTGCATGTAGCGGGCCAGCACGACAAGTTCCGTTCCCGTCTGCTCGACCACATCCATCAACTGCGCTTCCGCCTGCGGCTTGTTTTCCTTCGTCACCTTGATGTGGTGGAAGGGAATGTCGTGGTTCACGACGACCTTCTGGTAGTCGAAGTGGTTGGAAACCACGCCGACGATATCGATTGGCAGCGCGCCGATCTTCCAGCGATAGAGCAGATCGTTCAGGCAATGACCGAAACGCGAGACCATCAGCAGCACTTTCATGCGCTCGGCGGAGTCATGGATATCGGCCTGCATCGAGAATTTTTGTGCGATCGGTGACAATCCTTCCATGAGTGCATCTCGCCCGATGCCCTCTTCCGAGATGAAGGAGATGCGCATGAAGAAACGCCCAGTATCGAAATCATCGAACTGTGAGCTATCGACGATGTTGCAGCCCTTTTCCGCCAGGTAACCCGAGAGCGCGGCCACGATGCCGCGGGCGGTGGGGCAGGTTACAGTCAGGACAAACGTCTTCATGCACAACTCTCTCGATTGTTCTTGATGATTCAGGTTCACGGGGACGACGCAGGTCTGGGGCACCTGCGTCGTCTTCACGCCTGGGAGGTTTAGATCAGGCGCGGGATTTCTTGCGTTGACGATGGACGTCGATCACAACGGCAGTCACGATGATCGCGCCTTTGACGATTTCCTGATAATAGGCCCCCACCTTGAGAAAAGTGAAACCGGATGTCACGACACCAAGAATGATGGTGCCGATAACTGTCCCTGTTATGCGGCCGATGCCGCCTGAGAGGGATGCGCCTCCGATGACTGCTGCAGCAATCGCATCAAGTTCGAATGAAACGCCCATATTCGGTTGGCCAGATTGGGCGCGTGCCGCCAACATGACGCCTGCAAGCCCTGACAGGAGGCCCGCCACAGCGTAGACCTTTACGAGATGTTTTCCGATATCGATCCCGGAAACGCGGGCTGCCTGAGGGTTTGCGCCGATCGCATAGGTGAACTTGCCATAACGCGTGTACGAAAGCGCGATGTGACAGATGATGGCGACGACAAAGAAGACAATGACAGTGCGTGGGACCGGAAAGCCTCCCACATCAAAGCTTTGACCAAGCCAGGTGAAGCTTGGGTTGAGCAGAGCCACCGGTTGACCTTCCGTGTACCATTTCGCAAGGCCGCGCGCAGAAACCATCATGCCGAGTGTCGCGATGAAGGGCGGTATGCCAGTCTTCGCGATAATCTGGCCGTTGAGCCACCCAAGCAGCAGACCGAGCAGGAGGCCCACAAGGATGGGCCAGAACGGGCTTGAATCAATGAACCAGCCAAGCCCGAACTGGGCGTATCCTGGCTGAAGGAAGACGGCCCGCGCATTCAAGGACGTCTGAGCAAAACTTGCAACCACCATGGCCACGAAGCCGACCATGGAGCCGGAGGAAAGATCGACCCCGCCTGTGATGATGACCTGTGTAACGCCGACTGCGATGATGCCGGTGACGGCAACTTGTAGAACAATGATGGAGAGACGCTGTTTGTTGGCGAGGAAGCTTTCTCCGACAACATACCAGCCTATGACCTCAAATATGAGGGCGATCCCGATGAGCACCATCAGGATGGAAAATTCCGGCGGCAGCCTGCGGATCTTTTTCAGTCCTGTTTTAGAGGTACTGCCCAACTCGTTGGCGATTTCTGACATGTCTTCCTCCCGCCATCGTCGTCAGCGCGACGCTAGCTCCATGATTTTGACTTGGTTGGCTTCCGACCGGTCAAGAATGCCTGTGACCTTGCCCTCGTGAAGAACCACGATCCGATCGCTCATTCCCAGCACCTCGGGCATTTCCGACGAGATCATGATGATGGCGACGCCTTGCCCTGCCAATTGCGATATGAGGCGGTGGATTTCAGCTTTTGCACCCACGTCGATGCCGCGCGTCGGTTCATCCAGGATCAAGATTTTCGGATCGGTCATCAGCCAACGGCAAATGAGAACCTTCTGCTGATTACCGCCGGACAGATTTATGATTGGCTCGCGCATATCAGGCGTGCGGACGCGAAGGCGGTTTGCCATGTCGCTTGCGGCCTTTCTCAGCTCCTCCTGCTGTACAAAGCCCATCTTGACGTAGCGTTGCTGCAGGACTGCCATCTGGGCGTTTTCCTGAATGTCCAGCAGTAGAAAGCAGCCGGTGTCCTTCCGGTCTTCCGTTAAAAACGCCATCCCGTGCCGCATCGCCACGGCAGGTGAGGTCATGGTGACGGGCGATCCAAACAGCTCGATTATGCCGGAAGATGCGGGCGTGACGCCGAAAATGGTTTCAGCAACATTCGACCTGCCAGAGCCGACGAGGCCTGCGAAGCCCAAGATCTCTCCGGCGCGCAGATCGAAACTCACATCCCGGAACACGCCATCCAGTGTGAGACCCTTGACGGACAGTACAACCTCGCCGATCGGGGCCGTTTCTTTCGGAAACATCTGCGTGATCTCGCGTCCGACCATCATTCGGATGATGTCGTCGCGTGTCACCTCCGAAGACGTACAGGTTGCGATGTATTTGCCATCCCGGAAAACGGAGAACTCGTCGGCAATCTCGAAGAGCTCGTTCATCTTGTGTGTGATGTAGATGATGCCTTTGCCTTCCGCCCGCAAGGATCGGATGATCCGGAAGAGATGATCCACCTCTTTGTCCGTCAATGCAGACGTCGGCTCATCCATGATCAAAACATCAGAATCGAAGGAGACCGCCTTCGCAATTTCGACCATCTGACGGCTGGCTACACTCAGGGCACCAATCTTGATATCTGGCTCGATCTCGATACCGAGCCGCCTGAATAGCGCTTCGGTCTGATGGTCCATCGCTGCATGGTCGATGAGCCCGAACGAACCCTTTGGTTCGCGGCCGATCCATATATTCTCCGAAACTGTCATGGTTGCCATCAGGTTTAGTTCCTGATGTATCATCGCAATTCCGTTCTGAAGCGCATCAAGCGGGTTCTTGAGACGAATATTTTGTCCACGTAATTTGAACGTGCCGCTGTCGGGAGTGTAGATGCCCGCAAGAATTTTCATCAGCGTCGATTTGCCCGCGCCATTCTCGCCCATCAGCGCATGTACGGTTCCCCGCCGTAGCTTCAGCTGGACGTTGTCCAAAGCAACGACACCAGGAAACTCTTTCCGAACATCCTCTACTTCAAGGAGGTATTCGCTTCCCGGAATTGCTCCGCTTATGCGGACCGCTTCCATTGTTTGCGGGCTTACAACGCGTTCAGCCGACATGGTCATCCTCCTCCCCAGGAGTGGTCTGCTGTTGCGACGCAGACAGCAGACCGATCGGTAGTGTCAGTTCTTTGATGTGAACTTGTCCATGTTGGCAGGCGTCACCAGCTGGAAAGGAATCCAGACCTTCGCATCCACTTTCTCGCCCTTGGCAAGTTTGATTGCTGCGGTCACAGCACCGGAACCTTGGCCAAAGGCATCCTGGAACACGGTTACGTCCAGATCGCCAGCTTTCATATAGGCGAGAGCTTCCTGCGTGGCGTCAATGCCAGCCACGACCACGTCCTTCATATTCCAGCCGGCAGCCTTCATCGCGTTGATGGCGCCAATCGCCATGTTGTCGTTGTTGGCAATGACGGCCGCCGGCTTGCGTCCGGCTGCAATCCAGTTGGTCATCAGGTCCTGCGCCTTTACCGGATCCCACACAGCTGTCTGCTCATCCAGGATCTTCATGCCCTTGCAGTCCGGTGTCGCGATGACGTCATGGATGTCTTTCGTGCGCTGAACAGCGGCTTGATTGGCAAGATCTCCAACCATGACGAGGATGTCGCCCTTGCCGCCGAGAATTCGACACACTTCCTTCGTCTGAAGCGTCCCTGACTGAACCTCATCAGACGCCACAAAGGCGCCCTTCGGGCCAAGCTTATCAACGTCGGCTGGCATTCGGTTGACATAGACAATGGGAATGCCGGCATCATTGGCAAGCTTGGTCATCGGGGCGGTGGCGGTCGTATCCACCGCATTAACGATGATTGCATCGACCTTTGATGCAATGAAGTTCTGAATCTGGGAAAGCTGCTTCTGAACGTCGTCGTCGGCAATCTCTATCTGAACCGGTTGTTTGGCATCGCCAGCCGATTTCTCAATACCTTTGCGCAGAACGGTCAGAAAGGTGTCGGAGTTCGCCATCGATACACCGATATTGCCTGCCATTGCGCTGGATGCCATCAGTAGGCCCAAGACAGCGCCTGCCATAAGTTTCTTCATGTTCATTCCTCCACTTTATGCGGTGCCCGGCAACACCCCTCAAAGCCGGCACGCCTCCTCCCCGGAGGCAATTCGTCCAAACGCCCAGCTCCTCCTGGCCGTTTGGAGATCTGGTCAGAGCTGCCCGCGCACCAGATCCATGCTTGCCTTCACGAGGCCTGCGACGTTCGTTGCGGCATGGACTGACGGTGAGAAAGGCTCGAAAGAAAAAGGTCCGAGATAACCCTCGGCAAACATGGCTCGGATCTGCGCCACGTTTCCAAGACGGTCGGCTTCCGTCACCAGAACGCGATGCGGGTCACGCATGTCATCAATGCTGACCTTCCCGTCATCAACACCCGAAATATGGACCAGCCCCGTCATTTCGGGGAAAAGCTCCGACTCTCCTGCAAGAACATGGTGGAAGGTATCGTGAACCAACCAGAAGCGGTCTGTCCCGCTGATGGACAGGATCGCATCGACAGCTTCCTTCTTTGAGCGCAAGGAGCAGATCTGGAAGCCAAGCGGCTCGACGAGACCGATGATGCCAGCTTCTTCCAGGATTGGCTTCAAGCCCTTCAATGCTACGCGAAGATTGCCCTGACGCTCACCCTCCAGCTTACCCGAGCCATCGTTTACTGGCACTAGAACGAGCGCCTTTGCCCCGCATGCCGCAGCGTAGGCCGCAAGGCTCCGTGCCTCTTCCTCACGCGCTGGCGTCCACTCATTGAAGCGCTGCAGGGCGTTGATGGATATGATTTCCGCGCCTTCTGCAGCGGCGAGCTCACGGACCTTTTCAGGTGGAGTCCCATCTAGAATTGCATTGCCCATCAGATCGTTGCGGATCTCAAATTGGCCGATGCCAAGAGTTTTGCCGAGCTTGAAAAAGGCGCCAAGCGGCATCTGTGGCGCAACCATGTGGTTGAGCGCGAAAGTGGGCGCAGCCATGAAATTCTCCCGAGGTGTCTTGCCGCCCCCTGGTTCCTCCTCGGGGCCGGCTGACTTCGAAATCATCAGGTTTCATGACGTTCGTCAAAGCAGAAATAGAAGCATTCTCTTTCATTCATGATAGAATTTGCCAAACGACATGATGGAAATTCGTCTTTTCAGATGTTTTCAGGCACATGAAGTTCCAGAGGGAGAAAAGTCTGCCCTGGTGCTGTCGCAGGCCCGCTGTCGACCGCCTCGATCATCAGTTGAACGAGCTCGCGGCAAAGATTGGCGAGGGGGGTGGCGATCGCTAGTGTTACGATCTCATCTGCGAGCGCGGCGCGGGAGATCGGTGTTAGTTCGTTGACCACGACAATATGCTTTCCGCCGAGCTTTTCCTCCCGGATAGCCGAGATTGCACCTTCCATGCCGCCGCCTGCAACGTAGAAGCCAACAAGATCCGGGTGGCGCAGCAGGAGATCGAGTGTGGCTTCATGTGTGATCTGTACCGTCTCCAGGTTTACGAGGGTATCGAGAACCTCGAAGTCAGGAGCATGTTCGCGAAAATAGGAGCGAAACCCGATCTCACGTAGCTCGTGCCCGTGAAAGCGGTGACTTCCAACGAATACGGCTACTTTTCCAGCCTTCTTTGCTGTTTTGGCAATCATCCAGGCTGCCGTCCGTCCGGCCTTCCGGTTGTTCAAGCCAACATATCCCTCGCGGATCCCGGAGGCGAAGTCGGAGAGCAGAGAGAAGACCGGAATGCATTTCGCTTTCATCTCTTCCACGACCACAGACAGAGCAGGATAATCGGGCGCCGTCATCGCCACGGCCTGGTTTCGGCTGCCGACCTCTCGAAGCTTGTCTGCCAACTCGGATGGCGTCTGCGAGGTGCTGAACTCAATCTGCGCGATGCCGCGGATCCCGGGATGGTTCTGGACTGCGATCTCGATCTCGCGCGCGAAGGCCTGATAGAAATGATGATCCGGTTTCTGAAGGACAAACCCCAACCTGTATTGAAGCAAGCCCTCGAACACCCGCTGTCTGAGCAGGCCAACCGCATGAAAACCGATCTCGTTTGCCGCTTCGTATACGCGTTTCGCGGTGTCTTCCCGCACCTTGTGACGGCCGTTCAGCACCCGGTCCACAGTCGCCACGCTTACATTGGCTGCCTTTGCGACGTCTGTAATGGTCGGACGCGATGCCATGATTGTTTCCTTTTTGAGATCATTCCATCATCACTAGACCCAAATTATGATGTGAAATGATAGAATATATCAAGACCCCATTGAGTGAATTGAGATCCGCGATATTCCTTCTGCCATTCGTCAAGTGAATTGGTCCGGCCCGAACCGGACAGGCAGGAGGAACTCGTGGCGAGGACAGTAAGCAAGAGAGACTACAGCCTTCTGGGACGCGACGCTCAGGCAGCGGTTGCCAACGGCCTTTCAGCGGCCGAGTGGTATCACACCGATGTTCCCCGCAAGCAGATGAAGGAATTGATGAAGCGCGAGGATGGCCCGCCCATTCGCGACACCGCGATCTGGCTTGGAGCTATGACCCTCTTCGGTGGCTTGGGCGTCTATTTCTGGGGTAGCCTTTGGGCCATCCCATTCTTCGTCGCTTATGGGGTACTCTATGGGTCTGCCTCCGACAGCCGCTGGCATGAATGCGGTCATGGCACGGCTTTCAAGACGATGTGGATGAACGACGCTGTCTATCAGATTGCCTGCTTCATGATCATGCGCAATCCGGTTACCTGGCGCTGGAGTCACACCCGGCATCACACCGACACCGTGATTGTTGGTCGCGACCCGGAGATTGCCGTCATGCGCCCACCGGACCTCTTGCGCCTGGTCCTCAACTTCTTTGGTCTGCTGGACGCTTGGCACGCTCTGATCGATATGGTTCGCAATGCCTTCGGGGTCATCAGCGCAGAGGAAAAGACATTCGTTCCAGAAAGCGAACAGCCGAAGGCGATCCGTATTGCCCGCATCTGGCTCGCAATCTACCTCGCGACGGGAGCACTCGCCGTCTACTTGGGATCGATCCTGCCTTTCATGCTCGTCGGTCTGCCGCGTCTTTACGGTGCCTGGCACCATGTGATGACAGGCCTGCTGCAGCATGGCGGCTTGGCCGACAATGTCATCGATCATCGACTGAACAGCCGCACCGTTTATATGAACCCTATCAGCCGGTTCATTTACTGGAACATGAACTACCACGTCGAACATCATATGTTTCCGATGGTGCCCTATCATGCGCTGCCGAAGCTGCATGCAATGATCAAGGACGATCTGCCGGAACCGAATCCGTCGATCCTCCACGGCTACCGCGAGATGCTCCCGGCTTTCCTGCGCCAACTCCGCAATGAGGATTATTTCCTCAAGCGCCAACTGCCGCCAACAGCGAAGCCATATCGCGAAGATTTTCATGGCGAGGCTATGGCTCCGGCCGCCGAATAGCGCGGGCTGGTTCTGCAAACATTCAATCTGGGGAGGAGAACCCGATGAGCACTTGGATCGACGTCTGCGAAAAAGACGAGATCGACGAAGAGGATGTCATTCGCTTCGATCATGATGGCAAGAGCTTTGCCATCTATCGCAGCCCAGAGGACAGCTTCCACGCAACCGACGGCCACTGCACACACGAGCATGTGCATCTGGCGGATGGCCTGGTGATGAACGACATCATCGAATGTCCGAAGCACAACGGCCGCTTCAACTACAAGACGGGCGAGGCCAAGGGTGCTCCCGTTTGCGTCAACCTGAAGACCTATCCTGTGAAGGTCGAAGGCGGTCGCGTGCTGATCCAGGTTGGCTGACATGGCCACCTCCGGCATGGTCATAGTTGGCGCGGGCGAAGCGGGTGTCCGCGCCGCCTTTGCCTTACGCGAACAAGGATACCAGGGCACGATCAACCTCATCGGGGATGAACCCCATCTGCCTTATGAGCGACCGCCCCTGTCAAAGGCAGGAGCCGAGGCCGACACCGTGCGGGCAATCGTTGCCGAGGCCCGGTTCGCCGAAGCAGGAATTCTGTATCGTCGCGGATCTCGAGTTTGCGCGATCGAGCGTGCCGCGCATTCATTGCTTCTAGAAAGCGGCGAAACGCTCGCTTATGAGCGACTGCTTCTGGCAACAGGGGCTTCGCCACGAAAGCTAGCCTGTCTGCACTATGGGAAACGCGTTCACACCTTGCGAACTGTCGAACAGGCTGCGGCCATCCGCTGCGCGATGCGGGGGGGGCAGCACCTCGCCATCTTGGGCGGCGGCTTTATCGGCCTGGAACTTGCAGCCATGGGCCGGACGCTCGGAGCCACGGTGACGCTGATCGAAATGCAGCCGCGTGTGCTGATGCGCGGTGTTCCGGAGCGGTTGGCTCTGGCGCTTCAGGCTCGCCATGAGAAGGAGGGCGTCAACCTCGTTTGTGGCCTTGGCGTCGAGAGCATTGTCGAGGACGAAGCACGGGTCACAATCACGCTTGCCGACAGTCGGCACATTGTTGCTGATGCACTGGTCGTCGGGATTGGCGCACAGCCCCATACGGCCTTGGCGGAGCAGGCGGGGCTTTCCATTGACAATGGTATTGCCGTCGATGATTATCTGCGCACGGATGATCCCGATATCTTCGCGGCAGGTGACTGCTGTTCCTATCCTATTGCCGTTTACGGTGGGCGCCGGGTCAGGCTTGAGTCCTGGAGGAACGCTCAGGAGCAGGGCAGCGCGGCGGCAGCCAACATGCTCGGCAAGGCCGAAGCCTTCGACGCCGTTCCCTGGTTCTGGTCGGATCAATATGACTTGACGCTGCAGGTGGCCGGCTTAGCCGATGGCGCGATCACGACTGTTGCTCGCCCCATGTCCGATGATGCGGAGATCCTTTTTCACCTTGCTGGTGACGGGCGGCTTCTCGCTGCCAGCGGTCTCGGGCGTGGAGGTGCCGTCGCGCGCGATATCCGGCTGGCTGAGATGTTGATCGCCCGTCGCGCGCATCCAGACCCAGCAGCGCTAGCTGACCCTGCCACCAAACTCAAATCCCTTTTGTAGGCGCAGGGCGCCAGAGGAACATCCATGAAAATCAACCGTCCCACCGTAGCCGACATCCTGGCACTCAAGGGCAAGCGGCAATTGAGCATGCTGCGTGTTGTTACGCTCGAAGAGGCACAGGCCGCCGAAAAAGCCGGGATCGAAATGGTCTCTGTTCCCCCGGCCTTGCTTGGACCCGCCTTTCGCGAAGCGGCCCCCACGGTTTTTGCCGTTCCCGGCCTGGAATACGGTGACTTCGTAACAGCGGAGGAATATCTGCGGGCAGCCTTCCAGGCGATGCGGGCGGGCGGCGATGCCGTCTATTGCGCGGCGAGTCTTGGCATCATTCGCCGGCTGCGCGACGAAGGCATTCCCGTTTGCAGCCATGTCGGCCTCATTCCTTCGAAAGCCACTTGGACGGGCGGTTTCAAGGCTGTTGGCAAGACCGCCGAGAGCGCGTTCGCGATCTGGAACGCTGTGAAGGCTCTGGAAGAGGCCGGGGCTTTCGCTGCCGAAATCGAAGTGGTGCCAGCTGAAGTCGCTGCACTCATCAGCTCGAAAACTTCGCTGTTCATGATTTCCATGGGCGCGGGTGCTGGCGGTGATGCACAGTACCTCTTTGCGGACGACATCCTTGGTCAGAACCGTGGACATGTGCCCCGACATGCCAAGACGTATCGCAATTTCGCAGCGGAGTACGACCGCCTCCAGCAAGAGCGTGTGGCCGCATTCACAGAATTCCGTCAGGACGTCCAGACCGGTGCCTATCCGGCTGATCGACACAATGTTGCTGTGTCAGCGGAAGAGCTTGCCCGCTTCACAACCATGATCAACGGCTGACCGAGCCGATAGGAGAGAAGACTATGACAGTAAACTTCGCCCTTCTGGGCGCAGGCCGTATTGGTCGCGTCCATGCCAAGGCTGTGAGCGGCAATTCAGATGCCAGGCTGGTCGCCGTGGCCGATGCGTTGCCAGGAGCCGCCCAATCGATCGCTTCTCAATACGGTGCTCAGGTTCGAACCATTGATGAGATTGAGGCAGCAAGTGACATCCATGCTGTCATCATCTGTACACCGACAGACACCCATGCGGATCTGATCGAGCGCTTTGCGAGGGCGGGGAAGGCCATCTTCTGCGAGAAACCTGTCGATCTCGACGTCAACAGGGTCAAGGAGTGTATCGACGTCGTCAAGGAAACAGGTGCCAAGCTGATGGTCGGCTTCAATCGCCGCTTTGACCTGCATTTCATGGCCGTCAAGCAGGCGATCGACGATGGTCGCATCGGCACGGTTGAGATGATCACCATCACGTCGCGAGATCCCGGTCCGCCGCCACTTGACTATATCGCCCGCTCTGGCGGCATTTTCCGTGACATGACGATCCATGACTTCGACATGGCGCGTTTCCTGTTGGACGGTGAACAGATCGCGTCCGTCTCTGCACACGCTGCTGTTCTGGTTGACCCTGCTATTGGCGCTGCGGGCGACTACGACAGTGTCACCGTAATCCTCGAAACACTTACTGGACGTCAGGCTGTAATTTCGAACTCGCGACGTGCGACCTATGGCTACGACCAGCGCATCGAAGTCCATGGTTCGCTGGGGTCTGCCAGTGCCGAAAACCAGCGCCCCATCTCGATTGAGTTGGCGACCGCACAAGGGTACACACGCCCGCCGCTGCACGACTTCTTCATGACCCGCTATACTGAAGCCTACGCCAATGAAATTGCCGGCTTCATAGCTGCGATCCGAAGTGGTGCGCCCATTTCGCCCAGTGGTGAAGACGGTCTGCTCGCACTTCAACTCGCGGACGCTGCACTGGAAAGCGTGCGTCTGGGTGAACGCATAAGCTTGGTGTAATGTCGCTTTGTCGCTAAAAGGTCTGGCCCGGTCATACGAAAGGGGCAGATCTAGAAAAGAATGCCTCCGCAGCGACCGGAGGTCGGGTTCACGGGTACCATCTGGGCCGAACTTCAAGTCTTGGATGAAAGGGCCGCCAGTTCGATTTTTTTGTTCAAGAGTTAAGTTTTGGACGACCGCCGCAAAATATTGCGCCGGTCGCTCGTTTCCCAACTTTAAGTTCGAACGAAGGCCAACAGATCCGCATTCAGCACGTCGGCATTGACCGTGAGCATCCCGTGCGAGAAGCCCGGATAGGTCTTCAGCGTGCCGTTCTTCAGCAGCTTGACCGACTTGTGAGCCGAATCTGCAATCGGAACGATCTGGTCGTCTTCGCCGTGCAGAACGGTGCCGTTCTTCAGCAGCTTGACCGACTTGTGAGCCGAATCTGCAATCGGAACGATCTGGTCGTCTTCGCCGTGCAGAACGAGTGTCGGCACGGTGATTGCCTTCAGGTCTTCGGTCTGGTCGGTCTCGGAGAAAGCCTTGATGCCATCATAATGGGCCTTGGCGCCGCCCATCATGCCCTGACGCCACCAGTTCTGGATCACCCCTTCGTGCACGGTCACGCCATCACGGTTGAAGCCATAGAACGGACCGGCYGGCACATCCCGGAAGAACTGCGCGCGGTTTGCGGCCAGAGCGGAACGGAAGCCGTCAAACACTTCCATCGGCAGACCTTCCGGATTTGAGGGAGTCTTGAGCATGATCGGTGGAACGGCGGAGACCAGCACTGCCTTGGCAACCCGGCCGGAAGGCTGGCCATGCTTTGCCACGTAACGGGCGACCTCGCCGCCAGCACTGCCTTGGCAACCCGGCCGGAAGGCTGGCCATGCTTTGCCACGTAACGGGCGACCTCGCCGCCGCCGGTGGAGTGGCCGATGTGGACGGCGTTCTTCAGGTTCAGATGCTCGACGACGGCGAAGGCATCGGCGGCATAGTGGTCCATGTCGTGACCGTCTGCCACCTGGGCCGAGCGCCCGTGACCACGGCGATCATGGGCGACAACGCGGTAGCCCTTCGACAGGAAGAACAGCATCTGGGCATCCCAGTCATCGGAGGACAAGGGCCAGCCGTGGTGGAAGACGATCGGCTGGGCGTCCTTCGGACCCCAGTCCTTGTAGAAGATGTCAACGCCGTCTTTTGTGGTAACAGTGCTCATGGACTTGGTTCCTTCATCGGAATGTTTGGAGGATGCAGCAAAGGCTATTGATCCGCATCCGGTTGGAAGGGTTGCGTAAGCCGCCACCGCAGCTACGCTGAAAAGTGCGTTGCGGCGGGTCAGGTGCGATGGAGTTTTCGTCATTTTTGCGTCCTGCGATCTGAGCTTCGCTGTTTGCAAAGCCAGGGTGTCGCAACGTTATGGTGATCGCCGCGCCGTTTTTATTGGACGTAGCGGCTGAAACTTGGATTTTACCGATGTCGAGAGAAGGGCTACTTCGCTAACGCGAAGCCCTGCGCCATTGAGCGGGAGTCATGCCAACTTTAGCTGCAAACATCCGGGTCAGATGGGCCTGATCACAAAAACCGCAGACAAACGCGACTTCAGCGATTGTGATGTCCGTTAATCGCAGCAGCTCTTTTGCTCTCTCTACCCGTTTTAAAACCACCCAACGATAAGGTGGATGCCCGGTCGATAGCCTGAACGCTCTTGTAAAGTAACCTTGGGACAGCCCGCATGCTGCGGCAACAGCAGCCAATGGCAGATCTGCGGCAAGATCAGCCTCCAACATTTCTATTGCCCGCTTCTTCTGCCAAGGGGCTAGAACACCTTGAACCGGTTTTCTGATGCTCGCGTTGCCATAGGTTGCACATAGGTGAAAGGTCAGAATAGCTGCAATGTGGTCCTGAAACATCTTTGTTGCATTGCACCGATCGGTAAGGACTGGAATGCATGCACGAACTAGCCCTCGAACGACATCATCCTCGATGTCTTTGCCGGGGGGCGCGTGCAGTGTGTCAACATGCTTGCCGCCAAGGTCTTCTTCATAAGCAGCCAATGCGGTGCGAGGTATATGGAAACCAAGACCGTCAAATGACGACTTCATATCGGCCAACCATGTGCGCCGATGGTCGTAAATGGTAAAATTGCCGCTCTTTGAGAGTTTGGTGACCACTTTCTTTCCATCGACCCATAGATCACCGTCGTAATCAAGAAGATTAAAAGCAAGAAAAAATGCATCTTCATGGACGGGCGGATCGATGACGCCATGGCCCGGTTTCATGCAAGACAACCTCGCCATCGAAATCTCAGACTTGCCGAACACCGGAGCGATCAAGACATCCTGTTGCCTGGCGCGGAAATACTCCATGCTTTGATTACTCGCGGGGGCCGTGGTCACGGAGTCTACTCTCTAGCTCGAATTGATAAATCACAAATTTGAAAGAGTAATATCATTCCATGCGTTTTCCAAAAGACCTTGATGACGATGAGCGCGTGCGTGATGTCGGAACTCGACCGGCCACTGAAGCAATGATTTTTTCATAGACGAACACTGCTCGGTAATCGGGGTTGAAGCAATGTGCAAGCTGCTGTGGATTGCCCCGTCGACCTTCTACGAGGTCATCGCCAAGCACAACTATGGGAATCGACTTTAGGCCCGCGCCTGACGCCACATAGTCATGAAAGTAGAGAAACGACGAGTGGTTAACGAAAACTCCAGATCGATGGCAATGGAACATCTAGCGGTAGTTGCAGTGGGAAGGTCAGGAACATGCTCAATGCAAATTTGTTCGGCTTATGAGGGGATGCGACGGCGGGGCGTTATTCTTGGCAAACCCTTCAAGGCGAATGCGCTATGACGACTATCAATTCACCGACATCGGTTCTTCTTATCCGCGAGGCAGCCTAACCTGAAGTTATAGGGATTTTAGGAAAGCGCCATGGCGCTTGCCATAACCGCGCTCCCATGTTCAAGCGCTCAGCGCCAGCGTGGAGACGGCTCGATCCTACGTTTGTCGGATGCGGAAATACACGGAACCGCACATGTTGCGATCAGAACTGTGACCAACAGCGTAAACGACATAGTCGGCACGACATTGGACTTCCCGAAGGTAGAGTGCGTCTCAATGGTAGAAGCACCATGTAATTGAGGGCCAGATCTTTGGCCCCCAACGCGGCGAACATTACAGCGGGTCTGTGGTTTCATTTCAATTAAGGCGGAAGCGACAGCCAGTGCCTAGAAGGACGCGAATCTCATTGGCTTGTACCTGCCATCGGCTACGCTAGCATCTAGCATCCTAAGCTGTGTCCCAAAGGGCCGAATGGAACGTTGGGTAGGCAACGTTTCGCCTTGCGGGGGATTGGCACTCAGCGGACGTGTGGGTCGCTATTGCGTCCACGGCTTCCAGCAATCAAACTGTCCATCTTCGGCGCGACGAGGTCGTGCCTTTCCGCAAAGGCGACAAACACGGCTCTGGCCGTCTGCGCATCGATATCACCGTTTAGCGCAGCGCGGCAGGCCTTCAGCGCAAGGTTCCTTGCGTGGTCATCGCGGTTTCTCCAGTCCACGAGGATCTGGTAGGCGTGCATGACCGATTTCACCTCGGTCGGAACGCCCAATCCGAGCAGAATGGTAACGGGCTCTTCAAACATGTCGGGTTTCATGGCTTCCTCCTGTCCTTGCCCGATCTGTGTCTGTATTGCGAATGTAGGGAGCGCCGGAGCACTCCCTGGTCATTTACTTTGGAAGCTGAAGCGACGCCTGAGACATCGTCTTATTGAGTGCGCGGACGATAAGCTTTCCGTCGCCGGCATTCATTCTGAGCCCACAGCTTTTGTGGACCTTTGCCAGGAATTTTTGACAAGACGCCTGCTTACGGTCTGACCCTTCAGGCCACCTGACGTTCTGCTTCGATCTGCAACGGCGCGGCTTGTCCGGTTGACGTCCCAATCGCGATCTTACGCGGCTTCATGGCTTCCGGGATCTCGCGCTTCAGGAGGATGCGCAAGAGACCATTGACCAGCGAGGCGTCTTCGACCTTCACATGGTCGGCCAGCTCGAACCGGCGCTCGAACGAACGACCGGCAAGGCCGCGATGCAGGTACTCGCCGTCTCTGGCTTCAGCCTTTTCACCTTTTATGACAAGAACGTTCCGTTCCTGCGTGATGTCGAGGTCGGAATCGCCAAAGCCCGCAACCGCCATCTCGATGCGGTAGTCGTCGTCACTCGTTTTGACGATGTCATAGGGTGGCCAACTGTCGATTGCTTGCAAGCGCTGGGCGTTGTTCAACAGACTGAACACGCGGTCGAAACCGATGCTGGAGCGATAAAGCGGTGCAAAATCAAGATCGTTTCTCATAACCAAATCCTCCGTGAAGCGAGATGGAATAGAGACGGGCGGAAACTCGCGTCTCCGGTAGTGTCAGCCCCAGTCGGCGGCTGACACACATGATCTGGTTTCGAGAAAATTGAAGTTCAAGAGGGGTGCTGCGAAAAACATCGGAGCGCCGATTTCTGAGCCGCTGTCCAAAACGGGCGGACTCCTCAGTGTATGGCCATGCTCACTAGCGGGTAGGGATGTACGGCCTTGAACTGTGCGATCATCGCCGTTGCCTGTTGAAGCACACGCTCCGCATTGGTCAACTCATCACGAGCAAGCTCGTCAGCATTAATACGGATTGCCTCGGCCATACTTTTCGACATCGCCGCAAAGTGCCTGTGACCTTCAATGAAAGCATTGCGCGAGGTGTGCTCGAGGGCGCGGGCGATGTCCACGAAAAACTCCTCGCGTTCCTCTATGTCGAGATGTTTGATTTTATGCGTTCCTTCTTCCATTTTAGCCTCACTCCGAACAGACGTGCGCATCAAGACCGAGCTCATCAAGCCCCGGCCGCGGAAGAGCTAGGAACGAGAAAATCTGGTTTCAAGACCTCAGTGAAGCTTGAACTCGCCTTCGACACGGCGCCATTCGTTAGGCCCTATCAGCCGCTGATGGCTGTAACGGACGGAATGAAGGGGGCCGTCGAGCCTGGTCTGCCAGCGGTGGAGCAACTTTCGCATTTCGGGAAAATCGGGCGCCAGATCGTAATCCTGCCAGACATAGGTCTGCAGCACGGATTTAAAATCCGGGATGCGGTAGAGGATGTGCGCTGTCGTCAGTCCGTAGCCGTTCAGTTGTCGTTCGAGATCAGATGAAAACTGCATGCTTCATCTCCGTTTCCTAACGCAGCAATCGTGTCGCAAAATCTACGCTTCTTCAACGTCCTTTCAAACGAAGGAGTCATAATATCATTCAAATTCAGAATGTTAGCAGCCGAAAAAGCGAGTGCTAGTTTTTTCGTTGTGGCCTCTTGAAAATGAAAAATCCAAAAACCAGATCATCCGGCGCAAAATGCTCGAACGAGGTTTTGCACCCGCCCGGACTGGTCATCCGGTCCGGCCAGGGGAACAACGTCAACACTGTTTGTCCATCGGAGGAAAACATGTCGTTCCGACCGCTTCATGATCGAATTCTCGTTCGCCGGGTCGTATCCGAAGAGAAGACCAAAGGCGGCATCATCATTCCCGACACCGCCAAAGAAAAGCCACAGGAAGGCGAGGTCATCGCTGTCGGCCCCGGCGCGCGCAACGAAGCCGGCCAGATCCAGGCGCTCGACGTCAAGGTCGGTGATCGCATCCTGTTCGGCAAATGGTCAGGTACTGAGATCAAGATCAACGGCGAAGACCTGCTGATCATGAAGGAAAGCGATGTCATGGGCATCATTGAAGCTCAGGCCGAGCAGAAAAAGGCCGCCTGAGCCAAGACCGGCCTAATCCATCAGTCAGATAGCTGCCTGTTGAGGAGTTACACAAATGGCTGCAAAGGAAGTCAAGTTTCACACCGATGCCCGTGAACGCATGCTGCGTGGGGTCGATGTTCTTGCCAACGCCGTAAAGGTCACGCTCGGTCCGAAAGGTCGCAATGTCGTCATCGACAAGTCCTTCGGTGCGCCGCGCGTCACCAAGGACGGGGTATCGGTCGCCAAGGAAATCGAACTGGAAGACAAGTTTGAGAACATGGGCGCCCAGATGCTGCGTGAAGTGGCATCGAAGACCAATGATCTTGCCGGCGACGGCACCACCACCGCAACGGTTCTTGCCCAGGCGATCGTCAAGGAAGGCGCCAAGGCGGTTGCATCCGGCATGAACCCGATGGACCTGAAGCGCGGCATCGATCTCGCCGTCGACGCCGTCGTTAAGGAACTCAAATCCAGGGCCAAGAAGATCACCAGCAATTCCGAGATCGCTCAGGTCGGTACGATTTCGGCGAACGGCGATTCCGAGATCGGCCGATACCTTGCCGAAGCGATGGAAAAGGTTGGCAACGAAGGCGTCATTACGGTTGAAGAAGCCAAAACCGCCGAGACCGAACTCGAAGTCGTGGAAGGCATGCAGTTCGACCGTGGCTATCTCAGCCCCTACTTCGTCACCAACCAGGACAAGATGCGTGTCGAGCTTGAGGATCCCTATATCCTCATTCACGAGAAGAAGCTCTCCAACCTGCAGGCGATGCTGCCGGTTCTCGAAGCCGTCGTCCAATCGGGCAAGCCGCTGCTCATCATCGCGGAGGATGTCGAGGGCGAAGCGCTTGCTACGCTCGTCGTCAACAAGCTTCGGGGCGGCCTGAAGATCGCCGCCGTAAAGGCTCCGGGCTTCGGCGACCGCCGCAAGGCCATGCTGGAAGACATCGCCATCCTGACGGGCGGCACGGTCATCTCCGAAGACCTCGGCATCAAGCTTGAAAACGTCACGCTCAACATGCTCGGCCGCGCCAAGAAGGTGGCGATCGAGAAGGAGAACACCACCATCATCGACGGCGTTGGCTCCAAGGCGGAGATCGATGGTCGTGTCGCACAGATCCGCGCCCAGATCGAGGAAACCACCTCCGACTATGACCGCGAGAAGCTGCAGGAACGCCTGGCGAAGCTCGCCGGTGGCGTTGCCGTCATCCGCGTGGGCGGTTCCACGGAAGTCGAGGTGAAGGAAAAGAAGGACCGGGTGGACGATGCCCTGCACGCAACCCGTGCAGCCGTCGAGGAAGGCATCCTGCCCGGTGGCGGCGTCGCGCTGCTGCGCGCTGTCAAGGCTCTCGACAATCTCAGCACGGCCAATCAGGACCAGAAGGTCGGCGTCGAGATCGTCCGCCGTGCGATCGAGGCGCCCGTCCGTCAGATCGCCGAAAACGCCGGCGCTGAAGGGTCTGTCATTGTCGGAAAACTGCGGGAGAAAAGCGAGTTCTCCTACGGCTGGAACGCCCAGACAGGCGAGTATGTGGATCTGTACGCCCAAGGCGTCATTGATCCGGCCAAGGTCGTTCGCACCGCGCTCCAGGATGCCGCCTCCGTGGCAGGTCTGCTGGTCACGACCGAAGCGATGATCGCCGAAAAGCCCAAGAAGGAAGTAGCTCCGGCCATGCCCGCTGGCGCCGGCATGGACTTCTAAGGCGAAACGGCAGGAGGCTCGCCCCACCCTCGAGGGGCGGGCCTCGCCCACTAATTGCCCAAGTCCATCAGGCAAAATCAATGAGAGCTAAGCTCATAAGGGAAGCCATAGCGATTCGGTGAGCCGATATTGGCGGAAGCGTCGGAGGCGGACTTGGTGGCAGACCAACGCGCGATCCGACACATCGGCTACGCCAAATGAGCGGCTCAATGGTGCGCGCAGTGAATGGCTACCAGAGCGCGTTTAAGTGGGCGGCGTCAGACTAAGGCGTACCCAAGGCACGTGCCATAGGGCTCATCTCTGAAGCCATGCAAGCAGCCTGCAGGTCGTCAATCATTCTACCGAGATGGTTGATGTTCTGAGGGCTGTCCCATGCCTCGACGGCCTTGAATTTTGTGGAAAGGACAGCTTCCGTCTTCATCACACGGCGCGTCATCTGGGCAATAGCTGTCTTGTACCCATGGTCGTCGCCGAATAGCAGCAAGCAGCGCGCGACATCCGCATAAGCCGCGATGTCTTTCGCAATGGTAGAGCCGGGATCAATCATCAATGCCGTCACGAAGGTTGGTATCCCTCGCTAGATAGATACCGCGGCTGATTTTCAAGTGCGGTAGCTTGCGCATGTCAGCCTAACCAAAGAGCCGCACTCGACTTCTGACAGAAGATCACCGGTTTCAGATGCTACCTGCACGCATTCTTCGTCGATGGTGCCGTCGCTCATGATCCGCTCAGCGAGCAGTTCTCGGACGAAGCGAACCGCATCTGCGTGGGCGGCTTCGTGATTTGAGAATTCAACACCTTCCGTGTCCATCTCCAGAACGCCGTTCCTGCGGATATGAAAAAAGAACCTCGCCATGGTGTGTCTCCGGTATTTCCGGATTCACTAATACACTTGATGCGAACTCGTTCCCGCAGAGCTGCAACAGGATCCTTCGCTAACCGCGGAATACTGCCTCAAACGCATCAACCGCAGAATGAGCCTGTGCCTTTAGCTCATCGACTTCTGGCTTGCGGTAGAGCACACCGGCCTCTTGCAGGTACTCTGCCAGCAAGCTGCATTTGACGCGCACCGCAGCGATTGCCTCGTGTTCCGGATCGATTGATCGGTTCCAGTCGAGCCAGTTTGCAATGGCAGCGTCAACATTCCGCTCAAACATTTCAACCGTGTTCGATGCCAGGCCGTGGACGATATCAATATCGTGCCGGATCAATTCAGCCGTCTGGAATGTGCCTTGGTGCGAGCTGAACATACTGGGTACTCTATGCCTTCTTACGTGTTGGACAGACTACGCGCGCGCCTGCATTCGGACAAGTTGGCGTTCTCCCTTATACCCGTAGATCACCACATCGTTGACGTCAGTGTACCCATCATGTTGCGCCTTCGTGATGATGATTACGGACACGCGATGGCTGCTGCGATCCGCGCTGCCATCCAAAATGTGAACCAGCAATTCAATGTTCGTCGGCATTGTCAACTTAACGGCAACGAGCGCAGACCATGGCGCCGGCCGATTTCGCCGATCATGCTTGCGCGATTTTGGCCCACAGGTTCGTCGCAGCTGAACGCAATTCGCGATAATGGTTTGATGGGATGTCGTGGCGCGGAATGTGGAACAGGTTGGTGATCGGGTCATGGATAGAGAAAAATCGTTGTAGATGTCGCTGTGACTTGAAGCGCTTCATGATCCGCTCTCGTCGCCGGACCGGCTGGTGAGAATTCTCTGCCCGATTATTCAACCCTTTGTGGGAGCGATGCTCGACACCCGGCATGATCTCTCGTTTGGCTGCGCCGGAGGATCGCAGCTTGTCAGTGATCATCGCCCGCGGCGATCGTCCTAGGCCCTTCAAGAGCTTGCGCATCCGGCGCTTGGTAGCCTTGGCATTTCGGTGGTTTTGTACGAGAACGCCAGCGCGGTCGACCGGATCGTTCCCGCCATCGATTTGCCTGCGCGTTTAGCACATTATCGAAGGCTAGGTTGCTTCCGTATCAAGTCGCAAGCTCAGTTATCAGGGCATCAAGGCTGCCAATTCGGCCGATAGGCGGGGTCGAGCCGACGGTCGAGGAAATAGGCGGCACTGATGAATGCGAGATGGCTAAGGGCTTGCGGAAAATNATCAAGGCTGCCAATTCGGCCGATAGGCGGGGTCGAGCCGACGGTCGAGGAAATAGGCGGCACTGATGAATGCGAGATGGCTAAGGGCTTGCGGAAAATTGCCGAGCGGRAGCCCGCGCACGTCGACTTCCTCTGCGAATAAGCTGAGATGGTTGGCATAGGCAAGGCCCTTTGCCAGGTTCATCTGAGCCTCCTGGAGACGGCCRGCTCGGGCTAGACATTCGACATACCAGAATGTGCAGGTCGTGAAGGCGCCTTCTTCTCCTTCTAGTCCATCAGCGCCACGATAGCGGTAAACCAACCCGTCGTCACAGAGCTGTTCTCCTATTGCATCAAGCGTCTTGAGCCAGACAGGATCGCTTGACGAAACAAACCGGACGAGCGGCATCATCAGGAGAGCCGCATCAAGTTCAGTTCCACCGCGCTCCTGCACAAAATAGCCGTTCTCGGGNCTGTTCTCCTATTGCATCAAGCGTCTTGAGCCAGACAGGATCGCTTGACGAAACAAACCGGACGAGCGGCATCATCAGGAGAGCCGCATCAAGTTCAGTCCCGCCGCGCTCCTGCACAAAATAGCCGTTCTCGGGATGGCGGAAGTTATCCCAGATGTCTCTGGCTATCGCGTCACGGGTTTCGGTCCAGGCCACCAGAGGAGAGCCAAGCGATCGCTTTTTGGCGAGCCGAATTGCCCGGTCCAGCGCAACCCAGCACATCAACCGTGAATGAAGAAAATGGTGATGCTTCGAGCGGATTTCCCAAATGCCGGCGTCTGGCTCCTGCCAATGGTCGATCACATGATCGACGATAGTGCGGACATGCTCCCAGCCGTCATGGCTGATTGCAGATCCATACTTGTTCGATAGATAGACACTGTCGAGAAGTTCACCAAAGATGTCCAACTGTGTCTGCGCATGAGCTGTATTGCCGATCCGCAACGGTCGGCTCTCAGCGTAACCTGCAAGATGCGGTAGCTCTGATTCATCGGCCATAGCCGACCCGTCAAGNGATAGACACTGTCGAGAAGTTCACCAAAGATGTCCAACTGAGTCTGCGCATGAGCTGTATTGCCGATCCGCAACGGTCGGCTCTCAGCGTAACCTGCAAGATGCGGTAGCTCTGATTCATCGGCCATAGCCGACCCGTCAAGCGCGTACATGATGCGCAATGGAGAAGAACGGTCACACTTTGCAACGCGCGCGCTGACCCATTGATTGAAGTGTTCCGCTTCTTCGACAAAGCCAAGCCGCATGAAGGCATAGACAGTAAATGAGGCGTCACGGATCCAGGTCGCCCGATAGTCCCAGTTGCGTTCTGAACCCAGCGCCTCAGGCAAAGAGAAAGTAGCTGCGGCTGCGATCGAACCGTAACGAGCCGAGGTTAGAAGCTTCAATGCGAGCGCGGAACGAAGCACGTGCTCACGCCAACGCCCATTGTAGGTCGATTTGTCATGCCACGAGCGCCACGAAGCTTCAATGCGAGCGCGGAACGAAGCACGTGCTCACGCCAACGCCCATTGTAGGTCGATTTGTCATGCCACGAGCGCCACGCCTTGATCGTTTCCTCGATCAACGACGACACGAGCGCATCATCGGGTGGTGGCATGGTACTGTCGCACAAGATGAACCATGCACTCTCCCCTTTGGACAGCGTAAAGCGTGCAGTCGCTTCCGCTGCATGTGAGTCAAGCGGAATGGARGCAAAAAGGGATAAGGACAGTTCTTCGCCTTTGAAGCATACGCCGCCTTCAGTGGCTGCGACCTCAGGGCTATGGCGAGCGTAATYGAAGCGCGGCGCGCAACGCACAGTGAATGTCACCTCTCCGCTTGTCACGGTCAACCGGCGAATGAGACCACGCTCACACCGGCCTGCACGCATCCGGGTCGAAGCGCGGCGCGCAACGCACAGTGAATGTCACCTCTCCGCTTGTCACGGTCAACCGGCGAATGAGACCACGCTCACACCGGCCTGCACGCATCCGGGCTTCGGGTTGTGGCATGAAGTCAGCTACTTCCGCACTGCCGCTTTCTGCCATGAAGCGTGTGATCAAGACATTCGTATCTGGCACGTAAAGCTGAAGATGACGCGGGTTATCAAGTTGAGGCTTGATTTCGAAAGCTCCACCTTTGCCGTTATCCAGCAGATCGGCGAAGATGGTCGGACTGTCCAGCGCCGGCCAACACAAGTAGTCAATGGTCCCGTCACRCGCGACCAGAGCGACGGTTTCAAGGTCGCCAATGATGCCGTGATCGCCGATCGTACGAAGCGGCTCAGCCATTGTTGCGAAACTCCGGGTAGAGCGACATGCCGCCATCAATGTAGAGGGTAGTACCGGTGATATAGTCGGCCTCGTCAGACGCCAGCCATACAGCAGCCTTTGCCACGTCCTCTGGCTCGCCAATCCGGCCATARGGGATGAGYCTGAGCAGCTTAGTCAGTTCCTCTTCRCTCTCCCAGGCGTCCTTGTTGATCGGCGTCTTGATGGCACCAGGTGCGATCGCATTGACCCTGATTCCATCAGCCGCAACCTCTTGGGCGAGTGTACGTGTGAACATGTGAACGCCACCTTTGGCAGCTGCGTAGTTTATATGCCCGGCCCACGGGATGCATTCATGCACTGAACTCATTGTAATGATGACGCCGGCACTGCGGGCTGGACGTTTGCTCACCGTCTGGGCACGGAAGCGTCGCACAGCTTCCCGCGCGCATAGGAACTGTCCGGTCAGGTTGATGTCGATGACGGTGTTCCAGTCGCCAAGCGACATGTCGGCAATCGCGGCATCCTTCTGAATACCCGAGTTAGACRTAAGCACATCAATGCGCCCGAACGCTGTTGTTGCTTCATCGAAAAGGCGAATGACGTCCTCCTCCTTTGACACATCAGCCTGGATCGCAATCGCACGCCCTCCCTGGTCGATGATGCGATCGACCAGCTCTTGTGCGGCTTCGGCGTGAGAATGATAGTTGACCGCGACCGCGCAACCAGCC
>NZ_LMGD01000005.1:0-71254 GCF_001427345.1 Rhizobium sp. Root149
ATCGCAATCGCACGCCCTCCCTGGTCGATGATGCGATCGACCAGCTCTTGTGCGGCTTCGGCGTGAGAATGATAGTTGACCGCGACCGCGCAACCAGCCTCCGCCAAGGCTTCGGCAATGGCCAGGCCAATCCCAGAGCTCGCGCCTGTGACAATTGCACTATGATGGGCAAGACGAGAGGTGTTGACAGCCATGAGACAGTCTCCAATTGAACCTTGACTATGGTGAAAAGCGGCCAGATGAGCACCGCGACTGGAACTTCGGGTGTGTTAGTTGCTTGGGACGAACTCGTCCCGGTGGTCCCGAACAAAGTCTGTAAAGCTCCTTGGTGGTACTCCGGTCAGCCGCTTGATCTCGAAAGTGGGATCGATGTCGTGGTGGCCGGCGACAACATCCGAGAACTGCGCAACCATGCCATCGGCCATCCAGCGGGAGTTGCCGGTCAGACGAAGAATGAGTTTGAAGATCGGGCTTGGCAGATCGAGATACCGCACCTTTCGTTTCGTCACCTCCGACAGGCGTAATGCAGCCTCCTTCATGTCCAAGGTCTCCGGACCGGTCAGGAAATAGGTCGCTTCGTTGTGACCTTCTTCGGTCAGAACCCTGGCCGCAACGCGAGCGACGTCACGGGTGTCCACCCAGGAGACAGATCCCTTGCCGGCGATCTGGGGCAGGAAACCCTTTGCGATCGGATCTTTGAACCAGAAGAAGTTCTGCATGAACGCCGTGGGTTTCAAAATGGTCCAGCCGATGCCGGCATCGCGCAAATAATGGTCGATGAGCGCGTGCGACTTCGCCCAAGGTACTGTCGACCGCACATTGCCGTCTGAGGCAGAGATCTTCACGATGCTGTCAACGCCCGACCGCTTAGCCGCATCGATGGCCGCTTTCTCCTGTTCGACCTGATCGGGCGTGGGCGGTGTGATCATAAAGAAACGGTCACAGCCTTCCATCGCACCATCAAGCGTATCTGGACGATCAAAATCGCCCAGAACGGCCTCGACGCCCACTCTTCTGAAGTGCTCAACCTGTTGAGGCTTGCGGCACATGGCTTTGAATGGCACGCCGGCTTGTCCAAGCAGCCTGCAGATTTCGCCACCGATGCCCCCTGTTGCTCCAGATACTAAGATCATGCTGGTGTCTCCTTCTGTTCAGGGATTGAGGCCCGTGTTTGGGGCTGGTCGAGCCACTCGCATATGACGACGTCCATCTCTTTGAGCGTTCGGATAGCGTCCTTGATGCGGTTCGTCCCGATCTTGTTGGCAATCGCCTGGTCAAGTGGCGCCACAACGTTTTCGGCATCTGTGACGGCCTTCAGACCTGCTGCGGTCAGAACAACGAGCTTTGCGCGGCGATGGTGCGGGTTAGTCTGGAATTCGATCAGCCCCTTATCCGCCAGGACATCAACGATGCGCTGGACCGCCTGTCGTGTCAGGCCCATATTCCGCGCGATTGATGCGGCTGGAAGCGGGACTGGTGAATAACGCAGCGCCCCGAGCACCTGCCACCAAGCGCTGGTTAGACCCAGATGCGCCACCAGTTCGTTTCCGGCGCTGATCAGCCTGCCGTTTGCTGCGAAAATGGTGAGAGCCAACGCTCGGACCTGGTTTGAGGCGGAAGGTTCCGGTTCTTTGGTCCGGAAGTCTCATCCATTGAGGTAATGAGAGGGCTCTTTGGGAGAAGCACGTATTATGGGCATCGCCAGCTTCCGATGCAGGCGCTGACGGCGTGGTGTCCCAGTGCTGCCGCTTGCGGACTCGGGAAAGGCCCCCAGCTCAAACTGAAAACCGGCCCTTCAGTCACACTGTGTGGCCGATGTAGAGGCGAGACCATTCATGTAAATCAAAATCTAGCGGAAGGTGCTTGTAACATGCCGCTGATTGAGGATCTGATAAAATATTAACTATTGTTTGTGACGATCGTTCAAACTGCACCTATCGGAACCTCACCATGGCAAACTTTCTGGGTTTCAGCGCCTCGAAGATTCTCGATGCATTGGATCTTTCATTCGCAATCATCGAGTTTGATGTGGATGGTAACATCCTGAAGGCGAACAAGAACTTCTGTGACCTGATGGGTTACTCGCAGCAGGAGCTGCACGGCAAACACCATCGTATATTTCTGGATCAGGAATATGCTCAGTCGCATGAGTACAAAGCGTTCTGGAAAAAGTTGCAGGGTGGCGAATTTGTTTGCAGTGAGTTTACACGCCTTGCCAAGAATGGTGCGGAGATCTTTATTCGCGGTAACTACAATCCGATCAAAAGCAGTTCGGGCAAAGTGCTGAAGATCGTCAAGTTTGCCAACGACATCACGCAAACGAAGATGCAAGGCATCGACACCGGCGCGAAGATCGACGCTGTTTCACGGGCGCAAGCCGTCATCGAGTTCAAGACAGACGGGACGATCCTCTCGGCCAACGAGAACTTCCTCCAGGCACTTGGCTATTCGTCAGCTGAGATTGTTGGCAAGCATCACAGCATGTTTGTCGAGGCGAACTTTGCATCCAGCCCTGACTATGCCGAGATGTGGCGCAAGCTCAACGCGGGCGAATTTATAGCTGGTGAGTTCAAGAGGGTCGGCAAAGGCGGTCGGCCTGTCTTTATCCAGGCATCCTACAACCCTGTATTCGACTTCAAGGGCCGGGTGATCAAGGTCGTGAAGTTTGCGACCGATGTCACAGATCGGGTTCAGAATGTCGAGCAGCTGGCGAGCTGTCTGACCAGCCTTGCGGAAGGCGATCTGTCGCAGACGATCGAGAAGCCATTTATCGCTTCTCTGGACAGGTTGCGAGGCGACTTCAATGCAGCATCCGCAAGACTTCGTGATGCCATGAAAACGGTACGCAACAACGCCGAGGCCATCGCATCGGGCGCGCATGAGATCCGGACGGCCGCGGATGAACTGGCGAAGCGAACGGAACAGCAGGCGGCTTCGGTTGAAGAGACAGCGGCGGCTCTTGAAGAAATCACGACCACGGTAAAGGACTCCAGCCGCCGGGCCGAAGAGTCCGGCGCTCTGGTCGGCCGCGCAAGGTCACACGCGGACCATTCTGGAGAAATCGTCAGCGAAGCCATCGTTGCGATGGACAAGATCAACCAGTCCTCGAGCGAGATTTCCAACATCATCGGCGTTATCGACGAGATTGCGTTCCAGACCAACCTACTCGCACTGAATGCGGGCGTAGAAGCAGCGCGGGCTGGCGAAGCCGGCAAGGGCTTCGCAGTCGTCGCGCAGGAGGTTCGCGAACTTGCCCAACGCTCCGCATCGGCAGCTAAGGAAATCAAGACGCTCATCACCTCTTCCGGCTCGCAGGTGGCAAACGGTGTGACGCTGGTAAGCAAGGCCGGCGAGGCCCTGCAGCAGATCGCCGGTAACGTCCAAGACATCAATAGGGACATCGGAGCGATCATCGAGTCCGCTCGCGAACAATCGACAGCGCTGAACGATATCAATCGTGCAATCAATCTGGTCGATCAAGGCACTCAACAGAATGCTGCGATGGTGGAAGAACAGACAGCCGCAAGCCATGGGCTCGCTGAAGAGGCAAAGGCTCTCTTTAAATTGCTGGAGCAGTTCCGCTTCGATGACGACCGACCCGAATCGAAGACTGTTCCTAGAGGGGTAGACGCTAAAATGGCGCCTCGACGTCC
This sequence comes from Rhizobium sp. Root149, assembly GCF_001427345.1. NCBI lineage: Bacteria > Pseudomonadati > Pseudomonadota > Alphaproteobacteria > Hyphomicrobiales > Rhizobiaceae > Rhizobium > Rhizobium sp. Root149. The sequence goes on from NZ_LMGD01000005.1 coordinate 3,654, forward strand.
CTCAAAACCGTCCGTGACACATGGCAATGTTGCCATACGCGCTGACTGGAACGAATTCTGAGAAGATCCAGACAATGATATTAACGTGTTTGGTTGAGTTCCGTAACCGGTCTTTGCTGATTTCTCGAACGTGGCAACGTGGCAGAGGTCTACTGTTTAGCGGATGGTATTGTTTGGTATAACCTAGGATCAGGCAATCAGATCAGCGATAACGATATGAAAAAACCCTTATCATTAGGGTGAATGACGTAGTTTTATTTAGACGAGATAGATCCGCTACCATCCTGGGCGAACACATCGCTGCGGCATTCCGCATGCATCTAAATAGACCACCGTCGGCGACCGCTGACATCTCACAGCCGACGCTTCACAGATCTCAGACCTACAAGTTTATACATCCTCCCTCAATCGCCACTATGCATGGCCCGCATTATATGGTCTTGGCCAGTTCCGTTTCTCGGATGAATCTGATCGCGAAAAGTGCCAGACTCTCTGCGTGTTCTGCGTCACGTTCTGGATTGCCCAAAGATGCCGTAATGGCAGAAAGAAGCCTGGACGAGCATGCAGCTCTTCCATGTTTCCCGGGGTGCTTTCTGCGTCTGATGGTCGATGCAAGAACAGTTAGTATCTGATCTTGTTGATGGACCGCCAGAGAACAAAACGGGGATTGAACTGTTGTCACGTGATGAGACGCCTGTAGGGTTTGAATGCGTCTCTGATAGCCAATTCCACAGCACGCAGATTTGATAAAAATCAATCTCTGATATGCGAAAACCGATAGCGCAGGTGAGGTCGACCACACGCGCTATCAGTCCATTTCAGGTTCAGGCGCCGCCCTTGAGCGAGCTATTGCAAAGGCTCCAGTAGCCGCCGCCCTTCTGGATCCACTTCAACTCGCCCAGCGTTCCTGCTTCCTTGTTGGTCCTGTAAGCGTCAACGCATGTGTGAAGACGTGCTTTACCCGGGGTTTCGCTGGCATACTTCTTGTCCACCGCTTTTGGCATGCTGACGCCTTTCGGCGTCTTGATCGTTGGCTTTTCAGGCTCTTTGTCATCGGTAGCAGCGATGGCTTTATCGTCTGCCGCATCTTCCGCTGCCGCATCAGCACCACAGAACTTCGCTCTGAAATCATTCCATTTCATGGCTTTGGCTGAGCCATCGGCCTTAGCAGCCTGGTATTTGACGCTGCATTCTTTCATCGTCAACGCAGCAGCGGGAGATGTCCCAAACGCCATCAGTGCAAAAGCAGAGGGCAGAAGTACTCGTAAAAGCATTGCAATTCCTCCTTGAGTCCCAGTTGGCGGGCCGCAATGTCGCAGTGTTCACCGCAACTCACTTTCGCTCAATTTTAGAAGATTACAATGTGATTAACTTCGAATTTAGTGGATTGGCCTTTCGGCAAATCACTCACGCGCTTTTGCGCTATCTAATTTCTCGCTTCCGCGTCGTGGCATGCCCGGGATGTACGCTTTCGAATTCCCCCTCAAAGCATTCTCTTTGACCGCCAAATTGGTCAGGCTTTTCAGCACCATCAGATGCCGTAAGCCAGATCAATTTCGGTAAGCTGTTGGACCTCGAGCTTCAGTTTGAGAATGTCGGCAAGGGCTACGTTGGTTCGGCGAACCACATATAAGCTTCCTATTAAATAGAGATAGGATATGTGGTGACTGCACGGCTCTACATTAGTAAGCTATGTTTTACCGTTTTTGTCTGCGTCGATTGAGATCGAATTGTCTCGGTCAGAAAGGTCATTTGTCGTGCTTGATGGTTCGGAAGATGGCCGTATTGCGCAAGAAATTCAGCGCGAAACCAGTGGGCCGGATCCGTTCGCGGCCGCTGTGAGAGCGACACGGATGCCGATGGTGATCGCGGACGCCCGAAGCCCAGGCGTTCCCATCGTCTTTGTCAATGAGGCATTCCTGAAGCTAACAGGCTATGATCGCTCAGAGATCATAGGCAGAAATTGCCGTTTCTTGCAGGGGCCGGCAACGAATGGCGACGATATCGCCAAGATACGCCTTGCTCTTGCTTCTGCGTCACCCATTGAAATTGATCTCCTCAACTACAAAAAGGATGGCACCCCCTTTTGGAACCGCCTGTTCATCAAGCCCGTATTCCACAACGAAGTGCTGACTTACTTCTTTGCGTCTCAATACGATGCCACACTGGAACGCGAGCGCATGGTGCAGTTGCAGCGTGATCGTGACGAACTTGAAGCGGAGGTTTTGAAAAGTTCCACGGCATTAAAGTTGAGCGAGGAACGGCTACGACTGGCTTTGGAAGCGGGTAAGCTTGGTATCTGGACTATCAATTTGAGTGATGGTTCTCTTGAGGCGTCTACCCAGTGCAAGGCGATCTGCGGTCGAGGTCCAGACGATGATCTGACGTTGGATGATCTTCAGCAATCCATTCACCCGGACGATCGGCCCTATCAGGCGCAAGCGATTGCGGAAGCCATCGAGAACAAAACGCTTCTGGATGCCGAATATCGGCTCAGGACGCCTGTTGGCGAGGAGCGATGGGTGCAAATTCGCGGTCAGGCCTACTATGATGCCGATGGAATTGCGCAAATCGTTACCGGCACGACACAGGATATAACCATTCGAAGAGTAGCCCAGGATCACCGGGCAATGCTTGCTCGCGAAATGAGCCATCGTGTCAAAAATACCTTGGCATCCGTCCATTCCGTTGTCGCCCAGACCCTCCGACGTTCCTCCTCCCTGGAGGAGGCGGGCAAGCTCGTATCTGAACGGATCTTTGCAATGTCTACCGCCAACGATCTACTCATCACTGAGAATTTCGGTAGTGCCGGGATGCTGGATCTCGTCCGACGTACGCTGTCTCCTTTCGGTATTGATGACGACCAGCGTTTTGCGTTGTCTGGTCCAGATGTGAGGCTTCCGCCGCAGGTGATCATCGCCTATGCGCTCGCACTGCATGAGCTGGCAACCAATGCCAGCAAGTATGGTGCGCTTTCCAATTCCAGCGGAAAGGTCACAATCAATTGGACAATCGAAGATGGCCAGTTGCTGAAGCTGATCTGGGAGGAACATGATGGACCACAGGTCATCTCGCCGACAAAGACAAGCTTCGGGACCCAGCTTATCCAGAGGGTTCTTGCCACGGAGTTGGGTGGCAGGGCCCACGTGGAGTATCGCCCGACGGGGATCGTTTTTACCGCGATAGCACCTCTTGGAGAGGCACGCACTGAAGCTTAAAGAGAAGCCACACGCAGTTTGAGGGGCTCAGGTCGTTGCCCCTCCGGCAATAAATGTTGCAGCCTATCGTAAACGACTTCGGCGCTGAAAGGCTTGCGAACGAACACCGTATTAGGTGGAAGGGATGGAATTCCATTGGCATGAGGCATGCGGTATTCATGAGCATCACACCTGCCGCTGCCTCGCGGTAGCCATTCCCAGGCTATCTCTGCCGGATCATTTCGCCTCGTAGAGAGCTTCATCGGTTGTCATGAGCATGCCGGACATGGATCTCCGACTTTCCTTGGTTGTTGATGTCGCTACCCGGGCCGACTGATAAACTATTGAATTCGCTGGCTCTGTTAGGCTTGCCCGGCAAGACCCGTTCGATAATTGGCCCGCCTCAACATATAAAGACCGAATGGGATCCTAAGCTGTCATTCTGCCCTGAATCTCAGTGCGTTCATGATCAGCAGGAACGCTGCAGAATTCTGGCGTCGGCTGGGATAATAAAGGTAATAGCCCGTGAACATTGGGCACCAGTCATCCAGAACCTGTACGAGCTCGCCGGCGGCGATCTGGCGGGTCACAAGGTTTTCCGGCACATAGGCTATCCCATAACCGGCCACGGCAGCCTCGACTTGGGCGGACGAGCTGTTGAGTATGATCTGTCCTTCGACACGAACGCGAAGCTCACGACCGTCTTTTTCGAACTCCCACGCATAGAGCCCGCCCGATCGTGATTGCCGTGTGTTGATGCAGACATGGCCGACAAGGTCTTGGGGGACTTCAGGTACCGAGCGGCTGGCAAAGTACGAGGGAGCGGCCACCGTGACCAGACGCCAATCCGGTCCGATGCGCACGGCAATGATGTCTTTAGGCAAGAAATAGATCTCAACGCGGTCGGAATGTTTGTCGCCGTGGCTCAGGCAGGCCGCCTACTGTCAGCCGCGCTGAAGCTCGTCATTCTCTTGCCGACCCTCAGCAGGAAGGTTGCTGAACTCGAAGCTGCGTTAGAGGTTCAGTTGCTAGAGCGAACGGTAAAGGGCTGTCGCCCTTAAGGACGCTGGATCACGACTGTTCGATCAGGCGAGTAGCGAGATAGAACTGCTCCGAGAAGCCGAGTGGTCAGTGATGAGCGCGCAAGCACAGCTCGTGGGGCGTCTCCGGCTGTCGATCCCACAGTCCTTTGAGCCGTGGTGGGACCTGCTGGCGCTGTTCCAGCGAACGCACCCGCATATCCACGTCAACGTGCATTCTACAGAAAGGCGAGTGGACTTGGCATCCGAAGGTATCGATGTTGCTCTTAGTGACGGCGCTGTCGCCGATGAAAATGTCGTTGCTCGCCACATGCTCAATTTTCGGCATGTATTGGTGGCGAGCCCAACACTTGTCGCAAGATGTGGTGACTTGCATGAGATGGGAGACATATTGCGCTTAGCATAGTCCATATGCTTCGTTTGATCCACGAAATGCAAACCGACAGACAGCAATGGCGATGTGGTGACTGACAACGCTGCAGCCGCGATCAGCAGGATGCATCAGCTTCATCCGAGCCAGTAATTTGGTCACCCACGAGGCGTGCACGCTACCCACGACACAAGTGACGGTGAAAAATGAAGGATTCTTGCTTCACGGGCACCCGGCAGGTTTGCCGTTTACATTCGTTTGAAAGCGCGAGAACGGATTAGGACGCCCCGTTTCCGATATTCCCAATTGATGATGAAATGGATTGTGTGAGGGGGGCTGCGGCAAATCGTTTGACTCTCAGGCCTCTACACGGTTCCGACCAAGCGCTTTCGCGCGGTACAGCGCACGATCGGCGCTTGCAAGCATTCCGGCCAGGTCATGACAGTCTGGTGCCGAAAGGCCAATACTGACGGTGGCTTGGGTTTTCAAGCCATCTATCTGAGCGGCTTCTTTGGAGAACCGGCTCACGATTGCCGAGCCGCGCCTTAGAGCCTGAGAATGGTCGCACCTTGGCAGGAGCGCGGCAAATTCCTCACCGCCAAGCCGGACAATAAGAGCGTCGGGCCCCGCTTCTTGCCGGGCCGTTGCGGCGAAGCGCTGCAAAACTTTATCTCCGGTCTGGTGTCCATGACGGTCGTTGATCGCTTTGAAGTGGTCGAGGTCGAAGGCAAGTAGCGAAACGTGGTCACTTTGTTGCTCCCGCAGGATACGAGATGCCTGCTCAAAAAAGGCATGACGGTTTGCAAGGCCGGTCAACTGATCGGTTTGAGACAGGTGGATGAGGTGAAGCTTTTCCTCCTCTCGAACAATCATCAGGAATGACATCGGCATCGCCACTGAGTACAAGACGGCCTCGTACATCGTCGCCTTCCCGATGATGATGAGAATATTTTGCCCGTACCATTCAAGAAGAATTGGGGCGATGAACGCTCGGCTAAAGTAGAACAAGGCATGGACTGCCAAGATCGATACAGCGATCGGACGGGAGCGCAAGCGCTCGGCAGTGCGGCTGCGCAAAAGTATCCACGCCGATAAGCCGGAGGTTAGTGCTATCGGGATAGAAGAGACATGGTTCCAGAAGGCGGCTGGGAAGTGAGTGCCAGCGACCGCCCAGACGAGGGTCAGGGAGCTTAGCACCGTGACCGACGACCACAGATATCGGCGACCGTCGAGGCCGGCGATGGCGTTAAGAACCATTAGGTAGCCCAACATCATGATGATGTTGATCGCTCCCATGCCGAGCGCGGCAGGAAAGTGGCTGCGATTCATCGCGAGTACGCAGCCAACAGCAAACGCGAAGAGTGCCGCGGCCAGAACACTGAGGAGGCTTGCGCGACCGGGATGAGCCTGCCTTTCCCAAAGGAGAAGAGAGGCTGACACAAGCAGCGTTCCGACCGTCAGATACCAAAGGGTTTGTAAATCAATCTGCATTGTTCGCCTGCCTTAGGTCTAAGCCTAAAGTGATGTCTTAAAATGATTGTTTACGTCGCCTCTCATATTGCTGACATGGTTGGCGTAGCGTTAAGGGTGTTCTTGGGTATCGACACTATGGCCTGCTGCCGGTTTCTTGGACACCGGGTTACGGTGCATCCAATGAAACTGGGGTGCACGAATGCAACGAAGTAAGTTCAGCCGCGAGTATAAGCTTGAGGCGGTGAGATTGGTTCCTGAGCGTGGGGTCGGCGTCGCGCAAGCATCCCGCGACTTGGATGTTCATGAGAATGTTCTGCGTAAGTGGATCAGGGAATAAGGGTTCAGACCCAGCACAGGCGTTTCCTGGTCAGGGACAGATGAAGCCTGAGCCGCTTGAGATCGAGAGGCTTCGGAAATCCGCAAGCGTGAGGTAGGTTTTTACAGAGGTTCGCGAGGGCACCTATCGCCTGGGAAAAGAAGGCACCATCCGCAAAAAGGTGCCTCAAGTGCGCGCCCTTTGCTCGCGCTGTCGCTCTGCCGTCCATGTGCGTGCTTTGGCGAAGGCGAGAAAGTCCTCTGCAGCCATCGGTTTGGCGAAAGCGTACCCTTGCAGTACATGGCAACCTAAGCGTCGTAGCAACTCCGCATGGGCCAACGTTTCGACACCCTCTGCGACCGTTTCGATACCTTGGACTTTGCCGATATCGATTATGGAGCGCACCAGGCTCTGCTGTGCTGGGGATTCCAGAAGCGGCCGTACCAGACGCCTGTCAATTTTCAGCCGTTTGGGCGAGAGTTCGAGAAGGCTTATGATGGAGGCATGCCCGGTGCCAAAGTCGTCGAGTTCAATGTCGATGCCGAGCGCTTTGATATTATCGATCGCCTGCTTCAGCCCTTCGTCCGCCGTATCGAATGAAATTGATTCCAAGAGTTCGAAAGTCAACGCGCCTGGCCGGATTCTCATCGCCCTCAATTTGTCGATAAGGTTTTCCTCTCGCAAGCGCTGACAGGAAACGTTCACCGATACACACGGTATGTCCAGTCCTTGGCCTTCCCAACGCGTGGCTTGGAAAAGAGCCTGCTGGAGGATCGCCTCATCGAGCCGGGCAACGACATTGAGGCTCTCTGCGACAGGCAAGAAAACATCCGGCGTCAAGATGCCGCGTGTCGGATGCTCCCATCTGGCAAGAGCCTCCACGCCGACGATCTCCAACGTCTCGGCATCAAATTGGGGCTGGAAAAAGGGGATGAACTCGCCGCGTTCGAGCCCGCGAAGGATTTCGTCACTGAGCCGTTTAACTTCTACCGTGCGCAGACGCAGTTCGCCGTTGAACGCCTCGACGCGGTTGCGCCCGCGGCGCTTTGCTTCATATAGAGCGATATCGGCGTTTACGAGCAACTGCTCAGGCGTCTCGTCGCTACGATGACGTATTGCGAAGCCGACGCTGGCGCCAATGCGGCAGTCATGGCCCTCAATCGCTATCGGCCTGGAGATTGCCTCAATGAGTTGAGACGACAGGAGAGGGAAATTGGCCAGTGCTGGATCGCGACGCGACAGCAATACGAATTCGTCGCCGCCAATCCGAGCTATGAAGTCCTCAGCGGGCACCTCAGTGCGTAGTACCATAGCCACGTGCTTGAGCACTTCGTCCCCTGCCGCATGTCCGAGAGTGTCGTTGATATCCTTGAAGCGGTCGAGGTCGATGTGTAGCAGGCTCAAAGGCCGGTGGTCGTCACTTGAGCGGGTAAGTGCAAGCTGATGATCAAGGTAGCGCCTGTTTGGAAGGCTTGTCAGTGAGTCGTGCAAAGAATTGTGTTCCACGACCGAACGGGCATCTTCAAGCTCCCTGTTTTGAGCCTCGGCAGTGAGTTTGGATTGAAGTAGCTCGTCCTGAAGCTGCACGTCTTCAGTAACATCCCAATTGGCCCCAACGATACGTTTGTTACCAGCTGACGTGCGATAAGTCATCCCGTGGGCGCGGATGTAGCGAATGCGGCCATCGCGCCCCAATACACGGAAATCGGTAATGTATGGTTCTTCCGCCTCGAGAGCCTTGGAAAAAACCCGGTCAGCACCCTCGAGATCGCGGGGGTGGAGTGCGTCACGCCAATCCTCATATCGGCAGATCGTCTGCTCCGGTGCGACATTGTAGAGTTCGCGCATGCGCGCGTCCCAGGACAGCGTCTTTGTCTCGCAGTCGTATTCCCATACGCCCACCTTTGAGGCATCCAAAGCCAGTTGCAGGCGCTGTGAGACCGTTTCGAGCCTGTCCTCTCGGTCCTGAAGGATGACGATGTGCCGATGCCTGTCCCGCATCAGGTACCCGGCCCAGAACATGGGCAGGACGATGATTGTGGAAAGAAGCGCCAATCCGGCGCGGAAGAGGCTAAGATTATCAGATCGCTGGCCCCAGCCATGTATCGGTGACGCTGACAGGGTCCAGGCTTCGTGTCCAATATCAATAGACATAACCACCGGGTCGACGTCGATAGCGGCGTTGGTTCTGAAGACAGGTTTCGTCTCCCCGCCATCATGTGGGCGGCTGGAAATCGAAACAGCGACCTCGAGATCTGACTGAAACCCGCTGCTTTCAAGGAGCTGGTCGAGATCGATCACCGCAGAGGCAATGCCGAAGAAACTGTCATCAGGGCCGGAATGGATAGGATACCGCGCGATCACTGCCCGACCGCCCTGAACAAGATCCACCGGGCCGGTAACGATCAGTCTGTCTTGCGCCTTGACCTGCATCGCTGCTGCGCGCTGGCGTTCGTTCTTGCGGTAATCCAGCCCAAGGCTCGCCTCGTTGCCGTGCAGAGGATAGACGCGGCTAACGACGAAATCCGAAGCGATGGCGAGACTGCGAAGCTGGTGGTCATCTTCGAAGATGCGGCTTGCAAGATCCTCAAAGCGGGCAGGGGCCATGTTCGGCTCAATTTCGATCGTAGCGACCAAGCCTTGGACTAGTTTGATGTTGCCGAGAATATTGCCTTGCAAGCGTGAGCGCAGAAGGCCGAGCTGTTCGGTGGTGAAAGAGCGGCGGTATTCTTCCTCAAGTCGGCGCTTTTGCGCATCGGCGAGAAAAGCGGCGATCACTACTGCCACTGTCGCAGCGATAGCGGGAATGAAGTATCCGAACCGCTTAAAGCGAAGTGGGGCGTTCCGAGTGTTCATTGCGCTCCATGTACCACGCGCATCTGCCCTACAGAGATGAATCCTGATAAAGGGTTGGTGTTTCTCTGAACGCTGACAAAATGAATTTAATATTTGTTGAATAACAGCAGAGATCTACGGCTAACCTGGGCCCAAAGCGCCTTGCTCTTCATATTCTTCAAGCCTAAAGGTTCCATAATTTGGCCTATCTGATTTTTGCTTGTAGCCGGGGTGGATTCAAGGATGAAGTGCGACTTGCGAATGATACCAATGGGTTGTCACTCGCAAGGAGAATGCAATGGAACGCAGCTACTCCCATATTGACTTCGATGAACGTCGCAAGATTGCCCGCTGGAGAACGGCCGGGCTGTGACGCCTAGCGCTTACCTCTCGTCATGATGTCTCCCATTCCAGGCATCCAAGCGCTTAGTAGCGAACATACCGCTCTTCCGGCTGGGGCGACTTCAGGCTGTTGCATACACACCCATCGCCGATCGGCAGACGTGCGGCGGCCTGCAGGGCCAAGCGAGACGACACCGTGGAAAGGCTTGGCAAAATGCCCTCCTGCAGGAGGCTACCACGGCTGCGATCCATGTAGTCGTTAAAGCCTGCCGTCACGAAGGCGCATGGCACGAAGCAGGCGCCGATCTCGCGGGAAAGTGTCGCTTCCGGCGCGATCGAGTGGTTGATGACGTCCGCGCCCATGCTGCGAAACGCAAGCGCTTCTGCCGGACTGGTCAGGCGGGGACCGTAGGCGTGGGCCGCGACGAGCCCCTGCTCGATGCCGTGCACGCGGCAGCTGGATGGCCATATCTCGCGGGCCGTGTCAGCCAGGATCTTGGCGCAATGGGGGCAGACGATCTGCTTGCCGGAGCAATCGAAGCGCTGTCGCCCCGGAAGCAGGGAATAGGGCGTCTGGGTCAGCTCGATGATATCGGCATTGATAACCAGATCGCCGGGCTGGATTGCCTTGTTGACCGCCCCAATGGTCGAGCAGGCCAAAACCGTCCTGACGCCGGACTCCATCAGCACCCAGAAGCTTCGCCGGTGGCAGGAATGATCGATATGGTCGCGTGGATTGCCGTGCGAATACATGCACAAGGCCTGTCGGCTTTGACCATCAACCGTGATGCTGCCATCGAACTCCAGCAGCTTCCAGTTATCGGATTGACCATATGGCGTGTCGAACGATAGATCGCGCGCAAGAACACTGACCCCTGGCATTGCGATGTCTTCCGGGAAAGCAAGCCCCCAGTTGGCTGAACCCGTAATGATAGCAAGGCCCGTCTCGGGAATGGCTGAGATCGTCTTGGTATGCGTCATTGTCTTGCCTTCATCGTACTTGGCCGCGATCGCGCAGGTTGAAAAACAGGACGATGCCGGAAATCAGCACGGTCCAGAGTGTCGAGATGGCGGCAATGGTGGGGTCGATCTGGTCACGCAGCGAAATGAACATCAGCTTTGGCAAGGTGCTGTTCGCGCCTGTGGATACAAAGATCGAGATAATGGCCTCGTCGAGCGAGGTGAGGAATGCCATCAGGGCAGCCGTTGTCAGGCTGAGGCCGAGTTGCGGAAGCATGATGCCCCAGATGGTGCGTAGCCAGTTAGCGCCCAAGCTGCGGGCAGCCTGCGCCTGTGCCCAATCAAACCGGCTGAGCGCCGGATGCAGAACGATCACCGTGACCGGGATCGCGAGGACCACATGGCCGATCAGAATGCCGCCCAATGAGCCGACCAGCTTGAGTTTGGCGAGAACAAAGAAAAGGCCGATGGCGAGCAGGATGCCTGGTGTCACCGATGGTGCCAGCAACAGTCCGTAGATCAGGTTTGCGCTGCGTCCGCCCAGCCTGTTGATGGCAAAGCAGGCGAGAAAGCTGAAAGGCACGGCGATAGCCGCCGTCAGGATGCCGAGGAGTAGACTGGTGCGCAGGGCAGCCATCCAGGCTGTCGATGAGAAAAAGGCTTCATACCAGCGAAGCGACCAGGCGCGGGGTGGGAACTCCAGAAGATCGGAGGCGGAAAACGACAGAGGTACGACGATGAGTGTCGGTACCATCAGGAAGATCAGTATCAGTGCGGAAAAGACCCACAGCAGCGCACGGGCAAGCTTGCGGTCATAATAGGCGTCAAGCATGGCGACCGACCTTTGTCAGCGACCAGCGAATGCCATAGAGCACGGCGCCCGCCAGAAGAACGAGAATTAGAAGCAGGACCCCGAGCGCACTGGCCGATCCCCAGTCCTGGAATGTCGAGAGCGTCCGGTCGATGCGGATCGAAATCGGATTGACCTTGCCGCCGCCGAGCACTGCCGGAGTGATGAAGAAGCCCAGAGTGTAGATGAAGACGATTGTGGAGCCGGAAAGGATGCCGCCGACCGAAAGCGGTAGCACGACGGTTTGCACGCAATGCCAGAGGCTGGCGCCCATGCTGGCCGCTGCGCGGATGAGATTGGTGTCGATGTCGCGCATGGCTGCGTAAACGGGCAGCACGAACAGCGGCAGCATGTAATGCACCATGCCGATCAGCGTGCCATTGAAATTGTAGACGAGCGGAAGAGGCGCATCCGTCAGCCCGAGGCTTTGCAGGCTGGCATTCACAAGACCATCGCGACGCAGCAGCACGAGCCAACCATAGGTGCGAACCAGAATGGAGGTCCACAGCGGCAGCATGATGAGGATCAGTACCCGGTTTGCGATGCGCGTGCTGGTGCTCGCCAGTGTCAGTGCGAGCGGCACGCCGATCAGGATACAGATGGCAAGCGTGGAGGCTGAAAGCGCCAAGGTGGTGCCCAGTGCAGACCAGGTCAGGCCGCTGGCGATGACCTTGTCGTAATTGGCCATCGTGACGTTGCCGCCGAGGTTCAGGAAGGATTGTCGGATAATCCAGAAGACTGGCAGCATGGCTGCCACACCCACCAGAAGGAGTGCAGGCAAAGCCAGGGAAAGATAAAAGCGCCGTTCACGACGCACATCCGCTTGCAAGAGGGCGGTACTCATCCGGCACTCCTTTCGGGCATCGCATGCACGGCTGCAGCCGGCGCATAAGCGGTGACGATCTGCCCAGGCTGCATATCGCCGCAGGCGGCCGCTCGGGTTGCCGGCACACTCAGCATGATGGGTGTACCGACTTCGCTCTCTAGACTGAGCAGCCAGTTTTCTCCGCGAAACGCCTTAGCCGACAGCCGACCGCTGACAACGACCGAGTCATCGCCGACGTCTGCGGCGTCGAGAAAGAAGCTTTCCGCCCGGATCATGGCAAGTCCCGCCAGATCCACCGTGCATCCGCTGCGATGCATGAGCCCCTGGCCAGGCAGAATGTTGGCCTCACCCATGAATTCCGCCACGAAGCGGCTCGTCGGCCTGTGATAGATTTCAAACGGGGTGCCGATCTGCTGGATTTCACCGGCATCCATGACGGCGATCCGATCGGACATGGTCAGCGCTTCGCGCTGGTCATGGGTGACATAGATAGTGGTAATGCCGAGATCGTCATGCAGGCGGCGGATCTCGAACTGCATATGCTCACGCAGGTTCTTGTCCAGCGCCGACAGCGGTTCGTCCATCAGCATTACGCGCGGCTCGAAGACAATGGCGCGCGCCAGCGCGACGCGTTGCCGCTGCCCGCCGGACAAGGCGGCAATGTTTCGGTCGGCATAGGCATCCAGTTTGACGCGTGCGAGAGCTTTCAGCGCGCGCTCGCGTGCCTGCCCCTTGCTGACCTTGCGCAGCAGCAGCGGGTATTCGACATTTGCCTGGACGCTCATGTGAGGAAAGAGCGCATAGTTCTGGAAAACGATGCCGATATCCCGCTTGTCGGGAGACAGCCGGGTGATGTCCCGGCCGCCGATGATAAGGGAGCCGCTGTCGGGACGGACAAACCCCGCAAGCGCCATCAGAAGTGTTGTCTTGCCGGACCCAGATGGGCCGAGCAGCGTCAGGAATTCACCGGCGGCAATTTCCAGTGATACGTTGTTCAGCGCCACATAGGTGCCGAAGACTTTCCGGACGCAGTCGATCGATATGGGAAGCGAGGTCATGGCCATGTCGTCAGCGACTCCCCTGCCGATCAGCGGTTCATCATCTCGTCGAATGCGGCTTGCGCTGCATCGCCGTTTTTCACCCACCAGTCCGCCTTGGAGAAAACGGAGGTGCCACCGTTGGCCGGCGCGGTTGCCAGGAGTTGCAGGCGATCCGCCGGGATCAGGCCGCCCTCGTAGGCTTTCGGGTTGACCGGGCCATAGGCGATGAAATCCGTAAGTTTCGCTTCTCGCTCCGGCTTTGTCATGGCTGCGATCAGCTTCATGGCCGCGGCTTTGTTCGCCGTGCCCTTTGGTACTGCGAGGCAATCCGTGCCGATGACGGAGCCCTTGAAGCTGTAGTCGGCAGCGCCGCCGTCAGCCTTCACGCTCTGAGCGCGACCGTTCCATGTCACGACCAGATCGACTTCTCCGTCTTTCAGAAGCTGGGCCGATTGTGCGCCCGAGGTCCACCATACAGCGACATTCGGCTTCAGTTCGGCAATGCGGGCAATGGCTTTCTTGAGGCCATCGGGGCTGCTCAGCACGGTGTAGACATCCGCGGGCGCGACACCTTGGGAGAGAAGGGCGATCTCAATCAGGTCCTGCGCATTGGCGCGCAGTGCCCGACGACCGGGAAATGCCTTTACGTCCCAGAAATCCGCCCAGGTTTTGGGGGGCTTGCTGCCGAAGGTCTTGGTGTTCCAGGCCATCACTGTGCCATAGGATGTGAAGGGATAGCAGTAATCGGACTTGGCGCCTTCTGGCAGCGATTTGGGATCGATGATGGAGTAGTCCAAAGGCTCCAAAAGGCCCTGTGCCGCCGCCTGCGCACCTTCCGGTGAACCCAGATGGATGACATCGGTTGTCACAGCGCCTGATGTCACCTGCATCTTGAGCGCCGCGAAGCCGTCGCTTTGGGTCTCCTCCCGAACGGTCACGCCGAGTTCGGTCGCCGCCGGTTCCCACATCGCCTTCTTGATGGCGGTCCCGTAATCACCGCCGGCGGTGGTGATCGTTAAAGTCTGTGCGGCCACCGCGCTGGCGGCAGTAATGGCAATTGCAGCAACCGTCAGGCCCAGCATACGAAACATTTCGGTTCTCCTTTGTTCACCTCTGTTGGAGCGATTTTGGGTCTTTTGCCCTATTTTTTCTAAATCGTAACGTTACGATTGATGTTTAATTGAATTTCGTCAAGCGGAATTTTGACCTGGCCGGTTAGGCACTTTCCATTGCTTTGCGAAAAGGGCAGTCTACGCGCGACAGGGAATTGATGAGATTGATGCGCGCGATGACAGTGAATTCCAGACCCAATCTGAGGCAGATCGCGGTAGAGCTGGGTCTTTCGGTGACGACCGTTTCCAGAGCCTTGAAGGATGGGCCGGAGGTTCATCCGGAAACCACGCAGCGGGTAAAGGCTGCGGCTGCCGCGGCAGGCTATGTGCCCAATCTCCATGGGCGCGCGCTCCGCATGGGTCTGACCCGGACGCTCACGGCAATACTGCCAATGGAGACCCGCAATTATCTGTCCGACATTGCAAAGCTGCCTCTCATTGAAGGAATGACGATGGCGGCGCGCGAGCGGGGCTATAGCCTCTCAGTCTATTCGACCACCCCGGAGGAAGATCCGCAGGACAATCTCAGCCGATTGATCCAGGCTGGCGGTGCGGACGGCATCGTGATCACCCGCATGGTGTCGGAAGATCCGCGGATTCCCTTCCTGCTGGAGCGCAGCATACCCTTCATTGCCTTCGGGCGAAGTGGCAGCGCCTTCTCCTACCCCTATGTCGACGTCGACAATGCCAGCATCGCCTTTGAAGCCACGCGGGAACTCCTGGCCAAGGGCTGCCGCCGCATTGCGCTGCAACTGCTGAACCGTGGGGACCAGTACAGTGCCGCACGTCTTGCCGGCTATGCCCGGGCCATGACCGAAGCTGGCGCGCAGGTCGACGAGGCGTTGATAGGACACGAAGACTTCACCATGGAAGCCAGCGAAGGCTGGATTTCGCGGCTACTGGACATTGATGAACCACCCACCGGACTGGTGTGCGCAAACGAACTGGGCCTTCTCGGCGCGCTCGGTGCGACACGACGCAAGGGCCTGGTAGTCGGACGTGACTTTCACATCGCCGTGCGCGACAACACGCACATGTGCCGTTACCTATCCGTGCCGCTGACGGCTCACAGCGTCGATATGGCTCATGTTGGCCGGTGTCTGGTCGAAGGGCTGATCACGCGCATCGAGCAGCCCGACGCACCATTCACCCAGGTCGTCGTACCGGGCGAGATGCAGCAGGTGATCGGTGTCTGATCAATGAGCCAATCTGGAATGTCCAACGAGAACGGAGCGGATGGTTTGAGAAGACCGCTCCGATACGAATGACACTCAGCCAAGCGCGGCCGTCAGAGGATCGTAGCCATACACCCAGGCCGGATCTTCCGGCTGCTTCAGCCAAGTATTGGCATTCGATATCGTCTGCACCTTGGTGGCCCGCTCGCGCCGGGTCGCTTCATAGAGGCTGAACGCATCGCGATAGCCAGAAAGTCCCGTTTCTTCCAGGCAGCGGGTGAGGATGGCGGCGTCCTCGATGGCCATGCAGGCGCCCTGTGCCATATGCGGACGCATCGGGTGGCATGCATCGCCCAGCATGACCAGACGGCCACGGCTCCACAGGTTTAACGGATCACGGTTCCAGAACGGCCATTTGGTGACGCTTTCCGTGGCATTGATCAGCGCCTGTACGACCGGATGCGAACCGCCGAAGATCGCTTCCATCTCTTCCTTGGAGCTATCCACAAAGCTCGTGTCGTGTTCCCAGCCGTCGACGGGAACGCCGGTCACGTAATAATACTCGCTGCCGTCAGCCTTGGTCGCATAGGCCATGATGTGGCGCGACGCTTCCCACCACCATTTCACGCAGGCCTCGAACTCCAGTCCGGAGGATTTCAGCTTGTTCATGTCAACGATTGCGCGGTGACCCACCCAGCCGGAGAAGCGCGGCTTTTCCGGCCCGAGCAGCATGTCGCGGATGACCGAATTGATGCCGTCGGCACCAACCACCAGACTCGCGGCCACCTGCCGGCCATTTAAAAAGGTTAGAAGAACGTCTTCTTCGCGCTCTTCGATCGCGCTCAACCGATGGTCGAAGTGAACACGTTTTTCGTCGAGCGTATCCATCTCCACGGCGTGAAGGTCGCCACGGTGAATGGTGATATAGGAGGCGCCATATTCCTTGCGGCCGTAATCGCCGAGCGGAATGCGCGACAGATACTCGCCCGTATTGCCATCGCGGGAGAACCAGAAATCCGGATGGGCACCGATCTCTTCGAGCTTCTTCTCGATGCCGATCCGCCGAAAGATCTTCATGACATTCGGGCCGATGTGAATGCCGGCACCGATGCGACTGAAGGCCGGCGCCTGTTCGAAGCTATGGACGGAAAATCCCGCGCCCGACAGAAGGGCCGCGGCGGCAGCCCCGCCCAATCCGGCTCCGATGACGGCGATCTCGACTTTCTCAATGGTCATGTCAAATTCCTTTCCTCAGGATATTGTTCGTGTACGAATGATATGCATAGACGACGATCCGCCAGGTTTACCGCCGCCCCTTGGCTACCAGGGCGGCAGATCGGGTGCGAAGCGCTGACGCAGATAGGATGCCAGGGCTTCGCGGTCGGATGCGGTGAGTTCGTTGCGGAAGGACGGCATGTCGCGCAGCTTCAGATTGGTAGGCGCGCGCAGTCCTTCGTCCAGCAGTGTTTCAAGAGCATCCGGCACGGGTGCCCGAAGAACCGCAGAACGTTCCAGCGGAACCAGCGCCGCGGTGAATGTTCCTGCAACAGCGGGTTGGTGGCAGACGGCACAGGCGCTTTCATAGATCCGGCTTGCGCGGGACGGAGCAATCTCCGGCCTTGTTGCTGCGGCGCCAGGGTTCGGCTGTGTGGATGCCGGCAGTGAAGCGAGATAGGTTGCCATGGCGCGGATATCGTTGTCCGGCACCGCCACTAGGCTCGATGCCACCTCGGCCATCGGACCGGAGGCTGCAGCAAGATCGGAATGGCCATGCCTGAGATAGGCAAACAGTGTCTCTTCCGTCCAGCCGCGACCTGCCGCTTCCGGCCCCTCCAGCGGCGGGGCATACCAGCCCTTGATCATCGCTCCCAGCATTTGCGGCTTTTCCGCTCCCGCCAGATTGCGCGGCGCATGGCAGGCGGAACAATGGCCTGCGGCTTGGACCAGATATTTGCCGCGATTCCAGAGATCGCTCTCTCCCGCTACTGGCACGAACGGGCCTTTATCCTGGTAGAGCGCGTTCCAAAGGGAAAGCGCCGGGCGAAGGTTTGCCGGCGCCACGATCTGTGCGTTCGGCGTCTCCTGCCGTACCGGCGTCAACGTCTGCAGATAGGCGTAGAGCGACAACATGTCGTTCGCGTCTATCCGGGCAAAGGACGTATAGGGGAAAGCTGGATAGAGGTTGTGCCCGTCCCGGCTGATACCCTGCCGCATGGCACGTTCGAAAGCTTCAAAGCTCCAGCGGCCAAGGCCGGTTTCGGGATCGGGCGTGATATTGGTGGAGTAGACCGTGCCGAAAGGTGTCTCCACCGCCCGTCCGCCCGTATTGGCAAGCCCGCCGTCCGCTGTGTGGCAACTCGCGCAGTTGCCGAGCGCAAAGACTTGGCGGCCCCGCTCCAGCGTTGCTTCGGAGAAGGTGCCGGGCGACGGCGGCGATGAAGGAGCGATCGGCCGATGCAGTGGCAGGGCGACGGCCCCGACCGCCAGCACGCCGCCAACGGTCGCTCCGAGCACGGCGAGACGTTTACGCCAGGTCTTGCCGGACTTCGGCACGGATGACGCATGCTGCAAGGCCTGAGGGCTGGAAATGCCATGTGCCGCAAGCGCCGCGCGCACCTTTTCCGGCGTAAACGGCACCTCAATCATGCGTACGCCCGTTGCATCGAAGATGGCGTTGGCGATGGCGGCGGCGCTGGGAACGGCAGCGCTCTCGCCCACGCCGAGCGGCGGATCTTCGGGCCGGGCAATCAGCATGGTCTGGATGTCCGGCACGGCCGGAAAGGTCTGGATTGGATAGGCCGCCCAGCTTTGCGCAGTGGGCGCGATCTCGCTGAAGCTGACATCCTCTACCATGATCCGGCTGACGGTCTGGATCGCATTGCCATGGATCTGCTGGCGCACGCCGCCCGGATTGATGACGAGGCCCTGATCCTGCCCGATGAAGATGCGCGTCAGAGTGACTTCACCGGTTTCCGTGTCGACGGCGACGTCGACCACCCAGGCAGCGGAAGCGGCCGCCGTGCCGGGGAAGGTGCCATGTACATAGGTGGCAAAGGCGAAGCCCTGGCCGAAGGCCATCCGCCCGTCCCGGACAAGACGCGGGCCGGCATGCGGCGTCCAGCCGGCCTGCTCTGCGGTTCGGCGCACGAGATCGGCTTCGCGCGGATTATCCAGGTGCCTGAGCCGGAAGGCGACCGGGTCTTCACCCGCCTCATAGGCCATTTCATCGACAAAGCTTTCATGCGCGAAGGTATTGGGAAGCGCCGACACGCCGCGCATCCAGGCGGCACGCACGATCGGCGCCATGTCGTGAACCACGATATCCTTGTGCGGCACACGGTAGGGCGGATTGATCGTCCGGTCGCCCATATCGGATGGCCGCGGCTCCGGCGAGATGCGGCCGGTCAACAGCAGCGCGAGGTTCGGGCCCCGGTTGGATGGATACCAGGTGTCGATGGCATAGGCGTGGAGGTTGCGGGACTTCAGCCCACCCTGAACCTCCATCAATCGAGCTGCCCCTTTGGGCTCCCAGAGATGTTCCTGGGCGCGGGTCAGTTGCACGCGAACAGGATGACCGACGGCCCGTGACAGCAACAGGGCGTCGCCGCACACGTCATCGGCGCAGTTGCGACCATAGCAGCCGGCCGCCTGGTAGCGACGGATCTCGATCTGCTCCGCCGGCAGGTCCACCAGAACGCCCAGATCGCCGCGCAGCATATGCGGGTTCTGCGTTCCCGACCACACAACCGGGTTCACGTCGTTCCAATCCGCAACAGCGCAGGACGGGCCGATTGATCCGTGCTCATGATAGGGCCAGATATAGGTCCGTGTGCGAGTAACGTCGCATTCAGCGATCCCGCGCGTAAAATTGCCGGACCTGTCGAGCGTGCGCGGGGTGGAGGGTTGCGCTTTCAGCGTGTCGCGCAGGTTTTCCATGTCATCGATCGATGGTGGCGAATGCCACCGAACCGGCAGAGCTTCGGCAATCGCCTCGGCCTGATCGGCCCGTTCGGCAACCACACCTAGAAAATCGCCGTGCCGGACGACGGCGATAAAGCCCGCCATCGCACACACGGCATCTTCATCATAACCGATCAGGCTTTGACCGATAAACGCGCCGCTGTCGCGACCGGCATAGGGTGGGCGGATGACATGGCCATGCACCATACCGGCCACATCGACATCGTGGATATAGCGATGCGTGCCGCGCAACTTGGCGGGAAGGTCGCGTCTACTGGTCTTTCGCCCGACAATCCGGTATTCCGAGGGATGTTTGACGGTGCTGTCTCTGTCTAGGAGCAGCATGACTGATTTGCCCTCGAGTAGATCAGCGTAGGTACAGGTGTGATCCTGCCAACGAGCAACACCATCCCGCAGTTCGATGTCGGCAGGCGGAGCATTCAACCGCAGAGCTGCCTGTGCTGCGAGAAAGGCTTTAGCCTGCGCACCGGCCAACCGAAGCGGGATGGCCGCGATCTGAATTGTTTCGGAGGCGATGGTTGGTCCCTGATCGGGCGTGGTGGCCGTATGACCCAGCTCGATGCGGACGGAGGCAAGCGGCAGGTCGAGTTCTTCGGCCACGATCTGCGCCAGAGCGGTCCCGATGCCAGTGCCCAGGTCGACATGGCCGTTGTAGCCCGTGGCCGTTCCGTCGTGAAAGACACGAAGATAGATGGCGGAACCGGCAGGGCGTTCTTCGTAAATGGTCAGTGCAGCGCGGATGGCGACATCATTCATGGGGTCGCGCCTCCCGTATCAGGGTTGCTGCGCGTTCCACTGACGCAATGATTTCAAGATGCGTGCCGCAACGACAGAGATTGTGGCGAAGTGCTGCCCGAATGTCGTCCCGCGACGGGTTCGGATTGTCCGCGAGCAAGGCGGTTGCCGTCATGATCATACCGTTCAGGCAATAGCCGCACTGCGCACCTTCGCACTCCAGAAAACCCTGCTGGACCGCCGACAACACGCCGGTCTCCGGATCTGCCAGACCCTCAAGCGTGGTGATGTCAGGGCCGGCCGCCCGTTCGGCCCGCAAGACGCAGGCACGCGCCGGCCTGCCGTCGATCAGAACAGTGCAGGCCCCGCACTGGGCCAGGCCACACCCGTATTTCGGGCCCTTCAGACCCAGATCGGCTCGCAGAACGTCCAGCAATGTCCGATCGCCCGGACATGGCAGCGCATAGCACGAGCCGTTGACATGCAAACGGCATTCGGCAGTCATGTTACCCTCGGAGTTAGCTTCTCTGTCGGAAGCTTTTGATAAATGTCATCACAAAATTTGTTTGTATGCAAATGAATTTTTGCACTGCACCCTGAAGGCACGGGCAGACAATCGACGCAGAAATGCGTCCCCCTGGCCGGGAGGCCGCTTCCTGCTTGACCGGCCGCCTCGGCTCGGGCACTTGCAAATGGAATGGCGAGAACATGCGGGAGTGATGATGCAGGCCGGCGAACCCCATTATGTGCTGGAGGATCAGGTCGGCTTCCTGCTGCGCCTCGCCTATCAGCGGCACATCGCAATCTATGCGGCAAAGACGCCGGGCGATATCACGCCGGTGCAGTTTTCGATGCTGTACAGGCTGATGCATGAACGGGCGCCCGTCTCGCAAAATGCGCTTGGCAGGCTGGTGGGCATGGATGCGGCCACCACCAAGGGCGTCGTCGCGCGGCTTGTGGCACGCGGCCTGATCGAAAAGACATCCGATGATGACGACCGCCGCCGCCATACACTCTCCATCACGGCGGCGGGACGAGCCGTGATGGAGAACCATGTTCCCTTGATGCGCTCCGTCTCTGCTGCCACGCTCGCACCACTGGATGCAGCCGAACAGGATCTGCTTGTTGCGCTGTTGAAAAAGCTAACGTAATTGTTCAAGCGAATAATATTAACATGCATGATGAAAGGAATTCCGTGAGCAGCGATCGGAGCATTGTGAAAGGCGAGAGGCGCAGTCCCGGCCGGCCGGCGCGTGATGCCGTGAACGCCAATGGTCCCGACCTGCGCGACAAGATCCTTGATCATGCCGAACTGGCTTTCGCGGAATTCGGTTTTCAGGGCGCCAATCTCAGGGATATCGCTGCACGCGCCGAGGTGAACCAGGGGCTCATCCGCTATTATTTTGGCTCGAAAGCCGATCTGTTCGACGAATGCTTCAAGCGGCGCGGCAGCCTCATTGCCGGCCACCGGCACGTCAACCTCGACCGACTGTTGGAGATGAAAAAAAGTCCGGCCGTTGAAGATATCGTCTATGCCTATCTGAAGCCGCAATGGGACATGAAATATTCCGGTCCGAACGGTGCGGCCTTCGTCGCCATGCAGGCGCGGCTGCATGCGGAGCCGGAAGAACATGCCTTGCGGCTGCGGCGGGAGGTTTATGATGCCTCGCTGAAGCGGTATATCGCAACGCTCTCCGAGGCTCTGCCCGATGTGCCGCGAGATGTGATCAGCGTCCGCATGGCATTTCTCGTCGGCGCCTATCTGTTCATGTTGAACGATCTTGGGCGCATCGGCGACCTGACCGATGGTCACCTGACCGCTTTCAGCAAGGACGCGATGCTGGACCATCTGGTGCGTTTCCTGTCCGCCGGGCTTAGCGCTCCCACCTGATTTTTTTCACTTTCCTCTCAATTGCTTGCGCCTTTTCGCCCGCGCCCGCCTGTAGGGTACGCGCCTTCCAACCGTGTCCAATTGCTGCCTTGCCCAAAGTTACGTCACGGCAAAAATATGGGCTTGTAATTCTTCAAATGAATAATTAACCTCGATTCATGCTTGCAAGGAAGGCTTGCGATGGAGTGCCGCATGAAGACTTATCGTATCGGACAGATTGTCCCGAGCTCCAACACGACGATGGAAACTGAGATCCCGGCACTGCTGCGGGCGCGTGAAGCGATCGCGCCGGAGAGGTTCACTTTCCACTCGGCGCGCATGCGCATGAAGCATGTGACCAAGGAAGAGCTGGCTGCCATGGATGGCGACAGCGATCGTTGTGCCCTTGAGCTCTCCGATGCGCGCGTCGATGTCATGGGTTATGCCTGTTTGGTCGCCATCATGGCCATGGGACTTGGCTATCACTGTCAAAGCCAGACACGGCTGCAGGGCGTCTCTGCCGGCAACGGCCATCCCGCCCCGGTGGTGACGTCCGCGGGCGCTCTCGTGGAAGGGCCCAAGGCCGTCGGAGCAAAACGGATTGCACTTGTGGCGCCCTACATGAAGCCGCTGACCGAACTGGTTGTGAACTACATCCGCAACGAGGGGATCGAGGTCAGCGATTGGCGCGCCCTGGAGATCTCCGACAACCTTGCTGTCGGTGCCCACGACCCGATGAACCTGCCTGATATCGTCAGGGGCATGAAGACGGATGATGTGGATGCGGTCGTGCTGTCGGCCTGTGTGCAGATGCCATCGCTTCCTGCAGTCCCCATGGCGGAGGCCATCACCGGCAAACCGGTCCTGACCGCCGCCATCGCCACGACCTGGCAGATGCTGCGCGCACTGAAGCTTGAAACGCGCGTGCCGGGCGGTGGAACGCTGCTCTCCGGCGTCTATTGAGGATCCGCACCATGTCCACAGGCTACAACGTCCACGCAAACGGCATCCGCCAGCATCTCCTGCATTTTGCCGGTAACGGCCCGACGCTCCTCCTCATTCCAGGCATCACCTCGCCGGCGTTGACCTGGGGCTTTGTCGCGGAGCGGCTTGCGGAAAAGTTCGATGTTCATGTTCTGGATGTGCGCGGTCGCGGCCTGAGCGAGGCCGGCCCGCTCGACTATTCGCTGGATGCCATGGCGAAGGATGCCGTCGCTCTGGTAAAGGCGGCGGGCCTTGGCAAGCCGATCGTGCTCGGACATTCAATGGGAGCGCGAACAGCCATCCGCGCTGCGCACATGTCACCGGAAAGCTTTGCCGGTCTCGTGATGGTCGATCCTCCGGTGTCCGGTCCCGGCCGTCGTGCCTATCCTTCGGCCTGGAACTGGTATGAAGATTCCATCCTGATGGCGCAAAAGGGCTGTTCGGGCGAGGACATGAAGCGTTTCTGTCCGACGTGGACGGACGAACAGACGGCGCTTCGCGCCGAATGGCTGCATACCTGCCAGCTGGATGCCGTCCGCATCGCCTATGACGGCTTTCATACGGACGACATTCATGCGGACCTGCCACATCTGGCGCTTCCAATGCGCCTCGTCGTGGCTGGTGGCGCTGCAGTCATCGGCGCAGACGACATCACCGAAATACAGACATTGGCGCCATCGATCGATGTTCGCATCGTCGAAAAGGCCGGGCACATGATCCCCTGGGACGATCTTGAGGGTTTCCTGGCCGCAGTCATGGATTTCCGCCCGGTGGCGGATCAACACTAAGGGGAAACGCAACATGGATCACGCGAGCTTTACGGAAATCTGCCTTCACCAGCTGAAGATGTCCGGCGTGCACGAAGGTGAAAAACTGATCGTGCTGACGCAGGGCAATGAGCGGCTGGATTATGCCGATGCCTTCATGGCGGCGGGTCAGCGTCTGGGTGCCAGCATGTACCACATGCGTCTTCCCGCACCGCTGCCGGTCGGCGGATGGAATGTCGGCGTGACCGGCCTTGCCGCCATGCCTGACGCCGTGGAGGCACTGAAGGCCTGCGACATGCTGATCGACTGCATTTTCCTGCTATTTTCTCCGGAGCAGATGGCCATCCAGGCGGCGGGTACCCGTATCCTGACGGCCGTCGAGCCGCCGGAACTGCTCGCACGCATGTTGCCGACCAAGGAAATCCGCGAAAAGGTCGAGATCGCCGGCGAAATGCTCGCCAAGGCCAAAGTCATGCGTATCACCTCGCCGCAGGGCACGGATGTCACCTATAAGCTGAACACCTACCCGACGGTAACGGAATATGCCTGCACGGACGAGCCGGGCCGCTGGGATCACTGGCCGTCGGGCTTCGTCTTCACCGGTGGCGACGATGATGGCGTTGACGGACAGATCGTCGTGGCGACAGGCGACATCCTGTTGCCGCAGAACATTTATGTGCGAGAGCCGATCATCTACACGATCGAAAAGGGCTGGGTGACGGATATCCGCGGCGGCCTCGATGCCGAATTGGTCAAGTCCTACATGGAGGCGTTCAACGATCCGCGCGGCATGGGCATGAGCCATGTCGGCTGGGGCATGAACCCACATGCGAAGTGGCACAATCTTGTGCCTGGCGCATTCCCTGGCGGAATGGGCATGGAGCCGCGCAGCTTTTACGGCAACGTGATGTTCTCCACAGGACCAAACAACGAGCTCGGCGGCCCCAATGATACCGCCTGCCATCTGGACATTCCGATGCGCGGCTGCTCGCTGTTCCTCGACGACGAGGCTATCGTCATCGATGGCGACATCGTGGTGAAAGAAATCCAGATGGCGCGCGGGTGACGTCGAAAGCAAAGGGGCTATCCTGATGACGAAGCAGGACGAAACCTACAAGGCCGCCGGATTTGGAGAGGCCGTGCCGCGCGGCAAGCGGCCGGCCGTGGTGGTAGTCGACTTTACCTACGGATTTACCGACACGACCTATCCGACAGCCGCCGACATGGACGCGCCGATCGCTGCAACACGTCGCTTGACCGATCTGGCTCGCTCCAAGGGCTATCCGGTGGTCTACACGACCATCGCCTATCATGAAGGCGAGATCGCGCACCTGCCCTGGCTGCGCAAGGCAACCGGCATGGCTGCCCTTTTGAAGGGCAGCCGGCTTGTCGAGATCGACGCAGCAACCGGTATGCAGGCCGGCGATCCTGTCATCGAGAAGAAGGGCGCCTCCGCCTTCCATGGCACACAGCTCGCAGCACTCTTGACCGGAGCTTGCGTCGATACGCTTGTTGTTACCGGTGCCACGACGTCTGGCTGTGTCCGCGCAACCGTCGTCGATGCAGTCCAAAGCGGTTTCAACGTGCTGGTGCCTGCCGATTGCTGCGGTGACCGTGCCAAGGCTCCGCATGACGCAAACCTCTACGACATGCATCAAAAATATGCGGACGTGACCGACAGCGACGATATTGCAAACTGGCTCGCCTCGCTGTGAGAGGGTAGTCCTCACCGCGCGACACCGTCACTGAACTCGAAATTCAACCCTCGGGAAAATGCAAACCGGTCAGCCGGTTTGCCTCGTTCGTGAACGTGCCCGAGTTGATCGCAATGTTCCGGAGTTTTGCGGATGTCGTAATGCCCTCGGATCTGCGGGAGTATGTACGGGTGCCGGACATTTCGACCGGACGTCGACAGATCATGACCGCGGCTCCGACGCCGATGTTCAAGACCTACCAGCAGCTCCTCGAAGCCCGGATCAAGGCGATAGAAGAACGCGAGGGGCCTGCAAAGCCCGGGGATGATATCCTCTTATCGGTGATCACCAACGGTCGCCATGCAGCGATTGACCTGCGTCTCGTCATGCCGGCAGTGGACATCAAGCGCCTTGTTCCGACCCTTGGCGATGCCTTCACGATGACGGCGCTCGGCCAGACCTATGCGGAGCGAAGGCAAGCGGGCCGCGCCGTCATGAAAGAAATCCTGAAGCTTGTGCAGCTCCAGAGCCAAGGCGAGGTTCATCTGGCGAGTATCGGTGGCTTCGATCTCGTCTTCGAGGGCGAACGGATTGGCAAGGAGGGGTTTCACTACCAGACCTTGCTTCAGCGCACAGGCGCGACCCAAGAGGTCGATCTTGCCGTCACTGTCACGCCGCTCGGCGCCATCTCCCGTCTCGGACACGCGCTCGGCGGGTTTGAAGAGGAGCAGCAGCGCTTCCGCCGACGTCTTGAGGAGGCGCATCGACGGCTCGCCTCGTGCCGGTCAAGGCAAGGAGGCGCTTTTGCATTTGCCGATGAACTCAAGGAGAAGAAACGGCAACTGCGAGAGGTCGAGGAGGAACTCCATGAAGCTGTCCGCGAGGACCATGAGGCGACAACGCAGGCCGCCTCACCCGAGCAGGGAACGGCGCTGGACCGAACGGGACCGCCTATTGATCGGTGACCATGTTCAGCCTGTAGCGCGTTGCCTTGCGTTCGCCCGTGCGCAGCAGCGCGCCTTTCTCAACCAGATCGAAAAGGTCGCGGGTAACCGTTGAAGGCGGTGCTCCGGTAATCGTGGCGTAGTTGCCGGCGCTTAAGCCGCCGGTAAAACCATCAGGGCCTTCGGCCAGCATGCGCAGCAGCACCTTCTCCTGTCGCTCATTCAGTGCTCCGCGCAGACCGTCCATGAACCTCGTCTTCTCGATCAGGAAGCGCACCAGATCGTCCGCGGATTTCTGCGCTTCGAGCGCCCTGTCCGCGAACCAGGAAAGCCATTCGTCGATCGCAAGTGTCCGGCTCGCCGCCTCCAGCCGGGCGTAATAGTCCTTGCGGTGCTTGAGCAGCGATTTTGATAGGGCACTGAAGGTCGGCGTGGAGATCGCCTGGGCCAGTGCACTTTCGGCGATGGCGCGGCCGATACGACCATTGCCATCCTCGAATGGATGGACGCTTTCAAACCACAGGTGGGCTATGCCGGCGCGCGCCAGTGCACCAAGCGGGCGCTTTCCTCTGGGCGACGTCTCTTCGAGCCATTCGATAAGCCGGTCCATTTCGCCCTTCAAACGCTCTGGTGGGGGCGCCTCGAAATGCACTCGCTGGCGACCGAAGGCGCCGGACACGATCTGCATCGGCTCGCTGTGACGGCGATAGCATCCAATATCTGCAATGTCGCGGCGCCCGTTCATCACCATCCGATGCCACTCGAAGAGCCGCTCTTGGGTGATGGCCTCAAAGGGATGACGGTAGAGATCGGCCATCATTTCTGCGATACCGGCTTCCGCCGGTCTGCTGCGGAACGCAGCGTCTGACATTCCAAGCTGTCGACGCAGCGAGGATTGCACGCTGTCACGATCAAGGACTTCCCCCTCGATTGCGGATGTGCTCAATGCATCGGCGCTCAGGAGTTCGATCACGAGCTCCGCGCGATCATCCTGGCCGAGATGGCGCATTGCGCCCACGACGATACCTGCATTCTCAACGAAGGCCTGCTCCTTCGATCGTAGACACTCCGGATTCCATTCGAACTCCGGCCATCCCTCAAGTTCCCAATTCCACGCCATAGGCGAAAAGCCCTTATTTATAGCCCAAAATAGCGCATGATCCTGAGCGATAAAAGCGTGTCGTATCGCTCAGGGGATGAAAAATGAGATGGACAGTCAAAGAGGAAGGGGAAGAGCAAAGAAAAAGAACCCGGGTCGCAGCTCGTTCAGTCCGCCGCCGCTAACGCTCAACCGCCACCTCCTCATCCCGGCCCCTCGCCCTTCGCAGGGCTTTAAGCCCCGTTTGGCGTTCGGAGCAGGGCTGCTCGGCCGCAGTTGCGCCGGCCCGCCCGGTCCGCGGTCCGGAAAGTGTCTCGCAAAGGAATGGAGACGGAAAGGAGCGGCAGTCATGCCGTTTCGTAACTGGACAGGAGCTATCTCATGCACATTATCAAGGTCGATCCGCGCGCGCTGAACGAAAATGCCGACGATGCGCGCCAGTCGAAATCGTCGGCTCAGGCTGACGCGCTGCTTCTCGCCACGGTAAAGGCTGTCGGCATCATCCAGCCACCGGTGGTCTCGCCACAGGTCGATGGCGGAAACGGCTATGTGATCCAGGCAGGTCACCGGCGTGTGCAGGCAGCCATAGCTGCGGGTCTCGAGGAAATCGAAGTTCTCCTGCACGAAGCGGCCAACGACAACGGCGCTATGCGCTCGATGGTCGAGAACGTCGCCCGCGAACCGATGAACCCGGTGGACAGTACTGCCCCTGGTTGGTGGCAGCGCCAACGGTTTGTCCAAGACCGGTATGGTCGCCCGCGATGGGAGTTCCGGTGACGCACTTCGCGAGGCCTATGGCACCGAGTGGGCCGACGATCTATCCGGGTCAGCCGATCAGGGCAATCGCTTCACCACCTGCACGAGGCCCTGGCCCGAGCCCGATCTGGGACGACATGCTGTTGGCGCTGACAGTTTCCTGTCTGATAGAGGCACTGAGGACTTCTTGGTCTGCCTGTCATGACAATCGCTCGAGGCGGTTGCGAAGGACGCTGGCATTCAGCCGCCGTTCAAGCGCGGAGAGCCGAAGGTTCGTTTGATGTTGCGAGTTCCCATGCCCGGGGTATCGAAAATAATATAATCGAAGCCGTCAGCAGCAAGCGGGGTCTTTCGTACATCTGAGGCGTTGGAAGCCTTTTGGCGAAGGCGGCATTCAACCGCACCGATACAATCTTATGGTGGGTCGCTACGCTACAACGCGACTGTAGGGCAGTATTGTAGTGCACTACGGTATGGCCGCGCTGTAGTGATCGACAGATGTGCTGTATTGTAGCGTCTTGTCCGAGGAACATTTTCACTAATTAATGCAAAACCTAAAAAATGTGGTAGCGGTATATTATATGAAGAACCTACAACATAGGAAGGTTATTTATTAGTATTTATTTGGGATGTATTTAGAGTGGCAGGATACGCAAAAATGTTTTACATTTTTGCGTGCGATCGTGGGGCCTGCCCACGATGGAAATCGGATGGCTCCAACAACGCTGGTTTGATTGCTGGGGGCAGATTCCATATCCAAGTGCAACCGCTCCTCAGACAATCCGTCAAGCCGCGTGCTTGCTCTCCACGATCAGGATTTCCGCTGTAACGCAAACAGGGTTAAGGCCGCGCTTGAGGAGCCCATGGCTATGGCGACCGGTCAGGTCCACCATCGCGATATCGAGGGCAGCGTGGCAGCTGCCATTCTGCTGTGTCACAGTGCCATTTCGTATGTAGAGCTCGCTTGCATGTGCCGTCAGCGACGTTCCATCTTCATAATCGGCCCCGACAAGGCTGCCGAGCCCATGAACCTGTGCATCCCGGATGTCGAAGGCTCTGCAGATTTCCTCCACGGCCCTGCAAAGATCGGTATTGGGGCGCACGGTCACCAATATCGCGCGCGAGGCTGACGGTTCGGTCGTCACCGCGTCAGGGCGTTTCTCCGGGTTGAACAGCGGAAAATTGGTCTCTGTGTCGTGCCGGGTCACAAAAAGCGCTCCGCTGATGGCAATGGCGTCGACGATTGTCTCCTCAAGGACTTCGGCCTCGAACGGCAGCAGATGCCCCATCTCGATGCGCCCCTCTGGTTCTTGCCATGCGCCATGGCAATGCAGGAAGGGTTTCTCCTCCCGCCGTCCTGCGTGGAGTGCGGCATCGAGGATAACGCCTCCCGGCATGACATAGGTTTCGCTGTACCAGGCGGCATGGCTCTCGTCCGGCGCTGCTGCGGGCATCACATAATTGAGGGATCGCATGGGAACCTGCGACAGGCGAACATAGCCGCCTTCGAGGCCCTGCTCCGCAAAGCCCTGGGCAATGGCCTCGTTGATGGTGCACCCTGTTTTCAGCGTAATCCGTACCGGCCAAGCCAGACACTCGACAGCGCGAACCCGCTCAGTCGTGGCGGGGCCGGGATGAACGATATGGCGCGGCAGTGCCGGTTCCTCAATGTCTGTCATACTGCAAGGCCCGCCGTCACGAAGCCGCCATCCACCGCCAGGATCTGGCCATTCACATAGCTGGCCTCGTCCGAGATGAGGAAGGCAATAGCGCTCGCAACCTCCTCGGAGGTGCCGTAGCGTTCCATCGGCACACGGTGTGACCACTGGTTCCGAACGTTTTGCGTATGCACCTTGCGGGTCAAGGGCGTATCGATGGGGCCGGGTGCCACGGCGTTCACCCGGATGCCGGCATGGCCAAGCTCGTTGGCCATCACCAGCGTCATCAGGTTCACGCCCCCTTTGGAGGCCCCATAGGCGGTTCTGCCCCGGTTTCCGCAAAGGCCGGAGACGGACGATACATTGACAATTGCGCCTCGTGTTCCGTTCTCCAGCCAGTGTCTGGCTGCAGCGCGGGCAACGGCGAAGCTGCCGATGAGATTGATGTCGAGGATGCGGCGAAATTCCGCGACGCTTGTGTCGACCGCCAGCTTGTCGGCACCGGTCCCCGCACAGTTGACGAGTGCACCAAGCTGTGGCGATGCAGACAGGATCTCCTGCATGGCCCTGTCGACGGACGCTTCATCGGAAACATCGCAGACCAGCCCCCGCGTTTCGGGAAGTTCCAATGCACGGCAGGCGCTGGAGAGCGCCTCTGCCTGAAGGTCGAGAAGCCAGACGTGCCAGCCGCGATCGTGCAGCAGGCGGGCGGTCGCAAGGCCGATGCCGGATGCTCCGCCGGTTATCGCTACGGATTGTTTCATTCCCATTGCACATCCTCTCCTGCCCTGCGACGACGCCTCAGGCGTTTTCCGTCTCGCCAAACACCGGCAATTCGCCACGCCGTTCCAGTTCCTCCCGGATCATCTTCTTGGTGATCTTGCCATAGGCCGATTTCGGCATCGCCTCCCAGAAGATGACCGCCTTCGGCAGCTTGTAGCGGGCAATCCTGTCCTCAAGGAAAGCCCTGAGATCGATGCTACTGGCTGCGACGCCCTCCCGCGTCACGCAAACGGCAATGCCGACTTCGCCCCAAACGGGATCCGGAACGCCCAGCACGGCCGTCTCGCTGATATCCGGATGCGCAAGGATCTTCTCCTCGATCTCGCGCGGATAGATGTTTGAGCCGCCGGAAATATACATGTCGGAGGCGCGGCCCGTGATGTAGATGAAGCCGTCCGCATCCCGGTGGCCCAGATCGCCGGTCCGGAACCAGCCATTGCGAAACGCTTTCGCGTTCGCATCCGGATTGTTGTAATAGCCCGCAAAGACGGCCGGTCCGATGACGCAGATCTCGCCCGTCGTGCCCGCCTCGACTTCACGACCCGCCTCGTCCTGGATCTCGACCTGCATCCCGGTGCGATCATAGCCACAGGTGCCGATCCGGGCCTCTGGGCCGTCTTCTGGCGAATGAAGGTGGGGCGGAAGAACGGTGATCGCACCGGTCACTTCGCCGAGGCCGAAATATTGCACCAGAACCGGTCCGAGCTTTGCCAGCGCCCGCTTCTGGTCAGTGCGATACATCGGTGCGCCTGCATAGATGACATAGCGAAGCGAGGAATGGTCGAAGCGGTCCACCGACGGATCCTCGATCAGCATCTTCAGGATGGTGGGAACGGTGAACAGGTTGGATACCTTCCATCGCTCCACCAGCTGCCAGATTGCCGCAACGTCCAGCTTTTCGGCGGCCGGCAGAATTGTCTTCACCCCGTGCGCCACCTGAACAAGCTGGTGAACCCCTGCCCCGTGCGACAGCGGCGCAACCACGATGGAGGCATCGGAGGGTCCGGTTCCGGGCATCAGATCACAAAGATGGTTCGTGATCACGAAGGCCATCTGGCCATGGGTCAGAACGGCTGCTTTCGGGCGCCCCGTCGTGCCGGAGGTGAAGAAGAACCAGCAGGGATCATCGCGGAAAATCGGCGGGCTCTCTGCTTTTTTCCCCAGATGCTCTTCCACGATGACGTCGTAGTCGGGACCGAAACCGGCAGAGCCGATCGCAATCACGAAGTCCAGTTGTGCGGCTTGCTGGCAGGCTTCAGCATGCGCAGGAAACGCCGCATGGCAGATCATACCCCTCGCCCCGCTCGCCTGCGCCAGAAAGGCGACTTCGTCCGGTGACTGGCGAAAATTGGTCGGCACCCAGACGGCCCCGATGCGAAAGCAGGCAAACATCGACTCGAACATCTGGTTGTTGTTCGAAGACTGGACGAGGATGCGGTCCCCCTTTCGCACGCCAAAGCGCGAGACCAGCGCATCGGCCATGGCATCGACCCGTGCCTCAAGCTCGGACCAGGTCCATTGCCGCTCACCCCAGACGAAGCCGATCGCGTTGGGCAAGCGTCGGGCAGACTGCGTCAGGAAATGCGCGAGGTTCATGACGCGCGTCGTTGCGGGAGAAACGCCTCCCAGCGGAGCAGCCTGATCGCTCCTCGTCATCGCACCCGCTCCATGATGGAAACGTAATTGGCTACGGCAGTCCCTCCCATGTTGAACACGCCGCCAAGCCCTGACGTCTTCACCTGCATGTCGCCTGCCTCGCCGGAAAGCTGCATGGCGGCCATCACATGCATGGAAACACCGGTTGCGCCGATCGGGTGGCCTTTGGCCTTCAATCCGCCGGATGGATTGACGGGCAGCCGTCCGGATTTGGCAGTCAGGCCTTCGCGCACCACGTGCCTCCCCTCGCCCGGTCTGGCGAGCCCCATGGCTTCGTATTCGATGAGTTCGGCAATGGTGAAGCAGTCATGCGTCTCGACAAATGAAAGATCGTCAAGGCTTGCCCCGGCAAGCTCCAGGGCGCCCGCCCAGGCACGTCGCGCCCCTTCGAAGGCAAGCGGATCACGGCGGCTGAGCGCCAGCACATCGTTCACATGCTTGCGTCCGCGAAAGCCGATGGCGCGCGAGAGGGTTGCGGCTGTCTCCTCGTCCGCCAGCACAAGAGCCGCCGCGCCGTCGGAGATCAGCGAGCAATCGGTGCGCCGAAGCGGGGCGGCCACATAGGGGTTTTTCTCGGAAACCGTGTTGCAGAAGTCGAAGCCGAAATCCTTGCGCATATGCGCATAGGGATTGGAAACGCCATTTTCGTGGTTCTTGGCCGCAATCATCGCAAGCTCTTCCGAGCAATCGCCATAGCGCTGGAAATAGGCCTGCGCTATGCGCCCGAACTGCCCCGCAAACCCGCCCGGAATGTCGCCCTCTTCGGCACGGTAGCAGGCCGAGAGCAGAATATCCCCCACCTCTGCCGTCGGCAGTGCGGTCATCTTCTCGGCGCCGACGACGAGTGCGATCCGCCCCCTCCCCGCCTCGATGAAGTCCATGGCGCTGTAGAGGGCCGCCGACCCCGTGGCGCAGGCATTTTCGAAGCGAACGGCAGGTGTATAGGTCAGTCGCTCATCGCCCATGGCAACAAGAGCCGCCTGGAAATCCTGTTTCGAAAAGCCGTTGTTCATAACCCCGACGAAGATGCCGTCGATATCTGCCGCTCCGATGCCGGAATGCTCGAGAGCCGGTGCAACGACCGAGGCCATCAATTGCTCCGTGTTTTCCAGCGGGGATTTTCCGAAAGGCGAATGAGCCCATCCGACGATCTGTGCCTTGCTCATGACGTTGCTCTCCTGGCCTGTCTTCGTTGATCGGGCTCTGCGCGCGATGGCGAACGGCTGGCCATCATCTCGCCGATGCGGGTTTCGATGCGCCCTACTTCTTCGCGCAAGATGGCGGCCAGTTCCGGTTGCCGCTCAGGGCGCATGCGACTGTCGATGGCGGCAATGCTGAGTGCGCCGGCAATGCTTCCGTCCGGGTTGCGGATCGCCACGCCAACGCCCCATGAATTGGCAAGAATGAGGCCCGGATTGAGCGAGTAGCCGTTTGCCCGCGTCTGTTCCACGCCGTCCCGTAGCTGGTCTTTTGCAATCATCGGATACTTGTCGGCAATGATCTCGGCATTGGCGGCCAGAATCTGGTCTATCTCCCGGTCCGGCAGCGCAGCCAGCATGGCAAGCGATCCGGCACCGATGCCGAGCGGGTGCTCGAACCCCGCCTGCAGGGCATGGGTGCGCACGGGCCATGTGCCCTCCTCGCGATAGAGGCAGAGCGAGAACGTGTCGCGCCGGACGGAGAGAAAGCTTGAATCCTCCGTTCGCCGTGAAATGCGCCGCAGCCCGTCCTGCGCCATCTGCAGCAAACCGAAGCGACGGGAAGAGAGCGTGCCCAGCACATAGGCCTCTTCCCCAAGATAATATCGCCGCGTGGTCTCGTCCTGTTCGACAAGGCCCGCGCGCATCAGGGCAAGCAGCAGGCGGCGCACGGTCGGCTTGTTGGACCCGCTCTGCACCACGAGATCCGTCAGCCCCACCCCGCGCTCGGCATGACGGCCGACCATCGAAAGAAGGGTAAGTGCACGATCGACCGCCTGGGCGCCCTTCAGTTCCCCCTCGTCCCGTGCGGATTTCTGGATCGTCGTTGCCATGGTCAGGAAAACGCCCCCATGGCGCAGCTCTGGCCGCCATCCACCGGCAGGCAGACCCCGGTGATGAACCTGGCTTCGTCGGAGGCAAGAAAGACCGCCGCCCGCGCAATGTCGAATGCATCGCCCATGCGACCAACGGGCACGGAGCGGCTGCGGGCAGCCACCATGTCTTCCGCTGACGCATATTGGCCGCTGATCTGCTTGTAGATGAGCGGCGTGTCGATCATGCCGGGCATGATGCAATTGGCGCGGATACCGCGCCTCGCATATTGCATGGCAATGGCAACCGTCGACTGGTTCACCGCAGCCTTCATCGCGTAATAGGCAAAATAGGGATAGCCGGTCCAGCGGATGGCCGCGAGCGAGGAAATATTGATGATCGCGCCGTCCTTCTGCTTCTCCATGATAGGTAGAACCGCCTTGGCCGTGCGGTAAACGGAGCCGATATTCAGATCGACCGAAGCCTGAAAGCTTTCTTCCGAAAGCTCCACAGGCCCACCCATATGGGTCACGCCGACATTGTTGTGCAGGATGTCGATGCCGCCAAACGCGTCCACCGCCTGGCGGACGGCCTGCTCGACGGAGGCTTGCCGGGTCACGTCTGCGGCAATCGCAATAGAAGCGAAGCCCTCCTGTGCGATGAGCTGGTGGGTCTCGTTGGCCGCATCCAGCACCAGATCGATGCAGGCGACCTGCGCTCCCTCGCGCGCATATTCCATCGCAGCGGCCTTGCCGTTGCCGTAACCGGGACCGGACGAGCCTGCGCCGAAGACGATTGCGCGTTTTCCTGAAAGCCTGCCTGCCACGATTGGGCTCCGCCATTGTTCGAAGGGAAAGCGGGAGCAGAGCCATTGCCCTGCCCCCTGTCGTTGCAATCAGCCGAGGCTGGAACCAACGGCCTTTTCGAGAATGCCCCAGGCCTCGTCGCCGTATTTGGCCTTCCATTCGGAATAGAAGCCTGCTTCCTTCAGCGCAGCCCGGAAAAGGCTGGCATCGGTATCGTTGAAGGTCATGCCCTTCGCCACGAGATCGTCCTTCACGGAGGCGTTCAGCTTGGCAACGTCTTCGCGCTCCTTCTTGCCCGCCTCGTTCAGATGCTTGGCAACGATCCCGCGCAGGTCTTCCGGCAGGCGTTCCCAGGCGCGCTTGTTGGCGAGGAACCAGAAGCCATCCCACATATGGTTGGTCACGGAGCAGAACTTCTGCACCTCGAACAGCTTGGCCGTCGAAATGATTGCCAGCGGGTTTTCTTGGCCGTCGACGACGCCGGTCTGCAAGGCGGTGTAGACTTCGGCGAAATTGATGCTGGCAGGTGCCGACTTGAAGGCCTTGAACATCGAGGTCCAGAGCGGGCTGACAGGCACGCGGATCTTGAAGTTCTGCAGGTCTGCCGGAGACTTGATCGGCTTTGTCGCGCTGGTGATCTGGCGGAAGCCGTTATCCCAGATCGTATCCATGGCCACAAGATTCTGCTTGGCAATCTCGCCGCGCACATATTTGCCAAGGTCGCCATCCATGGCCTTCCAGACGGCGTCATAGTTGGGGAAGGCAAAGCCGATGCCGCTGATCGAGGCGTTCGGAACGAGTGTGGAGAGAATGAGCGGCGAGAGCGTGAAGAATTCCACGCCGCCGGAGCGCACCTGGCTCAGCATGTCGGTGTCGGCACCCAGCTGGCTGCTTGGAAAGATGTTGATGGCAACGCGGCCATTCGTATCCTTGGCAATCAGGTCGGCCGCTTCCTTGGCCCGAACATTCATCGGGTGCGCCGCCGGAAGGTTGTTGGCATATTTGTAATTGAACTCCGCGGCCCGTGCGCGGGAAACAAAGGCTGTGGTCAGTGCCACGGATCCGGCACCTGCCAGAACAGTGCGTCGATTGATGAGCATTTTCGTTTCTCCTCCCAAAGAAAACATGGTTCCTCCTGCCCTCCTCAGAGCAGGATGGTCGATAGTGCAGGCACGAAGGCGATGACGAGCAGGCCGATCACCATGGCCGCGAGATAGGGCCAGATCGCACCCATGGCCTCGTCCGGTGATACGTTGCCGATCTTGCAGGCGATGTAGAAGCCGATGCCGATGGGCGGCGCCATCAGGCCGATATTCATGGCAACGACGACGACCATGGCATAATGCACGTCGTTGATGCCGACCGCCTTGGCGATCGGGAACATGATCGGTGCCAGAAGGACGATGGCGGGCAGGCCTTCCAGCACGCAGCCCAGCAGCATGAAGATCAGGATCGAGACGATCATGTAGGTGACCCAGCCACCCGGCAGTCCGGCGATCATGGTGCTGAGCTGGAAGGCAAAGCCGGTCTGGGTCAGGCTCCAGGCCATGGCGGATGCGGTTCCAAGGATGATCAGGATCGATCCGGAAAGCGCCGCGGTCTCGACCAGCATCCGGTAGAGCGTCTTCAGCGAGATCCCGCCATAGAGCACGGCGCCGATCACCATGGCGTAGAGAACCGCGATTGTCGAAACCTCGGTTGCGGTTGCCACGCCGCCGCCCACCAGCGAACGGATGAGAAAGGGAAGCACCAGCGCGGGCGCGGCAACCAGCGCCGCCTTGCCCGCCATCGGCCAGGAGGCCTTCATCGCGCCATCCATGTTTTCATGACGCGCCTTCACCCAGGCAAGAATCGCAAGCGCCAGCAACAGAACCATGGCAATGGCAAAGCCGGAGGTGAACAGCGCGGCAATCGAAACACCGGCTGCCGAGCCGAGCACGATAAGAACGATCGAGGGCGGCACCGTATCGGCCATGGCCGCGCCCGTTGCCAGAAGCGCAATCATTTCCTTCGGCTTGTGGCCGCGTCGCTTCATCTCCGGAAACAGGGCCGGTGCAACGGTCGCCATGTCCGAGACCTTCGAGCCGGAAATGCCCGACACAAGAAAAAGCGAACCCAGAAGCACCCAGGACATCCCGGCCCGGACATGGCCGAACATCGTCGACAACAGGTCCACGATCGCCTTGCCCATGCCGGTAGCATCCAGCACGCAGCCGAGCAGAACAAAGATCGGCACCGAGAGCAGGATGATGCCGGACATGCCTTCGTCCACGCGCCCGACCATGACGATCAGCGGCACCCAGGTGGTGAACACCAGGAAGGACAGTGCTGCGAGCCCGAAGCAGAAGGCGATCGGAACGCCGAGAACGAGGAAGAGCGCTGCAAATCCGCACAGGAAGATCGCGATGTTGATATTGCCAAGTTGCTCGAGGACGGGCGACAGCAGCCAGAGCCCGGATCCGACGACGGCCACGGTCAGGACCGCTTGGACGATCTGGTTCAGGCTGGACGTGCGAAAGAGGTTGGCGATCACCAGAACCAGCATCAGCACAATGCCGAATGGCAGCGCGGAGGCGCGAAAACTCATCGGCAGGTTCAGGGCAGCGGAGGTAACGGCCCACTCTTCCATGACATAGTCGAGTGATGGCATCAGCATGGCGCCGAGGAAGGTGGCCACGAGCACCAGCGCGAGAGCCGTCACATAGCCCGTCAACCTGTCCGGCACCATGCGCAGAAAGAGTGTGAGCCGCAAATGCTCGTTGCGATCAATCGCAATCGCCGAACCCAGCATGGCAAACCACAGGAAGCAGAAAGATGCCGCTTCGTCGATCCAGACGATCGGAAGATGCAGGGCGTAGCGCGAGGTCACGCCGAGCAGCAGAAGGCCGATCATCACGACAAGCAGGATGGCTGCAACGAATTCAACCGGCCGCATCAGCGGGGAACCCGATGACGCTCCCTCATGCAGAAGCTCACCATCCAGAACAAGGACCTCATTGGTCGTCATTGTCGACGGGCCTCCCTTCCCATGGGCAACGATAGCGATTGTCAGTTCGATCCTCGCCAGAAGTCCCGAAAGCCGCTCCTCAACGACATTCTCGGTCCGCAATGTGGATCGCGTTTCAATCTCGATACGGTGATACCAAGCACAAAGCGCTAATACAACCCAAAAAAAGAGACTTTCGCCTAAAATGACTAGTAATATGTGATCCATATGGTGGATCTGATTTCATCACTCTATTCTTGGAGAGCGTCTGTCGCCCTTCAACGCTCATGCATGGCGAGAAAAACTGATCTCGCGTAGTCCCGAGCCACTTCCGCGGTCGGCGAACCTACTGTTGCCTGCGAGTTGCAGGGCGCAGGGCGCAGCGAACTGCGATACTCTTCGGGTCTGAATTGCAACATTCGAACCAACGCCATGAACGATTGCAAGGGTCTCCGGACGTTCCTTCTTGCCGCTGAGAGGAGAATTTTGGCGCGGGTCGGCCAGGAACTGGACATGACGGAGGCAGCAGTCACCCACGCCACTGCGGCGCTAGAGGCTGAGCCTGGAGTACAACTCTTTGTTCGCACCACGCGGCGAGTGTCCCACACAACAGGCGGCGCGGTTTTCGCGGCACAGATACAGCCAGCGATGAAAAGACCCGAAGAGACCAGACATGCGTGATGGATGCACACAAGGCCGATGAAGGGCAGCCGACTATCTCTCGGACGGCGACCGCGACTTCTTTGATCGAGCAGGTTCATCCTCGGGCAAGACATTAGAATGCAGCCTGCGAGCAAAGCTGAAGGACCACTAGCCCCTCAATGTGGTCCTGCTCCGATCATTGCATTGGCCACTTCCGGCAAGGTCACGATGCCGATCGGTCGGTCCTGGTCCAGCACCACGAGTTCCTTGTCCGGTGCCAGAGCAAGGATCCGCATGGCCTGATCCAGGCTTGAACCGCAAGGAAGGTTAAAGCCGCTCGCCAGGCTCTGGCCAACATAGGGCTGCATGATTGCATCGACCCGTATCACGCGCCCGCGATTAACTTCTTTGACAAAACTCGAGACATAGTCGTCAGCCGGTTGGAGAACGATATCCTGACTGCTCCCCTGCTGGATGATCTGGCCATCCCGCAAGATGGCGATCTGATCTCCAAGTCGCAAAGCCTCATCGAGATCATGCGTGATGAAGACGATCGTCTTGCGAATTTCCTTCTGAAGATCCAGGAGGACTGTCTGCATGTCCACGCGGATCAGCGGATCCAGTGCCGAGTAGGCTTCATCCATCAGCAAGACAGGCGCATCATTGGAAAGCGCTCTGGCCAGCCCCACCCGCTGCTGCATGCCGCCTGAGAGTTGGTTCGGATATTTCTTCTCAAAGCCCTTCAGTCCAACGCGCTCGATCCAGCGCATCGCGATTTCGACCGACTTGGCTCGCGAGACATTCTGTACCTCGAGCCCGTAAAGAGTGTTTTCCAGGACGTTGCGATGAGGAAATAGCGCAAATTTCTGGAAGACCATCGCGGTCTTGTGCCTGCGAAACGCGCGCAAGGCTTTGGCATCCATCTTGCAAACATCGGCCCCGCCAACCAGAACCTCCCCGGCCGTCGGGTCGATCAGGCGATTGATATGGCGGATGAGTGTCGATTTGCCCGACCCCGAAAGCCCCATGATGACCTGGATGGTGCCTGAGGGGATGGCAAGATTGATGTCTCTCAACCCTAGAACGTGCCCATGCCTGGTGTTGAGTTCCGCCTTGGTCATTCCGCCTTGAACCGCTCCTATATACTGCCCTGCGTGAGCACCGAAGATTTTATAAAGGTTGCGGATGTGAATTCCGTCGAATTCCGGATCAGCCATGGGCGATCTCCCGGTGCTTCTGCAAGCGTGCTCCAAAAGCCTGGCTCACTCTGTCGAAGATGATTGCAATTCCGACAATGGCCAGGCCGTTGAAGATGCCAAGGGTGAAATACTGATTGGATATGGCTTTTAGAACGGGCTGCCCCAACCCTTGTACGCCGATCATCGATGCGATCACGACCATGGCAAGCGCCATCATGATTGTCTGGTTTATCCCTGCCATGATCGTTGGAAGCGCCAGGGGCAGCTGGACGTTCTTCAGCTTCTGCCAGCCCGAGGAACCAAAGGCATCTGCAGCCTCAAGGATATCGCGGTCCACCAGTCGAATGCCAAGATTCGTCAATCTGATCATCGGAGGAATGGCGTAAATGACCACCGCAATCAGACCGGGAACTTTACCGATACCGAGCAGCATAACCACCGGAATAAGATATACGAAGCTCGGCATGGTCTGCATGACATCCAGAACTGGGTTGATGATCGATTGAACACGGTTTGAGCGCGCCATCAGAATGCCGATGGGGATGCCAACAACAATCGAAAGGGCCGTGCACACCAGGATCATGGATACGGTTTTCATCGTATCCTCCCACATGCCGAAATAGCCGATCAGCAGCAATGTTACGAGGCAACCCACAAGGATAGGAATGCTTCGGCTGGCAAACCATATGATTGCCCCGATTACGATCATGACGATCGGCCAAGGGGTTTGCGTCATCAGTCGCTCGGCCCAGATCAGGAACTGCTGGAGGGGAGCGAAAAATGCCTCTATCCCTCCGCCATAAGCGCGTGTGAAGGCGCGGAAGCCTTCATCGATTGCTTTCTTCAAGTCACGCAGGGATGTCTCGTCCATCTGCGGAAATTTGCTCAACCAGTCCATTCGGTTCCCCAGTGGCCTCGCCCGGTCTTAACGCCGGTTTGAAAGCCGATCACGCGCCGCGGATGTGGTTTTCCATCCGTGCTTCAAACGAAGTTTTGTCCGTAGGTCTCGTCAGCATCAGGAACGCGCATCCTGAAGATGCGCATTCTGCTTTCCGGGAACGGGCAATCTGATACTGCTCTGTCGTCTAGAGCGCGGCCTTGATCTTCGCTGCTGCGTCCGGCGATACCCACGCCTTCCAGAGCGCCTCATTCTCCTTGAGGAACTTCTTCGCGCCGTCGTCACCGCTCGCCTGGTTGTCTGTCATCCAGGCCATAAGCTTGTTGACGGTCGCGTTACTCCACGAACGCTTGTTCAGATAGTCCATCACGTCCTTGCCCGCCTTGTCAGCAAAGGCCTTCGTCACAAGTGTCTGCACCTTGTCCTTTGGCCAGTCGTTCTTCTTCGGGTCAGCACAGTCAGCTACGGTATTGCATCGCTTCCACTCGGCTGCATCGTAAGTTGCACCATGCTCCAGCTTCACCATCTCATATTTTCCGAGAAGGGCAGTCGGTGCCCAGTAGTAGCCCATCCAGCCGAGTTTGCGCTCATAAGCTTTGGCGATAGAGCCATCAAGTCCGGCAGCCGAACCTGTATCGACCAGCGTGAAATTGGCTTTCGCTGCCCCGTAGGCCTTGTAGAGCTGTGATGTCACAACTGTGCCGCCCCAGCCTTGTGGCCCGTTGTGGATCGCGCCCTTGCTCTTGTCTTCCGGATCGGGGAAGAGTCCAGGATGCTTCAGGGCGTCATCAATTGTCTTGATGTCGGGATGGGCGTCAGCAACATATTTCGGGATCCACCAGCCCTGGACGGCAGCATCGGACAGTGCAACCGCTGCGCCAATCAATTTGCCTTCGGTTATCCCGCGGTTGACCACGTCTGGCAGAAGATCGACCCAGCCTTCCGGAGCAAGGTCAGGCTGCCCTTTCTCGATCATGGATGTGATCGTTGGAACGGTATCACCGACAATGACATCTGCCTTGCAGCCATAACCATTATTCAGGATGAACTTGTCGAGGCTGGCCAGAACCTCGGCGCTTTGCCAATTCATGCTTGCGATCGTGAGGTTGCCGCATTCCGCGCGCGCAATTCCGGTCATTGCCAGAAAAGCCAGAGATGTACTCGCCAAGGCTGTCAGGTATTTCATATTTGTGTCCCCTTTTTATTGCGGCATTTCGGTCGGAGCGAGCTGCCGCTTGACGCGCCCCGGGAACTCGGGCGCTGCCTATTGAGGAGGAAAAGTGAACGATCGCGGCCTCGGCATGGTCCGCATGCTCTTCTGCCGGCGATAAAGCAAACAGAGCTGGCTTTGAATGGCCCACCGATTATTCATGTACCGACCGTCGCATATTCGTAACCCCGACCATAGGCATCTGTGCCGGTGATCTCCCAGAAGACCGGCACAGTCGGATTATCCATGATTTGCGGAAGAGTAGTTGCCGATTACCGGCATTTGTTCAGTCTTAAAGCGACACCTAAGTCACTATCTTCTAATAGTTACTCCTGACAGTCCAATCGCCGGCCACAAAAACGCCTATGACCTTGTAATTCCTCAGGGAATCGAGCCGTGAAATCAATGTCTGCTTCAGTAGGCGGCATGATAAATTGACAGAGCATCCTCCTCGGTAATTGGACGAGGATTGTTGACCAGTAGCCGCGTCTGGTTCATCGCATCCCTGGCCAGCCGGGGAATCCAATCCTTGGTGATCCCCACGTCGCGCAGGCGGTGGGGCAATCCGCAATCCACCGAAAGCTGTGCCAGAGCATCGCAAAAAGCTGAAACTCTCTCCTGACCTTCAAGGCTCGCAAGTGCAGGGAAAGCATGTACAGCCGGTTCGACATACAACTCGTGTGCCGTTACGGCGTTGAAGCGTAACACATGCGGCAGCACGAGTGCGTTGGACAACCCGTGCGGGATGTGGAAGTGGCCGCCGAGCGGATAGGCCAGGGCATGAACCGCTGCGACCGGCGAATTTGCAAATGCCTGGCCGGCGAGCATCGACCCCAGCAACATATCGGTTCGGGCGGCGGAATTGGTTCCGTCTTTAACCGCCGTGAGCAGAGCTGAGCCAATCAGTTTAAGCGCCTGCAAGGCAAATCCGCGTGAGATGGGATTATTGTTGGCATTGGCGGAAGCAAAAGCCTCAATGGCATGTACCATCGCGTCGATTCCGGTCGCCGCCGTCACTTGTGGAGGCAGACCGTATGTCAGCTCCGGATCGAGCAATGCGACATCCGGCAGGAGGACGGGGGATACGACACCCATCTTTTCAGCCGTTCCCGTCGTGACGATCGATATCGGCGTTACTTCCGAGCCGGTTCCAGCGGTGGTTGGAACCAGGATCAGTGGCAGGCGTGGGCCTCTTGCCTTGCCGACACCGTATATGTCCTTCAGTCTCTCCTGCCCGCCTGCAAGAAGCGCCACAAGTTTCGCAACATCGAGCGACGAACCACCGCCAAGGCCGATCACGCACCCGACGGCTCCATCGTGAGCAAGTCGTGTTGCGGCCTCGATGACCTGTTCAGGCGGATCGGCCTCTACATCAGCAAAGAGCCTGAATTCAATCTTTGCCGCATTGAGAATATCGATGGCCTTTGAAATGATCCCGGTTTTCATCATTCCCGAGTCCGTGATCAAAAATACTGGCCCTTTTGCAGTTGCTAGGACGATATCGCCAAGCTTCTGCAACGCTCCATTGCCGAACTGGATGCTGCGGGTCGTGTTGAAGAGGAAATCTTGCACGTGCTGTTCCTTGAAGATGGCGGGATTTCAGGACGCAACCGCACTGAACATTGCCTCGGCGCTTTGCGAAACCCTTCAGGGCAATGATCTCCTGTTTTCGATAGTGAGGCAATGCGGGCGCAGCACTCGTCCCTGTCAACGGTAGAAGGCGTGCGGGACCTCGGCAGCTGAAATGACGCGACGCGATGGGACTACCGAACGACTTTCATCCTTCTGGTCAAAGC
Source organism: Rhizobium sp. Root149 (assembly GCF_001427345.1). Classification (NCBI taxonomy): domain Bacteria; kingdom Pseudomonadati; phylum Pseudomonadota; class Alphaproteobacteria; order Hyphomicrobiales; family Rhizobiaceae; genus Rhizobium; species Rhizobium sp. Root149. Next base: position 47,666 of record NZ_LMGD01000005.1, read on the forward strand.
CGGCGAGGTGGCATCGCTGGCAGGCTGTAAGTTCCGGCTGCGGCCTTCGGAATGTGTCTGAGAAACGGCAGGCAGATGGGAAGGGGACTGTCTCCGGACAGTATCCCTCCCCCTCTATCCTTCAGCTTCAGCCTGCCGGTTGGCGGGTCTTGCGCAGGTATGGCAGAACGGTGTCGAACGCACCGAAACGGGTAACGGCATCCTCGTTGGAAACGGCCGCCGTGATGATCACGTCATCACCCTGCTTCCAGTTGGCGGGCGTTGCCACCTGGTGCTTCGCCGTCAGCTGGATGGAGTCGATCGTGCGCAGGATTTCATCGAAATTGCGGCCCGTCGTCATGGGATAGGTCAGGATGAGCTTGATCTTCTTGTCAGGCCCGATCACGTAAACGGAACGCACGGTCGCATTGTCGGCTGGCGTGCGGCCTTCCGATGAATTGCCTGCATCCTCCGGCAGCATGTCGTAAAGCTTGGCGACCTTCAGGTCCTTGTCGCCGATCAGCGGATAGTCCACCTCGAAGCCTGTTGCGATCTTGATGTCGTCCTTCCACTTTGCGTGGCTGTCGACCGGATCGACAGAAATGCCGATGACCTTCACATTGCGCTTGGCAAACTCGCCCTGCAGGCCAGCCATCGCGCCCAGTTCGGTCGTGCAGACAGGCGTGAAATTCTTCGGGTGAGAGAACAGTACGGCCCAGCTGTCGCCGATCCAGTCGTGAAAGCTGATCGTTCCCTTCGTGGTCTCTGCGGTGAAATCCGGTGCAGTCTGGTTGATGCGCAAACTCATGGTCGAGAATCCTCCTTGGATGGCCCAGTTAACGTGCAAATGGTGGCGGAGTGAAAGCACCGTCTTGTCAATTTGGGTTCCGTGAAGAAACGGAAATGCTTCGCGCGCGCCAGATTGAGTTGAATTTGGCGGTCGCTGCAGTTCGCGCCTCGCCGAGCCCCGCGCCGCTGGTCGCGGCGGAACCAATCACCCGTCTTCACGTTTTCGCGATAACTTGTCTGCGGGGAAATTTGCATGAACACTGCCTATCCATCCTCGGCCTGAAAAGTTCCCTCCATCCAGAATGGCAATGCGCCATCGCTGCTTCAGCATTGTTTAGTTCGGCGCTGCTTCAGGAGAACAGATTGACGTCCGAGGTTGACCACTCTTCCGCACCCCCGTCGCCCGAGACGGATTCCCACCCGGATCCTCATGCCAATTTTACGCCGGAAGAGATCGAACGCGCCAGAAAGCGCTTTCTGCTCAAGCGGTTCTGGCAGAGCGCCAGAGGCTACTGGCATCGAAAGAGCGACAAGCTTGCCTGGCCCTTCTCCATTGGCCTTCTGGTCATGATCGGTCTCAACGTCTGCTTCCAGTATGGCATCAATGTCTGGAACCGTGGATTGTTCGACGCCATCGAGCAGAAGCAGGCGTCGACGGTCTATTTCCTGGCCGCCCTGTTCCCGCCTCTCGTGATCGGAAGCGTCGGGCTGGTGACCATACAGGTGTGGATCCGCATGGCGATCCAGCGCCGCTGGCGGTCCTGGTTGACGACAAGCCTCGTTGCCCGCTGGCTGGCGCATGGCCGCTACTACCAGCTCAATCTCATCGACGGAGATCACAAGAATCCGGAAGCGCGCATTTCCGAGGATTTGCGCATCTCGACGGAATCGCCAGTTGATTTTGTGGCAGGCGTCATATCCGCCTTCGTGTCCGCTTCCACCTTCATCGTGGTTCTCTGGACTATCGGCGGCGCGCTCACTGTGTCGCTTGGCGGATCAGAGGTCACCATCCCGGGTTTCCTCGTCATCACGGCCGTCCTCTATGCCGCCATCACCTCCAGTTCCATTGCCTTCATCGGTCGCAATTTCGTGCAGGTCTCCGAGGCGAAGAACCAGGTCGAGGCGGAGTTTCGCTATACGCTGACCCGCATTCGCGAAAACGGCGAAAGCATCGCTCTGCTCGGCGGCGAGGAAGAAGAGCGCAACGATCTGGATCGCCGCTTCGGCAATGTACGCAAGCAATGGCGTCTTCTGGCACGGCAATACATGCGCACCACGCTCGTCTCGCATGGCTCGCTGCTCATTGCGCCCGTCGTTCCCGTTCTCCTCTGCGCGCCGAAATTCCTTGATGGCAGCATGACGCTGGGCCAGGTCATGCAGGCCGCATCCGCCTTCACCATCGTGCAGAGCGCCTTCGGCTGGCTGGTCGACAATTACCCTCGGCTTGCGGACTGGAATGCCTGCGCCCGTCGCGTGGCGTCTCTGATGGTCTCTCTCGACAGCCTGGAAAAGGCGGAAAACAGCGATGATCTTGGTCGCATCAAGCGGGGCGATGCCGAGGGAAGCGCGATGCTGACGCTCGACGAGCTTTCCGTCTCCCTCGATAACGGCACCGCCGTCGTCAAGGAAACCGAGGTGCATATCGAGCCCGGCGAGCGTGTGCTGGTCGCGGGTGAATCCGGTTCCGGCAAGAGCACGCTGGTGCGCGCCATCGCGGGGCTCTGGCCCTGGGGCGGTGGCAGTGTCGGCTTCCGTCCCGGTGCCGAACTCTTCATGTTGCCCCAGAAGCCCTATATCCCCGCCGGAACCTTGCGTCGCGCGGTCGCCTACCCGCGTGCCGCCGAGAGCTGGAGCGAGGAGGAAATGGCGACCGCGCTGGAAAAGGTTGGCCTTGGGCGTCTTTCCGAAAGGCTGGAAGAAGAGGCGCCCTGGGATCACACCCTGTCCGGTGGCGAAAAGCAGCGCCTCGCCTTTGCCCGCCTGCTGCTGCACGATCCGGATATCATCGTGCTGGATGAGGCAACTTCCGCGCTGGACGAGAAATCGCAGGACAGCATCATGGAAATGATGATTTCGGAGCTGCCGGATGTCACGGTGCTCAGTGTCGGCCATCGTCCCGAACTCGAAGCCTTCCACAGCCGCAAGATCACGCTTGAGAAGCGCGAGGGCGGTGCACGGCTCGTCAGCGATGTCGCGCTGCTGAAACCACGCCGCAAGCGCCGTCTGTTTCGCCGGTCATCCTCCACCCGGCCCGAGAAGCAGTAATTTGGAAGAATAGGGAAGCATCAATTGCGTGAATCGGTCGGCAACGAGTGATTCACGCAATTCGTTGGACGAAATGTGGTTCTTGCCGCAGAATCCGGCCATGCAAGGCAAACAAACGGCACCGGTTCATCTCCATCGCATCGACCTTGAGCGGAACATGCACCGCTTCTACCTGCTGAGCGTGCAGCCGACATTGTTCGGCGGCGTTTCGGTCATTCGCAACTGGGGCCGCATCGGTTCGTCGGGGCAGACCATGGTCCAGACGTTTGAAGCGGAAGATGATGCTGCCGCTGCCCTGTTGCGTGTCGAGCGGGAGAAACGGCGCAAGGGCTACCGGGAACCGGGCCTTCGATAGACCCGTCAAGTCGCCGCTATCTCATAGCTTCGGTGGACAGACAAGTCCCCGGTCTCAAACTCACATCTTCAGAATGCGGCGGGCGTTTTCCTTCAGAATCAGCGGGCGCACCTCGTCCTTGATGCCGATGGTCTCAAAATCCTTCAGCCAGCGTTCCGGCGTCAGGGCTGGCCAGTCGGAGCCGAACAACATCTTCTTCTTCAGAATGCTGTTGGCATATTGCACGAAGATCGGCGGGAAGTATTTCGGCGACCAGCCGGACATGTCGATGTAGACGTTCGGCTTGTGGGTGGCCACCGAAAGCCCCTCTTCCGTCCAGGGAAAGGAGGGGTGTGCGAGCACGATCGTCATGTCGGGAAAATCGACCGCCACGTCATCGACATGGATGGGCCGCGAATATTTCAGCCGCATGCCCATGCCGCCATGCATGCCGGAGCCAACCCCGGTCTGGCCGGAATGGAAGAGTGCAATGGCGCCCTCTTCCTGAATGGCCTCATAGAGCGGATAGGCCATGCGGTCATCCGGGTAGAAACCCTGCATGGTCGGATGAAACTTGAAGCCCTTCACGCCGAATTCACGCACCAGGCGGCGTGCTTCGCGCGCGCCCATCTTGCCCTTGGCCGGGTCGATGGAGGCGAACGGAATGAGGATGTCGCTGTTTTCGGCGGCCAGTTGCGCCACTTCCTCATTGCTGTAGCGGCGGAAACCGGTTTCGCGCTCGGCGTCGACACCGAAGATCACGGCAGCGATCTTGCGCTCGCGGTAATAGGCGGCGGTTTCCTGCACGGTCGGCAACATGCCGTTTGCACCGGCGGGGTTGCGGAAATAGGTCGCCATCGCGGCCTGGAATTCCAGATAGCCATCATCGCGCGGGCCGCAGCAGGGCTCCTCCGCATGCGTGTGGAAATCGATTGCAATCAATTCGTCGAGATTCATTGCCATTTCTGTGCTCCTCCCCGCATCGATCTTTATTCTGCGTCCGGTGCCTTCAGGCGTGCCGTCCGCTTTTCCAGAAAGGCGCGCAGGCGTTCATTTGCTTCGGGCGTGGCAGAGGCGAGCGCCGACATCAGCGATTCCGTAAACAGTCCATCCTCGGAAGACATGTCGCGGATACGGGGAAGCGCGTTCAGGATTGCATAGTTGGACATGGGCGCATTCTGCGCGGCAAGCCGGGCCAGCTCTTTCGCCTTGTCCAGCGCGGTTCCGGCAGGAACCACATAGTTCACGCCGCCCCAGACTTCCATCTGAACAGGCGAAACGGTGCGACCCGTCAGCATCATGTCGCCCATGCGCTGTGCGCCGATCAGCCGCGCAATGCGCACCGATCCGCCACCACCGACGAAAATGCCCCGCTGGCCCTCCGGAAGGCCGAAAAACGCCGTCTCGTCCGCCACGCGCAGGTGGCAAGCCGCCGCCAGTTCGAAGCCGCCGCCGACGACGGCGCCCTGCAAGGCCACGGCAAAGGGAATGGCACCCCGTTCGATGCCATCGAAAATCCGGTGCCAGCGGCGCGAACCCATCACGGCCCCGATCAGCGGCTTCTGCATGTGTTCGGCAAGGTCGAGACCGGCGCAGAAATGGGTGCCTTCGCCGAAGATAACGGCGGCTTTCGCTTCGTCCTGGGCGCGCTCGATCGCCACATTCAGCGCTTCCACAACACGGTCGCTTACGGCATTGCGTTTTTCCGGCCGCCGGAGACCGATCATGGCGATCTCGCCATCGAGTTCGTAGCTGATAGGTTCCTGATTTGCCGTGCTCATGGTCCGCCCTGCTTGTTGCTCTCATCCTCACCGTTAATTGTAATGTCACATAACAGTTTCACTGTAAATCGTCTATTGCCCAGATGCGCGTGGGCGTGTAAACATTTATGTCAGATAACAGTTCTGGAGCACTCGGGGGGAGGAGCACCATGGCATTTGATACAGCCCTTGCGGTTGGCGCGACAAAACAAGCATCGCCGCGGATTATCATGGAAACACAGGCGGATGGTTCCATCATCGTCCGTCAGGAAGGCCAGATTCCCGCCTATCCGCGCTGTATCACGGAACGCTTCATGACCGGGGCGCAAACGCATCCGGACCAGGTCTGGATGGGTCAGCGCAGCGCTTCGGGTGATTGGCAAACTGTCACTTACGCAGAAGGCAAGATGGCCATAGAGGCCGTTGCCAGCCTTCTGGTCGAACGCGGCCTGTCCGCAGAGCGACCGCTTCTCATTCTCTCCGGCAATTCCATCGCTCATGCCGTCATGGCACTTGGCGCCCAGCATGCGGGCATCCCGTCTGCCGCTCTCGCGCCGGCCTACGCCTTGTCCGGCGAAGACCGCAGCAAGCTCATCTCGGTGGTGGAGCAACTGACACCGGGCATGGTGTTTGCCGATCACGCAGCGCGGTATCTTCCGGCCATCAGCGCGGTTCTCGGGCCGGATGTGCCGCTGGTCAGCCTGACAGGTGTGGCGCAGGACCGGGAAACCATCGCCTATGACGATGTCCTGAACACGGCACCGACCGCGGCCATGCAGGCGGCACATGATGCCGTCACGTCGGATACGATCGCGAAATTCCTGTTTACATCCGGCACGACCGGCAGTCCCAAGGCCGTCATCCAGACGCATGGCATGCTCTGCGCCAATCAGGCCATGATCCGCGAAGCCTATGATTTCCTGATCCATGAACCCCCGGTCATCATCGACTGGGCACCGTGGAACCACACGGCGAGCGGCAACAAGGTCTTCAACATGGCCATCTATAATGGTGGCTCCTATTACATCGATGACGGTCGCCCGACGACGGAGGGCATTCATGCCACCATTCGCAATCTGCGGGAGGTTGCGCCGACCTGGTATTTCAATGTGCCCGTGGGCTATCAATATCTCCTGGATGTGCTGGAAACGGACGAGACATTGGCCCGCACCTTCTTTTCGCGCATGCGCATGATGATGTATGCGGGCGCTGGCATGAGTCAGGCCGTCTGGGATCGTCTGCAGGCCCTTGCCCAACGCCATGTGGAGGGTGGTGTCCCGCTTGTCTCTGGTCTCGGCGCCACGGAAACCGGTCCATTTGCGCTCTATCATACGGATAAGAAGGAAAAACCGGGCAATGTCGGCGTTCCGGCGCTTGGCGTCACGCTGAAGCTGGTTCCGCAGGAAGACAAGCTTGAAGCGCGGCTTAAAAGCCCTTCAATCACGCCCGGTTACTGGCGCAATGCGCCGCTCACCAGCCAGGCTTTCGATGAGGACGGCTTTTACAAACTGGGCGATGCGCTTCGGTTTGCCGTGCCGGGCGATCCCGCCGGGGGCTTCCTGTTCGATGGACGGCTGGCGGAGAACTTCAAGCTCGCCACCGGCACCTGGGTTGCCGTCGGCCAGTTGCGCAGCCGACTTGTGGATGCGCTCGGCGGGTTGATATCGGATGCCGTCATCGCCGGTGCCGAACGGGATGACCTTCGTGCACTGCTCGTTCCCAATTGGCCGCGCATCCGCGAACTGGCGGAAGCTCTGCAATCGCTGTCGCCGGAGGAGCTTGTGGTTCATCCCGTCGTCCGCTCCGCTCTGGAACAGAGGTTGAGCGCTCATGCGGAAACGGCGACCGGCAGCGCGACCCGTGTCGTTGCCGCCATGCTTCTGCTGGAGCCGTTGAACTTCGACAAGGGCGAGGTCACTGACAAAGGCTCGGTCAACCAGCGCGCCGTCCTGCGCGAACGTGCGGATCTCGCCGAAGCGCTGTATGGAGACGATCCACGCGTCGTGCACGCCACCTGGAAAGGAAACCGCTGATGGAACTTGCAACCTCGCACATTGCCGTCACCGGCGGCGGATCTGGTCTCGGAGAGGCGACCGCCCGGGCCCTTGCCGCTCACGGCGCGCGTGTAACCGTCATCGACCGCAACAAGGCTGCCGCCGAACGCGTCGCTGCCGATATTTCCGGTCACGCACTCGAACTCGACGTGACCGACGAGGCCGCCGGCTCCGCCCTTGATGGCGCAATTTCCAGCCACGGGCCTTTGCGCGGTCTCGTCAATTGCGCAGGGATTGGCGGAGCCGCCCGCATTGTCGGGCGCAACGGCGCCATGCCGCTCGGGGATTTTGAAAAGACAATCCGTGTGAATCTCATCGGCACGTTCAACATGTTGCGGCTTGCTGCAGAGCGGATGCAAGGAAACGAACCCGACCCCAAGGGAGCGCGCGGCGCAATCGTCAACACCGCCTCGGTCGCGGCCTTCGACGGCCAATTGGGACAAGCTGCCTATGCGGCATCCAAGGGCGGCATCGTCTCTCTTGCCCTGCCCGCCGCGCGCGAGCTTTCCCGCTTCGGGATCCGCGTCAACACGGTCGCGCCGGGCCTGTTCCTCACCCCGCTTCTCGCGGAACTTCCGCCCGAAGTGCAGCAGGGGCTCGCCGCCTCAATCCCCTTCCCGGCTCGCCTCGGTGATCCGGCTGAATTTGCGGATGCAGTCATATTCGCCTTGACCAACCGCTATCTGAACGCCGAAGTGATCCGGCTGGACGGGGCGCTTCGCTTGCCTCCAAAGTAGACGGGACAGGATTGGAGACGGGGCGCACATGGTTCGCAAGGCGGCAGAGACGGTAAAGGCAGAGACGCAGGAGCCGGAGGCCCCCTCCCCTGACGCTTACCTCACGCGTTTCGTCGGCTATGATCTCAAACGCCTCTTCAATCTTGTGCAGGGTGATCTGACCCGCGTTCTTGGGCCTTTCAACCTGCGGATCATCTCCTATTCGGTGCTTTCGGTCGTGGCCCGCAGTCCGGGTATCAACCAGACGCGGCTGGCCGAGGCGCTGAAACTTGAGCGCTCGAACCTGGTCCAGATCGTGGACGAACTTTCCTCCCGCGGGCTCCTGACCCGCAACCCGATCGAGAATAATCGCCGCAGCCATGCGCTGCTGGCGACGCCAGAGGGAATGGCACTGATCGAGTCTGTCGATCTCGAAGTCGTTGCCCATGAGGAGAAGCTTTTCTCCGAGCTCAGCCCGGCTGAATTGACGACGCTGCGGCACTTGCTGCTGAAAGCCCGCCAGAGCATCGAGCAGAGGATGAGCGCGGCTGATTGAACACCTCATGCTGTGCTTGCGCATGAAAATGCGAATCGATTCAGGTTGTTGAGTCGGGCCTCAAGACGCGATTCGGGCTCTCATGCAGCGCCTAGCCGGTCTGTCGTGCTCCAGAGACACAGATTCCTGTGAATCCATTCCTTGAAAATGCCCTTGGCCGCATCTTTCCGCGCAGGATCGCCCTTCGGTGAAATAGCCAAATTCGTTAACGAGTCAACGGCTTAGCTGCCAGTTCGCGCGGGTGGCGGGAAAATGCGTTAACCATTTATCGCTTGTCACATCCTCCAAATGGCCGATACTGGCGGCAGTTTTCCTATTCAGGCCATTTTATCGCCAGAACGGTCGCAGTTTATGAACGCCTTCACGAGGTTGCCGTCTTTCGAGTTCGACGAGAAGATCCTGCTCCAGGGTGCAGAGATCTCGCGTCGTCTTGACCAGCTTCGTATGGACAAGTTTCCACCGAATGCCCGCAAGACGTTGCGCCTGTTCTCCATGGCTGAAGTGGCGCACTATCTGGGTGTCAGCCCCAACAACTTGAAGCGGCTGCATCTGGAAGGCAAGGGGCCGGTGCCGACGACTTCCACCGGCGGACGTCGCTTCTACACCGGCGAGCAGATGCGCGAACTGCGCCATTTTCTGGATCGCACCGGCAAATCCGACGCCAAGAAATATGTGCCGCACCGCAAGGATGGCGACAAGCTGCAGATCATAGCCGTCGTCAACTTCAAGGGCGGTTCCGGCAAGACCACGACGACGGCGCATCTTGCGCAGCATCTGGCCCTCACCGGGCACCGGGTTCTGGCGATTGATCTTGACCCGCAGGCGTCCCTCTCGGCGCTGCACGGGTTTCAGCCGGAGCTTGACCGCAACCCTTCGCTTTACGACGCCATACGCTATGACGAGGCGCGCAAGCCCCTGTCCGAGATCATACAGCAGACCAATTTTCCGGATCTCGACATCATTCCGGCCAATCTCGAGCTGCAGGAATACGAATACGATACGCCGCTTTCCATGCAGACCTCGGTCGAGGGCAAGCGCTTCTTCACCCGCCTCGGCAAGGCGCTTTCCGATGTGGACGATCGATACGATGTGGTCGTGCTCGATTGCCCGCCGCAGCTCGGTTACCTGACGCTGACCGCACTCACCGCCGCGACCTCCGTGCTGATCACCGTTCATCCGCAGATGCTGGATCTCATGTCGATGAGCCAGTTCCTTCTCATGCTCGGCAATATCACCAAGACGATCAAGCGGGCGGGCGCCAACGTCGAAATGGACTGGCTCCGCTATCTGATCACCCGCTACGAGCCGACCGATGTGCCCCAGGCCCAGATGCTTGGCTTCATGCAATCCATGCTTGCCGAAGAAATCCTGCGCCAGCCGATGCTGAAGTCGACGGCGATCTCTGACGCTGGTCTAACCAAGCAGACGCTTTATGAGGTTGAGCGGAATAACTTCAACCGCGCGACCTACGACCGGGCCATCGAGTGCCTGGATGCCGTTAACTTCGAGATCCAGGGTCTCATCCACCGGGCATGGGGGCGTCTGTGATGTTGTTGACCGCCGTCAACTTTGGTGTTTTTCGCAAGTCTCTCCGTGGGTTAGGCAGGAGATTGCGTCATGGCGCGTAAGAACCCTTTCGCCAATGTCATGACGGAGCAGACGGGCGCAAACCCGGTCGCTTTGGACTATACGGTCAAGGGCGCCTCGCGCTCGATCATCTCCACGATCGATGAACTGGCGGCGCGGGCCGACAAGCTTCTGGAAGGCGAGACGGTCGTAGACCTCGATCCGGCGACGGTCGATGTCTCCTTCGTGCAGGACCGGCTGGAGGATGATCGGGCAGCCTTTGAGACGCTTAAGGCGGCAATCCGGGATCAGGGTCAGACGAGCCCGATCCTCGTGCGGCCGCATCCATCCGATGCTGGTCGCTATATGGTGGTTTTCGGGCATCGGCGATTGCGGGTGGCGAGCGAACTCGGCCGACCCGTTCGCGCTGTCGTCAAAGCCATTTCCGATCGTGATCATGTCATTGCGCAGGGCCAGGAAAATTCCGCACGCTCTGACCTCTCCTTCATCGAAAGGGCGCGTTTCGCAAAACGACTGAGCGAACTGAACTACGACGGCGACAATCTGACGGTCATGACGGCGCTGTCCATCGACAAGGCAACGCTCTCCAAAATGCTGTCGGTCGCCAATATGCCGCAGGACATTCTGTCGGCCATCGGTGGCGCGAGATCGCCGGGCCGCGACCGCTGGTACGAGCTCAAGCACCTGCTTGAGAACCCACGCGTGCTGGAGGAACTACGCCGAATTCTATCGCAAACCAGCCTTGAGGGCATTGATGGCGATGCCCGCTTTGCCTTCGTCATGGATGCTTTGACCCGAAAGAAGATTGCGGGTTACCGCCCTGAGCCGAAACGCGAGATCTGGTCCGCGCGGGATCGGGCGCTTTCGGCCAATATCCGCAGTGACGGAAACAGTTACACTCTTGCCCTGAAAAGCAAGGATGCAAAGGCCAAGGATGCGGCCGGCTTCGGCGCCTTTGTCGCCGAGCATCTGGACGATCTCTACGCCAAATATCGCAAACGCAACCCGTGAGGATTATCGACCGCAAAAGAAAAAGGCCCCCAAACGTTACCGTCGTGGAAGCCCTTCTCAATCTGTAGCAAGATCAGAATCGCATTTCCATGAATCGCAGTCAAGAGTCTTTGGCACCGTTTTGGTGAGCGGATTTCTTTTGCCTTTGAAAAGGTAAAGGACCATGCAGAGTGGAAATGTAACGACGCCCTTCGGGCAGCGGCGGGTGTCGCTTGCGCTCGTGAAGGGGCAACTGGACCGCGGGGGCCCTCCCCCGGCGCATTCAGTCGACAAGTGGAAAGTGTTTCGCGATGTGGCCGAAGCGCGGCAGCGCCTGGGTTTGCAGGATCGCGCGATTGCCGTCCTGGATGCTCTCCTGACTTTCTATCCGGGCAACGAGTTGAAGCCCGATGGCAGCCTCGTCGTGTTTCCGTCGAACGCGCAATTGTCACTGCGGGCGCACGGGATTGCCGGGACGACACTTCGCCGGCATCTGGCGGCACTCGTCGAGGCAGGGCTGATCGACCGGCGCGACAGTCCGAACGGAAAGCGATATGCGCGACGGTCTCAGGCTGGCGATATCGAGAACGCGTTTGGTTTCGACCTGCGGCCTCTGGTCCAACGAGCTTCTGAACTGGCCAACCTTGCGCAGGATGTTGTCCGTGAAGCGCAGGCGTTCCGTCGCGCCAAGGAGGCCTTGACCATCTGCCGTCGCGACATTCGTAAGCTTTTGACGGCTGCGATGGAGGAAGGTGCTGACGGAGATTGGTCGCAGATCGAAGAGAGCTACATCACCATTCTTGCCCGCCTGCCCCGCGCCCCAGGCAGGCAGATCGTGGAAAACGTTCTCGATGAACTTGAGCTTTTGCGTGACGAGATCATCAACCGGCTGGAATTGCTGCTGAAAACACAAAATACAGAGAGCAATGACAACCAAAATGGGCGTCACATACAGAATTCAAATCCAGACTCCATCACTGAACTTGAACCTCGCTTTAGAAAAGACGAGAGAGCGGCAACGCGACCAACACCCAGACCAACACCCAATGATCGGACGGTGCTGCAGAAAGCCTTCCCGCTTGCCATGGTGCTGAAGGCCTGCCCGCAAATTGTCGATTATGGCCCAAGCGGTGCGGTTGCGAACTGGCGGGATCTGATGAGCGCCGCCGTGGTTGTCCGCTCGATGCTAGGTATAAGTCCTTCCGCCTATCAGGATGCCTGTGACGCCATGGGGCCGGAAAATGCCGCCATCACACTTGCCTGCATGCTGGAACGATCCGGCCATATTCAGTCAGCGGGCGGTTATCTGCGGGATTTGACCTCCAAAACCCGACGCGGTGAGTTTTCGCTGGGGCCGGTCCTGATGGCGCTTTTGCGCTCGCAAGGAGAAAGGCCCGGTGCGCATGACCTTGATGCCTCGGCCTGATGATATGGATCGGAATCTGTCGTGACCCACATCATCGGAAAGGCTGTGAGCCTGGTGCTGAACAGCCTGTTGTCCGCGGACAACAGTGGCGGTGATGCCTTGACCGGTCGTTCCGTTGTCCGCGGACAACTGTTTCGACACGATGATGAGCGCTGGCACGCTGTAACAAAATCGAGCCGATGTTTGTGCATTCTTCACGAATCAGCTCTTATGTGAGTAGCGCTATTTCTGCCCAATGAAGAAAATTTGCGCTACTGGAGATCTAAAATGCTGCATCAACGAAATCCTGCGTCTACGGAACAGGAGCATCTGCCATCCATGCTCGCAGCCGATGCGCAGGAGTTGCAGCGGCAGCTGCAGCTTCATCAGGCGCGCGTTTTCCCGCCCACGTCGGCAAAGTCCATCCGCCAATTTGCGCCGGGCGAAGCAGCATCCTTCATTGGCATTGGCGAGGCCTATCTTCGCCAACTGGCAGGAGAGCTGAACGTCCCCTCCCCTCTTCCCAATGGAAGACGGCTCTACAGTGCCGATGACATGAACCTGATCCGTCGTGTCCTCGACGAGAAGAACGGCGCGCCGAAATATGTGCCCCATCGACGGGATGGTGAACACCTTCAGGTCATCGCAGTCATGAACTTCAAGGGAGGCTCTGGCAAGACGACGACAGCCGCACATCTGGCGCAGTATCTTGCCTTATCGGGCTACCGGGTGCTGGCGGTTGATCTCGATCCGCAGGCATCGTTGTCCGCCATGTATGGACACCAGCCAGAGCTCGATGTGGGTGAGGGTGAAACGCTCTACGGTGCGATCCGCTACGAAGAGCCGGTGGCAATCACCGAGATCGTTCGCTCGACCTATATTCCGAACCTGCATCTCATTCCAGGCAATCTGGAACTGATGGAGTTCGAGCACGATACGCCGCGCTTCATGGCGCAAGGGGCCAACAGCACGATGTTCTTCGCGCGGATCGGCGAGGTTCTGGGCCAGATCGAGGAGCTTTACGATCTGGTTGTCATCGATTGCCCGCCGCAGCTCGGCTTTCTCACTATGTCCGCGCTGTGTGCGGCAACGTCCGTGCTGATCACCATTCACCCGCAGATGCTGGATGTGATGTCGATGAGCCAGTTCCTGGCCATGACGAGCGAATTGATGGCCGTTGTGGAGCGGGCAGGGGGACGCACAAGCTATGACTGGATGCGGTATCTGGTCACTCGTTTCGAGCCCAATGACGGCCCTCAGAGCCAGATGACGGGCTTCATGCGCGCCATTTTCGGTAACCGGATGCTCAATACGCCCATGCTGAAATCGACAGCCATTTCGGATGCGGGCGTGACCAAGCAGACGCTTTACGAGGTGGAGCGAACGCAGTTCACACGCGGCACCTATGACCGCGCTATCGAGGCACTGAATGCCGTCAACGGCGAAATCGAACAACTGGTCAAGACGACCTGGGGGCGCAAGTAATGGCACGCAAGAACCTGATCGAAGCCGTAGAACGCAACGCTGCAGCCACCCCTTCGACCGAGGCGCCTCCGGCCCGACCGCTTGCCGGATTGGGCAGTCCGCTGAAGGCAGGCGGTGCGATAGGGGGAATCTCGAAGACGCTGGGCAGCATCAATTCCTCCGTTGAGCGCGCCAGGGAAATCGAGGCTCAGTTGCTACAGGGCGCCGCTGTCATCGAGATCGATACCGATCTCATTGACGGCTCCTTCGTGTCCGACCGTCTGGGACTTGATCCGCGGCAGCTTGACGAACTGGCAGATCAGATCCGCGAACATGGACAACAGGTGCCGGTTCTCCTTCGCCCGCATCCGGAAACGGAAGGACGTTATCAGGTTGCCTATGGGCATCGACGTGTCGCAGCCTGTCAGAAATTGGGCATCCGGGTTCGAGCTGTCGTGCGCAGCCTGACCGATGAACAGCTCGTCGTCAGCCAGGGCCAGGAGAACAATGCCCGTGCCAACCTTTCCTATATCGAACGGGCACTGTTTGCGATGAAGCTGGAACAGCGGGACTTTTCCCGCGAAATCATCATGTCTGCGCTCGGCATCGACAAGGCGGCGCTGTCACGCATGTTGCAGGTGGCAAAGCAGGTGCCTTCCACGATCGTCTCTCTCATCGGCCCGGCACCATCTGTAGGCCGACGCCGCTGGCTGGAACTGGTAGACCTGTTGACTGATACCGTAGCGGAGCAAGTCATCGAGGTGCTGAGCGGGGCAGGGGCTGCGGAAGCCGAAAGCGATGCACGTTTCGAGCTTGCCTTCCGAGCTGCGCGCCAGGACAAATCCAAGCTGCGCAAGGAAAAGCCGGAGCAGACTGTCTGGGTCGCGACTGACAAGGCCATGCGTGTGAGTTTTGCAGGCAGCGGCAAGAAAGTGGTGGTCGCGATCGAGGCAGCAGACGCAGAGCGCTTTGCCGCTTTCCTCCAGGCGGATCTCGAACGGCTTTATGCACACTATCGCGAGCGGGCAGGGCAGGACTGAACGTCCTTGGGTGGGAAAGATCCGTCTTGCCAGGAATAGATGTGATAGGCGAGGATGACTGTGTTTGCTGCTTCGATTAGAGATCGTATTCCGGTCCGGATATTCGAAACTGCCTCCCTCCAGCGTCCTCCCCAAAGACCAGGACAGAGCGGATACCGTGGAGCACAAGCAAGGCGCGGATACGATTGACGTGCCGCGTGCGCTCCTTCTTCAATTGCGTGCGTTTCCGCGAAAGACGCTTGGCATCTCCTTCCGCGACTGAGAGGAGCCGAACAGGGCGACAAGCCGATCTGTCGCCGAGCAGATATGCCTTCAGCGTGAACTCCATCGCTTCGACATCCATCCTCGAAGAAATGCTCAGGAGCAGGTCAGTCTCTTATCGCCCCTAATTTCAAATGTTTGTCAGAATATCGAGACGATTCTTGGCGCGCCATTCGGAGGGCGAAAGGCCAGTCGCCTTTTTGAACTGCGACGAGAAGTGAAACGCCGAGTTATAGCCGAGATACCCGGCGATCGATTTGACCGACTTGTCAGAATTGCGCAGCAGTTCGCAGGCGCGGCGGGTGCGCACATCCGTCTGATACTGTTTCAGCGACATTCCCGTGTGCTCGCGAAAAAGACGTCGCAAGGTCGGGTAACTAAGACCCAGATTGCTGGCAATCCGGCCCAGTGAAGTGGGGTTGGCGTTCTTGTCCATCAGCGCGCGACGGGCCTGCTCGATGATTCGGATTCTGCCCTGTCCAACCAGATCACGAGATTGACAAAGCTGGGCCAGCAATTGCAGGGCCAGAGCGGACAAGGTCGGCTGGTGCAGAAGGGCATCTTCGCAGGCAAGACCATGAATGGTCTCGAAAACAGTCCGGACACCATCGCCGGCATGCCAAATGGGTTGATCGGGCGAAATCAGGCCCGCATCCATGATCCGCTCGAAGGCGGGGCCTCGGCACTCGATCCAGCTTTCGACCCAGCCGGTTTCGCGATCTGGCCCAAAACGGTGCCAGACGCCGGGAAACAATACAATCATGTCGCCCGCCTGGATCGGGTGTACCCGCGCAGGATCGGGCGCTGATTGAAGCCGCCCACGTCCCTGGCTGATCCAGGCGAACTGATAGGCCTGGATGGTCCTGCCCTTCTCCCAGACGAAGTGATGATCATCGGGGTGGCGCACAGGCGGGTAGGCTGAGCCCGGCGGAATGCGGGTGTAGCCCGTCGAGAGCGCCGTGCAACCCAGCGACTCGCAAAGGCCATTCTCAGGCAGGTACACGTAGTAGTCGCGCTCGCTCATTGATCAATTTTTGTATGGATACGATCATTTCCCAAAAATCTTAGCAACTTCCGGGGGCCTTCGCGAGTGCTACAGTCTTGGCAGGGAGAAAAATTTGAATGACGCGGCCAACTGGCGGGTAGATCCCGCGGCCGGCGCGGAGGAGAGTTCATGAAATCTGGTAGTGATTCCCGGGCGGCCCACCGGCCGCTTCGGGTTGGCCTCTTCGGCATCGGTCTGGACGCCTACTGGCCCCAGTTCGAAGGCCTGAAGGATCGACTTGAAGGCTATGTCGGCGTGGTTGCCGGGAAGCTTGCGCGCCCGGGCGTCGAGATCGTCAATCTCGGACTGATTGACAACACGGCCAAGGCCCTGGAGGCCGGTGACCGGCTACGGGCGGAAAATGTCGACCTCATATTCCTTTATGTAACGACCTATGCGCTGTCGTCCACGGTCCTGCCCGTCGTACGACGTGCCGGTGTGCCTGTCGTAGTGCTCAATCTTCAGCCCGAGCGCGCCATCGACTATGCTGAATTCAACCGGATGGGTGATCGCACAAAGATGACGGGCACGTGGCTTGCCTATTGCGCGGCCTGCCCGGTGCCTGAACTCATCAACGTCTTCCACCGTTCCGGGATCCGCGCCTATCAGGTGACCGGCGTCCTCAGAGACGATCCCCATGTGGATGCGGAGATCGACGACTGGATTGAAGCTGCACGGGTGGCGCATGTCATGGCGCACAATCGCCTTGGCGTCATGGGTCACTATTACGCCGGCATGCTGGACATCTACTCTGACCTGACCGCGCAAAGTGCGGCCTTCGGCACCATCATTGATTTCATGGAAATCGATGAGCTGGCGGAAATCCGGCGCGGACTGAGCGCGGCAGAGGTCGACGCGATGCTGGCGCGGATCGCGCTGGAATTCGACATCCAGCCTGATTGCGATCCGGCTGAACTGCGCCGGGCTGCAGCAACGGCGGCAGCGCTGGTGAAACTGGCAGATCAGCGCCAGCTCGGTTCCATGGCCTATTTCTACACATCCGTGCCCGGCCACGAACATGAGGACCTGATTTCGTCCGTGATCCTCGGTTGCTCGCTCCTGACGGCTGCGGGCGTCCCGGTCGCCGGCGAATACGAGATCAAGAATGCGCAGGCCATGAAGATCATGGACGCCTTTGGTGCCGGCGGGTCCTTCACCGAATATTACGCCATCGACTTCGATGACGACATCGTTCTCATGGGACATGACGGGCCGGGGCATACAAAGATCGCCGAGGGAAAGACCAAGGTCCGACCGCTTCAAGTCTACCACGGCAAGGTGGGGAAAGGAGTGTCGGTCGAGATGTCGGTCAGGCACGGGCCTGTCACACTTCTTTCGCTTATCGAGCGCGCGGGCAAGGTGGAACTGCTTGTAGCCGAGGGCCAATCGGTCCCGGGTCCTATTCTCGAGATTGGTAACACCAACAGCCGATACCGTTTTGATATGGGTGCGCGCTCCTTTGTAGAGGCCTGGAATTCTGTAGGCCCTGCCCATCATTGCGCCGTCGGCCTTGGCCACATCGCAGGCCGCATCGCCAAGCTGGCAAGGCTGCTTGACTTGAAAATCACGCAAGTTGCGTGAGCCAGAGACGTTCACTTCAGGGAGGAAGTAAGATGAACTTTTCCAGAGGAATAGTGGGACTTGTGGTTGGGACACTCGGTCTTGTGACCGCCATGGTCTTGCCATCCCATGCGCAGGATGCAGGCATCAAACCGCCGCCGGAAGTGGCCGCATTCGCACCAGTTGAAGCCGGAAGCGGGGCAGGGCTCACCATCGGCTTTACCCAGCTGGGTCTGGGCGTGCCCTTCACCGAAGCCCTGCAGCGCGGCATGGAGGCTGCCGCCAAGACTGCTGGCGTCAAGCTTGTCACCTGTGACTCCAAGTTCGATGCCGCCGCCGCGCTGGAATGCGCCCGCCAGTTCCGCACCCAGAAAGTGGATGGTTTGGTGACGTTCCAGGCTGACGCCGCAGCGGCCGCCAACATCTGCGCCGAAGGCCCCAAGGTGCCTGTCATCGCGATCGATATTGTTCAGCAGCCCTGCCAGACGGCATTCGTGGGCGCAGCCAATGTCTATGCCGGCCAGATCGTCGGCTATGCCCTCGGCCAGTATTTCAAGAAGAATTTCGATTGCCAGTATGATGGCTGGCTATCGCTGGAATCGCTGGCGGTTGGAGTTGTCAACGACCAGCGCATGGGCGGTATGCGCGAAGGGTTCGCCAAGGTTTGCGGTCAGGTGAAGAACCTCCGCGTGATCGATACGGGCGCCGGTGGCCAGTCGGACGCTGCGCAGCGCCAGGTTACGGACACGCTGACAGCGCTGCCCGGCGCAAAGAAGGTCATCGTCGTCGGCATCAATGAAGATGTCATCACGGGCGCACTGGCAGCCGCCCGCTCGCAGAATCGTACGGACGATCTCTATATCGGTGCACAGAACTTCGATCCGAGCAATTGCCAGATCTGGACCGCCCCGCACTTCATCGCGACGGCTGCCTATTTTCCCGAACGTTATGCCGAGTTGATCATTCCGAACCTGATCAAGGCGGTAAAGGGTCAGACAATCGCCAAGCAGATCCTCGTGCCGCATGAAGTCATCACCAAGGACAACATGAACAGCATCTATCCCGAGGCGAAGTGCAAATGAGTCCGGACAACTTTCTATCCGTTCGCGGGATCAGAAAGTCTTTCGGTTTGGTCAAGGTCCTCCATGGTGTGGACCTTGACTTGCCCAAGGGCAGCGTGACAGCACTGCTGGGGGAAAACGGGGCCGGCAAGTCGACTTTCGTCCGTATCCTGGCTGGTGACCATCAGCCTGACGCGGGAACCATTGCGATTGATGGCAGCCAGTGCAGCTTTCGCACGGTTGCTCAATCGCGACAGGCAGGCATCAGACTGATCGCGCAGGAAATTGCCGATGCTCCCACACTCAGCGTCGCCGAAAACATCGCGCTGGGCGCACTTCCCAGCAGATATGGTTTCGTGGATCGCGGGAACATGCGCGCCATGGCCGCCCGCGCGCTGGATGCGCTTGGCGCAGAGCTGCCGATCGACGCGCCGGTTTCAGGCTTGCGTTTAGGCGAGAGGCAGATCATCGAAATTGCCCGCGCGACCGCAGGCGCTTCGAAATGCCTGATCTTTGACGAGCCGACAGCAGCGCTGTCGGATGCGGAAGCCCAGAGGCTGTTCGCGCTGATCCAGCGCTTGCAGCGGTCAGGCGTCGCAATTCTCTACATTACGCATCGCCTCGATGAGGTCTTTGCCATTGCCAACCACGTCTGCGTGCTGCGCGATGGAAGGGTCTCCCTCAAGGCCCTGACGCGGGATGTGGATCAGGCTACCGTCGTCAACGCCATGGTGGGGCGAGAGGTCTCCTCCCAGCATGAAACCTACAGCCATGCGCCTAAAGGCCAGGGCGCGGTGCTGGAGACCGAAAATCTGGGTTCCGCAGCATTTACCGACGTGCGCCTCTCGATAGAACCCGGCGAGATCCTCGGGATCTATGGCAAGGTCGGTTCGGGCGCACCAGAACTTGCTGGCGCACTGTTTGGCGAGACTGAATTCACCAGAGGCACGCTGCGCATCAATGGCGAGACCGTGCGGTTCCGGCATCCGGCGGAAGCGATCCGGCGAGGCGTCGGCTTCCTGCCGGCGGATCGGGCGAGGGACGGCCTGCTAAAGACACGCTCGGTTGCTGAGAACCTGGCCGCACCCAGCTGGAAGCGTCTGGCAAAACGCCTGATGATGTTCCGCAGCTTCGAGGAAAAGGCGTTTCGGACATGGCACGCGACGCTGAAGGTTCGTTCGAGCCCGGATGGATCGGAGCAGATTTCGACGCTGTCGGGCGGCAACCAGCAGAAGGTCCTTCTGGGACGCTGGCTGGAGGCAGGATCGACGATGCTCGTTCTCATAGAGCCCACGAGAGGGGTTGATGTCGGCGCGCGGCAGGAAATCTATGCCGTACTCAGAAATCTCGCCCGCACCGGACGCAGCATTCTGATTGCAAGCTCCGACTATGAAGACATTACCGAAGTGGCCACGCGAGCCATGGTCATGGTGCGTGGCAGGGTCGTGGCCCAACTGGCACAAAATGAAATTTCGACAGAGCGGCTCACCCAAGCCGCAGGAGGAGGGGCAGATGCCTGAACAGGTCCCCGGCACCGCGAGCGCCACAAATCACCCCATCACCGCACCAGCCACCAGCCGTCGCATCAAGGCTCCGGAATGGGCAGCACTTTTGCTGTTTCTTCTCGCTGAAATCGTCTTCTTCAGCTTTAATTCGCCGTATTTCCTCACCTGGCCGAACGCCGTGAATATCATTACCGCGCTGTCGATCACCGGCATTCTGGCAGCTGGCGGCACGATCCTGCTCATCGGTGGCCAGTTTGACCTTTCGGTCGGCAGCGGCACTGCCTTTGTCGCGCTGACATTCGCGCTTGCCGCCCAGCATATGGGCATCATGCCGGCCGTTGGCGTGGCGCTGCTGGTCGGCCTTGGCATCGGAGTGCTCAACGGCTTTCTGGTAACTGTCGTCGGGGTTAACGCACTGATCACAACGCTCGGGAGCCTGGCCATCTTTCGGGGCCTGACCCTTTCGATCGGTGGCGCAAGCAGCATCCGCATCAACAATTTCGACTGGGCGATTTCGCGACCATTCCTCGATATTCCGCTCTCGGCGATGGTTTTCCTCCTCGTCGCCGTGATTGTGGGGATCGTGCTGGCCAGAACCGTGTTCGGGCGTACGATCTACGCAATCGGCGCCAACGAGAACGCCGCACGCCTTGTCGGCATCCGCACCAAGCGAACGCTCTTTTTCGGCTTCGTCATCTCAGGTCTGTGCATGACAACGACGGGTCTCGTCAGCGCGTCGCAGCTCGGCTCGACATCGGGAACGACAGGGATTGGCCTTGAGCTGGCCGTGGTCACGGCGATCATTCTGGGCGGCACATCGCTTAAGGGTGGCACGGGAAGCATGTTTGGAACCGTGCTTGGCCTGCTGATCGTCGGGGTGCTGAACAACGGCATGACGCTGATGAATATCAACTCCACCTGGCAGCAGGTGGCGGCCGGTGTACTCCTGATCCTCGCGGTTTCGTTCGACCAGATCCGCCAGCGCATCATTCGTGGTTAGGACGGAAGCTGCACCGCCATGAGCACGACCTTTCAGCTTCATGACAATGTCAAAATCACCATGCGCGACGGCATTGTGCTGACCGCCTGCGTCTGGCTACCGCAGGGGGAGGGGCCATGGCCAGTGCTGCTTCAGCGCACACCCTATCGCAAGGAGGATGCCTTCGGAACGCAGTATATTTCGGGCATGGACTTCATGGCGGCGCTGCGCCGTGGCTACGCCATTGTAGTGCAGGATACGCGCGGGCGCTTTGGCTCCGATGGCGACTTCGTCCCCTTTGTCCATGAGGGCGACGATGGCGAGGACACGCTCGCGTGGCTGCACGAACAGGGGTTCTGCAATGGCCAGATCACCATGTTCGGAGCCTCCTATGTCGGCGCAACGCAGGTTCTGCTTGCGGCGCGCAACCCGGACGGCCTTGTGGCGATCTCTCCGCATCTGACGACAGCACGGCATGGCGAAACCTGGACCTATCGGTCCGGCGCCATAGAACTTGGCTTCCTGTTGCTCTGGATCATCGAGTCGCTCGGCCCCGAGGATCTTCGACGCCGCCTGAGCGACCTGCCGCCGGATGCAGTGCAGAGCGGAAAACGCCTGCTCGCCCTGATGCAGCAGGATCCCGCATCGGCTTTTGAACGTCTGCCACTGCTTGATCATGACATGGCTGCACTTGCCCCCTATGCCGTAGACTGGTTCAACGACCACAATGCGGCCAGTGCTTCAGGCAATCTCGAGCATCTCGAACAGCTGGCCGCCTGCGATGTGCCGATGCTCGTCAGCTGCGGCTGGAACGACCTCTTCGTCGAAGGTTCGATCGAGCTGTTTGAGACTGTGCGGCGACGCTGGGAGCATGCAGACGACGTCAAGGACCGGTTGATCATCGGTCCATGGTCCCATGGCAACCCGTCCGACTGGCAGGGTGATTTCTGGCTCGGTTATAATGCCGCGACGTCTGCGCTCTGTGACGAACAGTTGCACTTCTTCGATGCGGCGCGCGAAGGAAGGGCACCCGAAACGCCCATGGTGCGCTATTTCCGCCAGGGATCGAACAGCTGGCATGCCGCACCCGACTGGCCGCTGCCCGGCTCGGTGCGCAAGACCCTCTTTCTCGGCGAAACGACGCTTTGGGCGGACCCGTGCGAGAGTTGCTGGCAGCGTTCGTATCGGGCAGATCCGGGGCATCCCGTGCCCACCGTTGGTGGTGCCAACTTCCTGCCGGGACTGCTACAGGGCAGGAACTCCGGCCTGAAGGATCAGAGTGCAATCGAGCGTCGCGACGATGTGCTGATCTTCACCTCGTCTCCGCTGGAGGAGCCGTTAGAGGTCACGGGCCTTGTGGAGGCGACGCTCAAGGTCTCATCAAGCGCACCCGGCACGGATTGGACCGCGCGCCTCTGCGTTGTCGATCCAACGGGGAGAAGCATCGGCCTTGTTGATGGCATCATCCGCACCGCCGGGAATGCCGATGAACAGCATGCTATCAATCTGAAACTCGGTCATGTCAGCTACCTCTTTCGGCCCGGTGAGCGCATTCGCCTGCAGATAGCATCCTCCAACTTCCCGCGATTTGACCGGAACCCGCAAACAGGTACCTCGAGCACGACCACGCCAGCGGAACTCTTTGCCGTCGCGGAAAACACCATCTACGGAGGAGGCGCGCTCGGAAGCGCGCTGCACCTGACCATCGTTCCCGCAAGTTTTCCGACAGTCGATGGGCTTGGCAGCGCAGCCTGATCCCGGCCAGTCTGGTCTCGGATGAGAAGATACGATTCCTTCAAACGCAGGATTGCGCTTGCTCGGCCTATGCTCAGCTTCTGTGCGGTAAATCTCATCCCGATCCTCTCGGATCCCAGACGGCGGATCTCGGCAACATCAGCCTGGAGCTTGCTTCAAACACACCCCTCTGCTCTTGGTAGCGGTGATGCCTTATCTGCGAGTACACGATCAGAGCAATGAACTGATGGAATGTGAAAGGCTGCGCCGTGTTCTTGACGCAGCCCTTCGATTTTCCGCCGATCAACCCTGCACAAACGCCAACAGATCCGCATTCAGCACGTCGGCATTGACCGTGAGCATCCCGTGCGAGAAGCCCGGATAGGTCTTCAGCGTGCCGTTCTTCAGCAGCTTGACCGACTTGTGAGCCGAATCTGCAATCGGAACGATCTGGTCGTCTTCGCCGTGCAGAACGAGTGTCGGCACGGTGATTGCCTTCAGGTCC
>NZ_LMGD01000006.1:0-54004 GCF_001427345.1 Rhizobium sp. Root149
GGCAATGTCTCAGCCCGTGCGCTAGATCCGAAGGCGATCAGCGATATCGTCAAGCAGCGCGCTGCAATGGCCGGTCTCGATCCTACAGAATTCTCCGCCCATGGCCTGCGCTCCGGTTATCTCACCGAAGCAGCCAATCGCGGCATTCCGCTACCGGAAGCCATGGAGCAGTCAAGACACCGCTCAGTGCAGCAGGCGTCAGAGTATTATAACCACGCTCAAAGGCGCAGTGGCAGGGCATCACGCCTGATCGAGTGAGGAAATACCACATGAGCCATGGCAAATATCATTCGCATCCTTGGATCTAGCAAACTGGGACCGTTGCCCGCTGCACTCTGATACTTGCGAGGTAACGAGCGGAACAAAATTCCGCTCGTAGAAGATGACGACAGCCTGGGGCAATCACCTGACTGCCGCCATACTGGCGGTCAATCCGTCCCAGCTGCGCGAGGCTGCATTTGCGGATACGAGATCGGTAAAGCTGTCACGGGCGGCCCGAAGTGCCTCGCCAAGCTCGAGATGATCATGCGCCACGTTATCCCGCTTGTGTCACGTTTGGATCAATCTTCGACAGCCGCTCTTACAGCTCAAACCCTGAGCGCACGCAACTTCGGCATTCTCATCCACAAGATGGCGGCAAAGGCGACAACGACGAAAGCCATCAACGCCATGGCAAGCCGCGGTCCTGTCACAGTCGAGAGAAGCGCCATGGTGGCCGTTCCCAGCGGCATCAGACCACGCGTCATGAAGAGGGATGACAGGACCCTGCCCCGATAGGCATCGTCCACGGTCAGCTGCAGAATGGTGTTGTTCGACGAATTGTAGGCAATGTGCATCGCGCCCGCGGCAAACAGCACCGGAATCGCCACATACATCGTTGGCGCCATTGAGAACAGGATCAGCGAGGCGCCGAAGCCTGCCATGAAAATCAGCATGGTCGAACCACGCCGTGCATCGCGTTGCAAGCGGCTTGCCAGCAGGCCACCGCAGATCGATCCGGCCGCCGCAAGTGCCGTCATCAGGCCAAGGCCGCTGGCACCAGTATGAAAGACCTGAGCGGCAAAAACCGCAAGGAATTGGATATAGGGCTGGCAGAAGAAGGTCGGAACCAGGGCCACGAGAACCAGCATCAGCAAGATCGGCTCGCGGCCCATATAGGCAAACCCGCCGGTGAGGCTCGCCAGGAAGCTTTCCTGCTTGCGCGTCACCTTCTGCGGCGGCAGATCGAGCATCAGCAGCATCGCCATCACCACCGTGAAGCTCAAAGCATTGGCGATGAAGCAGGTCGTGATGCCGAAGCTCGCGATCAGGGCTGCCGAGGCGAGCGGTCCGATGATCTTGGCAAGGTTGAGCGTGATGGAATTCAGTGAGACCGCACTGGCCATCGCAGCGTGCGGTACCAGCTGATAGACAAGCGAATGGCGGGCCGGCAGGTTGAACGACACGATCATGCCACGGCAAACCGCCAGCACCAGGATGAGCCAGATCGAGGCGTTGAAAAATGCCACGACGCAGGCAAGACCAATGGCGACGCACATGGCGAGCGCCTGCGTCCAGATGAGCATAGTCCGTCGATCGATCCGGTCCGCCACGACGCCGCCGAACATCGCAAACAGCATGATCGGCAGCCCCCGGCACAGGTTGACGAGGCCGAGCATCACCGGGTCGTTGGTCGTCGAAATCACCAACCAGTTCAGCGCAATCTGGTCCAGCCAGTCGCCGACGAAAGAGATCGAATTGCCATACCAGAACAGACGGTAGTTGCGGTAGCGGAGCGCCGAAAACGTTCCGTTGCGCACGGCTGGAGAGGGCGTCGGCTCGACATCCGTCGTCGTATCAGGTGAGGTCATGGGGATGGTCTCGCAATGGACATCGATCTTCGCTTGGTACGCCCGTTCGCAGCACCTTATTCTGCCGCCATCCGGGTCGGTTCAAGCGACGTCAGGTGCGCGACCACCTCTTCTACATGCATCACGTCGGCATATTTGTGATGCAGATCGAACAGGTTCATCTTGTGGACCAGTTCATGCCGGTCATAGGTGCATTCCTCGACAAGGCTCACATGCAGCCCGTTGGAATAACCATCGACGCAGCTTGCCCGGACGCAGCCGCTGGTGCTTTCACCGCAGACGATTAGGCTCTGTACGCCCAAGAGATTCAGGTGCGAGACCAGCGGTGTTCCCTGAAAGATGCTGGCGCGCTGCTTGCGGATGATGATGTCGCCATCCTGGGGCGCAAAATCCTGCCAGATCTCGAAGTCGTCCGGCAAGCGCTCGGCGGCGGCAGGCTTCTTGCGCCGCGTGGCCCCAACGCCCTTCGGGGAGGCCATGGGACGGTGGTCGGAGGTACAGTAGAAGATCGGCACGCCCGCCGCGCGCGCTGCCGCGATCAGCCGTTTCGTCGGCTCGATCGCCCGATGCGCATAGATGCCGCAGCTGCTCGGATACTGGCCCAACAGGCTCGCGGGCGGCACCGCACCTCCCCGGTAGGCCAGGTTGTAGAGATCGATCAGCACGAGTGCCGGACGTGGTCCGACAAAGGTTTCGCGCTGATAAGGGGCATAAAGTTCGATCAGGTCGGCGGGAACGATATCCGCCCAGGCGTGGTCCTCGAAGCGATCGGGGGTCATCCGCGTTTTCCTTTTGATGTGGGAATGAGGGAGAGCCTCGCCCGGCCGGGCGGACGAGGCCAGATGTCATTCGGCAGCCATTCTGGTTGTCATGCCGTTGCCGGACGGCAGATCGAACATGCCGTCGTCTAGAGTGGCAAGGTAATCCAGGACCTCGCCACTCGGACGCACATTGGCGTATTTCGCGTGCATGTCGCACAGGTTGATGGCGTGGCTGGCCTGGCTTCGGTCGAAGCAGCCATCCTCGACCACGGTCAGCCGGAAATTCTGCGAAAACGCGTCGAGAACGGTGGCGCGCACGCAGCCGGATGTGGTGGTCCCGGTGACGAGCAGGCTGTCGCAGCCCAGCAATTGCAGATAGGATTGCAGCGGCGTGCCGGCAAAGCCTGAGGGCTTCTGCTTGCGCACCACGATATCGCTGGGTCCGGGTGCGATCTCATCGACGATGTCGTTTCCGTCGCGATTGCTCACCTCCGCCACCGGCGTTTCCCCGCGGCGGCTGGATTTCCAGCTCCAGGAACCGGAGTCCCAGTTGTCGGCGCGCCGGATGCCGGTGGTGTAGATCACCGGGATTCCCTTGGCGCGGCACACGCCGATCAGCTTCTGAAGCACGGGAATGGCTTCCCAGGCGTCCTCGCCGCAGGATGTGCGCCATTTCTTGATGCTTTCCAGAATGGGCTTCGGTTCCTCGTCGCAGAAGGCATAGTTCACGTCGATGATGATCAGGGCCGGCCGTTTGCCCCAGTCGGCCATGGCGCCGAAGCCGGAGGCTGCGAATACGTGCTTGTCGCGCTCGGTGAGATACTTGTCCCATATGCGTTCCGTCATGTCAGTCGTCCTTTTGGCTGGGGTTGCTCGCTGCATTCGCAGCGCTGGCGCGCACCATGTGGCTGGCATAGGCCGAGAAGCCGAACATGGTGGCAACCAGCACCGCACCGCCCGCGAGGAAGGCGGCGGTTAATCCAATGGCGCTGCCAAGCACGCCGAAGAGTGCGGGGCTGATGGTCTGGGAGAAGCGGTTGACGAGCAGGCGCAGTCCCATCAGCTTGCCGTGCTGGTTTTCACCCACGGCATCCACCATGATCATCATGCTGACGGGCAGGTTGACGCCGGCCGATGCGCCCAGCGTGAACATCAGCAGATAGGTGAGGATGGCATTGGGAGCGGCAAGCGGGGTCAGCACCACGCAGATCGCGGCAAGCAGACCGGCGGCACTGAGGATGCGCTCCAGCGAGAAGCGGCGCATCAGGGCCTTGATGACGAAGCGGCTCAGCATGCCGGCCATGCCCTGCCAGGAGAGGATCGCCGCGATATGAAATGCCGAGTAGCCGAACTGATCCAGATAGACCGGCAGGAAGCCGCTGTAGAGCGCCTGGATGTACATGATGACGAAGGTGCCGACGAGCCCGAACTGTACCGGTCTGTGCACGGTAAGATCGATCCCCTGCCGATAGCTGGCGGTGACGCCACGGAAAGAGAGGATCGAACGGATTTCGCCGGGGGCCGGCACCGGATGCGGATAGATGCGGCTGAGCCAGACGAGCAGCAGCATGAAGACGGCTGTCGCCGCGGCGGCCACCACGAAGGTGAACCGATAGCCGTCCGCCGGATGATCGAAGAAATAGGTGATCAGCCCGCCGATCAGCGGTCCGACCATGCTGCCGCCGGACATCCACATGGAATAGGTGGTGATTGCCTTGTTGCGGGTCTCCCTGTTGCCAGTCGAGACCATGACCTGAAGCGCCGTCGCCATGATGATGATGCAGGCGCCCATGAACAGTTGCGAGACGGCCAGCATGGGAACGCTCGTCGCAAACACGGTGTTCAGGAGCGAGATCAGCAACAGCACAGACCCGATCAGCAGCATCTTCACGGACCCGACGCTGTCGATCAGTTGGCCGGTCGGCATGGCGATGATGATGGGCAGCAGGGCCCGTGAGGTGACGATAAAGCCGATGGCGAGGGTGGAGGCCCCCATTTCAGCTGCGTAAAGCGTGAAGAACGGCGCGGCCATGCCCGTGATGGCAAAGAATAACCCGCCACCGAAAATGCCGAAGCGCCGAAATGTGTCAGATTGCATAATGGCACGCCGTTTCTCGAGTTTTGGAAAAGGGCTTCAGCACCATCTTGTGGGTGCGGCAATAATCGGTGGCTTTCGGACAGCGGGAGGCAAACGAACAGCCGGCGGGCAGGTTGAGGGGGCTTGGCAGTTCGCCCGAGAGCGGCTTCTGCATGCGTGATGCCTCGGCCTGCGGGTCTGGGATGGGCACGGCGGCGATCAGGGCCTGCGTGTAGGGATGGGCGGGATTGCGGAAGACCTCATCTGCCGGTCCGTACTCCACCACCTCGCCCAGATACATCACGGCGATCTTGTCGGAGATGTAGCTCACCGTCAGCAGGTCATGGGAGATGAAAACGAAGCTCACGCGCAGCTTCTGCTTGAGATCCACCAGCAGATTGATGATCTGGGCACGGACCGAAACATCAAGGGCGGATGTCGGCTCGTCAGCCACCACAACGGAAGGTTTGAGCGCCAGGGCCCGTGCAATGGCAACGCGCTGGCGCTGGCCGCCGGACAGCTGGCTTGGATAACGGTACAGGTAGCTTTCATCCAGCCCCACCTGCGACAGCAGTTCCCGCACGCGCTCCAGCCGTTCCGCCTTGGTGCCCCAGCCCGTCACCACCAGGGGTTCCTGAATGATATTCGACAGCGTCATCTTGGGATTGAAGGAGGAGGACGGGTCCTGGAACACCATCTGCGCCATGCCTTCGATGAAGATGTCGCCGGAGGTCGCCGGGTCGAGACCCAGCAGGAGACGTGCCACCGTGCTCTTGCCGCAACCGGATTCACCGACGATGCCGAGCGTCTCGCCCTTCTTGATGCGCAAGGAAACGCCGTTGACCGCGCGCACCACCGGCGGCTTGCGCCAGGGCAGGGAACTGCGGGAAGAAAAGTGCTTGTGGAGGTTGTTGATCTCCACCACGACGCGGGACTCCGCCGGATCCTGCGACGGCTCGAGCGCGGGGATCAGGCCCTGCTCCACGAAGCGGTCACTGCCCAGCCCCTCGGGCAGCCAACAGGCGGCGGAATGGCCCGGCTCCCGCATTTCAAGCTCAGGGGCGGTTTCGAAACAACGTCGGTGCGCACCGGCACAGCGCTCCTTGAAGGCGCAACCCTGCACCGCCTGTTTCATGTCGGGAGGGAAACCGGGGATCTGCACGAGCCGGCGGCGCTCCTGCTGATGAACCGGCGGGATCGTGTCGAGAAGGCTCTGCGTATAGGGATGTCGAGGCCGGGCAAAGATCTCCCGAACGCCGCCGAATTCCACCAGCTTGCCGGCATACATCACGCCCACCTTGTGGGCGAACCGCGCCACGAGGCCGAGATCGTGGGTAATGAAAACCATGGCGGCGCCGGTTTCGGCAGTGAGTTCCTTCAGTAGCTCGACGATCTGCGCCTGGATCGTCACGTCGAGCGCGGTCGTCGGTTCGTCGGCAATGATCAGCCGCGGCCGGCAGGACAGCGCCATGGCAATCATGACGCGCTGGCGCATGCCGCCGGACATCTCGAAGGGATAGGCCTCGATCCGGCGTGCGGCATCCGGTATGCCCACCCGGTCCAGCCAGTTGACCGCCTGGGCTCTCGCCTCCTCGTGGGTTACGCCAAGATGCCGCATGATCGGCGGGATCATCTGCTTGGAGATTCGCATCACCGGATCGAGGGACGACATCGGATCCTGGAAGATCGTTCCGATGTCCTTTCCGCGGATCTCGTTCAGCTGGTGTTCGGTCAAGCCGTTCAGATCGCGCCCATCCAGCATGATTTCACCGGAAACGACCTTGCCGGGATAGGCAAGCAGACGCAGCAGCGACATGGCCATGGCGCTCTTGCCGGAGCCCGATTCTCCGACGATCGCCACGCGCTCGCCCTCCCCGATCTGGAAGGACACCCCGTTGACTGCCCTGACGGTGCCGGCATCGGTGAGGAAGTGCGTGTGCAGATCGCGCACATCGAGCAGCGAATTGCGGAAAGGACGCATTTCGTTCATGGAGATTTCTCCCTTGTGCTGTGGCAATGGTTACTTGCGCGACCGTGGATCGAGCACCTGGCGGATGCCGTCCGAGAGGAAATGCAGGCTGATGGCGATCAGCAGGATGACGGCGCCGGGCAGCGTGGAAATCCACCACGCCTGTTCGAGATAGGTCTGGCCATCACGGATCAGGTTGCCGAGCGAAGGGGCGGGCGGCATGATGCCGAGGCCGAGAAAGCTCAACCCCGCCTCGACGAGAATGGCGTTCGCTGCCGCAATCGAGGCTGCGACCAGAAGCGGCGCGAGCGTGTTCGGGATGATGTGCCGGGTCATCAGCCACATCTGCGAGGCTTTGACGGTGCGGGCGGCATCGATATAGGCGCGCGAGCGCAGCCCCAGAACGAGTGAGCGCTGAAGGCGGATGAACCGCGGCACGTCCGAGAGCGAAATGGCCAGGACAACGGGCAGCATTCCGGTTCCCATCACCGAGACCAGGCCGATCGCCAGGAGCAGCGAGGGAAACGCCAGGAAGATATCGGTGATCGTCATCATCAGCCGGTCGATGACGCCGCCGAAAAAGCCGGCAAGCGTTCCCATCACGAGGCCGACCGAGAGCGACAGGAGGGCTACGGCAAAACCGACGAACATCGAGATCTGCACGCCGGCGAGCGTCCGGCTGAGAAGGTCGCGTCCCATGCGGTCGGTGCCAAAGAGATGCTCGAATGACGGCGGCCTGGTCATCGCCCGCAGATTGGTTTCCAGCGGCCCCGGAATGGGCAGCAACGGCCGAAACACCGTCAGCAGCAGGATCGGGATAAGGATCAGCAGGGCCACCTGAATGCGCCGGTTGGTCAAGAGCCGCATCAGGCCCGGCATGTGCCAGAGATCCAACCGGATCGAGCGTAGCGCGGGAAGGGAAAGCGGAATATGGGCCATGGTTGACGTCTCCGATCAGAACTGCACGCGGGGGTCAAAGACGCGGTAGATCAGGTCCGTCGTGAAATTGATGACGACGAAGATCATGGCGTAGAAGACGATGAGGGTCTGGACCATCTGGTAGTCGCGGCTGTTCATGCCGCCCACGAGAAGGTTGCCGATGCCCGGCAGGGTGAAGATGAACTCGACGATCACGGTGCCGTTCAGCAGATTGCCGAAGCTGAGCCCGATCACGGTCACGATCGGCAATGCCGAATTCTTCAGGGCATGACGAAACAGTACGCGCAGTTCCGACCAGCCCATGGAGCGGGCGGTACGTACATAATCCTCGTTCAGAACCTCCAGCACCGCGGTCCGGGTGATGCGGGCGAGCGTCGCGACCTGGGCCATGGACAGTACCAGCACCGGCAGCGCGACCCGACGCAGAAGCGTGACGGGATCATCAATGGTCACCGTTCCGCTGGCGGGAAACCAGCCAAGCGTCAGCGAGAAGATGAGAAGACAGACCAGCGAGGTCCAGAAGGGCGGCATCAGGTCGAGCACCATGGCAATGCCGGTGATGACATTGTCCAGCACGCGGTTACCCTTGTGCGCCATGTAGGCCGCCAATGTTCCAAGCGGGATTGCGATCGCGACGGTCAGAATAATCGTTCCGACTGCGATTGAAACGGTGATCGGCAGCGCGCTGACAATGAGGTCGATGATCGGCAGCTTGGTGGTGACCGTATTGCCGAAATCGAGCACTGCAAGCCGCGCCAGATAGGCGAGGTACTGAACCAGAAGCGGATCGTTCAAGCCCATCTGGCTGCGCATCCGGTCGAGTGCCGCACCGGAGAGATTGTCGCCCGCCATGGCGGAGATGGGATCCCCCGGAATGAGCCGCATTGTGAAGAAGACGAGGGTTACGACACCGAGAACGGTGATCAGGAGTTGGACAACGCGCTTGAAACTGTAAGTCAGCATGGCGGGTAGCCCTTCCGTTACTTGGTGACTTCCCAGAAATTTACCTGGGCAAGGTAGTTGATGGTCACGCCGTTGACCTCGGGCTTGCTGGGCCAGAAGACATTGCTCGACGTTGCCGGAAGGTAGGGCAGATCGGTCATCGCGATCTTCTGCGCCTTGGCGTAAAGCTCCATGCGGCGCTTCGGCTCGGCCTCGGCTCGGGCGGCCTCGATTGTCGCCGTCAGTTCCGCATTGTCGTAGCGCGCGCCATTGAGGCCCTTGGGCGCGATGTTCGAGGGGTGCAGATAGCTGAACAGGATCATGTCGGGATTGATGGCCGGCAGGAGGCGGCTCGCCGTCATGAAGTCGCCTTTGTTGCGGCGCTGGTTGAAGGTCGGCGTGTCGACGAGTTCGAGCTCCATCTTGATCCCCACCTGGCTGAGGTAGTCGATCTCGAACTGCTGTTGCTCGGTTACGCCCTGAGCCGAGGTGCCCAGCGTCTTCAGGACGAAACCGTTTGCATAACCGGCTTCGGCCAGGAGCTTCTTGGCCTTCTCCGGATTGTAGCCATAGGTCGGCGCATCCTTGGAATAGACCTCCATCCACGGCATCAGCAGCGAGGTTGCGGTGCCCTGCAGCGAGGGCGCAATTGCCTCGGTGATCGCCGCATAATCGATTGCATGGGCAATCGCCTGGCGCACCCGCACGTCCTTCAGGATCGGATCGGAGAGGTTCATGACCTTCAGCGAGGAGGCGTAGTTATCGACGTGATTCATCTTGAACCCGGCCTCCTTGAGGATCTGAAGCTGCTCCTCCTTACTTTGGCGCATCAGCACGTCGATCTCGCCATTACGCAAGGCAATCGCGGCGGTGGCATCGTCCTTGATGATGTGAAAGTCGAGGGTGGCGATGGGAGCAGGCCCCTTGTAATAGCCCTCGTGCCGTTTCAGCACGATCCGCGAATTCACATCAATGGAGTCGAGGTAATAGGGACCGGTACCGACCGGCTTCCACCGCACCTGGTTTCCTGCAGCTTCGATCGCCTCCTTCTTGACGATCTGGCCCTGGTGGTAGTTCGCCACGGTGTGCAGGAATCCACCATTGGGTGCCTTGAGGCGGATGATCAGTGTGTAGGGGTCCGGTGCCTCCATCGTGTCGACGCCGGCGAGTTCCGAAGCGTAAGGTGAGGCTGTCTGAGGGTCGAGAACGCGCTTGTAGCTGTAGATCACGTCGGCTGCCGTGAATTCTCCGTATCCCTTCTGCCACTGGACGCCTTTGCGCAGGTGGAAGGTCCAGGTGAGGTTGTCCTTGGTTTCCCAAGATTCTGCCAGATCCGGGATGATCTTGCCGGTCTTGCTGTCATAGGAGGTCAGGCCGCTGAAGATGTTGAAGGCGATGTTCTCGTTCTCGATGCGGAAGATATTGGCCGGATCGAAGCCTGCAGGATCATCATAGAAGCGCACCACCAGCGCCTTTTCCTCTGCCGCGTGAAGTGCTGGAGCATACGCCAGCGTGGTCCATGCAACAGCGCCGCTCAGAAGGACGGCAAACAGCTTGGAAGAAATCACGAATGTCATCTCAGTCTCCCTGCAGCGCGCGGCAGTGGGTCGGAAAAGGCCGCGACGAACGGTAAAACGGGATGGCCTGCGCGTTTCGCGCGCAGGACCGCAGCATGGATGTCAGCTGGCCTTCAGCATCGGTGCTTTGTTCGCAAAGCCGGCAAGATACTGCTTTGCCATGTCGAGGTTGACCACATCGGCATACTTGTGATGCATGTCGTAGAGGTTGATGTAGTGGGAGGCTTCGGTGCGATCGAAGACGCATTCCTTGACGACGCCCATGCGGAAGCGGGCGGTTGCGCCATCGACCACGGAGGCCCGGACGCAACCCGACGTGGTTTCGCCGCAGACGATCAGCGTATCGATGCCGAGGCTTTGCAGCTGGAATGCGAGCGGCGTGCCCTGGAAGGCCGAGGGTGCAGCCTTCTCGATCACCAGTTCCCCGGCAATCGGCTTCACCTCATCGACGATCTGCTGCCCCTTCTCGATCATCTCCTGCGGCATGGTCGGCTTCGGGCGGTTACGCCGGCCCCAGGAATTGACGCCCGAATGCAGGCCCTTGACGTGAATGACAGGAATGCCGGACGCCCGTGCAACGGCCAGAAGCTCGGCGGTCTTATCGACGGCTTCCCAGCCTTCGAGACCGGTGGACCCGCGCCAGGTCTTCATGGATTCGAAGATGTCCTCGCGCTTCAGCCCAAGAACAGAATAGTAGATGTCGATCAGAAGCAGTGCCGGTTTTTCTCCGAAGCCGTTCAGTTCCTTCTTTCCCCAAAGCTCCGAATGCTTCTTGTCGCGCTCCGAGAGATAGGGCTCCCATCCGTATTCCATGATCCAACTCCTTTGTGGTTGTCATCTAGGCACGGTCGTAATGCGTCGGTGAGAGCGCCATGCCAGGAAATGCTGCTCCAAAATGCTGCAATGCACAGCGTTTTGCCTAAATTTGCATCACTTAACTATTATGCTAATAATTTTAGCAGCAGATGGTCAAACGAGTATTCACATCGGTTTGCATTAGGCTTACTAATGGATCATGCATCTGCCCCAGCTTCATCTTCTGCGCTCCTTCTCCGAGGCGGCCCGCCTGGGCAGCTTCTCGCAGGCAGCCGAGAATTTGAACGTGACGCAGTCGGCAGTCAGCCAGCAGATCCGCCAGCTGGAGCAATTGGTTGGCACGCCACTCTTCCAGCGGGTGGGCCGGCAGGTGACGCTGACAGATTTTGGCCGGCTCTATCTGGAACTGGTCCGCGGACCGATTGCCGCGCTGGAAGAGGGCCATACGGCGTTGCGTGCCATGACCGGCCGTAATTCCGTAGTGTTGAGATTGTCACGATCCTTCGCTCTCAACTGGCTGATGCCGCGCATGCCGGAACTGGCGCGTCGCCATCCTGATATCTCGGTGACATCTCTCTATCTCAATCCAGGCGATAACCTGGATGCGAATATCAGCGACGCCGTAGTTCTCTCCAGCGCCCGCCCAAGCGAACTTTCTGATTTCATTGTCGAACCGTTGTTCATGACGGCACTTTGCCCCGTCGCATCGCCCGACTTCGGACCTGTCGATATCGAGCGCCTATCGAGTTATCCCATCATCCATACGCTGCGACGCTATAATGACTGGAAAGTCTGGTGCGATGCGGCAGACATTCCCCCCGTGCCGCTTGATCATGGCTGGTCCTTCGAAAGTTCGAGCATGTCCTATGCAGCGGCCGAGCATGGCCTGGGGATCGTCATGGCAGAAGTCGAATTCGTCGCCGAGGCGATTGCACAGGGCAGGCTTCGTCCGGTATCGCCGATCGTCGTCAACTCCGAACATCACTTTCATATCGCCTATACCCGCAGCCGCTTTGCCCGCCCAGCCATCCAGAAGTTTCGCATCTGGCTCTCGGAGCACACAAAGACTCTCAATCATTCTCCGGGCTTGGATCAAATTTGACGCGCAACTCCTCTGGGGGAATGAGCGTTTTTGCCAACAAAGTCAGTTGGGCGAAGGTTTTGTGTCCACACGCCGCAATAAGCGAGGCAAAGGTAAGCACACCGTCGCCGAAGGCCACGGCGTCCAGAAGACACGCAAGTATCTCCGAGACCGACGCAACTTGAAATCCCTCATCATGGATCTCGTTGACAAGCACCGGAACTCTTTTCAGCTTGAAGGGATTTCTGGCATCAGAGCTGCCTTGAGCGGCAGGCTCGGGTCGGACAGCCTGGTGGCGCAGACGCGCGTCTGCTGGCCAAGCCAACGTCTGACATGCGCAAAGTCGCGTACCGATCCCAATGCCCAGACGCCTACGATCACCTCATCGCGGAGGTGAAGGCCCATGCGCTCGTCCGGGCCGGTTATCCTCTCGATGATGTCGTCGTCTGCGGAGAGATTACCCGCCATCTGCAGTTTCTTACCGAACTGATCGGACCAGAACCATGGGATTTCTGCCGAAGGTGGGGTTACGTCTGCTATCTGGCAGGCGGCCACGAGAGCCGAATGATTGGCATTTTGCCAGGATTCCAGACGCACCGCGCCGCCCTCTGGCATGCGGCGCGCCGCACAGTCACCGATGGCGAGAATATGAGGATCTTCCGTCTGGAACAGGTCGTCGACCAGAATGCCGCGCTCGGTTGCAAGGCCTGTTCGGGCGGCAAGCTCATCATTGGTCTCCATGCCGATGGCAGCGACCAGAAAATCGGGTCGAATTTCCGTGGTTGCGTTGATCACAAGGCCGCCTGGCTCATAGCCGATGACGGCACCACAATGAAGACGCACGCCGTTTTGTGCATGCAGCGTCTCCAGAGTTCGAGAAAGTACGGGGGGAGCTACGCGACTGCAAAGACGCGCCGATGCCTCCACAACATCGACCTGCATATCCGCCTGACGGCAGCTGGCGGCAACTTCGAGGCCGAGCCATCCACCGCCGATCACCGCCACATGGCTGCCCGGCCTGATCTGTTGCCTTAGCAGTTCGGCATCGGCTGCAGTGCGAATGGTCAGGACGGGCAAACCTGTCGCCACCGCCTGCTCCAGACGCCGAGCACGGCCGCCGGTTGCGAGCACGAGGCGATCATAGCCGAACACCCCCGTGTTCGTTTGCACCGTTCGGGCAGCACGATCAATGGCTTGCACGGTGCAACCTGTCAGTAGCCGAATTCCGCGCTCCCTGGCTCGAACGTCATTCAGGATGGTCACGCTTTCCAGACTGCATTCGCCAGTGACCAGCTTCTTGGAAAGCTCCGGCCGTTCGTAAGGTGGGTGAACCTCATCCCCTATGATGAGTATCTCTCCCTTGTAATCCCGTTCACGCAGAGCTATTGCACAGACCGCCGCAGCCTGGCCTCCCCCGACGATAACAACGCTTTTTGCAGTCATGGTCCCTCGCAAATTTTCCCACCATACCGTAAGGTTTGGAATGCTGAAATTTCAAATGAAGGTACTGCCGTGAGTAAGAGCGCCCCAGACAAGCAATCCGGTACGCTTGACGATACACTCCATCCTGATGCCGCTGCTCCGCAGCCAAACGCCAGTCGTAGCCGGACGAGAAGGCTGAAGGACAGTCCTTTGACCGAAAGCGACTGGGTGGAGGCGGCCACAGACATTCTCGTTCGGGAAAACGTACGCGGTATTCGGATCGACACGCTGTGCCAGAAGCTCGGCGTCACGAAAGGAAGTTTCTACTGGCACTTCAAGACACGTGCCGACCTCTTGGCGGCCATGCTGAAGAACTGGCAGCGCCGCATGACGCTGAACGTGATCCAGAATATCTCGCGCACCAACGAAACCGGCTTTTCGCGGCTGCGCAACCTGATGGCCTTGCCGCGCATGCCACGCTCCCCGGCCTTTGCCCAGGTGGAGATGAGCATTCGCGACTGGGGGAGACGGGTTGATCTGCCGCACCAGGCGGTCGAGGAGGTTGACCATATTCGCCTGGAATATTTTGCCGAACTGTTCCGGGCCGAAGGGTTTTCGCAAGCCGAAGCCCACAGCCGTGCCTACCTCGCCTATTGCCTGATGATGGGCGATTCCATTCTGCATAAAACGCTGAAGCCTCTCAGTGATGAGGAATTTGTTGAAAAGGCAATGCAGCTCCTCAGCTCCCGCGAAGACGGCATGCGCCCCTGACATCATCGGGAAGCTCCCGCCCGCCGGGCTTGCGGGCGGGATCTCCCTCAGGCCGACTTGCGCGCCAGATCGAGGGCCACATCCACGATCATGTCTTCCTGACCGCCCACCATGCGGCGACGGCCAAGTTCCATGAGGATTTCGCGGGCATCGACGCCATAATCGACAGAGGCCTTTTCCGCATGGCGCAGGAAGCTGGAATAGACCCCGGCATAGCCAAGCGACAATGTCTGCCGATCCACCTGGACCGGACGATCCTGCAGCGGCCGCACAAGATTGTCGGCGGCATCCTGCAGCTTGAAGAGGTCGCAGCCATGATCGAAGCCCAGCTTGTTGGCCACCGCCACAAAGGCCTCGATCGGCGTATTACCGGCCCCGGCGCCCATGCCAGCCAGCGAGCAATCAACGCGCGTTGCACCGTGCTCGATGGCCGTGATGGAATTCGCCACCGCCAGCGACAGGTTCTGGTGCGCGTGAACACCGGCCTCCGTTCCCGGCTTCAGGGCCTCGCGCAGTGCAGTGATGCGGGCGGCATAATCCCGCATGGTCATGGCGCCGCCGGAATCCGTCACATAGACGCAATGGGCGCCGTAGCTCTCCATCTTCCGCGCTTCGCCAGCCAGGACTTCGGGTGCGGTCATGTGCGACATCATGAGGAAGCCGACGACATCCATGCCCATCTCGCGCGCGGCAGCAATATGCTGCGCCGAAACGTCTGCCTCGGTGGAGTGGGTGGCGATGCGCACCGAGGTCACGCCCAGATCACGGGCCTTCTTCAGATCATGGATGGTGCCGATGCCCGGAAGCAGAAGCGTGGCAAGCCTGGCGCGCTTGATCACCTTGGCAGCCTCGGCGATCCATTGGCTATCCGTGTGGCGGCCAAAGCCGTAAGTCATGGTCGAGCCGGTCAGGCCATCACCATGGGCGACGGAGATGGCATCGACACCTGCCTCATCCAGCGCCTGTGCGATATCGCGAATATGACCGAGATCATACTGGTGGCGAATGGCATGCATGCCATCGCGCAGGGTCACATCATGAATGAAAAGCTTTGCCATCAAGCAGCCTCCTTGACCCAGTTGCGCAGGATTGCGATGCGTTCAGCGGTTTTCAGTGCCGCAGAGGTCATGATGTCGAGATTGCCGGCATAGGCAGGCAGGTAGTGTGCGGCACCCTCCACCTCAAGGAAAACAGTGACCTTGAGACCCTCGACATGGCGGCCAAGCTCGGGAATCCAGAGCGGCGCGTTGCCGCCGATCCGCTCGAACTGCACCTCCTGCTTCAGGCGGTAGCCCGGAACATAGGTCTTTACCTGCTCGACCATTGACAGGATCGAGGCGCGGATTGCCTCTCGGTCGGCATCATCCGTCAGGCAGATCACCGTGTCGCGCATGATGAGCGGCGGCTCGGCGGGGTTGAGAATGATGATGGCCTTGCCCTTGTCGGCACCGCCCACCTGTTCGATGGCAGCGGCTGTTGTTTCGGTGAACTCGTCGATGTTGGCGCGCGTGCCGGGACCTGCGGACCTGGAGGCAATCGAGGCAACGATTTCGCCCCAATGCACTTTCGCGACCTTTGAAATCGCGGCAACGATCGGGATCGTGGCCTGACCACCGCAGGTCACCATATTGACGTTCGGCGCGTCCAGATTGGCATCGAGATTGACCGGCGGGATGGTGTAGGGTCCGATGGCAGCGGGTGTGAGATCAATGACCTGCTTGCCGTCGGCAATCAGGGTCTCGCTGTGGCGTTTGTGGGCACCTGCCGATGTGGCATCAAAGACGATAGCGATATCCTTGTAGACGGGCATGGCGCGCAGACCCTCCAGCCCCTCATGGGTTACGGCAACGCCCAGACGCTGTGCACGGGCCAATCCGTCCGACGCCGCGTCGATACCGACCAGTGCAGCGCATTCCAGCACCTTGGACAGGCGCATAATCTTGATCATCAGGTCAGTGCCGATATTGCCCGAGCCGATGATGGCGCATTTAACCTTGCTCATGCCGACGTCTCCCCGAAATCAACGCTGATCTCTCCCAATCCTTCGATATGCGCGACGCACCGGTCACCGGGATTGACCGCGACCATCGGCCCGAGTGCACCCGACAACACCACCTGTCCGGCCTGCAGAGGTCGCCCCTGCGCCGCCATGGTGCGTGCCAGCCAGATCAGCGCAGAGACGGGCGAGCCAAGGCAGGCGCGGCCCTGGCCCTTGGACCTTTCCTCGCCATTCAGGGACAGCACCATGCCGCAATTGAGCATGTCGACTTTCGTTACGCGCCGCGCGGAAGGTCCTAGTACGAAATGCGAGGAGGAGGCGTTGTCGGCAATCGTATCGGTGATGCGGATATCCCAGCCGGCAATGCGCGAACCGACGATCTCCAGCGCTGGAACCACACATTCGATGGCAGCCAGCACTTCGCCGGAAGAGGCATCCGCCTGCAGGATGTCCCGTCCCATGATGAAGGCGATTTCCGCCTCCACCTTTGGCTGGTGAAGTTCACTCCACGCGACAGTGCCGCCATTCAGCACATCCATATCGGCAAACAGAAGGCCGTAATCCGGCTGATGCACGCCAAGCTGCGTCTGCACCACCTTGGAGGTAAGGCCGATCTTGGCACCGACAATTCGGCTTTCCTCAAGGCGGCGTGCTGTGTTGATTTCCTGGACACGATAGGCACCGTCGACATCGCTGTCGCCCAGAAGATCGCGAATCGGGGCACAAGGGGTGCCGGAAAGGCGCGCATGCCAGATGCGGTCGGCAGCTTCCTGATAAATGGTCATGCTGCTGCCCTCTGCCTGTTCTTGACAGCAAAATGGCTGCGTTGCGGCTCCTGCTCGACGGCGTCGAGATAGCTGCCGACAAACTGCTCCACGATGTCTTCAACCGTCTCGAGACCGGCCACAACGCCGACACCCTGACCAGCACTCCACACATGTTTCCAGGCCTTGGAGCCGGCATGCATGTCGCCCGAAAAATCGATCTTTGCTTCGGCCTTCATGGCATCGAGTGCAATTCCGGCGCGCGCAACGCTTGCCTTCATCCAGTTGCCGAGGGCACCAGTGATGGCACGCGAGGCAATCAGGTCCTCCATACGGCTGTCGATCACCATCTGGCGATATTCGTCGGAAATCATCGTTTCGCGAGCGGCGAGGAAGCGGGTTCCGACATAGGCAAAATCGACACCAAGATTTTCCACCGACCGCACAGCCCGACCGGTTGAAATGCCGCCGCCAACGATCAGCGGACCATCGAAGAAGGAACGCACCTCGTCAATGAAGGGCAACATGGCATATTCGCCGGTATGGCCACCGGCACCAGAACAGACCAGAACAAGGCCGTCGGCACCTTTTTCGATCGCTTTGCGGGCATAGGTCGGAGAATTGACATCGGCGAATACAAGGCCGCCATAGCGATGGACAGTGTCGGTCACGCGATGCGGTCCACCAAGTGCCGTGATGACAAGGTTCGGCCGGAACTCCTCGACCAAAGCAATCTCCTCATCGAACCGGCCATAACTGGTATGGGTGATCATGTTGAACGCCCAGGGACCATCCTGCGGGCCGACACGGGCTGTAATCGTCTCGAACCACTGGCGAAGGTCGGCCGTGGTTCGCGCATTGGGGCCGGGCATGGCACCCATGATGCCGGCCTTGCAGGCGGCAATGACCAGCTCGGGCCCGGACACAAGGAACATCGGGGCTGTTATGACCGGCAGTTTCATGCGGGACTGAAGCGTTTCAATAGCCGTTCGTGTGGAGGTCATGCGGTTTCCTTTCGTTTGCGGCCGCCACCGCGCACCATCAACCCTCCATCAGAGCGGATGATTTCAGCGGTAACGAAACGGGATTCGTTGCGGGATGCGAGCGTGACATAGAGGCTTGCATGGTCTTCGGGTTCGGACAGGAAGCCGAGTGGTACGGTTTTTGACACCATGGCATCAAAGCCGGGAATGTCGGCGAGCGAGCGGTTGTCGCCAGCTCCGTTCAGGCCGCCAAGGCTGGTGCGGGTGCCACCGGGAGCAACCGCATTGACGCGAATTTCCGGCGCCAGTTCGAAGGCCAACTGCTTGACCGTGCCTACGAGGGCGTGCTTCGACGAAACATACAGGACACCACCACCGCCGGCATAGAAGCTGGAGGACGACAGCGTGAAGATCACCGAGCCTTTGCTCTCTCGCAAAGGCTCCAGCGACGCCCTCACCGCCAGCAGGTAACCCTGGACATTCACGGAAAACAGTTCATGAAAGCGCGCTTCCAACTCCTCTCCCGCCAATGTCTCGAAGCGATCTGAGAAATCATAGACGCCGGCATTTGGAACCAGCACATCCAGTCGTTCGAAGGCTGCGACAGTCTCATCCACCAGCCTTTTGTTATCTTCCCAGCGCCGTACATCGCCGAGCACAGGCAAAACCGCGTCCCCGTGCTGCGCAAGCAGAGCGCTGGCATCGTCTTCAGACCGCACCAGCACGCCGACACGCGCACCTTCCGCCACGAAGCGATCGACCACGGCACGACCGATGCCCTTGCCGCCGCCGGTAACAATTGCACCATATCCTTCCAGTCTTCCGGTCATGACGCGCTCACAGGAAGGTGTTGAGGTTTTTCGACAGAAGCACGTTCTGCACGATGAAGATGCGCCGACGGGCCAGTTTGAAACCGTCGCCGTAGCGCCTCAACACATCCTCACGCCGGCCATGAATGATGTCCTGATCGGTCTCGTTGCGATTGCGCACATTGGTGAAGGCAGAGCATACCGCGACCAGTTGCGGATCATCCGTTTCGAAAACCTCGATATTGCTGATCAGATGGGCATGGCGGGTGGCCGGATTATCCGCCCAGGCTGAGGGCTCATTGTAGCGCTTCACGCGCACCTGAAGCTCCTCCCAGCTATCGTCGAAATAGGCGGATTCGCCGTAGCAGAAGGCGCCGCGCTTATCATCACGGCGACGGGTCTCCATATCCGGCATCCAGTAGCGGATGTCCCTGTCGATGAAGCGCTCCAGCCATTCCTCATAGGCCTCACGATCAAGTGTCCGGGCCTCTGCGTGCAGGAAACGGGTGGCGAGCCGCTCCGTTTCGGCATCGGCATAGCGGGTCAAGTCAGAGAAGGGTCTTGCGATATCCAGCATCGCCTTACTCCGCCGCCTGCTGCTGCACGGCACGCCGCGGTGGCGCGGTTTCCCCGTTCTGCAGATCATGCCAATTGTCATGACGCATGAACTCGGCCCAGCGGGTATAAAACAGGCGCTGGTTGGCGTCATTCAGCGAGCCCTTGTGAATGATTCCCGGCAGGTCTCTGCTGTCGTCGCGCGTGCCAACGCCCAGAGCATAATGCAGGGGCTGCTGGCGGGTGACGAAACCCTGGTTGACGCGGGTTGAATATTCCCAGTTCTCGCCATCATCCATCTCGAAGACGCCGGCCGGCGAGAAGGTCATCATCACGCCTTTGCGGTAAAGCTCCTTGATGTGGTCCGGCATGTTCTTGTTGACGAGCGTCCAGACCACCAGCTCGATCTTGTCCGGGCCGCGCGGATGCCAGACACGGAAGGTAGCCTGACCGGGCAGGAACGAGAAATTCGGGAAAACCGTGGCGGAAGACACGGCACCGACCATGCGGGCACGGACTTCACCCAGACGCTCCGTCATCGCCTTCTGGCGCGAAAAGACATAGTCCACGAGTTCCGGATAGCCGAGCGTGCGGGTATTGCCCACCTTGTCGAGATTGGTTTCGATGCCGTGACCGTAGACGGAGGCCTGGAAGGCAAGCTCATCATAGCGCGCGCCAAGATCCACACCGCCGCCTAGAATGGCCTGCGCGCCGGACTGGTGCGTCCAGAAGGCATGCAGGATATCGCCCACGAAGTTTTCGGCCGGGAATTTCCAATTGCAATCAATCACGGACCTGATTGCGCCGCCGATGAATTCCGTGCCGCCCTCGTCATTGTCGAGCATGACATCAAGGTACCAGGTGAAATCGCCGAGAAACTCTTCAAGGCTCGGCGCCTCTGGGTCAAAGGTCGCAAAGATCAGGCCCTTGTAGGTGGCGATCTGGGCGACGGGCGTCAGGCCAATGCTGGCCTTGTCGAAGGAAGCATCCGTATCATAGACCTTGCCATCGGTGCCGCGCAGGCCGCCATCAATGCCGAACGACCA
The DNA here is from genome assembly GCF_001427345.1 of Rhizobium sp. Root149. Classification (NCBI taxonomy): domain Bacteria; kingdom Pseudomonadati; phylum Pseudomonadota; class Alphaproteobacteria; order Hyphomicrobiales; family Rhizobiaceae; genus Rhizobium; species Rhizobium sp. Root149. Next base: position 20,362 of record NZ_LMGD01000006.1, read on the forward strand.
GCCGTGATAATTGCAGATGAAGCCGCGCGCCTTCTTGCCGGCATCCACCATGCAGACACGGTTGCCACGATGCGGACACGAGTTCAGGAAGGCATTGACGGAGCGATCTCTCTGGCGCACCACGATCACATTGTCCTCGCCCATATAGGTGCGCAGAAAATCGCCCGGTTCCGGAATCTGGCTCTCATGCGCCAGGAACAGCCAGGCCCGCCCGAATATCTGGCGCAGCTCTGCCTCGTAGATCTCCTGATCATGGAAAACCTTGCGATCCACCTGGGCCTTTTGCGTATCGACCAGGGCGGCGAATTGCGGATAGCTGGAGGCCTTGGGATAGACTGGGCGCATGTCCGGCGCCTGACCGGAATGGCTGGTGCATTGATCGTTTTCACACATGCGGTGCTCCTTGCTTGCAGCGCGCGACGTCAGGACGTCAGTCGGGCGTAGAGCCCGTCAGCGCGGGCCTCGCAATCGTAGAAGGTGAGTTTGCCGCAGCCGGACGGACCGTTATGGACCGTGCCACTGCCCAGCTCGAACTCGGCGAAATGCACAGGGCAGACGACGCGCCCCTCCTCGATCCAGCCCTTGGAGAGAGATTCGTTGGCGTGCGGGCAGGTGTCGGGGAAGACGTAGTAGGTCCCGTCGAGACAGGTGGCTCCGAGGGGCTTGTGCCCCTCCAGCGTAATCTTGAAGATCTCGTCGCTCACCGCGGAAAGATCGCAGAGGCGAACCATGTCGAGAGTGTCAGCCGCCATCACGCTGCCGCCTTCAACTCGGCGAAGCCCATGCCGGTCACCCATTCGGTAATTGGTTCATAAGCGACGACCTGCCCGCCTGCAGCACCCACAGCTGCCATGGCGCAGGCAAAGGTGCGGATCTCCATCGCGCCATTGCCGCCTTCCGAGAGAATGATCTCGTCGGTAAAACCGAGCATGGCCTGCTTGTCGCCCGAGGTAATGGCGGCCAGCACCCGTTGATCGAAATCCGGGTTGACCTCGCCCATCCGCTCATCACCCACATGGTGCGAAATGCCGCCGGAACCGATCACGACGATCCGTTCATTGCCGGGGAAGCTCTTCACGGCGGCGGCAATTTGCTCGCCCAGTTCCCAGGCTCGCTTCATTGGCAGGTAAGGATCGACCCCACAGGCGAGCATGACGGCGACCGTCTTGATGCCAGCATTCGGCTTGATCATGTAGTGATGCGGAATGGCAACGGAATGGTCCACCGCCATGGCGCGCCCAACGGTCCAGTCGAAGCCACTTTCAAAGCCTTCGCGGCAGATATGGGTGCCAAGCTCCGCGTGGCAGGCAATGGGTCCGCGCTTGAGGCCCGGTAACTGATCGACCGGTCCATCGAGCTCGCCGGTGGAGATGACATAGGGCGGCAGGCATTCCGTACCATAGAGTATGTAGTGGTCACAGCCAATGATGATGGCAGTGTCGGCCTTCAGCTCCGAGATGCGTGCAGCCGTTGCCGCATAGGCATCCAGCACCACCTGCTTCTGTTCAGCGCTTGGCGCATCGGGTACGTGGAACATGATGGGATTATGGGGAACGACGAAACCGCCGACGATCTCAGCCATGGCTCAAGCCTCCTCTCGCTTCATAACTTTCATATAGTCTGTCTGGCCGCGGCCGCTTTGCAGCCAGAAGCCCCAAGTCAACATGGTATTCACGCCACGATCGGCGATCTCGCGCACCTTGTAGCCCATGATCAGCGCCCGCTCTTCGTCGGTCAGTTGATACCGCGACAGGAACTTTTCCGGCTCGGTACCGAAAGCCTTCTTGTTTGCGCCGGATGTGGACAGGTCGTAGAGGACCTTCTCCAGTGAATTGCGGCTCATGCCTCTCCTCCCAGGAACCTCGTTACCAATGTCATGAACTCCGCCTCCCGCTCGATCTGCACCCAGTGGCCGCATTTGCCGAAGGAGTGCAGCTCTGAATTTTCCAGCCACTGGTGCATGTCGAGCGCCCGCTCGTAAGGCACCACGCGGTCTTCGCGCCCGTGCAGGATAAGCGTCTTGTGCTTCACCTGGCGCAGCAGCTTTTCCGGAATACCGCGCACTTCCGGATGCTCGCCGGATGGCGGCGGCATCAGCTTGCGGAAGGCTTCCAGCGCGCCGTCGCGGGTGGCGGCCTCGAAGCGGGCTGCAATCAGATCCTCGGTCAGGATGGAGGCATCGTAAGGGAAGAAGCTCATGGCATGACGGAGGCTGTCCATCGTGCCATCGAAATCGCCCTGTGCCTTCAAACCGGCAGTCATCGGAAAACGTCCGCACGGCGTGCCGAGCAACACCAAACGGTCGATCCGCTCCGGATGGTTGATTGCCGTCATCAGGCCGAGCGCGCCCCCGAAGGAATTGCCGACCACGGAAATCCTCGGGATTTCCAGGGCATCCAGGATGGCGATGAAATGTTCAACCCATAACATGATGTTGTACTGGGTATCCGGCTTGAGCTCGGTGGCACCAAAGCCTGCAATGTCGGGCGCGATGACATCGAAATCCTGCGAGAGCGGACCTATGACTTTTCGCCAATTGGCCCAGGCCGAAACTCCGGCGCCGGATCCGTGCAGCAGGGCAACCGGCTGTCCGGCGCCCTGCCGGTGGACATTCGTCCTGTGGCCGGCGGCCATCAGGGTGAGTGTGTGGTTGGTTCTGTCAAGCATGAGCTTTCCTCGTCGTTCAGCGCATCAGCGCCGGCAGCATGAGTGAAAGGGAGGGCAGGCCGATGATGAGGCCGGCCCGGATGAAATCCGCCATTACGAAGGGCATGACACCGCGGAAGATCGTCGTCAGCCGGACCTCGGGAAGCACCGACTTCAGAACAAAGACATTCAGGCCGACCGGTGGCGTAATCAGGCTGATTTCCACTACCACAACCACAACGATGCCGAACCAGATGAGATCGTAGCCAAGGCTCGCCACCAGAGGGTAGAAGACCGGCACCGTCAGCAGCATCATGGAGATGGATTCGAGCACACAGCCGAGGATCACGTAGATGCCGACAATCAGCAGGATCACCACGATCGGCGCGACGCCCAGACCTTCCACCCAGCCGACCAGTGCCTGCGGCAGGCGCGCGGCATTCACCAGATTGGCGAAGATGAAGGATCCGATGAGGATCATCATCAGCGAGACGGTGGTATTCATCGCGTCCCGCAGGGAGGCCGAGATCATCTCCAAGCTTGCCTTGCCCCGGACCCAGGCAATCAGCAGGGCGCCGGCCGCTCCGATGCCGGCGCTTTCCGTCGGCGAAAACAGGCCTGCATAGATGCCACCCATCACGAGCCCGAACAAGGCGACGGTGGACCATATGCCTGCCAGTGCCTTCAAGCGCTCCGGCAGGGACAGTTTGACACCCGAAGGACCTGCCGCCGGATCGCGGTAGACGACATACAGAACAGCGAGGCAGTAGAGCGCGATACCGATCAGGCCCGGCACGACGCCTGCCATGAACAATTCGCCAATGTCCGTTTCGGTCATGATGCCGTAGAAAACCAGCGCGATGGACGGCGGGATGAGGATACCGAGCGTTCCGCCGGACGCGATCGATCCCGTGGCCAGCGTGTCGGCGTAATTATAACGCTTCATCTGCGGGTAGGCGATACCCGACATGGTGGCCGCCGTGGCGAGGCTGGAGCCGGACACCGCCCCGAAACCGCCGCAGGCGACGATGGTGGAGAGCGCCAGGCCGCCGCGATAATGCCCGACGATCGCATAACAGGCATTGAAAAGTTCTTCGGCGATGCCTGAGCGCGCAATGAAGGCGCCCATCACGATGAACAGCGGAATAACCGCGAATTCGTAGGTCAGAACCGTCTCGGTCGCGATGATGCCAACCTGGGAAAAGGCTGCCGTCCACCCCTGAAGAACGGCCAGACCGACAAGACCGACGAGACCGGTCGCCACTGCAATCGGTGTGCGCAGAAACAGAAGAACTGCGAGCGCAATGAAGCAGACAAGACTGATCAGCATGTGGCGCCATCCTTTCCGGTGACGGTCTTGCCGCCAAGGTGGGCAAGGAAGGACCCGAGAGAGGTGACCAGCAGTCCGCCGACCACCGCCAGAGGCAGCCATTTCGCCATGGGAAGGAACATGAAGTTTTCCTGGTAGTCGTAGAGAACAAGGACCTGTCGCGCGACCATGACGGCGAGCAGCAGCGAGAAGCTGAATTCGAGCAGCCAGACGAAGCGGTCCACCGCGCGATCAAGCCTCGGGTGACGGGCAAGCAGCGCGTCGGCAAGGTCGATCCGGATGTGCTGACGCTTCCAGTTTGCCTCGACCAGTCCGGCATAAACGGACAGGCCGAGCAGAACGCCGATCAATTCATAGGCAAAGCCGAGCGGGCTGCCGAACAGCACCCGACCGCAGACATCGATGGCCGTGACAATCACCAGCAGGAAGAGGCTGATAAGGGTCAGCAGACGACAGCCTCCGGCAATGGTGAGAAAAGCCTTGAGCATCCGGATCGATCCTTCAATTGCCGACTGAGGCGATCTGCGCCTGATAGAAATCGAGCGCCGCCTTGCCATCCAGCCCCAGTCCCTTGGCCTGGTTCAGCCAGGCCGTCTGCTCGCCCTCGAACTCGACCTGCAATGCCTTGATGAAATCCGGCGAGGCATCGATGTAGGCGGCGCCCAGGTCCTTGCGGTAGGCGGCTTTGGCCTCGTCATCGAACTTCTGCCACAGATCTCCCATGAAGCGGCTGAGCGGCTCGCCCGAAATGGCAAGAATGGCCTTCTGGTCGTCCGGCGAGATCTGTTTCCATTTGGCGCTGGAGACGATGATGAAGGCCGAGTTCGCGAAGATGCCGCCGGGCACCTCGGTGACCGACTTGACGAACTTGTCCACCTTGAAGCCGACCGTCAGTTCGGACGAGATCGCGGTGCCGTCGATGATGCCGCGCGACATCATTTCACGCAGTTCGTTGAGGGAGCCGTTGATCGGAACGGCACCCATCTTCTGAAGCACGCGACCGACAACGGGCGTCGGCACGCGCATCTTCTTGCCGGCCAGATCCTTGGCGGTGCGGATCTCGCTGTTGTTCATGTGGATGTTGCCACCGGCAGTCAGATGCATGGCCAATGTCACGACATCCTTCTGCATACCGGTCGGCTCCAGCTTTTCCTTCCACAGGCGCCAATAGGCGACAGAAGAAACGCCGGCGTGTTTGGTGATGAAGGGCAGTTCCACCAATTCCGTCAGCGGGAATACACCAGGCGCGTAGCCGTGCGGCCCCCATGCCAGATCGGCAATTCCATCCACCACCGCCTGATAGTTGCGGTTCGGCGGTGCCAGCGGCTTTGCGGAAGGCTCCACGACCACGCGCCCGCCGGTGACCTCCTTGACCTGCTCGAACCACTTGTAAAGGCCACCCGACTGCGACCAGTGCGCGGTGGGGAACCACTGATTGTAGCGCAGAACGACCGTCTGCGCCTGCGCGGGCCGACCCATGGCAACCATGGCCGCAGCGCCCGCCGTACCCGCTAGAACCTGGCGGCGGCTCAATACTTTTGAGTATGTCATGAACAAGCATCCTCCCCTGCTTTGTGTAAAGTTCAATCCGACTGCGCTGCCATTTTCTGCATGCCCATGCGATCCGGCTTGCCGGCGGGCGTGAGCGGCAGTTGCTCGATAAACACGATCCGGCTGGGCAATTTGTAAGGCACCAGCGTTTCAGCGCAGAACGCCTGCAGCTCTTCGGTGGTGACTTCGCCACGAGTGACGACGAAAGCGACGGCGATTTCGCCAGACCGCAGGTCTGCTGTGCCGACGACACACGCGGCCGAGACCGACGGATGGGCTACCAGCACCTCCTCGACCTCACGCGGAAACACATTGAAGCCTTTGTGGAAGATGACATTTTTCTTGCGATCGGTGATCGTCAGGAAGCCATCTTCGTCCAGCACGCCGATATCGCCGGTGTAGACCCAGCCATCCCGTACCATCAAACCCAAGTCTTCGGCGTTGTCGGCATAACCAATCATCTGATGGGGTCCCCGTACGCGGATCTCCCCGGCTTCTCCGTGGGTCAGACGCTGTTTCCCTTCGACTGTGTCGACGATCTCAACTTCCGTTCCCGGAGTTGGCTTGCCTGCCGAGCCGATCCGGACGCCTGCCGCTTGCGTGTTGACTGCAATCGGTGCGACCTCGGTCATGCCGTAACCTTCGTGGATCGCGAGACTGGTCACATCATACCAACGACGATGCAGTTCCAGCGGAAAAGGCGCACCACCACCAGGGCAAACCCGCAGTGAGGGAAGGCTGTCTCTATTGATGCCCGGAACGGATAGAAGCCCCTGATAGATTGCAGGCGGGCCACCGCCAAATACGGTCACCGCGTGTTCTCGCATAAGTTCCAGCACGGTGGCCGGATGAAATCGATCCGGAATGATGATGCTGCCTGCATTCAGCATCGGATTGGTGATCCCCATCAGGAAACCATAAACGTGGGTAAATGGTGCAACCGGCAGCCAAACGTCTCCGTCAGTCGTAGGCCAGCCCCACTCCATACGTTCAACCGCACGCACCAAACAGCGATGAGAGTGGACAACCCGCTTTGGCACACCGGTTGTGCCACCACTATAGAGATTGACGGCTACATCGTCTGGATGCGCATCGAGACTGAGCATTCTGCGTTCAAGTGCCAGCTGGCCAAGGAGACTATCCGCTACAATCAATGTCTCGCCCGGACAGTCGATGTTCTCTGAAGTGACCACAGCCGCAGGTTTCAGCTTGTCGATGAGATGTTGACGGGTGGCGACAGGAAGCTGTGGGTTCAACAGCACCGGTTCCGCACGCAGAGACAATACCGCAAGGTATGTTGCGATCAACGAAACGGAGTTGGGCATCAGAATGGCGACCGGACGCCCACGGACCGTTGCACTCAAGCGTTCTGCGATTGCGCCAGCAGCGAAGGCAACCCCCTCATACGTTAAATCTACACTGCTACTCCTGGCAAAACGCCTGTCAGCAGCCTTTTCAAGTGAATGAGCAAAAATATCGACAATAGTATTATGCTCATGCGCAGATTCATTCTGCGCAATGCGTACATGCTGTGACACGTGGGTCCTCCTCCCAAATCTCCGTTGAAGTCAACGACAGAATTTGATGTGAGTCAATACTCTGTGGTATGTTTATCGGTATGATCCTGAGATTTGACTGTTTCGTGATTTCAAATGGCAAGAGGGTTCAGATAGGCGGTCAACCTTGATCCACCGCTGTATCGCAATGGAAGGCTCGTCAGGCCAGCGTCTGCTGGACTTCGTGGACAAAGGCTAATCGTGGAGTCGCTTCTTGATTCAACGCTGACTTTTGGCGGTAACGTTGAGCGAGCGAATCGGGTGGTCGAACACCGGAGCCCCGTCATCGACCGTTACCCGTGACCTTTTGACCTCGCCGAAAAAGACGCTTTGCTGCGCGCGGGCGAGCGGCTCAGACAGTTTGGGCCGGCGCAGGGCGATTGAGGGTCGCAGCACCAGTCTCACGCAAATCTCATGCCCATGATGATCGATGGCGTTCTGTCGATCTCGACGAAGCCGAACTTGCTGTAAAAGCCCGTTACGCCCTCATTGCGCGGGTCAACACCCAGATGCACACCAGTCAGGCCTGCCTCCTGAAGACTTTGCAGCTGGTGGCTGAGGAGGCGCGAACCATATCCGCCTTTTTGCAGCTCAGGCAGAAGGTTGATGTGCAAGTGGGCGGGATAAAGGTCCGTCACCTCGCCGGGGGTTCGTGGCGCGTCCAGAATGTAGGACAGGACGCTCCGGTCCTGCTCCGTACTCGCTGTAAAGTGCTGAAGCATGACCTTCAACATCGGCCACCATTTCTTATCGAGGCGTTGCTCATAGGCTTCTGTATCGGGTGCGGCCACGCAATAGCCCATCACCTCATCGCCACGGGTCAGCACAAAAGCGAACTCAGGGCAGAGGCGAACGTAAGGCAAAGCCCAGACAAAACCCGGCAGGCGGGGATCGCTATAGCACTGCGAGCCATCTTGCCCGCGGTCGGATGTGCGCAGGCAGATGTCCAGAATGGCTGCCTCGTCCGTTGGGCGTGCGGTTCGGATTGCAATAGGCGCGGCCGATGTGACGTCATGCATAGTCAGCCCCATCACTGCGCACGATGTGATGCATTGAGGGTCGCGTCGAACCGCTGCCATGTTTCAGCAAGTTCGATGGTACGCCTTTCTCTGCGCGCTTCATCGATCTTGATCGCTACCAGACCCGCTTCAAGGGCGGCAACGATGTTGACCGGCAAAGGCGCGCCCTGCGTCAGATGCAGGAAGATATCGGACGCCATCTGGTCGTCTGCTCCATAATGATCGCTTTCATGGCCCGCATAGCTGCGCTCCACGAGCTTTTCACCCGAGACAGCGGAATGAACCTGGAAACGATTGCGAATGAAGTCGCCTTCGGCCATGCCTTTGGTGCCCACCACGCAGAAACGCCGGAACTGGTCGGGCACATTGAGATTGGTGTGAAAGGCCATCGTCGCCCCACCCTTATACTCAACGATAGCGGTCTGGTAGTCGATGATATCGCCATCGCTCTCAAACACGCTTTGACCTTCCAGCCAGCCGCTCGGCTTCTGGTAGTATTGCTCCTGCTGAAATGGTGACAACTGATCCGGCCTGTTTTCCGGAACAAAGGATTTGCGGCCTCCGAAGCTTGCGACAGCCGATGCCCGCTGCCCCACTACACTGCTGTAAAGATCGATATCGTGGCAGCATTTTTCCAGGATGAAGGGGCCGGCATAGCGTGTGTGGCGGCGCCAGTCGCGCATGAAAAAGGCACCATGATACGGAGCAATGTGCTCCGATGCCTCAATGGAGGTGATTGTGCCGATTTGCCCTTGCGCCTGTGCCGTGCGCAGGTCCCGGTAGAGATCGGAATAGCGAAGCACCAGCCCGACAAGAACGCTGTCACTGCCATATTCCGCCAGGAGTGCGGCCATTTTCATGGTCTGGTCTTCATTGATCACGACAGGTTTTTCCGTGAAGACACGCACGCCTGCCCGCAATCCGGCAGTGACATGTTCCAGATGATAGAGGTTGGGGGAGCCTACCATCAGAAGGTCTGCACGGACTGCCGACAGCATCTCAGGCACCATCTCGAAACGACGGGGCTCGGGCAATCCCGCAGCAAGAAGAGCGGGCAGCCCTGCAGGGCCCGGATCGACCAGGCCGACAATTTCGAGATCCGGGCATGCTTTCCGGAATGAGGCAATGACATTGGCAAGCCGGAAGCCAAGCCCGACGACGGCGATCTTCATGAGAGAGTCCTGTTGGCGAATAAGAGTATCAGGTTTCGTCGTCTGCCGGCGCACCGGCGACGCGATCGAAACGACGTTCGAAATCAATTGTCTGGCTTCGTCCGCGCATGAAGGACAGCCGTCGGAAATCGGGACTACCGTGAGCGATGACGGGAAGCATGGCCGCTCCGACAGCCGCCGCGTCCGGGCCCAATGCGCCTGCACACAGCCGGGGAACATCCCTGTGACCGCGCGCGCTGACAGATGGCAGGAGAGGATAGGCACGGTCGATCAGGGAATCGATCAGCACCGCCGGAAAGTGTCCACCCACCACTACAGTCTGTGGATCGAGAATGTTTTCCAGAAGCGAAACCAGCAGACGCAGGCGCTTTGCGTTGAGGTCGAGCCAGCGCATCAGCACACTGTCACGCTGGCGATAAAGCCCCTCCAGCTGACCGGGCGTGGCAATGTCCCGGCTTTCGCGGCCAAGCATTGCGGCAAGCTCATCCATTGAGAAGGGCGTCTGCTGCGCCACCTCACCACCGAGTTCGGACGGCCAAGTCAGAAGACCTATTTCACCGGCATTGCTCCAGAACCCCTGCAAAGGCATTCCATCATTGATGATGCCCGCCCCCAGTCCGTGCCCGACAAAGATGTGCACGTAATGGCTGAGGCCGACAGCGCGCCCGGCCCTCAATTCGGCTATCGCGGCGGCCGTCGCATCATTTTCGATAATGGCAGGCAGGCCGCACGCCTCTTCAATCGCCTCGGCAACCGGCAGCCTGTTCCAGGCATTCCACCCGGGTGGACCGACAGGATGCTCGAACTCGGCCTCCTGCAACGTCGGCATCGCAACGCCTAGCCCCCAGGCCGGAAGGTCGGGAGCTGCGAACTGCAAGCGACGCGTCATATCTGCGATGGCGCGAATGGTATCTTTCGGATCCTCCAGCGAGGCGGATGCCCTTTCCCGCCCCAACTCATGACCGGAAAGATCGCACACAATCCCGAGAAGCCCATCGCGATCGATGTGAACGCCGAGACAAGAGCCTGCGTCTGTACGGATACGAAGCTCCTTCTGGGGAGCACCGCGCGCACCTTCAAGACGGATTGTTTCCTCGACCAGCGACCGATCAATCAGGTCCTTGCAGATGTTGGACATGGTCTGAGGCTTCAAACCCGTGGCATCCCCCAAATCGCGACGACTGACACCTTTGCCCGACCGGATGAGATCGAAAACAAGACGGCGATTATAGCGTCCGGAATAAGTGTGGTTGCTGCCCAACAGGGTCATGCGATGGATCCGTATTTAATACATTAAATGGAATTTATCAGCCGGATCCGGAAACGTCAAGCAAAGGCAGCAGAAGCGATACCTCAGACCTCGTCATAAAACTGCAAAGATGCGCTCCTATTAAGCCGAAAAGGCGACTTGCTTTTTAATCCGGTAAATGGAATTAATAAGCCCGCCTCCTCCTCGGTGACTTAAAGGGAAACATAGTCATGCTGAAATGGACCTTGCAGCGATTCATAGCGGGCGCCTTGGCGTCGGCATCACTCTTCAGCATTGCCAATGCCGGGGAACTGGTGGTCTACACCGCCCACGGTGAAGCAACATCCTCGCCCATCCTGGCCGCATTCGCCAAGGCTCATCCCGATGTGAAAGTAACGGTCGTGCGCGGCGGCACGGGAGAGCTGGTAGAACGTCTTCGTGCAGAAGGCGGCAATTCCTCGGCAGACGTCATGTGGGGCGGACCAACCCAGACCTTTGAGGAAAACGCTGCGCTGTTCCAGGCGTATGAGAGCAAAACCGATGCTGACATGGTAACGGCCGATCCTAACCATATCTGGCATCCCTTTACCGTACTTCTGCAGCCGGTGATCGTCAGCACCAAACGCGTGGAAGCGGGTTCGGTCCCGAAGACGCAGAAGGATCTCTTGTCGCCCAACTTCGCCAAGTCAGGCGGACTGATCATTCCAGATCCGGCAAAATCCGGCACGGGCTACACAATCCTGTCGGCGCTGGCCGGCAATTTCGGCTGGGACTTCGTCGGAAATCTCGCCAAGGGTGCACGCATTGCCCCCGGCTCCGATGACGCTTTCAACGCCGTGCGTGACGGGGAAGCTGCGGTCGGCTGGATCAACGAAGATCTGGGTGCCAAGTGGAAGGCGCAGGGCCTGCCGATCGAGATCGTCTATCCCAGCGATGCCGTTACCGGCCAGATCGATGCCCAGGCCATCGTCAAAGGTGCGCAACATCTGGCGGATGCCAAGAGCTTTATCGATTTCCTCGGCACCAAGGCCGCACATGAAATCGTTCGTGATGCGACAGTGCGCCGTTCTGCCCGCAAGGATACCGCCCCTCCTGCCGCCCTTCCCGACATGACCTCGCTCAGCATCGTGTCGGCCATGGATCCGCGACCTGTGGTGGTCGCCCGCTTCCAGGAAGTTCGCGGCAAATGAAGATACTGCGCGACAATTGGCTTCTTTTTTCAATCGTCGCGCTCATGATTTGCGGCCTGACGATCATCGTCCCGCAACTGCGCCTGATGGCAGCCTCCCTTCTCGATGAGGGAGGTCGCTTTACACTGCTTCACAATAAAGACGGCCTGCAATCGGTCCCGGAAATGACCAGCCGATACACTGTTGCAAAAGCGGCAAGTGGATTGTCCGTATCGCTGAACGCCACAAAGGACCTGAGCGTCGAGGTCGAGAATGATCGAACGCTGCGCCTCACCGCACTGCAGGCGCTGGTCGTCGGCAAGGATGAGGCTGGAGCACTGGAACTTGCCTTCGGGCAGACCCGGTTTTCGCTATCGCAGCAGGCACCGCGTGGCCTCTTTGCCACCGCTGCACCCGCCCCTCTCGAAATCAAGGCGCAATCGGTCAATTCCGTCCTGCTCTCGCACGCCGCCAACGCCTATATCACCTTCGAGAACAAGGCATTGTCGGTTTCGGCGGTCCATTATCTCGATTTCTTCACGCGCTCGGAAACGCTATCGGCAACATTCAACAGCCTGCTGATTGCGCTCGTTTCCACTGGCCTGGCCGCAATGATCGGCGTGTCGCTGGCTTATCTCGTTGCGCGCTATCAGGTCGCGGGCAGTACGGCGATCGTCTTCCTCGTGACGATGGCCTCGGTCTCCCCACCGTTTCTCGGAGCCTATGCCTGGCGCCTGCTTCTTGGCCGCAACGGCGTGCTGACCAGCTATTTTGGCTGGGATATCTCGATTGTCGGCCTGCATGGCGTCATCTGGGTCATCACCTGGCTGGTCTTTCCGATCATCTTCCTGCTTAGCCACACTTCCTTTCAGAGCCTGGATGCCGGCCATATCGAAGCGGCGGAGAGCTTAGGCGCCAAACCATCCTATGTGCGCCTTTCGGTCGAGATTCCTTTGGCGCTTCCCGGCATCATCACCGGCCTCTACCTGGCCACCATGGCAGCCCTTTCGGATTTCGGAACGCCGCGCATCATTGGCCTTGATGTCAACGCCCTCCCGGTTCTCATCTATACGTCATTTCTGAGCGAGGCTGGCCGCAATCCGGCGCTGGCGGCAACAGGCTCGGTGGTGCTGATTACCATTTCCAGCCTGTTCCTGATGGCGCAACAGATCTATCTCGCACGTCGCGGCTTCGCCGTGGTCGCATCTCGTGCGCTGGAACGAAAGCGGCTATCTTCCCTCGGCCACGCCCTTGTGCTGATCGGCGTCTCGCTCGCCCTCCTGATGGCGTTTACCCCGCATCTGACGGTACTCGTTTCCAGCTTCATGGAATGGCGGGTGGGCCTGCCGCGCGCCAATTTCACACTGGCCAACTATACGACCATGCTCAGCACTGGCCTTGGACCGGCCTGGGTCACCCTATCCCTCGGCATTGCCGGAACGCTGGCTGCGAGCGCGCTCGGCCTTGGCATCGCCTATGTGATCATTCGAAAGCGGTACAGGGTCATCGCCCCGGTTCTCAGCCTCACCGTCATGATGCCTTATGTCATTCCCGGCACCGTGCTTGGCATCGGTCTCATCATGATGTTCAACAAGGCGCCGCTGCAACTGACCGGCACATGGTTCATCCTGGCGCTAGCCTATCTTATCCGCAACCTGCCCTTCACGGTGAAAGCCTCGGAAGCTGCCTTGCGGCGCGTTCATCCCGCGCTTGAAGAGGCGGCCCTCAGCCTGGGCGCACGGCCGTTGCGAGTGTTCGTAACCATCACGGCACCGCTTGTGCTGGCGGGCGCAGTGACCGGAGCGACCCTGACCTTCCTGCATATCGTGACGGAGCTGTCCTCTACCATCGTGCTCTATCGCCCACCATGGAAGCCGATGACGGCTGTCATCTTCGAGAACACGCTTGTCGATGCGGATTTCGGCGTCTCGGCAGCGCAGACCATTCTTCTGATGCTGATCATCTACGTTCCGCTTTATTTCATCGTACGCTACGGCCAAATCCAAGGAAAATCCGGTGGTTGAAACCAGATCCCAGCAAGTCGAGACCCGAGGCTGCGAAGTCACCATCGACGGTGTCTCGAAGACCTTCGGCAAGACCGCCGTGCTCAAGGACATCAATGTCACGATCAGGCCGGGCGAATTCTTTACCCTCCTTGGCCCATCCGGCTGCGGCAAGACAACGCTGCTGCGTGCCATTGCCGGCTTTCATCCCATCAATGGCGGACGCATTTTGTTTAACGGACAGGATGTCAGCCCGCTTCCCGCATGGGACAGAAATATCGGTTTTGTCTTCCAGAACTATGCGCTGTGGCCGAACCAGACCGTGTTCGACAATGTGGCCTATGGCCTGAAGCTGCGCAAAGTCCCCAAGACCCAGATTGGCGAGCGAGTGCGTGCGGCATTGGCGCAAGTCGAGCTACACGGTGTGGAGGCCCGTTTTCCCGCCGAGATGAGCGGGGGAATGCAACAGCGCATTGCCCTTGCACGCGCGCTTGTCATTGATCCTCCTCTACTTTTGATGGACGAGCCGATGTCCAATCTCGACGCGCGCCTTCGCGTGTCGCTGCGCCACGAATTGCGCACCCTCCAGAAACGCCTCGGGCTGACGGCGATCTATGTAACGCACGATCAGGAAGAGGCATTGGAAATGTCAGACCGGATTGCCGTCATGCAACACGGTCTGGTCCAGCAGCTTGCAGACCCCGAAACGATCTATTCCAGACCCGCCAATCGCTTCGTCGCCGAATTCGTCGGCAGCGCGAACTTCATGGAGGGCGCGTTCGACGAAACAGGGTTCCGGCTCGCAACCGGTCAGAGGCTGGCTTTGACGGGAAAAAGCCATCGAGGTACCGGCACCCTTGTCGTGCGGCCCGAGCAGGTGGTTGTCAAGGAATGCGGCCACGGTCTCTTCGATGCCGTGGTTGAGGACAGGCGCTACATGGGCAAGGCATGGGCGCAAGGCCTGCGGCTTGAGAATGGTCCGCTCGTCTTTGTCGAAACCCGAAGCGCGCTCGATCTGGGAACGCGGGTGGGTGTCGATTTCGAAAACGTCACTTTCCTGCCGGCAGAGGTTTGAACCATGACAGAGCTATCGCTTTATGAATTGCTAGAGCTTGCCGGCTCGGCAGCACAGGCCGGAGGCAATGAGCTGATGGCGCATTTCGGCCATATGCCGCGAACTGCCGTTCAGCGAAAGGCACTCGGCGATTATGCGTCAAAGGCCGATCTGGCTGCTGAAAAAGCAATCGCTACTGTCTTGGCCAAAGCAGGCGATGCTTTTGGCTTCGAGGGTGAGGAGACCGGCTTGCGTCAGGCGGATGCCGCTCTTCGATGGGTCGTGGATCCTCTCGATGGAACCAGCAATTTCATATGGGGTATTCCTTATTTCGCGGTCAGCATTGCGCTCTGCAATGCAGAAGGTGAGTTGCTGGGTGTCGTCTATGATCCGCTGCGCGATGAAATGTTTACCGCGATCCGTGGGCAGGGCACACGATTGAACGGGGTTTCCTTGGCGCCGCTTCAAGACAAGCAGCCGGAAGACGCCATCATCTCGCTGTCCATGCCGGTTCGCGGGCAATTGAGGGCGATCAGCAGAGAGCGCTTCTTTCGCGGCGTGGACGAGATAACCAACACAACTGCCGGCGTGCGTCGCCTGGGCTCGGCTGCTCTGGACCTCGCCTACATCGCAGCTGGTCGGCTGGACGGCTATTTCGAAGACGGCCTCAGCTACTATGATTATGCGGCGGGCAAGCTCATGGCCGAGGAGGCTGGAGCGCGCGTGACCTCACTCTCCGGCAAGCCTCCGGAAGAAGGTGGGTCACTCTTGGCAGGCTCCAGCATGCTCCATGCGTGGCTTGCAACACGCCTGCAAGAAGACAGCGATGTCTCGCACGATCAAAGCACAACAGGCTCCCCGCCGGCTTAACGGCGCGGATTATCCTGATTGATGTGTATCCGTTGAACGGGAATTGCGCTCCTGACTGAGCAGGCAATTAAATCAGATCGGAGCCCAGGCGTTCTGCCAACCACCCGCTTAGACAGGATTGCTCGTCATCGCGCTTATCCGTTGATCGTAAACGCCTGCCTAAACCTTTCCAGAGCCACATCCGGATCTTCTTTTGCAAAGGCTTCCATACCGACAGGCCCGCGATAGCCCATGTCGTACAGAGCTTGTGCAATCATAGTGTAATTGATTTCCCCTGTTCCAGGCTCAAAGCGCCCAGGCACATCCGCAACCTGAACCTCACCGATCCAGGGCAGGCAGGCCCGGCAGGTCTCGATGAGATTACCTTCACCGATCTGCACATGGTACAGGTCAAGGTTCAGCCTTAAACGTGGGTGATTGACCGAAGATACCAGGGCAAGGGTATCGGCCGCCCTACCGAATGGTGTCCCCGGATGGTCAACAGGGAGATTGAGGTTTTCAAGTGTGAAGACGACGTCTTCCTCTTCAGCCATATCCGCAATCCGGCATAGAGTATCGCGTGCCTTTAGCCACATGGCGCCGGTCACGGTTTCCGTTGGACGCAGAGGCAGGCCACCGGGTCCGAGACCGGTTCCATGCAGGTTGAGCCTTGCCACGCCGAGACGCTTGCCAATCTGTGCTGTTTCTCTTGCGGACCGCAGCAGTTCATCTGCCCCCTCATCATCGGCCAGTCTTCCGGTGAGGTAACCATTCATGATCGAAAAGGTAGCGCCCGATCGCTTCAATGCGTCCAGATCGTGGTCGGGCCAATTCCACAGCCCCACCTGAAATCCCATCTCGGTCAGGCGGGCTGCCCGCCACTCAATGGGGCGATCACGCCAGATCATTTCAGCGCAGGCGGCGAGGACGAACGGCTGTTGCATGTCATATTCCCTCAAACTGGATAAGTCATAGATTTCGACGAATGTGCGTTCGCTGCCCACTCGTCATATCGCTTAGGCGAGTTTTATCCGCTCGCCATTCGAATTCGCCATCGCATGGATAACGCGTTCGATCTGCAGCCCGTAGGCGAAGTCCGGCCCCGTGTTGGGAGCGCCGCCAATCGCGATAAGCAGATCACGCGCTTCGATGATCTTTTGCTCGTTGAAACCAAAGTTGTGGCCCGGAGCCGGGCAGAAGGCCGCAAAATCTGGCTGGTCCGGGCCAGTAAGGTGACGCACGAACCCGGCCTCGCCTGATCGATGCACCCAGAGCTCGTTCATGTTTTCCTGGTCAAAGACGATCGTCCCTTCGCTGCCGTGAACCTCCCACTGCAGCCTGCACTTCCTGCCACGCGCCACGCGCGAGGTGGCGAAGGATCCATGTGCACCCGAGATGAAGCGGATGAGCGCCAGGGCACTGTCCTCGTTCTCCACCACCTTCGGGCCTTCTGGCGACGGTCGCGTGGGGATAGCGACGTGGGTCTGCGCAACGACGTCCGCCACCGGGCCCATGAGGGCAAGCATATGGCTCACGAGGTGGCAGCCGAGATCACCAAGGGCGCCCAGGCCACCACCCTCGTGCGTCATCCGCCAGGACCAAGGGAGGAGAGGATCGGCGGAATAGTCTTCGTCGTAGACGCCGCGGAATGCAACGGGCTTGCCGATGCCGCCTTGGCGGATCAGGTTGCGCGCCGCCTGGAAGGCGGGGCTTCTGAGATAGTTGTAGCCAAGCATAGTTTTCTGGTTGGGATGGATTGCAGCAGTTGCCGCCATAGACTCGGCGTCGGCAATCGTCAGCGCCATCGGCTTTTCCAGCCAGACATGCTTGCCAGCCTTCAGCGCCGCCTCTGCCATCGGTCGGTGCAACCCGTTCGGCGCGGTAATCGACACAACATCGACACTCGGATCATTGACTGCCTCTTCCCAGCGTGCTGTCGCGTGAGCGAAGCCGAACTGACGCGCAAAACGATCTGCGCTGTCGGCAGTGACATCCGAAAGAACCTCAAGCCGGTGATGCGCGCCGCCGAAAACCGCCGAGACATTGCGCCAGGCCATGGCATGGCATTTGCCCATGAAGCCGGTGCCAATGAGCGCGATACCGAGCGGACGGTCAGGCAGGATAGATGTGGTTGTCATCGAACATGCCTCAGATCGTTCCGCCCAGGGATCCTTCGAGTTCGGCCATTTCCTGGCCGCCGGCCATCAGATCCTGAAGTTTGGCCGCATCTATTTCTCCTCGGGTCGCAGTCCCGAGCGTCTGCCCTCGATTGAGAACCGTGAACCGATCGCCGACCGCCATGGCATGACGAACATTGTGTGAAATGAACACCACGCCAACGCCCTGCGCCCTCACCCGCTTGATCGTGGCGAGCACGTTGGCAGTCTGTCGCACACCAAGAGCAGATGTTGGCTCATCCAGGATCAGAACCTTGGCGCCGAAGTAGACAGCGCGGGCAATTGCGACGGTTTGACGTTCGCCGCCAGACAAGGTTCCGACTGCCTGATCGGGACCACGCAGGTTGATGCCCATCTTGCGCATTTCCGTCATGGTGATCTCATTCGCCTTGGCGATATCGAAGCGCTTGAAGAGACCGCGACCTCGCGTCGGCTCGCGCCCCATGAAGAAATTTCGCGTCACGGACATCAGCGGGATCATGGCAAGATCCTGAAACACGGTAGCAATGCCCGCTTCCATGGCGTCACGCGGGCTGTTAAAGGACAGGGGTCGCCCCTCGAATGTGATCGAGCCCTCTGTCGGCTGGTGCACGCCGGACATTGTCTTGATGAAGGTCGATTTGCCGGCACCATTATCGCCGAGGAGGCAGTGGCACTCTCCGGGGCGAACATCGAATGTCACACCGTTCAGCGCAATGACATTGCCGTAGTGTTTCTTGATATTTTCCATATGGATGATCGGTGCGGTCATCTCAGCGCTCCCCGGTCATACGTTTGCGAATGATGTTGTTGAAGATGACGGCAAGCAACAGCATTCCGCCAAGGAAAATCTGGAACCAGTCCTGGTCGAACTTCGTGTAGGTCAGGCCGATGGTCACCATGCCGAATATGATCGCGCCAAAAAACGCTCCGATCGCAGAACCGTATCCGCCAGTCAGCAAGCAACCTCCGATGACGGCAGTGATAATGGCTTCGAATTCTTTCATGAAACCACGTCTGGCATCGGTGGAACCGGCATCCATGACCGTGATGATTGCAACGAGCGCTGCCGCGACAGCGGTCAGCATGAACAGCGCAATCCGAACCTTGCGCACCGGCACGCCAGAGTTCTGGGCAGCGTGAGCATCGCCACCGGTGGCGAAAATCCAGTTGCCGATGGGGGTCCGCAGCAGCACATAGGTCGCAACCAGTGCAAACAGTACGAACCAGACTATCTCCACCGGCACGCCCGGCACCTTGGGTAATCCGGATTTGAAGCTGTCGACAAGTCCGGCTGAAGCAAGCCAGCGCATGAGAAAGCCAAATGCATCTCCCGAAAAGAGCGGAGCGAGAAAATCGTCGCCCACGGCTTCCCTGATCCCGCGAAGCTGCGTCGCACCACCAGTGAGCAGCTTGAGACCAACCAGGGTCGCGCCGCGCAGAATGAACAATCCGGCCAAAGTGACGATGAACGACGGCAGTCCCGTCCTGATCACCACAAGCCCATTCGCGGCGCCGAGCATAGCGGCGAAGATCAGGGTCAGCGGGATGGCGAGGATAAGCGGCATCCCGATGTTAACGGTGAATGCCCCGAAAAGCATTCCGGAAAACGCAACCATCGACCCGATCGAGAGATCGAACTCTCCGCCAATCATCAACATCGCTGCGGCGATACCCAAAATGCCGAGCTGTGCTGCCGGTGTCATGAAGTTCATGATCCCGGACAAGGTGAACATGGTGCGGTCTGCTGTCGCGATAAAAAAGAGCGTAACAAGAACCAGCCCTCCGATCGCGCCCAGTTCCGGCCTCTTCATTAATTTCGTGATGACGGATTCCGTCTTGATCCGCTCATCGCGGTGCGTCTGGATGCCTTGGGACATCTCGCTCCTCCTCTTGTGAGTAGCCGAGCCACGTTGCCAAAGACGCAGCCCGGCAGCTTTCTTAGCGAATGCCCTTTGCCGACAACTCGATGACGCTCGCAGCCTTTTCCTTGGTCACAAGGTTTGGACCGGAGGGTACGTCACCGCCTGGAACGAGACCGTATTGAGCTCTGAGGGATAGAAAGACGACGGGCAGGTAACCCTGGAGGAACTGTTGCTGGTCAATGGCGAAGGCGGCCTTGCCGTCAGCTACGTTCTTGAGAAACCCGGCCGACAGATCAAAGCTCGCGATCAGCACCTTGTCGCGACCAAGCGCCTGAGCCGCCTTGACCGCCGGTTCGCCGACCAAAGATGCGCCAAGACCAAGAACGGTGTCGACTTTCGGATCGGATTCGAGTGCCGCACGAACCTTGGACTGGACCTCAGACGGGTCGTTTTGGGTAGGTACAACCGTAACCGGCTTGCCGAAGCCTTCGGCAAAGCCTTGGCAGCGTAGATCGAGCGCCACGTTGCCGACTTCCTGGTTGACACAGATCCCCTTGGTTCCGCCCATCTCTGCCAGCTTCTTGCCTGCAGCCTTGCCTGCATCAAACTCCGATTGGCCCACATGGAGCAGAGCGCCGAGCTTGTGCGCCACGTTCGAACCAGAGTTCATGGAGATGACAGGGATACCGGCAGCCACGGCGCGCTTGATTGCCGGACCCAGTGCGTCGCCGTCCGGGATCGAGACCACGAGACCATCAGGCTCCTGGTTGACGGCTGCATCGATCATCTGGCCCATCTGGACCATATCGAAGGTTTCCGGCGACCGGAATTCGACACGGGCGCCAGTGTCCTTGGCAGCCTTTTCGACGCCGTTCTTCACGACGGACCAGAACGGGTCGTTAGCTTGGCCATGCGCAACGACAATAATGTTGGTGGCGAATGCAGGAGCAGCCACAGCGATCATCGCTGCTGCTGCCACGGATGCGAGTAGTGTCTTCATGATAACCTCCCAGTTGACATTGACCACGGGCGCAACTCCACACGCCCGTTCTCCAGCCAGAACAGCCAGAACCGAATGCCGTCAGCGCATTATCCCTCCAATGCACTGCGGCTAACCTTTGTGTTGAGCGCTGCTATTGTCCGTCAGACAGACACCGATGACGGGCGCCCCGAGACAAGCGAATCTGCTGCGGCCTCGGCCAGCGCCAATGCGGCCACTCCATCCTGTAATGTGACCGGGATAGCGCTGCCTTCTACAACAGAGCGCACAAAGGCATCCCATTCAGCTGCATAGGCCCGCATGTAACGTTCGAGAAAGAAGAACTCCGGCTTGGCGCTCGTCACACCTGAAACAGTAGACTTGGAAATCGTGTGCTCAAGCATGTTTCCAGCGGAGAGCAGACCGGCTGAGCCGAGCAATTCGACCCTCTGGTCATAGCCGTAGACTGCACGACGGCTGTTTTTGATGACTGCGATGCGTCCGTCGGCGTAAGTCAGGGTTACCACCGCAGTGTCCACGTCGCCGGCGGCGCCGATGTCCGGATCAACGATCGAGCTGCCAACGGCATGCACGGTTTTCGGCAGATCTCCCATGATAAAATTGGCCATGTCGAAGTCATGGATCATCATATCGCGGAACAGCCCGCCGGAGACTTTGATATAGCTGACCGGCGGTGGCGCCGGATCGAAGGACGTGATCGACAGCAGCTCGGGCTTGCCGATCTCACCTTTCGCCAGTGCCGTCTTGATGCCAGAGAAATTGGGGTCGAAGCGTCGATTGAACCCGATCATGATCGGCGAGCTCGCAACGGATGCTGTCGCCAGACAAGCCTTCGCCCTTTCGAGCGACAGATCGACCGGTTTTTCACAAAGGACTGCCTTTCCAGCCTTTGCCGCCCTTTCGATCAAATCGGCATGGGTATCAGTGGATGTTGCGATCAAAACAGCATCAATGACCGGACTGTTGATCACGGCATCAACGTCCGTGGCCTCTGCATTGTAGGCAGAAGCCAGATCCTTTGCGGCCCCCACATTGATGTCGGAGACCGCCGCCAGGCAGCTCTTGGGATGTGCGGCGATGTTCGTCGCGTGAACGCGTCCTATGCGGCCCGCACCAAGCAATCCAATTCTAAGCAATTTAACCTCCCTGCGGCTTGAGCCGTTTCGACAGGGACCATCTTCGATTTTGCTCGCGCGAGCAAGAGGAATTTGCACGCGCGAGCAAAATTTCTTATTGGACTGGAGATCGCACCCATGATCAATGGGAGAAGAGAGGCATTGTCAGGATGTCGGGGAGAGGATGACAGACGGAAAAAATCCCGTAATTGCCAATGTCACGGCCGACGATGTGGCGGAGGCAGCAGGTGTTTCCAGGTGGACGGTCAACAGAGCCTTCCGCAAGGACGCCTCGATTTCGCGCAAAAGCCTCGAGAAGGTCATGGCTGCAGCGGAGCGGCTGGGCTACGTGCCCGACCTGAGGGCCGTCAGCCTTGCTTCGGACCGGTCCAATCTGGTGGCGTTGCTCATTGACGATTTTGCCAATCCGCACAAACTCGTGATGATGGAATGCCTGACGCGCGCGTTGAGACGCGGTGGTTGGGACACTCTGCTCGTCAATACGCTGGATCGCGATGATGCAAGTCACGCACTTCTGAGTGCGAGCCAGAGGCGGGTGGATGCCGTCGTCCTGATCGGTCTCCAGTTCGACGACGAGGTTCTTGAGGCTGCTGCACACGCCCGCAAGTTCCGCGAACTGATCATTTTTGCCAGAACCTCCGAACGCCCCAATACGATTTCGATTGCCGTAGACGACATCAGGGCGATGAATGACTTGGCCAAATACATCTATGCCAGAGGCTACAGGCGGCCGCTCTTTGTCGCGGGTCCGCAAAACTACTCTGCCCATCTTCTGCGGAAAGAGACCTTCTTTTCCTTCTGGCTTTCGAAAACTGAACGTGAACCGGACTTGGTCACGGTGAGTACGTATGACCCGGCACTCGCTGGAAAGGTCGTCGCGGAGACCCTGCAGAACTGTGCCAGAAAGAACCTGCCGGACGTTCTGGTTTGCGAAAATGATGCGCTTGCGATGGGCGCAGCCGACGCAGTCCGATACTCGCTTGGCCTCTCGGTCCCGGAAGACATAGCCATAACCGGCTTCGATGATGTTCCACAAGCCGACAACCCAAACTATCGCCTGACGACATACCGACAGCCACTGTCCGAAATGGCCGACTACCTGATCGAGGTTCTCGCGCACCCTGACAGGCAAGATCGAAACCGTCTGTTCTCAGGGTCACTTGTCGTCAGGGATAGCGCATAGGCACATTTGGTCCAATCAATGGAACGGGTACACAAATGCTGCCTCCGTACCGCCCATCTGGAGAAAGATGGGCGGGATAGACAAACGCCTGTGACCGTCAATTCATGAAGGTTTTCCAAATCCGAATGTTTTGCGCAGGCTGCCGTCGACAGCCTTGGCAGGCATGAAGCGCCGCAACCGGCTGAGAAGCGTCGCGTGTTTGCCAACCGGCTGGCGCATCCTGTACGATCCTTCAATGGCCGCAAGGATCTGGTCTGCAACCCACGTTGCGGAGGGTGCGGACTTGATTTGAGCCAGAACAGCTCTTGTCGTGGCATGGAGCTGCTGTGCGTAAACACCTGGAGGAGCCTCGGTGACTGCTGCATTCACGTCCAGATTGGTATTGGTAAAAGTCGGCTCAACCAGAACAACACGCACATTGAAGTCCCTGATCTCGTGATCAAGCGACTCCGATAGTCCCTCTATCGCATGCTTGCTGCTGGCGTAGATGCCCATGAATGGGGCAGGCAGGAAGCCGAGGACGGAACTGACGTTGATGATCAGTCCGCTGCGAGCACTGCGCATGGCCGGCAGAGTTGCCCGGATCATCCGTAGCGGGCCAAAAACATTCACGTCGAAGACTTTGGCAGCCTCAGTCACGGATGTGTTTTCAACGGGACCCACCAGCGACACACCAGCATTGTTGACAAGAACATCGATCCTGCCCGCTTCTGCCAGCACCCAATCAACGAAACTTGCGACCTGGTCATCGCTCGTCACATCCAAGGCTCCGAACGTCACGCCCGGTATGGGGCTTACACTGTCAGGGTTACGCACACCGGCGAACACACGATACCCGCGCTGCGCCAGCAGACGTGCAGTCGCGGCTCCAATCCCGGAGGAAGCGCCGGTTATTGCTACTACTTTTCCTTGGGCCACTGCGGCCTCCTCTATTCAGGTTCACCCGAAACTCATCCGCGGCTTCTCACGAAACCTGCCTTCGATTAAGATACCACTTGACATCTAACGCGATATTAGATGTCATTCGTAATATAAAAAATCAAGAGGATCCTCCTCGGATTTTCCGAAGTCAGGTTCGGTATCGCTAAGGGCTTCGATCCTTAGGTCCGGCCACTCGTACCCAGAACTCCCGGGAGAAGCAGAGATGAAGAAGGCTGAACGAACATGACCAAGACGGACACTCCCCATTCGCACCCGTCACACGGGGCGCAGTCCCTGCCCTTAACCGGTCTTGACTATGTTGCGGGATTGGCCGCTGGCATCCATCAGCGGCCGCCCATGGCGGATCTGCTTCCCTTCACTTTGATGCCGCCCGAGTTGGGCGCCGTCGAGATCAGAGCCTGTCCTGAACAACGCTTCCTCAACACACTTGGAACCGTTCATGGCGGCTGGAGCATGACGATGCTGGATACAGCGATGGCGCTTGCAGCTCACACATTGCTGGAACCGGAGGAATGGTGCCCGACCCTTGAAACTGCGGTGAAGTTCATTCGCCCGATCGCCGCTGACTGTGGCGAATTGCGGATCAGCGCCCGGGTTGTCGCGCGCAGCCGAATGATCATCACATTGGAAGGCAGGATAGAAACACTTGGCGGGAAGGTTCATGCGCATGGCACATCGACCTGTGTCGTGACCGCAAGGACGCGTGGTTAGCGTAGGCCATTCGAGCCCGTCATGGACCATTCCGAAGCCAGCCCCGAAATCAACTACAAGCTTCTGCGCCTCGCTCGCGGAAAACGATATGTCATAGCGGTCCAGGATCAGAGTGGAGAAATCGAGCCCCACCCGTACTGGGAGGAGACGCAGGCTTTTTTCGCTCGAGGGACCCCAATCGAACAATGGGAACAGGTGGCGACCGAGGTGTTCACACAGGTCTTCCCGGATGCGCTACCATCGGGCTTTTCAGTATTTGTACGCATGGAGCGCAGGAACATCTGCCTTGGCGTGGTTTTATGGCGCGGCGCCGTCATCTATCCGTTTATCTTCCCGACATTGGAAGACGCACTATCCGCCGCCACCCAGGACGAGTGGATCCTTGAAGCTCACGCAAAGACAGAACTCGATCTCGCATGTTGACATTCAACGACCACAGGTTCCGCCCAGGCACGGCGGATTGAGCGCCTTCAGGACGAAGGCAATATGCGCCTTCAGATCCGCTTCTGCGTCTTTCTGTCTTTTCATCCGCTCCTCCAAGAGGACGGGATGCAGATGGGCCATCATGGCGGTGACAATCCCTTGAGCCATGTAGAAGGCAGATGAACCTTGCAGGTGCGAGGTGCCCTCGTCTCGCCCCATGATGGTGGCAAAGCCCGTCGTCAGGGTGCGAAAATAGGCATGATGCACCGGCCAGTCTTCGAGCGCCGCTGCCACCCACAGGGCATGGACGTTTGGCTGACAGATGACCCGCTCCCGCGCGCGGCCATTTAGCCTCGTCAGAACATGGGCTACCCTTATCGATGCCGAAGTTGCCATTTCCGCGTCCTGATCAAGAACGTCCAGTTCCCTTTGTGCCCATCGTGCATAGACACCATGGTTGATCGAACCACGGGTGGGAAAGAAGCGGTAGACGCTCGCACGGCTCTTGCCGACCTCGGCGGCAATATCCTCTATCGTGGTCTTCCGGTGGCCGATGTGGCGGAAGAGCTGTTCCGCCACATCCAGAAGTGCGTCGTGCATCCCGTGGTCCGACCGACCTGCGGCGTCGAGGAGAGGCATGCTCACCTTCTCCACGACACCATTTGACAGACCTGGGACGTTCAAGACCATCTTCCCGCTCAAGTATCACTGCGCATAAGTGTGTCCGCTGCGGCTCATTCCGCCGCAAGGCGCAGCGGCTGATGCTCCGCCTCTTCCTCGGACTGAGGCCCCGCACCTGTCACGGGAGGCTTGATCCTGAACCAGGTCGCGTAAAGCGCGGGCAGGAAGAGCAGGATCAAGATCGTGCCGACCGCCGTGCCGCCGATCAGCGTATAGGCCATCGAACCCCAGAAGACGGAGTGTGTCAGGGGAATGAAGGCAAGCACGGCGGCAAGTGCCGTCAGGATAACAGGCCGCGTTCGCTGCACCGTTGCCTCGATCACGGCATGGTAATCATCCAGACCTGCCGCCTTGTTCTCCTTGATCTGCTCGGTCAGGATGAGTGTGTTGCGCATCAGGATGCCAGCAAGACCGATCAACCCCAGAATGGCATTGAACCCGAACGGCTGGTTGAAGAGGAGCAGGACCGGCACGACGCCGGCGAGCCCCAGCGGACCTGTCAGCATCACCATCGTCATCGTCGACAGGCTGCGCACCTGCAGGATGATGACGATCAGCATTGCTGCGATCATGACGGGGAAGACCTGAACAAGCGCGGCATTCGCCTTCAGGGATTCCTCGATATTGCCACCCATTTCGATACGGTATCCTACAGGCAGCGACGCAATGAGCGGCTGCAAGGCCTGCATGACCTGCATCGAGACTTCCGGAGGCTGGGTTGCCTCGTTGATGTCAGAGCGGACGGTGATGACTGGCGTGCGGTCGCGTCGCTTCATCACCGGTTCTTCAAAGCGCACTTCGGCATGGCCGATCTGGTCGAGCGGAACTGCCCGGCCTTGCCTGCCGATCAGCGAGAAGTTCGAAAGCTTGGAAGGATCGAGACGTGCATCGCCTCCGCTCCGCGCCACGACGGCCACATTGCGAATATCTTCGCGGACCTGCGTGATCGGAACGCCCGTCAGCAGGAGCTGGAGCTGCTGGCTCGCCTCGGCAGGCGAGAGACCGATCAGATTCAGACGTTCCTGGTCCGGAATGAAGCGGACAACGGGTGTCCGGTTGCCCCAGTCACGATTGGCGTTTCGAACGTCCGGGACGGCCTGCATCAAAGAAATCGCCTGCTCGGAAATTTGGTAAAGCTTTTCCGGGTCCGGGCCCATGATCCGAAACTCGACCGGGAACGGCGTGAACGGGCCGAAGACGAGTTGCGTAACGCGTACGAAGGCTTCCGGAGCGAGCCCGCCTGAGACGGCTTCGCGCAGGCGGGCTTTCAGAGCTTCACGGGCTTCAGCATTCGGGGTCAGGACAACGATCTTCGCGAATGCCGGATCCGGCAGTTCGGGAGACATGGCAAAGAAGAAGCGGGGTGCCCCCTGCCCTACGTAGCTGGTGACGATCTTCGTCTCCGGCTGCTGCTGCAGCCAATCCTCAAGCTTCGCAACCGTGGCAGTCGTCGTCTTGATGCTGGTTCCCTCCGGCAGACGAACCTCAACAAGCACCTCAGGGCGGTCGGACGTTGGAAAGAACTGCTGTTTGACCGAGCCCATGCCGACAACGGACACACCCATCATCACGACGACGATGCCGCAGGTCATGAACTTGTGGCGTACCGCAAACTCGATTGCGCCGCGTAGCCTGCGATAGTTGGGCGTGTTGTAGATGGCGTGATGTCCGCCTTGCACGGGCTTGATGTTCGGCAGCATCTTGACGCCGAGATAGGGCGTGAAGATCACGGCTACGAGCCAGGAAACGATCAGCGCAAAGCCAACGATCCAGAAGATGTTTCCAGCATATTCGCCGGCCGCCGAGCGCGCAAAGCCGACAGGCATCAGACCGATGATGGTAACGAGCGTGCCGGACAGCATGGGAGCCGCCGTATGGCTCCAGGCATAGGCAGCCGCCTTGATGCGGTCCATGCCCTCTTCCATTTTGACGACCATCACTTCGATGGCAATGATCGCATCGTCCACGAGCAGGCCGAGCGCCAGGATAAGCGCGCCAAGCGTAATACGGTCAAAGAATCTCCCGGTATCGAGCATGATGATGAACACGACGCCGAGGGTGAGAGGCACCGCAAGCGCGACCACGATCCCGACACGCCAGCCAAGGCTGACAAGACTGACGAACAGCACCACGCCCAGCGCCATCGCGAATTTCAGCATGAACTCGCCGACGGCTTCCTGAATGTTGACTGCCTGGTCGCTGACTTTCGCAAGGGTGATCCCGAGCGGCAGCGCCTCAGCGATCTTCGAGGAACGCTCTTCCAGGGCCTTGCCCAGATCGAGGCCATTCCAGCCCTGCTGCATGACGACGCCGAGCATGATGGACGGTTCGCCATTGTGCCGGATGACAAAGGTTTCCGGATCCTGATACCCTCTGCGAACCTCCGCAAAGTCCGACAGCTTGATGGTACGGCCATTGACGACGATTGGTGTGTCCGCAATCGCCTGGACGCTGTCATAGGCGCCATCGAAGCGCATGAAGACTTGCGGGCCGCGGGTATCAATTGTTCCGGCAGGCGTGACCGTGTTGCGGCGCTGCAGAGCGGCCGCGACATCCTGCGGAGAGATGCCGAGTGTTGCCAGCTTCGGATAGGAAAATTCGACGAAGATCTGCTCCGGCTGTTCGCCGAGAATGTTGATCTTCTTGACGCCGGGCACATGCAGCAGATCTTGCCGGATCGTCTCGGCCTGACGCACCAGTTCACGCTTCGGCATGCCCTGTGCCTTCAGAGCATAGAGGGCAAAACTCACGTCGGAATATTCGTCATTGACGAAGGGGCCGAGGACGCCTTGAGGCAGGTTGCGCGCCTCATCGCCGAGCTTCTTGCGCGCCTGATAGAATTCGTCCTCGACCACGGAAGGCGGCGTGTTGTCCTTCAGCGTCACCGTCATATAGGCGAAGCCCGGGCGGGTCGTGGTCTCCACACGATCGTACCAGGTCAGTTCCTGGATGCGCTTCTCGAGCGGTTCCGCCACGAGATCCTGCATCTCACGGGCCGTGGCTCCGGGCCAAACCGTGGTGACGGTAAGGGTTTTGATCGTAAAGGACGGATCTTCAGCTCGCCCCAGCTTGATGAACGCGTAAGCGCCGGCTGCCGCCAGCAGGACGATGAAGAACAAGGTGACAGCGCGTTCTCGAACGGCAAGCGCAGAAAGATTGAAGCTCATCAGTTCACCGCCTCTGCAGTCTGTTGCCCCGTGCGTACGCTCGCCCCGTCCTGAAGGAGGTGCGCTCCAAGAGCCACAACCCGTTCACCAGGATTCACGTCTCTGACGATGGCTGTCTCTTCGCCCAGCGTCTCGATCTTCACGGCGCGAAATTGAACGGTCGACGTGCTGTCATTGAAGACAAAGACCCCGGTCCGGGAACCGTCGTCGAGGATTGCTCCGATGGGAATCTCTACGGAGGCGGCATGAGTGCCACCGTCAACGCTGATGGTCACCGTTGCTCCCAAAGGGGCCGTGGCCGCGGAGCCCTGCAGCACCCAACGCGTCTCGAATGTTCGCGTCTGTTGGTCGGCGGCATCCGAAACCTGCCTGAGCAGGGCGGTCTCTGCCCCGGTCCGTCCGTAGATCGTGGCGCGTGCTTTCGCGCCGATCGCGGGTCTCAGATGCTCCGGCATCCAAACCAGCGCTTCACGCGGCCCTGCCTTCGCCAGCCGAATGACGGGCTGTCCTGCCGGAACCACTTGGCCCGGCTCAGCGAGAGTGTCGACGATCGTACCATCGGCATCAGCCAGCAATACCGTGTAGGTCACCTCGTTCTCGGCCACCGTTGCATCCGCCTTCGCGGCCGCCACTTGGGCTGCAGCGGTATCGAGAGAAAGCTTTGCGCGCTCGTACCGCTGCGTGGACGCCGCATTGGATTTTACGAGAGCGGCAAAACGCTTCTCATCTGCCTGTGCCTGTACAAAGGCCGCCTGGGCTGCGATCACCGCATTGCGTTTTGCGGTCAGCGAGAGGTTGAGGTCGTTGCTATCGATGCGCAGCAGGGGCTGCCCCACCTTCACCTGGTCTCCCACACCGACCAGTCGCTCCACGATCTTTCCGGGAACCCGGAATCCAAGATCGCTTTGGACTCTCGCTGCGACAGTGCCGGTGAAGCTTCTCTCCACCGCATCAGGAATTTCGACACTCGCCAGATGCACAAGAGGCGCAAGCGTACGGGGATCCGAGGCTTTCGCCTGGTGCGCTGCCGGCGGGAGGAGAAAAATGGCGGCAGCGACACCGCCGGATATGGCGACCGCGGCTGTCGCAAGCAGGAGTTTTCGTTTCATGGCACCATCCTTCTTGACGGGAGCATCTCAATTTATAGATTGCATCCTAACTCTAAAAGCATTATAGATGTCAAATGAAATCTAAAGGGAGCGTACTATGAGGGTGAGCCGCGCACAGGCCGAAGCCAATCGGGAGACGGTGATCAACGTCGCAAGCCGACTCTTTCGCGAGCATGGCTTCGATGGGATCGGCCTCAAGGATTTGATGAAGGGAGCAGGCCTCACCCAAGGCGGTTTCTACAAGCAGTTTGAATCCAAGGATGATCTCGCAGCACTGGCATCCCGGCGCGCGTTGGAGAGCGCCACCCGTCGATGGTCCTCTGTCGCGGCATCGAGTGCCGATCCAATCCAAGGCATTATCGACCTCTACCTTTCGGCAGGTCATCGCGGAGAAATCGGAGACGGTTGCCCTCTGGTGGCGCTCGGTTCCGATGCTGCTCGCCAAAGTGAAGACGTTCGCAAGCCATTCGAGGACGGGATCAAGGCTCACCTGCAGGTGCTTTCGGAACTGCTGCCTGCCACAGACAGCAGAGAGACCCGGACGCAAAAAGCTGAAGTCATGCTTGCACTGATGGTCGGCGCAGTCACGCTGTCGCGCATCGTGACGGATGAAACACTTGCCGAGCGCCTGCTGGAAACGGCTGCTGCGGAAGCCAGACGCGTGGCCACCGCGGAGGCAACCGAATAGCGGCCTTCTGCTTTTCCTTTCCACGTTTTGAACGCCCGGCCTCTGCGCGCCCGCAGATCCCGAAGCAGGCTTCGACACCGATCGTGTCCTGCCGCCAAAGGATCAGCGCAAGGTGGATCGCTTCATTCAGTTTGCGCTCGCGGCTGCAGACGAAGCCCTGACACAGGCGGGTTGGCGGCCGGTCTCAGAGGAAGATCGTCACCGCACGGGTCGCGCCACCCATCCTGAACCTCAATGCTCCCGATCCCGCAGGTGATGGCTTCGATTTCGTCGCCAACACAGCAAGGCCACACCCCATGCAGTTTGCAATCACCAATGGCTTCGGCTTCGGCGGCGTGAATGCCAGTGCACTATTCCGACGCTGGGACGCCTCGACGTCATGAAACATCCGCCAACGCCCTCCCTTGAGGTTCGCGCCTGGACGCCGAAGATTGCCGTTATCACATGCTGGCCATCTGGAGCGAATTAGCTGCCATCTTTGACAGAACAGCTGAAGCCACTATGTCCGAACCCCAGCCTTCCATTCGTAGCCGCAAAGCTCGCGATCTGGCGCATTCCCTTGCCCGCCGCACTGGTGAGACGATCGATCGATTGGGTGAGCTGGCGCTTGAACGCTAGGAGCAGGAACTGCACAAAAAGGCTGCGCAAACGCCAGCCGAAGCGCTGTGAGAGCTTCATGGCTGAAGGTCGACGTCCCGTTCAGCCGGCACCACGTCGGCACATGACGATATCTACGATGAAAACGGCGTACCCATATGATTGCCATCAATGCGTCTGTCATTCTGGCGACGGCACTGGATGAACCTGAAGCGCCTCTTTCGGTCGCTTGTCACACGCGAGGAAATCCCGGTTGCTGGCCGACGCTTGTCGAGGCCCGGATGGTGCTTGCCGGCCGCAAATTTCAGAACGCTGATACAATTATCCGACAGCTGGCCGCGTTGCCGAACTTGGTCACCGTCGCGTTTGACGAGCGCCACTACTTTGCAACATGGGAGATTGTTTCTCCTGCTGTGGCTGCCGTGGCCAAAGTGCCGCTGCTCTTCAAGGGAGGAGACTTTTCCCAAACCGAGCTGAAACTGCACCCGGGATCTTCAATTACATGATGGGGGCTCCTGAAAAGGCTCTTGATCGCCGTGTGCATGAACTCGACACGATCTCCGCCGTCCTAGCAATGGAACGTCGCGACGAACTGGCCGAACGTAAGGGCAGCGATGATTTCTTTGGCGGTGCGACATGCAGGGTCAGTATATCCGGACCTTGACTGACTGTTAGACCCTTCATGCTCTGTAGCGGCGGCAGCCGCTGGGCGACTAGGAAATTGATGGGTGGCACGCCAAGGAAGCTGGCGACAAAGCGGTTCGCGGGGCGATCACAGATCATCTCAGGTCGATCGACTGCTGCAGTTGACCATCCTTCATCACTGCTAGTTAATCGGCAAGCGAATGGGCCTCGGTCTGGTCATGGGTGACGTAGACAATTGTTGCCCCAAGCTCGCGATGCAGGTCCTTGGCACGACTTCGAGGAGCTTGCGACATGTATGTTAATCAGAGTTCTTCGTTTTGGGTTTGACGAGGCTTTCATCAGCTCGTGGTCCAAACCTTTGCCGATACTGCGTGGGCGTCAGCCCCGCAATGCGCTGGAAAACCCGTCTGAAGGCTGTCACGTCCGAGTAGCCGACATCCCAGGAAATTTGTTCGACGGAAAGACTGGTGGTTTCTAGCGCGTCGCGCGCTTTCATGACGCGGACCTGCTGAAGATATTCCGTCGGTCGAAGCCCGGTTGCCTTGACGAAGCGACGTAGAAAGGTTCGATCCGCAAGCCCTGCCCGGTCGGCGAGTTCCGGAATGTCATGCGCCTCGGCAGCCTGCGCATGGATGTGATGCTGCACGCCCAGAATGGCGGTATCGCCATGGTCGAATTTAGGGACAAAGGCCTTGTAAATATCCTGGTCGCGGCGAGGCGGGTCCACGAGAAGAAACCTTGCCGTCGCCAGCATCGTCCCGACGCCCATGAGCTTTTCGACGAGCGTCAGTCCTAGATCTGTCCAAGCCAGGATCCCGCCGGCCGTCATGATGTCGCCGTCGTCAATCACCATCTGTTCGGCCGCCAGATCGATCTTCGGATAGCGCTTCGCCAGTTCGTGGCTGAAGGCCCAGTGCGTGGTTGCACGACGGCCATCGATCAGTCCCGTCTCGGCCAGAACAAATGCGCCGGCGCAGATGGAGCCGATAGTGGCTCCTTCCTTATGCTTGTTCGCCATCCAGCGGGCCGCGACGGGCATGGGTTGCATCTGCGCCGGCATGATGATGCTCGGTGGCGCGAGGACATAGCCGAGACGGTTCGGCGTTCCAGGATGACTATCCCACGTGCAAACGACGTCGTCCTCGGCGATCTGCCAGTGCGAAACCCGGATCATGCGGGGATGTACAGTCTGCTGTGGCGCCCATTGGCTGGCAATGCGGAACAGATCGGTCAGACCGTAGACCGCTGATAACTGACAGTCAGGATAGATCAGCAGCCCGATTTCCGCCACGACGTCGGCCTGCTCCACCATATTGTCACTTTCTGCATCATTAAAGTCATTTTCGCCACCTCTCTATCAAATACGAATGGCATACATCTGTCCATGTCGAAACGACGACAGACCGCGAACCATCCGAGAGAGGAACGACCATGGCATCAACTGAACAAGGCTTCGGCCCGATGGCCACCCGCCGCGGCCTGCTTATCGCGGGCGGCGCAGCCGTGTCGCTCGTAGCCCTCGAAATCCCTGCATTCGCCAAAACCCAAACCGCTTCCACGAACCAAGGAGAGACCGACATGACCAGCAGTTTCGTCACCACAAAAGACGGCGTTGACATCTTCTACAAGGACTGGGGTCCGAAGGACGCCCAGCCGATCGTCTTCCACCACGGCTGGCCCTTGTCCTCCGATGACTGGGATGCCCAGATGCTGTTCTTCCTGTCGAAGGGCTACCGCGTTGT
>NZ_LMGD01000007.1:0-50034 GCF_001427345.1 Rhizobium sp. Root149
GGAAGAAGGGCCCGGACGGCAAGTATTCCTACTTCCAGATGTAAGACATCAGCGGCGGTTCATCCGTCCATGGGAAAGGGTCGGCATGCGCCGGCCCTTTTTTGTTGTGTAAATGTTGGCTAAGGCTGCAAAAGCTTGAAAGTTGTTGGCACTTTGCGCAAGATTTGTCGGAGACGAGCGTGTCGCGATCTTTCGGATTTGCTCCTGACGCTTTCTCTCTTTATTGTATCGCATGTCGTTGTCGCAAAACCGCTGCACACTTTTGCGCGACATGCTTTAACGGATGAAGGGTCCTATCATGCGTTTCGGGCTTGCCGCTTTTGTTTTGCTGGTTGCCTTGGCCGGGTGCTCGCAGGTGACGGAAAAGGCCGAGGGCATGGCCAACAGGTCTTTCACCAGCTATGCGCTCGGAAAACCCTATGCTCAGGTTGCCAGCCTCGGAACCTCGCCGATGGAAAGACTGGCCGGAGACGACCGCGCGACCTTTGGCCCGATGATTGGCGCCACACCGCTTTCAAATGGCCAGATGATCTATCGCCACATTGCCCCTGCAGCACGGACCGAGCGCGGGGCAGACTTTGGCGGTCTGGTCTCAAGCTCTTCCGTCACGAGCAACAACCGCCTGTCGTATTTTCTCGTTGGACAAGACGGAATCGTGAAAGATTGGGCCACAGGGTCCGTGCCCGGCGATGCGACCAGTTGCATGCGCTACATTGGTGGTATCATCCAGCAATGCGCGGACATGGCCCAGCAGCAAACCTCGCTTGCCATTTACGATTCCAAGGTGCTGACGAAAGACAATCAACCGATATCCGTCTGGGGCCAGCCGGCGAATGTAATGGCAAATCCACAGGCTGGCGGTCCGGCTGTCTCGCAGCCACGAGCACCTACGCGAGCACCAAGGGGCTGATCGGATCGCTGATCTGGTCTGTCCGTGCGGTCTTCGTAGCAGCGATCACATTTCATGCAGCACATTGGCGGCCTTGACGGCTGCCGATGCGCGATTCTCAACACCCAGCTTCACGTAGATCTGTTCCAGGTGCTTGTTGACGGTGCGGGCGGAGAGGCCGAGAATATCGCCAATGTCCTTGTTGGACTTTCCCTTGGCAATCCAGAGCAACACTTCCGCTTCGCGCTGGGTCACGGGGAAGTGCTGGCGCAGAACGTCATCTTCGGCGCGGTTGCTGAGTGCACTCACACGAATGAGATACTCGTCCGGCCCAATGGCGCCGAGGAACGAAAACTGCAGGGTGGTCGCGGCTTGCGCATCGACGGCGAAGGTCACCTCGCGTGGAAAGCCCGGTCTGTCGCGATCGGTCATCCAGGTCGAGATTTTCCGTGTAGCCTGGTCCAGACCGTCGTCCTGACCGAAAGCTGTATTGATGAGCCGCGTCGCTTGTGGTGTCGACCAATGCAGAGCACCGTTGCCGCGCACTGCCAGAAGATGGCGACCTGCCGCATCCAGCGCCACGCGCGCACTCTGGGCTGAGCGGGCATTGGACAAATGAACGCGGATGCGGGCGCGCAGTTCATCGATGTTGATGGGTTTGGTGAGGTAATCGACACCGCCGCTTTCCAGCGCGTTGACCACATGCTCGGTCTCGGTCAGCCCTGTCATGAAGATGACCGGCACCTGTGAAACGGCGGGATTGGCCTTCAGCCTGCGGCAGGTTTCGAACCCATCCATGCCGGGCATCACGGCATCGAGCAGAATGAGATCCGGGGTGATGCGGTCGACAATGCTGATGGCGAATTGGCCAGACGTTGCAATCAGCACCGAGAAGCCTGACTGTTCGAGTGCTTCCGTCAGAAAGCCGAGCGCATCCGGACTGTCATCCACCAGAAGAACAATTTCTCTGGGTGCGGCGTTTTCAGCCATCCTGCGGCATCCTTTCCTCGCGGAACTGTCTCAGGAACGTCATCAGTCCGGCCATATCGAAGCTTTGAATATAGTGCCGGGCCGCTTCCGTAAAGGCGCGGTGCTCGGGTGAGGCTGCGAGATCGCCAAGCTTCGTTTCAAGCCCCCGAATATAGCCTATTTCCGCCAGTTGGATGAGGTCGTCTATATGGCTTGCGCCAGGGCTTTTAACCGGGGCGGGGCCTTCCCGTTCCTGTAGCGCTTCGCCCTCATAGATCCAGGTCAGGCCAAGATGCTGGGCCAGCTTGTCGGAAAGCTGGCGGATATCCACCGGCTTTGAGATGGCGTCACTGTGGCCATCCCCCTTGCGGATGCTGGAGGCGCCATCGCCGATATTGGCCGAGAGCATGATGATCGGCGCGGTCTGACCGTCCTCGCGCAGGCGTTCCACCAGTTGCCAGCCGTTCATGCCCGGCATGAGGATGTCCACCAGGAAGAGGTCGGGTTTCGCAGCCGCAATCAGGGTCAGGCATTCGGGGGCGCCACCGGCGGTCAGGACCACGAAATCGAGCGGCTTCAGCACTTCTCGCATCAGGTCGCGATGATCCTCATTGTCATCGACCACCACGACGGTGCGGCGCGGACCCGTATAGCCGATGATCTTCTTCTCCGGTGCGGGCATGATTGTCGGGCGGTTGACCGCCGAGAGCAGAAGGCGGACCCGGAAACTGGAGCCGACATCCTTTTCGCTGGTAACGGAAATCTCGCCGCCCATGGTGTTGGTGAGAAGCCGGGTAATGGTGAGGCCGAGACCAAGCCCCGGCATTGGCCGGATACTTTCTGCCTCACCGCGCTGGAAGGGTTCGTAGATGCGGGCGAGATCCTTTTCCGCGATGCCGCGGCCGGTATCCTCGACAGTGAAGGTGGCAACCTGGCTGCGATAGGTGATGTTGAAACGCACCGTTCCACGATCGGTGAACTTTATGGCGTTCGAGAGCAGGTTTACCAGAATCTGGCGCAGGCGCTTTTCGTCGGTGCGCACATAGGTGGGCAGGGCCGGGGTGCGGTCGTGCTCGAAGTTCAGGCCCTTCGCCTGCGCCTGCGGGCGGAACATGTCGACGATCTGGTCGAGAAAATCCTGGATATTGATTTCGTTGGAATAGACCTGCAGCCGGCCCGCTTCGATCTTCGAGATATCGAGCAGTCCGTCGATCAGGCCGGAGAGGTGATCGGCGGAGCGGCGGATGACCTTGATTGCGGACTGGCGCGGTGCGGGAATGGTCTCGTCCCGTTCGAGAAGCTGTGCGTAGCCCAATACGGCGTTGAGCGGCGTGCGAAGCTCGTGACTGAGGCCCACGACGTAGCGGCTCTTGGCGCGGTTGGCGGCCTCTGCCACTTCCTTTGCCTGCTGGAGCGCGGCATCTGTCTTGCGGTGGGCCGCGATTTCCTTGAGCAGCAGCGTATTCTGCCGCGAGCTTTCCTCCTCCGCCACGACGCGGCTGTCATGCGCCAGAACATAGAACCAGGAGACGATGCCGGCGATGATGGCGAAGACGAAGAAGACGATCAACGTGGTGCCGTAGATCACCTCGGCATTGGCGGGCGTTGCCTCGCCCACCTGATAGGCGATCATGAAGAGAATGGCACCCATGGCCGAGATCGACAGGATGGAGGTGAGTGCGTAGCGTCCCAGACGCGTCATCAGTCGTTCGACGATACGGTCCGACAACATGGTGCGCGCCACGCTGCCGATCTGCGCTTTCATCTGGGCTTTCGGCTTGCACATATCGTGACAGCGGCTGTCCAGTGAGCAGCAGAGCGAGCAGATGGGTGCTGCATAGGCGGGACACCAGGCCATGTCCTCAGGCTCGAAGGGATGTTCGCAGATCGAGCAGGTGATGGAGGTTGCGTTTTTCCAGGCGTGGCGAGGCTTTCGCGCGAGATAGTAGCGACCTTTCGTACCCCAGGCGATCAGGGGCGAGAGAAGGAAGGCCGAGAGCGTGAGGTAGGTGGAGAGGGAGGCCGCAATGTTTCCGAACAGGCCGAAATGGGCGGCAAGGGCGATGCCAGCCGAACCGAGCATGGCGCCGAGCCCGACCGGGTTCAGATCGTAAAGATGGGCGCGCTTGAATTCGATACCCGGCGGAGACAGGCCGAGCGGCTTGTTGATGGCCAGATCAGCAGAGATGGTGCAGAGCCATGACATGGCGATGATGGAGAAGATGCCGAGCGTCGCCTCCAGCAGCCGGTAGATGCCGAGTTCCATCAGCAGCAGCGCGATGGCGACGTTGAACACCAGCCACACAACTCGGCCCGGGTGGCTGTGGGTGAGGCGGGAGAAGAAATTGGACCAGGCCAGAGAGCCCGCATAGGCGTTCATGACGTTGATCTTCAACTGCGACACCACGACGAAAGCGGCCATCAGCAGGAGGGCGGCTGTCTCGTTCGGGATCATGTAGCCGAAGGCCGCAAGATACATATGGGCCGGATCGGCGGCCTCGTGTGCGGGAACCGCGGTCGACAAGGTCAGAACCGCCAGAAAACTTCCCGCCAGAAGCTTTGGCACGCCCAGAACGACCCAGCCCGGACCGGCCAGAAACACAGCCAGCCGATGACGCCATTTCTTCTGTCCCTCTGCGGGCAGAAAGCGCAGGAAATCCACCTGTTCGCCAATCTGGGGCATGAGTGCAAGGATGACGGCGGAGGCTGCGCCGAATTCCAGAAGATCGAAGGGGGCGGGTCCGCCAAAGCCGGTATTCGAATGGCCGATGCCCGCAAAGGCCCGCCACAGCTCGATCTTCTCCCAATCCATGAAGGCGATGAAAACAAAAGGCAGAACGTTCAGCACAATCCAGAAGGGTTGGGTCGCCAGCTGGAAGCGCGAGATGAGTTGCACGCCATAAATGACGAGGGGGATGACGACGACCGAACTGATGATATAGCCGAGCCAGAGCGGAATGCCGAAGGCAAGGTTGAGCGCCCCCGTCATGATGGATGCCTCGATGGCAAACAGCATGAAGGTGAAACTCGCATAGATCAGCGAGGTGATGGTCGAGCCGATATAGCCGAAGCTTGCGCCGCGCGTCAAAAGGTCGATATCGACGCCATGGCGAATGGCGTAGCGGCTGATTGGCAGACCAACCGCGAGCATGAGCACCGCAGCCACCAGAATCGCAAAAAAGGCATTCGTCGTGCCGTAGGAGAGCGTGATGGCTCCCCCGATTGCTTCCAGCGCAAGAAATGAAATGGCGCCTATCGCCGTTTGCGAAATCCGGCTGGATGAAAACCGACGCGCGCTCTTGGCGGTGAAACGCAGGGCATAATCTTCCAGCGTCTGGTTCGCGACCCAACGGTTGTAATCTCTGCGGATGGGGATAATGCGTTGCCGCGCTGCCATTCAGGAATGCCGTCTGTTTGTGCATGTTTAGATTTTGGGCACTCTCGGATTTTCAGCAGGATTTTGCAAGATGAACCTGCGGGATGCAGTTGCATGCACTCCATGGATTGACGGCTTGTCCAATATGTCAGGCAGGCCAGCTCATACTATCTTCGCCAGGTTTCGATGTGGAATATACTTTAATGTATTTTGGATTAATAACGTTTAATTCATAAATAGTTCGTATTCTTGCAAAATTACTGTCGTTTAACGTGACTATGCCTCCAGCAACTGACGCTTGAGGTTGATATGACGGTTCGATCCAATCCCCCACGTTCATCCAGTGCGACGTCGACTTTGGCGACAGTTGGATCTGACAAGGCGGAAACGAAGGGTGAAGTATCATCCACGCCGCGTCGTCCCGCAGGGCAAGCCTCAACCGCACGTCCTCAAGGTAAAGCTCGGCAGATCGCCCCGCAGAGGCTAATGACGGCGACTGCGGCCGGTGCAAGCAGCAATTCGACCGCTGCTTCATCGTCGAGTCCGCAATCGGCAGACAGTCGCTACGTTTCGCTGCCAAAATCCTGGACGGGTCCCGAGGGGCCTGGCGTGAAGCGGGGACCACCGAGCAATGATGACATCGTGCGCGGCGTCATGAACCGAAATCGGGAATATTCGCATTATGCCGAATCTGTTCCGGATGCCTCGCCCTATGTCGCCCAGGTGCAGTTGCCGCCCATCACGGAAGCAGACAAAGGCTATGCGATGGTGGCACAGTCCATGACCGCGACGCCCGGATACGCCGAAGCCGAAAAAGGCCTCAACGACAAACAGTTCGAGCTGATCAAGGAAGGCGTGAAGGACGTCGATCGCAGTTTCATCACGCCAGAGACCTTCAAGAATCTCGACAAGCTGACGGATGACCAGAAGGCGGCCTATATGGTCGATCTCATAGAGGGAAGGCAGCACCTGACTGCCTATCTGAACCAGTATGGCGACAGTGTTCCGAAAGGCGATGAAGCGGATGCGGACCTCAAGGCGCGGCTTGACGTTGTATTGAACGATCCCGGCGTTCTGGCCGCCGCAGACAGCGCATTTTCCCGCGGCGCGCAGGCGTTTCTTCAGAAACCCGAAAATGACATGTTGCTGAGCAAGTTCACGGATGCCTATTTCGCCGACATTGCGGGTGGCAAGGCGATTGATCGTGCCTTGGCCTGCGGCAAGACGATTGAAGAAGCCTTTGCGGCCTATAGCAGCGAAGCGTCGTTCCTGACGAAAATTCTACCGCCAGACGTTCGGGACAAATATGCAGGCGCAGCCAGCCTGACCTTGTCGCAACTGACGCAGAAATACATGGTTGGCGATGGCACGGGCGGCGATCTCAGCATGTTCAATGTCGATGCCAACGGGAATTCAGATACTCTGACGCCCGCTGCGGAGGCCATGGCGCTGCAATTTATGGCGCAGACCTTGAACGACAAGAATGTCAGCCAGCTGTCCATCAAACTCAACTACGCTCAGGACATCGCCCGGAATGTGAACGGCGTCATTACCCTGCTACGAACCGGTATGAAGATGGACGATGCGCTGGCGTCAGTCATGAAGTCCGTCAACGCCAAACCTGCGCCATTGGGCATTCCCAATGACATCTACAAGGCGGGTCTCATGCATGGCGTGCAGACCCTCACTCTTGCAAGTGTTCTGACCGCGCGTGCTATTGGCAATGGCCCGAAGCCCAAGCCCCACGATATCGCGGCTGCTGTTGCAAACGGTGTGCAGATCATTGGCATGACCACGGAAGGGCTTGCAAAAAATCTCGATAGCAGGGGCAAGGCCTTCAGCATGTTCGGTACGGGCACCGGTACCTGGGGAGCATCCATTTCGAAATTCATTGATCCGAAGACGCTGGAAGCCGGTGGAAAGATCATCGGCGGGGTGGGCAGCTTTGCCATGGCTGGACTTGCCTTCTTCAGCGCGCATCGTGCTTTGAAAAGCGGAGAAAAGCCGGAAGCGGCCTTCCAGATCATCAGCGGAGCCGCCATGCTGACCAGTGGCACCGTAGGTATGGCTGAAGTTGCGCTGCAATTCAGCAGCATTGTACCAAGAATAACGGCACCTTTCGCAGCCTCAATTCCCAACTACACGAACATCGTGACGAATGGTCTCAAATACGGTCTCTCAATGGTTGGTCGCGTTGCCGGGACCGTGGGTGCTCTGGCCGGTCTCGTGCTTGGTCTTCTCGAGATGGCGAAGGGCGTGAAAGTTCTTGGCAAGCTGGAAGGGCAGGTCAATGATCGCCTTCGGCCGCTGATCGGCAAGGAAGTCAGCTTCATGTTCCGACCCAGTCTGTAAGGCTCCCTTGATCGACGACGCATTGCGTCGCTGGCGCGAGCTTCCCCATTTCACCCCCTCGCATACGTCATTTTACGTATGTGGTTTTGCAGTGCAGCGACCCATAGTCCGGTCAGCAACGGTTAACAGGCTTTAACCGGCTGTCGCACTCAAAACAAAAAAGAGGGGTTCTGCCATGACATTGAAAGCCAAGCTGGGCGGCGCGCTCATCGCCGCCATCATGTCCACCACCGCATTCCACGGCGCATTTGCTGCCGAAGATACGATCAAGATCGGCGTTCTCCACTCGCTCTCCGGCACGATGGCGATTTCGGAAACCACGCTGAAAGACGCCATGCTGATGCTCGTCGAAGAGCAGAACAAGAAGGGCGGCGTTCTGGGCAAGAAGCTCGAAGCCGTCGTTGTCGATCCGGCTTCCGACTGGCCGCTGTTTGCCGAAAAGGCTCGCCAACTGATCTCCAAGGATAAGGTCGCTGCCGTCTTCGGTTGCTGGACCTCGTCTTCGCGCAAGTCCGTTCTGCCGGTCTTCGAAGAGCTGAACTCCATTCTCTTCTACCCCGTCCAGTACGAGGGTGAAGAATCCTCGCGCAATATCTTTTACACCGGTGCCGCTCCGAACCAGCAGGCCATTCCGGCTGTCGACTACCTGATGAAGAACGAAGGCGTTCAGCGCTGGGTTCTGGAAGGCACGGACTACGTTTATCCGCAGACCACGAACAAGATCCTGAAAGCCTACCTGATGTCGAAGGGCGTCAAGGAAGCCGATATCATGGTCAACTACACGCCATTCGGCTTCTCCGACTGGCAGACGGAAGTTTCCAAGATCAAGGCCTTCGGCTCTGCAGGCAAGAAGACGGCTGTTGTTTCCACCATCAATGGCGATGCCAACGTTCCATTCTACAAGGAACTGGCAAACCAGGGCATCAAGGCTGAAGACATTCCGGTCGTGGCCTTCTCCGTCGGTGAAGAAGAGCTGGCCGGTATCGACACCAAGCCTCTCGTTGGTCACCTCGCTGCCTGGAACTACTTCCAGTCTGTCGACGCCCCGGTCAATGCCGAGTTCATCAAGACATGGCACGCTTTCACCAAGAACGAGAAGCGCGTGACGAACGACCCGATGGAAGCTGCCTATATCGGCTTCAACGCCTGGGTTAAGGCAGTCGAAGCTGCCGGCACGACCGAAACCGACAAGGTTCTGGATAGCATCATCGGCGTTTCCGTGCCGAACCTGTCTGGCGGTACTTCTACTGTCATGCCGAACCACCACATCACCAAGCCGGTTCTGATCGGTGAAATCCAGGCCAATGGCCAGTTCGAAATCGTGCAGCAGACGCCATCCGTCGTGGGTGACGAATGGTCGGATTACCTGCCGGACTCCAAGGACCTGATCTCCGATTGGCGCAAGCCGATGTCCTGCGGCAACTTCAACGTTGCCACCGGCAAGTGCGGCGGCAAGGGCAGCTAAGGCCTAGCTATCAGGGGCAAGAGCCCTTCCCGACCCTCCCCACATAGGGGAGGGCTTCGCTCTCGCAAGTTACATTTACCGGATCACGCTTACCCCCCTCTGTCCTGCCGGACATCTCCCCCTCAAGG
The DNA here is from genome assembly GCF_001427345.1 of Rhizobium sp. Root149. NCBI lineage: Bacteria > Pseudomonadati > Pseudomonadota > Alphaproteobacteria > Hyphomicrobiales > Rhizobiaceae > Rhizobium > Rhizobium sp. Root149. The sequence continues at coordinate 9,180 of NZ_LMGD01000007.1, forward strand.
GGGGAGATTGGCAAGAAGCTAACCTTCGCCTTCTTTCAATGTTGTTGGCTGCCACAATCGGTTTGCTAACGAGGACCAAAGCGAAAAGCCGCGAGTCGATCTCCCCCCTTGAGGGGGAGATGCCCGGCAGGGCAGAGGGGGGTAAGTCACAAGGGGCGACAATTATGCTTCGACTTTTCCTATCGACCCTATTCCTGATCGTTTCGCTTGCCGCAACATCCTTTGCGCAATCCGGCGCTGATCCGAAGGCCCTGTTCAATGCACTGGGCAAGGCGGATTTCAAGCAGGCGGAAGAGCTGATCGGTCAATTGGCCGCCACCGGCGATCCGCGCATCGTGCCGGCCCTGGAAGCCTTTGCCGAAGGCGAGCTTTACGCCCGCAAATCCGATAGCGCCGTATTCATCACCAAAGCAGCCGGGACCAATGTCGCCCTGATCGATCCAGTCACGGGTGCTGCCGCCGGTGAGGTGCCGAAGGCGCAGCTGAGCAAGCTGAAGATCAACAACAACCTGCGCCGCGTCATTCGCTCGGCACTTGGCGGTCTGACACTGCTGAGCCCCGACAAGGCAGTGCGTATGGCAGCCGCCGATGCGGTTCTGAAGTCTCCCAGCGCGGAAAATCTTGAGCTGGTCGAGGCAGCACTTGCCAAGGAAACCGATGCGGCCGTCAAGGTGCGCATGGAAGAGGCGCGTGCGGCCTCCGTGCTGATTTCCGACCGCGCAATCGATCAGAAGAAGCAGGCGATCGATACCATTGCCAATCTCGGCGGGCGTGATGGCATCAGCATCCTGATGTCGGTTTCGTCTTCGATCGATCCCGCCCTGAAGGGTGATCTCGACAAGGCGATCACCAAGATCGAAAATTCCCTGAAGCTTTGGGAAGTCGCCCAGAATGTCTGGTACGGCATGTCGCTCGGCTCCGTGCTGCTGCTCGCGGCCATCGGCTTGGCCATCACCTTCGGCGTCATGGGCATCATCAACATGGCGCATGGCGAAATGGTCATGCTGGGTGCCTATTCCACCTTCATGGTGCAGGAATTGATCCGCACCCACGCGCCGCATCTGTTCGACTGGTCGCTGGCCATCGCTCTGCCGGTCGCTTTCCTTGTGACAGCTGGTGTCGGTCTCGTCATCGAGCGTGGTGTCATCCGTTTTCTCTACGGGCGTCCGCTGGAAACCCTGCTGGCGACCTGGGGCGTATCGCTGATCCTCCAGCAGTTGGTACGCTCCATCTTTGGCCCGACGAACCAGGAAGTCGGCAATCCGTCCTGGATGTCCGGTGCCTTCGCGCTGGGTGGCCTGCAGATCACCTGGAACCGCATGTGGATCGTCGCCTTCTCCCTCTCGATCTTCATCGGCCTGCTGATCGTGATGAAGCGCTCCGCCTTCGGCCTGCAGATGCGGGCCGTCACCCAGAACCGCCGCATGGCCTCTTCCATGGGTATTCGCACACCCTGGGTCGATGCCTTCACCTTCGCGCTCGGCTCAGGGATCGCGGGCATTGCTGGCGTGGCGCTTTCCCAGATCGACAACGTTTCGCCCAATCTCGGCCAGTCCTACATCATCGATAGCTTCATGGTCGTGGTGTTCGGCGGCGTGGGCAATCTCTGGGGCACGCTGGTTGGCGCGCTGTCGCTCGGCATCCTCAACAAGTTCCTCGAGCCGTGGACCGGTGCCGTGCTTGGCAAGATCCTCGTGCTTGTTCTCATCATCCTCTTCATCCAGAAGAGACCGCGCGGCCTGTTCGCGCTCAAGGGAAGGGCGGTGGAAGCATGATTTCCAGCTTTATCCTGCGTGCTCTGGAAGGCCGCATCGTCGTCACCGTTTCCATCATTCTTGCCGTGGCCCTTCTGGTGCCAGCCAGCAATCTGCTTCTTTCGCCCGACAATGCATTGCATATCCCAACCTATGTGATGTCGCTGATGGGCAAGTATCTCTGCTATGCGCTTCTGGCGCTGGCACTGGATCTCGTCTGGGGCTATTGCGGCATTCTGTCCTTGGGCCACGGCGCTTTCTTCGCCCTCGGCGGCTATGCCATGGGCATGTATCTGATGCGCCAGATCGGTAGCCGTGGCGTCTATGGCGATCCCGTCCTGCCCGATTTCATGGTGTTTCTGAACTGGAAGCAGTTGCCGTGGTTCTGGCATGGCTTCGACATGTTCTGGTTTGCTTGTGCGATGGTGCTGGTGGTGCCAGGGTTGCTCGCCTTCGTCTTCGGCTGGTTCGCCTTCCGCTCCCGCGTCAACGGCGTCTATCTGTCCATCATTACCCAGGCCATGACCTATGCGCTGATGCTCGCCTTCTTCCGCAATGACATGGGCTTTGGCGGCAATAACGGTCTGACGGATTACAAGGATATCCTCGGATTCTCAGTTCAGGCGGATGGAACCCGCGCCGTACTGTTCGCGCTGTCGGCCATCATGCTCTCGCTCTGCCTCGTGCTGGCCTCGGCCATTACCCGCTCGAAGTTCGGCAAGGTGCTGGTGGGTGTGCGTGATGCGGAAAGCCGCGTTCGCTTCCTGGGTTTCCGGGTGGAAAACATCAAGCTCTTCACCTTCGTCACCTCGGCCATGATGGCGGGTATTGCGGGCGCTCTGTTCGTGCCGCAGGTCGGCATCATCAATCCGGGCGAATTCGCACCGGCCAATTCCATCGAAGTCGTGGTGTGGACGGCGGTTGGTGGTCGCGGAACTCTCATCGGTCCGATCATCGGTGCGGTGCTGGTCAATGGCGGCAAGAGCTTCTTCACCGGCGCCTTTCCTGAATTCTGGCTCTATGCGCTGGGCGCACTCTTCATCTTCGTCACGCTGTTCATGCCCAAGGGAATTGTCGGGACCGTTCAGGCAGCACTTGCCAATCGCAAGGCGGTGAAGGCTGCGGCGCGTGCCCAGGCCCAGAATGACGATACGCCTTCAACACAGATCCAGGCCGCGGAGTAAGACTCATGGAAATCAAGGACTCCAAGCCGAAGTCGCTGCTCTATCTCGATGGTGTTTCCGTATCCTTCGATGGATTCCGGGCGCTGAATTCACTTTCCTTCGTGGTTGAGCCGGGTGAGCTTCGCGCCATCATCGGCCCGAACGGCGCGGGCAAGACAACGATGATGGACATCATCACAGGCAAGACTCGGCCTGACAGCGGCACTGTTCTGTTCGAGGAAAAGGTGGATCTCACCAAGCGAGACGAGGCCGATATTGCCCAGCTCGGCATTGGTCGGAAGTTCCAGAAGCCAACGGTGTTTGAGAGCCATACCGTGTGGGACAATCTGGAACTGGCGCTCAACCGCAAGCGCGGCGTCTTTTCGACCCTGTTCTATCGCCTCTCGGGCGAGGACCGTGATCGCATCGAGGAAATTCTCGGCACCATCCGGCTGACGCATCGGCGCGACGAGCTAGCGGCCAACCTTTCCCACGGCCAAAAGCAGTGGCTGGAGATTGGCATGCTGCTGGCGCAGGAGCCGAAGCTTCTGCTGGTGGATGAGCCGGTGGCGGGCATGACTGATGCGGAAACCGCCGAAACAGCCATTCTGCTGCGTGAGATTGCCAAGAGCCGTTCGGTGGTGGTGGTGGAGCACGACATGGGCTTCATCCGGGATCTCGGCGTCAAGGTGACCTGCCTTGCCGAAGGCTCCGTGCTGGCTGAAGGGTCGATCGATTTCGTGTCGAACGATCCGAAGGTCATTGAAAACTATCTGGGGCGGTGATCACCATGCTGACAGTCAACAACGTCAATCTTCACTACGGCGCGGCGCAGGCACTGCGTGGCGTTTCCATCGAAGCGCCCATGGGTAAGATAACCTGCGTGCTGGGGCGAAACGGTGTGGGCAAGAGCTCGCTTTTGCGCGCCATCACCGGCCAGCATGCGGTGAGCGCAGGTACGATTTCCTTCAATGGCGAAAGCCTGAACGGTCTGGCACCCTTCCGCCGCGCCAAACAGGGCATCGGCTATGTGCCGCAGGGGCGGGAGATCTTTCCGCTTCTGACAGTGCAGGAGAATCTGGAAACGGGCTTTGCGCCGCTGGCGCGCAAAGATCGCAATATCCCGGACGACATCTTCAGCCTGTTTCCCGTGCTGAACTCAATGCTGTCACGTCGCGGCGGCGATCTGTCCGGCGGGCAGCAGCAACAACTGGCGATCGGTCGCGCCATGGTCACAAGACCGAAAGTGCTGGTTCTGGACGAGCCGACGGAGGGAATTCAACCTTCGATCATCAAGGATATCGGCCGTGCAATCCGATATTTGCGAGATTCCACAGGTATGGCCATTCTTCTGGTCGAACAGTATCTCGACTTCTGCCGGGAACTGGCGGATCATGTCTACATCATGGATCGGGGTGAAATCGTTCATGAAGGTGCCGCAGAAACGCTCGACACACCGGAGGCCAGACGGCATCTCACAGTGTGATAGATGCTCATATTTTGCATGGCTGCCGGTCATGGAGAGGGTTTAATAGTATCTTCTAATATGTTAGTCAGAGCGCGGTTTTCATCCAACGCATATCCCCTTTCCACGCACTCTCCTTTACGAGGCGCTTGATGGCATTTGGAATTCGCTCTGGTTCAATCCTCCGCGCTCTTGGCTGCATGACCGCAGCGGGCGCCTTTTTCTTAGGGCCAGGCATGGCCGCTCAGGCGGCTGGCTGTGGTACGCCGGTTGAACCGGGCTATCATGATGTATCGGTCGATGTCGGCGGCACTCCGCGCTCCGGCGTCGTGTTTGTTCCCGACAGTTATACGGGCCAGGACAAGGTTTCCGTCGTTTTCGATTTTCACGGCAGCAACAGCAATCCGCGGGGGCAGATGCTGCGCAGTTCCTGGGACAAGGTTGCGGCGAAGAACGGCTTCCTGGTGTTTGCGCCGCAGGGCAGTCTTTCCGGCAATATGCCGGGAACGAATGCGTGGAATGTGCCGGGCGTGACCTTCCGCGAAGGCGGGTTGGATGAGGTGGCCTTCATCAAGGCTGCTGTCGAAAAGGTGAAGCAGAGCTATTGCGTCGATCCGGCGCAGATTTTCGCGTCTGGCTATTCCGGTGGCGGTCGCATGTTGTCGGCCTATCTCTGCTCGGGGGCGAATGATTTTGCCGGTGCCGGTTTCGTCAATTCGCTGCGCGTCGGCCTGCCGGTTGAAAATCGCGAGGGCAAATGGGGAGCGGATCCTTCCACCTGCCAGCCCGCCAAGCCGATTTCGATCATGGCGTTTGCCGGGATCAAGGATGAGCAGAACCCCTATGCCGGGGGCGGCAAACCCTATTGGCAATACAGTTTCAAGACCGCGCTCCAGCGCTGGATGGAACTGGACGGCTGCAAGGCCAATGCCAAGCCGGACACAATCGAAGGGGTGACCTACAGCCTCTACGATACCTGCCAGAACGGGGCGCGCATCGCGACCTATGAATTCGAAAACGGCAGCCATGACTGGCCGAAGCCGAATGCGAAGGCGAACGTTATCGCTGCTGCCAGCGAGGGACAGGCGGCAGGTGTCGTGAAGGTCTCGGCAGTCAAGAAGCCGAGTTTCGATCCGAATGTCGATCCGGCCTATCGCATGTGGGATTTCTTCCGCAAGGCCGACAGTACGGATGTCGTGGCCACGGCACGGCCATCCTCCGCCAAGGCAAAGGTCCAGGCGGTCGGTTGTGCGGGCGACGAGGCATCCACGATGAATACCGAGGGGATGACGTGCAGCAACAGCCAGCCGAACGACCAGCCGCGCCGCAGCGGGCTCGGGGCAAAGGGCGCCTTGTAACCAAGCAGTTGGCGGGCCGTACGCGGCTCGCCGAACTCTATCAGGAAGGCTGCGGCAAGATCCGCCTGCCGGACACCTTCGATTCCTCCCTCGAAGCCATTCTCATCAACAGCTCCGGCGGCCTGACCGGCGGCGACCGGCTGGAATGGTCGCTGCGCGCCGGTCCCGGCACGGATGTGACCGTGACCACGCAGGCAAACGAGAAGATCTATAAAGCCTCCGCCGATACAGCGCTCCTGAAGAGCGAGATCGAAGCAGGCGAAGGCAGCCGCGTGGCGTGGCTGCCGCAGGAAAGCATTCTCTTCGATCGCGCCTCGCTGACCCGTGAATTGCATGTCGATCTGGCCGAGACAGCCGAATTTCTTGCTGTGGAAGCGGTTATTCTTGGACGAACCGCCATGGGCGAGAGTGCCGAGAACGGTTTCTTTCGGGATCGCTGGCGCGTGCGCCGTGCGGGTCGTCTCATCCATGCGGAGGAAGTGCGGATGGAGGGGCAGATCGCCCGTCTGGGAGAGCAGCCTTCGGTGCTTTCCGGCAAGGTGGCTTTTGCTACCGTTTTCTATTCCGGGCCGCAATGCGAGGCGTTTCTGCCGCGTCTTCAACCTCTGCTGCAGGATGGATATGCTGGCGCAAGCCTCTGGAAAGACAAGCTGATTATCCGCGCTGCAGCATCACACGGTTTTGCGCTGCGAAAAATTCTGGTTCCGGTGATTTCGCTCTTGCGAAAAGACGCAAACGTGCCGAAAGTCTGGAACATCTGAGAGACAATAATCGGGGAACCCATGAACCTCAGCCCAAGAGAAAAAGACAAGCTTCTGATATCCATGGCCGCCATGGTGGCCCGCCGCAGGCTGGAACGCGGCGTGAAGCTGAACTACCCGGAAGCCATTGCCCTGATTACCGATTTCGTGGTTGAAGGTGCCCGCGACGGCCGTGCCGTGCCCGACCTGATGGAAGCGGGCGCGCATGTCATCACCCGCGACCAGGTGATGGAGGGGATCGCGGAAATGATCCACGACGTGCAGGTGGAAGCAACCTTCCCGGACGGCACCAAGCTGGTGACCGTTCACGAACCAATCCGGTGAGGGCAAAACCATGATCCCAGGCGAAATCATTTCCGCAAGTGGCGACATCGAGCTGAACAGCGGTCAGCCGACAGTGACCATCGAAGTGTCCAATACGGGCGACCGTCCGGTGCAGGTGGGCAGCCACTATCATTTCTTCGAGACCAATGCCGGACTTTCCTTTGACCGCGACAAGGCGCGCGGCATGCGGCTGGATATTCCGGCAGGAACGGCGGTGCGTTTCGAACCGGGCCAGACGCGTGAGGTGACCCTCATTCCTCTCTCCGGCAAGCGCGAGGTTTACGGTTTCCGGCAGAAGATCATGGGCGCTTTGTGAACGCGCCATGCAGAAAGCGAAGCGTTCGATGAAACTGTTTCTTGGCCTCATGCTGTGCGGATGTGTTCTCTTGCAGGATGGGCCTTCCTCTGCGGAAGAAAAGCCGAATTTCGACTGCGAAAACAAGAATACGCAGATGGAAATGAACGCCTGCGCCCAGGAAGAATATGACGCTGCCGACAAGGCGCTGAACAATCAGTGGAAGCTGACGCGCAAGGCCATGGCCGATTGGGACAAGCAGCTTGATGCCGATCAGCGCGGCGCGGAAGCCGCTCTTCTGAAAGGGCAGCGGGCCTGGATAACCTATCGGGATGGCCAGTGCGATGCGGAAGGCTTTCAGGCGCGCGGCGGTACGCTGGAAACAATGTTCTACATCAATTGCCAGACACGCCTTACGAAGAGCCGGACGCAAGAGCTCAAAGAACTCGCCGAACCAATCGGTCAATAAAAACCAAGGGGCATGATCAGGCGCGAGGGGCGTCGGCATGTCCATGCATGATGGAGCAAGATAGCCCATGCCTTACAAGATTTCCCGCGCTGCCTATGCCAGCATGTTCGGCCCGACCGTGGGCGACAAGGTGCGCCTTGCCGATACGGAGCTTTTCATCGAGGTGGAGAAGGATTTCACCACCTATGGCGAGGAGGTGAAGTTCGGCGGCGGCAAGGTCATCCGTGATGGCATGGGCCAGAGCCAGGTCAGCCGTGCCGAAGGTGCTGTCGACACCGTGATCACCAATGTCGTGATCGTGGATCATACCGGCATCGTCAAGGCCGATATCGGTCTCAAAGACGGCCGCATCGTTGCCATCGGTAAGGCTGGCAATCCGGATACCCAGCCGGGCGTCAATATCATCGTCGGTCCCGGCACCGAGGCAATCGCTGGCGAGGGCAAGATTATCACCGCTGGTGGCATGGATGCTCACATCCATTTCATCTGCCCACAGCAGATCGAGGAAGCCCTGATGAGCGGCCTCACCTGCATGCTGGGCGGCGGCACCGGGCCTGCCCATGGCACGCTCGCCACCACCTGTACGCCGGGTCCATGGCATATTGCCCGGATGATCGAGGCAGCCGACGCCTTCCCCATGAACCTCGCCTTCGCCGGCAAGGGCAATGCCTCTCTGCCGCGCGCGCTGGAGGAGATGGTGCTGGGCGGCGCGACCTCTCTCAAGCTGCACGAGGATTGGGGCACGACCCCCGGCGCTATTGATTGCTGCCTTTCGGTTGCCGATCAATACGATGTGCAGGTGATGATCCATACCGATACGCTGAACGAGAGCGGCTTCGTGGAAGATACGGTCGGTGCCATCAAGGGCCGCACCATCCATGCTTTCCATACGGAAGGGGCGGGCGGTGGCCATGCGCCGGATATCATCAAGATCTGCGGCGAACTGAACGTCATCCCGTCCTCGACCAATCCGACGCGGCCCTATACGGTCAACACGCTGGCCGAACACCTGGACATGCTGATGGTCTGCCATCACCTGTCGCCGTCCATTCCGGAAGACATCGCCTTTGCCGAAAGCCGTATCCGCAAGGAAACCATCGCGGCGGAAGATATTCTGCATGATATCGGTGCGTTTTCGATCATCTCGTCGGACAGTCAGGCCATGGGCCGCGTGGGAGAGGTCATCATCCGCACCTGGCAGACGGCAGACAAGATGAAGCGCCAGCGCGGCAGCCTGCCGGGCGAAACCGGTGACAACGACAATCTGCGTGTTCGCCGTTACGTGGCGAAATACACGATCAATCCGGCGATTGCGCATGGCGTGAGCCACGAGATCGGTTCCATTGAAGTGGGCAAGCGCGCCGATCTCGTGATCTGGAACCCGGCCTTCTTCGGTGTGAAGCCGGATATGGTGCTGATGGGCGGCGTGATTGCGGCGGCCCCGATGGGCGATCCGAATGCTTCGATCCCGACACCGCAGCCGGTGCATTACCGCCCCATGTTCGGCGCTTACGGCAAGGCGCGGACAAACTCATCGGTCACCTTCGTGTCCCAGGCAGCTCTGGACGATGGCCTTGCCAATCGTCTCGGCGTCGCCAAGCAGCTGGTGGCGGTGAAGAATACGCGCGGCGGCATTTCCAAGAAGTCGATGATTCTCAACGATCTGACGCCGCACATCGAGGTGGACCCGGAAACCTATGAAGTGCGGGCCGATGGCGAGCTTTTGACCTGCGAACCGGCAACGGTTCTGCCCATGGCACAGCGGTATTTCCTGTTTTGATAGTGTTCGAGCTACGTTCGTGACAGCGATTTTACCCCCCTCTGTCCTGCCGGACATCTCCCCTTGAGGGGGATGTCCGGCAGGACAGAGGGGGGTGAAGGACATCTCTCCTGTCAGTTGAGTTTTTCTGGTAAAGGCAACACCATGCAGCATGTCCATTCCTACCGTCCCGCAGGGGAAGTCAGCGATCCGCCGATCGATACGGTGACGCTTCCGCACGATCTGCGCCATTTGCGGCGCAAGCTGTTGCACCTCTCCAATGGTGACATGGTGATGCTCGACCTGAAGGAAGCCGTGCTGTTTCACGATGGCGACCGGCTGGTGCTCGATAATGGCGATACGGTAGAGGTGAAGGCGGCGGCGGAAAAGCTGTTCGAGGTGAAGGCGCGTGATACGCTTCACCTCATCGAACTCGCCTGGCACCTGGGCAACCGGCATCTTTCGGCGCAGATCGAGGAAGGTCGTATCCTGATCCTGCGCGATCATGTGATCCGTGCGATGCTGGAGGGTCTCGGTGCTGCGGTGGTGGATGTGGAAGAGCCATTCCAGCCTGCGCGCGGGGCCTATCACAGTCACGGCGGCCATTCGCATGGTCACAGCCATGGCCACTCTCATGATCACTCGCATGACCATCACCACGGGCATCATCACGACTGATGACTGCCGCGGCCAGTACACAAGCCCTGATGCGGCTGATGGCATGGCTTTCGCCCGCCTTTCCGGTGGGTGGCTTTGCCTATTCCAGCGGGTTGGAGCGGGCGGTCCATGACCGGTTTGTCACGGATGCCGCCGGACTGGAGGCCTGGCTTTCTACGTCGCTCAGACACGGCATGCTGTGGAACGATGCCGTCTTCGTGTCGCTTGCGGCGCGGTGTTGCGACACTCCGGATGCATTGAGCGAACTGGCGGAGCTGGCGCTGGCGCTGGCCGGTTCCGCAGAGCGACATATGGAAACGCTCTCGCTTGGCAAAGCCTTCCTGATGGCGGCAACGGCCTGGCCGTCGCCGGTGTTCGAACGGCTGCCGGTGGAGTGCCCGTATCCGGTCTCGGTCGGCGCCGTCGCGGGCGCGCATGGCATTTCGGCTGAACAGGCGATTGCTGCCTTCCTGCACGCTGGCCTTTCGCAAGGTGTATCCGCAGGCATTCGCTTGGGCGTCGCGGGCCAGCAGGATGGTCTTCGCATCCTGTCGGCTTTGGAGGCGTCTGCGGGTAAGGTGGCCGAGCATGCAGCGGTAGCAGAGCTGGACGATCTCGGTTCTGCCACTGTGCAGGCGGATATCGCTTCCATCCGGCATGAGGCGCAGGTGTCGCGCCTCTTCCGATCCTGACCATGTCTTGTGCGGGTCGATCCGTACGTTATTCTGTTTGCAGATTTGAGGGCTCAGATCATGAAATCATCCAACGGACCTCTTCGCGTCGGCATCGGTGGACCTGTGGGGTCCGGCAAGACGGCACTGACGGAAAAGCTCTGCAAGGCCATGCGTGAGAGCTATTCGGTGGCTGTGGTCACCAATGACATCTACACGAAGGAAGATGCAGAGGCGCTGGTGCGCATGCAGGCCTTGTCCTCAGACCGGATCGTGGGTGTGGAGACCGGCGGCTGCCCGCATACCGCCATTCGCGAGGATGCAACGATCAACCTGCAGGCGATTGCCGGTTTGAACGAGCGCTTCCCGGATCTCGATGTCGTGTTCATCGAGTCAGGCGGCGACAATCTGGCCGCGACTTTCTCACCGGATCTGGCGGATATCACCATCTATGTGATCTCGACCTGCCAGGGTGAAGAGATCCCGCGAAAAGGCGGTCCGGGAATTACCCGTTCCGACTTGCTGGTCATCAACAAGAAGGATCTGGCCCCTTACGTGGGTGCCGATCTCGATGTGATGGACCGCGACGCGAACCGCATGCGCGAGGCGAAGCCCTTTGTCTTTACTGACCTGAAGCGCGGCGAGGGGGTGGATCATATCGTGCGCTTCCTTGAAACGCATGGCGGGCTGGCGGCGTGAGTGCACCTGCGTTGACGGGCCGCTTCGGCGACTATGAGATTATCCTTCTGCGTGACGGTGCGCTTCAGGCGTCGGTCCAGCAGATCATCCATCTCGATGGGCAGGCGGCTCTGGATGCTGCGCGCAAGAATATACCGGACCAAAACTTCGAGATGGTGGTGAACTGCTTCGTCTTGCGTGGGCCGGATGGCGTGACCCTTGTTGATGCCGGTTGCGGTACCGCATGGGGCGAAAGGTTTGGCAAGGCGCGGCAGGCGCTGGCAGATATCGGGATTGGCCGCGACGACGTGCGGCGTGTTCTGGTCACCCATCTGCATGGAGACCATGTGCCCGGTCTTCTGGATGAAGGGCAGCCATATTTTCCGAAGGCCGAAATCATCGTGCCGGAAAAAGATCTGGCGTTCTTTACGGACGAGGCAGCCAGGGAACGTGTGCCGGAAGCGCGCCGCAGCGGGTTCGCACTGGCGGCCTCACTGCTTGCTGCTTATGGCGACAGGCTTTCGACCCGGCCGGAAGGCGAGATCATGCCGGGCATACGGTCCATCCTGCTGCCCGGGCATACACCGGGCCATACGGGTTATCTGATCGGCGAGGAGCAAGGCGCACTGCTGATCTTCGCGGATGCTCTGCATATGGCGGGCCTTCAGCCGCAGGATCCGCGTATCGGCATGGTATTCGATCTCGATCCTGAACAGGCCGCGCTCAGCCGCAGATTCATGATGGAGCAGGCCGCGGACAAGGGCTGGCATGTCGTGGGCTGCCACACACCTGGCATTCAGACGGTGGAGCGTCGTGGCGACGCGTTCCGTCTGGTTGATCCGTGATCAGATTTCCCTCAGCGCTTTCACGTCGCTGATCTGGATGACGCGACCGCGAACACTGACACCGGCGCGGCGCAGAGCCGAGAAGGCGCGGGAGAGAGCTTCAGGGGCGAGGCCCAGCATCCCGGCCAGAAGATTCTTCTGGAAGGGAAGGCGGATGGATGCGGAGCCGGCATCGACCGGGCATCGATCCAGCAGATAGTCCGCCACGCGCTGGGGGGCGGTGTGCAGACGATCATTCACAAGAATGTCCGTGGTCGCCTTGAGATGTTCAGACAGGGTCATGATCAGCGCCGCGGAAACGGTCGCATCACGCTCGGCCAGTTGGCGAACTTCGCGACAATCAAGCCTTGCGATGCAGACGTTTTCGGCGGCCTGCGCGCTGTAGGGATAGCGGGCATCCTGTGGCACCAGGCATTCTGCGAAGATATCGCCAGGGCCGCAAATGCGGAAATCCGCCTGCCGTCCGTCCTTGCCCATTCGATACAGGCGGACATAGCCGGTCAGCAGGCAATAGAAGGCCTGCGCATTTTCTCCCTCGCGGAAGATGGATGCGCGCGCGCCGAGCGATACGATCTGCGCACTGTCCAGCAAGGTTGCCAGAGCATTTGCTGAAAGCGATCGCATGAATGCTGTTTTTGCCAGAAGACTGCGCTCGCGTGTCGTGGCTTTGTTGCTCTTTTCCAGCATCGTCGCGTTTCCCATCAACCTGCGGTCCAATGTGTTGAATGGTTCAGCCATTACCACAACGAAAAGAGGCCCGAATTGATCGATGTCAATCGGGCCTCTGCAGTCGTGTTTGTTCCGAAAGCTATTCGGCAGCCAGTGGGGGCAGTCTCAGCACATTATTGCCTGCGGGTGCCCCATGTCCTTTCTCGTTGTCCTGACGAGGTGATGGCTGCATGGCATCGAGCTTCGTCTGGAGTTCGGAGAGCTTGGCCTGCGTTTCGCGGGCGGCACGGCTGAGTTCCTCTTCGCTCAAAACGGGATCTTCCTTTTCCTTCTTGCCGACGAATCGGCCAAAGATCCGGCCCAACAGCATGGAAAGGTCGTCCATGATGAGGAAGAAGGCAGGGACAACCACGAGGCTGAGCACCGTTGAAACGATGATGCCGCCGATGACCGCAATCGCCATGGGGGCGCGGAAGGAACCACCTTCACCCACGCCCAGCGCCGAGGGCAGCATGCCTGCCGACATGGCGATAGAGGTCATGATGATGGGTCGTGCACGCTTGCGGCCCGCTTCCACCATGGCATGAACACGCTCCATGCCGTGACGGCGCATCTCGATGGCGAAATCGACAAGCAGGATGGCGTTCTTCGTGACGATGCCCATCAGCATCAGGATACCGATCAGCACCGGCATCGAAAGCGAGTTGTTCGTCACGATCAGGCCGACCGCCACGCCCCCGATTGCCAATGGCAGCGAGAACAGGATCGTAAACGGCTGGATGACATCCTTGAAGAGGAGGATGAGCACGACCAGAACCAGCAGCAGGCCCAGCAGCATGGCATTGCCGAAGCCTGCCACCATTTCTGCCTGGATCTTTGCGTCACCGCTTTCAGCCAGTCGAACGCCTTCAGGCAACTGCGTCTGGTCAACGACACGACGGAACTCGGCCGTTGCCGTATCGAGCGCCGTGCCTTGCGGAATATCCGAGCCGATGGAGACGACGCGGTTGCGGTTGTTACGCTTGATGGAGCTTGGACCTTCCGAATAATCCACATCGGCAACGGTGGACAGCGGAACGGTCGCCCCACTCGCGGTCTTGACCTTCAGGTTGCGAATGGCCTGCAAGTCGCGGCGGACATCGAGCGATGCTTGCACGCGGATCGGGATGAGACGATTGTCGAGCGAGATCTTGGCCAGTGCCGCATCGACATCACCAATGGTGGCAACGCGAACGGTTTCCGAAATCTGCTGCGGCGTGATGCCAAGACGAGCGGCTTCATCCTTGCGGGGGCGGATCTGCAGTTCCGGGCGTGGAAGTGCACCTTCCGACGAGACATTGGCAAGGATCGGTGAAGCACGCAGGTTGGTTTCGAGCTTCGCCACCGCATCATCCAGCTGCTCGCTGCTGCTGGCGAGGAAGTTGAACGAAAGCTCGCGTTCTCCACGATCGTTCAGCTTTGTGATGCGAACGTCAGGGATGGAGCGAACCTTCTGGAACAGCTCTTTCTCGATTTCCCACTGCGGTTTGGTACGGCCCTTGTCCTCCACCTTCGGAATGTAGGAGCCGATCAGTGGCAGATTTCCGAGGCCCTTGTTGACGAGCGTCTTGACCAGCGAATGGTCTATCTTGCCCAGAATGACGTTCACGGTGGCGCGGCGCAGTTCAAGATCGCCCTTGGGCGAGGCGCCGCCGAGCACGAACACGCTTTCCACGCCTTCCAGAGGCTTGATGGCCTCATAGATCTTGGTCGTCGTTTCCGCGGTTTCATCCAGCGTCGCGTTGGGTGGCAGTTCCAGCGACAGAGTGATGCGTGAGCTGTCTTCCGGCGGCATGAAGCTGCCCGGAACCTGCATCAGCAGCATGATCGAGCCGATCAGAAAGGCAATGGCGCCCACCAGTGTGGCATAGCGCATGTACCAGCGCCGCGTCGTGCCGGTGACCAGGCTGGTATAGGCCTTCATCAGGCGACCATCATTGTCGTGGTGGTCGTCCATCGCATCTTCGGCCCGCATCAGATAGGCGGCCATCAGCGGTGTGATGAGGCGTGCTACAAGCAGCGAGAAGAACACCGAGAAGGCGACCGTCAGACCGAATTGGATGAAGTACTGCCCCGGAATGCCGGGCATGAACGAGACCGGCACGAAGACGGCGATGATGGTGAAGCTCGTTGCGATAACGGCAAGGCCGATTTCATCTGCCGCTTCGAGCGCTGCGCGATAGGGTGTCTTGCCCATCTTGATGTGGCGGGCAATGTTCTCGACCTCCACGATCGCATCATCGACGAGAATACCGGTCGCCAGCGTCAGGGCGAGGAACGAAACGAGGTTCAGCGAAAAACCCATCATATCCATCACCCAGAAGGTGGGGATGGCAGAGAGCGGCAGGGCAACCGCGGAGATCAGCGTCGCGCGCCAGTTGCGCAGGAACAGCATGACCACGATGACGGCGAGAATCGCGCCCTCGATGAGGGTGTGGATCGCCGATTCATAGTTGCCGTAGGTGAAATAGACGCTGTCATCCACCATCTTGATGGAGACATCCGTATGGGTCTTGCGGATCGTATCCAGCTGCTCGGCAACCGTGCGCGACACGGTGACTTCGCTTGATCCCTTGGAGCGGAATACCGCAAAGGTTACGCTCGGTTCGCCATTGAACCGTGAGAAGGACTTCGGCTCCTCATAGGTATCGGTGATTGTGGCGAGGTCGGACAGCTTCACGAAGCGCCCGTTCGAGAGAGCAATCGTCGTGTTGGCAAGGTCAGAAACACGGCGGGCATCGCCAAGTGTTCGGATAGCCTGCTCGCTGCCGCCAACCTGTCCGCGACCGGAGCCGAGATCGACGTTGACGCTGCGCAGCTGGCTGTTAACCTCCGACGCGGTGATGCCGTAGGAATTCAGTTTTGCCGGTTCCAGCGCGATGCGAACTTCCCGGTCCGCGCCGCCGTAGCGGTCGATGCGGCCAATGCCGGGCTGGCCCTGAAGTGCGCGCTTGACGGTATCGTCCACGAACCAGGACAGTTCTTCCAGCGTCATGTTCGCGGAGGTGACGGAGAAGGTCTGGATCGCCTGACCTTCAACCTCGACCTTGGAAACGATCGGTTCCTCGACGGAAGCGGGCAGGTTGGAGCGAATGCGATCAATCGCATCCTTGGTGTCCTGAACGGCTTCCTGCGTCGGCTTTTCAATACGGAAGAGAACCGCGGTCGTCGACAAGCCATCCGTCACGGTGGAGGTGATTTCATCCACCCCGCTGATGGAGGCAACGGCGTCCTCGATCTCCTTCGTCACCTGCATTTCCAGTTCGCTCGGCGAAGCGCCGCTCTGCGTGACGGAAATGGAAACGACGGGTACGTCAATATTGGGGAAGCGCGTGATCGGCAGCTTGTTGAAGGACTGGATGCCCATGAACATCAACAGCGCGAAAGCCAGTAGCGGCGCAATCGGATTTCGGATCGACCAGGCAGAGAAATTCATTCGAAGAGTTCCTGTCAGTTCGAGGCGATGTTGGCAGATGGAACCGGCTTGATCTGATCGCCATCGCGAACGAAAGCACCAGCCTTGGCAACCACCTGGTCGCCAGCCTTCAAGCCGCTGAGGATCTGCACGAAGCCTGCATCCTGGATGCCGATTTCAAGCTTCACCTGCTTGACCACATTGCCTTCCACAAGACGGGCGAACGAGCCTTTGCGATCTGTGGTGACGGCAGACTGGGGCAGGGCGAGGCCGCGCGTTTCGGTGATGATGATCTCTGCGTTCGCATACATGCCGGCCTTTGCCGCAGTTTCATCACTCACCACAATGTGGACTGCGCCGAGACGGCTCGTCTGATCGACCACGGGCGAAACCAGCCGAATTTTCGCATCCAGCGATTCCGTGGTGCCTGCGACCGTGACCTTTGCCGACATGCCAGCTTTCAGCCGTCCGATCTCGCTTTCCGGTACATCGGCAACAAGTTCAATGTCGCCGTCGCGGATCATGGTGAAAAGCGGCGTTCCGCTGCCTGCAGCGATGGCACCGACCTTGGCATCCTTTTTGGAAATGACGCCGGCAACCGGAGCCTTGACGTCCGTGCGTTCCAGCTTGAGATCGATGTCGTCGATCTGCGCCTGGACGACCTTGATGTCGGCCTCGCCAACGCTGACGGCCTGTTTGGCCGCGTTCAACCGGGCAAGGGCCGCCGCTGCGGAGGCTGCCGTCTGTTCCACCTGTGCGGTGGAGGCCGTTCCGTTGCGGCTGAGGTTCTGGGTCCGGTCGCGCTGGCGAACGGCATCATCGGCGTTTGCCTGAGCCTCGATCACCTGCGCCCGGTATTGCGCCAGTCCGGCCTCGGCCTTGGCGCGATTGGCCTGAAGCTGGCTCTTCTGCAGCAGAAGAGAATCGCTATTGAGCTCTGCCACAACCTGACCAGCGGTGACCTCATCCCCCACATCGACCTTGAGAGACTTGATCGACAAGCCGTCCACCAGAGGCTGGACGAATACTTCCTCGACCGGACGAATTGTGCCGCTGGCAACGACGCTGTCCTTGAGGTTTCTTTCCGCAACTTTCGTCACGACGATAGCGGGCAGGTTTGCCTGGCCAGCCTGTTCCTGAGCGGGTTTCTGTTCCTGCGCGGCAGCGGGCAAACCAATTGCCGTCGATGCCATAGCAGCGAAAAAGAGTGCACCCGTTAGTTTGCGAGAGTTCATCATCCCGTCCGACCCATTTCTAAACCATGCTGCTGCCAAGTCGATAAGGTCGGATACGAAACGATCGTGACCGATTTGCTCTCGCCGCATCCCACTCATGCAGCGCCCGCGCGGGTCTCCCCAATTCCCTACCAGAACCTGTTCTCAGGTGGTTACGCAGAGAAAGCCGCGCAAGGTCACCCTACAACAAAACGTGAGCGACCTTATCCGCTACGACGTGTCGGATCAATCAGCATGCGTGAATAGAACAGTTCGACATTATTGATGAATTAAAAGACGCGCAGCATAACTGCCGCGCGCCTGAAAGTTTTTCAACGCGGGTTTACTTCAGCGCTGCCTTGGTAATGTCCAGCGTATAGGCGCCTGTCGGTTCCTTGGTGATAACCGGGTCGGATCCGCCACCCAGCAGCGTCTTGACGGTACGCTTATAGTCCGCCTCATCCAGCGCGCCGTTGGAGCCAGCGGTCAGCTTGGCCACTTCGCCCATCATGCGCTTCTGATGCTTCTCGGTCTGGGCACCGGAGGCGTCATTATCGAGAACGATACCGGCTGCTTCATCCGGGTTCTTCTCGGCATATTTCCAGCCCTTCATAGAAGCGCGGACGAACTTGACCATCTTTTCCTTGAAGGCCGGGTCCTTCAGCTTGTCTTCCAGAACGTAAAGGCCGTCTTCCAGCGTGGCCACGCCTTCGTCTTCATACTTGAAGGTCACCAGCTGGTCCGGCTTGATGCCCGCATCGATGACCTGCCAGTATTCGTTGTAGGTCATGGTGGAGATACAGGCGGCCTGCTTTTGCAGCAGCGGGTCGACGTTGAAGCCCTGCTTCAGCACCTTCACGCCTTCCGCCGAGCCATCGGTCTTGATCTTCAGCGTGTTCATCCAGGACAGGAAGGGATATTCGTTGCCGAAGAACCAGACGCCGAGCGTCTTGCCCTTGAAGTCGGCGGGCTTGGTGATGCCGGTTTCCTTCAGGCAGGTCAGCATCATGCCGGATTTCTTGAAAGGCTGCGCGATGTTGACAAGGGGCACGCCCTTTTCGCGCGTTGCGAGTGCGGACGGCATCCAGTCGACGATGACGTCAGCGCCGCCACCGGCGAGAACCTGCGGCGGAGCAATGTCCGGGCCGCCTGGCTTGATATCGACGTCGAGACCTTCTTCCTTGTAGAAGCCCTTTTCCTTGGCCACGTAGTAACCGGCGAACTGGGCCTGCGTGACCCACTTCAGCTGCAGGGTTACCTTGTCGGCGGCGTGCGCCTGAAGGGCGGTGAGCGAAACGGCTGCTCCCAGCAACAGCGATGCAATTTTCAGCGTCATGTCAGTTCCCTTTTTCTTTTGGTTGTTACGCCCGTCCCCCACGGACGGACGGATGCCAGAAGGTGACCCAGCGTTCTGCCAGTGCCACCAGACCGTAGAAGACCGAGCCAGCCACCGCGGCCACCGCGATTTCGGCCCAGACCATATCGATATTTGCGCGGCCCACTTCCGTGGAGATGCGGAAGCCCATGCCGACAATGGGCGTTCCGAAAAACTCCGCTACGATAGCGCCGATCAGCGCCAACGTGGAGTTGATTTTCAGTGCATTGAAAATAAACGGCCATGCGGCCGGAAGGCGAAGCTTGATCAGCGTCTGTCCCCAGTTTGCCGCATAGGTGCGCATCAGATCCCGCTCCATATGGCTGGCGGAGGCAAGACCCTGCACCGTGTTCACCAGCATGGGGAAGAAGGTCATGATCACGACCACCGCCACTTTCGACGGCCAGTCGAAGCCGAACCACATGACCATGATCGGCGCGATGCCGACGACCGGCAGTGCCGATACGAAATTGCCGATGGGCAGCAGACCCTTTTGCAGAAAGGGCGAGCGGTCGATCAGAAGCGCAACGGCAAAGCCCAGTCCGCAGCCTGCGATATAGCCGGTGATGACGGATTTGAGGAAGGTCTGCTGGAAATCTGCCCAGAGGACCGGGACCGAGTTTATGAGCTTCACCCAAATGGCGCTGGGGGCCGGAAGAAGGATAGGCGGGATCTGGAAGCCATGCACCAGACATTCCCAGACTGCCAGCAAGGTGGCGCCGAAGATGACGGGAACGATGATCCCGACGGCCTGCTTTGCCTGCGCAGACGCGGGGCGCTGGCGCACAAGCCACTCGTTCAGGGTCCAGGCGCCGATCCAGATGGCAAGCGCGGCAAGAATATATCCGTTCATGGCTTGGCTCCCATGCGCTTCAGCACTTGCGTATGGGCAAGGCCGATGATGGAGACCAGCACAGCTGCAAGCGCTGCCGCCATGAAGAGGGCCGCCCAGATCTGGATCGTCTGGCCGTAATAGGAGCCGGACAGAAGGCGCGCACCAAGGCCTGCCACAGCACCCGTGGGCAGTTCACCGACGATTGCGCCGACCAGTGAGATGGCAATCGCAACCTTCAACGAAGTGAAGAGATAGGGCAGGGCCGCGGGCCAGCGCAATTTCCAGAAGGTCTGCGCGCGGCTGGCATTATAGGTGTGCATCAGATCCAGCAGCAGGACATCCGGGCTGCGCAGACCCTTCACCATGCCGACGACGATGGGGAAGAAGGAAAGATAGGTCGAAATCAAAGCCTTGGGGAGAAGTCCCGATATGCCGATGGAGTTCAGGACCACAATGATCATTGGCGCGATGGCGAGGATCGGGATCGTCTGGGAAGCGATGACCCACGGCATCAGCGACTTGTCCATCGCCCGGTTATGGACGATGCCCACCGCCAGCAGAATTCCGAGCACCGTGCCCATGCCGAAGCCCATCAGCGTTGCCGATAGTGTTACCCAGGCATGGTAGACAAGGCTGCGCTTCGAGGTGATGGGTTTGGCAATGGTCGTGTCCCACAGCTCCGCAATGATCTGATGCGGCGCGGGCAGGATGGGCCGCTCCTGGTTGAAGGTCTGCGGAATGATTTCACCGAGCGTGACAACGGTTCCGGCACGCGCTGCCTGATCGCGCACGAAAGGCGCATTCAGGTAGACAACGGCCACATGCCAGATGACGAGGATGACGGCGATCACCGTCAGCACTGGCAGCACGCGGTCCCGGAAGAGAGAGGGCTTAGTGCTCGTCATAGCTATGCCCCGCCTTCAACCCTTCGCGGACGCGATGGGCGACTTCGAGAAACTCCGGCGTATCGCGAATATCCAGCGGGCGTTCGCGTGGCAGCGGCGATTCAATCACATCCGTCACGCGGCCCGGACGAGGGCTCATGACAACGATCTTGGTGGAGAGATAGACGGCCTCCGGAATCGAGTGGGTGACGAAACAGATCGTCTTGTTCGTGCGGTCCCAGAGTTTCAGCAGCTGTTCGTTCAGATGGTCGCGGACAATTTCGTCCAGCGCGCCGAAGGGTTCGTCCATCAGAAGCAGGTCGGCATCGAAGGCCAGCGCACGGGCGATGGAGGCGCGCTGCTGCATGCCGCCGGACAATTGCCAGGGATATTTCTTGCCGAAACCGGAGAGGTTCACGAGATCCAGCGTTCGCTCGACACGCTGCCTTTGCTCGGCGCTGCTGTAACCCATGATTTCCAGCGGAAGCGCGATGTTCTTCTCGATGGTGCGCCAGGGGTAAAGGGCTGCCGCCTGGAAGACATAGCCATAGGCCCGCGCCAGACGGGCATTTTCCGGAGTCATTCCATTGATTTCGATTGATCCGCTCGTGTGCTTCTCGAGGTCGGCAATGACGCGCAGGAACGTCGTTTTTCCGCAGCCGGACGGGCCGATGAACGAGACGAAATCGCCCTTCTTGATATCGAGGTTCACGCCGGTCAGCGCGTTCACCGGGCCGTCATTCGTCTGGAATGTCAGGCCAAGATCGCGGGCGGTTACAACAGGTGCGGCGGCGGAGGTCATCGGCGTGCCTCGCCGCCAGAGAGAGAAATGGTCAGTTGCATTTTATCTGTTATCTTCGCTTGAAAACGTCTGGGCGGCCTTGCATCGCTGCGGGATGCCAGACGGGTTGAGGCCAGAGGGATAAAGGATTGAAAACATGGATGGATCATCGAAACCCACCTGTCGTTTGGTAAAGCCGGGCAGCACCTATGACGGCAAGCAGGGGCTGAGCTATTTTGCGGGCATTGCGGCCGAAACCGTTGGCTCCAAGGCGATCTGCATGCATATTCTGACCATGCCGCCCGGCGCGCGTGCCAAGGCCCATCTGCATGAGAACCACGAGACCGCGATTTATATGCTCTCCGGCAAGGCCGACACCTGGTACGGCGACAATCTGGAACACCATGTGGTGGTGAGTGCGGGCGAGCTTTTCTACATTCCGGCAGGCGTTCCCCATCTGCCCGCCAATACGTCCGATGAACCGGCGACAGCGATCATAGCCCGCACGGACCCCAACGAGCAGGAGAGCGTGGTGCTTTTGCCGGAGCTGGATGGCTTGGTGAAGGTTTGAGATCTGCTCTCTGCCGGATGTGATGGATTTACCCCCCTCTGCCTTGCCAGGCATCTCCCCCTCAAGGGGGGAGATCGGCAGAACGGCCTCTGTCTCGCTCCCTCGATCATATGGAGAAGCAGATACCAATTCGGCGGCGCTTAACGGAAATGTGGATGGTGCTCCAAGTCGATCTCCCCCCTTGAGGGGGAGATGTCCGGCAGGACAGAGGGGGGTAGTGTCCGCCAGCGCCGATATGGTTCTGGTGTCACCCCACCCGGCGCGCTGCGCCGACCTCCCCCTCAAGGGGAGGTGTGAGGATGGCGAACCGGCAGTGACAATCCGCAAGCTTCTAATTTTCTGATGAATTTGCGCGGTTGCGTTCCGCCGATCTCCCTCCTTGAGGGGGAGATGTCCGGCAGGACAGAGGGGGGTAATGTCCGCGGGGGCCAATATGGTTCTGGTATCACCCCACCCGGCGCGCTGCGCCGACCTCCCCCTCAAGGGGAGGTGTGAGGATGGCGAACCGGCCTTGCCTCCTGTCAGCGTTTGGAGCGCCCGCATTACCAACATTCGCCGTCTCAAACCCCCGTGGCCGGAATGCCGGTGCGTTCCACCTTGCGGGGTGCAACCAGTTCCTTCCAGGTGGAAAGCGCCTTGTTGACGGCGGTAAAGGGCTCGCGCTTGACGAACTGACCGTGACCCTCGCGCGTCTTCACCTGATCTTCCTCGATGGCAACGTAGCCGCGGGTCAGCGTGAAGCGCGGCAGGCCGGTGACTTCCTTGCCCTCGAAGACGTTATAATCGATGGAGGATTGCTGGCTCTTGGCCGAGATCGTCTTGGAGCGCTTCGGGTCCCACACAACCAGATCGGCATCCGCGCCTACCAGAACCGCGCCCTTTTTCGGGTACATGTTGAGGATCTTGGCAATGTTGGTGGAGGTGACCGCCACGAACTCGTTCATGGTCAGGCGACCGGTCATGACGCCATAGGTCCACAGCATCGGCATGCGATCTTCCAGGCCGCCGGTGCCGTTCGGGATCTTTGCGAAATTGCCGACGCCGAAGCGCTTCTGCTCCGTCGTGAAGGCGCAATGGTCTGTCGCCACGCAGGAGAGCGAGCCGGATTGCAGGCCAGCCCAGAGGCTGTCCTGATGCTGCTTGTTGCGGAAGGGCGGCGACATGACGCGGCGCGCGGCATGGTCCCAATCCTTGTTGAAATATTCGCTTTCATCCAGCGTCAGATGCTGGATGAGCGGCTCGCCATAAACGCGCATGCCTTTCTGGCGGGCGCGGCGAATGGCTTCGTGCGCCTGTTCGCAAGAGGTATGAACCACATAGAGCGGAACGCCCGCCATATCGGCCAGCATGATGGCGCGGTTGGTCGCTTCGCCTTCCACTTCCGGCGGTCTGGAATAGGCATGGCCTTCCGGTCCGTCATTGCCTTCCGCCAGAAGTTTGGCGGTCATGGAGGCAACGACATCGCCGTTTTCCGCATGCACCAGCGGCAGGGCGCCGAGTTCCGCGCAACGCTGGAAGGAGGCGAACATCTCGTCATCATTCACCATCAAGGCACCCTTGTAGGCCATGAAGTGCTTGAAGGTGTTGATGCCCTTTTCCTGAACGATAACCTTCATCTCGTTGAAGATGCGCTCGTTCCAGCCGGTGATCGCCATGTGGAAGGAATAGTCTGCCGTGGCGCGGGAGGTCTTGTTGTCCCACATCTGCAAGGCTTCAAGAAGCGATTGATCCGGCGCTGGCAGACAGAAATCCACCACCATGGTGGTGCCACCCGCCAGACCCGCGCGGGTGCCGCTTTCGAAGTCATCGGCGGAATAGGTGCCCATGAAGGGCATTTCCAGATGCACATGCGGGTCGATGCCGCCGGGCATGACATAACAGCCGTCCGCATCCAGAACCGTATCGCCGGAAAGGTTGGGGCCGATCTCGACGATCCTGCCCCCATCCACCTTCACGTCAGCCTTGTAGGTCAGGTCTGCCGTGACAATGGTTCCGCCCTTGATGACTGTGGTCATTGGTCTCATCCCTCGATCTATTCTTCGTTGCTCAGGCGACGATCTCCGCCGTCTCCACCACCGCGTGGAACAGGACGTCGCAGCCTGCGGCAGCCCATTCCTTGGAAATCTCTTCCGCCTCATTGTGGCTGAGGCCGCCGACGCAGGGGCACATGACCATGGTGGAAGGTGCCACCTTTGCGGCCCAGCAGGCATCGTGCCCTGCGCCGGAAATGAGGTTCATGTGGCTGTAACCCAGCTTTTCGGCTGCGTTGCGAACCCGCTCCACCAGAACCGGGTCGAAGGTGACGGGGTCGAAATGGCCGACCGCTTCCACCGAGCATCCAACGCCAAGCGCCTCGCAGATTTTCGCGGCTTCCGCCTCGATCTTGGCCCGCATGCGGTCCAGCTTTTCCTGTGAGGGCGTGCGCAGGTCGACGGTAAAGACCACCTTGCCCGGCAGCACGTTGCGGGAATTGGGCGTGAAGAAGGTCTGGCCAACACCGGCAACTGCGCCGGGCTGTTCGGACATGGCAACCTCCTGCACCATTTCCATGATGCGGCCAAAGGCAAGGCCCGCATTGACGCGCATGGTCATGGGCGTTGAACCCGTATGCGCTTCCTTGCCGGTCAGCGTGAATTCCAGCCACCACAGACCCTGGCAGTGGGTGACGACGCCGATCTGCTTGTTTTCCGCCTCCAGAATCGGGCCTTGCTCGATGTGATATTCGAAATAGGCGTGCATCTTGCGCGCGCCCACTTCTTCCTCACCCTGCCAGCCGATGCGCTTCAGCTCGTCGCCATAGGTCTTGCCTTCCGGGTCTTTGCGCCCATAGGCATAGTCAAGTGAATGCACGCCCGCAAACACGCCAGAAGCCAGCATGGCGGGCGCAAAGCGCGCACCTTCCTCATTCGCCCAATTGGTGACGACGATCGGGTGCTTCGTCTTGATGCCGAGGTCGTTCATGGTGCGAACGACTTCGAGACCTGCGAGAACGCCCAGCACACCGTCATATTTGCCGCCGGTCGGCTGTGTATCGAGGTGGCTGCCGATATAGACGGGCAGGGCATCCGGATCGGTGCCTGGTCGGGTAGCAAACATCGTGCCCATCTTGTCCACGCCCATGGTCAGGCCCGCTGCCTCACACCAAGACTTGAACAGATGGCGACCTTCGCCATCGGCATCGGTCAGCGTCTGGCGGTTATTGCCGCCCGCAATGCCGGGGCCGATCTTGGCCATATCCATCAACATGTCCCAAAGCCTGTCGCCGTTCACGCGCAGGTTTTCGCCTGGTGCCGCCACCATACGTTCATTCCTTCATCTGTTTCAGCCGTTGGATCGTGCGATGCGGCTGCTGTTCCCTAACGGTCATCGCCCACCTTCTTTTGACATTCGGCGAGCCAGTGGCTTGCCTTTGCCGAGTGGGTCATTGATATTTGACCGATTGGTAAAAGCTTACAATTTCCACCGCCGCACTCAAGCGCAAAATCGCATTGGCGATGAAAAAATGAACAAGTTTCCGGCAGTCATTCTGGCGGTGTAAAATTTGTGCACTTGCGATAGGGTCGTGCGGGTGAGAGGGGACCGGGAAGGCAGATGATTCCACGAGCGGCGAAGACACAGCGGCGCACACGCATTCAGGAGGAGAAGGAGGAAAAGATCCTCCAGGCTGCGCTGGACGTGTTTTCCGCCTATGGCTTTCGCGGTGCGACCATTGACCAGATTGCGGAAGCGGCAGGCATGTCGAAGCCGAACCTGCTCTATTATTTCAGGACCAAGGAGGCCATCCACAGAGCGCTTTTGGACCACATGCTCTTTACCTGGCTGGAGCCGCTGCAGGCCTTCGATTCGGAGGGCAATCCGGAAACGGAGATCCGCTCCTACATCCGTCGCAAGCTGGAAATGTCTCGCGATTACCCGCGCGAAAGCCGCCTCTTCGCCAATGAAATCATTCAGGGCGCGCAGCATATCGAGGATGGATTGAAGGGTCCGCTGAAGGAGCTGGTGGATGAGAAGGCGGAGGTGATCCGCGCCTGGATCAAGGCGGGCAAGATTGCCAAATGCGACCCCTATCACCTGATTTTCTCGATCTGGTCCACCACGCAGCATTATGCGGATTTCGATGTGCAGGTGCAGGCGGTACTGGGCGACAAATCAGGCGATGGCCGTTTCGAGGATGCCGCCCGTTTTCTGGAAGACCTGTTCATGCGGGGGTTGGGGATCAGGTAGAATGAGTTGATTAACTCATATTGCTGGGTAGGACCTCAGCATCCGGCATTGTGCCACCAAGCGCGATAAGGCGTTTGCCGGAAGCGACACGGATCAGTGTTTCAAGGGCCTGTCGCACCAGCGCGTCCATCTCTTTCGTCCCCGTCAGGGCGCGGGCGCGTTCTAGAAGGTCATCGTCGAGGTTGATGGTGGGTCGCATGGGATGGCTCCAGTTGCATCAAATATAGAACCATTTGGTGCGGGGTTCTATGCCAAACACCATGTCTTAGCCGTGCCAGCAGCCTGAACGTACTTTGATCCAAGAGCAGGGCGTTCCCGTACCACCAGACTGCTTCCAATCTGGCTTTCCAGCCGCGACGTCATTCTCAGCCTTGTGCCGAGAATCTACTGAGGTCCAATACAATCAAGCGTTTGTAGATGCTCGGGACAAGCCCGAGCATGACGGAAGATTGAGTGAACCCTTTGTCATCAAGAACAGGGCACTTTCGCGCCCCGCCCAATCTCTATCCCCTAATCCGCTTACTCCGCGGCAACCTGTGCCATCGGGTTGTTGGGGTGCGTGGTCCAGTTGGCGTAGTTCGGATCGACGATCTTGCCGGTGCGCTGGTCGAGCGTTCCCGGTTCCAGCCCCACCATGGTGATGCAGTTTTCGACCGGACAGACGTTGACGCAGAGGTTGCAGCCCACGCATTCGTCTTCCATCACCTCAAAGTGGCGCACGCCATTGACCATGCTGGTGATGGCCTGGTGCGAGGTATCCTCGCAGGCGATGTGGCAGCGGCCGCATTTGATGCAGGCATCCTGATCGATATGGGCCTTGGCCACATAATTGAGGTTGAGGTATTTCCAGTCGGTCACGTTCGGCACGGCGCGTCCGGTGATATCATCCAGCGAGCGGTGGCCCTTCTCGTCCATCCAGTCGGACAAGCCAGAGATCATTTCCTGAACGATCTTGAACCCATAGGTCATTGCGGCGGTGCAGACCTGCACGTTGCCGGCACCCAGGACCAGGAATTCTGCCGCATCGCGCCATGTCGTCACGCCGCCAATGCCGGAGATCGGCAGGCCATAGGTTTCCGGATCGCGGGCGATTTCTGAAACCATGTTGAGCGCGATCGGCTTGACGGCAGGGCCGCAATAGCCGCCGTGGCTACCCTTGCCGCCGACGGTTGGCATAGGTGCGAAGTTATCCAGATCGACCGAGACGATGGAGTTGATGGTGTTGATCAGCGAGACGGCATCCGTGCCGCCCCGTTTTGCGGCGCGGGCCGGGTTGCGGATATCCGTGATGTTCGGCGTCAGCTTCGTAATCACCGGCATGCGACTATACTGCTTGCACCAGCGAACGACCATTTCGATATATTCCGGCACCTGGCCGACGGCGGAACCCATGCCGCGCTCGGACATGCCGTGCGGACAGCCGAAGTTGAGCTCTATGCCGTCAGCGCCGGTTTCTTCCACCAGCGGCAGAATGGCCTTCCACTCTTCCTCGACGCAAGGCACCATGATGGAGGCGATGAGGGCGCGATCCGGCCAGTTCATCTTCACCTGCTTCATTTCCTGCAGGTTGATCTGGAGAGGCCGGTCGGTAATGAGCTCGATGTTGTTGAGACCCAGCAGGCGGCGGTCGGCACCCCAGATTGCGCCATAGCGTGGGCCGTTGACGTTGACGACCGGCGGTCCTTCGGAGCCGAGTGTTTTCCACACCACGCCGCCCCAGCCTGCCTTGAAGGCACGCTCGACGTTATAGGCCTTGTCAGTCGGCGGCGCGGAGGCCAGCCAGAAGGGGTTCGGCGATTTGATGCCGACGAAGTTGTTGCGAAGATCAGCCATGGTTCATCTCCCGGTTCAAGCGACGGCCACAGCCGGCTGACCGGCGGAAGCGAAGGCAAGATGAATGGCGTCGGCGGCATCGCGCCCATGCGCCACGGCGGAAACGGTGAGATCTTCCCCCCGGTTGACGCAATCACCGCCGGCATAGACCCGTTCCATGGAGGTGCGACACTGATCGTCCACCACGATGCGGCCTTTTTCCATGGAGAGCGCACCCAGACCGCTGGCCTTGAAGGACTGACCGATGGCCTTGAAGATCTGGTCGGCGGCAATCACGCCCGTCTCGCCGGTGCCGACAAGATGACCATCGCGAAGAGCGGTATATTCCAGCTCGATCCCGGCCACTGCGCCATCCTTGCCGACGACCCGCTTCGGGGCCAGCCAGTGGCGGATGGTGACGCCCTTGGAGGCGGCCAGATCCTGCTCGAACTCGGAAGCGTTCATGTGCTCCTTGCCGCGGCGATAGCAGATGGTGACTTCTTCCGCGCCCAACAGCTTGGCCTGAACGGCAGCATCCACAGCGGTCATGCCGCCACCGAGGACGACGACACGGCGGCCGATTGGCACATCTGCCTTGTTGTCTGCCTGACGCAGATAGGCGATGAAATCCACCGCATCATCGACGCCCGAAAGTTCTTCGCCTTCGATGCCGAGGCCGTTGACGCCGGCAAGGCCGATACCAATGAAGACGGCGTCATAATCGGCGGCCAGATCCTGCAGGGAGAAATCGCGACCCAGAGCCATGCCGTTGCGGATCTCGATACCTCCGATGGCGAGCAGGTAATCCACTTCCTTCTGAGCGAAATTGTCCGGGGCCTTGTAGGTGGCAATGCCATATTCGTTGAGGCCGCCCGCCTTTTCACGCGCATCGAAGACAACGACCGAGTGGCCGTTCATCGCCAGACGGTGCGCGCAGGCGAGACCGGCCGGACCGGCACCGACAACCGCAATGGTGTGGCCCGTTTCCGCCGCGCGATGGAAGAACTGGCGGTTCTGTTCCATCGCAATATCGGTGGCGTAACGTTGCAGGCGGCCGATATCGACCGGACGATCCTCTGCGGTGTTGCGCACGCAGGCTTGTTCGCACAGCGTTTCGGTGGGACAGACGCGCGCGCACATGCCGCCCAGAATGTTCTGGGAGAAGATGGTGCGGGCAGCGCCCAGCGGATTGGCTGTCGATATCTGCCGGATGAACAGCGGAATATCGATTTCGGTTGGACAGGCCGTCATGCACGGCGCGTCATGGCAGAAATAGCACCGGTCGGATGCTACCAGTGCCTCGTGCTTGTCAAAGCGCGGATGAAGGTCTGAAAAATTATGTTCGTACTCCGCGGGCGCCAGACGGCCTCCCGCGATACCGCTTCCCAGTCTGTGCATGTTGCTTCCCTCTTTTATGGAATTTGTTACGCAACTGAAGAGGAGCCTAGCACGGCCAAAAAATTTATCAATCGGTCAAATTTTGGGAAATTGGCAGAACGCAAGCTCAGGGCGGAGACGCTTGCGCGAGGCTTGCAGCACCGCTTTTCCGAGGCTCAATCGGCGTTGTCGGATCGATGGCTCAAGGTTATGCCTAATGCTTCATTAACGTGATTGCTGATGGAGTGCTGCCTTTGACCGGAACACAGAAATCGCGGCACTATCTTGCCGAACATTATCAGACGCTTGGGCGGATCGATCTCAACTATCGCGAAACGAACCTTCTGGTGCGTGCGGTCTATTCGTCCAAGGGCATGAAGAACTTCTCGACCATGCAGGTGCGCATAACCAAGCTTTCGACGGAAGGCGCGTTGCTGCACGGGCACCTTCTGGAATTCCTGCCGGAGCAGTTTTACCTGTGCCTTGGCGAAAAGGAGATCTTCATCACCTGCGCCAAGCGGCAGCTGAAGGAGAACAAGATGGCGGTCGTCTTTGCACAGCCGGAATCATCCGCCTTCGTGCAGGCGCTGGTTCGGGTCCGCGCGCCGCTCAGCATGTTGAAGCGGTTGCGCGGTGACTGTGCGCCGGCCATCGAAGCCCGGATCACCTCTCGTCACCGGGACTGAAAAGCCGTCAGCCACGGGTCTGCCAATTGCATTCACAGGCCCGTGCGAAAATATGATCCTTTCTATCAAGTTTAATCTTTACTCCTTTTGTCATGTTATCTATGGTCCGCCTCGCAGTGTCCACCAAGGGCAAGCACCTAAAGCGAGTAGCGATCTTTCAGATTCGCTCCTGACGCTTTAGCTCTTTTTATTGTCGCATGTCGTTATCGCAAAACCGCTCCACACTTTTGCGCGCCATGCTAGAGACGAGGGAAGACGAGCCGTGGCCAAGAAGGACAAGCGCAAGCCGGCAGGCAAGCAAGGGGGCAAGGCTTCGGCCAAGACCGCTCAGTTGCAGACGATTGAGAAGATCGACGATGCGTCCGGCGTGAAAAGCTTTCTCTATGTCGGCGGCAGGGATTGCCAGGTGGCCCATTTGCGCGAGATCGCCGAGAGCTATGGCGCGGAACTCATTCATCATGACGGCGGTTTGAGAGAGGCCGTTTCGCGCATCGATACGCTCTTGCCCTCCGTGGACTGCGTTTTCTGCCCGATCGACTGTATCAGCCACGATGCATGCCTGCGGGTGAAGACCGGCTGCAAGAAGTTCAGCAAGGCTTTCATTCCTTTGAGAAACGGCTCGAAATCGAGCCTGGAGCGGGCATTGCAGACCATGAAAGAACGGAACGCATAAGCCATGAATCACGATAGCCGCGATGGCACTTTCTTCATCGGCCTTCACAAGCTTGCCCAGCAGAATGGCGACGGTCTGGTGCCGGAGCTTTATGAACTTCTGACGCGCCGCCCGGATGAGTTGGAAGAAACCGACAAGATCCTGCGCTTTCCCATCGGACGGACACGTTTGCCGAATAGCACTGCGCCGGAAGAGACAGGCCGGGTAATTCCTTTGAAAAGCCGGAAGGCGTGACGCAAGAGCGGTAATCTATCGACCGCCGAGCTTCGTAACGAGGACAAGTTTCCCCGTTGCGAAGTCCGGTTCATGCCATCCATCAGACATCTCATCTTCATTCTGGGCGATCAGTTGTCGCCAAACCTCGCCAGTCTTCGCGATGCCGATCCGGCGCAGGATGTGATCCTGATGTGCGAGGTAATGGCGGAAGCGACCTATGTACGACATCACAAGCTGAAAATCGCTTTCATCTTTTCGGCCATGCGGCATTTTGCGGAAGAGCTGCGCCAGCAAGGTTTCACTGTCCGCTATCGCCGCCTCGATGACGAGGGCAACAAGGGTTCCTTCCGCGAAGAGCTGCGCGCTGCCGTGGCCGAGCTTTCGCCCGATTGCGTGATCGTGACGGAGCCCGGCGAATGGCGCGTGCTTGAGGATATGAAAGGGTGGCGGCAATTGCTGGGCCTGCCCGTCGATATTCGCGCCGACGACCGTTTCCTTTGTTCCCATAAGGAGTTTCGCGACTGGGCATCCGGTCGCAAGGAACTCACCATGGAGTTCTTCTATCGCGAGATGCGCCGCAAGACCGGGCTTCTGATGGAAGGCGATCACCCGGCGGGCGGACGCTGGAATTACGATGCCGAAAACAGGAAGCCTGCCAGCCCGGACCTTCTGCGCCCCAAGCACAAGAGCTACAAGCCGGACGCGCTATCACAGGAGGTGATCGCGCTCGTTGAGGAACGCTTCGGCGATCATATCGGCAGGCTGGATCGCTTTGGCTTTGCGGTCACTCGCGCGCAAGCAGAAACGGTTCTGGAGAGCTTTATTCGGGACTTTCTGCCGCAGTTCGGGGAGACGCAGGATGCCATGCTGGTCGGCGATCCCTTTCTCAATCACTCGCTCAT
Organism: Rhizobium sp. Root149; assembly: GCF_001427345.1. Classification (NCBI taxonomy): domain Bacteria; kingdom Pseudomonadati; phylum Pseudomonadota; class Alphaproteobacteria; order Hyphomicrobiales; family Rhizobiaceae; genus Rhizobium; species Rhizobium sp. Root149. Next base: position 41,052 of record NZ_LMGD01000007.1, read on the forward strand.
CTCCTTCTATATCAATATCGGCTTTCTCGATCCGCTTGCCGTTTGCCGCGCGGCGGAGGAGGAGTATCGCGCCGGTCGGGCACCCTTGAATGCGGTGGAAGGCTTCATTCGGCAGATCATCGGCTGGCGGGAGTATGTGCGTGGCGTCTACTGGCTGAAAATGCCGGGCTATACGGAGCTGAATTTCCTGGAGGCGAAACGCCCGTTGCCCGGTTTCTTCTGGACGGGCGAGACGGATATGAAGTGTCTTTCGACGGTGATTGACGAGACCATCGATCACGCCTATGCGCACCACATTCAACGCCTGATGATCACCGGCAATTTCGCGCTGCTGGCTGGCATCGATCCGTTTCAGGTGCATGAATGGTATCTGGAAGTCTATGCCGATGCCTATGAGTGGGTGGAGGCACCCAATGTGATTGGTATGACGCAGTTTGCCGATGGCGGAATTCTGGGCTCGAAGCCCTATGCGGCCAGCGGCAATTATATCTCCAAGATGTCGGACTATTGCCAGCACTGCCGCTACGACGTGAAGAAGAAAGTTGGCGAGGGCGCGTGTCCGTTCAATGCCCTCTATTGGGACTTTCTCGATCGCAATGGCGAGAAGCTTTCCGGCAATCGGCGGCTGGCGCAGCCCTATGCCACATGGCGGCGAATGAGCGACGAACAGCGCGGCACCTACCGCAAAAGCGCGCAAGGCTTCCTTAAAAAACTGGAAGCGGGCGAGAAGGTGTGAGCTTTGGAAAACCGGTTCTCTTCTGTCTGCGTAAAGCAGGATAGATCATTTGAGGAGACCTTCGCATGTTGTCCATGACTTCGCTTCCGCAAGGCTATCGCGCGCTGGTTATTGGTGCGAGCGGCGGCATTGGCAGTGCCCTGTCGACCGTGTTGAAGGGGGATGTTGCCTGCGGCGAAGTGGTTGCGCTTTCGCGTAGCGGCACCGGTCTCGACGTCACCAACGAGGAAAGCGTTGCAGCGGCAGTCGCTGCGCTGGAAGGGCCGTTTCATCTGATCTTCTGCGCGACGGGCGGCTTGACCATCGATGGCGTTGGTCCTGAAAAGTCGCTTCGGCAGATTTCGGCAGAAGCTATGATGCGCCAGTTTGCGCTCAATGCCGTTGGTACGGCTCTCGTGACGAAGTACTTCACGCCGCTTCTGCCGAAAAAAGAGCGGGGCCTGATGGGCTTTCTGTCTGCCCGCGTCGGCTCCATTGGTGATAACAATCTGGGCGGCTGGATTTCCTATCGCGCCTCCAAGGCAGCCTTGAACCAGATATTGCGCACGGCCTCCATCGAACTGGCACGCACCAATCCTGAAGCGGTCATCGTGCCGCTACACCCGGGCACTGTCGCCACTTCACTCTCCGAGAAGTATTCCGGCGGGCACGAGCGGACGGAGCCTGCGGTTGCGGCGACAAACCTGCTGACGGTGCTGAACGGACTTGCTCCGCAGCAATCTGGCCAGTTTTTTGCCTATGACGGATCAAGGATCGAGTGGTGATCTTCAGGTTGTCACACGCTCCTGCAATCCGGTTGAGCGCGACATGTATCAATCGCGCCGTCATTCTCGGCCTTGTGCCGAGAATCTACGGACGTCCAATAAAATCAATCCGTTGTAGATGCTCGGGACAGGCCCGAGCATGACGGGAAGACAGCTGAAAAGCCCCTCGTCAATAAACTAGATCGACCATAAGTTCACCAGAACAATGATCTGAATGACATAGGCAATTGCGACCGCCGCGGTAATGCGCATGCGCATGGCAAAGTACCAGGGTGTCTCGCGCCCCTCGGCATCAATCCGGCGGTCTACTTCCAGCAAGCCTACGAAGATCATGAGTTGAAGCCCGATCGCGACAAGCTGCGACGGAATGAGCAATGACGTCCATGTGGCCAGAGCCAGAATATTGCTCGCCACAATCGGAAGCACCGGCGGATCGCGGTCTCGCTGCGTCAAACCCCAGAGGGTGCCAGCCATGAAGGAGGCGATGATTGCGCCATAGGTTAGAAAAGCGTGGAAACGAATATCCGGCGCGATGAAGCCGGGGATCAGCAGCAGGTAGAAGGGTAGCGCGCCGCTGAAGGTCAGGCTCTGGGTAAGGCGCTTCGTCGACATCAGGCAGTTTCCATTTGCAACAGGAGTGCATCCGCCAGAGCATTGGCGCTCTGGAATGCCGCTTCGACGCGGTTGCCGAGGCACCAGTCCCCGCAGGCCGCAAGATGGCGGTCCATATCCAGCAGGAACGGTTTCCCCAGCGGCGTTTCCACATTGGCATAACGCCAGCGGTGGAGGACCGGAGGCGCGATCAGAGCGTTTCTCACCACAGGCAATAGTGCTTCCAGGGCGCCAATCATCCGTGCCTGTACCTGTTCCGGCGGCTCTTCCAGATTGGCATCCGACCAGCGATTGTTGGCATGCACGACAAGATGATTGCCCGTCTCGCGGCCCGGCTTGGTGTTGTTGTGGGCGATCCAGCCAAGGATCGGATGGGAAACCTGGGCTGCCGCAAACGGGAGATCGATGTCCGGTTTCATCTGGAGCATCAGGGTAAAGCACCCGTTCATGCGGACACCTTCCAGTGCCTCCTGATCGGCAGGATCAAGCGGCAGCAGGGAGGCGGTTTGCGGGGCAGGGGCGGTCGAAACCACCCAATCAAACCTGCCCTCCACGTTGCCGTGATCGCAATCGAGTTTCCAGTCGCCGACCTTGCCTTCGAGTGCGATTGCCCGCGTTTCGAATTGAACTTTCAGTGGTCGAGCCAGCCATTTCACCAATCTGGACATGCCTGGCACTGCAACGAAGCGCGGCGAGCGGTCTTCGCGTTGCTCCAACGCGCCCGTTGCCGTCAGGTGGTGAACCGGCGTGCTCCAGGTCTCGATGACGCCCTCATCAAGGGCCGGTTCGACAAGCGCGTGAAAACCGGCATCCCGAATGGTGAAATACTGCGCTCCGTGATCGAAACTCACGCCATCCTTGTGGCGCGTCGCCATGCGCCCACCGGTGCCGCGGCTTTTCTCCAAAACCAGAACTTCGGCATGCTGATCGAGCCTTCGTGCCAGTGTAACGCCGGCCAGTCCTGCGCCGATGATAGCGATACGAGGCCTTGTCATGACGCGCTTCCTTTCGAGGTTCGGCAGCGGTCAGAACAATATTTTACATTATCCCAGTCTCGCTCCCATTTTTTGCGCCAGGAAAAGGGGCGTCCACAGGTTTGGCAAACCTTGGTGGGCAGGTTCTGTTTTTTGATCTGCTTGGCCACGGCCTGTCTCGCTTGTCACCCGTCTTGCTGTCACACAGAGGTGATTACGGCGTGAGGCTGACAGCGGATCAGGATTCAGGCGAGCTTGCTGAGACTGCGAAACTGCTTGTGATAGACACTCGGGGTCGTGCCATAGCAGGATCGTATCCAGCGGGTCAGATGGCTCTGGTCCACGAAACCACAAAGCGCTGCGACCTGGGCCGGAGAATGCTGCCGCAGCAGCATCTTCGCCCGAGCCGTCCGGCGTGCCTGAATATAGACATGCGGTGTTACCCCGACATGTGCGCGGAACAGGCGCAGAAAGTGGAATTTGCTGAGTTCGATCTGCTGCGAGAGGGCTTCCAGTTCCAGGGAGGATACCAGATTGTCTTCAATATAGCTGCGGATCGCGGTGATCCGAGCATCCTCAATCTCAGGTTCAGGTGTTTCGCGAGAAATGAAAAGCCCCGTGCATTGATGGAGGAATTCCGTCAGGCGAGCGTGCCATACAGCCTTTTCCCGGGTTGCATCCAGAATGGCCAGTTGTTCGCTCAGCCGCCGCGCAATCGAATGATTGTAGAGAACGGGCGTTGGAAACCGGAAGCCCGCAGGCGCTATGCTTTCCATCGCCTGGGCAGGCACATGGAGGGTCTGATACTGGACGCTGTGCCCCTGCAAGGCTCCCGCCGAACTCAGTTCACCCGGATTGAGGAAGGTGATCGAACCAGCCGGGACGGCATGATCGATCCCTTTATGGATGAAAGACTGCACACCGGTAAGGACAATCCCGATGACAAACCCTTCATGGGCATGGGTTGCGAAGCTCGTTCGTGCAATACGGGCATCGAACCTCTCTACTTCCGGCCAATGACGCTGACAGCGCAGCTGGGAGATTTCCTTGAAAATTGTGCGAGATATATTCATTATATCCTCTCCCGCTCGACCGGTGGGTGAATGAAATCATAGTATTTATTCGTGTGCCTGTTGGATGCTGATCGTCCTCACTTACCGACGACGGCATCTAAGCCTGAAAATTCTCATGAAATTGGTGAGCCAGAACCGCTCATGTTTCAAACGAGTTCTATTGAACACAATCTTCAATTTTATTTCTATTGAGCCTTATCCGGGGCGGTGGCTATGTTAGCGCTTCAGATAAACCTGCATTTGGCGCAGGTTGAAGCCGTTCAGATTTCGCCCTTCGACGATCTGGAGAGGGGTCGCCACCTCTCCGAGAGCAAGCAGGCTCTTCTGGAAACTTGCGCTCTCCTCGACCCTCACTGCTGCAAAAGCGCATGATGCTCGGTGAAAGGCTGCCGCGGCATCATCGGCAGCCAGGCGTTGCATGCCCGTACCCAGCCGAAAGACGAGGCTGGGCTCCTCGTAACCAACGCTGAGGATGGTGGGTGCCGGGCAGTTGATCATCTTCTGTGCTGCATCGGCGATACGATCTGTCAGCCACAGACGTTCAGCACCCGGCAGGATGATGGCGAATGCCAAAATGTAGGCCAGACCGGCAGCAAGAATGGAGGCGGCGATCCCCTCCCGCATTTTGTGCGCCACCAGCAGACGCCAGGCCGCGACGGACATCAGGACAAGTGCACAGCCAAGCGTGATCCCGAGCCGGGATAACCTGTGTTCCGAAATATAGAAAACCGCGTTCAGGGCGATTGCAAGCAGGATACCGAGGGCGGCGATGCCAGAATAGGTGAACCGGAACCAGCGGCTTTCGGTCCGCAGGCCTTTGTCTGCCAGGGCAAGCCCGGCCAATGCGGCCAGGGCGGGCATCATGGGCAGGATATAGTTCGGCAGTTTCGTTGCGATCAATTCGAAGAGCAACCAGGCGGGAGCCGCCCAGAAGAAAAGGAAGCGCACTTCAGGTCGTGTTCGTCGTGTCCAGCCCCAGAGAATGGCGAGCGAGGCAAAGATGGAGAGAGGCCAGAAGGTGCCAAGACCGACGAGGAGATAGGTGCCGGGTGGTGCGCCATGCCCTTCCTGTCCTGTCGCGACCTTGCCCAGCATATCGTGACCGATGGACTGGGCAAAGAAGGCACCCTTCGAAATCCAGCCGATCGCCGCGAGCCAGGGAAGGACCACCAGCAGATACACCAGAACGCCGCGCACGGGCGAGAGCGCGCGGATCAGCGACAGATTTCGCTCGGGCGCCGTTAATCCGATGATGGTGAGGCCTGCAATCATGGGCGCAACCGGGCCTTTGATCAGTGTGCCCAGGCCAAGGGCTATCCAGAACAGCCCGTTGCGCCACAGCACCTGCCTGCGCTGCGGGTCGAGATAGGCGCAGGCGAGCCCGAACTGCGACGCGACGATCATTGCGCAGAGCATGGCATCCGTTTTGCCGATGCGAGCTTCGAAGGCGAGTTCTACGGTACTTGCGGCAAGAAGCCCGGCGATAAGGCCTGCCTTCGATCCACCCATTCGCGCCGCAATGGCATAGGTGAAAAAGGCCGTGAGAAGGGCGCCGACAAGGGAGGGCAGGCGATAGATCCACAACGGGCTGGCAGCCCCTTCGCCAAACACCTTCGCCGACAGGCCTTGAAGCCAATAGATGCCGACCGGCTTCTTGTAGCGGGGCTCCTGCTGGAAGCGGATATCAACCCAGTTGCCGGTTTCCAGCATCTGCCGGCTGGCCTGGACATAGAGCGCCTCATCGCGATCCGTCAAAGGCATGAGGCTGATGCCAGGAGCGAACAGGAAAAGGCCCACAAGGCCTATGAGGATGAGGTTGAGGACATGGCGACGCCATTCGGCAGGCCTGTGCATGGCGCGTCCGGGCGCCGGTTCGGGAGCGGGGTGAAGCGCGCTCGCGTCTCCCGCTACCCTCCATGTTTCAACGCCGGAATCGATACGCATGGCTGCCGGTAACTCCCATCCGGCGTCTGCCTATAGGGCGATTATGTCAAACTCACTATACTTGGGCAGAATGTTTCGGGCAGATTGACGAGGCACCCCCCTGATCAACAGGAGATCGTTCGGACCGAGTGTTCGCGGTACAGGCCTTGAGTCCTACTCCAGAATAGGCAATGTTCGTCGCGTCCCGCCGAACAGCATAGAGTCCAGACCCGCCATGGATGTCACCATCTACCATAATCCCGCCTGTGGGACGTCCCGCAATACGCTTGCGCTGATCCGTCATCACGGCATCGAGCCGACAATCGTCGCCTATCTCGATAATCCTCCTTCGGTAGACGGATTGCGGCAGATGATATCGGACGCGGGGCTGTCCGTTCGCGATGCCATTCGTGAGAAGGGCACACCCTATCTGGATCTGGGGCTCGATGATCCGGGTCTGAGCGACGATGCATTGCTGGCAGCCATGATCGATACCCCCATTCTCATCAACAGGCCCTTTGTCGTGACACCACTGGGCACAAGGCTTTGCCGCCCCTCGGAACTGGTGCTGGACATCCTGCCCGCGGCGCCTCAAGGCGAGTTCCGCAAGGAGGATGGTGAACAGGTGCTGGATTCTGAAGGCAAAAGGGTTGTCTGACCTCCGCTTGCCGGTTGCTGCCGTAATCCTTCTCGGCATAACCCAGATCATCGGCTACGGAACGCTCTACTATTCGTTCAGCATTCTGGCGCCAGCCATCGCGCGCGATTTCGGTCATTCGACCGAGTGGATCTTTGCTCTTCTGTCCTGTGCCCTGCTGGCGGGCGGACTGGCTGCACCATGGATCGGCAAGGCTTTCGATCTATTCGGTGCGGGCAAGGTCATGTGTTTTGGCAGCGTTGTTGCCAGTCTTGCCCTCATCATCTGCTCATTGTCTTCCGGCATAGGGTCCTTCGCGATCTGCCTGCTTATGCTCGAAGTGGCTGCCAATCTCGTGCAGTACGGAGCAGCCTTTGCCTTGCTGGTGCAATTGCAGCCTGCCGCCGCCACGCGCAGCATTACCTATCTCACATTGATCGCTGGCTTCGCCTCAACCCTGTTCTGGCCCTTCACCTCGGCCCTGCATGGCTGGATGACCTGGCAGGAGATCTATCGGCTCTTTGCCGTCCTGAATCTCGCAATCTGTTTTCCGGCCCACTTCTGGCTTGCAGGCCAGTTGAGCCGGTCGCGCCGTCAGCAGAACATCTCGGCCGGACCCAGGGCCGAAATCTCCGGACTGCTTGCGTCCGACCGGCGGCGTCAGGGGTTTTTGTTGATGGCCTTCGCCCTTTCCACGCAAGCGCTCCTGAGTTCTGCGATCCTCGTGCATATGGTGCCATTGCTGACAGCGCTTGGTCTCGGCGGTATCGCGGTCATCGCCGGTAGCCTGTTTGGGCCGTCGCAAGTGGCCAGCCGCCTGATCAACATGCTGTTCGGTCGCGATCTTTCGCCATTGGCGCTCGCGATCATTTCCGCGGTTCTAATGGCGATTGCGCCAGTCGCACTGCTTTTGGGTGCGCCATCCATCACTTCGGCAATCATCTTTGCCTGTATCTTCGGGTTTGGAAACGGCCTCTTCAGCATAACGGCCGGCACCTTGCCGCTCTATCTGTTCGGCAGCGCCGGTTATGGCGCGTTGCAGGGCAAGGTCACCTCCGCCCGCCTCGTATCATCGGCCTGCGCTCCCTTTGCGCTCGCCTATCTTTTAGCAAATGCGGGAACAACGATCTCGCTTCTGCTGCTTGGCTTCTGGGGCCTGATCAGTGTCGCAGCCTTTCTGGCTATTGCCCGGCGCTGATGCATCGCATCTGCCCTCATTGCGGATGTGACAGGAACCATCCTGCTTTCCTCTCGTTTCTGGCGAACAGACAACGGGAGATGATATGATGCTTGTCAAATTCGCAGTGACTGCGGCTCTGGCTCTGGCTGGCACGGCGGCCGTGGCGGAAGCACGGTCTGATGTCCACCTCTACGGCGCGGTGCCCGTTGCCGGGGATCCGCACCTGATGGCGAACTATGATAGCGCGCAGGCCTGGTGCAAGGTGGAACTCTACGGAACCTACCATGCGCAGCCGATGAACAGGGGAGCCTTCGGCGCGGCCCCCATGCGCAATTGCCTGGCCCGCTATGGCTTCGTCTATCAAGGCAATGAGCCCTACGCCTATCCCGTCCGCAAGGTTGTCTTCATCGTCAAATGACGGACACAGTTGCGCAAGTGCGCGACAGCACTGTGGGCTCGTGCCTGTTTGCTTCTGACTTTCTTCAACGGAAGTGGCGCACCCGACAGGAGACGGCCAGAAATCTGCTAAGCTATTGAAAATACACGTTCCAACCTGCTTCGATGTGACCCAATGTGAAGGAGTTTAGCATGAAAGGCAAGCGGTACATGGCGAACAAAACGTCAAGGTCCAATCTTGTTCCCAGTCAAAAATAGATAGGATTCATCGATCTTAGGAATGATGTCATCTAATCGCACAGCAGTTATGGTGCCCCGGTGTTGGGTTGTGTGGCGGACTAGGGACTCCCGCACAGCCTTGAGCCAGGGTGCCTCTGCTTGAAGTTCAGTAGAGCGACCGCTATTGTAGCGGTATTTTAGTGCTAGAAGTGTCCGCCACATTCGCCTGTCCTTCATTTGCAACAATGCTGCCGCAAATTGTTCAGGATTAGTTAGGTGCAAAAATGCAATCCGGTCGAATGGTGACGCCTTTGATAAAGAAACTATAAAATCTTCGGTGCCTATTAACTCTAAGATACGATGTGCTTCATGACCTGCCACTGAACTTTCATCCGGCGGTGATTAGAGCCTCGGCGTTTTTTGTTACGCGAAATGGCGCGGTGGGAGCAACCGGCGGAAACGCGAAGCT
>NZ_LMGD01000008.1:0-43332 GCF_001427345.1 Rhizobium sp. Root149
TCGCAATCGCACGCCCTCCCTGGTCGATGATGCGATCGACCAGCTCTTGTGCGGCTTCGGCGTGAGAATGATAGTTGACCGCGACCGCGCAACCAGCCGCCGCCAAGGCTTCGGCAATGGCCAAGCCAATTCCTGAGCTCGCGCCTGTGACAATTGCACTATGATGGGCAAGACGAGACGCTTTATAAGCCATGAAACAGTCTCCGATTAAACTGGGTGTATGGTGGTTGGTGGAACCATCAAAAGGGCGCTTGACGCTTGACGTGTCTTAGTTGTTGGGGACGAACTCGTCCCGATGGTCCCGAACAAAGTCTTTAAAGCTCCTTGGTGCCACGCCGGTCAGCCGCATGATCTCGAAAGTGGGATCGATGTCGTGGTGGCCGGCGACAACATTCGAGAACTGCGCAACCAGGCCATCGGCCATCCAGCGGGAGTTGCCGGTCAGACGAAGAATGAGTTTGAAGAGCGGGCTTGGCAGATCGAGATACCGCACCTTTCATTTCGTCACATTCGAAAGGCGTGACGCAGCCTCCTTCATGTCCAAGGTCTCCGGACCGGTCAGGAAATAGGTCGCTTCGTTGTGACCTTCTTCGGTCAGAACCTTGGCCGCAACGCGTGCAACGTCGCATGTGTCCACCCACGAAACCGATCCCTTGCCGGCGATTTGCGGCAGGAGACCCTTTGCAATCGGATCTTTGAACCAGAAGAAGTTCTGCATGAACGCGGTGGGTTTCAAAATGGTCCAGCCGATCCCGGCATCGCGCAAGTGATGGTCGATGAGCGCGTGCGATTTTGCCAAGGGTATCCGCCAGGACATCAACGATGCGCTGGACCGCCTGTCGGGTCAGGCCCATATTCCGGGCGATCGATGCGGCTGGCAGCGGGACTGGTGAATAACGCAGTGCCCCGAGCACCTGCCACCAGGCGCTGGTTAGACCCAGATGCGCCACCAGTTCGTTTCCGGCGCTGATCAGCCTGCCGTTTGCTGCGAAAATGGTGAGAGCCAACGCTCGGACCTGGTTCACGGCAACATGCTGTCAATGAACCTTTAGGCGGAAGGTTCCGGTTCTTTGGTCCAGAAGTCTCATCCATCGAGGTAACGAGGGGGCTCTTTGGAAGAAGCACGTACTATGGGCATCGCCGGCACCCGATGCGGTAGGCGCTGACGTCGTGGCGCTCCCAGTGCTACCGCCTGCTTGGGGGAGTAACCAAAATGGCCGCGTTCACTGATGCATATCTCCCTCATGTTAATGGATGACGATGTCGTCCTGCATGAAGGATCGTTCGGTATGGTCGCACCAATCCTGCCATTTTCCGATGACGAACGATGCTCGAGACGGTCAACGAGCTTTGGGTCGAGATCGGGTGGCTCTTTTCTTTCACATATGGGTTCGACTGGAGCTTGATCTTGGAGGCACGTGTCAGAGATCCAGGCAAGCGGTGTACGACATGTGTGGAACGGCCTACCCCTTTAAGCGCCCACTGACGCAGTGGCGGTACCCACATGTAAAACGGAATGCTTCCGCCGGTGTCGATCGGCGAGAGCTGTGCAAGGACCCTTCAGGCCTTCATGTCAGCAGCAAACGAGCCAATTCAGGGTACGAGGAAAACGAGTCGAACCACCAGAACGGAGCGGTTATTTGGTGATTCCCAGCTTAAGACATGGCTATTTGTTATTCGAACAAGCTGTCGTGTTCCGCATTGTGTTTCAACGGGAACAAATTTCGCGTTCGTGCGTAATCTTGAGAACAAATTTTGCCTGAACTTACAGCGCAAAAGTGGAGGATCCATGGCGGACCAACTGACCGCAAAAGCAAAGACGGGTGTCAGGGGGCTCGACGATATTCTGGCAGGGGGGCTGTCCCGTCGACACGTCTTTCTGTTGGAAGGCGCGCCTGGGTCAGGGAAGACGACCATCGCCTTGCAGTTCCTGCTAGAAGGAGCCAAAGTTGGCGAGCGTTGCCTTTACATCACCTTGTCGGAAACGACTGAAGAGTTGGTCGACAGTGCAACCTCGCATGGCTGGAATTTACGCGGTCTCGCCGAAATCTTTGAACTTGTGCCGCCCGAAAGCCTCTTGAATGCAGATCAACAGCAGAGTCTGCTTTACTCATCTGATCTGGAATTAGGCGAAACTACAAAGTTAATTTTCGAAGCGTTCGAACGCATCAAGCCGCAGCGGGTGGTCATTGATAGCCTGTCCGAAATCAGGCTTTTGGCTCAAAGCTCATTGCGTTACCGTCGCCAGATACTCGCACTGAAGCATTTTTTTGCTAAATCCGACGCAACCGTTCTACTGCTGGACGACATGACATCCGACACGCTCGACAAGACCGTTCATAGCGTCGTCCATGGAGTCGTACATCTTGAGCAACTCGCACCCGACTATGGTGCTGAGCGCCGCCGTGTGCGGATCCTTAAATATCGGGGACAGGCCTATCGTGGTGGGTATCACGACTTTATCATCAAGACAGGCGGCGTGGCGGTATTCCCGCGATTGCGGGCCATAGAACATAAGACAGGCTTTGAGCGGAGTCTGCTCGCAACCGGGATCGCCGAGTTGGATCGTCTGCTGGGCGGAGGACTGACACGTGGGTCAAGTACGCTCTTAATCGGCCCTGCCGGAACAGGAAAAAGCTTGGTTGCGCTGCAGTTTGTCAGTGCAGCAGTGTCGCGCGGCGAGAAGGCAGCGATATTCGTGTTCGACGAAGAACTGGGTCTTTTGTTCGCGCGGACAAAAGATATGGGGTTGGATCTTGAGAAGCTGCGCGACTTGGGACTCATCCATATCGAGCAACTCGATGCTGCGGAGTTGTCACCTGGAGAATTTGCCCAGCGCGTACGCGATAGAGTGGCCGACTTCGAAGCGAGGACAGTGATTATCGACAGCATAAACGGGTATCAGGCAGCCATGCCCGAGGAAAACGGGCTGATCTTGCATATGCACGAGCTTCTTCAGTTCTTGAACAGGCAAGGTGTCAATACTTTTATTACGGTTGCGCAACACGGTCTTGTCGGCGATATGAAATCTCCGGTGGATGTCACCTATTTGGCCGATTCTGTGATACTTTTGCGATACTTCGAAGCTGATGGACGCGTGCGCAGGGCGATTTCGGTCATAAAAAAGCGAACTGGTAACCACGAAGATACTATTCGCGAGTACAAGATTGGCAGTGGCGGGTTAACACTTGGCGAGCCACTTTCTGGCTTCCAAGGTATCTTGCGTGGCGTACCTCTTTTTGTCGGAGAGACCAACCTCCCATTGAAGACCTCTGTTGAGGATGATAGCCATTCCTGAGCACGCCGCATTAACTCTCGTTCATACTCCTATCGGACGCGATGCCGAGATTGCATCAGCACTGCTGAAAGAGGCTGGCATATCTGCAAGGATTGCCGACAGCTTACAAGATCTTGTCGGGTCTCTTGGTGACAATGTTGCTTTTGTTGTCATTACGGAAGAAGCGATGCGTGGTGCGGATTTACGCCTTTTCTCTGCTTGGATTGAACAGCAGCCGAGCTGGTCGGACCTGCCGTTTATCGTCTTGACTGCCCGCGGCGGAGGACCCGAGCGAAATCCCGGCGCGGCACTCCTGTCTGAGATCCTTGGAAATGTCAGTTTTGTGGAAAGACCGTTTCATGCAACGACGTTCATCAGCGTTACTCGTTCAGCTCTACGAGGTAGGCGCAGGCAATGGGAAGCTCGCAGTCGCATCGAGGCGCTCGATGAAAAGGAGCGTCGCCTTCAGACAGCGCTTGAAGCGGGCCGCTTGGGAGCGTGGGAGCTTGATCTAGCGACAAATGTCTTGACCACGTCTTCTACTTGCCGTGGAATTTTCGGCAGGGCGGAGGACGAGGATTTTTCCTACGAAGACCTCTTGCAAGCGATTCACCCCGATGACCTCGATGAAATGAAAGAGGCGGTGCGCACCACGATTGAGACTGGAGCGGACTACTCCATAGCTTATCGTACGATTTGGCCGGACGCCTCCATTCATGGAGCGGAAATTCGGGCTCAGCTTCATCGTGATAGGGCCGGACGGCCAATAAAGCTGGTGGGTGTTTCCGCTGACGTCACCCAACGGCTGCAAGCAGAACAAGAACAACGGCACCAGAATGAGTTGTTGGAAGAACGAGTATCTGAGCGGACCCGCGAGCTCAAAAAAGCCCATGATCTTGTCCTAGCGGAAGTAAGCCAGCGTGAGCGGGCGGAAGAGCAGCTTCGACAAGCCCAAAAGATGGAGGCGATCGGGCAGCTGACAGGCGGGGTCGCGCATGATTTCAATAATCTTTTGATGGCAGTGCTCGCAAATCTAGAGCTACTTCGAAAGCACGTTGCAGGCGATGAGAGAGCCAGCAGGCTCGTCGAAGGGGCAATGCAGGGGGCTCGACGCGGCGCCTCGCTAACGCAAAGATTGCTTGCCTTCGCTCGAAGGCAAGATCTCCAAGTCGGACCGGTGAATCTCAGCGGACTTGTAACAACGATGGAAGAGTTGCTCCAGCGCTCCGTTGGATCAAGAATTGCGATCCAGGTAGAGGTGGCAGACGGCTTGCCCCAGGTGTCAGCGGATGCAAACCAACTGGAACTCGCTCTCTTGAATCTCGCAGTGAATGCCAGGGATGCAATGCCCGACGGCGGAGCAATCCATATCACTCTGAGAGAAGCTGAAGTCGCTACAGATTCGGCGTCGATGGTATCTGGAAGTTACGTTGTCTTATCGGTCCGAGACGAGGGTATCGGCATGGATGAGGGAACGTTGCAAAAAGCGATCGAGCCATTCTTCTCGACGAAGGAGCTGGGTAAGGGTACTGGCCTGGGGCTCTCCATGGTCCACGGATTAGCGTTGCAACTCGGAGGTCAGTTGGCGCTTGCAAGCACTCCTGGGAAGGGGACAACCGCTGAAATCTGGATTCCCGTTTCGGCAAATAGCGTCGTTGCACAGCCACTTGCCGAGACCGTTCCGGACAAGCCAAGTGAGACGGGACCAAAGAGAATTTTGCTCGTTGATGATGACGTCCTCATCGCGATGAGTTCAGCGGACATGTTGAGCGATTTAGGACACGAGGTTGTCGAAGTCTATTCCGGGAAAGACGCATTAGCTTTGATAGACACGGGTGAGTGTTTCGACCTCGTGATCACCGACTATTCGATGCCGGGTATGACGGGTGCCGAACTAGCCAAGGCGCTCCACGAGCGTCTGCCGTACTTGCCGATCATCCTCGCGTCTGGCTACGCAGATCTCCCACCGGGGGTAGAGATGCAGGCGGCGCGGCTTTCCAAGCCCTATACGCAGGAGCAATTGGCGCACACTCTTTCGAAGATCTTCTAGTTAACCGTATGCGATCCCAAACAGAATGGCCGGTCATCTAAAGCTCGGCAGCCCTCAATTGCTCGTTTCACAACGGCCGAGCGTCCAATTCCGGGTGTGACCCCCAATCGATTTCACTATGGAGCGACACCAATCCTCCTGGGCAGCCCACGGTCGAATGAGGTAAGACCGACTTAGCTAAACAACTTGTTGAGGGCATAAGACCGAAACAGGACAAACTATTCAATCAACAATGTCGCAAATTATCCGAAATGTAGACACTCCCTGCCAAGACGTAGCGGATCCGCCGTGCGCCGTTCGCGCAGGACCGCAAGTAAATCGGCTACAAGCAGAAATGTGATTCAACCACTGACTGCGCTGACAAGGGAACACATGGGGGCGATTGTCGTTTCTGAATGCCGGCAGTTGCCGGCGGTAATCGGCGGCTTGATGTGCGTAAAATGAACGACGATGGTGCGGGCGCTGCAACGCCCCTTTCTCCAGACCTCCCCGTGCAAAAATTGGAGTATTCTCCCGGTTTGCTGGCGTCCCGGTTGGCAGCGGCTTTGAAAGAGGCGCGACACCCAACATGTTATGTGGCGCTCAGCGATAGGGTGGCTGACGAAATCGCAACTGCAGTCAAAGCTCTTTTCCCAGATATCCCGCTCCTTGTCCTGCCGCCATGGGATTGTCTACCCTATGACCGAGTGCCACCCTCGCCACATTGCATGGGCCGTCGCATGGATGCGTTGCGCATCTGGAGAGAACCTGGCGGCCCACCTAAACTCTTGGTCACCTCTGTGGAAGCGATGCTGCAACGGGTGCCGCCGGCGGCAGTTATCGAGGGCAGCAAGTTCGATCTGGTCGCGGGCCAGCGGTTCGACAGAGCAAGTTTTTCGCAATTCGTTCGACGCGCCGGTTACGTCGAGGAAGGTGTGGCAGACGATCCCGGTGAGGTGGTGGTGCGGGATGGAGTGATAGACATCTACCCTGCAGGAGCTCCAGGCCCGATGCGAATTGTCTTGTCGGACAAGGATGAGGTCGAGGAACTGCGGGGCTTCGACCGGATATCCCAGCTCACGGAAAGCTCTCTGGATCGGGTAATTCTGGGGCCTGCCACAGAAGCCATCTTAACAAATGCCGATCTCAATGGAGCAGTTCCGACATCAGGGACGATGGAACATGTTCTGGGTCGCCTCTATGAAAAAATGCCCAGCGTTGTCGAGGTCTTGGGTGATGCGATCATACATCTGGCTCCTGGCGCTGAAACACGCGTTGAGCGGTATTTCAGCATTATCGAAGATGCACGGCAAGCTCGCGGGCATTCCGGTAAAACTGACAACGGCTCCGCGCGGTCGCTCTACTTGAGCCGTGCGGAATGGGATCGATATGCTCAGGGCATGGCGGTACATAGTCTCAATCTTGAACCGGAGGACAGTCAACCCGCAGAAAGCTTCGCCTCCGGTGCTGGTAAATCCGTGGGGAGGCTGGTTCAGGAATGTGCGAAGCAAGGGCAAACCATCGTCCTTACCGGGACAGGCAAGAGCGTAGAAGCACTATCTCGGCGTCTCGCAAAAGCAACTTGCGCGACCTTGCAGCATGTCGACACGTGGCAGGCCGCGATATCGGCGGAACCCGGCAGTCTCTTGAAGCTCCCATGCACGCTAGAACAGGGCTTTGTTGACAGGAGGAACAATATTGTTGTGATCGCGGCCCCGCAAAACAGTGTAACGAACAACGCGCGTCTATTCCTGGCGGAGCCGGAGCTGCAGATCGGTGATGTCGTGGTTCACGAAGAGCATGGTGTCGGCGTCCTGAAAGACGTGCAGAGCCTCTACATAAACGGCGTCGCCCGCGACGCAGCCCGCCTTGACTATCGCGACAGCGGATCGCTTCTCGTGCCGATGGAGGATTTCGGCAAATTATGGCGCTATGGATCCGAGGCGCAGACCGTAACGCTTGATCGGCTGCACACGCAGGCCTGGGGAAAAAAGCGCGAAAAAATCGCCCAGGATATTGCATCTACGGCTCGACATTTGAGCAAGATCGCCAAGGAAAGAGAGGCATCGCGATCCGAAACATTCTCGCCGCCGCGTACTTCATACACAGCGTTTACGCGACGATTTCCCTATGCGGAAACGTCAGACCAGAGCGAGGCCATCAATTCCGTGCTCTCGGATCTTTCGTCCGGCCGCCCGATGAACCGTCTGATCTGCGGAGATGTCGGGTTCGGCAAAACGGAGGTTGCCTTGCGAGCGGCTGCGGCGGTTGCCCTTGCCGGGGGGCAGGTTGTTGTTATCGCGCCGACCACCGTTCTGGCCCGTCAACACTTTGCGACTTTCGAACAGCGTTTTGCAGGTTCAGGCATTTCAGTTGGGATGCTGTCGAGGCTCGTCAAAGCTGGCGAGGCAAAGCAAGTGAAGGCAGAGCTTGCCGAAGGCAGCCTTCGCATCGTCGTTGCGACGCAGGCGGTACTGGCCAAAGATGTGCGTTTTGCTCGCCTCGCGCTTCTGATCGTCGATGAAGAACACCGCTTCGGACTGCGACAAAAGCGGGCGATGGCCGCGCTCGCACCCTCTTTGCATGTACTTGCCATGTCGGCGACACCCATCCCCCGGACACTGCAATCGGCGATGGTCGGGATCCAGGAGGTAAGCTTGCTAATGACACCGCCGCGAAGGCGGATGCCTGTCCGCACCACGCTTTTGGCCTTCGACAGCGCGTCCGTCCGTATCGCACTGATGCGCGAGTTCAGGCGTGGCGGGCAGAGCTTTGTCGTCGTGCCGCGCATCGAGGACATCACCGCGGTCGAGGCGCGACTGCGCCAGATCGTTCCGGAGCTTGCGATCCGAGTTGCGCATGGAAAGATGCCTGTAGCTGCCCTGGATGAAGCGGTCGTGTCTTTCGCGGCAGGCGAGGGCGATATACTACTGGCCACCAACATCATCGAAAACGGCCTCGACGTTCCCCGGGCGAACACAATGTTCGTCTGGCGTGCAGACCTGTTTGGACTAGCGCAGCTCCATCAATTGCGCGGGCGAGTCGGGCGCTCTGGCACGCAAGGCGCGGCAACCTTCCTGACAGACGAGAACACGAAATTGTCTGAGGAAGCGCGCCTGCGGCTATCGACGCTCGTCGAAAACGATCGGCTTGGCTCAGGCCTGTCAATCAGCATGCGTGATTTTGATCTGCGCGGCGGAGGGGACCTCGCTGGCGAGGATCAGGCCGGGCACATCAAGGCTATTGGCATTGGTCTCTATCAGAAGCTGCTGGCGGATGCAGTCGTAAAGCATCGCACGCCGATGAAGGACGCGGAGGAGCAGACATTTCTCAACTTCGGAGTTTCAGGAGGCATACCAGCAAACTATGTGTCCGATCCGGCGGTGCGTCTTCATCTATATGCCAAGTTGAGCCGAGCCTCTTCACCGAAAGCGCTGGCGGATTTAGAAGAGGAATTCGAAGATCGTTTCGGCGAGCCGCCGCAGGAAGTAAAACTACTCTTCAGAAGAACCCGCTTAAAGCTCGCCGCGTCACGACTCGGCATCGCCAAATTTGAGGCCGGACCAAAAGCATTGGCCATTACGATCAAGGAAAAGGCGTCTCTCCGCGTTTGGGCGAGCTTCGCAAAAGCAGAAAATGCCATTTTGGAGAAGAACCGCCTGCTGTTCGAGGCCAGTCGAGCAGCTGATAACGAGCCGCTTTACTTCTTTGAAACAATGGTCGCGAGCGCGCAGAAAAGGTGCAAACCAGGTATTAGAAAACGTACCCGAAACTAAGTAAGACTGAACTGGAACGGCGACAGGCGCTGTGGAACATCAAGGCGCTCCGTGACGAACTCATGGAACTCTGGGCAGCAGCCGCTGAGCGCGAGGCCGGAGTGATTGCCGAGATGCAGGAACCCGAGGTGGCGCTGAAGTCGATGATCGAGAGCAGGGATGTGGTCGAGGACTATTCGCATACCGGCCTGACCCTAAGGGAGCATCCGGCCGCTTTCCTCCGCCGCGATCTTGAGCCAAAGTATATCGTGCCCTGTGCCGAAGCTGGGCGAAAAAGAAGGCAGCTCCGGAGGCGCCTTTGCTGCCTTGACGACAACCTGTTCCTAGAGACCTGCAAACCAGTCGGCATAGGGCGTGTTCTTGGCCATGTGCCTGTTGTAGTCAGGTGCGCCGTCGTTCCACCAGGGGGCGCCGCGCTCGCCGAGCGCGACCTTCGCCTGATCGACCAGATGCCGGGCCGTTTTAATGGCCTCCGGGTCTCCCTTTGCCTCGCGCACGGCACGTCTTGCTGACATCAGGTCCTTGACCAGCCTTTCTCTAGTAGCGCCGTCCAGTGCCGGATTGCTCTTGCGCCAGAGCCTGCCGCGCACCACGAAATACCGCCCATCCGGCGTGTCGGGGTAGGACGGGCTATGAGGTCGTTTCGTCACAGGAGTGTTCCCTGGGCAGGTTCGAGCGGCGCGATTTCCTGGCGTTCTCCACGCCGTGCCAATTCCGTCTGAGCACTGAACCGGACGTCCACATCGCGATCACGCGCGAAGTTCTCAAGCGCTTGATCAGAGATCCGATCCCAGGTTTTGCCGCGGTCCGGGCCGGCGGGCACGCGCGGCAGTAGACCCGGTTCGCGGCTCCAGGCCAGGAGTTGGTCCAGGGACGTCGCATTCAACAGGTCGCGGAGATGATGCGCGGTTACATAGGCGTCTGGCATGGCGCGGTGGGCCGGCAGCCCGATCTCATGCACGAGACCCTCCGGCATGCGCTGGTAACGCAGCATCTGGTTGGAAAAGCGCGGCAGTTCGGGCCAGACTCGCAAAGCCGATTTCCAGGTGCAGATCCATGGCGTGCCGCCGGTGAAGCGCGTCGTGCAGTAGCGCTGTTCGAAGCCCGCACGGTGCGCCGCAAGCGCATCCAGCCGCCCCGGAGGCCGCAGTACGCTTGCGGCGATCTCCTTCCAGAACGGCGCATCGGCCACGTGGCTGTCCAGGATATGATGAACGGCGATCGTATCCGGTGTCATTGGCCGTCCGGGATTGACAAGCAGTGCGCCTCGCTCCTCGGTCACATGCCACAGGCCGTCATCACCCAGAACGACGTCCTGCCAGCCGATCTCGCAGACATCGTTCGGGCCATTGCCGCCGGTCTCGAGATCGATAACGCGGACTCTGGGGAGACAATTGTTTGAAATCGTGATCGATCCTCTTGTTGAACCCGATCATAAAGCCAGGTCGAGCTGGGGTTGTTCCTCCGCATGTTCTCCTTGATCGTTGGTGAGTGAGGAGAGCGTAACGTTAAAGAGACGGACCGGGCGCTTGAAGGGATAGACCGTGGCAAGGAGCGCCGATGCCGCCTCCATGATCCCGGCAACACCCGCGACAGGAGACGTCTCCGTCTTGCTTCGTGTTGCCTGCGTGAAGTCCGAATATTTGATCTTCACGATCACCGTCCTGCCGCTGATCGAGTTCGCCTGACAATGCGACCAGACTTTCTCCGCCAGAGGTTTGAGCTCGGTGGTGACCAGGGCAAGATCATCGTCAACGAACGTATCTTGCGCGACAACTGATTTCGACCAAAATCTCGCGGATCTGCTGCGAGACGGCGCGATAGACCGCAAACCGTGGTTTCACGAAAATCAGCTCCGGGCACTTCCGAGCCGCCGTCACCGACGGTTTGGCTGATCGGACACCAAACTCGCGGGCCTCGTAGCTAGCCGCAGCAACCACGCCACGAGCCGCCGCTCCGCCGACGGCGAGAGGCTTACGGCGCAGTTCCGGATTGTCGCGCTGTTCCACCGACGCGTAGAAAGCATCCATGTCGACATGGATGATCTTGCGAGGGGATGGTGCAGGCATGTCGTTCATGCGGGTCGTTCAGCGCAAATGAATACAAAGAGGGAACATAACATGCGTCGGGTACGAATCCAACCCGACCAGATTGAGTTTTCCATCGGGACCGAAACAACCCGCCCGGAGCGACGTTTGGTACACAATCACCAAAACGCAGGGAGAAACTCATGTCTGACGATAGCACCACGACCATCCGCGCTACCTTCAAGACCCGCGAGGCCGCAGACCTTGCGATTGAACATCTTGTGCAGCAGCATGGAATTTCCCGGCCCGATATCTTCGTGCAGTCGGTCGCGTCTGAAAACTCTACGGGATCCGCACCTTCAGGCGGAGACGTCCGGCGCGATGGCGACGTGCGAACCGATGCCCCGCTCGGGGGAGAGATCGAAGTGTCGGCCGACATTGCGTCCCAGAAGATCGCCGCCGTGCAACGCAGTTTCGGCAATCTGGATGCGATCCGGGTTTCCGGACGGTGAGCAATCAGGAGCCGGTCGAACCGGATCCGTTCGGATTGTATTGCGGAGTTGCGAAATCATGGCTGACAGTCTTTCGACATATCGATCAAAGCGGGATTTCAAGAAGACAAAGGAGCCGAGCGGCGAGGTGGGCATCAAGCCATCCAATCGCCTGCGCTTCGTGGTACAGAAACACGACGCGACCCGCCTACATTACGATCTGCGCCTTGAACTCGACGGCGTATTCAAATCCTGGGCCGTAACCCGGGGGCCGTCGCTCGATCCGAGCGACAAGCGCCTAGCCGTCGAGGTCGAGGATCATCCGCTCGATTACGGCGATTTCGAAGGCACGATCCCAAAAGGTGAATATGGCGGTGGTACCGTCATGCTCTGGGACCGTGGCTACTGGGAGCCGGAAGGCACCAGATCGCCGGAAGAAGCCCTGAAGAAGGGCGACTTCAAGTTCGTACTGCACGGCAAACGCCTGCAAGGAAGCTTCGTCCTTGTGCGGATGCGGCATGATCGAGACGGCGGCAAGCGAACCAACTGGCTGCTGATCAAGCATCACGACGAACATTCGGTCGAGGCAGACGGGGCAGCAATCCTGGAAGACAATAACACCTCCGTTGCATCCGGTCGCACGATGGAGGCGATAGCGTCCGGCAAGGGCAGGAAGCCGACGCCGTTCATGCTGCAGGGTGATGCGGCTGAAGCGGATGCCGTCTGGGATAGCAGTCGTGGTCTTGCCGCTGACGAGCGCAACGCGGCGGCAAAGACGGGCACAACCAAAGCGAAAAAACGCGGGGCCACGAAGCGTGCAAGCTCTGCGATGCCCGACTTCATTGCACCGCAGCTATGTGAAACCCTCACTCGCCCACCGGCAGGGAAAGGCTGGATCCACGAAATCAAGTTCGACGGTTACCGGATCCAGATGCGCGTCGAGAATGGTGACGTGACGCTGAAGACCCGCAAGGGCCTCGACTGGACCGCGAAATGGCCCGCAATCGCTGCCGCCGCTTCTTCTCTTCCCGACTGCACCATTGATGGCGAGATCTGCGCTCTCGATGAGAACGGCGCACCTGACTTTGCTGCCCTTCAAGCCGCGCTCTCAGAAGGAAAGACGGATGAGCTGGTCTATTTCGCTTTCGATCTTCTCTTTGTCGGCGGTGACGATCTGCGCGATCATCCGCTGACGGACCGGAAGGAGAGGCTGGCATCCTTCCTATCAGACGCAGGCGACGATCCGCTCCTTCGTTTTGTCGAGCATTTCGAGACCGGGGGCGATGCGGTGTTGAAGTCGGCTTGCCGCCTGTCGCTGGAAGGTATCGTATCCAAGCAGGCGGACGCCCCATATCAGTCTGGGCGTACGGAAACATGGGCAAAATCCAAGTGCCGTGCTGGCCATGAAGTTGTCATCGGCGCTTACGCTACAACCAACGGCAAATTCCGTTCGCTGCTGGTGGGCGTCAATCGCGGCAATCATTTTGTCTATGTCGGCCGGGTCGGCACGGGGTACGGCGCAAAGGTCGTCGAGACACTTCTACCGAAGCTGCAAGCACTTGAAACCGCGAAGTCACCGTTCACGGGCATCGGGGCTCCCAAAAAGTCGTCCGACGTCGTCTGGCTGATCCCCGAGCTCGTCGCCGAGATCGAATTTGCCGGCTGGACCGCGGACGGACAGGTCCGGCAGGCATCGTTCAAGGGCTTGCGGGAGGACAAGCCGGCCGATGAGGTCGAGGCAGAAACACCGGCATCTCCGGTCGAACAGGAGGTGCCAGACCCCGAAACTGACAAGCCGGCGCAGAAGCAATTTCGCAGGGGTGCAAAAGCGGAGGTAATGAGCGTGATGATTTCCAGCCCTGACAAGCCGCTGTGGCCGGACGCCGGCGACGGGAAGCCCGTCACAAAGGTCGATCTGGCTCGCTATCACGAAGCTGTCGGGTCCTGGCTGATCGAGCATATCAAGGGTCGACCGTGCTCGATCATCCGCACGCCAGATGGCATTGGAGGCGAGCAGTTTTTCCAGCGCCATGCCATGCCGGGAACGTCCAATCTCCTGGAGCTGGTCACCGTCTTCGGCGACAAGAAACCCTACCTGCAGATCGACCGGGTCGAAGGGCTGGCGGCGATTGCCCAGATCGGCGGCGTCGAGTTACATCCCTGGAACTGCGAGCCCAACCAGCCGGAAGTTCCTGGACGCCTGGTCTTCGATCTGGATCCGGGTCCGGGCGTCGAATTCTCCAGCGTCGTTGAGGCCGCACGCGAGATACGCGATCGTCTGGAAGAGCTCGGCCTGGTCAGCTTCTGCAAGACGACGGGTGGCAAGGGTCTGCATGTGGTCACGCCCCTCTTGGTGCCGAAAGGCAAGAAACTCAGCTGGGACGAGGCAAAAGGCTTTGCCCATGACGTCTGCCGGGAAATGGCTCGGGACAATCCGGATCTCTACCTGATTAAGATGGCCAAGAACCAGCGCGAGGGTCGCATCTTCCTGGATTACCTGCGCAACGATCGGATGGCGACAGCGGTTGCGCCTCTGTCGCCACGCGCACGGCCGGGCGCGACGGTCTCGATGCCGCTCAACTGGACGCAGGTGAAAGCCGACCTCGACCCTAAGCGCTTTACGGTCAGGACAGTGCCGGATCTCTTGAAGAAAAGCACGGCGTGGCAGGACTACTGTGACGGCCAGCGACCACTCGAGCCCGCCATCAAGCGGCTCGCGAAATCCCGGAAGGTCGCGGCCTGACCCGATTTCACGTCCGATCCTCGTCGAACTGTTCAGCACCGTCTATCGCCGCGAGCCAGGGTTCGCGGCGCTTCACCCACAGCTCGTAGACCGGGACCAGATCCGTTGGCGCCTCGCTCAGGCTCCCCAGTTTGATCTCGGCCTCCGTCTCATCATATGCGAACAGACGTGAGCCGCAGGAAGGACAGAACCGGCGGCCTTCAAACACGGTCGTCTCACCCGCACTGGTGAACTGGGCTGCAGGCCAGATGCCGAAATAGGTAAAAGCCGAACCGCTCTCGACGCGGCAGTCGGTGCAGTGGCAGATGCCAATGCGTGTCGGCTCGCCTTTCACCGCAAATGAGACCCGACCGCATCGGCATGAACCCTGTCGTTCGCTCATGGGTGCCATCCTCAATACCCTCCGACGATCGGCAGTATCTCGCCGGTGATATAGCTTGAGCATTGCGGTGAGGCGAGGAAGACATAGGCCGGCGCAATTTCTTCCGGCTGGGCCGGGCGCTTCATTGGCGTGCCGGAGCCGAACTGGGCGACCTTGTCGGGCTCCTTGTCGCTTGGGTTGAGCGGTGACCATACGGGCCCTGGGGCGACGCAGTTGACGCGGATTCCTTTTGGGATGAGCTGCGATGCAAGTGACCTGGTGAAGGCGTGGATGCCGCCCTTGGTCATAGAGTAATCGAGCAGCGTCTTTTCGCCGTCAAAACCGGTGACGGATCCCGTATTGATGATCGCCGAGCCGTTCTTGAGATGCGGAACCGCGGCGCGAGCCATGTGGAAATAGCCGTACAGATTGGTCTTTAACGTCTCGTCGAAATGATCCTCGGTCAGGTCGACGATGTCGTAGGTGTGGACCTGGAAGGCAGAATTGTTCACCAGGACATCGAGCTTTCCGAATTCGGATACGGTCCTTTCGACGGCGTCGCGGCAAAAAGCGGATTCCTTCACGTCGCCCTTGATCACCAGGCAGCGGCGACCTTCCTTCTCGACGGCGGCTGCCGTCTCCTCGGCGTCGCCATCCTCGTCAAGGTGAACGATCGCGATATCGGCGCCTTCCCGGGCAAACAGCACCGCCACGGATCGCCCGATACCGCTGTCGCCTCCGGTGATGAGCGCTACCTTGTCCTTCAGCTTCGCTGAGCCGATATAGAACGGCGCGTCATACATTGTGGCCGGCACGAGGGCGGCTTCGTCACCCGGCTTGTCCTGATGCTGCTCTGGAAATGGCGGCTCAGGATATCGACGAGCGCCAGCCTGCATTGCGCGCGGCTCGGAAGAGACCTCCTGCTGATCGGCCTCAGCGACCTGTTCCTGGATTTCACGTTGCTTGGCTGCGGTAAATGCTGCGGTCATCGTCCTGTCTCCATACTTATGTTTCAACCAAACGATCGGGATGAGAAATCGTTCGCAAGGCGGTAGACGGCCCTCAAGCTCCACTCAAATGGTTGCGATGAAAAATAGGAACTTGTGGCGGGCTTGCGCGCTTATCGCAAGTGAATGCAATCGCTTCAGGATTGAGAGGTTGGAGAATGGCCAGGGATCAATATGAGCGCATCCAGCTGAGAGCCTATGAAATCTGGGAAAACGAGGGGCGCCCGGAAGGCGCTGCCGCCCGTCACTGGGACCAGGCACTGGATGAAATCGCCGGCGATGACGAACATGAAACACTTCAGGACTTGATCGACGAAGATGACCGGGAGGACGAGGAGCGTGAAGAACGCGCTGCAACGGAGCCAAACGACCCCGGGCGCCCCTGAGTCGCGACTGACATCCCTGCCGTGCGACGAAGACCATTCACTCCGGCCAACTACATGGCGTCGGCAGAGACTTTGGTCTTTGTCTTGGAATTGAGGATTTCGGCCAGGCTCACTGGCTTCAAACCCTGCGCGTCGACCCCGACATCGAACTGGCGCGGTGCGGGTTTTAGTCGACCATGCGAGTGGCCGTGGAGATTGATCGATCCTTTGCCCATCTGGTTCCACGTCCGGAATGCGTAGTGGCACAGGATCAGGTGATGGCCACCCTCGCGGAATTCGGCATAGTGCTGGACGCTGGCCCACCCCTTAGATGCCGTCGTCGTCTCCGGATCATTATTCCCGACGATGAGGTGTTTCCTCCCATTCAGTTTCCCAAGCAAAGTCGCACAGTCTCCGCCTTTCACCGACATGAAGTCGCCAAGATGCCAGACATCGTCATCCTGTCTGACGACGGCATTCCAGTTGTCGATGACTGCAGCGTCATGTGCTGCCATGTGTGAAAATGGACGACGGTCGATCCGCAGGACGCGAGGATCCCCGAAATGCGTGTCTGCGGTGAAGAAGATCACGGCCGGCTAACCGAACTGACGCACAGCAGCATGGCCGCATGCGCTCGTGGCGGCGGTCAGGGCCGTGCCCCAGGCCAGATCAACGATCGTCAGCGCGACAGGCCATCCTTTCAGGGTCGACAGGTTCGTCATGTCGTAGGTCCCATAGGCAGCCAGACCTAAAATGGCTCCATAGCCAATACTGGTCCATATTGAGCCGGCCTCAATGCCGGGACGGACCGCGAGGATCACAATGGCGACCGCGAAGAACAGGTAGAATAGCGCAGCGACCACAAAATTCGGTGAGGGCAGCATCATGTCCCCGAGTTGTTCGCGATAAAAATTCTTGGCAACGACACCAAGCCAGATTGCATCGATGAGCAGAAATGAAATCAGCGTTCCGGCGTAGGCGATACCAAGGGTCTTCATCCGTTTCATCCTTGTCTGATGAGCTCTGCCCGGATGAACACGGTTGCCGCCACCTTGTTCCGGGGCGGCAACCGTGAAGGATGCAACGAAAGCCGCTTCGTCGGCGCATGCTGTTAGCCATGCGGACGTTATGAGCCGTCCGTGATGGCAATCTGGCAGTTATTGAAAAAAGGACGCCTGCCTCGTCGATCTCTCAAACAGCCTTCCGCTTCTTCAGTTCGGCAGAAACAGATTTGCGCAGTGCATCCATGATGTTCACCACGTTGGATTTCGGTCCGACCTCTTGCGCTTTTCTGCTCTTTGTAGCCTTCTTCGGCTTGAGCGCCTTCTTCTTCTCCTCAATAAGCTTCAGGAGGCTCTCCTGGATCGGATCACTGACCATGTCGGGTGACCAGCGCTTTGTCTTCTGCTTGATCAGTTCCTGGACGAGAGGAATGAGATCAGGATCGACCTCGTCGTCGATATCTTCGAAATAGTTTTCTTCCGGCCGCACTTCGTCGCCGAAACGCAGGGACCAGAGTACGATTCCGTCGTCCCGGGGTTCGAGAACCACCGCCTTCTCGCGACGACCGATGACGAGCTTCGAAATCCCGACGACCTTGTCCGCCTTCATCGCGTCGCGGATCACGGCGAAGGCTTCATTTCCAACCGCATCGTCGGGCATCAGGTAGTGCGGCTTTTCCAGGTAGACCCACTCGATGCTGTCGGCGGGCGCAAACTTCGCAATGTCGATAGTCTTCACCGTATCGAGGGCGACGTTATCGAGGTCGTCTTCGGTCAGGATGACATAGTCGTTCTCACTGCGAGCATATCCCTTTGCCTCGTTTTCATCCTTCACCGGCTTGCCCGTGATGGAGTCGATGTACTGGGAAACGACACGGTTGCCGGTATCCTTGTTGAGGGTGTGGAACCGAACCTTCTCCGATTCCGATGTCGCGGGGGTCATGTTCACGGGGCAGGTGACGAGGGAGAGCCTGAGGTATCCCTTCCAGTACGGACGCAAAGCCATGGCAACCTCCCCCTCAAGCCGACTTGCGCTGCGAGGCCGCCTTAGAAGCGGCGGACTTCGCCGCAGCTCCGCGCGAGGCGCTCTTACGGCCTACGCCTTTGTTGGCATTGGCCGCAGTGCGTTTCGGTATTTCGTCGGTCGCCTTCATCATGCCAGCGCTCTCCCGTAGGGCGGCAAGCAGGTCGTTCGGCTTGGAAACCTCGACTTTTTTGCGCTTTGGTATCGACTTGCCCTCGATCTTGGCCTTGACGAGTTCTTCCAGCGCGGCCTCGTATCGATCATCAAAGCTGGCGGGATCGAAGTCACCCTTCTTGGTCGAAATGATGTGCTTCGCCAGATCGAGCATCTCACCCTCGATCTTGATCTTCGGCATCTTCTCGAATGCCTTTTTCGACGAGCGGACCTCGTAGTCGTAATTGAGGGTGGTGGCGATCAGGCCCTTTCCGTGCGGGCGGATCAAGACCGTTCGCATCCGCCGGAACAGCACCGTCCTGGCGATTGCCGCGACCTTCGACTTGCGCATCCCGTCGCGCAGTGCCGCGAAGGCTTCGGATCCGAGTTTGTCAGGGGTCAGGTAGTAGGGCTTGTCGAAGTAGACATCATCGACATCAGAGCACGGGATGAACGCCTCGATCTCAAGCGTCTTGTTGCTTTCGGGGATTGTCGCGGCGACCTCGTCAGGGTCGATGACGATGTACTGGCCGTTTTCAATCTCGAAGCCCTTGGTCTGCATCTCCTTTTTGACGAGCTCTCCGGTCTCGCTGTCGATGAAGACGCGGTTGACCCTGTTTCCGGTCGCCTTGTTGATGGTGTTGAAGGTGATGCGGTCCGATGTCGAAGCCGCGGTATAGAGTGCGACCCCGGCCGAGACCTCGCCAAACTTTATGAACCCTTTCCACTGGGCGCGCTGACCTGCCATCGAACTCTCCATACGAAACGCAACTTTGGCGATTCAACCGAATCAGTGAGCGAATCGTTCCGGCCCGAAAAGCGACTCTTTTTCAATGACTTGATTCAGTTCTTCGATGCAACCTGGGGAGCAGGATCAAGCTGCTAGAATCGATGCATCTTTTCGTAGCCTCGCGAGTTATTGACGTATCGCAACTGCAGGAGAGTCCCATGAGCAAGCGTGAGCTCATCGATACCGGTACCGACAAACGCTACGTCCGCCGAGACGAAGAGGGCAAGTTCAAGGAGTCCGTCGATGTCGGCCGTTCCCTGTCCGCCGACAAGCGTCATGACGCGAAGCACGATGCCAAGCCGGGTGAGGGCGACAAGGGCGATCACAAGCGCAAGTGAAGATCGCGACCTATTACGTCAATGGCGTAAACGGTCGCCTCGATCTTCTGCTTCGGTGGCTGCACGAGGCGGAGCCGGATGCGGTCATCCTCCAGGAGCTGAAGGCACCCGACGCCAACTTCCCTGCGAAGGCCATTGCCGCCGCTGGTTATGGCGCTGTCTGGCATGGCCAGAAATCCTGGAACGGAGTTGCCATCCTCGCGCGCGGGCAGAAGCCGCACCTGACGCGCAAGGGCCTGCCGGGAGAGCCGGAGGATGAGCAGAGCCGGTATGTCGAGGCCATCGTCGATGGGGTGGTGATCGGTGGCCTCTATCTGCCAAACGGCAACCCCTATCCTGGCCCAAAGTTCGACTACAAGCTGCGCTGGTTTCAGCGCCTGCAAGCCTATGCCGCCGAATTGCTGGAGCTTGAAGTGCCGGTCGTGCTGGTCGGTGACTACAATGTCATGCCGACCGAGCTCGACGTCTACAAGCCCGAGCGTTGGACGAACGATGCACTGTTTCGCGTCGAAGTGCGTGAAGCGTTTCGCGATCTGGTCGGCCAGGGCTGGACGGATGCGTTGCGCGAACTTCATCCCGGTGAGCGCATCTACACGTTCTGGGATTATATCCGAAACGCCTACGCGCGCGACGCCGGACTAAGGCTAGATCACTTTTTGCTCAGCCCCGACCTCGCTGCACGCTTGAGAAAAGCAGAAGTCGACAAACACGTGCGCGGCTGGGAGCACACCAGCGATCATGCGCCCGTCTGGATCGAGCTATCCGAAAAACCGAGCAAAAAGAGGAAATTGAAATGATTGACTGGCGCCAAGAGTTTCAAAGCGGTCTTGCGAACCTGGTTGATCGGGCGGTTGTCTCCGGCGCGCGACAGGCTGATGTTTTTCAGGCCGCGATCGAGCAGATCGAGCGCCTCCAGGATGCCAATGATCGTGATCCGGACCCAGCGGATGACGCATTGGAAGGCGAAATAGAGGAACCGGCAAATGACTGGCCGGCCGCAGGTTCTTAAGGGCTTGGACGGACTTCACACCCGCGAGTGCATTCGTCCAATAGGCTCCTTGAAAATCGCTAGTCGAGCAGGCTCTTTCGTTCGAGGCGTCAAACTTCCTCACATCCCCCCGCATGCGTCCCTGCCACCGCGCAACGAACGTCTTGGTGTCCTCCGCATCGAGATGTGCACTCAGTGCTGCCTGGTCGGTCCAGCGTTCCGCGTTCAGCAGCCTTTCCACGACCCGCCGACGGTCAGTCGGTTCCGGGCGTCGTCCGGGGAGGGGGAGATACAGAGACCTGGAATGTCATCAACTCCGAAGGTTCTGCCAAGATCACGATCGATCCCGTCCTCGTCCTGTCGTCCCTCATCATGGTGCGGGATGCGGTGAGGGCAGGCGTCGGGGCCGCACGCCTGCCGATTTCGCTTGTGAGCCACGATATCGCTGATGGGACATTGCAGCACTGGGGCGACATCGAGGGATCCGAAATCGCGCTCTGCGCGCTTTACCCGTCGCGGCGTCTCCTGAGCGCGCGGGTCTCTGCCTTCCTCGACTTCCTCAAGCAGGCTTTTCCAAAGGGAACGCCCGAAGAGCTGGCCGCCTATATAGGCGAGTAAGGATCGGACGCTTTAAGCCGCAGCAGCAACTGCGCGCGAATAGGCGCCAGGCGGCATTCCTACATGCCGATTGAAGGCGACGCTGAAGGCGCTTGTCGATCCGTAGCCGACGCGCTCCGCGATTTCGGCCAATGCGATATCCTCCCGAAGGAACTCTTTCGCCAGCGCCATGCGCCATCCGGTCGCATACTCCATCGGCGCAACCCCTACTTCCTTGCGAAAACGATCGAAGAAAGTCGAACGAGACATGGCAGCCTCCTGGGCAAGCGTCTCCACCGTCATGCTGCGACCCGGATCTGCGTGGATGCGTCGCAGGATCGGCGCCAGCAGCGGATCGGCCATGCCTCGCAGGAGGCCCGGCGGCGCCTTGGCATTGGCTGCTGATCGTAGCGCATCGATGAACAACACTTCAAGCAGCCGATGAAGCACCATCTCACGCGCGACCCGGTCAGCTCGCGTCTCCTCGTTTATCATCTGGACCAGGGCCATCAGTCGCCCTTCACCATGGATATGGATGACCTCCGGCAGCAGCGATACGAGAAGGGCCTTGTCATCCGAGCCGAATGCACAGTGCCCGACCAGTGCCTTGATCTCTGCCGGTGCTTCCGGATCGCCCAGCCGAAAGACGCCGGGGCTGGTCTCCAGACGTTGGGCAAGTGCGCCGCGTGGCGGCGGCTCCATGCTGCTCATCGTGAAGGAGAAGATCTTCGGGACCAGGACGAAGTCGCCAGCGTTCAAAACCATAGGGTCACGACCGGCGATCGTCATCAGGCAACGGCCCTCGACCACGGCGCAGTAGAAAGGGCTGCCAAGCTCCGTCCGCTCGACCAGCCACTGGCCACCGCCCGTGACGAGCTTCGAGATCGACGGGCTTGGCTTGAGTAGCGAAACAACTTCGGCGACGGGGTCGGTCATCATTCGGACTTTCGCTAAACACAATCGGACATATGCATATAGCAAGTCCGGGTGATTAAGTCCATCTTCAGCTCAGTTGAATGTCAGGAGACGGAACATGCCAAAGATCCTCATCACCGGTTGCTCATCCGGGTTCGGCCTCGCCATCGCACAGAAATTCCTGGACGGGGGGTGGGACGTGGTCGCGACCATGCGCACGCCGCGAAACGACCTTCTTCCGTCGAACGACCGGCTCGAAATCCTGCCGCTCGATATCACGAATCCGGATAGCATCGCGAAGGCGGTCGAAACCGCCGGCACGATCGATGCGCTGGTCAACAATGCCGGCGTCGGCATGCTCAATGTGCTGGAAGGCACAGAGATGGCGAAAATCCGCGAACTGTTCGAGACAAACGTCTTCGGCGCGATGGCGATGACAAAAGCTGTTCTCCCGCAGATGCGGGCCCGTCGCTCAGGCGTCATCGTCAATGTCAGTTCCGCCGTCACGATAAGGCCGCTCCCAGCACTTGCGGTTTACAGCGCCAGCAAGGCGGCCCTCAACGCATTGACGGAGAGCCTCGCGCTCGAAGCGGCTCTGTTTGGCATCCGTGCCAAACTTGTCTTGCCTGGCTCGGCGCCCACAACCGGCTTCGGCAAAAATGCCGTCTCGCGGATGGGCATGGAAATTCCCGAGCCATATAGCGAATTCGTCCAGGACTATATGACGAAGCTTCGTTCGGGCGCGCAAGTCACCACGGCCGACGCGGTTGCAGAGGCGGTCTGGCGGTCTGTGACGGAGATCGACGCGCCGATGAAGATCCCCGCCGGCGCCGATGCGGAAACCTCATACCGCGAGGCGGGCAATCGACTAGCCTGAACATCACCATCCGAAATCCACCTTCGAAGGTCCAGCCCCATGAACAATCTGATCAATCTCGCAAAGCATATTCCCACACCTGAACCCACTCTCACCGTGGCCTACACGCCGATTCGTCTTTCGATGCCGGGCCGCCAGCCGCTGGAACTGCGTCTCACCGCGCCCGCTGCGGGAAGTAACCTGCCGATCATGCTTCTGTCACATGGCTACGGTCCCTCGAACTATATCCCGTCAAAGGACGGATACGCTCCACTTACTCAGTTCTGGGCGGAGAGAGGGTTCGTCGTGATCCAGCCCACCCATGCGAGTTCTCGCGTTGGCGGCCTGCCTGCGAATTCATCGGGCGCACCGTTCTTCTGGCGCGAACGTGTCGAGGAGATGAAGGCGATACTAGACCAACTGCCGGAGATCGAACGACAGGCTCCGGCCGTCGCCGGCCGGATGAACCATTCGCGCATCGGCGCAGTCGGTCATTCCTTCGGCGGCCACACGGTTGGGCTCCTTCTCGGCGCGCAGGTGGATGGAGAGGATTTTTCCGATCCAAGAATCTCGGCCGGCGTTCTCCTGACAACACCGGGACGCGGCGGCAGGGACATGACGCCTGAGAGTGCTGCGCGGTTTCCGTTCTTCGACGTCGACTTCTCGACGCTCTCGACACAGAGCCTCGTCGTTTGCGGTGATATGGACAACCCGCACTTTACGACGCGCGGCCCCGAATGGCATGCGGATGCCTTCCATGATGCGCCGGGCGCTAAAGCAATGCTGATGATGCATGGGGTCGGGCATGGCCTTGGGGGGATCGCAGCGCTCGACGCAAAGGAAACAGAGACTGAAGCACCAGATGTGCTGGAGGCAACACGACGTCTCACGCTCGCCTGGCTTCAGAGTGTGCTCGGCGCGGACGAAGGCGCTTGGCCGAGAGCGCGGCTGTCACTTGAAAACGAAGCCGCTCCGCTTGCAACGGTTACCGAGAAGCAGCCCTGACCGCTGGGTAGATCTGCGCGGTTGAAGCTACGAGGAAAATAAACCATTGGGCGCCCGTTCTTCGGCGCTCAATCCAGTCTGCTGCAACGTGTGGTGCACGGCGCCAAACTTGAGATTCCGAAGCGCGCCTAAATCTCTCCCTTTTCCAGCAGCCTCTCACGGGCCCCGGTGGAACAGTATCAGTCCCGACGGAGAACTGCGATCAGCAAGCTTTGGTATTTGACTTTAGCACTCGGTCAGGAGAGGCCGGGCGGCTCCGGCATGCAATTTCTCGGGCGCGCAGATGATGCCAGTGCCGTATCCCTTGATCCGGTAAGTTGGCACGTCCACTGCGGTCTCGATGGGACATGGCTGACCAAAGACCGCCTCGCGGTGCTCTGCTCGATCGGCATCCGCAACGGCCGGATCGTCTTCTTCCCCTGTTCGCTGAAGCGCCCATTCCTCGCGATAGCCAAGAAAGCCTCTCCCAGGCCGTCCTCCACTCCGCTTCGGTTCTTTGTATGCGGGCCGATCGTCTCCGGTCCTATCGACTGCCATCGAGGACGCGATGGATGCGGCCCGAACAGCCGAAAAGGATTATGACAATGGCAACCATCGGCTCTTTCACCGCTTCCGGCAACGGCTTCACCGGCACCATCAAGACCCTCAACTTGCATGTCAAGGCAACCATCCGCACCGTCGAGCGCACCGCCGACAAAGGCCCCGACTACCGCATCCTCGCAGGGGCAACGGAGTTCGGCGCAGCCTGGAAAAAAACCTCGAATGAAGGCCGCGACTATCTCTCGGTCAAGCTCGACGACCCGAGCTTCCCGCTCCGATCTACGCAACGCTGATCGAGGTCGAAGGCAAGGAAGGCCTTTCCCTCATCTGGTCCCGGTCAAACCCGGACTGATCCGGGATGCCCCGCGCGACAGGGCGTGGCTCTCCATGTCAGAGATCACTTGTTCAGTGCATCCTTGAGCGCCTTGGCAGGCGCGAAGGTCATTTTGTTAGAAGCCGCGATCTTCATGATGAACTTGCGACTGACATTGACTTCAGCGAGCGTGATAGACTGATCCGGGTTTGCGTCACGCTCGACAAGGTATTCAAGCCTGGACAAGCTGACCACCAGCAAACCGATTGCTGCGGTCATGGCAAAATTGGAGACAGCAATAGGTGCGCCGGTTCATTCAATCGCAAGCAAGAAACGCTTTGTTCCAAGGATCGTCATCACGGCTAGGCTCAATTGCTGAAACGCGATTGTGATGGGGATTGCTCTCAGGCTGCTAACGGCCTCCTGCCAGCAGGCAGCCAGATAATGGGCACCAAGATCAGTGCCAGCAAAATGGCAGCCAGCCTAGTAACCGAACCGACACCGCCAACGGCCAATCTTGCAGACGATGCAATACAGCCTGACAAACCGACCGATTTCATGGGCATAGGAGAGACGAGGAACTTTGTTTCTTTGGAAGAAGGTGAGGCCTCCATAACTCCTGGCAAGTATTAGTCGCGCTCAAAGCTAGGTCTCCAGCCCCTTGTGATGCCTCTGCTCATGGCGCGTTCAGCGAGGATGAGTTGACGGCGCAGATGACGCAGGTCAGCAAGCAAGGTCTCAATGGTTGCTACCGGATCTCCGTCATGATGGGCGAGAGCCAGCTCAACTTCTGACGGTTCATCTATCTCAATTCGCTCACAGGCAGACATGACTTCTCCTTCGCGCCGAGGCACGTTGCGATGATTAACGTAAGGGGCAGGCCGCTCTCATACGGCATATGTTCCTAATATGTTCTCATCATATTAGGAGTCAATGGGGCGCGTCTCCGACTTCCTCAATGCAAGCCTGAGACCTCAATGTTGATGAGCATAGATGATTAATCGTTTAATCAATTCTACTTTGGAATAAGCTTTAAAACCCAATCATTTAGAATATTGAGATAAAACAGCGCGGTACTAATTTTCGTCTATGTGTTTTGAGGTCCCTAATTCAGATTGCATTAAATAAGCAGATCTTAGATCTAGCTAGATTTATAGGAGGGTGCGATGTTATTTGCAGATGTTTTCAGTGCAGGGCGTGTTGCCGATGATGTCCGCGCTATATCGCAGTCTCTCGCCATGATCTGGTTCAATCCAGATGGTACCGTCATCTCCGCAAACGAGAATTTCTGCAACGCACTTAAATATCAACTGAGTGAGATAGTTGGGAAACATCATCGCATATTCTGTGAGGATGCAATTCGGCAATCTCCAGACTATCAGACTTTCTGGAGAGACCTCGCAAATGGGCAGGTAAAGAGTGGTCAGTTCAGGCGGCAGAATAAGAATGGTGAAGATGTCTGGATTGAAGCGACGTATTGCCCGGTGTTCCACGGTGGTAAGGTCGTTCGAATTCTCAAACTGGCCTCTGACATCACGGCCACTAAAATAGCGGCTCTCCATGACAACAATCGCCTGCGTGCGATCGATCAGTCTCAGGCGATAATCGAGTTCGCCCCCGATGGGACAATCCATCATGCGAACGAGCGCTTCTTGACCGCGATGGGTTATCATGAGTCGGAGGTGATCGGACAACACCACCGTATGTTCTGCGACCCACAATATCGTGAAACTCCAGACTATGCTCAGTTCTGGAAGCGGTTGCAGGCAGGAGAGTTCATCTCGGATAACTTTGTGCGCATTGGCAAAGGTGGCAAAAGGGTCTGGATCCAAGCGGCTTATACGCCCGTTTTCAGCTCCCGTGGCGTTGTCTACGGTGTCATCAAGGTTGCCAGTGATATCACGTCACGAATGGAGGCGGTCAGCCAGCTCAGCGAAAATATAGGTCGGCTCGCGAAAGGTGATCTTGCGACGCGAATGGACGCAAAGATCGATCCGGCGCTGGAACAAACTCGCGCAGATTTCAACGCAGCGGCCTCAGCGCTTGATCAGATCGTTTCAACGATCAAAGCTTCAGCCGAGCTCCTCTCGTCCAATGCAAACGTGATTCACTCTGTCTCAGACGATATTGCTAAAAACGCAGAGCATCAGGCAGCAGCAGTCGAGGAAACTGCCGCAGCCCTTGAGGAGATACGCACTACCGTCAAGGACGCCAGTAGGCGCGCGGATGATGCAAAGCAACTCGTTGCCACGACCAGGGGCGCTGCGGAGGCATCTGGCGAAATAGTGGGGCAGGCGACCCAAGCGATGGGTGAGATCGAGTCATCCTCGAAGGAAATTGCCAACATCATCGGCGTGATCGACGAGATTGCCTTCCAGACCAACCTCCTTGCTCTGAACGCGGGTGTCGAGGCAGCGCGTGCCGGTGAAGCCGGAAAGGGCTTCGCGGTCGTAGCACAGGAGGTGCGTGAGCTGGCCCAGCGATCTGCGAGCGCCGCGAAAGAGATCAAGGCCCTCATTGCCAAATCGTCCGCAGGTGTCAGCCAAGGTGTAGCTCTGGTCAATAAAACTGGCACAGCCTTGAAGCAGATCGTCGAGCAGGTGCAGCAAGTCGATGCGAATGTCGCTGCCATTGCCACGGCGAGCCAGGAGCAAAGTATCGGTATCAATGAGGTATCAGGCGCAATCAATGCGCTGGATAGTGGCTCTCAGCGAAACGCAGCCTCAATCGAAGAAGCAAATGCAGCGTCACAAAGCCTGGCGCACGAGGCATCCAAACTATTTGAATTAATCTCGCACTTCAAAGTGTCTGGCGTGGTAGAAGGCAGAAGCTCACGGCACGCTGCCTAGTGCAGCCTGCCGACGCGCATGAGTTCACTGCGAAGGGCGAGCCATCAGTCCTGCCAGACGCCGAACGTGCTCAAGATCGTCTTCCACCATCGCCGATGCTTCAGATCGCTTAACAGCGGCTGCCGAATGTCTGCACGCTACCTTTTCAAAATTCCCGTTTTTGAAGCCGTGAAGGATGTGAAATGCCTTTTGGAGGCGTATGGAAACCTCGACATTTGCGGCTCCATCTCTGGCAATCGGCACAAAAAGATCATCACACAGCTCATCAAGGGTAACTGGCGCTACGAAAAGGCGGGGATAGCGCACATCGCGTTCTCGGCAGTGTTCGTCCCAAGTCGCAAGCATCCGGACTCCACGAGAGATGACGTCAATCGCAGTCCCCGGGTCGTTCACTGCTGGAGATAAGGCTCGCGAAGCGATCTCTGATAAAACGACGGCTCCAAAGCGAGGATCCTGATCGAAGGATCTGACGTCGCCAATCGTGAACGCATTCGCTATGCGCTCGCATACTTCTACCCTGATCTGCCCAGTTGCCCAGGCAAGCGGTGTGGTATGTGACACCAGCTTTCCGGCTATCGCAACAACAGCTATTTCGACATCGAATTCATCAGCGATCTCGGACAGCATGCCTGCATCCACATGCTGAACATATCCAACCTGTCGTTGGAAGATTGCTGTATTTGGTTTTCCAACCCGCTTGTCGTTTTCTTGCAGTCGGTTACCTCCAAGATGTGGCGTCTCCAACCAGGCTTTCAATGACTCGATCGCAGCCTGCTCAACACGTTGCGTGGTTTCTGTTACGCGCCCCAGCCGGGAAAGGTGATCGATCCAGCGCAACAGGGTTACAACGATCAGGATGATGACGCCGATCGTCACCACGAAAAGAATGACGCGTCCGCGGTCTCCGTAATATCCCGTCGTCAGTGCGATTATCCCCACGAGGCTGAACAGGAATGAGCCGACGAAGGTGGCAAGCACATTCTGAGTCGTACTATCTTCCATCACCAGTCTGGTTGCCCGCGGAGTGACATTCGTTGTGACTGCAGAATAAGCAGATACCATCGTGGTCAACGAAAACGTCGTCACCGTCAACATGCTCGAGGCGATGATGCCCAGTATCTTGTCGACAGCGTCAGCACCGATCTTGGTTGGCAGATCCTGGGGTATGTAGGGCGAAACGGCAACTGCCAGCAAAGCGGTGAAAACCCCTGCCAGCGAAAACAGTGTTGCCCTGAACCAAATGCGGCGTACGACCTGGCCGAACCACCACTGCCACTTTGACTTCATCGATGTAGGTACTCCAAAAAGGCCGTTCCCGAAATGACATCCCGTCTTCACCCGAGGTCATTTCCAGTTATTCATGCCGTATGTTCCGGGGCCGCGTGGACAAGCTGGAACTCCGGTGAATGGACCAGATGCAGGTAACGCTCGAACTGGATGAGGACGTCACTTATGATCTGATCCTGGGTCATGCCCATCAGGTCATAGCCGCTATTGCCGCTGGAAAAGAAAGTCCGTGCTTCATAGCGGTATTCCGCTTGCCCGGCCCGTATCGTTGTGAAGCTCGCGACACGATGATGTTGTGTTGTGACCCCATAAATAAAGTCACGCACGTCCGAGGCCGGAGAACGTAATGTCACCAGGCCCGGAGCGTCCCGCTCGACGACCGTTGGCCGACCTCTCGATTGCAGCTCCGCTGCGACTTTGTCTAAAGCAGGTGAGACTTTCTCATCGATGAAGCGAACGACTTCTTTTTCTGTTGTCGTTGCCAGTATCAGTGCAAGCCGACGCTGCCAGGTTTGCCCGGAGGCTGGCTCTGCCGGAACGGCACCGCGAACGTTGTGCACCTCCCTCTGCGCCAGATCTTGCCGCATGCCAAGATAGAGAGAAACGACAAGCGCCAACATGACAAAGGTAAATGGCAAAGCACTGGCAACGGTAGCGGATTGAAGTGCACCCAGTCCGCCTGCAACAAGTAGACAGGCCGCTACAATTCCCTCCATCGAGCACCAGAAGATTCGCTGTCCGGTTGTCGTCTCCGTCTCCCCGCCAGCGGCTATCGAGTCCACCACAAGTGCCCCGGAATCTGCAGAGGTGATGAAGAAGATCGAGACCAGCAGGACCGCCAAAGTTGAGGTGATGCCGGGAAGAGGCAGATACTCGAAAAAGCGAAAAAGTCCGACCGACACGTCATCGGAGATCGCAGCACCCAGCGCACCAGCAGCGACGCCCGTATCGATGAACATCGCCGTGTTGCCGAACACTGTCATCCAGAAGAACGTGAAACCTGCAGGAATGAAGAGAACCGCGGCAATAAATTCGCGCACGGTTCTGCCGCGCGAGATCCTGGCAATGAACATGCCCACAAATGGCGACCAGGAAATCCACCAAGCCCAGTAGAACAACGTCCAGGAATCGATCCACGGGGTCGGCTCGTAGGCGTAGATATTGAATGTCCGCAGCACGATAGTGTCGAGGTAGAGACCAATGTTCTGAACAAAGTCCCTCAACAGTTGCGTGGTCGGCCCGGCGACCAGAACAAACAGCATGAGTAGAACTGCGACGATAAGGTTCGTTTCGGAGAGAATGCGCACACCCTTATCCAAACCCGTGACTACCGAGACGGTAGCCATACCGGTGACCAGAACGATCAGAAACAGCTGGACAGTCGTGCTGATTGGTACGCCGAGCAGGTGGTTAAGCCCTGCATTTATCTGCGCCACGCCTAGTCCCAGTGAGGTCGCGATGCCGAACATGGTGCCAACAATGGCGAAAATGTCCACTGCATGTCCAATTGGACCGTTGATCTTGTTTTTGAGCAGAGGGTAGAGGCCAGAGCGAACGGTCAACGGAAGATTATAGCGATAGCCAAAGTAGGCCAGAGACAGACCAACAACGGCATAAATGGCCCAGGCGTGAATGCCCCAGTGGAAAAAAGTCACTGTCATGGCTTCGCGCATGGCCGCAACGCTTTTCGGCTCGGCGGTCGGTGGCGCCATGTAATGAGTCATGGGCTCGCCGACGGCGTAAAACATCAGCCCGATGCCCATACCCGCAGCAAACAGCATTGCTATCCACGAGAGAAACCGAAAGTCTGGAACAGAGTCGTCCGGTCCTAGTTTGAGTTGTCCGTACCTGCCAAAACATAAGAGCAGCATGGCAACCAGAAAAATGCCGACTGAAAGGAGATAGAACCAGCCGAACGTCCCGAGGATAAAGCCCTGAACGGTGCTGAACAGAGCTTCTGCCTGACCAGGCAGCACAATGCCGACAGCCACAAACAAGGTGATGATGATAACCGATCCATAGAAAACTGGTGGATTGACAATGAATGATTTCATCTACCTAAACCTCTCCTCGGAAAAACACCGCGCAACTGATTTGAAATATCCACTTTGGCTCTGTCTCGGCATTCGACAAAAGATCGCCACAGATTAGACATCTTTCGCAGAGGGAAATGCGCAAGACCGGATTTGGCTCCATCCTCTTCAACCTGAAGAACGGATTGTGTTGTGCTGGCTACGTTGCCAGCCATTGATGTTGACCACGTCCGTGGTCGCCCACTATCCAGTGAGAATGACAGATACAACGCGCAGTAAGAGATCATTTCCATCCCGCCTCGCGATTTTGCAGATGAAGTTGCGGCGCATAGAGCGTGGACGAGACGCCTGGGCGCTTCGTTGGCAAGCAATTCTTGCCATCATCGACGTGAGCATCATCTCATTCTTCATATTCGGACCATTTCTGCGCAGCGGACCGTCGTATCTGATCATCGACTATATGATCGCGCTCTGGATCCTCGCGGAACTGGCTGCGCGCGCCTTTGCAACCGGATCTCTCGGCGTGTTCCTAAGGAGGCCCATGACGTGGATTGATGTCGTCATTCTCGCCACGCTGCTGTTCCCGAATGCGCTCTTCAACTTTGCATTCCTACGCGCGATGCGCCTGTGGGCGGTGAGCGAGAGCCCGCTCTTTTCCGTGATCCTCAGACGGCTT
Organism: Rhizobium sp. Root149; assembly: GCF_001427345.1. Lineage (NCBI taxonomy): Bacteria > Pseudomonadati > Pseudomonadota > Alphaproteobacteria > Hyphomicrobiales > Rhizobiaceae > Rhizobium > Rhizobium sp. Root149. The sequence continues at coordinate 31,442 of NZ_LMGD01000008.1, forward strand.
GGCTGTCATCCCTACAGGGACGTGGCGCGAGCATCACTGAATTTTCTCGTCTTCCTGTTCATGGTGACAGCGTTCGTCTATACGACATTCTTCTATCACCAGAGCGGCCTTATCGGTTTCGTTGACGCGCTGTACTTTACCGTCGCAACGATGACGACGACAGGATTTGGTGACATTACACTGCCAGGCCCCCTCGGGAAACTAACGTCAGTCGTCACGATGATTGTCGGCATCTCCCTGTTTGTCAGGCTCGCGCAGTCAATCGTCCGTCCTTACAAGGTGTCGTATCCCTGTGAGAAGTGCGGTTTGCAACGGCACGAGGTTGATGCTGTACACTGCAAGGCTTGCGGCCATTTGTTGAACATACCGAATGATAATGACTGAACCAAACAATCGCGTGATCGAGACGTTTGTTTGGGTAAATATTTCGGTTTTTGTGGAAACTTCCTCATAGGTCCACTATACTCTTGTTCTATAGCGCGTGCTGCGTGCGCTGCGGGTTCCCCCGAAATCGACGGAGACTAAGATCAACTTCCAGCAAAGGGAGCGTGAACCTGTGTCTTCGACATCAAATTCAGGTCGCATCAATTCCACACTTCGGCGGTTTCTTGAAAATGAGGCTTCAGGTGGCCTGGTGCTTATGGCAGTCGCTCTCCTGGCAATCGTAACGGCCAATTCTCCCTTGGCCGAAGACTATTTCCATATTTTACACGTGTACATCGGTCCGCTCAGTCTTCAGCATTGGATCAATGATGCCTTGATGGCAGTGTTTTTTCTGATGGTTGGCCTGGAGATCAAGCGTGAGATGCTTGACGGACAGCTTTCGACGTGGAGCCGCAGGGTGCTGCCGGGTGCCGCCGCTGCAGGCGGCATGGCGTTTCCAGCACTTTTCTATATTCTCTTGAATCGCGACAATCCGGCGGCCCTTCAAGGGTGGGCGATTCCCACCGCAACCGACATCGCATTTGCCCTCGGCGTCCTTTCGTTGTTCGGATCACGGGTTCCAGCCTCACTCAAGATCTTTCTGGCAGCGCTTGCGATCATCGACGACCTCGGTGCCGTGATTGTGATTGCCCTTTTCTATACGGCAGATTTGAATCTCTTTGCGCTCATTGGGGCAGCTCTTGTCTGGGGCAATCTCTTCATATTCAACAAGATGAAGGTCAAGGTGCTGTGGCCGTACCTGGCATTGGGCGGAGTGCTCTGGGTTCTCGTCTTTGCTTCCGGCGTTCATGCTACACTGGCTGGGGTCATGCTGGCATTGACCATTCCGTTGAAGCTTACCCCCGGCACGCCAGAAGCAATGCCAGATGAATCACCGCTTCATCGCCTGGAGTATGCGCTCCACAAGCCCGTTGCATTCATCATCGTGCCGATCTTTGGCTTCGCCAATGCTGGCGTCTCGCTCTCCGGGCTGAGCTTCTCTGTGTTCGGCGAGCCTTTGACGATGGGTGTTGCCGGCGGTCTTGTCATTGGCAAACTGGTGGGTGTGCTCGGTATTGTCACACTGCTGGTCAAGCTTGGATTGGCGCAGCTTCCAGCCCAGGCGAGCTGGGGTCAGGTCGCCGGCACGGCTCTTCTTTGCGGGATCGGCTTCACGATGTCGCTGTTCATCGGGCTGCTCGCCTTCAACGATCCAGTGGTTCAGGATCACGTCAAGATCGGGATTTTGATGGGCTCACTGGTTTCAGGTGTCGCCGGCGCAATCATCCTTACTGTTTCAAGCCGGCGTCAGTCAGACAGGCCCCAGTCCGATCAGGTCGCTGCCTGACAATCATGGGTCGCCACCATCTCAATCCTCAAATTGAAATGGTGGCGATGCTCGTCATTCGATGCAAACCCATGCGAATTTCCAACGAGGCGCCGTTCGCTTACCAGCAACCGCTTCTCTAAAGCGCATCGCGATCTTCCAGATCCGCTCCTGCCGCTTTAACTCTTTGCTTTGACGCGTGTCGTTATCGCAAAACCGCTGGACACTTTTACGCGACATGCGTTGGTGGTTCGAGACCGAAATAAGCATCCATTCGCAGCACCCTCAAAGGCAGATGCCGGAACCTTGAGAACCATCAGCGATATTTCCGCATGAAACGACTATCGATGCGATGCTTCCATTTGGCCACCCAAGATCCAAGAATCGCAAAGCCCCATTTGTCTGCAATGGCCCGCCCGTCTCCGAGCGAGATCAGCACCAGCCAAGAAGATTGCGGCCGATAGGACTTCATGCGCCTTTTAGAGAGGAAGCGCTGGATATTCCCTGCCAGGATCGGTCCCTCCTTAACAGCGAAGACACCAGCCTTGGGGCGCGGATCAGGCAGTGAAGCGACATCCCCGGCCGCGAAGACATCCGGATGCGATAGAGATTGCAAGGTAAGATCCACGCGAATGAAACCGTCTTGGTCGAGAAGAAGGCCCGTATCCCGCAAGAGAGCAGGTGCACCGCTGGACGTCGTCCAAATGACCTCATCGACGGCAAGTCGCCGTTCGTCGCGGGCAATGAGTTCACTATCCTCAACAGCTAGGACATCGAAAGCTGGAGTGTGAACAATTTTTGCGTTTCGCAATTCCCGCTCCAGCATCTTCCGGGCGCGACAACTCCGCTCTGGAACAACCTCCGCTGCTCGACCAACGAGGCTGATACTGACGCTGTGCCCTTCAAACCGGCGTTTGAGCGCGAAGGCCACCTCGATGCCGGCAACCCCTTGCCCAACGACTGCAAGTTTCGAGATCCGTCCTTCTGCGACCAAAGCATCAAGCTGCGCAAGGCGATCAGTAAAGCTCGCGATCGGCTTAACGGAGATTCCAACCGATAGACCTCTAGGCACTGATGGGACGGAGCCGATATTGATTGAGAGCAGACCGTAGCGAAGGCGTTCGCCATTCGCCAGTAAGACAAATCTGCGATCAACGTCGATCCCAGTTGCAGCGGTTTCAACAAACTCGACGCCAGAGCGTGCGCACAGGGTAGCCAGATCAATATGGAAATCGTCAAATCCGTATTCCCCGGAGATGTAGCCAGGAAGCATGCCGGAGTACGGCGTCTGACGCGACGGCGACACCAGCTTGATCTGCGCACCAAGCCCTGCCTTCCCCAGCAGACGCACCACCTCGACATGGGCATGGCCACCGCCGAGAAGCACAATGGGAGCCATCGCTTCGCTCTGCTCACCCATGGGCGGTTCCCTTCAGCCCTGTGCGATGAATTTGGCCGCCAGCGGCTTGGGCATCAGCCTCGTCATGGGTGACGAGAACGACCGGAAGACCGGCGATTTTTGCACGATCGAACACCAGGGTCCGCATTTGGGCGCGCAGGTCCATATCGAGCTTGGCGAAGGGTTCATCGAGCAGTAATAACCTGGGGCGGGAGACGAGAACACGGGCGAGCGCCACCCGCGCCTTCTGTCCGCCGGAGAGCGTGGCAGGGTCCCGGTCATCAAATCCACCGAGATCCATGTCCGCCAGCATATCTGCCGCGATCTGCTGACGCTGACGCCGGTCGGAGACACTCGCCGGGATAGCGAAAGACACGTTGCGGCCAACCGACATGTGGGGAAAAAGCAGCGGGTCCTGAAACAAAATCCCGGCGCGACGTTCTTCCGGCCTTAATGCAAGAAAATCGACACCGTCAACGAACATGGCACCTCTGGCGTCGAAGACCGGATTGAGGAAGCCGCTAATGAAGGAGAGCAAGGTAGATTTTCCCGATCCCGACGGTCCCATGATGGTGAGAACCGAACCGGGCGCGACGTCGGCAGTCAGATCGATCAGCGTTACCGTGCCCAGACGGATCACAACATCTGAAAGAAAGAGACCTTTTGAAGTTGCTCGCTCCGCCATCATCAGACCTTCATCTCTTGACGATCACGATGGAGCGCCACCGGTATCAACGACGCAAGCACAAAAGCCAGAAAAGGCAGCATTGTTTGCAGCAGGGCGTACACTGCGATGACACGACGGTTATTACCAGAGGCCAGTGCGACCGCCTCGGTGGTGATTGTCGCTAGCCGGCCCTCGCCAATCAGCACCGTCGGCAGATACTGCGCGACAGAGACAGAGAAGCCGACGGCCATGGCTGTCAGGATCGGACGCATCAGCATGGGCAGGCGGATCGACAGGAGCACCGAGATCCGTGACCGACCAAGAGCCGTTGCGATGATTTCGTAGCGCCGGTCGAGGGCTCGCCAGGGATCCGCCAGTGAGAGGAAAACGTAGGGCAGAACAAAGACCAGATGGACGAGAACGAGCGCTGCGAGCCTATCTCCGCTTCCAGTGCCAATGAACAGAAGCTGCAAGCCGAAAACGAAGGTAATCTGCGGCACAATCAGCGGCAGATAAAGCATCAGCAGCGATTTCTCGCCGACATTGCGTCCGGTCTGAAGCTCCCTCTCCAGGCAGCCGATTGTGAGCGCGATGGCAAGGAGCGTTGACGCGAAGCCAGTGATTAACGTCGTCACGACCGCATTTCCCAGGCTTGGCGAGGCACTCATCCAACTTCGCAATGTGAAGCTCTGTGGCAGGATATCTGGAAATCGCCAGAGACCGGCGAGCGACCAGATTGCGAGAATGGCAAGTCCAGCGAAAACAACGCCGCTGACCAGGCCAACCGCGAGGACGGAGGCACGGCATAAAAGTCGATCCCTTTCGAACCGCCACCCTCTCTCTCGAGCGTTCCTCATCATGATCGCAGAGAGCCGCTCGAGAAAAAACCAGAGAAGCAGTGCAGCCAGCGTCACGCCCAGTTGCAGCACGGCACCGGCCGATGCGAGAAAGCGTGCATCGAGATCGGGATCATTCATCCACTGCACCAGCTGAACCGCCAATGTGCCGGGCAGGTTAGGACCGAGGATCAACGCAACATCAACGACCGAAGACGTATAGGCAATGACAGCATAGACGGCGAAACGGATCTGCCGGTACAGCGTCGGCCAGAGGAGGTAGACGAAGCCCGCGATCCTGCCGTAACCAAAGGATGCCGCCAGCCTGCGTGCAGCGCCAAGCTCCACCTGTGGCAAAGCCGCGAGCGTAACCAGCAAAAGAAACGGCGTTTCCTTGATCACGAGCCCTGCGATCATCGTAAATCCCAGTGGATCATGAGGAATAAGGACGTCCGGCGGCCTATCGATCCCCAGGAATGGAGCAGCAAGGCGAATGAGAAAACCCGAGGGGGCAAACAGAAAGGCAACGCCGAAGGCGACAGCGGCATGAGGAACCGCCAGCAGAGGCGCCAGCAGATGCTGCATGCGCGACAGCATCGGGGTTCCTGCGTGCCCTGCTATGAAAACCAGAGTTACAGCGAGAGAGATGAGGGTGGCAACAAGGCCGGTTGCCATACTCAACACGGTCGCCGTGACCAAGCCTGGTGTCGAGGCAAGATCTCGAAACGGCTGAAGGCTAAGGCCATGGTGACCGAGCGCCGGGAGATAGCCGAAGGCTGGCAGCAGCGTGCCAAGAAGCCCAAAAGTGATCGGCAGGAACAGAAGGCAAAGCGTGAGGACGACCGCACTCTTTGGCAGATATGCGATCAATATTTGTCCGAAAGAGTGATCGGCCGATTGCGCTGTCACGGCTCAATTGCCGCTGGCATAGCGTCGACGCCACTCTACCTCGATGCGATTCATCCAGGTTGTGTGTGGTTCTGCAATCACGGGGCCGAGCTTGTCCGGCGCAAGCGTTGCGGCACCGAGGTCAAGGGCTGCAAATGCCGCACGATCGGCTTCCGGTAGCTTTGATATGGCAAGAACAGTTGGATCACCCCAGTAGGTCGGATTCTGTTTGCGCAACTGCGCCTCCGGCGAAATCAAGAAATTTGCAGTCAACAATGCCCCTTCCTTCGCATTGGCATTGTAGGGAATGGCCACGAAGTGCGTATTGCCAAGTGTGCCACGGGAGAAGGTGAAGGATCGTACCGTCTCCGGCAGTTCGCCAGCCTTGATGCCGGCCGAGGCTTCAGCAGGATTGAATGCAAAAATGATATCGAGTTCACTATCGGCAAGCTTCTGCTTCATATCCGGGTAGTTCTGAGGAAAGGTCTTGCCGGAGCGCCAAGCAACCGGATGCAGTGCATCAAGGTAGGCAAAGAGCGGTGCGACGTCGCGTTCGAAACTCGCCTCGTTCACTGGCTGTGACAGCTTGGCGGGATCATCGATCACTTCGGCAAGGACCTGCTTGAGGAAAGACGAGCCAATGAAATCCGGAGGCGCGGGATATGAAAAGCGGCCCGGATTCTTCTTCGCCCAATCGAGCAGTTGTGCCGAATTATCCGGCAGCGAGGATGCATCGGTTCGGGCGCTGTCGTAGAAGAAAACCATCTTGGCACCGCCCCAGGGGCTTTCCAATCCCTCCGTCGGCTCGGTAAAATCCGTCAAAATCGTCGGCTGGTTTTCGCTGTCAACATAGCGCCAGTTCGGCAGAGCTGTTGCCCAGCCCGGCGTAAGGAGCAGATTTTTCTGCTTCATCGAGACGAAGTTCTCACCATTGATCCAGATGAGATCGACCGAGCCCCCCTCGTTCTTGCCGGATGCCTTCTCGGCGATAACCTTGGCAACCGCGCTTGCGGTATCATCCAGTTTCACCTGCACGACGGTAACGCGGTACCGCGACTGCATCTCAGAGCTCACCCATTGAAGGTAGGCATTGATATTTTCAGACCCACCCCAGGCGTTGAAGTACACCGTCTGTCCAGATGCGGCTTGCTCGATACGATTCCAATCAGAAATGTGTGGTTCGGCTGCTGCCGCCGGAAGACTGCTTGAGGCAGCCAGAAGGCCAACCGCGAATATCGCTGCCATTGAACGCATTGTCGCTCTTCTTCCTTTTGATCAATTCTTGACGTGCAGGCTCTGCGGATCCCGTTGGAGCGACGTCCCGATCACCATGGCAAAACACAATGTCATCGCGAATCTCCTCGCTTGCGGATCTGCCTGACGACGATGGGGATTAGGGCGACGAACGCAAGCGCCAGAAACGCGATTGTGATCTCCGGTGTCACCAGATCCGAGACCTGCGCTTGCCGGCCGCTGGCTTGCGCAGCCGCGAGTACGCTATCGACACCCTGGCCGAGATAGGCATAGGCAAAGGTGCCGGGTAAAATTCCGAAAAGCGTCGCGGTGAAAAATCGGCCAAGGCTGATATCGAACAATGCAGCGGCGATGTTGACGACGAAGAAGGGAAAGACAGGCGCAAGCCGGATAACGAAAAGATAACTGAATGCATTCGCCCTGAACCCATCGGCCAATTTGTTTGCAAAACCATCGACACGGGCGCGCAGAAAGCCCCCAAAGGCGGAGCGCGTGGCAAGGAACAGGATGGACGCGCCTATGGTGGCGCCGATGGCAACCAGCGCGCCGCCAATCAACCAGCCGAACAGGAAACCGCCGAAGATGGTCAGCACAGAGGCTGCAGGGAACGAGAAAGCAACTGCCAAGATATAGATCACGAGGAAGAGCAGCGCAGACCACAGAAGGTTCGCATCGACGTAGATGCGCAAAGCCTCCCGCTGTTGAGCGAGGAACGTGAGGCTCAGGTAGTCCTGCACACCAAAGACATACCCAAGCGTAAAGCCTGAGATGACGAAAGCCACCGGCGCATATTGCCAGAGGCGGTGACCGCTGCCGTTGCTGTTCACTTTCCCTGAAGATCGCCGTTCATCCATGATCGTATCTTTATCCAGCATATCGGACCTTGGGGAAGACTTCACACCGGAGCGCAAGTTCGAGGGTCGCAGCATAGCGCACGGTCTGGAAACGGTCGTCGGGAAAGATAGCAATCGGTTCACTATTCTTCCGTCGAAAAAGCAACCCAGCCCTGACGCCAGCGGATAAGGGTGGTGAGCGCGCAGAGGGCAGCAAAGCAATAGGCAAGCAGCGGGAAATTTGTCGGCAGGAGACACATGGCGACAAAAACCGCAATGGTCTCGAAACCTTCTGCGATACCTGCCGCATAATAAATGCCTTTGGTAGGAAACTCTGGCGCGTTGCGACCCAGTCTCGCCGAGACCGCTGAGAAAGCGAGAAACGAGGAGCCCGTACCGACAAAGGTCACGATGAGTACGGCGGCCGGCAATGCATTGGCCTCGGGTATTGCTATAGCAAAACCCAGTGGGATCAGAGCGTAAAAGACCATATCCAGTGCAATATCGAGATAGGCACCACGGTGCGTTGGGCCTTGGATTCGGGCAACGGCACCATCCAGCCCATCCAGAAGCCGGTTGATCAAGATCAGCAGCAAAGCGGGAAGCCAGAGGCTTAAACCGAGCATGACAAAGGCGCTGAACCCTGCCAGAAATCCGACCAGACTGATCGTATCAGCCTTTACGCCACGCTGCGCCAGAAGCGTAGCCGCAGGCTGAAGAATTGCCTTCTGGAGCGGCAATATTCTTGCATCAATCATCCGCGCCTCCAGGTCTGGAAGCGCTCGAGCAGAAAGAGGAGAAAGCCGCTCATATGATTCCTCCGCCACTGACCGGCGACCATCTTGTTGGCTTCGGCCAGCGTCGGATAGATGTGAATTGTGCCAAGGACCTTGCCGAGCCCATGGCCGTGCTTCATGGCGAACACAAACTCGGCGAGCAGATCGCCCGCATGCTCACCAACGATCGTAACGCCGAGTATCCTGTCCTTGCCCGGCACGGTCAGCACTTTGACAAAGCCGCGAGCAGATCCATCTGCGATCGCACGATCCAGGTCGTCAAGGTTGAAGCGTGTGATCTCATAGCGTACGTTCTTCTCTTTCGCCTCTGCTTCTGACAAGCCGACACGCGCCACCTCCGGATCAGTGAAGGTGGCCCAGGGAATGACGGAGTAATCGACCTTGAAGCGCTTGAAGTCGCCGAACAGCGCATTGATCGTCGCGAACCAGGCCTGGTGTCCGGCAACATGGGTAAGCTGGTAAGGACCTGCAACATCGCCGGCCGCGAAAATGTTTGGGTAGAGTGTCTGCAGATACTCGTTTGTTTCTACGACACGGTCAACCTTGATGCCGAGTTCTTCAAGTCCAAAACCTTCCAATCGCGGTGCGCGCCCGACGGCTACGATAATCTCGTCAAAACAGATACGGCGTCGGTCGCCTTCATGTTCGACTTCAATCCATTTCTCGCCCCCATGAGCCCCGCACGCGACCGCCTTATGGCTGGTCAGAACATTCACGCCATCCGCCCTGATCGAGGCCTCGACGAATTGGGCCGCATCTTCATCCTCCCGCGTCATTAGACGCGGTGCTGTCTCAATCTGGGTAACGTCTGAGCCGAGCCGGGCAAAACTCTGCGCCAACTCGCAGCCGATTGGACCGCCACCGAGCACGACCAGCCTTTGTGGCACGGTTGGCCGACCACGAAGTCGCTCCCACATATCGTCCGAAGTCATGAAGTCGATTTCGACAAGACCTGCAATGGATGGAATAACTGGCTGAGCCCCGGTTGCGATCACGACAGCCCGAGTGGTCAGGCGCTGGGTGCCGCCGTCATTGAGCGCAATTTCTACCGTCCACGGATCAATCAGCTTCGCGTAGCCCTCGAGTACTTCCACGCCAAGACCGGTGTATCGCTCGACGCTGTCATGGGGCTCTATCCTGGCGATGACCTCGTGGATACGCTCGATGACGGCGGAAAAGGGAACGCCGGGTTCGACTGCCTTCAGTCCATAGTTATCTGCGTGGCGTATCTGATGGGCCACCTTGGCACTCTTGATCAAAGCCTTTGACGGGACGCAGCCGAAGTTGAGGCAATCGCCTCCCATCTTTTTGGCCTCTACCAGCGTTACCCGCGCCTTGGCAGCTGCCGCGATATAGGCCGAGACAAGCCCCGCCGAACCCGCTCCGATGACGATCAGATTGCGATCGAACCGCTTCGGTCTTTTCCACGCGGACCGGGAAAAACGCTGGTCTCTGTCTTTTAAATTCATTGTTCTGTCCGGCGATGTTCGTTTTGTCATTGAGTGATCTTGAGAGATGCATGTTGTGACAAGGCTACATCAAAATGGATCACTTTGTCGGGGCAAGGTTCCCCTTTCTAACCTGTTTGAAAACGGCTTGTGCGCCATCGTCCTGATAGGAGGCAACCAAGGTCTTGGTCCACTCCTCGTTTACCTTGGGGTGGCGGACGCGGTGGTAATGTTCGCATTGCCGATCGGACAGGCTGAATGCCTCTCGCCGTCCGGTCGTGGGGCCAAGATGCTATCGAAGGAATACGGAGCCACAGATGTGCCGCAGCGCCATCCAGGTTCACCACCTGTAGCCCGTGCTCTTGAAGGTCTGTATTGTGTTCCCTTGGCCCAGCTGGACTTCAGCTTGCCATAAAAATGCGTCTTGATCGGCGTAGGATTGCTTCGTGAGAGCTCGATACAATTTACGGATGATGAAATATACTATTTCTGGATGCCATACGTTAGAGGACGTTTACCATTCGGAAATAACATCATGTGAGTATTTGACTAATATATTAATTAAGCGGAAGCTCCCATGAAACGACCTTCACTTCGCATGGCTCTGATCGGAATGCTTGGCTTCATTGCCTTGGCTGTCGCAGCTCTTTCTTTCACGAGTGTTTCAAACATTTCCTCCATGCGGTCTGAAACGGCTGATATCGGTGATTACTGGATGGAGCGTCTGCTCACCGCCCGCGACATCAAGGGTGAGTTTGCCAACGTCCGTCTTGCGCTGGCTCGACACGCCATGGTGACCGACAAGGCCGGGCTAGATGCAGAGCAGCAGACTTTGAGAGGCTATGAAGCAGCACTTCGTGATGCAATGGCCCGCTACGAAGCAAAGGTCCGGACAGAAACGGGTCGCAAGCTTATCAATGATCTCAAGCCACTTGTTGCCGAATACGATAGTGTGGCCAAGCGGTATGTTGATCATGTTGCAGCTGGAGATATTCCAAAGGCCGTCATTTACTTCAAATCTGAACTGAAACCGCGTGCTGACGCGGTCAACGTAAAGATCAATGAACTGGTCAATGCGATCATTGCAAATTCCAAAACCGTAGTCACCAATGCCGAGGACGATGCCAGCTTCGCCTTCACGGCGGTTCTGACACTTGCGATTGCGACGCTGTCTATCTGTGTTGCGGGCATGTATTTTGCGGTTGCAGGCATCGCGCGGCCCATCAATGCCATAACCGAGGCCATGCGCCGTCTGGCAGGTGGTGATGACCAGAGCAGAATTCCCTTCGAGGGCCGCTCCGACGAGGTCGGAGCCATGGCCTCTGCTGTTGAAGTCTTCCGGCAGAATTCGCTGTCCAACAAGCGTCTCGAACAGGAGGCTCTGGCCAATCGCTCGGAGGCCGAGAAGCAGCGCGAGGCCGAACAACAGCGAACTGCCCGTGAGGCTGAGCAGCTGCGTATTGCAAGCTCGGCACTCGGTGCGGGTCTGAAGCGGCTTGCCGGTGGCGACCTTGCCTGTCGGATCCAGACGCAATTTGCGCCGGAATACGAGCCTCTTCGCCAGGATTTCAATGCGACTGTCGAACAACTCAGCCAGACGGTCAGCGCGGTTATTACTGCGGTTGGCAACATGGATTCCGGGACACGCGAGATTGCCTCCGGTGCGAATGATCTATCCAAACGCACTGAGCAGCAGGCAGCAGCCCTTGAGGAAACAGCTGCTGCGCTCGATCAGATCACGGCAAACGTTTCCAGTTCCTCCAAAATGACTGAGGAAGCAAGGTCGGTGGCCCAGGCTGCAACGCACAGTGCCACGCAGTCAGCAAATGTCGTGGCTCATGCCGAAGAAGCGATGCAGCGTATCGAAAGCAGCTCACAGCAGATCTCCAACATCATCGGGGTCATTGACGAGATTGCGTTCCAGACGAACCTGCTGGCACTCAACGCAGGTGTCGAGGCAGCACGCGCCGGGGAGGCCGGAAAAGGTTTCGCGGTTGTCGCGCAGGAAGTTCGTGAACT
>NZ_LMGD01000009.1:0-35605 GCF_001427345.1 Rhizobium sp. Root149
GCTTCGCGTTTCCGCCGGTTGCTCCCACCGCGCCATTTCGCGTAACAAAAAACGCCGAGGCTCTAATCACCGCCGGATGAAAGTTCAGTGGCAGGTCAATGGCCTTGGCGGCACGCTTGTCGTCATCATTAAGCTTGGGGCGTCGCCCGCCTTTACGCCCTCGCGCAACCGCCGCCCGCAAGCCCTCGATCGTACGTTCCCGGTTCAAGTCCAGGAAGTATTCTGCCATGGCGCCATGGATCTGAAGGAAGAACCGGCCCTGGGCGCTTTCGCTGTCAAGCTCTTCGGTAAGGCTTCGGAACTTGATCCCGTCTGCACGCAGACGGTCAATCGTCCGCATCATTTCCACAAGAGAACGCCCGAGGCGATCGAGTTTCCATACGACCAGGACATCGTCCGGACGAAGATAGGCGAGGGCGGCTTCCAGTTCCGGACGTTTGCTGCCAGCCTTGCCTGATTTTTTCTCCTCAAAGATCTTCTCGCATCCGGCACGCTGAAGCGCGTCCCTCTGCATGTCGAGGTTCTGATCAACGGTCGAAACGCGCGCGTATCCAATCTTCATGTAAGGATAGTGAGACAACCACGTTTTTCTGTCAAATGATTTCCTAACATATTTTCCTAACAAAAAAGCCGCCGGTTAGGCGACTTGTGGGGAGGGGAGGGAGGCATGTAAGGAAAACGGTCGTTTTGCTTATATATTCGGAGGCGCCCGTCATGCTGGTTTCTTCTCAAGAGCAACAATGCATCTGACCCCAAAGCTGATCCGCAAGCCTAATGGCTTTAGTCCTGAAGAGAAATGAGCGGTTATCGACATTCTGTTAGGGCGTGGTGTCCAGATTTGCATATCCTAAGAGAGCATTAACGTTTAGGCGCTCAAACTGCCATTTGGGAATACGATCTGGACTTGAAAGAATAGCTGTCAGCACATCTCCCAATTGAGCCTTGCTATTTACACCCAGGAGAGGCGTGAGCTTCGCAAAGTACTTCTTTGACTTCGCGCGGGAAAACATCTCGAACGAACCTCCAAACCTGTCTGCGTAAAGCAGAGTTTCAGGCCACCAGCGGTGCCATTCCCCGAACATGGAACCCCGTAGGTAGAGCACAAAGTCCGCTGCCATCACGTACTGGAAATCAACTCCGGTACCCTTGTTGCGTTCACTCAGCATGTCCGCCCGGACAGAGAGTCGATTGAGCTTCAGGCGATTGTTGCGATGCTCTAATGATCGCATATAACCTCTAAAAACTGTAAACGGCTGCATTAGATTATCGCCGCCACTACGTTTCCTCGAATAATACTCGTTCTCCATAAAAGTCGCCGCTGCAGCATACTTCTCATATTTAAGAAAGGCACCGAGACAATAGAGAAACAGTTCATGAATAATAAAATGGTAATTGTCGAAATCCCATTCTGTCCATTGGCCAGCGTTTTGCGGCGGGTGCAGGTACGGAATGCATTTTTCGAAGAAACGGTGTAGGACTTCTGTCATTTCCAGGTTGGGCTGAAACCGAGCGCATAACAGAAACAACTCGATAAGTTCGTTTCGATACGGTGAGAACTCGTTGACGCTCGCAACAACGATATCATCGAAGGTCTCTCTTGTTGTTGGTTCGGTTTTTATGCGAAAAGCTTCAAGACCTTGGACTATAGTCTCCAGATATTCGCCAGTAAGAGCCACTACATTTGATGAGCTGTTCCTAATTGCATCACATGCACGGCGGAAGCTGACTGAACTGGCGATCTTACTTGGTGCACGCTGAGCGTCGATAAAGGACGGCTTTGTTCCTTTTTCCGGTCGGATATAAAGGGGTTGACCCCATGCCCACCGGACGATTTTATCGAACTCTTCGCCGTAGGTCGCGGGGTTGGACAAATCAAAGTAGATACGGCTACCGTAATACGCGGGGAGAAACGCTTTGCCGTCTGCATTTCGCTCTCTCACGACCGCGACGAACTTGTCCTGTCTGCTCTGAGCATAGATTTTCGGGGTAATGATCTGCGCCTCAGTTCCCGCTCCGCCAGCACGACCGTCAGACTTCGTAGCGTAAACCTCATCGCATATCAAAATGACCTTGGTGACTGACGCGTCAGTCACCATGCTTTCCATAAAAGCGTTCGCATCATGTCCCGGTTGCAGGTCCCACTTATCAAGAATGACGTCTATGCCTTGGCTGGCAAGCTCCTCTGCAAACTTTACAACCCATGCCTCGTGGTCCTGATTGCTCCAGCTGTAGGAGATGAAAAGCTTAGGCTCTGGTATGGAAACAGAATTTGTCATACTCAAACTCCCCCAATTATTTTAGCTGAACCGATTGGCGATCTTTAGCAACTCGCCCGTCAGCAAGTCAGCGTCAGTGTAAGGGTCGGTACCATTGTGTGACGTATACCTAGCCCGTAGTGCCTCCGCGCGTGCCGTGGCGTCGGCAATCCGATCCTTTGTCTCTTGAAAGACAGTCAGACTGTTCTTGGCATAGCTCGGATAGAATGCCGGCTTTTTCAGCTCGGCATAGACCTGGTTGCGATGGATTGGGGCCAGGACATCCCGGAAATGCAGGAGAATCCAAAGCTCGAAGTTTGGCACGGAGGGAATTGCCTGGAACTGCACCTTCGCCTTCAGGTCGTTCTTCAATGTCTCGTGGGTCGCCTCGGCCTTTGCCAGAGCATTATGGTAACTGTCGTGATCGTCGCGATCAAAGACCACATAGACGCGGTCAAACCCCTTTGCCTCATTGAAGCGATCAATGGCATACTCCACGATCTGAAGTGGGGCCGTGCCGTAATCTGAGGGAACAATCGCAATATCTGCGTTCGGCAAGCGCTTCTCGCGCCGTATCGCGCTGAAATAGTTTACCTCGGTCTTCGACCCCTCGCAAACGATCAACATGCGGTCATAGGGCCGTCTACGACCCGCCTTGCGGACAATGCGGTCTTCCTTCCGCTCAAAGCGGTGACGTTTCGCCAAAAAATGCTCTTTCCTTACCCCAGTATCGGAATGCCACCATACCGACCGCCTAGATAACCCTTTTCAAGGGCTTCACCCTTACGGGGCGAAAATTCCAGCAGCGGGAAAAGGTGAGACGCCTGGTCGTTGTCTTTCTCAGTAAACCACACCTGGTCACGACGCAGTTTGCCCCCGTCGAGCAACGACACGTCATGGGTTGAGAAAATCAACTGGGCGCCCTTCCGATTCAACTCAGGGTCATTAAACATCTGGACGATCTTCAAAACAAGAAGGGGGTGGAGGCTACGGTCAAGCTCATCCACCACTAAGATGCGGCCAAGATTTAAAATATCTAAGATAGGGCCTGCTAATTCGAACAGGATCTGTGTTCCCGCAGACTCCTCACTAAAATCGAACTTATAAACCTGCCCTCCTACCATATGGCCGAACTGCGGCACGTCAAATTCGGCATCGTTGATTTCGGGCGCTCCTCCTGGGAAACTCACCTGGAACTGGCGCCCCATCCGCTTTTCTACAGAGATCGTGGAGATCCCCGTATCCGCTGCGCTCATGACCGATTGGACACGTTCTTGATTGCTTCTGCTTTGTACGTAGCCAGCCGTAAAGCCGAAGCCAATGCCCGGGCCGTCCGGTAAAATAACAAGATCTTCCGCAAAACGTTGATACAGTGGTTTCAGCTGCTCATTATTCAGTTGGACAGCTGTAGTAAGGAACAATACCTCCTTACGGGTCGAGGCTTCCCAGACCTTCTTCTGCCCTACGAAATAGTCACTGTAGGTATACTCGTATTTACGTTTCTTTTCATTAAAGGTGCGCGAAAACCAGACTTGAGGTTTAGCCTTTTCATAGACGAGGAGCCATTCGCTCAGGATCTGACGGCGATTAAGCTCAAAACCATACTGGTAACGAGTTCGGTCGATAAGAAAGGTGGCTTCAAACCGGGTCGGATGGTCAGTGTGGTCGGGTCTTAGCCGAAACGGGGCCAGTGCACTTTCCTGGTCAGGTTGAATCTGATTGGAGGTAATCACCATTAACTGCATGAATTGCAGAGCACGAATAACATTAGATTTCCCGCTGGCGTTTGCGCCATAAATCGCGGCGGTATTCAGGATACGCTTTACTTTATCTAAACCGCTCGCACGCGTATGGGTACGCTCAAGCGTCGTATCGGCGCTAGCAGCCATACTGAAGGCTGCTTCGTCCCTGAAAGAGCGGAAATTCGTAAAGCGAAAATCAAGCAACATTTTTGGTATCAATCCTGTTTATACCTATAAAATGCACATTTCCTGCATACTGGCAATTTATTTCGGCAATTAGACAGGATTAGATTGATTGAGGTTACAAGTTTCTGAATGGATGCAGCTCCTGCAACCCTGCCTGACCGACGAGGTCTGGGGGTAGCAAGGGCAAGGAATGAGGGCGGCGGGCGCACAAGCGCAGCGCGGAGCCTCGGGAGACCGCCCCCTTGCCCGCGCGAGGGGCAACGCCCCTGAGCCAACTTCCCGGATCAACCGCTTTTGGCGCGATCCGGGTCAGACAATGAAGAATATCGGAGACCTCAGCATAGCGACGGCCACAGGCCGGGAGGACGGGCATTCTCGTCACGTCAAAGCCGGACCAAAGGGTAGCCGCAGGAGCCTTCGCAGCGCGACCCGCAGGGAAAGGCGGGACCGACTGCCCCCGGCACTGGCGTTCCGTATGTCGGGCGCCATCATCGATGACTAGTGAACCGTCTCACTGGCTAGATCGATATAGCGGCCCAGGCTGCGCAAATGGGCGACAATATCGAGCAGGAGATGGTCTCGCCCTCCGTAGCGTTGGCAGACCGCGTGGACCTCAGCGGAGACGCGTTCGATGTCATCTTCGGGAACGTCAATTTCACCGAAAACATAGGAATCATGCCCCACGGCTGTCACCGGGCAACCGGTGGCCAGGATGTCCTCGATAAAAGCTGGGATGTCATCTTTGGTCATGGCAGTCTCCTTTCCGGAGCCAAGCCTAGCCAGTCAGACCATCGTGGCAATTGTAGGATTCACAGTAGCTGTCAAATGCCCAGCGACCGATGGCTGAAACGTCCGTAGGCCTCCAGAAATGTCTCTGACAGTTCGACAGCCAGGGCATCCGCGACCGGAAAGGTGACAACTCGGGCTTTGCCACGCCGTTCGGGCGTCCGACCTACAAGCGCATGCAGCGGCACCCAGTAGAAATGATCAGGGTGCTCTAGATCCAGGCAGGCAAAGTTGACCGACAGATGAAAGAACGCCGCAAAGCAGGCGAGCTTGTCGACTTCGCCGACCTCGAACAGCAGATGGTCGTCATAGGCAGATTTAGCCTTCACATCGAAGGCCACCATTCCGGCGTGAGGGATACCGACCAGATAGTCCGGACGCTTGATCTTGCCCCGAAGACGATCCGGCACGTTCAGCGGTGACTGCTCGACGTACAGGAACGCGACCCCGGACTGGTTCAACCACGCGCGGAAGGAGGCTTCAGCCTCTTCGCCCTTGGCTTTCAACGCGGCAGGTAGTTGGAACATTGCGGAAGCGTGCCCCCGCAGCCCTCCCTTAGCAAGCGGGGGGCACGCATTCCCTGTAGTGACTGTGGCCAAAGTGCACGGGTAGAATGATGCCAGGGCAACCAGGGTTGGGAGTGTGTATATGCCAAAAAGATCGGAAGCCACGCCTCGATCTCATTACGAATTTTCGGCAGAATGACGCGGCCAGGTGGCCAATGCCATTTCAGATTTATGTCTTTGGGAGCCGCACCAATGAATTCATCAGCCTACTGCAGACCGATCTGGCGGAGCCTCATCACGGCATTGCTCACAGTATTCTGGTACACGATGACCAACCCCGCAGCGGCCGCAGATTTCGTTTGTGGAGGTGTCGTGCCTGAAACTGTGCGCGGCGAAAAAATTACGCTTCGCAAGATCCTGCTTCAGGGCAGCATTCTTGCCGGTGACGTTGCCCGCTTCGAAGAAACAGCAAGAAGCTGCGAGCCTAATGGAAAATTTGAGGCAACAGTCGTCGTTATGCATAGCCCCGGCGGTAGTCTCCGTGAGGCCATACGCCTTGGTACCCTGTTTTACGACAATATCACAGGAACACGGGTCGAAGCTGACGGCACATGCTTGTCTGCGTGCGCGATAGCCTTCATGGGTGGGCGCTACCGTGGTGAGTGGGGAAACAGAGCTGAGGCACATGCTTGGCGAACACTTCATCCGACCGCAATCCTGGGCTTTCACGCGCCATTTGTGCCCGAAATTGACATTGGGTCCCCAGAGCGGGCCGCACGGCTTGCGCCTCGATATTACGAGGCGGCAATACAGACGTCCGCCGAGCTTCTGCTTTTCTCCAATCGCGTCGGGTTTTCCGTGGATCTGCTGGAAAAGATGCTTTCGACGCCGTCAGGAGGTTTCGCAACGGTCAAAACCGTGGGTGATCTGGGGCGGTGGGCGATCGATGTGCTTGCTCCCCCTCCGCCTGACACATTCACGGATCTTGAGCTCGCAATTCTCTGCAACAACGTAAAAGGCGGGTGGGATGCTCCGTGGTCCCTCACTACCGAAACAGTGGAGAGCTGGATCAAACATCCCATGGTCGCGCCTCATAGACAGATAGTGTTTTCGAGGGAAGGATATGACGGCTTGATATATGAAGTCGGCAACGACATGAGAGATCAGTGCGACCTGTCCTTCTTTAACGAATTATACAGTTCTCCTGAAGGCATAATGCAATATAGGCAGGAGCATAAGCTCGCTCTGAGCGCTGCCATCCTTCCTTCTGACACGCCGATAGCAACCTTGCCGGGCATTTGGGCATCCCGTACCGCTGTAACGGCAGAACCCTTGTCAGAGCGATGGACGAGCGAAAACGCAGCCATTGAGGTCAATCAAGACAGGATTCCTCCTCTCCGGCTGATAACCCTCAAAGTCAGCTCAACCCCGCGCGGAAAGTCTGTCGGAGGACTGCGAAAGGGAATGACCTTGGCCGAGGGCGTTCTCTATGGATCGCACTTCGCCGGCTCCGTGTCAGTCTTCACCAGTCGATGCGGGCTAGACAGCTTCGATGGGACTGGAGTACTTTCCATTGACCGGAAAAGGCTCACACTTAAGGCATCAAGGCCCGTTCGAGATGAATTGTGCAACAGGACTGGCTGGACGGATTATTCACTCACGCTGGTGGCTGACAGTCGCTAGCCTAGTGTGTGTAGAGGGCGTTCAGGCCCAGGAAACGTCCTATTTTCGCGTGGAGCGCGCTCATGCCGCCTGTTTGCGCGAGAATGCGCTCCGCTACTCTGCCATTGAGCCAATCGTTATCGACCTCAGCCTTTGCCCGAACCTCACGGCATCCACGGACCTGTCAGAGGCCTCCATGAATTCTTTTGTGCCCTCCCTTTCCGTAGAAGGCAGCACCACCAAGATCGATCGCTATGTGGCCTATACCCCGGCACAGCTTGTGTGCCTTTCTAAGCTGTCGATCGACACCACGTCCGAGACCATCCAGCTTCCTAAAGATCCGAAGTGTTAACGTGCGGAGGTATTTAGACAGTCTGGCGTGGTGGTTGCAGGTCCTTGCTAACGGCGCGGTGGTTCTTGGCGTCTGGTTCGCGTTTCAGACCATTCTTGAACAGCAGCGGCAAGGACGCCTTTCCGCGTCCCTGGCCTATCTTAGCAGCTACAACTCCGCCGAGGTCCTCACGGCGCGCAACCACATCATGTCCTCATGGATACGCGCCAAGGTCGGCGATCTGGCCGCACCGCTGGATCGAACAGTGGTTGATCGCATCGTTGCACGAACGGTGTCTCTTTATGAGCAAGAAACCGGGCATGATCTCCGCGTCTCAATCGTCAACATTGCCGACTCCCTCAATTATGCGGCTACCTGTGTCGCAGGCAATGTCTGCGATGGTGAAACGCTCCGCCGGCATCTTGGACATGAAGGCCGCAATTTCTATTGCCTTTATGAAACCTATATCAACAGCGTCCCAGAGCTACGGAGCCTGGTGACGCTGGAACCAGGACGCTCGTTCTTCGTCGGCTCGCGTGCATGCTAAACCACTCATCGAACGTGGGATAGGGCGCGATGCCGCCATGCGGGGCGGTCGGGTCCACCGGTCAAGGCGGGGCGGATTCCGGTCCGTCCGCCGTCCGGTGGCACCCCTTTGGCCTGCCGTCAGGCAGGACAAAACCCGACCGCACCCATGGCGGCGCGCGCCGACGCATCTGGTTCTACCGACCGCAGCTCAGGTCACTACGGCACTAACTGGGAGTGCGTTCCCGGCGCTTCTCGCGGCAGAACCGGGCCTTACGGCCCGATTTTCACCTCAAACGCTGCTTCGCGGTCGTCGCATGAGCTGGGTCTAATTCAATTCCCAGATAGCGGCGGCCCACCTCCCGGGCAGCCACCAGACTGGAGCCGGAGCCCGCAAAGGGGTCCAGGACCAGGCCACCGGGACTGCAATAGGTATCTATCAAAGGCTTCAGGCTCTCCACCGGCTTCTGGGTGGGGTGCAGCCGGTTGCCGGTGTAGGTCCAGGGCCGTACATCCGACAACGGCGGCGCCACCCAGGGGGCGTTGCCCTTCGCCAATACGTAGGCGGATTCGTGCATACAGCGCAAAAGCCGCTCGCTTGACGCATACTCCTTACAGAACACCAGATGGCCTACAATACGGAACCCTGCCGCCCGCCATGCCGCAAAAAACGCATCGGTCTGGGTCCACCCATAGAAGGTAATGCAAAGGCTGCCGGGTTTCAGAAGGCGGTACATCTCCGCATAGGCGGGTTTCAGCCAATCGGTGTTGTCATCGTTGGCGACCGTCCGCCCCAGGCGGTCACGGTAACCACAGACGTAAGGCGGGTCGGTCAACACCATATCGACGCTGCCACCGCGCAGACGTGGCATTATCTCCAGGCAATTCCCCTGGAGGATGCGGTTCTGAACGAACGGGCGCTGGCAGACGGATGGACCGTCTGCCGCCCGGGGAAGGGCGGGGCTCATCGCCCTGCCTTCCCGTTGGCCTGGTCATCCTGCCCTTTGGGCGGACGGACCACCAGGCGACCGTTCAGCGGCAATGCGGTCAGCGTGAGGTTGAGGCCTTCGCCGTCGGCGTGCTGCCATGCGGCACCAACCTTGGTCCAAAAGGCGTTATCGCCTTCGCCCTCGACCACATAGACGTTGTGGGTGGGTCGGCTGCTGGCGTTGCGGTTTTTCATGTGGGGATACTCCCGTTGGTTAGTCCGGTCACGCCCTTCGCGACCGGTCGGGCGGCGTTCAGCCCCGCTGAAGGCGCCGTGCAATGGAGGGTCCGACCGAGGGCTCCCCCGGGGATACGGTTGGATGCCTTGCCCGGCGCATTCACGGGGGTAGACCCCGACTTTTGCGGTCGTGACGGGCGTGAGCGGACCCACGGGAGCCCGCATTCCGCAACGCCAGCAGCCGACCCAGCCAGTCCGATGGGTCAGGAGAGGGGTCGCATTGGACCAAGGTTGGTGCCGCATGGCAGCAGCGGTGTCCCCAGATCCCGGAGAGGCAGGTTCGTGCATCTGGTTTCCGGAGCATCAGGACACCTGGCAGAAAAGCCGGGGCTTCAAGGCCCGTCCGTTTCCGTGCAGGCTGGGAGGCCAAGAGAAGGGAAGCGGAGCGCCCATCACTCGAAGCGACCGGAGCGCAGGCCCTAAGCCTGCACGCGGCTGGGCAGGGGAGTGCCGTGAACTCCCGTTGGGCTGACGGCAACGGCAGACCACAGAGGGCGGGTGCGGGAGGGCATCCCTCCCGCTGGCCGTTGCACAACCGTTGCAAGAACGTTGCAAACAGGTGTTGCGAGGCCACCACGGGCGACCGGAACGGTCAGCCCTGTCACTACCGCAGCGCAGGTAGTGACAGGGCGGGCCGCTGGCGCGGCCTTCGCTTTGGGCAGGCGGGTGCGGCGACGTCAGTTACGGATAAAGGACGGGTCCATAAGGGAGTGGCGAGGTTTGCTCGAACTTCGCCAGCGCTGGAACCGAGCCATCTTTGCAACAACCCCACGGGCCATTGCCGCCCCTTTTGACCGGAAAGGATAACCGAACATGCATTTCCACCCGACGCGCCGTCCGGCGCACCACGAACACCCCCGCCCACATGCACGGCCCCACGGGCACGACACGGGGGAGCCCAAAGAGGCAACCACTGAAAGGAACGCACGATGACAGACCGCATGACACAACGGCCCGCAATCGGGCGCCACCACAAGGAGACTACGAGTCCGTAGAAACGGAGATAACAACAGGGAGTATCCGGCCTTTTGCTTGCCACTGGCAAGCGCATGTGATGCCGCACGCGGCACTCATGTAGGTCATTAAAACTTAGCAGAACCCACATAACCATGGACGACTTGAGCTTTAGCCTGAAAACCCTCTGTACCCGCTCGGGTGAGGGGAGTTTTGGCACCCGTGCGCTGCGGCAGCGGGGCTTGTTGGCCATGGCCGATGATTTAAAACACATGGGCTACCGTCTGCCCGGCGCACAAAGCCTGAAAGGCAAACATGTCGCCGCGCTGGTGGCCCACTGGAAGACCAGCGGACTGTCGGACCAGACCATCCGCAACCGTCTCACCTGGCTGCGCTGGTGGGCCTACCAGGTTAACAAACCCGGCCTTCTGCCGAAGACCAATGACACGTTCGGCCTTGCCGAACGGGGGCGGTATTCCGGCAACAAGGCCAAGCGGCTGGAGCAGGCGGCGCTGGAGCGCATCCCCGACGCGCGTATCCAGCTTGCCCTGAAACTCGAAGCCGCCTTCGGCATGCGCCGCGAAGAGGCACTTAAATTCCGGCCCGCGATTGCCGACAAGGGCGACCGCATCGCCCTCAAGGCCAGCTGGTGCAAGGGCGGACGCTACCGGGAAATCCCCATTACCCACGACAAGCAGCGCGCCCTCCTCGACGAGGTGCGTACCGTGGTGGGCGACGGCTCACTGATTGGCACCGGTCGCAACTACCACCAGGCACTGAAGTCCTATGAAAACCAGCTGATCAAGGCAGGCATCAGCAACGCCCACGGCTACCGCCATGCGTATGCCCAGTGGCGCTACAAGCAGCTCACCGGCTGGTCGTGCCCCGCAGCAGGCGGGCCCACCGTGGACACCCTCTCTCAGGCGGAGGCTGCGCGCGACCGCGCGGCACGCCTGGAGATCTCCCACGAGTTGGGCCACGGACGCCTCGATGTCACCGACACCTACCTCGGTAGACGCTTTGCGCCGACGTCCAAACGGGAGGATGCGGCATGAGCAAGGCTTCCATCCTTCAGCGTGTTCAGGAGATGACCCGGCAAGCCCGCGAACGCGAAGCGGAAAAGCTCCTTGCACTCACCCAGGTCAAGCAGGCGATCGCCAGCGCTGCCGCCGAAGGATTTAACCGCGTGGTCATCGCGCCCGCCAAACCGCTGGACCTCACCCAGACCGACACCGCCCGTACCACCATGGCCCAACTCCAAAAGGATGGCTTCCGGATAGAATGGGAGGTCCGTCTGCTACCAGATAACACATCGTATCAGGCGCTTGTGGTCAGCTGGCCCGACCCTGAACGACCACGCACCTGACGCATATTCAGGCAGTACCATGACAGCGGCCCACTGCGCTATCCGCGCCGAAGGAAGCTCAACCTAACGACCCCGCTCATCCTCCCTCCCCCGCCGCCTCGGAGGCGCCGAAGATGGCTTTCGCGTCTCTTTCGGACGGTTGAGGATGTCCTTGACCGAAAACCCCTTCCCCGGCGTCTGGTGCGGCGCTGGCACCGCGTCCTGCGCGGGCCGCTTCAGCAGCCGCGACAGGAACGACGCTTTGGTATCCGGCGGACCGGAACCGCGCGCCTCCCGATGGGCTCGCTCCGCCCCGCGCAACCGGTCAGCTTTGGTCTCATAGTCAAGCAGATGCTCAGGCAAGCGACGGCGCGCAAGCAAGGCATCGCGCCGCTTATACCTCGCCCCCCGGCGTAAACCGCCACGCGACAGCAGGCTGCCCGGACGGCGCCCGTAGGCGCGACTTTTCGGATCGCGGAGCTTGTCGAAGACGAACCTGTCGCCCTTCTCAGCCCTTGCATCCTGAATGCGGTTCATCGCGCGCTTCGGCGACAGGAAGCTCCGCTGCATCAGATCGTTCAACCGATTGCGGCTGGTGCGTTCCTGGAAACGCGCCTGCGCCAGTTCGTCATCCGTTAGGGCGCGGTCCTGATCGTCCACCGCCATCGCGCTTATCGCTCCCTCTCGTCATCATCGCGACCACTCCTTGGCCGGAACGGTTGCCGCTGTTGCGGACCATCGCGTGACGGCGGGCTCTTGGCAACGGGGGGAGCGCCAGGCCGCAGGATCGATTTTACGGAAAACCCGGGCGAGCCCTCCCCTCCGGATTGGCGCGCCTCGCGCTGGCGCTGCATCACATCACGGAAGGCACGTGGTTCCGGGCTTGCGGCCTCCCGTCGGCCGTCAGGCGGCAGGTGCACGCGGCGCAACCCGTCCAGCTCGTCACGCTGGCGGGCGTCATCCAGGGCTTGCCAGTAGTCGCGCGGACGTTCCTGGTTAAACTCGTGCCGGGTTCGCCCCCGATCAAGCGAGGGATAATCCACTCGGCGCTGGGGCGAGCGCGCGCCCGGACCATTGCGGAAGTTTCGCGGACGCGACAAGGGCCTGCGCCCGCGCTCCTGTGCCGCGCGGCTGCGCGGCCCCTCATGCACTTGCGGCTCGCGCTCAATGCCCTGCGCCTGCAAGGTGCGGGCATCAATTCGCTCGGGCCTCCCTGCCCTCTCCAGCGCCCGGTTGGCGTGGTCCTGCCACAGGTCGCGCAAGCGCTGAGTTGACCCCCGGTCGGTGGTGCCGAACACCCGCTTGCCGGTTTCCGGATCGCGATCCCGGATAAGCAGGTGACAATGTGGGTTCGCCGCATCCTTGCCCTTGTCATGATGGGCCGCCAGCCACGGCGCCCTCCCCCCGGTGACTTCCTCGGCATACCCCTTCACCAACTCATGCCGTTGCTCGGCTGTCAGTTCCTTCGGAAGAGCCAGCATCAGTTTATCGGCAACACGCCCGTTCTTGCGCCCGGTGTCTTCGGCGCCGTTGAAGTAGCCGCGTGCACCGTCGCGGTCCACCGGCAGGCGGGCGCCGTCCAGGTGCCCAAGGGCACGGCTGCGGGTGATGTAATTCACATGCGCACCGGTCGTATAAGGACGATCCTGTGTGCTCTTTCCAATCGGCTTATGGTTCAGGCTGTAAATGGCCATTGGAACCTCAGGCGGTGGGGCGCCGAGTTTTGGAACAAAACTCATAAGTGCGCACTAAGAATGCCTCTACGCTACCAATCCAGCTCAAGAAAGACAAGCGTCCGTCTGACGTGGCCGGGGCATCGTCCCGGACCGGCGCGGACGCGCGGTTGCAGGGCCACCTCTCCAGGTTGCCTAGGCGCCTCTCCTGCGGTTAGGGTGACCTCAGGGTTCTGGGGCGTCGACATGGAAGTGCTGATTGTATTCGTGGTGCTGTGCTTTGCAGGTGGTGTCCTGTACCGGTGGTCGGGAGGCGCAGGCGCAGCAGCAGCCCGACTAAGCCCGCCACCTGTGCCGCCCTCCCCCGCGCCCAGCACCACGCCGGCTTTGCCGCGCCGGAGCCTGGACGATATCGAGACCTTCCACGCCAATGAGCTGAACGTGGTCAGCGTGTCGATCGTGGAACTCCAGCCGGAGCTATTGCGGTCCGTCAGCTTCTATCGGCTCGGTCAGGCCATGGCTGAGAAACTTGGCACCCTTGACCGCCGCGCGGCGGACGACGACTACGTGCTCAAGACGGCAGGAACCGTTCAGCGCGAGTACCTGGCGGAACGCGCCACCCAGGCGCTGCGCAACGCGGTGTTCCAGCGCACGCTGCGGGACCTCTCGGAAGCTGAACGCGCAACACTGCGGCTCAGCGACCTGCTGACCGCCGTCGGTGCCATGGATACGCGGGAACGTCTTCAGATACTCACACCGATCGTCTGGAACGAAGGACGGAGTCTGCTGGCTCCGTCCGGCGCCCTCGGCGCCGCCGACATGCTCCAGGAGCTGCGGCGCCAGCTGACCGTTCTGATCGAGGGCCATCTTGGCCCCGCCAGTGCCTCGGTAGAACGGCTCCAGCACCGGCTCCGTGAGGTTCTTGCCACCCCGGGCACCCTCACCCGGAGCGAACGCGGCTTTCTGGAGCGAATGCTGTATCAGGGCGCCCGCTGGATGTCTGAGGATGCCGCCGCCACAGCTATGGTCCCAAGGCTACCCCCACGCCCCTCCGTGCTGCGCCTCGGTCGTCTCGACGGGACACAGGAAGAGTTGCTCTATGACCGCAACGAAAGCCTGATCACACTCGCGCCGCCAGGCCAGGGCAAAAGCCAGTCGGTACTGCGCAACCTGCTGACGATGGACGGCGGCGCCGTGGTCATCGATATCAAGGGCGAGCTCTATGAGCAGACCGCGCTGTGGCGCGCTCGTAACGTCGGACCGGTCTACCGTTTCGCGCCGTCCGATCCGGCCAACTCGATTTCGTTCAACCCGCTCGACGCCATCCGCCCGGAGGTAGAGGACGCCTACGAGGACGCACGCAAACTGGTCGATCTGCTGATCGTGCCCGCCGACCTGCAAAAGAAGGACTACTGGGATAAGCGTGGCCTTGATGTCCTCGCCGATGCCATTCTGGATACAGCGCTCCATGAGGAACCCGGCGACAATGGCGCCCGCAGCCTCGAAGCGGTCTTCGATCGCCTTTACCTCGAACCTCTCGCCCCCTCGGACGATGGCAGCGGTCACTCCGTGGATACGTTTCAGGGCAGCGAGCTCGAAGCGTGGACCATCCACCTCAAAAACACCAAGGTCAGCAAGCTGGTCCGACTGGGCAAAAGCCTGCCCTCGATGCCACCGAAGGTGCGCGAAAGTGTCATCGAAACCGCCCGCACCAATATCGAGGTCTGGCAGTCACCCCGTATTGAGCGCCTGAGCAAGCTTTCCACCTTCGACCCGCTGACACTCCGGCAAGACAAGGCCACACTCTACATCTGTGTCAGCATGGACGAGCTGGTGGCCTATACCTCCTACATCCGCGCGCTGCTCGGTCAGACGTTCTATACCCTGTGCCGGGGGGAGCCGGACCGTAACGCCCCGGTCGTGACGTTTTTTCTGGATGAGATGCCGAAGCTCAAGCGTCTCGACATTCTGGAAACCGCGCTTGATCTGGGACGCGGCTACGGCGTTCGGCTCTGGATGTTTGCCCAAAACTACGGACAGCTCGCCGAACACTACAAAAACCCCTCAGGGTTCCTGGAGAACAGCTATGTGCGGCAGTTCATGGGTCTCAGCCTGGAGCGCGCTCATGAGTTCAGCCGGTTTCTCGGAGAACGGCGCGGCCTCATCGATGGCCAGCGCAAGCCGCTGGTGGAACCTCATGAACTCGCGGGCCCAGAGTTTCGTGATCTGATCCTGACGGTCTGCCAGGGCCACGAACCGGCGCGCGTGCGCAAGGTCTTTGGCTACGAGGAGCTGGCGGACCGGATCGAGTCCGCCAAAGGCCTTCCCTGCCCAGACGGGCGACTTAAGATCTGAGAATCTGCGCCTTTTGGGCGTCGAACTCGTCTTGGGTAATCATACCCTGCTTGAGAAGCTCAGCGAGTTTCGAAATCTCGTCTGCGACACTGCGCGAGGGCGTCGCGGCGACAGCCAATGTCTCTGGATACGACGCGGTTTCCCGGCTCGTGCTATACTCTCTGCCGATCTTGCCGATGGCGCTTCCGGCCTGAACTGCCGTTTTGCCAAGAGAGAAAAATCCAGACACGCCCATCGCGAGCCCACCGATGAACATCGGCAGTCCGACCACGATCCCAACGCCTGTGGCCATAAACAGCAGCCCAGCCACAAACATGAATGACCCTGTGATTAGTTTGATCATACCCTATCCCCAACTGTAATTTACAACCTTAGGGATAATTCATCTGTAAAGATCGTCAATCTGCCTCATGGCCTGATTGCGTCGACGCTGACCGTTCTGACAAAAATCCAAAATCAAAATTGAAAAAATGTCAGCGTCAGCGTTTTAAAATATGTTTTGACAGTTTTATATAGTTTTATATTAGTTTTAGGTGAAAATTCACGTTTGGAATCATGAGGTTACAGGCGATTTTCGGAGTGAAGTACGGTTTTGACGGAATGATGTACGGCAAAGACGGAATGATGTACGGCGTTGACAGAACGAAGTACGGTATTCGCGGAATGATGTACGGTGCTCTTTGACTTATCCCCACGTTATCCACAGTTTCGCCCCCAACCATGGGATTCCCCAGCGTAGCGGCCATTTTTGTCAAAGTAAGGCGGACCGAAGTACGGTCAATTTTGTCAAAAACGATGCGAGCGCGGGTGTGTGGGATTTTTGTCAAAACCGGGCGGACCGAAGTACGGTGATGTGACAAAATTAGATCGGCAGGGCGATGGCCGTCGCCGGAGGTGGCAGGGCACGCGTCCGGTTGCGCATAACCAGAATCAAATCATGGCCGCGATCTTCCAGTTCCAGGTCATAATCCGGCAGGGGCGTGAGCTTGGTGCTTTCCACGATTTCCTCAACTGCCAGACGGAACTTGCGCATGGGGAGCTTGGACCCGCTGCGCTTGAGCAGTTCCTTGAGCGAGTAGTACGCTTCGCTTTCCCCGGCGGCCTTGCGCGCAAGACGGTAGATGAAGCGCGCCAGAGGCCGCGACAGCAGGAAGTAGTCGGGGTTCAGGGTCAGAATGGTCGGCTTGCCATCCGGCTGGACGACGCCGTCGTAGACCCAGCCCGGGATCTCGATTTCGACCTGGTCGATACGGTCCTGGCTGGTGCGGCTCACGACCTTGTAGCGCCCGATCAGCGGGAATGACTCGGTTTCGCGACGGTCGCGGCGCCCTTCCCCGCCCTTGAGATTGGTGATGCGGATATGGGTGGCCTGGAGGCGCGCCAGCGCCCGCTCCAGATCCTCATACTGCTTGCCGCCCAGTTCGCGGCGGCAGAACTTGAGGATTTCAGCGGCGGACGGACGATAAACCTGCGGCGGGATGCTCGGCTTGAGCCCCTTGGCTTCATCAATGCGGAAGCGCCGGGTGGCCTCCGCCAGATGCGAAATCATGTTGATGACGATATCGTAGTCGTAGGCGGTGGCGATGCCGACCTCGGCGCCGCCTTCGATGGTGATCACCGCATCCTTGAGCTCATACCGGATAACCCCCTGCCCGCCGTTCTTCGACAGCGAGAACGGCGCAATGTCCATCAGATTGAAGTCGTCCTTGAGCGGCGCGTCGTGAACCGACGGCACAAAGAACATCAACTGCGCGTCGTCCATCGGCGCTGGGCGCGAGTTGGTACGACGGGTTTGGCGGTTGGTGGGGATCTCGTGACCTACCAGTTTCTGGACCTCGTCGGAACGGATGGCTTCGGCAAGGCTCTTGAAGCGGGCGGCCAATGGTCCGCCCATGTCTTCCAGACGCAAGTCTGCCATGCTGCGGCGGCTGTAATAGCGGCGAAGACGCGACAGTGCGTCCTTGTCGAGCACGGCGCGGTCATCACCGCGCGCGTCGGCGATCTGGTCGGCGACCTCCTGAAGGTAGGCGTTTTTTTCGTGGAGGGATAACTCCGCGAACGCCTCACGGGTTTTCAGGTGGAGTTTCTTGGTAGCCATGACCGATACCCTACCCCGCCCGCTGAGTCTTGCCAATCAGAATGCCGCAACTTCCAACACTTTGCCGCTCGGGATAACTAACGGCTACCACCTGATACCATAAAGATACCTGAATGGTACCTTATTAGTAGCTAGTAGCTACCAGATATCTTTTTGTTGCAAAGTGGTACCATATGGTAGCCGATAGCTACCGGCTACGGTTGGATAGCTGGTAGCTATCTGTTAGCTTTTCAGCGGTAGGTTGGAACAAACGAGGAGCCTCAAAGATGCCTGTGATCTCATTTGCCAACCCGAAGGGTGGTGCCGGTAAAACCACATCTGCCCTGCTGCTGGCCGGGGAGCTCGCCGCGCGCGGCGCGTCGATCGCCATTGTCGATGCCGACCCGGAGCGCTGGATTTCCCAGTGGGGCAACCTGCCCGGCAAACCGGCCAATATCACCATTATCAGCGACATCACCGAAGATACGATTGTCGATGTGGTCGAAGATGCGTCAGGCGAGTACCAGTTCGTGATCATCGACTTGGAAGGAACGGCCAGCCTCATGGTCGCCAATGCCATCGGCATGTCCGACCTGGTCATTATTCCCACTCAGGGCGCGTCCATGGACGCCAAAGGGGCATCGAAGACCATCAAGCTGATCCGCAACCAGTCGCGGCTTGCCAAGCGCGAGATCCCGTACGCGGTGCTGCTGACCCGTGTCAGCGCGGCGGTGACGTCGCGTTCCCTCAAGAACGTCCGTGACCAGCTGGACGCGGCGGGCATCGAGGTCATGTCCAGCTCTATCGTCGAACGCGCCGCGTATCGCGACCTGCTGGACTTCGGTGGTCTGCTCGGCAACCTCGACCCCAAGCAGGTTAGCAACATCGAGAAGGCCGTTCAGAACGCCATGGAGTTCACTGCCGAAGTGATCGCACGGCTGAAAGCGGTTCAGGCAGAGCAGGGGAGGGCGGCGTAATGACCAACCGTGCAAGTCTCGGCTTTGACGACGACGACGATCTGCCGACGCCCCCCAAGAAGGACCAGGTGTTGGACTTGAGTGAGTTCAAGCCCAAGCCGGTGCAGCGGGTCGACACCACCAAGATTGCGGAAGCGGCTGCCAAAACCAACTTCAAGAGCCGTGAAGCCAAACCCGCAGCGGCTCCTCCGCCTGCGCCGGTCGCCGTTGTGCCCTCGACCAAGGCGGTGCGCCGCCACCGGACAGGCCGCACGGCCCAGCTGAACCTGAAACTGCGTCCCGATACGATCGAAAAGTTCTACGCCGTGGCGGATGCCAACGGCTGGGTATTGGGCGAGGCCTTCGAAAGGGCTGTGGCGATGCTGGAGCAAGCGCAGCAGACCAAGGGGGGCTAACCGAGTCAGCAGCTATTTGACAAGACTGTTGGAGATCCAGACCCAGAGATCACGGCCAAGAGCCTCAAGTTGACCTGTCGGGTCTGAACTCCACGGATTGGGAATGGTCCAGCGCTCGTCCCAGTTTAGTTTCCAGATCTTCGGGAAAAACGCGCGATTGTCACCGCTGTCGCGCGTGAGGATGATAGACGCCGCAACTATGTCGAACCCGGCATTATGAGCGAGCCAGATCATTTTTTTGATATCACCATAATCCTGGCTCGCAACATGGCTGGGCATAATGATCAGCTCGCGGGTCCGCCAGGCAGGATCGCTCTGGTTCAGGGAGTTCTCGACCGATCCATAGGTGTCGCGCTCGGTTTCCTGATACGAGCGCCCATACACGTAGGCGTCGACCGGACGTCCGAAGGGAGTGGTCATCTTCCGCACGCCCTTCTGGAGCTTGTCAATTTCCCACCCCATGCCTTGCGAAACCAGAGCACGGATCATGGTCGTCTTGCCATGATCGTTATTGGCCAATGGAACAACAAACAGGCGCCGACAGAGCCGCATGGTTTTTCCTCACTTCAGTAATTTCGAGAATTTAATAGAATGGCTCTCTCAGCATTCTGTTAGCAAGTCCTCTGATGGGACAGGAAGAGTGTCTCGTGGAAGCGAGATGACGCCAACATTCCTCAAGAAGAGCTGCCCCCAAGCTTTGGCAGAATCTCGACCAGTTTCGTGGTTGCGTTGTCCGACTGGGAAGAGTGCTTCGTATAGCCGGTATCTTGCGGACTAAAAATGCAAGCTGCTGCATGCGTGAGGACAATGTCTCTTCTGTCCTCTCCCGAGGCAGCTTCCGCTAAAGCGTTGAAAGTGAGCAAAGCGTTGTGGCGGTGCTTATTCACAATCGCATTATGCTTATGTGACAGGAAATTTCTGGCGCACAGAAGGAGCATGTAGGCGATTACACCAAAAAGAAGAAACTTGCCTAATGCAAGCTGCACGGCCTCATAGGGAGTGGTTGGTACAAGAAATGGCACCTTATGTATCAGTATCGTGAGTGCGGCGTACAAACCAAGCCCGATTGCGGTCCCTATGGTATATTTTCTCCAGTTGAGAGCATCCGCCTCATGTCTCTCAGCCTCTTCCCTAAAATAGATAGCTTGTTGGGAAACGCCCTGCTCAGCAGCAACCTGTCTGACCTTTTCGAGAATCCGCTCTGCTTCCTCGCGATCCTTTCCAAGCTGGTCCTTCAACTCAGTAGCTTGATCTGTAGCCGATTGGACCGCAGCTCGCGCCTCGCGCTCCAGCGCGGCAAAGTCCCTTTGTCGGCTTGCGAGATAGGCAATAACAGGATGTAAATCTGTAAAGTATTGATCGTACGAATCTTTCAGTTGACCAATGAGCTGGGTACGGGTCGCTGTAGGCGCGGTATCCGTTTCTGGGGAAAATGACAGCACAGATTGGAAGATACTGAACAAAGAATTGGCTCGATCCCGTAACAGGGTCAGGCTGCGATCATTCAAATCGCCTAGGTGGTCCAGAGAGATCTGTTGGAACAGCCGTATCAATCGCTGGGCAGGCTCAACGGCAGCATCGAATGACATTGCCGAACCCAATTCACCACGACGCGGCAGTGTCTCTGTGTCAAAATCCTGTATACGCGCAATCGAACGGCGCGCTTCCTCCAATGTGTTTTCAGGCATGTGCTCCCCCTGTCCCACTAATATTATTGCACAACGCAAGGATGAAATGAAAGTTGTTTGTTAAATCTTACGTTTGAAATCTCAGCTGACTGATAGGGAAGGGCAGGGGAGGAGTTAATACTCCTCCGCCAGCATGATGGTGAGCGCCCGGATGGTCTGCTCCGGATCGGAGGGGTCTTCGGAACCCAAGCCGTCGATATCCAGCTCACCGTCGATGTTCGGCTGGTAGTAGTCGATCTTCCAGAAGATCTTCTTGCCGTCCTGGACGAAGGAACCGAAGTCGTGTTCGCCGTGCGGGTCATTGTCCGGGGTAAAGGCTTCAAAGCTGCGTACCGCATCGATGACCTTGAGCATCTGGTAGCTGGGAAGGCTCATAATCCCCCGGGTGAGGAAGATGCGGCCCCCTTGGCCTGAGCGGCGGAACTGGTCGTTCAGTTCGGCAATGCGGGCGGCTTTTGTGTTGGTCATGGTCGTGGCTTTCGTTGGTTGATGCGCCGGAGCGCACCACCTCAAAAAGCGGAAATCCCAAAGGCGTCCTACCCAACTCGGTCGGTGCGGGCAGGGTATGGATGCCTTTGGGATTTTTGCTTAGGTGTGCCGCATCCTGTCCTGTGCATCACCCGAAAGCCACAGACCATTCCAGCTCACGCCGCTGCTGAAGCTGTAGGCACCTGACCTGACACACATTCCTATTCGGGGCACACTGCGCTCATGAACCTCCGTCTGCTCCTCCCTCTCGTCCTCACCGGTTGCGCTAGCCTCCAACCGGCTGAAGACATTCCGGTGACACGATCCGCCAGCAACGTCGGCAATCCTGCAACGGGGATCACCTGCGATGCCTCCCGGGCCGGACAGATCCGGATTGAAGGAGACCGCGTCCTGGTATGCCGGGACGGAGGAAACTAGCCATGAGCAAGGTCGGTCTCCTTACCCTGACACTTCTCACCGGCTGGACAACGCTGGCCCATGCAGGCGACTGGGGGGATTTCGCGATCGTGTCCACCACCATGGGTGTCTCCGGCTCCCGCATCTGCATCGGCGAGGCCTCGCGCGGTGACATTGGGTGCCCTGCTTATGCCCCCACCATCAGCCCCACCGGCACCCTCAACATCACCTCCGGCATGGCCGCTAACCAAATCAGCCTCACCACCGCAGGCACCACATGGGGCTATCTGGCCAGCACCGCCAACTACATCCCCAACCTTAGCAGCAACAGTATCTCGGCCACCACCATTCGCGCTTCCACGCCCATCGCCAGTAACGACGTCGCCACCAAAGATTACGTCGACTCCACCGTCGCCGGTGCCAGCGGGGGAACGCCTATCATCAGATGTGATTTGACTCCCAATCGCTACACGGGAAATTTGGGTGGAGTATCCGGCGCAAATGCCATCTGCGCAAGCCAGTTTGGTGCAGGATATTCGGCATGGCAGAGCCGTTTGACCTACTTTGGGTTTCCAATCGTACTGGGATGGAGATCGACTTCAGGATACTCAACATTCTGGGATGTAGCAAGAACAGCAGCTGATGGGAGCAATTGCAACAATTGGACCAACGCCACCGATAGTCAGAGTGGATTTTACTACTATAATATCTCAATTAACGCTCAGGGAAACCTCGCATCGGCGAATGGCGGAACGAACACTACGTGCAATAACATTCAGCCAATTCTATGTTGCACCACGCCTTAAACGCCTGGGAAAAATTAAGGTAAACAGCTTTACAGGAACGAAGTTAGCGACCTTCCACCACCCGCCCAATCACATCGCGTCGATGCACCAGCCCGAAGCGTGAGGCATCGAGCGAGCCGCCCTCGTAGGCCCCGAGCAGCAGGTAGGTCTGGGGCGGGATAATCCCACCATAGTCACGCACATACAGCCGCAGCATACGCACGCCTGCGGCCTCCAGCCGGTAGGGCCGTCCGCCTGCGGTTAAGGCCTCGGCGCCATTCACATTCACGCGCCCGTCCTCGGCCACATCCCAGCGATCGCCCGGCTGTGCCACCACCGTCTTCACCAGCGGGATGGGGCTCTGACGGTTGATGAATAGCACCGCCATGCCGCGCTGCGGCACAAACGTGCAGCCGTGTCCGATTTCCACCTGCACCACCGCGCCATCGGCAAAACGCGGCGCCATCGAGCCACCCTGAATGCGGATCGGGCGAATGGTGCAACTTTGTGACGCCCACACTGCATGAGCAGTAAATATACTAAATAATATACAGGTAACGCAGATCCTCATGCTGTCACTGTAAATTATATTTGGGACGTTTAGTCATAAGGGAAAATTTTTATTTCATACAAAACGAAGGAAATTGAATACAACAAGCCAGACTCACGGATCATGACGGTGGATCGATCTTTCAGGCGAAACAGCGCGTGAAGCCAGCAGGTCAAACTCACAGCTGCTGACGGCGCGGCGAGTGACAATTTCGGCTACTTCGTATCCCTCTCCGGCGACACCGCCCTGATCGGGGCATATGCCTATGACGACAAAGGCACAGACTCCGGCTCGGCCTATTTCTTTAGCCCATCGCCCTAATTCAAGCTCCCGCTGGTATTTGCTATAGCACCGCACTGGAAGAACGCTTCTCCGTTTTTGGCAGGGGCGACGGGACGGCTTTTTGTGCCGTAAAACACGACTTTCGCGGTCCGTTCTTCAGGCTGCATGGCGCGACCACCGTTCCCTTCGAAGGTCGAAATCTTTTGGGCAATCCGTTCCATTTCTGGTTTCTCGGCACCTCGATAAGCCGTCGCCACCACAACGAGGCATATGTCCCGAAACCTCTGAAAGGATGTCGGAGTGGAAGCCTTATCGCCATTATTCCAGGCGACCTCCAGCTGATAGGTCGAAGTGCCGTCCATCACAGCGGCGCTCAGCCTTACGGCGTGCCCCATTTCCCAGCTGCAACGAAATGGCAGGCATTCGCCACGGCCCGGGGAAAAATCTAGGGAGAGCTGCTCCGCAGCTTTTGCCAGGGTTGGAAGCACCTGCGCTTGCGGTATTCCGAGATTGTCGGCCTGGGCCAGAGACGTGCCCGCCATCATGCAAAGCCCCAGAGAGATCAAAGCTGATTTCATCAAAGAACCTTTCAGGTGATGACGAGCCAGGTTAAAAACAGCTTGCGGCTTCTATCTCAGGCCTTCAGGAAACGCTCTGTCAAGTTGAAGGCCTTGAATTGTACTACGGTTTCGCCGGATGGTCTCCTCTGGAACCGTCGCTGACGGGATTTGCGTCTGAGTTGGGGCCTTGGAACTGGGTTGGACTGGCTGGCCGGGGATGGCGAATTTGTTGTCAGGCACTATTTCCATGAAGGGCTTGGTGCCAGGCTGCGGTTTAGGCTGGCTAAGGGCTGGTAGCCCCCCAACGATAACTACCTTGGTCGGGCCACTCGGCGTCGCGTCAGATAACGCAAAATCCACGGTCTCTTCGGTCACACGCGTATGCCCTAGATCTCCGGTGTTGTCCCAGCGGCCATTTTGAAAGTTCGAGCCCAAGCCAATGTTGGTGGTGACACGCACCCGAACCGCATAAGCGATACTTCCAACCGCGTTCGGTGACGCCGCTACCTGCTGAATCCAGTCAGTCAAAAGAAAGCCTTCAGGATCGACTTTGAATGACTTGTTCTTGTTAGTGCGTTCGCATGCCTGAGTTTTTGTGTTGAAGACCTTGGTATTAAATTCGACTTTTCCATTGCGGTATCGCTCAGACTCCAGACCAGCTCGCGGCGACAAAAGGAACTTGTCAACAGGCGCAGGAGTGAGCCAGCTGATAGGATCGAGGCTCGCTTTATTGCTTTCGGTCGCATTGTGAGTGATCGAGTACGTTACGGCCCAATTTCGAAACTTTTTCTTCTGTTCTGGTTCTAATGATCTGAATGTATTTGAAATTTCGCACTCAACAGCATCTGCGAGGGCCAAAATGCTTGAAGGGCCTTCCTCCGGCAATTTAGGGTACGAAGTGCAGCTACTCAACAGGCATAATATTATCGGCATCGACAGTTTGTTGTTCATGACGCCCTCGGAAAAACAACGGATACGTCCTTTATTTAATGTATTTGCTTTCTATGCAAATCTTAGCTGGGAATCGTAACCAAAAAATTCACTCCATAGTAGAGATGAGGGCCACTTCTGTAAGCAAGCTAGTGGTTAATTGCTATGTCATGTGAGATGCATCCAAGGTGCCCGCCGCCGATTGGCAAGTTTGAGGTCAGGCTGAGAACAAAAAGCGGAAAAAGGTCCAGACATAGTCTAGGCGTTTCTGATCAACAGCTCTGCCTATGCCTTTAGCACATCTCCCTCATTACAGCACCAAGGCTGCCGGCGTCAGTAATCTTTGATTGAGATCTCGTGTGATAGCGGAACAGAGGTGGTAGGGCCAAAATTTGCAGGAGCCGTTGAATGTCATGTGCGGAGATTGTTGCCAGGATAACTGAGATTGTTAGTGCGTTGGCGACAGCGGCAGGGACTATCGTCGCCCTCTATTATTCGAACAAAGCGGTCAGATCGGCTGAGGCGGCAAAGCTTGAAGGTCTTTCGGACTCCACTATCGAAATTATGAACCTGTTCTATAAGACACTGGCTCTGCTTCGCGACGCCAAAAAGGCGACCACTGTGGATGATTTCAAAGCGCTAGCACCGAAAGTCCAGCTGAACTTCGAGATACTGCGGATGGTCGTGACACGGCCCACGCTGACCGACGGCGGGATTGCGGTCGGCGTTGGTTCTATGGAGCTTCTAAAGGCCATCATGGCGCAGGCTGCGGAATGGCAACAACCTATCAATGCCGCAGACCCCGCGCGAATGATGCCGGACCATCTTCAGGCCACGGATGACATTCTGAAGGAAGTTGTCGAACGCGCCGAAGGCGTTGACGCCTATGCGATAAGAAACCGCTGGCCGAAATGGCAGAGGCGGATGGAACGCATTAAACGAAACACTGCGAGCTCTTGAACGTTCTCGATGGGCGTTGTTGGGCACGCCGGCTTCGCTGTCGGTCGCTCCTAAGAGATGCGGAGGCCTTCACTCCGACCTTGAATGAAAAGACAAGCCGCCCGTGGATTTCGGGCGGCTTTTTGTTAAAGGATTACTTGCACTGGCCACTGCAGTCGTAAGTGCCGGGGCCAGAGGCGCGACAGCCGACTTCGGTAACACCCGTATTGCCTAACACGGTGCAGTGTACTTCAGTACCTGTCCATCCGGCAGGTAAGCCAATTTGACAGTTGCTCCCGCCACAGCCCGTACCGTTTCCCACCCATGTACTCGTTAGGGTGCAAGACTGGCCCATCAATGAGGAACAAGACGGAGCAGCAGGCGGAGGAGGCGGGGAAGGTGTGTAAGCCGGAGGAGGGGGTGGTGGTGGCGGCGGAGTCGGTACTGTGGCAACGTCTGCTGCGGCACAACCCTGACCATCCGCGCCCGCACCGGGGGCGTAAAAGCGCTTCTTGTTGTTGCAAAGAACGACCTGCTCCAGCAACGCCCGCTGCAATTCCAATTTTGCTTGAGTACTCGTGATTTGGTTTTTCAGCGCCGTCCAGCTTGCTTCCTGCTTAAGGGAGCCCGCCACCGCAGATTCAAGCGCTGTCGATGACATTGGGGCAGTCAGCAGCACGATTCCGAGGGGAAGCCAATAAGGATGTGTCATAAATCCTTATAACATGATTTTCTAATATAACTGACACCTGTAATTGAATAAAACTCATCAAGCAAAACTAAAAGCGATAAATATGAGATATTTAATGAGTAATATATTGCAGACAGCATACCAAAAGACCCAAAATCTCTTTGATGCTTGCGCCATTTCTGCAACATCCAGATTCTGACACAATTTCGCGGGAATGAATTCATATTTCCGGCGCCAAAATTCCTCAGCACCCGGAGACCATTCCTTCGCCGCATGACGCGGTGGAGGACAACATCATGCAGAAAATCACTATGCTTACTCTGGCGAGCGCGCTTCTCCTGGGAGGGCTGTCTCTTGCTGCAAAGGCCGAGCCGCAGCACCTTTGCGCACGCATTGATGGTACGTGCGACGTACGCTAACGGCAGGCGGCAGGCTTAACGCCTGCCGCTTCCTCTCGCTGGTCGAACGTTTCAGCCGGATTGATTTCATCTCAGCACATCGAATACAGTCAAAGTATTGATATGTATTTTTGGTATAAATTTAAATATTTCTGATATTAGACTTGCAATACTTATCTCACTTACCAAAAATTTTAGATGCACATTCGTGTCATCATACTGTTTTTACACCCTTAGGAGGGGTTTAGCATGTCTAACTTTGCTTTTACACAGTCTGGCCTCGCAACTATTCAGCTGGCCGGGACCTACTACAACACGGCGCCTGACGCCCAAGTGTGGTTTCTCGGTGCCCAGTGGCTGACGGGTGATGTCACTGTCGTCGGCTCGGTCGGCGGCATTTATAATAGCCAGGTCGCTCTTGGGTCGAAGTTTGAAGTCTTCGACTTCTCACAGACCGTACATCACCAGCAGCATGTGCTGGTGTACGGCTCCACAGTACGCGGCAACTGGATCGACGGCGCCGATGCAGCGGTGGGTGGTCGGTTTACCGACGTCTTTCTTGCCCGTGCCAATGCAGGCAACGCCGTGGATTTCCGTGGCGGCGCTGGAGCGGACAAGATTGTCCTGAATGATCTGCGCGGGCCTGTGAAGGTCTATGCAGATATGGGGCACGACGGCAGCGCCGATGTGGCCTATATCAACGGCTACCTTGGTGACTACCAGGGCCGTGCCGATGTGACCCACTGGAGCCGTGCCGACGGCACGTCGACCACACTTGTCAAAGTGGCCGGCAGTGAGTTCCAGCTGGATAATACCGAGATCCTGTACTTCAATGACGGATACTTGGTGGATAACCAGCTGAACATGAACTCGCACGCCGGGCAGGCGACAGCAATGCTGACGGCTGTCAGTGGTGGTCAGCTGCACAGCAATGGCGGTGGCCTGAACTGGGTCACCGACTTGCTCGATGATCTGCCGCGTCTGGAAGTCTCAAAGATCCTTCTCGATGCTACGGGTTTCGGAAGAGGTCTCAGCGATGTCGACTTTGCCCGCGCGACCCTTCAGGGTACGGGGCAAGACGCGTCAGCCGGTTCGGTTCAGATCTGGGCCGAATTGACGGCGGTTCATGGACGTGCCCAGGTGTTTGAAGCGCTGACCAGCTACGACGGCGCCAAAGCCTACAACGCCTCGCTCCTTGATGGAGAGGGCGGTGTAACCCTGATTGGTGCGGGTCTTAATGAGGCAGCTGTTCAGGCTGTCGAGTTGATGAACTGACTTACGAAAAAAAGCCGCCGGGGGAAACTCCGGCGGCTTTTTGTTAAAGGATTGCTGACACTGGCCACTGCAGCACATATCAGCTGCCACATTTACAGACTAATTTTCTACCCATAGACGAGCTTGAATTCAACCTGGAGATTAATATGATCTCTTCATTCGTGAGGTGAACCACACGCAGAAGGGGGCATAATGCTGCGCATTTTCATACTTATTCTCAGTTATTTCAGTATGATGATTTCCTCTCATGCTCAAACCATCGAGCGGCGCGCGGATTTTCTCGCCGCGTTTGTCCTGTTCGGAGCCGACTACCGCAATACGGGACCGGACAGGACGCTGACCGGTAGCCACTGGATTGTGAAGAACCGGGATCCCCTGACGTTTTACAGGCAGGCCGAAGATGAAACGATGGTGATACGTACCGTCAATCGTTGCCAATACACGGTCGAAACCGAGACCAAGAGCCCGCTCAACGGCTCGCCTACTAAACGACTGACCGAAATTGATTTCAACGCTTTGCGCCGGGTCGGTTTATACGACAGTGGACTTGGGACCTGGGTCTTGCGCGGAGACGGAGGATCATTCTGGTGCAATATCAAGACCACCCCCAGTGGCGTGCGGATGGCGAATTGCAAACGTCCCTTCGATAATGGGACCGGTGAAATCGTCGACGTCTGGGAGGACCTTGGCGGCGGAGCTGATCCAAGGGCGATCGTCTCTGCTTATACGACGTTCTTCAATAACGTATGTCCGCGTCCTCAGCACAACTACGCGAAGAGATAAGAGCTTAGACCAGCTATGAACCTCACGATCTTTGAAACCCGTCTTCGCGAGCTTCTCGATGATCCTACATCGTTGCGGCCTTTTGTGTGCGAAG
The DNA here is from genome assembly GCF_001427345.1 of Rhizobium sp. Root149. NCBI lineage: Bacteria > Pseudomonadati > Pseudomonadota > Alphaproteobacteria > Hyphomicrobiales > Rhizobiaceae > Rhizobium > Rhizobium sp. Root149. Next base: position 28,855 of record NZ_LMGD01000009.1, read on the forward strand.
GCTCACCGTTGGAGTGCGAGATCTTCCTGGTCGGTATTGAGCCCGCTACCCCACTAAGGAAGGGCTTCTGGGATTTCTGGAAACCAGGATACGGGTTCGACCGCGAAACCTGGCTTGTTACCTACCTCCAGGAACGCCGCGATGCTGGAAAACAGAATGCTAGCCCTACGCGCCGTAACATGGATCATTTCATAGCCGGGACGGATGGCTGCAAAGTTCTCGAAACCAACGTTTTTGCCGGAGCGCGACCGCGTTACCGCCGGGACGGGTCGGAGGTTCGGGCACCGTTCCGGTTTCTTCTGGAAGCGGTTCAGCCTAAGGTGATATTCGTTCACGGAGGTCCGGCTCGGAAGGAGATCGCCTCAATGAGCCTTTCTATCCCTGTCATGGAAGCTAACCATCTTTGCTATCAGACGACAAAGGAGAAAGCTCGTGAGTACGGTCGACACGCTAAAGAGCTTGCTCGTACTTCATGACCTAATCACTGAAGCTTTTGATCTCCGTAAAGTGACAGTCGGAATTGCGAAATTTCCCCACCACATAGCCGACGTTCATGCCTCCAAACCCGTTACGTGCTCGATATTGCATGGTTATGGAGTGCTGGCCCGATGGGTCTACGGGCATAACGCTGGTTGAAACGTGTTGGAAACTTTCGGGATCACGGAGACTGCCTTTGACGGCCTGGATAAGGATAGGGTTCGACGAATTCCATGCACTCAAGCAGTGATAACCGGCAGCTTTCTGTTGTGCTTCCTTCACTTTTTGCTCCTGCCGATCCTTGATTTCCCGCTCTCGAGCCTCAACCTCTCGCTCCCGCCTGACCCGCTCCGCTTCTGCTTTTTCTACTAACGCCTTCTGCTTTTCTCTCTCTAAACGTTCAACTTTTGCCTGTTCATCAGCTTGCCGCTGCGCTAACTCGGCCGCTCGTTCTGCGGGCGACTTGGTCATTTCCTTGTAAGCCTCGGTGATCCAGCTGGATACAATGATCACAAGAGAGGCAATGATAACGTAGTACCAGAGTGGCTTCTTTCTTTTCGGCTTTGACGGCTTTTTCTCGATCTTCTTTGGCTCTGGAGGAGGGGGAGACGCCTCGCTGAATTCTTTTTCAACAAGAAGCTTGGCATGCTCATACTCATTCGCGGTGGGCTCACCACGAACGTACATAGCCGTGAGCTCTGCAATAATTTTACCGTCGTGGCCCATGGTTTCTCCGCATCTCACGCAACTAATGAGGGCAGGTTTAGGGGCAGTTCGCGACTTAATCCTTAAGTGTTTCTGATAAAGTTTCGCAAAATCATTTATGGTAAAGAATGATCTCGTCCACCGCCGCGTGAAACAGGCTGGATTGACCTGCGCACGCCATGGATCAGCGCAATTCTCGGGTCAGCGCCTTTTTCAAACAGACGAGATCTTCAACGCGACCATGGCGCTCATATCGATTTTGATAAGTCTGAGCTCTATCGGCACAGGTGCTCGCGACCGGTGCTTCTGTAAATGTCATCTCTATCGGTGCAGGTAGCTTTGCCGGTGGCGGCACCTTCGAGATGTCTTCTAACAGCGTATCCGACACCTGAAACGATCGCGGTAGTTTGGCATCGACATGATATTGCCGGTTTGCGCAGGCGGCTATTTTATCAGCCTCATAGGACAACCAATGGATAGTGTTGTCTTGGATAGGCTTGCCGGTGATTGTCTTGACGCAATTCCGGAAGACGGTCTCTGCCTGAGATGAAAGCATGCATTGCAGTTGAAGGTACTGAGGGACATATTCTTGGCTTCCCAGACCCCTGCCGCCGGTTACAAAATGGGTGCAGTTTGAACGTCTGTTCCGGTGTTCATCCCTGGATGTTTTCGCTTCCATTTCTTTGAACCGGGCCTCAGCGTACGCCTCTTGGAGGAGGCAAGCGGTAAGTGTCCCCGCTGCCGTGTATTTGTCTACGCAATAGGTTTCTTTCCAATCGCGGATTTTTTCGCCCGCTTTGGTCGCCGAACCCATGCAACAAGCCATTGCGCTCACAATGATCAATCGAACAAACATAACCAATTTCCTTTTCCAAGCAGGGATTCTGGCGCTAATGAGTCAGTAGGTTAACACCATGCCCGTCTTCGGCCTTCCCAGGGACGGGCTAACCCTTCAGAGATCAGATCATTTCCGACATTACGTCCATTGACTAAGACAACCCGAAGCTCGCGACCGTACCTGTCAACGTCACGGTCACCAGCGCTCGCGATCGTAACCGCGCCGCGATTCAATAATTGCACCAATCGATCGGCGGCACGCTGGCCGCGCTGCTCCTCTGAGCGACACCGAGGTGAACTGATTTCTGGAGTATCGATGTCAGCGATCCGGATCTTGCGCCCTTTAAGCCATAGCGTATCACCGTCGACGACACAGTCAGACCGATCACCATTCCCGCACCTCGCAAAGATTTGCCTTACAGAAGGTGTGGCCTCAACTTTATAGGCACCGGTACGATCAGATGCGATGACGGAGACGACGGGTTTCTCGGCAGCGGAGACGGGCCAGACTCGGTCAGACATATCGGCCATAAACATCATCAGTGGCTGCTCAAACCGTAATGCTGCGTAGGTCAGACCAAATGAAGTAAGCGCAGCAGTTGCGGCGATGCCAGCGAAGCGGACACGGCTTCGTCGTCGAGCATTCCAACCTGCTTGAAACGGGACAACTTTAAGGTTCATTCAGCCAGAGTAAGGAGGACAGCTTAAAGGTGTCTATGGGTAAATACTAAAATTCAAAATGTTGGATGAATGCAGCCTGTGCTCCTCTATTTTCAGATGGTCAGGTTAGGGTCTCAGTTAGGGATGAGAGCTAAACGCCCCTTCAAACTTTCGCTGCATTGTCTTCATTGGATCGTTCGTGAATTTTTATGCCGGAAAGCCCGTAATTGGCCGCTTCGTGCCAACAACGTACGTGAGCCGCGTCGAAGTTGGCAGCTGGAATAAGGCCGCGTCCTGCCGGACCAGTTTGGTGTACAATCACAGAAAAAGCTCCCATTCAGTCAGACGGATGCTTAGGTCACAGCTGACCGCTGTATAGCCGCTCACTTAGGAGCCAATGGGGACTTGTTCTGTTCATAGAAATGGATGAACTTCGGGCCATGAATAAATCCTATGATAATGGAGATGATCCGACGTCGACGGTGTTTGCATCAGCAGATGATCTGGCATCAATCGACGTTGATGCCATCCTCCATGGCCTAGATCGCGCGGACGAATATGCCCTGGAAACTGCATTTATCGAAGCTGTTAAGGCGGCTGAGGCAGCGGGCTTAGATAGCCAAGCCCGTGGTTATCGGTTGTTGCTGTTGCTCTGCATGTTGCACCTTAGGACCGATGACCCCGCCGAACCCTGGGGACCACGATGGCAAGGCCCAAATGGACGGAGCTATACCGCGAGCGATTTTCGCGGTGAACAGACCGCCATCTTGGTCGCGTTCATTGAAAAGGTTACACATCCAACGCTACGGGCGCGAATAGCTGATGTCGTGTGGTATAACGACCGGCGGCAAGGGAAAGCCGCTCAGACTGCGATCGAGGCATACTGCGAAGTTGTCCGTGGTCGTCTCGATGGGACGTATATGGCTCGGATTAATGATACAAATCGCATGCTGGATGTTGTCGACTGGCTCCACCGCGCGCTGCAAATCAATGCTTTGGCTCGTAAGCGTGGCACTGTCACCGAATTGATTACCCGAACGTTTTGGCTGTTGTACGAGCGAGCTCTTTCAACTCATCAATATGTTGCGTTCACAAAGGCGGCATATCTCGGGGAACGGCATGGCCTGATCGAGTGGCAACGGATAGGGCCTGACGCGGAGCGCTTAGCGCTGGAGCGAGCAGGCGGCGACTACCCGATGGCAATCAAAGGGGTTTGGGATCTCGCCTCCTTGGCCTATGGCCGGATCAAGGATAATGAGGCTCAGCGACGCTGCCAGGAACGCTCTGTTGACGAGACATTGCGGATGCGTGAACAAGTCGGGTCGGCATCTGCGCGCGCGTACTGGACACGTAAGGCAATCGGGGAGCTTCGTGCCGCTCGCGGCTTCCGGGATCGGATCGAAGCCCTTCGTGGCGAGTTGCGGAGCTTGCAGGATGCTGCGCTTGAAGAGTTCGGTGAGTTCAGCATTCCGCTTGACCTCACCAAGGAGCAGCAAGGCACGATTGAGCTTTTCGAGGGGCTTACCCTCCCCGAGATCCTACTCCAGTTCGCCATGATAGCGTCTTCTCCTAAGATTGAAGAGTTGCGGCAGTATGCCGAGGAAAGCCAAAAGACCAGCATATTAGGATCGCTATTCAGCAGCAGCTATGCGGATCATGAAGGAAAGAATATTGCCGAGATCCCTGCGTTTTCCTCTGAAGACGCTATTGAAGCTGACATTCTAAAAGCGAAATCACTTCCATATCTCGATCTCAGGCGTCATCAGATTGTCGGCGGCTTCATTGAACCGGCAAGGGAAAACGTGATGGCACGCTTCCCGCTGGAGGAACGGCATTTTGCTCCCATCGTGGGTATGAGCCTTTTGGTGCCGCCCGGGCACGAACATATTTTCGGACTTGGCTTCGCCCGGTTTTGGCAGGGGGATTACGCCTCAGCGGCTTTTCTCCTTATCCCTCAACTTGAAAACTCCCTGCGGCATGTGCTGCTAAATACCAACCGGGACACAGCGAAGATCAAACCTGATCTGTTGCAGGAGGACCGGTCGCTATCTGGCTTGTTGGAAAATCAGAGGGCCGAGTTGGAAGCGGTGTTCGGGGTGGACCTAATATTCGAGATCGACTTGCTGTTCCATTACAAGCCCGGCCCAGCTTTGCGGCACCAAGTCGCACACGGAAAAATGTCGGCCGGCGCGTGCTACAACGCCTCTGGAATATACGCGTGCTGGCTTATATATCGGCTGGCTTGCCTCCCGCTGGTCCGCTATTGGAAAGACCAAGTTGCCCCTGCCATTGAGGTAGCTGCGTTTTAAATGAAGTCGGTCGCCGCAGAATGTCGGCTTATCAGACCTGTGAGAATACGAATTAAGGGCTGGAATGACGGCGCGTGGCCGCCTGGCAGCTATAAGTCCTCAATGACCACGTAGGGCCGACTGCCACCTAGACAGAAACGCGCCAAATGCGTTCATGGCATTGAATATTCAAGTTGTGGGCTAGATAAGGGCGGCCCTTCCTTCTTCAATGTAACAGTGCACAATCTTGGCATGAGCCAGCAGATTCAGAACACCGCCGATGCCCACCACTATATTCCGAAGTTCTATACAAAGCGATGGACGACAAACGGCCTGCTCACGATATATGAGATAACAAAAAATGGTCTGTTTATCCGAGAGGGGTCGCCTAAATCCACGGGCTATCTCAGCAAGCTTTACTCCATGAAGGGCGTGCCACCTGAGGAAGCAGCAGACATCGAAAAGGAGTTCTTTGCACCAGCAGACACTCTTGCCGAGAAGGCAATGCATGCCCTCGGCAGCGGACGTACAATATACAAGGAATACCTGCGCGAGGCATGGGCTCAGTTTCTCGTCGGCTTGCTCATAAGGTGTCCGGAAGACTTAGAGCTGATGCGAAATAACTGGCTCAACTATTTGTTGGAGGTGCCAGCGCACTGGGAGCTCGCCTATGCGGAGACGAAAAAGCCAGGCGAGCCAGCGACGTTGGCAGATAAAATCAAGCTGATAACACCCGCTGCAGAAGAGAAGTCGATGTTCCGGGCGTATCTTAAACTCTTCAATCATCAGAACGTGCTACACTTCGTGAAGAACATGAGGTGGTGCGTATGGGATGTGAGTGGCACCAACCAGAAGCTACTAACGTCGGACCGACCAGTTATCCGCACAAATGGGCTTCGACAGGCTGGCGGGCATATCGCGCTCGCAATTGGGCCGACTAAGCTCTTTCTGGCGACTCGGGACATCCCGACCATGAACGATCTCAAAAGGATGACGCCTAACGCTGTCGTTCGGAACTATAACAAACAGGTGGTTGAGGGTTCCGGCAGGTTTGTCTATGCCGCTGACCGTAGCCAAACACTCTTCATAACAAGATGGATTGGAACCAACCCTCAGCGTCGCATCGCTCACGGCTTCTTCAACAAGCAGCGCGTAGTTAGGATAATCGACAAGGATACGTAGGCCGCCGTGGTTCTCCGCCAACGAAGCTCTGACTTTGCCGTTTGGTCCGAAAGCTGACTTCGCTTGTTAGAGCGTCATATCGCCCTCAGACTGAGCTGACCCGTTAATTCTCTGCGTGCTAAGACTTCTAGTTCCTCACCCCTTATTGCGGTGGAAATGGAGGTCGATATCCTTTGCGCAACTTGTTGGTTGATAGAGCTCTCAAAGCAGTATCCGCCTCCGCCTCGGTGGCAAACGCCACTGTCTTAACTTGGCCTCCACGCCCAATCCGTCCCCATTCACGCACCACGGCCCATTCACCGAACAGGGTAGGCTGAAGGCTCATGCGATAAAACCGCGCCATGTTTTGCTCGCTGTCAACTCGGGTCAAGTAGATGTCTTTCATGCCTTGCCCTCCTTGGCGCGTGTCCGCGCCTGGGGGAAATAGTCATAGAAGGTGACCCGGCTGATCCCCAAGCGGCGGGCGATTTCCGCCACCGAGATATCGCCAGCTGCAAGCATGGTGACCTGCCACTGCGAATTTCCTCCAGAATTGATTAGAGTCCGGCCCATCAGAGGACGGACGAATGAAGAAGCAGAGATTTACGGAAGAGCAGATTATC
>NZ_LMGD01000010.1:0-17856 GCF_001427345.1 Rhizobium sp. Root149
CACGGAAATGGTTATGCCTGGCGACAACGTAACCGTTGACGTTGAGCTGATCGTTCCGATCGCGATGGAAGAAAAGCTGCGCTTCGCGATCCGCGAAGGTGGCCGTACCGTCGGCGCTGGCATCGTCGCCTCGATCATCGAGTAATCAGACAAGGGGAGGGAACTTGATCTCCTCACCATGATCAATTGAAAAACCGGGTGGCCTGAAACGGTCGCCCGGTTTTTTCGTTTGAAGGCGGATATCCTAGGCCGCTTGGATGATTGCAGTCGCACGATTGGCCCAGTTGAGCGCTCTGACACTACCTTGCAGCGCCTTTGGCAATATTCAATTGACAGTATCCGAAGCTCATCCTACGCGAAGGCGCGGCCAGTGAGGATGATGGGGAAGCGTATGTCGGATTTGACTGTGGTTTTGACGAGTTGTCGTCGGCATGACTTGCTCGTGAAGACCCTCGATAGCTTTTTTGCTTCAAACGACTATCCGCTTCATGAGTTCATCGTCATTGAAGATTCGGACCAGGTTGAGGTCGAGAAAATAGCCGCTCGTTATCCCGGGCAGCCTCTCAGGTTTATTGTGAACGGCAATAACATCGGCCAGCACCGATCGATTGACAAAGCCTATGCTTGTGTGACGACACCTTACATTCTCCATCTTGAAGACGATTGGGAGTTTCCCAAGCCCGGCGTGGTACGGCAGGCGCTGGATGTTCTGAAGGCGGATGACGACCTGCTTCTCGTTTCTCTCAGGTCCGATAAGGACATGCCTGCGAACATTCGACGCCTGCCTATTTTCGGACAACCGGCAGCGCACCGAAAAGTCGGCCCACTGGCTCATCACGTTTGGTTCAGCTTTACTTTCAATCCTACGGTAAAGCGATTGTCCGACTACAAGCTTCTGCCGGGCGGCTATGCGGCGTTCAATAGCGAATCGGCTCTTAGTCTTCACTACAAGAATCAGGGCCGAATCATGGGCTGGCTGGTCGACGCGGGCGTTGACCACCTCGGTTGGGAGCGCAGTAACTACACACCTGTCGAGCAGAAGAGCTTTCTCACCCTTTTGGGAAAAGCGAATCGCTTTTTTTCAATGCGTACAATGCGAAAATGGAAAAATTCGATCACTCGTCGAGTCGACCATTTGCGACGCAAACAGCGCCTCAAGTAACCCCAATCAGGGTCCTTGAGCCTTGAGCGACGGCGTCCAAGGCCTCCACGGCAAAACTGGATCAACACGACGCATACATGCTGTGCCCTCCAGGAATTATCTCGACGAGAAAACCGGAATTTGTGAGGAAAATCACAAACCCACTTGCCAAGTCCAATCAGTCGTCTTAAAGGAGCGCCATGCTTTTCAAGGGCAACCTTGAAGAACGGGAATAGGGGTATAGCTCAGTTGGTAGAGCGGCGGTCTCCAAAACCGCAGGTCGGGGGTTCGAGCCCCTCTGCCCCTGCCACTCCCTTGATCGGCGCGCAATCATTCAGCAGGCGGATCGGGAGTTTCGTTACAAAGGCATTAATCGGATGCTGTTTTTCCACTTGTCAGATGGAAAGACGGTGTTTATGTAGGGTTCAAACAGACACGCGGTGCGTGGGGCTGAATAGTATCAGCTTTACGCGCCGTAATTGCGTGGGCAGACATGGCATCCAAAACAAATCCATTTACGTTTCTCCAGCAGGTGCGGGCTGAAACGGCAAAGGTTACATGGCCGTCGCGTCGTGAGACGATGATCTCCACGGCAATGGTCCTTGTCATGGTCATATTTGCTGCCCTGTTCTTTTTTGCGGCAGACCAATTGATTGGTTGGCTTATTGGCCTCGTGCTGTCTATCGGCGCTTGATTGAGTGGAGATGAAGATGGCGGCACGTTGGTACATCGTCCACGCTTATTCGAATTTCGAGAAGAAGGTTGCGGAATCGATCGAGGAGAAGGCTCGCCAGAAGGGGCTTGAGCATCTTTTCGAAAAGATCCTGGTGCCGACAGAGAAGGTCGTTGAGGTTCGTCGCGGTCGCAAGGTCGATAGCGAGCGGAAGTTCTTTCCGGGTTATGTGCTTGTCCGCGCCAACCTGACGGACGAAGCTTATCACCTGATCAAGAACACTCCTAAGGTGACGGGTTTCCTCGGATCGGATAATAAGCCGGTTCCGATTCCGGACCATGAAGCAGACCGTATCCTTGGTCAGGTCCAAGAAGGTGTTGAGCGGCCAAAGTCGTCCATCTCCTACGAGATTGGTGAGCAGGTTCGTGTTTCTGATGGTCCGTTCGCCTCGTTCAACGGTATCGTTCAGGATGTCGACGAAGAGCGGTCTCGCCTCAAGGTGGAGGTTTCCATCTTCGGTCGTGCGACGCCCGTCGAGTTGGAATACGGTCAGGTCGAAAAGGTCTGATCGAGAAGGGGAGGTTCTCCCCATGCGCGTGGGAGGAGGCGCCTTAGCCGGGCGACAAGTTCCTGACCACGCAACCGCAGCCGCCAGCATTCGCATGTTGGCATTGAGGGCCGGGTAACCGGTTCAATTGGAAAGGCAGAGAAATGGCTAAGAAAGTAGCAGGCCAGCTCAAGCTCCAGGTCAAGGCAGGATCGGCAAACCCGTCTCCGCCAATCGGCCCGGCACTTGGTCAGCGCGGCATCAACATCATGGAATTCTGCAAGGCATTCAATGCCGCTACGCAGGAAATGGAAAAGGGTATGCCGATCCCGGTCGTCATCACCTATTACCAGGACAAGTCCTTCACCTTCGCTATGAAGCAGCCGCCGGTTACGTACTGGCTGAAGAAGGAAGCAAAGATCCAGTCCGGATCCAAGACGCCTGGTAAGGGTGCCAAGGCCGGTACCATCACCAAGGCTCAGGTCCGCGCGATCGCTGAAGCCAAGATGAAGGATCTCAACGCGGCTGACGTTGAAGGCGCAATGCTGATGGTTGAGGGCTCTGCCCGCTCCATGGGCCTGGAAGTGGTGGCTTGATCATGGCTAAGGTAGCAAAGCGTATTCAGAAGGTTCGCGAAGGTATCGATCCTACCAAGTTGATCGCCCTCTCCGACGCAATCTCTCTCGTCAAGGACCGTGCAACTGCAAAGTTCGACGAGACAATCGAAATTGCCATGAACCTTGGTGTTGACCCGCGTCACGCTGACCAGATGGTTCGCGGTGTTGTCAATCTGCCGAACGGCACTGGTCGCGACGTTCGCGTTGCCGTTTTCGCTCGTGGCGCCAAGGCTGATGAAGCCAAGGCAGCCGGTGCGGACGTTGTTGGCGCTGAAGATCTCGTCGAGATCGTTCAGGGCGGCAAGATCGATTTCGATCGCTGCATTGCAACGCCGGACATGATGCCGCTCGTTGGCCGTCTCGGTAAGGTTCTCGGCCCGCGTGGCATGATGCCGAACCCGAAGGTCGGTACGGTAACCATGGACGTCGCAGGCGCAGTCAAGGCCTCCAAGGGTGGCGCAGTCGAGTTCCGCGTCGAGAAGGCTGGTATCATCCATGCCGGTATCGGCAAGGCTTCCTTCGACGCCAAGGCTCTGGAAGAAAACATCAAGGCGTTCGCTGATGCCGTCGTCAAGGCAAAGCCGGCCGGCGCCAAGGGCAACTACGTTAAGCGTGTTGCACTGTCCTCGACCATGGGTCCGGGCGTGCGCGTAGAGCCTTCGACGGTTCTCGCTTGATTTTAAGATGGTCGGCTTGTTGCTGACCGTCGCAAAGAATTTTCGGGCCTCCGGGCCCGGAAAATCCGGGGAAACCCGGAATTCCTGTCCGAGATTGCGGGTGGTTTCGACCTTAATCGTTTGACCTGCATGAGACGGGTAAGATCTGGATTATCGACAGGCGCGCGCGATGCGCCCCTGAGGGTTCCGGTTCGAACCTGATGTGCCTTGTGCCGTAACCATACCGGTTACGTGCGGGGGGACAGGATCCTCGAGCGCTGCTCGGGATTTTGCAATAAGGTCCCAAGTGGCAAAGGCAACCCGGCAGGTCCCGATCCTTTGATCGGTCCTGTCAACTGGAGACAGACAGTGGAAAGAGCGGAAAAACGCGAATTCGTCACGGAGCTGAACGAAGTCTTCAAGGCTTCTGGTTCGGTTGTCGTGGCCCACTATGCTGGTGTTACAGTTGCGCAAATGAACGACTTTCGTTCGAAGATGCGCGCAGCTGGCGGCACCGTCAAAGTCGCGAAGAACCGTCTGGCCAAGATCGCTCTTCAGGGCACGGAGTCCGAAGGGATGGTAGATCTCTTCAAGGGCCAGACGCTGATCGCATACAGCGCCGACCCGATTACGGCTCCGAAGGTCGTCATGGATTTCGCCAAGACCAACGACAAGCTCGTTGTTCTGGGTGGCGCCATGGGCTCGACCACGCTTAACGCGGAAGGCGTCAAGTCGCTTGCGACCCTGCCTTCGCTGGACGAACTGCGTGCAAAGCTGCTGGGTATGATTCAGACCCCGGCTACTCGCATTGCAGGTGTTGTTCAGGCACCGGCAGCACAGCTCGCCCGCGTTTTTGCGGCCTACGCAAAGAAGGACGAAGCCGCTTGAGGCGGTTTTTCGCTGTAACAAACAAACCAGTTCGAACCGAACACAAAAGGACTTAAGAAAATGGCTGATCTCGCTAAGATCGTTGAAGACCTCTCCGCTCTGACCGTTCTGGAAGCTGCTGAGCTTTCCAAGCTGCTGGAAGAGAAGTGGGGCGTTTCTGCAGCTGCTCCTGTAGCTGTTGCTGCTGCTGGCGGCGCTGCTGCTCCGGCTGCTGTTGAAGAAGAAAAGACTGAATTCGACGTAATCCTAGTTGACGCTGGCGCCAACAAGATCAACGTCATCAAGGAAGTTCGCGGCATCACCGGCCTCGGCCTCAAGGAAGCCAAGGACCTCGTCGAAGGCGCTCCGAAGGCTGTCAAGGAAGCCGTCTCCAAGGGCGAAGCTGCTGACATCAAGAAGAAGCTCGAAGACGCTGGCGCCAAGGTTGACGTCAAGTAATTTCGAAAAATCGGTAAGAGAGGGCGTCTTCGCCCTCTCTTATTGGCGTTTTCTGTGGACCTGATTACCCAAAAGCCGGTGAAACGGCTTTTGGGTAATGGGTTCTTCAAGAGGATGGTTTCCCTTCGCGGCGTACGGCAATCCGGCTGGCGGTTCGATAGGCGAAACGAGTTTGATCCACCCATTGATCTGACGGGGTCGACTGGCCAGCGAGACCCGTCCGTTGCAGGCCCGGATGCATATTTTTTGAAGGAGCGACGATGGCTCAGACCCTTTCGTTCAACGGTCGCAGGCGCGTACGCAAGTTTTTCGGAAAGATCCCCGAAGTCACTGAGATGCCCAACCTCATCGAGGTCCAGAAGGCATCCTACGATCAGTTCCTGATGGTCGAAGAGCCAGCAGGTGGGCGCCCCGATGAGGGGCTTAACGCCGTTTTCAAGTCCGTGTTCCCGATCACGGACTTTTCTGGCGCTTCAATGCTGGAGTTCGTCTCCTACGAATTCGAACCGCCGAAGTTCGACGTGGAAGAATGCCGTCAGCGTGACCTGACCTATGCTGCGCCGCTGAAGGTGACGCTGCGCCTGATCGTGTTTGATATTGATGAGGATACAGGCTCCAAGTCGATCAAGGACATCAAGGAACAGTCCGTCTATATGGGCGACATGCCCTTGATGACAGATAACGGTACGTTCATCGTGAACGGTACCGAGCGCGTCATCGTGTCCCAGATGCATCGTTCGCCAGGTGTGTTCTTTGACCACGACAAGGGCAAGAGCCACTCTTCCGGCAAGTTGCTTTTTGCTGCTCGCGTGATTCCTTACCGCGGTTCCTGGCTGGACATTGAGTTCGATGCCAAGGATATCGTCTATGCGCGTATCGACCGTCGTCGCAAGCTGCCGGTGACCTCGCTCTTGATGGCGCTTGGCATGGACGGTGAAGACATTCTTTCGACCTTCTACACCAAGTCTTCTTATCAGCGCGATGGTGACGGCTGGCGCATCCCGTTCCAGCCTGAGACGTTGAAGGGTGCCAAGACCCTCTCAGACCTTATCGACGCCGATACGGGCGAAGTTGTCGTCGAATCTGGCAAGAAGCTGACGCCTCGTTTGCTTCGTCAGTTGACCGACAAGGGTCTCAAGGCTCTCAAGGCTTCGAACGACGACCTCTATGGCAACTTCCTCGCTGAAGATATCGTCAACTACGAGACCGGTGAAATCTATCTCGAGGCCGGTGATGAGCTGGACGAGAAGAGCCTTGCGCTGATCCTGGATTCCGGCTTCGACGAAATCCCGGTCCTCGGCATCGACCATATCAATGTCGGCGCCTACATCCGCAACACGCTCTCGGCGGACAAGAACGAAAACCGCCAGGACGCGCTGTTTGACATCTATCGCGTCATGCGCCCGGGTGAACCACCGACCATGGAGTCGGCGGAAGCTATGTTCAATTCGCTCTTCTTTGATGCGGAGCGTTACGATCTGTCGGCCGTTGGTCGCGTCAAGATGAACATGCGTCTGGACTTGGATTGCCCGGATACCGTCCGCACGCTGCGCAAGGAAGATATTCTGGCCGTTGTCAAGATGCTTGTTGAGCTTCGCGACGGCAAGGGCGAGATCGACGACATCGACAACCTCGGTAACCGTCGAGTTCGCTCGGTCGGCGAGTTGATGGAAAACCAGTATCGTCTCGGCTTGCTGCGCATGGAACGTGCGATCAAGGAGCGCATGTCGTCGATCGAGATCGATACGGTCATGCCGCAGGATCTGATCAACGCGAAGCCTGCTGCCGCTGCCGTTCGCGAATTCTTCGGTTCCTCGCAGCTGTCGCAGTTCATGGACCAGGTAAATCCGCTTTCGGAAATTACCCACAAGCGTCGTCTCTCGGCTCTTGGTCCAGGTGGTCTTACACGTGAACGTGCGGGCTTCGAGGTTCGCGACGTTCATCCGACGCACTACGGCCGTATCTGCCCGATCGAAACGCCGGAAGGTCCGAACATCGGTCTGATCAACTCGCTCGCAACCTTCGCTCGCGTCAACAAGTACGGCTTCATTGAGAGCCCGTACCGCAAGATTGTCGATGGTAAGGTCACGAACGACGTTATCTATCTGTCGGCAATGGAAGAAGCGAAGTACTACGTCGCTCAGGCCAATGCGACACTGACATCGGACGGTGCTTTCTCGGACGAGTTCGTTGTCTGCCGTCACTCCGGCGAAGTTATGCTTGCCCCGCGCGACAACATCAACCTGATGGACGTTTCGCCGAAGCAGCTGGTTTCGGTCGCAGCGGCTCTCATTCCGTTCCTTGAAAACGACGACGCCAACCGTGCTCTCATGGGCTCGAACATGCAGCGTCAGGCCGTGCCGTTGGTACGAGCTGAAGCACCGTTTGTCGGAACCGGTATGGAACCTGTCGTTGCACGCGACTCCGGTGCTGCCATCGCGGCCCGCCGTGGTGGTGTGGTAGATCAGGTCGACGCAACGCGTATCGTTATTCGTGCGACCGAAGATCTGGATGCTGGCAAGTCAGGTGTCGATATCTATCGCCTCCAGAAGTTCCAACGCTCCAACCAGAACACCTGCGTCAACCAGCGTCCGCTGGTAACGGTCGGCGATGTGATCTCTCGCGGTGACATCATTGCGGATGGTCCGTCGACGGATCTTGGCGATCTGGCGTTGGGTCGCAACGCACTCGTCGCGTTCATGCCCTGGAACGGCTATAACTACGAAGACTCGATCCTGATGTCTGAACGCATCGTCTCTGACGACGTGTTCACATCGATCCATATCGAAGAATTCGAAGTCATGGCGCGTGACACGAAGCTCGGCCCGGAAGAAATCACGCGTGACATTCCGAACGTTTCGGAAGAAGCGCTGAAGAACCTCGACGAAGCTGGCATCGTTTACATCGGTGCGGAAGTTCAGCCTGGCGATATTCTCGTCGGCAAGATCACGCCGAAGGGCGAAAGCCCGATGACACCGGAAGAAAAGCTTCTTCGCGCCATCTTCGGTGAAAAGGCTTCCGACGTTCGCGATACTTCGATGCGCATGCCGCCTGGTACGTTCGGTACCGTCGTGGAAGTTCGAGTTTTCAACCGCCACGGCGTTGAAAAGGATGAACGTGCGATGGCGATCGAGCGTGAGGAAATCGAACGCCTCGCGAAGGACCGTGATGACGAGCAGGCGATCCTCGATCGTAACGTCTATGGTCGTTTGATCGACATGCTTCGTGGACAGGTGTCCGTCGCCGGTCCGAAGGGCTTCAAGAAGGGTGTCGAGCTTTCCAACGCGATCGTTTCGGAATATCCGCGTTCGCAGTGGTGGATGTTTGCGGTTGAGGACGAAAAGGTCCAGGCCGAGATCGAAGCTCTGCGTGGTCAGTACGACGAATCCAAGTCTCGCCTTGAACAGCGTTTCATGGATAAGGTCGAAAAGGTTCAGCGCGGCGACGAAATGCCTCCGGGCGTCATGAAGATGGTCAAGGTCTTCGTGGCCGTGAAGCGCAAGATCCAGCCAGGCGACAAGATGGCCGGCCGTCACGGAAACAAGGGTGTTGTATCCCGCATCGTTCCGGTTGAAGACATGCCGTTCCTGGAAGATGGCACGCATGTTGACATCTGCTTGAACCCGCTCGGCGTGCCGTCGCGCATGAACGTTGGTCAGATCCTGGAAACGCATCTGGCCTGGGCTTGCGCGGGCATGGGTAAGAAGATCGGCGAGATGCTCGAAGAGTATCGCAAGACGATGGACATTACCGAGCTTCGCAACGAGTTGACTGAGATCTATGCGAGTGAGTCGCATGACGAAGTCGCTCGTTTCGACGACGACTCGCTCGTCAAGCTCGCTGAAGAAGCCAAGCGCGGTGTTTCCATCGCGACGCCTGTTTTCGACGGCGCTCACGAGCCTGATGTTGCTGCGATGCTGAAGAAGGCGGGTCTCCATGAGTCGGGTCAGTCCGTCCTCTACGATGGACGTACCGGTGAGCCCTTCGACCGCAAGGTGACTGTCGGATACATGTACATGATCAAGTTGAACCACTTGGTCGATGACAAGATCCACGCTCGCTCGATTGGCCCTTACTCGCTTGTCACCCAGCAGCCGCTTGGTGGTAAGGCTCAGTTCGGTGGTCAGCGCTTCGGGGAAATGGAAGTCTGGGCTCTTGAAGCCTACGGCGCTGCCTACACCCTGCAGGAAATGCTGACGGTCAAGTCGGACGACGTTGCCGGCCGTACCAAGGTTTACGAAGCGATTGTCCGTGGTGACGACACCTTCGAAGCCGGTATTCCGGAAAGCTTCAACGTTCTCGTCAAGGAAATGCGTTCGCTCGGTCTGTCAGTGGAGCTTGAAAACTCCAAACTCGACGCGGCGGATGGTTCCGGTCAGCTTCCTGACGCGGCTGAATAATTAAAAACGAGGCGCGCGCCGCTTGCGCGCGCCATCCTCTACCTGCCGAGACGGTAGGAGAGGAAAATCGCCGCATTTTGCGGCTATGACCGTTTTTGGCGATGTGTGGCCGCCCCGGGTTCTACTGGTTGCACAAATCGCATATTGAGGGCTTAGGCCCCATAAGGAGATAGGCATGAACCAAGAGGTCATGAATCTTTTCAATCCGCAGGTTCCTGCGCAGCATTTCGACTCGATCCGTATCTCGATCGCGTCGCCCGAGAAGATTCTCTCCTGGTCCTACGGCGAAATCAAAAAGCCGGAGACCATCAACTATCGTACGTTCAAGCCGGAGCGCGACGGTCTGTTCTGCGCGCGCATCTTTGGTCCGATCAAGGACTATGAATGCCTGTGCGGCAAGTACAAGCGTATGAAGTACAAGGGCATCATCTGCGAAAAGTGCGGCGTCGAAGTCACGTTGTCGCGCGTTCGTCGCGAGCGCATGGGCCATATCGAGCTCGCCGCGCCTGTAGCTCACATCTGGTTCCTCAAGTCCCTGCCGTCGCGCATCGCGACGCTGCTGGACATGACGCTGAAGGATGTCGAGCGCGTTCTGTATTTCGAAAACTATATCGTCACCGAGCCGGGTTTGACGGCTCTGAAGGAAAACCAGCTTCTTTCTGAAGAAGAATACATGCTGGCGATCGACGAATATGGCGAAGATCAGTTCACCGCCATGATTGGCGCTGAGGCGATCTACGAAATGCTCGCGTCGATGAACCTTGAGAAGCTGGCCGGCGACCTGCGTTCGGATCTGGCGGACACGACGTCCGATCTGAAGCAGAAGAAGCTTATGAAGCGCCTCAAGATTGTTGAGAACTTCATCGAGTCCGGCAATCGTCCTGAATGGATGATCATGAAGGTCGTACCGGTCATCCCGCCGGACCTGCGTCCGCTGGTTCCGCTGGATGGCGGTCGTTTTGCGACGTCTGATCTGAACGATCTTTATCGCCGCGTGATCAACCGTAATAACCGTCTGAAGCGCCTGATCGAACTGCGCGCACCGGGCATCATTATCCGTAACGAAAAGCGCATGCTGCAGGAATCTGTAGACGCGCTGTTCGACAACGGCCGTCGCGGCCGCGTGATCACTGGTGCGAACAAGCGTCCGTTGAAGTCGCTGTCCGACATGCTGAAGGGCAAGCAGGGCCGCTTCCGTCAGAACCTGCTCGGCAAGCGCGTCGATTACTCCGGCCGTTCTGTTATCGTGACAGGTCCGGAACTGAAGCTGCACCAGTGCGGTCTTCCGAAAAAGATGGCGCTCGAGCTGTTCAAGCCGTTCATCTACGCCCGTCTTGACGCGAAGGGTTATTCCTCCACCGTCAAGCAGGCCAAGAAGCTGGTTGAAAAGGAAAAGCCGGAAGTCTGGGATATCCTTGACGAGGTCATTCGCGAGCATCCGGTTCTCCTGAACCGCGCACCGACGCTTCACCGTCTTGGTATCCAGGCTTTCGAACCGATCCTGGTCGAAGGCAAGGCCATCCAACTGCATCCGCTCGTCTGCACGGCCTTCAACGCCGACTTCGACGGTGACCAGATGGCTGTTCACGTACCGCTTTCGCTGGAAGCCCAGCTTGAAGCGCGCGTGCTCATGATGTCGACGAACAACATTCTGCATCCGGCAAACGGTGCGCCGATTATCGTTCCGTCACAGGACATGGTTCTCGGTCTGTACTATCTGTCGATCCAGAACCAGAATGAGCCGGGCGAGGGGATGGCCTTCTCCGACATGGGCGAACTGCATCATGCGCTGGAGAACAAGGTTGTAACCCTGCATGCCAAGATCCGGGGTCGGTTCAAGACCGTGGATGCGGATGGCAATCCGGTCTCGAAGATCTACGAAACCACACCCGGTCGCATGATCATCGGCGAACTTCTCCCGAAGAACGTCAACGTTCCTTTCGATATCTGCAATCAGGAAATGACCAAGAAGAACATCTCTAAGATGATCGATACGGTCTATCGCCATTGCGGTCAGAAGGACACGGTCATCTTCTGCGATCGCATCATGCAGCTCGGCTTTACCCATGCTTGCCGCGCAGGTATCTCGTTCGGCAAGGACGACATGATCATCCCGGAAACGAAGGCGAAGATCGTCGGCGATACCGAGACCCTGGTGAAGGAATACGAGCAGCAGTACAACGACGGTCTGATCACCCAGGGTGAGAAGTACAATAAGGTCGTTGATGCCTGGGGCAAGGCAACCGAAAAGGTTGCTGAAGACATGATGGCACGCATCAAGGCGGTGGAATTCGACCCGGAAACGGGCCGTCAGAAGCCGATGAATGCGATCTACATGATGTCGCACTCCGGTGCTCGTGGTTCTCCGAACCAGATGCGTCAGCTTGGCGGGATGCGTGGTCTGATGGCGAAGCCTTCTGGCGAAATCATCGAAACCCCGATCATTTCGAACTTCAAGGAAGGCCTGACCGTTAACGAGTACTTCAACTCGACTCACGGTGCTCGTAAGGGTCTCGCAGATACGGCTCTTAAGACCGCAAACTCCGGTTACCTGACCCGTCGTCTCGTTGACGTGGCACAGGACTGCATTGTCAACCTGGTTGACTGCGGAACCGACAAGGGCCTGACCATGACGGCAATCGTCGACGCCGGTCAGGTTGTTGCATCCCTGGGTGCTCGTATCCTGGGACGTACGGCGCTTGACGATATCGACAATCCGGTCACTGGCGAGAATCTGGTCAAGGCTGGCCAGATGATCCTCGAGCCTGACGTCATCGAAATCGAAAAGGCTGGTATCCAGTCCGTCCGTATCCGCTCTGCTCTGACCTGCGAAGTCCAGACAGGCGTGTGCTCGGTCTGCTACGGTCGAGATCTGGCGCGCGGTACGCCGGTCAACATGGGTGAGGCCGTCGGCGTTATCGCTGCACAGTCCATCGGTGAGCCAGGCACGCAGCTGACCATGCGTACGTTCCACCTTGGTGGTACGGCTAACGTGGTCGACCAGTCGTTCCTGGAAGCGTCCTACGAAGGTACGATCCAGATCAAGAACCGCAATGCTTTGCGCAACTCGGATGGCAACCTCGTTGCCATGGGCCGCAACATGGCAGTCACGATTTTGGACGAGCGTGGCGTGGAGCGTTCTTCGCAGCGCGTTGCCTACGGATCGAAGCTGTTCGTTGATGACGGCGACAAGGTGAAGCGCGGTCAGCGTTTGGCTGAGTGGGATCCATACACACGTCCGATGCTGACGGAAGTGTCTGGTACCATCCAGTTTGAAGATGTCGTTGACTCCATCTCCGTTTCGGAATCGACGGACGAATCCACGGGTATTACCAAGCGTCAGGTTATTGACTGGCGTTCTACCCCGCGTGGTACGGACCTCAAGCCTGCAATCGTTCTCAAGGACGCGAGCGGCAATATCCAGAAGCTGTCGCGCGGCGGTGACGCACGCTACATGCTTTCGGTTGATGCCATTCTCTCGGTAGAACCGGGCCAGAAGGTAAGCCAAGGCGATGTTCTCGCTCGCGTACCGATGGAAAGCGCCAAGACAAAAGACATCACCGGTGGTCTGCCGCGTGTTGCCGAACTGTTCGAAGCGCGTCGTCCGAAGGATCACGCCATCATCGCTGAGATTGATGGTACGATCCGCCTCGGCCGCGACTACAAGAACAAGCGTCGCGTCATGATCGAACCTGCTGAGGACGGTGTAGAGCCAGTCGAATATCTGATCCCGAAGGGCAAGCCTTTCCACTTGCAGGACGGCGATTACATCGAGAAGGGCGACTACATCCTCGACGGCAATCCTGCGCCGCACGACATTCTGGCGATCAAGGGCGTGGAAGCTTTGGCTTCTTACCTCGTGAACGAAATCCAGGAAGTTTATCGTCTGCAGGGCGTTGTCATCAACGACAAGCACATCGAAGTGATCGTTCGCCAGATGCTTCAGAAGGTTGAGATCACGGATTCTGGTGACAGCCAGTACATCGTCGGCGACAACGTTGATCGCATCGAGCTTGATGAGGTTAACGAGCGTCTGGCGGAAGAGGGCAAGAAGCCAGCTTACGGCGATCCGGTTCTGTTGGGTATCACGAAGGCTTCGCTTCAGACGCCGTCCTTCATCTCCGCGGCATCCTTCCAGGAAACCACAAAGGTTCTCACGGAAGCTGCCATCGCGGGCAAGATGGACACCCTGCAGGGCCTGAAGGAAAACGTTATCGTTGGTCGCCTGATCCCGGCTGGTACCGGCGGCACGATGACGCAGATCCGCCGTATCGCAACATCGCGTGACGAGATGATCCTTGATGAGCGTCGCAAGAGCACTGGTGCGGGTGTAGCAACACCGATGCTGCAGGAATTGTCGGGAGAGAACCTGCCGGCTGGTGAGTAATCAGGTTCGAGTGCCGGCGTTATCCGCCGGCACTCACGCCCACCGCATACATCCAGTATCAAAATACAAAAGGCGCCCGGATATTCCAGGCGCCTTTATTCATGATCGTTATTGTGAGTTCAGTCGAAACGAATGATCGACACTTCGCCTTCCAATGCACCCTGATAGGCAGAGGCGTGTGGCTCCTCGATCGGCTCTTCGGTGATGATACCGATTTGATCGAGATCGGCCTCCATAAATCCTTCTTCGGACAGAGCGTTCAGGGCTTCCCGTACTGCCGTATCATCGTCAGGGGCTCGGAGCAGGATGTGAAGTTCGATTCCTTCACTTTCCTTGGCCTCGTATCCTTTGCCGACAATGATGAAGACCATTGGCTTATCGGAATTGTTGTCGTTATCTGGTTCCGTGATCATGTGGCAAACCTCCAGCACGGGTCAATTGAGCGAGTCGTCTTCGCATTACAGTGATGAGTGGCTGATTACCACGGCCATTCGCATGTGTATTGGTTATTCACCTTAACGAATAGATTATCGGTTCTATTCGGGGATATTGGGCGCTCCAACCCGTGAATCCAGGGGCTTCCGGGGTAAATACCGATTTCGGCCTTGACGTCTACAGGGTAAAACAGTAAACGCCCCGCATCGGAAGCGATGTGAAGCTTACCCGTTGAGGACGACTCGTTCGCAACATGGCTTCAAGCAAGGTTCCATAACGCACGTTGAAGACACGAATTTGCACGCATGACGCAGGTGATGCGTCCTCTGCCTTGGGTGGTCAATCCGGAATTTCGGGTCGGCCACGTTTTGTGCATGTGGAAATGTGCGCGGGGCCGGACACGGTGTGAGATTGGCCCGCGAGGGTCTTGAAACAATTATTGTAAGGGATGGGTATATGCCTACCGTAAACCAGCTGATCCGCAAGCCTCGCCAGGCACAGGTTAAGCGCAACAAGGTTCCTGCTCTGCAGGAAAATCCACAGAAGCGTGGCGTTTGCACTCGCGTTTATACAACGACCCCGAAGAAGCCTAACTCGGCTCTGCGTAAGGTTGCCAAGATCCGTCTGACCAATGGCTTCGAAGTCATCGGCTACATCCCGGGTGAAGGCCATAACCTCCAGGAGCACTCTGTCGTCATGATCCGTGGCGGCCGCGTAAAGGACTTGCCAGGTGTGCGTTACCACATCATCCGCGGTGTTCTCGATACGCAGGGCGTGAAGAACCGCAAGCAGCGTCGCTCCAAGTACGGCGCGAAGCGTCCTAAGTAATCAATTCAGTCAGCGGCGCCACGCGAGGTCCTCCGCGTACTAGGGCGTTCAGCCAGATAAAGAGACAGAAGTATGTCAAGACGTCATAAAGCAGAAAAGCGTGAGATCAATCCGGATCCAAAGTTCGGCGATCTGGTTGTCACGAAGTTCATGAATGCCATCATGTTGCATGGCAAGAAGTCTGTTGCCGAAACCATCGTCTACGGTGCGTTCGATGCAGTCCAGGGAAAGTCGAAGCAGGAGCCCCTGCAGGTTTTCCATCAGGCGCTGGAGAATGTTGCTCCGCACGTAGAAGTTCGTTCGCGCCGCGTTGGTGGTGCAACGTATCAGGTTCCGGTTGACGTACGTCCCGAGCGCCGTCAGGCGCTGGCAATTCGCTGGCTGATCGCTGCTGCGCGCAAGCGCAATGAAACGACTATGGTTGACCGTCTGTCGGGCGAACTGCTCGACGCAGCAAACAACCGTGGTAGCGCCGTTAAGAAGCGTGAAGACACTCACAAGATGGCCGACGCGAACCGCGCGTTCTCGCATTACCGTTGGTAATCTTCATCCGATCGAAGTTCGAAAGGCAGTCCTATGGCTCGCGAGTATAAAATCGAAGACTACCGAAATTTCGGTATTATGGCGCACATCGACGCCGGCAAGACCACGACCACCGAGCGTATCCTGTATTACACCGGTAAGTCGCACAAGATCGGCGAAGTTCACGACGGCGCCGCGACCATGGACTGGATGGAGCAGGAGCAGGAGCGTGGTATCACCATCACGTCTGCTGCGACGACCACCTTCTGGAAGGGTCGTGATGGCAAGATGCGTCGGTTCAACATCATCGACACGCCCGGACACGTTGACTTCACGATCGAAGTAGAACGTTCTCTGCGCGTTCTCGACGGTGCGATCGCTCTCCTCGATGCCAACGCTGGCGTTGAGCCGCAGACGGAAACTGTTTGGCGTCAGGCTGAAAAGTACAACGTCCCGCGGATGATCTTCTGCAACAAGATGGACAAGACCGGCGCTGACTTCTATCGCTCGGTTGAAATGATCAAGACTCGTCTTGGCGCGACGGCAGTTGTCATGCAACTCCCGATCGGTGCTGAAACCGAGTTCAAGGGCGTTGTCGACCTGATCGAGATGAATGCTCTCGTATGGCGCGACGAATCTCTCGGCGCTCAGTGGGACGTCGTTGAGATTCCGGACGATCTGAAGGACAAGGCTGCTGAATATCGCGAAAAGCTGATCGAGACTGTTGTCGAGATCGACGAAGAAGCGATGGAAGCCTACCTGAACGGCGAGATGCCTGACAACGACAAGATCCGCGAACTCGTTCGTCGCGGTACGATCGACGTCAAGTTCCATCCAATGTTCTGCGGTACCGCATTCAAGAACAAGGGCGTTCAGCCTCTTCTCGACGCCGTTGTCGACTACCTTCCTTCGCCGCTCGACATTCCGGCGATCAAGGGCATCGACTTCAAGACGGAAGCTGAAATCGAGCGTCATGCAGATGACTCCGAGCCGCTTTCCATGCTTGCGTTCAAGATCATGAACGACCCCTTCGTCGGTTCGCTGACGTTTGCTCGTATTTACTCCGGCAAGCTCGAAAAGGGTTCGTCGGTTATCAACACGGTCAAGGACAAGCGTGAGCGTGTCGGTCGTATGCTCCAGATGCATTCGAACAGCCGCGAAGACATCGAAGAAGCCTTCGCGGGCGACATCGTTGCGCTTGCTGGTCTGAAGGAAACCACAACGGGTGATACGCTTTGCGATCCGTTGAAGCCGGTTATCCTTGAGCGCATGGAATTCCCCGAGCCGGTCATCCAGATCGCGATCGAGCCGAAGTCCAAGGGCGACCAGGAAAAGATGGGCCTGGCCCTGAACCGTCTGGCAGCAGAAGATCCGTCCTTCCGCGTCAAGACAGACCAGGAATCCGGTCAGACCATCATCGCAGGCATGGGCGAACTTCACCTCGACATCATCGTCGACCGTATGCGTCGCGAATTCAAGGTTGAAGCCAACGTTGGCGCTCCGCAGGTTGCTTACCGTGAAACCATCACGCGTCAGCACGAAGAAGATTACACGCACAAGAAGCAGTCCGGTGGTACCGGTCAGTTCGCGCGCGTCAAGATCGTCTTCGAACCGAACCCGGATGGCGAAGACTTCAAGTTCGAGTCGAAGATCGTCGGTGGTGCAGTTCCGAAGGAATACATCCCGGGCGTTCAGAAGGGTATCGAAAGCGTCCTGTCTTCTGGCCCATTGGCTGGCTTCCCGATGTTGGGCGTCAAGGCGACGCTCATCGACGGTGCCTTCCACGACGTTGACTCGTCGGTTCTCGCCTTCGAAATCGCTTCGCGTGCATGCTTCCGTGAAGCTGCCAAGAAGGCTGGTGCTCAGTTGCTTGAGCCGATGATGAAGGTGGAAGTTGTTACGCCTGAGGATTACGTCGGTGACGTTATCGGCGATCTGAACTCGCGTCGTGGTCAGATTCAGGGCCAGGAACAGCGCGGCATTGCGATCGTGATCAACGCGCATGTGCCGCTGGCGAACATGTTCAAGTACGTCGACAACCTGCGCTCCATGTCTCAGGGCCGCGCGCAGTATTCGATGGTCTTCGATCATTACGCACCTGTCCCGAACAACGTGGCTCAGGAAATTCAGGCAAAGTACTCCGGTCAGAAGTGACCGGGGTAACCCTTTGAACGAAACAACTTAGGTATTACCCCCATATCTTGGGGCTATGATGGAGAGCCTGAAATGGCAAAGAGCAAGTTTGAGCGTACCAAGCCGCATGTGAACATCGGCACGATTGGCCACGTTGACCATGGCAAGACGTCTCTGACGGCAGCGATCAC
>NZ_LMGD01000011.1:0-16700 GCF_001427345.1 Rhizobium sp. Root149
CACCCTGATCGTCTTCGGATAGCCGGTCTTTCGGCAGATGCCTTCGAGGGTCTGGACGACATCCTCGCCGCGATAGGTGAAGCGAGCGTCGGCGGCCGGGCAGTAGCGCGAGTGCGTGTCGACCACGGTCAGGATACGCAGCTTCTTGCCGGTTGCGAGCTGGTCATGAACGAAGTCCATCGCCCAGACATCGTTCGGCCCGACAGCTTCCTGACGATCATCTCGGAGCTTTGCCTTCACACGCCGCTTGGGATGCTTGTTGCGCAGCTGAAGCCCTAACTCGCTGTAAATTCTGCGTGTCTTCTTCATATTGATCTTCCAGCCGTCGCGGCGCAAATGCACATGGACGCGGCGGTAGCCATACCGCACACGTGTCTCGCAAATCTCCTTGATGCGTCGTTCGAGTGGGGCCTGTCCGGTGCGGCGGGATTTGTAGTGGTAGGTCGATGTATCGAACTTCAGGACCTTGCAGGCCCGTCGAATCGATATGCCCCAGTCCACCAGCATCCCGTCGATCAGCTTGCGCTTCCGGACAGGCCTCAGAGCTTTCGGCGGATCACGTCCTGCAGCATCTCGCGGTCCAGCGTCAGATCGGCAACGATCTTCTTCAGCCTGGAGTTCTCATCTTCCAGAGCCTTCAATCGGCGCATCTCGTCGGGCAGCAGACCCGCATACTTCTTGCGCCAATTGAAATAGGTCGCCTGGCTGATCCCCGCCTTCCGGCAAATCTCTGCCACCGGCACGCCGTCGTCGCCCTGCTTCAAAATGAACGCCTTCTGGGCGTCCGAGAACTTCGATGCCTTCATGCTTCCGCTCCTTTTCCCAGCCGGGAAATTACAGCGGAAAACTCCAATTATGAACGGTCCAGTTTTTGGGGATCAGAGCAGNGAACTTCGATGCCTTCATGCTTCCGCTCCTTTTCCCAGCCGGGAAATTACAGC
Source organism: Rhizobium sp. Root149 (assembly GCF_001427345.1). Classification (NCBI taxonomy): domain Bacteria; kingdom Pseudomonadati; phylum Pseudomonadota; class Alphaproteobacteria; order Hyphomicrobiales; family Rhizobiaceae; genus Rhizobium; species Rhizobium sp. Root149. The sequence continues at coordinate 942 of NZ_LMGD01000011.1, forward strand.
GGAAAACTCCAATTATGAACGGTCCAGTTTTTGGGGATCAGAGCACGATGGATGTGGCGTTTTACAACGGGGTGACAAGAGCACCGCGTGGCTTCCCCACGGTCAGACAGTTGCAATGTTGTGGCGCAACAGCTGCGTCAGCCGGCCGGTTTGTTCGGAGTCGTAGTCTTCCCAGTCGTGAAGCGCCGTCACAGTAATTTCGCGTCAGAAAGCCGGTGTGCAGCGGGCGCTTGTCAGATGTGAAATCGTTGCTTTCGCACTAATCTCGCAAAACTCAAATTGGCGGTGGTTTACCGATTTGAGCCGGGCGCTGGAAACTCGCATGACACCACCCGGCTTCTTCTGTCGGGCCACTTGCTCAAGAACTATTCGGGAGGGTCCCTTGGCGCCGATAACACGTGCGATCGATTTTAATAATCCTGCCGGCAGAATGTCTTCGGGCGCTGGTTCTGAACGGTTTCAGTCACGGATGCTTCCCGATCAAAAAACGGCGAGGTCGCTCCGTCAACTGGAACGCCTCGCGAGATAATATGGGATCAGCGGGATGGTTCGTGGAACGGGCAGCCATTGAACCGGGTACGGAATTCTGCCGAATGTCGGTAGGTATCTTTACGTGCCCGATTAATGTTGCCGAGGGGCTGGTGGGCCTCTAGGCCTGTCCATACGCTGAACCGCATCTCTTCGTCGACCTTCTGGACGTTCGCATCGCTCCAGCTATCCTGTGGCATCGCAGTGACCGTCGCAACTGTGACGAAAGGAGCGTCTTCCTCTTTCCACTCTACCGTCGGATCCTCGATAGGCTGTTGCTCCAAATTACGACAAAGCTGGACCTGGAATTCCCATACTCCGTGGGTTTCCTGCATTTCTGCCTGAACAGTCTCGCGAATGGCATTTTCTTGGACGCTTGCGTCGATCAGGGTATCCGTCCGTTTAGTCAGGTCAGGCGAGATCGGCTTCAATTTGAACTTGGCAACATAGTCGCCGTAGCGGAACGGTGTAACGCTAAAATAAGTCTCGCCGAGTGGATCGGAGTTCGGCCCGCCGCCGAGCGATTGAATGGTCGGGCTCGCGACACCGACAGCCTCAAGGCCCTTGTTCACCGTTTGAAGCACGCTTGACATCACAGTCTTGGTGCCTTCCATCCGGTTTGTCGTTTTGGCGAGGAGCTTCAGACTTGACAGGAATTTCTTCGCGTTTGGTGCCTGGAATACGGGTCCATTGACCATGATGAAGTCTTGGGTGGAACCTTCGGCATCGGGAAGGCGCGGCCCTTCAACATCCAGCACTTTCATGGCCAAACCTCGCGGCAGAGAGACGGCATCGGGGAGAATGTCGCCCGCATTCGTCGATAGGCGCAAGAAAACCTTATGAACTCCGGGCGTCGCGAACATCCCCTGGGCCAACTCAGGCGACAGGCCGTCTGCGATCGTCATTTCCGCTTCGATGATGCCATGTGATTTTGCATGCACAGACCGCACGGCATGACCATAGTCTTCTGCGGTCTTTTGCATGATGACATCGAATTGTTGATTGAGGCCAGCAATTGTCTCGTGCTCATCGTCGTTGATGGTCTCGAGATCAGATGAAAAGTGGATGGGTGGCGATATCGACATGAGGCGCTTCCTGTAAAGCGGCAAAACGCGACGCGTGGATTTAAGGTTCCGCCCTTTCCGCAAGCGTCGGCGTTTTGATAGGCCCTCTTAGGGTTGGGCAAGACCATCTGCCCAATCGGTGGCACCGCAACGTTCGCGCCTCCGGAAAATTGAAAAACGAACGCTTGCTCCATTCGGTGTCGACGATCCAACACGCTTCTCGATTACCGGCAGCAGGCCAATTCCGACTACCTTCATTCTTATCGAAGCGATGCACCTCCTCCCGCAAAGCTTCGGTTTCAGACGGCCCACTCCTCCTGCCAAGAATCGTCTGTCGGAACACCGGCACTCCTCCTCCCAGCCGTTGTTTAAGTTTTTTCGGAAAGCCTGCCGCACCTCCTCCCGCGGCAGGCTTTTTCGTTTTGGGGTTAAGTTGCCAACGCTGAGGTCAATGCCCATCACTGCTGGGATGAAGGCGTAGCTTCCGAGCAGTTCGAGTTGGCGCCGTGACGATTCGTATCAGCGAACTTGGCCAAATATGGCTAAGCTTTCGTGCTGCCACGGACCGCCGAGATACCGCCAAAGATCAAGGCCGATAATCTCGATCGTATGCGGCTGAAACTCTCTCGTTAGCGCTGCATGAAGGGAATCCGCTGCCAGTTTCGAGACCTTGTTCTGGATTGTGATGTGGGGCTGCCATTTTTGCATGTCCTGCCCACCCAGCCATGGCATGAAGGCTCGCCTCAGTATGGCGTGGATGGCCTGAAGCTCTGGACTGACAATTGAAAACGCGACACCCGCACCGAGATGACGAAGGCCACTGACGACAGCCGTGATTGGAGCATGCCCTGCCGCAACATCTATCAGATGCTGGACAACCTGTTCCTTGTATTCGCCGGGAATACGGTGAAACATTGTCAGGTGGGCGCGAAGAAAGTTTCGGTCTCGCGGAAAGTTCGCCTGACGAAGACGGTCAAACGGCTCAAGGTCGCTGTCGTAAATGTGTGCTGTCAGGATCAGCGGCTTAAGCGTTTTCAAAGTACCAGACCGTCCTTCCGCGTGTCAGAAATTGAGATCGAGCTGCGGTTGTTCCGCAGCAGCCGCACCGACCGTTTGAATGAATATTCGGTTGCAAGCTGCGTCAATGCGATATCGATAATCTTCGCAACATCTGCCACGGGTTGCGCTATTGCCCAAGATTTGGCCGCTGCAACAAAACTGTCCCATAGCGCCGACGCCCGAAGCCCGGGCGTTCCCATCGTCTTTGTCAATGAGGCATTCCTGAAGCTAACAGGCTATGATCGCTTAGAGGTCATAGGCAGAAATTGCCGCTTCTTGCAGGGGCCGGCAACGAATGGCGACGACATCGCCCAGATACGCCTTGCTCTTGCTTCCGCGTCACCATTGAAATTGATCTCCTCAACTACAAAAAGGATGGCACCCCCCCTTTTGGAACCGCCTGTTCATCAAGCCCGTATTCCATAACGCCAGATCCCACATTTTGCTCGACAGCCCGTTAAGTTTACGATGCCTTGCAACCACTTGACGCCAGTGACCACTTTGCATGCCGATTGGCGGCCGCTTTTGTCGGCTAGTGACGGTCAATGCGCTCGGTGTTACGCCGACGGGCTTTCAGACAGGTGGCTTAAACTCAGAAATCGTTGAGAATGCAGTGCAGGTAGGTGGCCAAACGAGTGCTTTCGAAGAAAGAACCCGCTCGGCTGGCCGAGCGGATTAGACGTCAGGAAGGCGGATGCCGTCACCAGGCGGTGAAGCCGCCGTCAAGAACCAGGTTGGCGCCGGTCATGTAAGTGGAGGCGTCGGAGCCGAGAAATTGCACGATTGGGCCAAACTCTTCGATCTCTGCCTGGCGGCCCATGGGGACCCGCTCAAGGAATGCATCGATGAACTCCTTGTCGAAAGAGCCGGTTTTGACGCCGCCGAAGGTTACGAGATTGACTCGTACGCCCTTCTTCGCCCAATAGGTTGCGAGATAGCGGGTCATGTTCACCAGGCCGGATTTCGAGGCGGCGTAGGAGATCGCCTTGATGAACGGCTTTCCGTCGCGGGCTTCGCGATAGGCATAGAGCGCTTGGTTAGGCGACACAAGACCATACATTGAGCCGACCATGATGATGGAGCCGCGACCGGCCTCGGCCATTTTGCTGCCGATCACCTGGGTGGTCAGCATCACGCCCGTGAGGTTGGTGTCGATCACTTCGTCCCAGTATTTTTGCGGATAGTCCTCGAATGGGGCATTCTGGTCTGCATCGCCATTCGGCTTGCTGTCGATGCCGGCATTGTTGATGAGGATGTGCGGCACGCCCCATTCAGCGATCAGTTGGTCGGTTGCAACAGGAATACCCGTGTCTTCCTAGTTCGAGTTTATAATTGCCTGCATAAATCCTGCGTCACGCCCAGGCGGAGCACCAAAGAGGTGTTTGTACCAGCGACTGACATGTGAAGCGCCTTTGTAACCCAATTTATGCGAGACATTGCCTGCGTCCGCCTGGCGGGAAACCATGAGACGACGCGCGCCATGTGTGGACGGCTCCAGATTTGCAAGAGTTTTGTTCTGCACCTCGCTGGTCGGAGCGGCCATCTGTCCGGGCTTTGGATCCGGCACAGAAACAGGCCGCTGGCCATAATTGCTTCAGTGCGATGCCGCCAAACGTTCCAGTTTGGTCAGTGTTTGCTGCCCCAGTTCTTCCGCTCCGAAGCCCTTGGCCGTCTGGTATTCGGCAGCCGTGCTGAAGATCATCGTCAGGGTTACCTTGGTTGTGCCATCCTCTTCCTCCATCGCCACGATGGCGTCAGCATGCTTGGGTCCGTTCTCGCCCCAAAGCAGCGCATATCGTATTCGCTCCTCAGGCTGAACCTCGTGGTAAAGGTGGTGGTTCGGGAAAGCCGTTCCCTCCGGCGCTATCATGTCGAAGACCCATTCGCCGCCGCTGCGCAACTCGATCCTCCTTGTTCGGCAGGAAAAGCCTTCCGGCCCCCACCACAAAGGTAGCGTTTCCGGGTTCATCCACACGCTCCAAACAACGGATCGCGGCGCCCTGATGATCCGCTGCAGCACCATGGTCCGGTCGGCAGTACTCTCGATATCGTCCATCATTTCTCACACCCTTTCATTGTCTTCATCAGAAAGGAGTCCAGCCCTTCCAGCCGAGCGTCCCAAAGCGCTTCTTGCTGCTTGAGCCATGTTCGGGTGGGATCAAATGCCTCAGGCACGATGGCGCAGGTCCGAACCCGTCCATCCTTCGCCGTGGTTATCAGCCCCGCTTCCTCCAGCACCGAGAGATGCCGCATCACAGTTGGCAGTTGCAGTCTCGTCGGTTCCGCGAGATCAGTCACGCTGACCGGCCCCTCGGCGAGCTTGGTCAACATTGATCGACGCGTCGGGTCCGCAAGCGCGTGGAACAAGAGCGAGAGAGTGGGATCATGCTTAGCCATAATGCAATGTTATCGTGATCGACGCCGCATGCGACAAAAACTTTGCTGACTAGCTAAGTGTTCGGAAAAATCGACAGCGTTCAGGATTGCGGCGGCCTGTCAGGATGGCTAGGTATGAGCTTATAACGGGCCGACTATACTCGTCCCGATGACCCGTTTCCCGCATTCCAAATGCCACTATCATGATCTGCCTGATTTATCTGCCGGCTTGGATCCAGCGTAGAAGTGGGGCACTTCTGATCACGGAAGCAAGGTGGCGGTCCTGAAATCTGAGAAGCAGCCCCGCGCGCCGGGGGCTGTCGGTCCCGGGTCCCGGCGTTGCCGGTGCTATGCTGACCCTCCTGCGGCAACCCTTTTAGCCGGTCTTGCGGGAGGCGAACGGCTTTCGCGGTCTCCGCTTCATCTGGTATGCCCATTTGTTTCGAGCGTTCTTGCGCGCCAGACAACCGTCACTACACGATGAGTGCCAGCAGTGACGTCTTGCTGCCATCGCTTGATATGCGAACGCTCGCATGTTTTGTCGTTGCCGACAGATGACAGGGATAAGAAGCACCGAATAGCAGAGCAGTTCGACATGTTTTCGAAAGGGTGCCGGCTTGTCGGTGTTCGCCTGCCCATCCTCCCCACGTCTTGCCAATTCGGTTTGGGCGTCGAAGCGAAGGTCTGCGTTCCGGTCGCGAAGATAGTCCTGCAGCGCATCCATGCGGAGCCGATCCCAACTCTCGCCGCGATCCGGCCGGAACGGAACGCGCCGGAGAAGGCCGGGTTCAGTGCTCGACTGCAAAAACCGCTCGATCGATGCACTATTCGACAGCTCGCGCAGGTGATGCGCTGTGACGTAGGCATCTTGCATGGCGCGATGCGCCGGCAGCCCGTGGACCAAGCCTTCGGGTCTGCGTTGATACCGTAGCATCTGGTTGGAAAACCGTGTCAGGTCTGGCCAGACACACAGCTCGCATTGCCAGGTACAGATCCACGGTCCGCCTCCGCTGAGGCGCGGCGCTGGATGGCTGGAGCGACGTCTTTCCAAACGGGCGCTTAGGCGATTTACTCGTCGAGAAATGTGATGGATTGCCATCGTCTCGGCGGAGATTGGCCACCCCGGATTAACGAGGTGCGCGCCCCGTTACCGGGTCAAATTCGACCGGCCATCGTCAGTGAGGACCGCATCCTGCCAGCCGATACGGACGCAGATTTTCGAAATTGTAAGTGATTCTCTCTCTTGTTCCAACGATCGTAAATCGAAACCGAGCTGTAGGAGTTCCGCGTCGCCGCCAAAGCGGAAACCAACACAAGTTGATTGTCGACGGAATAGAGCCTCTTCGCCGGAGAAGCCGCGTTCCACATCATTTGCCGAAACGGCAACGGATTGCGCGCAAAATTATTCTTTATGCGAACGCATGCTTCGGCAATGATCCCTTTAATGAGAATCTCTTAAACAACAGAGAGAGGGGAACGACATGTCGGAATTCGCAGTCAGCAGAAGAGGTTTCATCCAATCCGCCATGGCGATCGGTGGCATTGCCGCAGCCCAGACGCTTCTTACCATAGAGCCTGCTTCGGCGGCCTCGCCCACAAAAATTCGCATGCAACTCGGTTGGCTTGCGTCGAACGGTTTGCTTGGCGAAGTCGTTGCGATGAAGAAGGGGTACTACGCGGAGCAAGGTCTCCAGTTGGAGATTGTTCCCGGTGGCCCGAACGTTGATGGTGTTGCCGGGGTGGCATCGGGTCAGGCTTCAATTGGTCAGATTTCGTCCAGTCCATCGGTGATGCTCGCCAGAGGCGCGGGTGTGCCGATCAAGGCTATAGCGGCAGGATATCAAAAGCACCCTTATGCCTATTTCTCCCGCAAGAGTAAGCCGATCCGCACGGCGCAGGACATGATCGGCAAGACGGTCGCCATTCAGCCAACCGGCGCTATCCTGCTGCGTGCGCTTCTCGCGAAGAACAATGTGCCCGAAGACAAGGTCAAGATCGTCAACATGGGCGCAGATATGAACCAGTTGGTCACTGGTCAGGCAGACGCCGTTGTTGGCTGGATCACTAACACCAACGCTCTCAAAGTGCTGGGCGAGGATAGGGTAGACCTGATGCTCTGGGATACAGGGATCCAGCTTTACGCAAACGTATATTATACCACGGACAAGGAGTTGGCAGAGCATCCGAAGGAACTTGCCGGATGGATGGCAGCAACCGCCCGTGGATGGGGCTATGCCCGCGCCCACCAGGAAGAGGCCGTGAACCTTCTGGTCGAAGCCTTCCCCAATCTCGATAAGGCCAGCGAGATGGAGGCAATCGGTCCTTTGATGAAGTTCGCCTTCAATGAAACCACCAAGACGGGCGGCTGGGGCGCAATGACCAAGGAGAACTGGTCTGCCCAGATCAAGTCCTATGCGGATCTCGGACAGTTCAAGGAAAAAGTGCCAACAGTGGACGATGTCATGACCCTGTCTGTGCTCGAGGCGACAGCCGATATCCGCAAACAGGTGGGATAACGCTCATGGCTTTGGCTCAGCAAAAAATCGACATGCAAGCGCCGGATCCCGTTTCTTCGGCAGTGTCGGTGGATCATCTCGACGTCCGCTTCGGGAGCGGGCAATCGGAGTTCACGGCTCTGAAGGATGTCAGCCTGACAATCCCGAGGGGAGCGCTGGTGACGTTGATCGGACCGTCGGGTTGTGGAAAGTCCACGCTTTTGCGCTGCATCGCCGATCTCGTCCACATCAGCGAAGGGTCGATTTCCGTGCTGGGCCGCACGCCGCAGCAGGCACGCGAGGGACGCGATTTTGCCTTTGTGTTTCAGGAAGCAACGCTCCTTCCGTGGCGTACAGCAATTGAAAATGTCCGGCTGCCGCTCGAAGTTGGCAAGCGCGAGGATACGTCAGGCTATGCCGATCCTGGGAAGCTTCTGGCACTCGTCGGACTAAAAGGTCGCGAGAACGCGCTGCCGCACGAACTTTCAGGGGGCCAGAGGCAACGCGTCGCCATCGCCCGCGCATTGGTCACACGCCCGCGCATCCTTTTGATGGACGAGCCATTCGGAGCGCTGGATGAAATCACGCGCGACAAGCTGAACGAGGAACTGCTCCGGCTATGGAAGGAAACGGGCACCACCATCGTCTTCGTCACGCATTCGATCCCGGAAGCCGTGTTCCTTGGCGAATATGTGCTGATGCTGGCCGCCCATCCGGGCAGGGTAAAGGAATTCATGAAGGTGGAGCTGCCCTCCGAACGTGGCCTTGCGATGCGTGACACAGTCGAATTCATCCGCATCACTGCGCATCTTCGTCGTCTTCTGGAGGAATGCTGATGGCCGACTCTATCCATTCCATTGCACCCGCAAATGCTCGGCCAGGGGAAGGCGCAATGCGGCGGGCCATGCGGACAAACCGATTGCTGGCACCAGTCGTCGATAACCTTCCCGCAGTTCTTGCCATTGCCGGATGTGTTCTGCTCTGGCAGCTCATTGTCTGGGGCTTTTCGGTGCCGACATTCATGGCACCAAGTCCGGTCGCGGTTCTGTATGCCTTCAAGGAAAACGGCGCGATACTGTGGAGCAATCTGCTACCGACCCTTCTGGAGGCGGCCCTTGGTTTCGTATTCGGAAACCTGGTAGCGGTTCTGCTGGCGGTCTGGTTCGTCTATAGTCCGCTGGCGGAAAAGGCTTTTTATCCAATCGCCGTCATCATCAAGTCAATCCCCATCATAGCCCTGGCGCCAATCCTCGTATTGTTGGTAGGCAATGGCATTGCGCCGAAGATCATCATTGCCGGGTTGATCTGCTTCTTCCCGACTTTGGTCAACATGGTACAAGGGCTGAAATCGGCGAGCCCGGCCATGCTCGATCTGATGCGGGTTCTGTCAGCCAGCAATAGCGAGATTTTCTGGAAGGTCCGTCTTCCAGCCTCTCTGCCATTCCTGTTTGCGGCCCTGAAAATCGCGGCGACCAGCAGCGTCATGGGTGCAATCGTGGCAGAATGGATTGGCTCAAGTTATGGGCTCGGCGCGCTGATCATCGAAGCAACCTATAACTTCCGCTCGCCATTGCTCTACGCAACGGTGGTTATCGCCGCGACGCTGGCCGTGGTGCTGTTCTTCGTCGTGTCCATTGCGGAGAAGAAGGTCATCCGCTGGAAGCCCTCCAGCCACGAATAGACCTCCACCAACCTGAAACCAGAATAATCGCGCGTCCTGCAGACTGCGCAACCCTTCACCGTGCCGGCATCACCGGGAGGAACGACCATGCACGCTACCATTCACATCCCTCAGCGCCCCGCGACTATTGTCGATAGATCCGATGTCGTTGTCGTCGGCGGTGGACCCGCCGGAATATCGGCCGCTATTTCTGCTGCCCGAAATGGCGCGTCAGTCACGCTCATCGAGCGCTATCCTTATCTCGGCGGCCTGGCTGCTGGCGGCATGGTGCTTGTGCTGGATGATATGGTGAATGGTCTGGAGATCACCGTTCAGGGCATCTGCACCGAGATGATCGAGCGCATGCGCTCCAAAAACCTCTGCGTCGTGCCGGATGAGAATGACCGTCAGATCGATCAACGCGACTTGCCGGAGAGCTGGCGTCGCTGGGCACGCTGGGGTCTCTTCGATTTCCACACGCCGACCGCGCCACATCCCATCTGCTATGCCGCCGCCTTCGATCCTGATGGTTTCAAACAAGTGGCCTACGACATTTTCTCCGAATGCCGTATCAAGCTTCGCACCCATAGCTGGTTCTCCTCGGCAATCGTTGAAGACGGGGTCATCAAGGGCGTGGTGTGCCAGACCAAGTCCGGTCTCGAAGCCATCATGGCGGGCGTCGTGATCGATGCGACCGGGGATCTGGATGTGGCTGCCAATGCCGGTGCCTCGCATATTGAGGATACGTTTATCCTTACCACCGTCTCGCGCTGGGGCGGCGTCGATACGGAAGCTGCGGAACGTTTTGAGTTTGAGGAGCCGGAAGCCTTCAAGGCGCTCGATCATGAAGCCAAGCGTCTCATCGGCGGTTGCTGGTCTTATTGGTGGCTGAAGACGCCGCTGCCGGGCGTGATCTGGCTCAACTGCCCGCATATGCCGAAACTCTCCGGCCTCAAGGTTGAGGATCTGGCGGCGGCGGAAGTGGAGGGCAGGGCGCGGATGGGTCGCTTGATGGAGTTCGCCCGTGCCAAGCTTCCAGGGTTTGAGGACGCCTATGTGGTGGATTTTGCACCACAGACGGGGGTGCGCCAGACGCGCATGTTGCAGGGTGAATATGTGGTGACCAAGGATGACGTGATGAGCCGCAGGCATTTTGCGGATACCGTCTGCCGCGGCCGCGACTACTACACACCCTACCGCGCCATGCTGCCCAAGGAAGTGGATCAGTTGCTGGTGGCCGGTCGCCATTATTCGGCAACGCCGCAGGCGCAAAAATCCAGCCGTGAAATACCACCTTGCATGGCTATGGGCGAGGCGGCAGGCATCGCTGCCACTGTGGCCCTCAATGCCGGAACGACTGTGCGTAAAGCCGATATCAAATCCATACAAAAACAGATGCGCGCGCAAGGGGCCGATCCGGGCGATACCCCTTCCGCAAATGCCAGCTACCTGGAGGCAGCCGAATGAACACTCTTCCCCTTTCCGGCATTCGTGTCGTGGATTTCACGCAAGTGATGCTTGGCCCCTGCTGCACGCAGATGCTGGGTGACTACGGCGCCGATGTCATCAAGATAGAGAAGGAGAAGATCGGCGATCTCTCCCGTTGGTCGCTGGGCTCGGATCCAGACGGTCTGAACAACCCGGTCTTCTGCTCGCTCAATCGCAACAAGCGCAGTCTGGCGCTGGATCTGAAACGGGAAGATGCGCGCGCAAGCGTGCTGGCGCTGATCGATCAGGCGGATGTCGTCGTCAACAATTTCCGCCCCGGTGTGATGGAGCGGATGGGGTTTGGCTATGAGGCGCTGAAAAAGCGCAACCCCAAGCTCATCTATGCTGTCGGCACCGGCTACGGTCTGACGGGTCCCTACGAGCACAAGGGCGGACAGGATGTGCTTGCTCAGGCGGTATCCGGCGTCATGCGGCGCAAGTCCGATCAGAGCCATCCGCTTTCCATCTACGCCACGCCGCTCGCGGATTTCTCAGCAGGCATGCATCTCGTACAGGGAATTCTGCTGGCGCTTCTTCATCGCGGAAAAACCGGGGAGGGCCAGCAGGTGGCTGTCAGCCTCTATTCCTCCATGCTTGCCATGCAGATGCAGGAAGGCACAGTGCATATGATGCGCAACAAGGAGCTGAACTGGGGCGCCTTTCCGCTGACCGGCGTCTTCGAGACGACCGACAGTGCAATCGTCATGGTCGGCGCCTTCAAGCAGAACCCGCTGCAGGATATCTGCAAGGCGCTGGAGATCGAGGATCTGTCAGCCAATCCGCGCTATGCCAATTTCGACGTTCAGATGCAGCATCGCCCGGAATTGCAGACCGTCTTCCGCGAGGAGTTCAAGAAGAATTCAACCGCCCATTGGGTCAAGCGCCTCGAGGAGGTGGATATACTCTGTGCGCCGGTTCGCACCATTGCCGAAGCGCTCGAAGACGAGCAGACGCTGATCAACCGCATGATCCTGGAGGCCGGGGAAACTGCGGCAGGGCCAATCCGGTTGATCGGCTCGCCCATCGATATGTCCGCCGCGCCGGTCAGCGTTCGTATTCCGCCGCCGCGCCTTGGTGAGCACAACGGTGAAATCCTCGCATCCATTGGCCCGGATGGCCGTGAGGATGCGGCATGAGCGTACAGTTCGTGGTGATTGATCGGGTCGCGCGGGTCACGCTTGAACGGCCCGAGCGAATGAATGCTGTCGATGCCGCGACGGAAGCTGCACTCGAAGCAATCTGGCAGGAAATCGAGGGCCGCGACGACATCAGCTGCGTGGTGCTGACTGGGTCCGGCGCAAAAGCCTTCTGTGCCGGTGCGGATATGAAGGGAGTCGATAAATCCGGCATCGAATATTGGGCGGAAGATCGGCCCAATGGCTTCGGCGGGCTTTCCTTCCGCCGCAGTCTTGATGTTCCGGTGATTGCACGCGTCAATGGCTTTGCGCTCGGCGGCGGGTTCGAGATGGTGCTCGGCTGCGATATCGTGATTGCCGCATCGAATGCTCGTTTCGGCCTGCCAGAGGCGCGGGTGGGGCGCATGCCGCTCGATGGCGGCATGGTGCTGCTGCAACGGAAAATTCCACATAATCGCGCCATGGCCGTTCTGATGACCGGCCGGCAATTCAGCGCCGCCGAGATGTACGAATTCGGGATTGTCAATGAAGTTGTGCAACCCGAGTATCTGGACGAAGCGGTCGAGCGCTGGGTCAGTGAAATTGTTGCCTGTGCGCCGCTGTCGCTGAAGGCCATCAAGCATACGGTCAATCGGACGGGGCATCTTTCGCCTGCCGAGGCGCAGGCCTTGCGCACCAAGCCGCTTGTCCGTGCTCTGCAAAGCGAAGACGCGCAGGAAGGCGTGACAGCTTTTCTCGAGAAGCGAAAGCCGGTCTGGAAGGGACGCTGAGCTTGCGGTAAAACTATGGATGTGAACCGCCGGAGACGCCATGCACGCCAGCATCCTCAAGTATTTTGCGGCCGTTGCCCGCTCCGGCTCCATTCGCAAGGCCTCCGAAGAGTTGCATGTGGCGACCTCCGCGCTCAGTCGCCAGATCAAAAAGCTGGAGGATGAGCTCGGCATCCCATTGTTCGAGCGGCTGCCGGACGGGTTGCGGCTGACGGGGGCAGGAAGGATCGTGCTTCGCCATGCTAAGGCCACGCTGCAGGATTACGAGGTCATGCGAGGCGAGCTTGGTGATCTCGCCGGGAAAATCACCGGTCGAATTCCGATTGCGTGTCTGGACAGTCTGGCGATCACTTTCATGCCTCAGTGCCTGACGGATTTCATGCGCAGCCATCCGGCAGTCGACTTTCGCATTCGCACGGAAAATTATGCCCGGATATTTCGCTTGCTGACGGATGACGATGTGGATGTGGGCATCACATTCGATATCGCCCGGCCCGGTGATGTGCGCCTGCTTTCGTCGGTGCCTATGCCCATCATGGCAATTGTTGCGAAGGGGCACCCGCTGGCCAAGATGAAAACAGTCTCCGTCGAGCAATGCGCCCAGTTCAAGCTCCTGCTGCAACTCGATAATGACGTGACAAGCTGGATGTTTTCGCTGGAACTCGGCGCGCTGGAGCGGCATGCTCGTGCATTGGTTTCCAGCAACAATCAGATGATGCTGAAGCCACTGATCCTTTCCGGCGCGGGTGTCGCCTTCTATACGCCCATGGGCTTTTACGAGGAATTGAAGTCGGGTGAAGTGCTGGCGCTGCCGATTTCCGGCGTCAGAAACGAAGCCGCGCAATTGGGCGTGATCATTCCCAGAACCCGCAAGTTGCCCTATGCATCGGAGGTCATGGCCGGATATCTCTCTGACCGCCTCGCAAAGTTTGCGGCGACGATCGAGGAGATCGTCGCCCGTTGAGGTTCAGGCGGCCTTTTCACGGGCCTCAACCAGATCCGCCAGAGACGATTGTGCAGCCGGATCGGTCAGCGGCATATTGGGCGGCATGACATTCGACCAGACCTGATTTCCGCTGCGGCGACCTACCAGATGCTTGACGGCTGCGACCAGCGGATAGGCGGCAATGCCGGTTCTGAGCTCTCGAACGTGTGTCTGAAGTTCAGCGTTTTCTTGATCCCGCCACAGGAGATCGGAGCAGCGAGGATCGACATTGACGGAGGCTGAGATGCAGCCGGCAAAGCCTGACTGATCCGCTTGCGCCAATGATGTTTCGCTGCTGGGGAAGACCGCGAAATCTGCGATCGCCGTGAGTTCGCGAGCGTAATCCAGATTGCCGGAACTGTCCTTCGCACCCTTGAGACGCTCGGGAAAAGCTGCCTTGAGGCGCGCGGCAAAGGACGGGCTGAATGCGATGCCGGTAAGCTGCGGGAAGTTATAGAGGTAGATGTCGATGGGGCGATCCGCCGTCGCCTCGATGATCCGGCTGAACCAGGCAAACAGCCCATCTTCCGCTACGGGCTTGTAATAGAAGGGCGGCAAGACGAGAGCTGCCGCAAATCCGAGTTCAGCGGCAAGTTTCGTCAATTCGATCGTGGTGGCCAGGTCTGGCACTGCCGTTCCCACCATCAGGCGAGAACGGTCAAGTTGCGTCGCCGCAGCTGTCATGACCTGCTTGCGCTGAGCAACGGAAAGCGAATTGGCTTCGCCCGTCGTGCCAAGCACGTTGAGAGCGGAAGCACCATTGTTCAGGCACCATTGGCAATGTTCGATGAAGGCATCGATGGCGATTTCGCCGTTTGCTGTAAACGGCGTCGGTACGGCGGGGATCACCCCCTTGATATTGGACATGCTGCAATCTTCTCCCCAGGGAATTGTTTAAGCGGATAGCTTCTCGAATGATGCGATGGCGGGATGATCGACGGGCAGCATTACCTTTTCCCAGCCGCCCGGAGAGCCGAGGCCGCTGACGCTCGCCGAGAAGAATTCCCTGTTGATCTCGATGAAGTCTCGGGCATCGGCTTTGATCTCCTCATCCCAGGCAATTGCATCAACGGGACAGATCGACAGGCAAAGGCCGCAATTGATGCATTCATCCGGGTGAATGTAGAACATTCGCCCGCCCTCGTAGATACAATCGACTGGACAGGCCGCGGTGCAGGCTCCGTCCTTCACATCGATGCAGGGACTGGTGATGACATAGGCCATGCGCAACGCTCCTCGTCTGCGCCACTTGATGCAGGACGCGATCAGCGCATGGTTTCAGAACGAGGCGTTGCTGGGAAGTTGAGAGTTGAGAACTGTTCGTTGCCGTAAAAGCAACGGAGGTTTCCGGGCAGCAAAAAACATGATCGCCCCGACATGAATGACCGACCGTATGTGAATGACCAAGGGGGCCATCACGAAGCTCGCGGATAGCCTTACCGCGCGCGGATATCTCATCCGGCTCACCGACCCGACTGACCGGCGAACCCAAATCCTGAACATCACGCAGAAGGCTTTTGACATCCTGCCGGCCCTGGCTGCGCTGGCTGACGAAAATTCTGAAGAATCGTTTGGGGATCTGCACCAGACTGAGCGGGAAATGCTCGCGCAACTGCAAAAAAAGATCGTCGAGGGATATGGAATAACCACCCGACCTTGCCCCCAAGTTTTATTCAGTTTTGAGTTCGCTCCAACGGTTGTTGAAGTGCACCCCGATTTTGGGCCAGCGGGAGCTGGAATTTTCCGGGGTTAAGGCTCAATTCGGCGGGGGTGCCGATGAACCGTTTCCTCTATGAACCACGCTTGATCACCAAAAACTGGCGTTGCGTGCTTATCATCCATGGTTTAGCCTCAGAAGGCATCTTTGCCAAAAATTGAGCCAGCGAGAATGCTCTGGCATGAGTAAGGATCAGCCGAGTTTCTCCATAAACTGCTCTTTTAGCTTTTTATCATATGCTCGCGTCAGAAGTTGGCGTGAGAGCATTTCGCTTGGGCGGTTGTGACTATGCGCGAACAGGTGGCTCCAGTTCACTCTGAATGAAACCACCAGTATAACCGATGGTCCTACCGAATGTCGGATGCCTGGAAAGTCCTTGTTGGTAACCTTGCCGCAGTTGCATTCATAGTATCGTTATGGGCCCATCTGTCATATCGGCTTCATCGCCTAACTCGAATACAGCGAGCAGTGGGGCTTGGCG
>NZ_LMGD01000012.1:0-989693 GCF_001427345.1 Rhizobium sp. Root149
TGACCTGCCACTGAACTTTCATCCGGCGGTGATTAGAGCCTCGGCGTTTTTTGTTACGCGAAATGGCGCGGTGGGAGCAACCGGCGGAAACGCGAAGCTTCCACATTGCGTAGCGTTGGAGCCGGTTGCGGCGATGATCCCGGCATAATCCGCCGGGGTCTGGTATCCGAGCGATGAGTGTGGCCGAAAATTATTGTAATCGTCGGCCCATTCCGCAATGGCGCTACGGGCATGGTCGAGACCGAAGAACAGGCTCTCGTTGAGCAGCTCGTCACGCATGCGGCCGTTGAAACTCTCGACATAGCCGTTTTGCATTGGTCTTCCCGGCGCGATGTAGTGCCACTCGACCTTGTGATCCTTCGACCATGCAAGGATGGCATTCGAGGTCAGTTCGGTCCCGTTGTCGGAGACAATCACGCCGGGCTTACCCCGTCGCTCGATAAGCGTCGTCAGCTCTCGCGCGACACGACGACCTGATATCGATGTGTCCGGGATCGCCGCCAGGCATTCGCGCGTGACGTCGTCGACCACATTGAGGATGCGGAAACGCCTGCCGCACGCAAATTGATCGTGGACGAAATCCAGCGACCAGCGGGCATTGGCCTTTGCTTCAACGAGGATCGGCGCACGCGTGCCAACAGCGCGACGCCTGGCTTTGCGCTTGCGCACGGAAAGACCCTCCTCGCGATAGAGCCGGTAGATGCGGTTGACGCCGGATGGCTCGCCCTCCCGCCGGAGCACGATGAACAGCCGCCGATATCCGAAACGCCGTCGCTGGTTGGCGAGGTCGCGCAGCTTCATTCGCAATTCGGCCTCCGGCGGTCGGCAGGACTGATAGCGTATCGTCTTGCGGTCGGCGGAAATTATCTGGCAGGCCCGCCGCTCCGAAAGACCCATGACGGCCTTCAGATGCGCGACGGCGTCACGCTTGGCGGCAGGCCCTACCATTTTTTTGCCAGAAGCTCGCGGAGCGCGGCAACATCCAGCATCTGCTCGGCCAACAACTTCTTCAGCTTCGCATTCTCCTCTTCAAGCGCCTTCAGCCGCTTTGCTTCGGAGACATCCATGCCGCCGTATTTGGCCTTCCAGTTGTAAAATGTCGCCTCGGAAATCCCGTGCTTGCGGCACAGGTCGGCAGCCTTCGCGCCAGCCTCCTGCTCACGCAGCACCCCGATAATCTGCTCTTCCGTAAATCTCTGCTTCTTCATTCGTCCGTCCTCTGATGGGCCGGACTCTAATCAATTCTGGAGGAAATTCGCAGTGGCAGGTCANGATAATCTGCTCTTCCGTAAATCTCTGCTTCTTCATTCGTCCGTCCTCTGATGGGCCGGACTCTAATCAATTCTGGAGGAAATTCGCAGTGGCAGGTCATTTTAAGCCAATTTTTAGCCGCGCCAATTAAGACCTTGCTGACTGGGTGGGCTAGTCTTGGGTATCTGGCCGAAAATACAGCGTCTGCGATTTGTTTGACGTCTTGAGCACCGTAAAGACTCACCCAAATGATTTTATCTTCAGGATTTTGACTGATCCACTCCTTCAGATACGATCGTACAAAATGGGTCTTCCCGGACCCCCAAAGTCCTCTGACTAGCACTGCGAAACGTGGCTGGGGTAGGGTCAGGTAGTATGCCAGGTAGTGGCTTCGCAGCTCTTCAGGGAGGTTTGTAGTCATTTTGACTCGGTGAGCCACGCTTGGGGAGCTGACTGGTCTTTTCTGACTGAAGAACCCTCTCACTCGTGCTCACCCCTATGCTAAACTTCGCCGAAGTCTGGGGGGCGCGTGCATAATTGGCAAGGCCACCTTGGTTTATATTTTGCGGTTGAGATCCTTGTAGCTTATGGGAATGGCTGTCGGTAGTCGGTGAGGTGTGGCTATGGGCCTCTAGTTTGAGGCAGGAATGCTCTTGAAAGAGGTTTGCATCCTCTGGTAATGCGAGCTCTTGAGCAGGGGGCTTCGAAGATGAGTAAAATCACACATGTGAGCAATCCCCTGACGATTATCGCAATTTTCGCAGCTCTCGCAGAGGTTAGCGGTACTGTTGTGCTGCCGCTTCTCCAGCCAGAGACCCAAAGAGCCTATGTTTGGTTCTTGATTTTGTTCCCAACAGTGCTTGTTGTTTGCTTTTTTGTATCCTTTGGAGTAGGCCAAAAAACCTTTACGCGCCTGCCGACTACAAAGATGAGCAAAATTTCTTGAAGTCACTTGGCCTTGTTGATGCTATGACTGAAGCAACCTTTTCAAAGTTGCGGTTTGAGCTTAACGATATAAAGGCAGCCGGGACCCCTCCGGTCTCTGCTGAAGGCGAGGATCTGGCGGGACAGGCAACGTCAATGCCGCCGCAGAGTCCTGCTGTGGTTGGGTCAGATCAAGGCGGGGCCATCGACGGTTTTACACAAGGAGCTGCTAGAGCCTCTAGGCTTCTGTTGGCTGAAGAATTGGCGGTAAACCTACTTACCCTCGGCCAGAGAGGTACCGTCCGCCGTCGAGTTTCGCCGAGATTTAACAGGAATATAGTTCTTGATGCTGTTGTGACTAATGGTGACTTAATCAGAGTGATTGAGGTAAAGTACACAACCAATGGCAAGCTGCCGGTGGATAAATATAAATCCTCGATTGATGATATAGTACTTTATTACGAGGGTCTCGATGACCAACTTAAGTCAGGATTCGCGGTGGATCTGATAATCATTACTGAAGAAATACTTCCGATTCAGGTGCAGGTGAAGATCAAGGTTGACATCGATTTAGCAAATTCTGCTGCACCTTTCCCTGTGAGGGTTCATATTTACGCCGTTGAAGATCTTAAACGGATGGTTGAATTTGGGGAGCCTGCCTTTGCGTAGTTAGAACTATCTAGGTGATTAGGGTCACCAAACACATCGCGTGCGATGGCGCAATCGTCGATTTGAGACACCCCGGGAATTCGCTGCTTCGGCACCAGCGGCAATGGGTTTCCCTTAGCCTCTCCACGAACCCCAAAGGATGGCTTGAAGGCACTATGCTCTTCGTCGCCACATCGAGGTATCGTTGGAAGCCATCTCCAGGCCGCAGAGCCATGCTGCAATTACAACTCCAAGGCATGTCTGAGGATTGTCTTTCTCCGGCTTTCGATTAGCTTCTGGCTTATGGTCTCGGTAAGGAGATAATTCCATGAAGGATGAAAATAGCCGAATGTTATCGTTCGGAGCAGCCTTAGCGGGCGACATCCTTTCCATACTCACTCCGGGCGGTGGGCTCTTTTCTAAACTCGCTGATGAGTACTTAGCCAAGAAGAACCAAGAGGCAGTAGACGTTGCCATTGAGGAGCTGTCATTTGGCAGGGTAGAGTTCCACGAGTCAGATATTCAACCCTTTGTAGCTGTGCTTTTGCGATATTCTAAGGCTGCTTCTGAAGGCGCAGCACGGCGAAACCTGCGATTGTTGATGCAGATTGTAGTTGGACTGAAGCGAAACCGAAGTCTGAGTGAGGAGGCTTTTAGGAGATGGGCGGGTGTCCTTGAGCATATGACACGGGATGAGCTTATGTTCGTGGGACACGCCGTCCGTTTCTACAAGGAAATTGTTTCGGGAACGATGCCCGATGATATAAGGTTCTGGGGCCTTATTCTTAAAAGCATGCAGAACAGTGGTTACCAAGAGGAGGAGACCTCTGCCATTGCGGCGGCCGTTAGCCGATCTGGTCTTTTCATCCCTCTGCTGACTGCGGGAGGACTAAGCTATAAGGCCAGTCCAAGGCTTGCAGAATTGACATTGTTGATCGATTCAGAGAGTCTCGTTAAAGACGATTAGTTGCGAGCACATGTGTTCTTCAAAGCAACTGCATTCTACGCGCTTTACGCCACCGAATCGTTAGAGTGTTGCCTGATGCCGCCCTTTAGGTTACCTTTTTCCCGTCAATGTAGAGGTTGAGCCGCACGAGATTGCCGCGAGGATCAACATCATCCTTTACGCGGACGTAATGGCCCTCCAAGATCAGATCAATCATCTCCTGCTCGGTTGGAACAAGCACTTCATTAGCAGAATGGTGCTGCTTTTTGCCAAACCTCTTGCGGTCTCCTAAGATGTAGAAGCCATGCTTCTGAATTGCGTATTGCTTTACGCCTGACTTCGGCTCCAGCCTGTAGACTCGCATCTCATCTCCTCCGTGTGCCACACCGGCTAGCATTACGGTGGCTCAAAGTGAAGCTTCCGACTAAAATTTGGGGTCACACATCTCAGAGGTGATCACGTAGCAGCGGCGGCGAGGTTTCCCCCCGTGCCCCCCTAGGCGGTCTCCATTGTGGTGGTTTCATGCCCCTCCTTGCCGGGTGCAATAGGGAAGCTCGACGGCTGGCATAGTGCCCATGTGAGCAGACCCGGCAGACCATTCCCAGCGTAGAGAAAAGGCATTCCCACAGTGCAGAAAGGCAGGCTGCTTGCTAAGCCTTTAACAATCACAACGGTCGTTGACATTTGTGAAATGGATCATATCCTCTGATTAACGGAGGAAATCCCCATGAAGCAGTACGTGGTCTACAAGCGAGTCAGCACGGAAGAGCAGGGCAAGAGCGGCCTAGGGCTGGATGGCCAGGACAAAGACATCGAGGTGTTCTTGAAGAACTTCTCTGAGGAGCCCTACACGGTTCTTGCAGAGTTTGAGGATATCCAATCCGGTGGAGATAACCGCAGACCACAGCTGGACGCCGCACTGGAGATGTGCAGGAAGAGTGGCGCTGAGCTCCTTGTAGCCAAGCTTGACCGATTGAGCCGCAAGGTGTCGTTCATCGCTGCCCTAATGGATGACCCCAAGCTCAAGCTTCGCGTTGCCCAAATGCCATTTGCTGACAAGTTTCAACTCCACATCTACGCGGCCCTTGCTGAGCAGGAACGGAAGTTCATTTCAGAACGCACCAAGGCAGCGCTGCAAGCGGCCAAGGAGCGGGGCACAAAGCTAGGCGGAATGCGAGACCCCACGATGAAGCGCAACGCTGCCATGCAGGTGAAGGCCAATGCGGAAGCGAAGCGGCTGATAGAGGTGATCGGGCCTATGCGTGATGCTGGCAAGACGCTTACAGGGATTGCAGAGGCTCTCAACTCCATGGGTCTCACTACCTCGCGAGGCAGCAAGTGGAGCGCCATGCAGGTCTCCAGAGTGCTGGAGCGTGCAGCGGCTTAAAGTCCATTCCCACAGTGCAGTAAGAGAAGCTCGCTTTTGGTACCCCATCGGCGGGCTTTATCGTTTGCTGAGAGCTGGCAGATTGCGGTGGCAGTGGGGCACCTCAGAGCAATCCCTCCGTAGTGGAAGAGGCGCTCAAAACCATTCCCTTAGTTGAGGAAGAGTATTCCCACAGTACCGAAGAGAAAGCCGCGCTTTTCGTTACCCTTCAAAATAACTGTTACAGATACCGTCAAGCTGACCCCTCTCGCGTCTGATAACATCGGTCCCTCCTAGCTTGATGGCCTACCCCAAAGCATACTAACCAAAGGAACCCCATCAATGTATTCAACCATCTTGCCGAACCCTCGGCAGGCGGGACGCTGACCCATGGCCAGAGCACCCGTTCAAGAGCTCCCACTGTCCGCTCAGCTAAGGCCCGTTGCCAGTCCGGTGGATACCTTCATCAAGCCCGCCCCATCACCGCTGAGGGGTCTTGCTGAAAGCCTTGCCACGGCAAATTCGGGCTTACAAACCTACCTCAGCACAGTTGACGAGAAGCAGAAGCGTCAAGATGACATTCAGGCGCGTGCTGACTTCCTACGGGATCATACTGGCGAGATGGCCAGAGCGGTCACTGAAGGCAAGCTCCCTGCTCACTACTCGCCTCAGTACGTCAGAAGCTTCAAGCAAGCTCAGGGCTCGGCAGCCGGTGACACTCTCCGAACCAAGTGGCAGGACGCTTGGGACAACTGGCAAGGGAAGGATAGTGAGGACCCCAACGCCTTCACTACGTTCTTCGGTGAGTTTGTCCGCAACAACGTAGGCAGCCAGGACCCCGATGTGTTGGCCGGGCTGGTTCCGCATGTTGAGGCACTTCAAGCCAACGCCACCACGCAATACACTCAGTGCCTCCAGCCGTGATTAGGGGCAACGTTGGGGTCTGGCACCACCTCACGCACAAAGGCAGCTATAACGTTCTTCCTGCCTCGCCATGTCTGACGGAACGAAGCGCCCTTCTTCAGGTGGATAAACAGGTAGCCTTTTGGGGACGCCTTCACGAAATCCAAGAAGCCCTGCTCAATGACGTGGGCGTGAAGAGGGACCTCACGGGCCTCGCCGGTCTTCACAGAGCCAGCTTCAGGCGAGATGGTGATGACCCAACTGCCCTTGTCTTGGCGGATGTCCTCTTTGCGGAGCTGCACGATTTCCCCAACGCGAGCCCCAGTGTAGGCGCAAAGCCACGGCACCCAGCGCTTGCCCAGCCCGGTGTCTGAAAGGTTCGGATCGTTCCGCAGGGTGTTGGCATGCCGCAGGATCGCGGTAGCTTCCTTGTCGGTAAACTCCCGCTCTCGAAGCT
Organism: Rhizobium sp. Root149; assembly: GCF_001427345.1. Taxonomy (NCBI): domain Bacteria; kingdom Pseudomonadati; phylum Pseudomonadota; class Alphaproteobacteria; order Hyphomicrobiales; family Rhizobiaceae; genus Rhizobium; species Rhizobium sp. Root149. The sequence goes on from NZ_LMGD01000012.1 coordinate 6,496, forward strand.
TGACCTTCTTGCCCCTCTGGACGCTGACTCCCTCTGCCGGATTGCGATCCATGAAGCGTTGATCCACAGCCCACGCAAAGACGCTCTTGAAGGCAATGAGGTTAGACCTGATGGTGACCGGCGCGACTGTCTTCAGGCGTTCATCGCGGAACTTGCGGATATCATCGCTGGTGACCGCAGAGGCTTCATCGTGCCTCAGGAAGTCCTTTAGGTGCTTGAACGAGATGACATACTTTTCGTGAGTGGCGACTGATTTGCCGAGCGACTGATTCGCAGACCACCAGCCATCAAGAAGGCTCGATAGCGTGGTGCTGCTACTACGTCTTTTTGTGTGCGTTGTAGCCGGTGCTATCAGCCCTATGTTTTCCCAAGCCGGAAAGCGGGATAGGCGCTCATCAATTCGATAATCTCCGTCTGCAAAGCGTGCTCGTGTGGCGATGGCTTCAGGCAGCTCTTTGGCAAGTGCCTTAGCTAGATGGCGGCGGCTTGCCTCGGTGGCTTTCGGAATGCCGTGCAGCATCAGCAGTGTGTCAGACACCCGAAGCAAGGAAGCCAGTGGCGCGTCCCCGAGGGTTGGCTGAAGAATGACCCGCAAGGTTTCGCTCAACTGACGTAACTTCTTTGCCTCTGCATCATAGTCTTCAGGAGCAGTGCAAGGTAGTCCAAGCCCATCGGCATAAAGCAGCCGATCTGGAAACCTGTCCGGCTCCGAAGCCCAAGCCGCATAAAATGAACCCGATAATGCCTGAATCTGCCGGTGACTCAATTCGACCACTTGTTTGGTACGAAGCCTTGCGAACAGCCCGTCTAAAAATTGTGTGATTTTGCGCTCACGTTTTCGAGCCTCGACTGGACTTTTTGTTCGCAGCGAAAAGCGGATGGACTGTGTTTTGCGAAGTTGCCTGAGTGGTAGTTTCCTCTGTGCAGCGGTCAAGCGGGTGGGGAGGCGAGATAGTGCATTCCTAAAGTCGCGAACCTTCTCCTTACTGATGTCCCCAAGGCGCATATCTCCATGATACTGTATGAAATAGCGGACCCCTCGCTCAGCCTCAGCTACTGTTGTAGGCGCTGGCTTCTTGCCGCCTCTCGCTTGGCTTCCTGCCTTCCAAAGGTCGAAGGCCTCCGACAGCTTCGGGCCTTTCTTGGTGGCATCGACCTCAACGGGGGCAGGTGTCGAAATCACTCGTCCCTTTTGGCGCTCGAGAAGTGCCTCATAGCCTCTCACGTGACCCCTCAGGACTGCCAAGCTAGCGTCTTGAAAGTAGGCGTTCTCTTCTCGAACTGAGCACCCTAGGCCCGCCAAATGGGCTAGCAGTGGAGCCCGCGCAATTGTGGTATCGTATCTGGCCAAAGCGTTGCGGAAGTCTGCCAGTAAGAGGGCTATCTCTTCGTCAAGTACGACCATGTGGCTTTCCGACAGACCCAAGCCGCCAAACTTAACGCTTTCCAGAAGGCTATATCGGGAGCGTTCTTCTGGTGACTGCATTTGTCTTCGAGCATCTCCGTGACGGCGGAGCTTTTCATCGTCTGCCAATACGGTCTGATAAAAGTGATCCTCAATTTGCTGCATCGGAGGCAGCTCAGGGCTAACCGCAGTTCCTTTGCTCTCAGCCTTTGCCTGAAGCAACCTCAAAGCCTTCTCGTACAGGTCAGCGACACGAGCCGCCTGCCTCAGGTCCTCCCGCTTTGCCCGTTTCTGGTCAGTGGTATTGAGGGAGATGGTTAGGAACTGTTTGAAGTTGCCGGTCTTTGCGTTGATGAGCTCTGCAAGCTCGCCACGAATGCGAATCGGCGCTGGTTTTCCTGCGATCTCTTGAGGAAGCCTTTTGCGAAACTCGTAGATGCCTGACGGACGGCGCTGCATATAGGTCATTCCAGCCATGAGTGACGAACCCTTGAGAACTAGCCATGTGAAGCACTCGGCTGGCTCTAAGGTTCTGAAACCCTAGATGTTTTTGACTTTCAATGCACTAAGAAGATAATGGCGCACCCGACAGGATTCGAACCTGTGACCTTTGGAATCGGAATCCAACACTCTATCCAGCTGAGCTACGGGTGCTTTTCAGAATCGTTCTGTGCGGACGACTGTGCCGGTGGGAGGTTCATAACAAAGGTCAGGGGCGGCATCAATCGCCCGGGCTGCAAAAAAGTGGTATCTCACCCATAATGTTCATTCGTCATCGATGCGGATGCAGGCGAAGAGCCTGGTCGACCAACATGTTCGCGACTGTCATCCGGCGTGTCGCCTGCGGGCGGAAATCGGGATGCACGCGATCGGGATGATTGAACTTGGCGAAAGCACGGCGTCGCGCCATCAGCTTTTCCGGGGTATCCTGCGGTTTGAGGGCAAGATCCTCGGCAATTTCCGTGTCCGACAAACGGGCAAGATGCGGCGGCATGACAGGCGGAGGGGGAGGCGGCTCTTCAACCTTGGAGAGCGTCTGTTCTTCATCAAGGCCATAGAGGCGATAGAGGCTCTCTGTCGGCGACGGCTCAGGCCTCTCCCAGGTTTCCGTGACGAAACCCATCGGCAGGCCAGACACACGAAAATTGGCCTGCGGCTGGGCGTCTGCCGCCTGCGCATCCTCATCGTCAAGCCGGGTCAGAATAGACTGGAAGACAGATTTTCCGAACAGCATCGGCTCCCCTTTCGAAGAGATATTCTGCAGCAGACAGTTGGTGCGGAGCTTGCGCGCCGCACCCATTTCGGTCGTCGGGTTTGATCAAGCCTGACTTTGGCTTTGGGACTGCGTGCCGCCCTGATCACTTGTCTGGCTTTGCGACTGGCTCTGGCCTGGGCCTTCGACACTCAGTGTCACCGTCAGGTCCTCGCCTGCGGAACCAATGCGCATGCCGGAAACCGGGGCTGCGTCGCTATAGCAGAGGCCGGAGGCAATGCGGACATAGCGCTCGTCCGGGCAGATCTTGTTGGCCGCATCAAAGCCCACCCATCCGAGACCCGGGATGTGCACCTCCGCCCAGGCATGTGTCGCAGTTTGTTCGATCCGGTCTTCCATCATCAGGTAGCCGGAGACATAACGCGCCGGAAGCTTCAGGAAGCGCGCAGCCGAAACAAAGATATGGGCATGGTCCTGACAGACGCCCGCCTTCGCTTCCAGCGCCTGTTCAGCCGTCGTTTCGGACGAGGTGGAGCCGGGTTTGTATTCCACATTGGCGTGGATCAATTCCATCAGGGCATGCATCTGCGCAAGCTCGCTGTCGCCAGTCACACTGCGGGCCAGTTCCTTGACGAGCGTGCCCGGCTTGGTGCGTTCCGTCTCGCGCAGATAGAGCCACAGCGGCACGAAGCCGTGATGCGGACCGAGCACGCCAGCGCGGTCAATCGTCTCCACTTCGCCTGTGGCGGTGATGCGAATGGTGTGTTCACCACCTTCGATCGAGACAAGATCCACCCGGTTGCCGAACTGGTCGTTATAACCGGCTTCCACCTTGGCGCCCTCGACACTCAGTGACCAGTTAAGCACCGTTTGTACATGGCTCGACTGCGGGTGCAGCCGAAGACGCTGGAGTGCATAGGCAACCGGCTCTTCGTAGAGATATTCGGTCGTATGAGAAATCTTTAAACGCATATGGCCAATCCGTCCCCCGGTGTGCCCATGCCCCGCTCAACGGTAAAAGCGGTAGCCTTCTGAAATTTCGACGCTGAGCTGGTTGTTGCGGCTGATGAAATCCTCAAGGAATTCGTGCAGGCCCTGATCCATCACATCGCCGATCTCGCCGCGTTTCAGCATCGTGCGGATGCTGTCCGCCGTATCATGCGCGGAGTGACGCTCGCCGTAATCCTCCGCCAGATAGCGCAGATTGCTGACGATCTTTTCGTAGCAATAGGCGAGCGACCTTGGCATGCGGCGATTGAGAATGAGGAAGTCGGCGATGTTGGAGGGGCGATACTCCGCATCATAGACCCAGCCGTAGGACCGGTGCGCCGAAACAGACCGCAGGATGGATTCCCACTGGAAATTGTCGAGCGAGGAGCCCACCTGGCTGACGGCCGGCAGCAGCACGTAATACTTCACGTCCAGAATGCGGCTGGTGTTGTCCGCACGCTCGATGAAGGTGCCGATGCGCGAGAAGTTATACAGATCGTTGCGCAGCATCGAGCCGTGGAAGGCGCCGCGGATCAGGCCCGCACGCCGCTTGATCGTATCGATCACAGCTGGCAGATCCGCAGGCTTCACTCGCTTTTCCAAGAGCTGCTTGAGTTCGATCCAGCATTCGTTGGTCGCTTCCCAGGTTTCACGGGTGAGCGCGGTGCGTACCATGCGCGCATTGTTTCGGCCGGAGTCGATGCAGGACATGACGCTGGAAGGGTTCGTCTTTTCACGCAGCAGGTAGTCGATCGCGTTGGCTGTGGTCACCTTGCCGTGCAGTTCCACATATTCGTCGCGCACGCCTGCGCTTTGCAGCACGCCATCCCAATCCTCATCCGTCGAGCCCGTCCGCGTCAACGAAACGCGCAGACCCGCATCGACGAGACGCGCGATGTTTTCGGCGCGCTCGATATATCGGAACATCCAGTAGAGGCCGTTCGCAGTTCTTCCCAGCATGTTCGCTCAGTCCTCTAGAACCCACGTATCTTTGGTGCCGCCGCCCTGGCTGGAATTGACTACCAGGGATCCCTTCTTCAGGGCGACGCGGGTCAGCCCGCCCGGAATGATCTTGACCTCCTTGTCGGATACCAGAACGTAGGGGCGCAGATCCACATGGCGGGGCGCGATGCCCTTGTTGACGAGGATCGGCACGGTAGACAGCGAAAGCGTTGGCTGGGCAATATAGTTTGAGGGGCGGGCGCTGAGCTTCTCGGCAAAATCAGCCCGCTCTTTCTTGGAGGCTGTCGGCCCGACCAGCATGCCATAGCCGCCGGAGCCGTGAACTTCCTTCACGACCAGCTCTTCCAGATGCTCCAGAACATATTTCAGGCTGTCGGGCTCGGAACAGCGCCAGGTCGGCACGTTTTCGAGCAGTGGCTTGCGTCCGGTATAGAACTCGACGATTTCCGGCATGTAGGAGTAGATCGCCTTGTCGTCCGAAATGCCGGTTCCCGGCGCATTGGCAATGGTGATGTTGCCGGAACGGTAGACATCCATGATGCCGGGAATGCCAAGCGCAGAGTCGGGCCGGAAGGTCAGCGGATCGAGGAAGTCGTCATCGACGCGGCGGTAGAGCACATCGATGGCTTCATAGCCGCGGGTGGTGCGCATCTTCACCTTGCCGTCGATGACGCGCAGGTCCGATCCTTCGACCAGTTCGACGCCCATGGTATCAGCCAGGAAGGAATGCTCGTAATAGGCGGAATTATAGATGCCGGGCGTCAGAACCGCCACGCGCGGCTTGCCCTTGCAGCCGGGAGGGGCGAGCGATGCCAGCGATTGCCGCAGCAGATAGGGGTAGTCCTCCACCCGCTGCACCTTGTTCATGGCAAAAAGTTCCGGGAACATCTGCATCATGGTTTCCCGGTTCTCCAGCATGTAGGAGACGCCGGAGGGCGTGCGGGCATTGTCTTCCAGCACATAGAACTGGTCTTCGCCGGTGCGCACGATATCGGTGCCGACGATGTGGGTGTAGACCCCGCCCGGCGGCTTGAAGCCGATCATTTCCGGAAGGAAGGCTTCGTTCTTCTCGATCAGTTCGCGCGGGATGCGCCCTGCGCGGATGATTTCCTGCTTGTGATAGATGTCGTCCAGAAAGGCGTTGAGTGCCAGAACCCGCTGCTCGATGCCCTGGGCCAGCTTGCGCCACTCGCGCGCTGAGATGATGCGGGGAATGATATCGAAGGGAATGAGCTTTTCAGAGGAATCGGCATGTCCGTAGACTGCGAATGTAATGCCCGTCTTTCGGAAGATCGATTCCGCGTCCTGCGACTTCTGGATCAGATGCGCAGGATCCTGTGCGGCATACCACTCCTGGTAAGTCTTGTATGGTGGGCGCGGAAGGTCTTCCGCAGTCAACATTTCATCAAATGCCAATGGTGCGTTCCCCGATTTTGGACCATAAGAGTACAACGCAAACAGCATTGCAAGAACCATGCGTCATCGAAAAACAAATTAATTAGGCAATGCTGTCTGATGGCTTGATATAAAGCGCAAAGGCGCGCCAGATTGCTCGAAGTTTGTGCGCCAAGATGGCCTAACGCTCATGCAAACGCACTGCTTTTGCTATCTTTCCCGTTTCCGCGATTGTTCAACACTTCTGCTTTGCCTTGTTCCTGCATGAGGTTTAAGCAGCATCTGCACAATCTATCAGCATTTGATTCAAGGCTAAAATGATGCTTGACCGTCTGGCTCCTGCCATCTTCGTGGTCCTCTGGTCGACAGGTTGGATCGTTGCCAAGATTGCAGCGGCCCATGCTGATCCGTTGACATTCCTCAGTGCTCGCCATGCGCTCGCAGCGGTTGTCTTTGCCGGCTTCGTCCTGGTCTCGAAAGCACAATGGCCACGCACGCTGAAACAGGGCCTCCATGCGTTTTTGTCCGGCATCCTGCTACATGGCCTCTATCTGTCAGGGCTCTGGTGGGCGATCGGGCAGGGTGTTCCGGCCGGTCTCTCGGGCGTTATTGCCGGGCTTCAGCCGTTGCTGACAGCGGCGTGCGCCTTCCTGCTTTTGCGCGAGAGGATCAGCCGTATACAGGTTGCCGGTCTCACGCTTGGCTTTGCCGGCATCGCAATCGCCGTGTCGCCTCAGTTTGCCGGGGTTCTGCAGCGCGGCCTGACCGGACTTGCGGTTCCGGTGCTGATCAACCTCATCGCCATGCTTTCCGTCACGCTCGGCACGCTTTATCAGAAGCGCTTTCTGGGAGGCGGAGATCTTCGCGCGATCGCGACGCTGCAATATCTGGGTGCCTTTGCGGTGACGGCGCCCTTGGCCCATGGATTGGAAACGGGCCGGTTCGACTGGACCGTTCCTGCGATCGCGGCGATGGCCTGGTCGGTGCTCGGCATCTCCATGGGAGCGGTGGGCCTGTTGCTCTACCTCATCCGGCGCGGACAGGTCTCGCGCGCGGCATCCTTGATTTACATGATGCCGCCGCTGGTGGCCATTGAAGCCGCTGTGCTGTTCGGAGAGGCTCTGACCGTGCCAATGGTGATTGGAACGGTGATTGTGGTGACCGGGGTTTATCTGGTCAATCGCAAGCCGAACGCCTGAGACGGCAAAACCCGCCCTCGTTGCCGAGAGCGGGTTTCTGAGATCAAGATATGTGTGATTGATCAGGCGCGATCGCGACGCTTCTGCTGGCCTTCGCCGCCGCCAAACTTTACCGGGCCACCATTGCCGCCGGTCTTGGCCTGGCCTGGGCGTCCCTGACCACCACGGTGCGGGCGCTTTGCACCCGGTTCGTGTGCGCCGTGGCTTGCATGGTCACGCTTGCCATGGCCCTGTGGACGGCCCTCGGCGCGATGCGGGCGACCTTCGCCCTGCGGACCGCCGAACTGCTTCTTGCGGCCCTGTCCGAAGTCTGACGTTGCGGCCAGATCATTGTCTGCTTCGAAACGCGGCGCTTCTTCACCACGACGCTGGCCGCGGAAGTCTTCGTTGCGCTGACGGGTCGGACGGTTGTTGCTACGGCCTTCGCCGCGCTCCAGTGCTGCCTCGCCATCAGCGAAGATGGGCCGGCGTGCCGGACGGGCTTCGCCGCGATTGCGGTTTGCCGAACGCTGGCCACCTTCACGATTGCCACCGTCGCGGTTTCCGCCTTCACGGTTTCCACCTTCGCGATTGCCGCCATTGCGAGCCTTGGTCGGGCGCGCGGGGCTGCGCATTTCAGCTGGACGCTGACCCGATGCAACGGTGATCTCGATGTTCATCAGGCGCTCGATGTCGCGCAGCAGGCGCGTTTCATCCGGGGCGCAGAACGCAATCGCGATGCCATCACGGCCTGCACGGGCGGTACGGCCAATGCGGTGAACATAGGCATCTGGCACTTCCGGCAGATCATAGTTGAAGACGTGCGTCACGCCGGGAATGTCAATGCCGCGGGCTGCCACGTCGGTTGCCACGAGCACCTTGATCTCACCATCGCGGAACGCCTTCAGGGCGCGTTCGCGCTGGCCCTGGCTCTTGTTGCCATGGATCGAGGCCACGGCAAACTGCTGATCGGCAAGATGCTTGGAAAGCTTTTCCGCGCCATGCTTGGTGCGCAGGAAGACCATGGAACGGCCATCCGGATTCGCCAGGAGGGCGTTTTTCAGAAGTACGGTCTTGTCGTTCTTGCCGGCCACGAAATGGACATACTGCTCTACCTTGTCGGCAGCCTTGCCCGGAGGGGTAACCTCGACCTTGACCGGATCCTTGAGGTAGTCACCGGCCAGATCGGCAATCGCCTTCGGCATGGTCGCCGAGAACAGCAGCGTCTGGCGCTTGTTCGGCACCATCTTGGAAATCTTGCGCAGATCATGGATGAAGCCGAGGTCCAGCATCTGGTCCGCTTCGTCAAGCACGAGATAGCGCACGGTCGTCAAACCGATGGCGCGACGGCTGACGAGGTCGAGCAGACGGCCGGGTGTGGCGACCAGGATGTCGGTGCCCTTTTCCAGCATCTGCTGCTGCTTGTTGATCGAAGCGCCGCCAACGACGGAGTTGATCTTGAGTGGTGTGCCGCGCACATAGGCCTTCAGATTTGCAGCGATCTGGTTCACCAGTTCGCGGGTCGGGGCCAGGATGAGGGTGCGGGTGGTGCGGTTGTCGGGGCGCTTTGCGTCCTTCAACAGCATTTCGATGAGCGGCAGACCAAATGCTGCCGTCTTGCCTGTGCCCGTCTGGGCAAGGCCAATCATGTCGCGGCTCTGAAGAAGAAGCGGGATCGCCTGCTCCTGGATCGGGGTCGCCGTTTCGTAGCCCAGCTGGGAGAGAGTGGCTACGATCTGCTTGGAAAGACCAAGCTCATGGAAATTCGTCAAGTCGAATACCTTTCGGGGCGCCAAACGAGGATGCCGGTCAGGCACCATGCCGAACCGGTTTCATCTGGCGTCAAGAACCCCGCGTGAATTGGGAACTTGTGTGTGGAAACTGCTTTCCAGCGCTGGCCAAATAAGGCCAATACTCGTGGCGCTTGCCTTCTTCGCGAGCCATTTTCGTCGCAGGGCCTGCTCACGCGGCGGCCGGAAGGTGAAAGCTGGGCTGCATGTGCTGCTTTGCACACAAAAAGTCAAGAGCCCGCGGCCATATTGGCGCGGGCTCTGGCAATTATCATCATCTTACGAAGCGATCCGCGCTCCTCAGTACGGGCACACCCGCACCCGGAAAGCCTCGCCCCAATCATTCTCGCGCCATTCGTAATGGCAGCGAGGCGCCGGGGCCGGGCGATAATAGGTACGCTCGTAGTAAACGCGGCGTGGCGGCGGTGGTGGCGGCGGATCGATATAGACCGGGCCTTCATAAACCGGACCGCGAGGCTGCGAGGCAATGGCACCGCCAATCAGGCCGCCAACGAGGCCACCGGCAAGGCCAGCCGCGAAATCGTCCCGGGCTTCTGCCGCAGGCGCCGTGACCGCCAGCGCGCTTGTCACGGTCGCAACCGCCAGACTGCACGTAATGACTTTGCTCAATGCGAACATGGATCTTTCCTTTCACCCTTCTGGGCACATTCCGAGAGTGAAATATAAAGGCGGCAGTTTGATGGAAAGCGCTGAAGAGAAGTCTGAACAGGCGTTCAGCCAGACGAAACGTGAAATTGTTCTGCCGGCTCAAATCTGCTCGCGGTGCTGGCAATATGGCATGACTTCGGCAAATACGCGGCAAATCTGTGAATGGCTATGGAGACGGATTCGATACGTCTCTGCTCCAAACGCCGGTTCAGATGCAGAATTTCGGTGGCTTATGCCCCGTTATATCAAGCGTTGGTTAACTATACCCGTGTCAATTCTTTAGAAACAGCGCACCATGCGAATCAGTGATCCAGAGTTCAGCGTGGTTCTTGGGGGACGAGTTGGAGAACGACAGCGCTTTACTGGAGAAGGCTTGCCGCCGGATCGGCGATCTGACGACGCCTGCCTTCATCAAGGATAGCAGCCTGCGCTATGTGGCGGTCAACGCCGCCTATGCGAGCTTCTGCGGCATTCCGCTTCCCCTGTTCAAGGGCCGTCGCGCCGAGGATATCCGCGGGCTCACCGAGAGCGCAGAGCTTGAGGACAAGCAGAGGCGGGCCCTTGTCTTCGGGACCGAAGAAGTGGCAACCGAACGGGAAGATTGCGGCCGTCCGCTCTATGACATCCAGATTGAACGCTTCCTGTCCCATGACAACAGCGCCTTTCTGTTTGTTCTCTATCTGCCGCATGCAGAGCCAGAGCAGCCGTTGGTGCCGGATGGCTGTGCCCCGTCTGACGGCCTGACGGATCTGGCCGTCCTCGGGCCTTCTCTCGATCTTCTCGACGCCGGAATCGCGATCTATGACCAGAACGAGACGCTCGTCTTTTTCAATGAGCATATGCGCGTGCACTTTGAGGCGCTCAATACGCCATTGTCCATCGGACGCAGGCTTTGCGACATCGTTGCAGATGCATTCCGCGCCGGTGAGGCGGCAAACGACTATGGCACGGAAGCCAGCTTGATGGGTGGTGAGGCTGTCGAGACCCGTCTTGAGGTTTTGCGCAGGCCGGAATGGCATGCGGTGGAGCCGATGCCGGATGGCCGTTGGCTTCGCAGCGTGAACAAGCGGTTGAACAATGGCTGGATGGTCATGTTGCGGCAGGACGTGACCGACCAAAAGGTGCAGGAAATGCGCCTTGCTCGCGAGGTGGAGGAAGGCCAGATTTTCCGTGCGGCATTTGAGGATCTGCCAGTTGCCGTGTTCCTGCGCGATAGCCGTCACCGCATTCTCTATGTCAACCGCATCTATGAGGAAATGCTGGGGGGTGACCGTCAAAGGTTCATCGGAAAGACGGAGCAGGAAATGTTTCCGGATTCTGCCGATCGATATCGCGAGGAAAATGAAAGGCTGCTGCAAAATGGCGGCAGTATCGAAAAGGATGAAGATGTCATCTTCCAGGACGGACACGTCATGGCGGCCATCACCAGACTTGGCCGGATTTCTTCGCCGTCGGGTGAACCTTACATTGTCGGTTCCATAACGGACGTTTCTCTTGCCAGAGATGCGCAACGGCGCGCCGAGGCCATGCATGAGCAGTTGAAGGCCATCCTCGAAGCTCTGCCCGTTGGCCTTGCCATTCTCGACAACACGATGCGGCTTGAATATGTGAACCAGACGCTCAACGAGTTCTGGAGAGCGGATGGCGACGAATATCGAAACTGGACCGGGGAGCAGTATGAGGATTTCCTGCGGTTCAATTTTGCCCGCGGGATGTATGACCACGAAAATGTCGATCTCGATACCCTGATCCGCCAGCGGATCGAGATGCTGTGTCGCCCGGGCCCCATCCCGCAGTTCGAGCTTTCAAATCCGAGTGGCCGCCGCATTCTCGTGGACCGGATGCATGTGGGTGGCGACAAGATCCTCTTTACCTGCGTCGACATTACAGCGATCCGTCGTCGGGAGCAGGAAGCGCTGGAGGCCAGAGAGGCGCTCGACAGCCATGCGGAGATGATGCGTGATGCAACCGGTGCGATGTCGCAAGGCATTCTCATCATGCATGGCGAGGACATCGCCTTCTGCAATGATGCGGTCCACCGCCTTCTGGATCTTCCCGAGGAAGATCTCCAGGTGGGCAAGCAATGGCGACCGCTGTATCAGCGACTGATCGAGCGAGGCAATATTCCTGACGCGGACAAGGTGGTCCATAGACTGCTGGAGTGGGCGCAGGGGCCTGTTGGCGGGGCAAGCGCGAAAGTCTCCATGTGTATTGGGGGCGATCGCTATATTGACCTTGAAATGAAGAAGAGCGGCGAGCAGCAATATCTTGCCGTTTACACCGATGTCACCGAGATCCGCCACCGCGAGCGGGAGCTTCAGCGTCTGCTGGCGCGGGCGGAAGCCGCTGACAAGGCGAAATCGGAGTTCCTCGCCAATATGAGCCATGAGATCCGCACGCCGATGAATGGCGTCCTTGGCATGGCAGAACTGCTCTCAAAATCCAATCTCGATACAAAGCAGAAGACCTTTACCGAAATCATCGTGAAATCAGGCAAGGCGCTGATGACGATCATCAACGACATCCTGGATTTCTCCAAGATCGACGCAGGGCAGATGACGCTGCGGAAAGTGCCGTTCGATGTCATCGACGCCGTGGAGGATGTCGCGACGCTCCTGTCCTCCTCGGCGGCGGAAAAGGACATCGAGCTCATCGTCAAGGCGAGCGGCGGCGGTACACGGGTTCTTGGCGATGCAGGGCGCTTCCGGCAAATCGTCACCAATCTGCTGGGCAATGCGATCAAGTTCACGGAGCAGGGGCATGTGCTGGTGGATGTCCATGCCGAGCGCAGTGAAGACGACCGGGTATCGCTTCACCTCAAAATAGAAGATACCGGTATCGGCATTCCGAACGAGGAACTGGACCGGATTTTCGAGAAGTTTTCCCAGGTTGACGGCTCCTCGACGCGTCGCCACGAAGGGACCGGTCTGGGGCTATCAATCACAGCGGGTCTGGTGGAAATCTTCGGCGGTACGATCCGCGTAGAGAGCAAGATCGGGCAGGGCTCGATCTTTTCTGCCGTTCTGCCCTTCGATGCGGCCCCGGGAAGCGGGGTCTCGCTCACCACGCCAGCCAGCGTGCAGAACGCAAAGATTCTCGTTATCGACGACAATCCCATCAACCGGCAGATTCTCTCCGAACAACTTGCATCCTGGGGCTTCGATGGCGTTGCCGCCGCCAGCGGTGAGGAAGGGCTTGCCGTTCTGAAGGCGGCCGACCAGTTTGGCGTACGGGTCGATGCCCTCATCCTCGATTACCAGATGCCTGACATGAACGGGCTTGCCGTTGCGGCAGCCATCCGCAAAGATGCGCGGCTGGCCGATCTGCCGATCATTTTCCTGACCTCCATGGATACGGCGCATGCGGAGGTGGGCAATGAAGGCCTGAATGTTCAGGCGCATCTCATGAAGCCGGCGCGCGGGCAGTTGCTGCACTCCACGCTCGTCGATGTGGTGCGAAATGGCAGGCGAGACAGGGACGCTTCGGAAGCTGCCAAGCAAGTTTCGACGAGGCCCGTCAAGCCTGTTGCCAGTGCTGCGCGAGAGGCTCCGATGCTCCGGGGTGGCGTCGTTCGTCCACCGCCCGGCGGACTTGAAGTTCTGGTCGCGGAAGACAATGAGGTGAACCAGATCGTTTTCACCCAGATCCTGCAATCCATGGGCGTGCGCTTCCGCATGGAGGAAAATGGAGAACAGGCCGTTGCCGCCTGGATGCAAGAAAGACCGCGCCTCATCCTGATGGATGTCTCGATGCCGCTCATGAACGGACATCAGGCAACCCGCCGTATCCGGGAGATCGAGCGGTCGGAAGGTGGCCATACCCCGATCATCGGCGTAACGGCCCACGCGCTGGAAAGCGACCGTGATCTCTGTCTGGCAGCGGGAATGGATGACTATCTCTCCAAGCCGATCAGCCCGGAAATCCTGATCGCCAAGATCAGTGAGTGGTATTCACCGGATGCGGAAGCCGACGGCGCTTTTCAGGTCTGATCATGCTGGATCGTCTGAAGGCCTGATACCACACAGCATTTCTCGCTTGCCCGCAAAGCCCGGCCGTCGTTCCACGACAAAGCCTGCCGCCTGCAAATTTCTCCGCACGAAGCCTGCCGCTGCATAAGTGGCGAATGTACCGTCCAGGACGGTTTTCTTGCAGACTGCCGTCATGAGCTCCAGCGACCACATGGCCGGATTGCGCGAGGGTGCGAACCCATCCAGAAACCACGCATCGAACGCGCCATCCCAATGCGGAACACATAACTCCGCTGCGCCGCAAACGACAGTCAGGCGAACCCGATCGTTCAGGTTAAGCGATACGATGCCTTCGGGCCGCTCCGGCCAGAGGGCAGCGAGTGCCTTGCGCTCTGCATCCACCTCCGGCCAATGGGCAAGTGCGCGGTCTATTTCGTATGAGGCCATCGGCAGCAGTTCAAATGAGGTGAAATGCAGGCTTGCGTCGAATGGTGCTGTCTGCCCCCACTGGCGCCATGTTTCGCAAAAATTCAGGCCCGTTCCGAAGCCGAGTTCGCCGATGCGAAATTCACCCGGCCTCTGCCAGCGTTGCGGCAGACCGTTTCCAGCCAGGAACACGTGGCTGCATTCGAGCCTGCCATCGGTCTGGCAATAAAAGTGATCGCCAAACTGGGTGGAATAGGGCATATCGCCCTCGCGCCATTCCAGCGGTGTCGCCTCGTTTTCAGTCTGTCCGGGAGCCGTCATGGTTCATCCTTTTCTGACCCATGCGGATAATGTGCTGCCCTCCGGCGGTCAATCCGTATCGGCAAGGCGCGCCGTCGATCTTCTGGTCATCGGTGCAGGTGTCATGGGTCTATGGCTTGTGCTGAAGGCTGGCCGCGCTGGATTGAAGACCCTGCTCGTCGATGCACAGGCGCCCGCCGCGGGTGCGAGCGGCGGCCTGCTTGGCGCCCTGATGGCGCACACGCCCGACCGCTGGAACGAGAAGAAACAGTTTCAGTTCGATGCGCTCGTGCAACTCGAAGAAGAGGTAGCGCGGCTGGAGGCTGAAACAGGCCTTTCCTGCGGCTATAGCCGGTGCGGGCGGCTGATCCCGCTGCCCAAACCGCATCTGCGAGAGATTGCCGAGCGCAATGGCGAGGATGCAGTTCTTCGATGGCAGAGCGGGGAGAGGCGTTTCGACTGGCGGGTGCTGGATACACCTGCCGATCCCACTTGGCTTTCTCCAGACGCGTGTGGTGCCGGGTTGATCGATGACGGTCTGGCAGGACGTGTATCGCCGCGCAGTCTGGTCGCCGCACTCGTGGCTGCTTGCGACCAGTTGCCGACCGTAAGCCGGCTGGATGGTGAGGCCGTTGCCAGGCTTCTCCCTGGTCGGGCCATCCTGTCGAATGGCGAAGACATCCGGTTCGGTCAGGCAGTGGTTGCGGCAGGCGTCGGTTCCTTTGGGCTGCTGGATAGGCTGGGGCCGGTGCTTCGCAAGCCGTTGGGGCGTGGCGTGAAAGGACAGGCAGCCTTGCTGAAGGCGGATGTTCCGGCAGACGCTCCGATCATTTATCTCAACGGGGTCTATGTGGTGCCGCACGAGAATGGCACGGTTGCAATCGGCAGTACGAGCGAGGAAGAGTTCGATGCGCCGTTCGACACGGATCATCGGCTGGATGCGCTTGTCGAAAAGGCGCGGGGTCTGTGTCCTGCGATTGCCGAGGCGCCGTTGGTAGAGCGGTGGGCCGGCTTGCGGCCACGGGCGGTGGATCGCGATCCGATGATTGGCCCGCATCCCGATGCGCCCAATGTTTTCGCACTGACAGGCGGTTTCAAGGTCTCGTTCGGGATCGCCCATCGTCTGGCGGATGCGGTCCTTTCCGGCATGGCCGGGCAGCCAATGTTGGTTCCGGGTAGTTACGTGCTGGAGCATCATCTGAAAGTTGCATCCGCGGAGTAAAATCGACATATCCGTGTCGTCACGCTGTCATCTGAATCACCTATCTGCTGCTCGGCGAGGTCGGGGGACCTTGGAGGTTAGCAGATGCGGTATGCCATCAATTTTACGCCCACGGCGGCAGATCCACTGACCATTGCCGCATCGCAATGGCTTGGGCGAAATGCGTTCTCCGGTGAGGCCATGGAATTGCCGTTCATCCGGGAACTCGGCCTGCACGAGATTGCCTTCAACACGGCGGTGCCGCGCCGCTATGGCTTTCACGCGACGCTGAAGCCGCC
Source organism: Rhizobium sp. Root149 (assembly GCF_001427345.1). Lineage (NCBI taxonomy): Bacteria > Pseudomonadati > Pseudomonadota > Alphaproteobacteria > Hyphomicrobiales > Rhizobiaceae > Rhizobium > Rhizobium sp. Root149. Next base: position 22,293 of record NZ_LMGD01000012.1, read on the forward strand.
CTTCCGGCTTGCAGACGGCATGACCGAACCGATGCTGCTGCGGCGTCTTCTGCATTTTACAGGTCAGCATCAGCCGATACCCCTGCCACGTCTAGAAGTCGTGCGGCTTGGAAACCGTTTTGCGCTTGCGCCGGAGCGCCCATGCCCGGATCTCAACCATCTGGCCTCGAGCGTCGTGATGCATTTCGATGCGTTCCGGGCTCCGCTTTCGGAAGCGGAACTGGAGCGGGTCGATACGGAGCGCCTGTCGGCCTCGCAGTTTTCCAATCTGCACCGGTTTGGCCATCCCCATGTGATGGACGAGTTCCGTTTTCACATGACGCTGACAGGTCCCGTGGGGTCGACGGAAATGCCGGTCTTCGAGCAGGTGCTGAAGCGCTATTTCGAGCCCATTCTCCAGCGGCCGCAGATGTTGGTCAATCTTGCGCTGTTTGTCGAGACAGAGCCGGGTGCGCCGTTCCTGGTACACTCGCTTCATCCGCTGGGCAGTGTCTCCGCGAGGCGGATCGCTTGAGCCGCGTTTCGTGAAAATGTCTTGTGCAATGCATTAGAAACACTCGACATTTGATGAACGAGTGCTACCGTCGAAAGCCTGTTTGAGAAGGTGATTTTCGATGGTGGCAGAACCCTATCCGCGTGATCTCATTGGTTACGGTCGCAATATTCCGGACCCGAAATGGCCGGGTGGTGCGCGTATCGCGGTCCAGTTTGTGATCAATTACGAGGAGGGTGGCGAAAGTTGCATTCTCGATGGTGATCCTGCATCGGAAAACCTGCTGTCGGAAATCGTCGGCGCGGCGGCATGGCCCGGGCAGCGCAATCTCAATATGGAAAGCATCTATGAATATGGTTCGCGCGCTGGCTTCTGGCGTCTGCACCGCCTGTTCACGGAGCTGAAGGTTCCCTGCACGGTCTATGGCGTCACCCTGGCGATGATGCGCAACCCGGATGCCGTGGCAGCCATGAACGAGGCGGGCTGGGAAATCGCGAGCCACGGCTATCGCTGGCATGAATACAAGGATTACCCGGAGGAGCTTGAGCGGCAGCATATCCTCGATGCGGTGCGCCTGCATACGGAGGTCGCTGGTGAGCGCCCCTATGGCATGTATCAGGGCAAGCCCTCCGTCAACACATTGCGACTGGTGCAGGAGGAGGGCGGTTTCCTCTATTCCTCCGACAGTTATGCGGACGATCTGCCCTTCTGGGTGAAGGGCGTGGATGCCAAGCCTTTCCTCATCATTCCCTACACGCTGGATGCCAATGACATGCGGTTTGCTACACCGCAGGGTTTCAATTCGGGCGACCAGTTCTATACTTACCTGAAGGACACGTTCGACGCGCTCTATCAGGAAGGCAAGGACGGCGCGCCCAAGATGATGTCCGTCGGTCTGCACTGCCGCCTCGTTGGCCGTCCGGGCCGTATCGCCGCGCTCAGGCGCTTCATGGAATATGTGCTCGAACACAAGAAGGTCTGGATTCCGAAGCGGATCGAGATTGCCCGCCATTGGCACGAGCACCACAAGCCGGACACGATCTGATCATGACACGGGAAGACTTTGTCGACCGCTTTGGCGGCGTTTTCGAACATTCGCCCTTTATTGCAGAACGCGCCTATGACGACGATCTGGTGCGCGGTGAGGCACTCAATGCCCAGCGGGTTCATGCAGCGCTGGTGGCGGTCTTTCGCGTAGCATCCGAGGAAGAGCGGCTAGGCGTGCTGCGCGCGCACCCGGATCTCGCGGGCAGGCTTGCGATTGCGGGGGAACTCACCGAAGACAGTCGGAAGGAGCAGGCAGGCGCAGGGCTGGATCGCCTTTCGCCGGAAGAGCATGCCCGATTCACCGAGTTGAACGATGCATATACGCAGAAATTCGGTTTCCCCTTCATCATTGCGGTCAAGGGGTTGAACAGGCACGATATCCTGTCCGCTTTCGAGACGCGGGTGAATAACAGCAGGGACGAAGAGTTTTTGACCGCATGCGGGCAGGTGGAGCGTATCGCACTCCTGCGCCTTGAAAGCATGCTGCCTTCCGCATGAGGATGGGGTAGAATAGCCCGACAGGAGTTGAACATGCGCCCATCAGAAGTGCTGGAGAAAAACAGGGAGGCGATCCGGGCGCTCGTCGCGTACCACCGGCTGGCGAACCCCCGCATATTCGGCTCTGTTGCGCGCGGTGAGGATCGCGACGACAGCGATCTGGATATTCTGGTCGATACACTGGAGGACACCACGCTTTTCGATCTTGGCGGTCTTCAGCACGAGTTGGAGAACTTGCTGCAAATGCGCGTTGATCTTGCAACCAGCAAGGGGCTTCGCCCGAGGGTCAGGGATCGCGTTCTGGCCGAGGCTGTTGCCTTATGAGTTTCGACCGCGGCAGGTTGCTTGATCACATCGAACAGATGGAAGAAGCCGCTGAAAACGCAATTGCGTTCGTCTCAAATTCTGAAAAGATCGACGTCATTCGCGATATCAAGACACAGATGGCAGTCTCTATGGCTCTGGTGATCCTGGGAGAAAGTGTTGCCAAGGTCCTGAGATTAAATCCGCATATCGGCGATGATCATCCTGAAATTCCGTGGATGAAGATAAAGGCCATGCGTAACCTCGTCGCGCACGACTATTTCGAATTGGAGTTCGAGGTCGTCTGGAAGACAGTACGCGAAGACTTGCCGCAACTCCTTGCCCAGCTTCGGGCTCTGCGCCATATCCATGCCCAAGGTGAATAACTACAGATGTCCAGAATCCTGCCGATCCAGCCGCTCACTCAAGCCGCATTTGCGCCGTTCGGTCAGGTGATCGAGGCCGATCCCGCCCGTATGAAGTTTATCAATGGCGGCAATACCGAGCGGTTTCATGCGCTCGCGGAAGCGGAGGTTTCAGGTGAAGATGCGCGTGTCATCATCAACATCTTCCGGGGCCAGCCTCGGCCGTTTCCCTATGCGCTGACGATGATGGAGCGCCACCCGTTCGGCAGCCAGAGTTTTTCGCCGCTGAACGGCAGGCCTTATCTGGTGGTTGTGTCGGAAGATGAAGGCGGCCAGCCCGGCGAACCACAGGTGTTTCTGGCGCGGGGCGACCAGGGCGTGAACTATCGCCGCAATGTCTGGCATCATCCGCTGATGACGATCGGCACGGTTTCCGATTTTCTGGTCGTGGACCGCGACGGACCGGACAACAATCTGGAAGAATTCTTTTATCCTCAGCCCTACAGCATCAGCGAGCCCAGTTTATGACCGGATTGACCACCCATGTTCTCGATACAGCACTCGGTAAACCCGCTGAAGGTCTGTCAATCGATCTCTTTCACCTGGAGGGCGAGACACGCCGGCATTTGAAGTCTGTGGTGACCAACGCCGATGGGCGGGTGGATGGCGGGCCGATCCTGATCGGCGAGACGTTCCGCAAGGGAACGTATGAACTCCTATTCCATGCCGGTGACTATCTGCGCCGGTCCGGAGCCATCCTTGCCGAGCCCGCATTTCTGGATGTCATTCCCATACGCTTCGGAATCGCGGACGAAAGCGGCCATTACCATGTGCCACTGCTGATCTCGCCCTACGGCTATTCAACCTATCGAGGCAGTTGACATGCGCTTTGCCGCCATCGCCGACATCCACGGGAACTGTGCGGCGCTGGAGGCGGTGCTGACCGATATCGGTCAGCAAGGCATTCCCACGAACGCCATCGTCAATCTCGGTGATTGTCTTTCAGGGCCGCTCGATGCCGGAAAGACCGCTGACCTTCTGCTCTCCCTTGATCTACCGACGGTCCGCGGCAATCATGATCGGTACCTGGTCGAGCAGGCAGTCAGTGACATGGGGCATTCTGATGCTGCAGCATTTGCGCAATTGACGGCCGAACATCTGGATTGGCTGCGCAGTCTGCCGGCATCGCTGGTGTGGAAGAACGAAGTCTTTCTCTGCCATGCCACACCGCAGGCGGATGATGTCTATTGGCTCCAGACCGTCAGTAGAGATGGGTACGTTCATCAAAAAGCGCGTACGGATATCGAGGCCTTGGCTGAGGGTATTTCCCAGTCGCTGATCCTGTGTGGTCATACGCACATGCCGCGCGCCGTAATGCTTTCTGACGGACGGCTGATCGTCAATCCAGGCAGCGTCGGCTGTCCCGCCTACTCCGACGCGGAGCCAGTGCAGCATCGGGTGGAAACCGGTTCACCACTTGCCTCCTACGCAATCTGCGAGCGGCGTGACGGTCTATGGAATATTACGTTCCGGCTTGTGCCGTATGATCATCATCGACAGGCCGCGATTGCTGAGGCCAACGGTCGTCCGGAATGGGCGGCGGCACTCGCCACCGGTTGGCTTTCGTGAGGGAATAGTGGTTTGCGCAAACGCAGCGGTGACCAGCGCAAAGGTCACCGCGTTGTGCGCTTGGGTGTGTCCCGATATTTTTAAAACCGCAGGTCGTGATCCTGCGGTTTTTATATGGGGATTTTTCCATGGAAGATATTTCAGTTGCTCAGGCGCTTGCGGATTTTGCGCAACGTCACTCGGGCGTCATTATCGAATCCACATCCGCTACAGTGGTCATCTACACAGGTGATCTCTACAACGTCGTGGGAAGTACGCCGGACCCGAAGATCAATGGCGTGACGTGGAAACAACTGCTGATCAACAACGGAATTGGCACCAATTCCAATGATCACTGCTATGCCACCTTACCTCTGCCGACCGGCTCTTCGTCGCATCCGAATTTCAGTGTGGGCGGTCACATGACACCGAACAGCGATGGCTCGGTGCCGACAGGCGGCAGTTGCTACCTGATGCCGCTTTGTTACTGGCACAACAGCACGTCCAACAATGGTGTGCCGTTTCCACATTCGCCGGACACGATGCTGCAACTGTCCGGTTACATGCAGAGCGATCTGGCCGCGACCTTCGTGGCACGCATGCCGAGCGCGGCGCCCTATACGCTTGTCGGGGCGCATGATGGTAACGTCTTCACCGCCGATGTGGCAGGGCCGGATGTCGCATCGTCCTGGGTCGGTCAAAAGGATGCCGCAACTGGCGGAGCTTTCCCGGAGCATTACATCCTCTTCCGCCAGATTCGGGAGAAGGGTCTCATCAATTACGTGATCGAGGACGCACGCGTGCCTGACCCGGCAAGCAAATAAGGGGATCAGGGATAAGTGATCTCCGCGTTCCGGATCTTGAGGGTCCGGAACGCGGACCATCAGACCCTTAATAAGGGTTGTGCGCCAATATGCTGCGATCGACTGCCTGAATATCACGCTTGCCGCAGAGCGCCATGGTCACATCCAGTTCCTTGCGTAGGATGCTCAGGGCCAGGTCCACACCCTCCTTGCCCATGGCGCCGAGGCCATAGAGGAAGGGACGGCCGATATAGGTGCCGCGCGCACCAAGTGCGACGGCTTTCAGGATATCCTGACCAGAGCGAATACCGCCATCGACATGGACCTCGATACGGTCTCCTACGGCGTCGACGATCTTCGGCAGCATGCTGATCGAGGAGGGAGCGCCGTCCAGCTGGCGTCCGCCGTGGTTGGAAACGATCACCGCGTCGGCCCCGGTATCTGCGGCGGCGCGAGCGTCTTCTTCATCCAGAACACCCTTGATGATGAGCTTGCCGCCCCACTGCTGCTTGATCCATTCAATGTCTTTCCATGAAAGACGTGGATCGAATTGTTCTGCCGTCCAGGAGCCGAGCGACGAGAGATCGGATACATTCTTGGCGTGGCCGACAATGTTACCGAAGGTGCGGCGTTTCGTGCCCAGCATGCCGAGGCACCATTGCGGGCGGGTCGCCATCTGCCACACATGCTTGGGCGTGAACTTCGGCGGCGCTGAGAGGCCGTTGTGAATATCCTTGTGGCGCTGACCGAGGATCTGCAGGTCGGCAGTCACCACCAATGCCGAGCAACCGGCACGCTTTGCGCGATCAATCAGGTTCTGGACAAAATCGCGGTCGCGCATCACGTAGAGCTGAAACCAGAACGGCTTTGTGGTAACGGAGGCTACATCCTCGATCGAGCAAATGCTCATGGTGGACAGCGTGAAGGGAACGCCGAATTCTTCAGCGGCCTTTGCTGCCAGCATTTCGCCATCCGCGTGCTGCATGCCGGTGAAGCCGGTCGGGGCCAGAGCAACCGGCATGGCGACGTCATGACCGATCATAGTGCTCTTCAGCGACCGGTTGGTCATGTCGACCATGACGCGTTGGCGCAGTTTGATGGCTGCGAAGTCGTCTTCGTTCGCCCGATAGGTGCCTTCCGTCCAGGAGCCGCTATCCGCGTATTCAAAGAACATTTTTGGCACACGGCGGCGGGCAAGCGACTTTAGGTCGGCAATCGTCAGCGGGGCAGTCATTACTCTAAAGTTCCTCCGGGTCGTTGTTCAACAACTAGCATAGGTGTCGCCCGAAGGAAGCAAAAAGTATGATTTGGGAAGCCTTTGCTGCTCACCTAATCCAGAGGCTTCATCGGCTTTCCGGCCACGTAGGTTTCGACGACGGAACGGTCGTCACCCAGTGTTTGCAGCAGGAAAAGCTCTTCCGGCAGAGTGTTGACCGTTTCCATGCGCAGCCGCATGGCCGGTGTCGCGGAGGCGTTCAGGACCACCAAATCGGCATCGGTGCCTTCATCCAGCGTGCCGATGCGGTCTACAAGCGAAAGCGCTTCCGCGTTGCCTCGCGTCATCAGGTGGAAGCTTTCCAGCGGGTTCAGCCGCTCGCCCAGCAATTGCTGGATCTTGTAGGCCTCATCCATGGTCTTGAACATCGAATAGCTTGAGCCGCCGCCGATATCGGTTGCCACGCCGACACGCACGGGCTTCTCGCGACGCCGGATGGCTCTCAGCGGAAAGAGACCGGAGCCGAGGAACAGGTTCGAGGTCGGGCAATGCACCGCAACGGATCCGGTTTCCGACAGCACATCCGCCTCGCGTTCCGAGAGATGGATGGCGTGGCCGAGCAGCGTCTTCTTGCCCAGCAGGCCGTAACGGGCATAGATGTCGGTGTAATCGGTCGCGTCCGGGTAAAGCTCGCAGGTAAAGCGGATTTCGTCGTGGTTTTCCGAAAGATGTGTCTGGATGTGCAGATCCGGAAATTCCTTCGCCAGTGCCTGCGCGGCGCTCATCTGCTCTGGGGTCGAGGTTATGGCAAAGCGGGGCGTGATAGCGACGTGATTTCGACCCTTGCCGTGCCATTCTTCGATCACGGCACGCGTTTCATCATAGCCGAGCTGCGGCGTATCCAGCAAACCTTGAGGGGCGTGGCGATCCATCATCACCTTGCCGCCCACCATCAGCATGTTGCGCTTCGTGGCCTCACTGAAGAAGGCGTCAGCAGATGCCTTGTGAACAGAGCAATAGGCGACGGCGGTCGTGGTGCCCTGCCGCAGGAATTCGTCGTAAAAATGCGTGGCAATGCGGGCTGCATGGGCGCTTTCGACGAAGCGGCACTCTTCCGGGAAAGTGTAAGTATTCAGCCATTCCAGCAGGTTGGCCGCGTAGGAGGCGATGACCTGCATCTGTGGGAAATGCACATGGGTATCAATCAGGCCCGGCAGAATGAGGTGCGGGCGATGGTCTACTTCCTCCACGCCTTCCGGTGCGGCAGCCTTTACCTGCGTATAGCCGCCCATCTTCGCGATGCGCCCGTCCTGCACCAGCAGACCGCCATCCTCTTCATAGAGATAGCTTGCAGTGTCGGTCAGGCTTTCCGGTGCGCGATGGAAGGAGAGCAGGCGGCCGCGAAGAAGAAGTGAGGTCATGTTATTGTGTCGCTCCGGCACCTTTGACGGCGCTTTCATACCAGGCCGTCAGAAGCTTGCGCTCATCCGGCGAAATTTCGGTGATATTGCCCGGCGGCATGGCATGGCTGCGGCCTGCCTGAATGTAGATTTCATGCGCATGACGGGCGATCTCGGCATCGGTTTCGAACTGCACATCCTTGGGCGCAAAGCGAATGCCTTCCCAGACCGGTTCTGCCGCATGGCACATGGAACAGCGACCTTGGACGATTTCCTTCGCCTTCCCGAAATGCGCATCGGCCACGAATTGCTGCTGCATGGGTGAAAGTACGGCCGCCTGCTTTTCTCCCGTCAGCACTTTCGGCACGGTGGAGAGCCACATGATGAGGATGAATAACAGCACGGTCACGAGCCATGTCCAGGTGGGCTTTCCCTTGCGGGCGTGCGTGGTGTTGAACCAGTGGCGGATGGTAACGCCCATCAGGAAGACAAGTGCTGCGATAACCCAGCTGAACTGGGTGCCAAACGCCAGCGGATAGTGGTTCGACAGCATGAAGAAGATGACAGGCAGCGTGAGATAATTGTTGTGCAGGGAACGCTGCTTGGCAATGCGGCCATATTTCGGGTCTGGTGTGCGGCCAGCGATCAGATCCGCCACCACGATCTTCTGGTTCGGGATGATGATGAAGAAGACGTTGGCGGACATGATGGTGGCGGTGAAGGCACCAAGATGCAGGAAGGCAGCGCGACCGGTAAAGATCTGCGTATAGCCCCAGGCCATGGCGACCAGCACCACGTAGAGGATCGCCATCAGGCCCCAGGTATTCTCGCCGATGGGGGACTTGCAAAGCTGATCGTAGATGATCCAGCCGATGGAGAGCGAGGCCAGCGACAGCAGAATGGCCTGCCAGGAGCTCAGCGGCAGCACATCGTGATTGATGAGGAAGAGATCGGCGCCGCCATAATAGACCACGCAGAGCAGCGCGAAACCGGAAAGCCAGGTGACATAGCTTTCCCATTTGAACCAGGTCAGGTGCTCCGGCATCTGCGCGGGCGCGACCAGATATTTCTGGATGTGATAGAAGCCGCCGCCATGCACCTGCCATTCTTCGCCATAGGCACCCGGCGGCAGGTGAGGGCGCTTCACCAGCCCCAGATCCAGCGCGATGAAATAGAAGGACGAGCCGATCCATGCGATTGCAGTGATCACGTGCAGCCAGCGCACGGCGAAGCTCAGCCATTCCCAGGCTATGGCATATTCATACATTTCGGTTTTCCCGATTCATTCCCCGACATGACACTTTGCGAAAATTCTTAAACGAAGAAAAGCAGAAAGGGTGCATTGCAGCAGATATTCAGTCTTGTTTGTATGCGCGGCGGCTACGGGTTGCCGATATCCGGTGGCAGGTTGCTCGCGTTTGGTGAAAGCTCCATCGGCAATAATCTCAGGTCGTCTGCCAGCTTCTTCGGCAACCAGTCTCGAAAAGCCTGGATCTTTGCCATTCTGCGACGGTTTTTGGGATAGATGAGCCAGTAGCTGTGGTCGTCCTTCTTGAACACGTCAAAGGGCATGATCAGGCGTCCGGCTTCCAGTTCCTCGCCATGAAGAAACGGGCTTAACAAGGCCACGCCGTGACCGGCGATTGCGGCACTGCCTTCCAGATCGAGGGCGCCGTCCGCATCGATCGTGATTGTGCCGGGTAGGGGAATGTCTATCCCGTTCGATCGAAACCAGATTCCCCACCATTTGTTGCTCCCACCAATCAGAGGCAGTTTCAGCAGATCCATCGGCGTCGTCACGCCACCGATTGTTTCGGCCAGCTTGGGGCTCAGCATGGGCGCATAGTTCAGTCGGAACAGCTCGTGCGCTTCCACATCCGCTGGCTGCTGCTCAGCTCTCCAGATGACGACATCGGCATTCTCAGTTCTAAAATCGACCGGTTTCTCTGCACGCAGGATGCGAACCGCCAGACCGGGATGTGAAAGCTGGAACGACCCGATATGGCGGGCCAGCCAATGAGAGGCAAAGGTTGGCGTAGACCGTATTTCCAGAACGCCTTCTGCCTCTTGCTTCGCGTCGGCGATTGCTTCGGACAGGAGTGAAAACGCTTCCATCACCTTCGGGATCAGAAGTTCACCGGTGGCAGTCAGTGAGATGCTGCGTGCCTCCCGCAGGAAAACTGCGCGGTCCAGATGATCTTCCAGCAATTTGATCTGGTAGCTCACGGCGGTCTGGGTCATGCCCAGTTCTTCGCCCGCCTTTGTGAAGCTCTTCAGACGCGCCACCGCTTCAAAGGCTCGAAGACCGTTGAGCGGGAGCTTCCGAGACATTTTCATGCATAAGCTCTCTTTCTGGGTTCGCAGGCATTTCGAATTGGTAGAGCGCAGGAAACGGGTGGTATGTCATCGGATATGGGCTCATTTGTCGAGCCAGACATGAAAAAATCTAGTGTTGGAGGCCATCATGGCGGTCTGGACCTTTGGTTCTGCCCGGCGCAAAACTGCGTTCCGGATTTGGTACACGCGTCTCATGGGCAGGCTGTTGCGTTTGCGCTCAAAGGAGATGGAACCGGTGCCTGACGAGCTACTGCAGGATCTCGCGATCAGTGGAGGAGATCGTCATTCCGATCCACCACGCGAGGATTTCTGGAAGCGGCTCGTCGAGCGCAGGTTGCCGCCTTTATAGGCCGCGGCCGGTGGTACGGCGCGCATAGGTCTCCAGCAGTTCCGCAGCCACCAGCGTCGCAATCACCGCCGGGCGCTTGTCGCGGACCGTCGTGCCGCCGATGGGAAGAACCAGCTTCTCGCTGGAGATTGCGCCCTCCGCTTCCTTCGCCAGCCAGCTTTTGAAGGTCGCCCGCTTGGTGGATGAGCCGATCATGCCAACATAGGCCAGATCATTGCGGGCAAGGGCTTCCTTCGCGATGAGGAAATCCAGCGCATGATCATGGGTGAGGATGATCACGGCGCTGGCTGCTGGTAGATCTTTTATCAGGGCTTCCGGCATGGCCACATGCCGCGCGGTCACGGTGTCCGGCAGGCCGAGCAGTTCTTCCGCTCTTGTTTCCACCACCGTCACCTGCAAGGGCAGGGGCGTGAGAGCTGCTGCCAGTGCTTTTCCCACATGTCCCGCGCCGAAGAGCATGACTCCGGGGTTGGCTGCTGACTCTGCGGCAAGGCGTGACTCAAGGTCTGCTGCCAGTTGCGGCGTCACGTGATTGAAGGTGAGCAGGGTTCGCCCGCCGCAGCATTGGCCGATCTCCGGTCCGAGAGGCACGTCCATCTGCGTCTGGCCGCTGCCGTCGAGACAAGCGCGCGCGTTGTCGATTGCCATGAATTCCAGCTGCCCGCCACCGATGGTCCCAAAGCATTCCGCAGCAGACACCAGCATGAACGCGCCCTGTTCCCGCGGCGTCGATCCCTTCGCGCTGGCAACGGTCACGAGGATGACGCGCGGGTTACGGCTGAGGAAGGTGGTGAGAGAGGTCATTTGATCCGACCCATAATCATTGCGAAGAATGCGTGAAGGTGCGCACCCCCCTCTGTCCTGCCGGACATCTCCCCCTCAAGGGGGGAGATCGATTCGGGGCGCCCTCCCAATCATATCTGATCCTCTCGGTGCTCAGCGATGTTAACACTTCTGCCTCGTCTGGCTTCAGGAGCGAGCGGGTAGCCATTCTGCCGATCTCCCCCCTTGAGGGGGAGATGTCCGGCAGGACAGAGGGGGGTAAAGCTCCGACGTTGACGCTATACTTCTTCAAAGCGTTCAATTCCGATAACCTTAAGTACATGCGTGCAAACATCGTCCATTCGATTGAGCACTTCATCATTGGTGAAGCGGATGACCCGCCAGCCGAGTGCAATCAGCGCGGCGTCCCGGTGGTCATCCCGCTCAATCTGCTTGTCCAATGAATGTGTGGCTCCATCGATCTCGATAATCAGCCTGTGTTCGGCGCATGCGAAGTCCGCGATGTAACCGCCAATCGGCATCTGCCGCCGGAAGCTTAAGCCCATCAGCCGGTGCGCACGCACTGCATTCCAGAATTTCAGTTCCGGTTCCGTCAACGCGCGACGCATGCGCCGCGCATTTTGACGATTGCGAACCGGGACTTCGAAATGCGGCATTGTCAGCCTGTCACATCGCCTTCAGCCGCTCCACGGCCATCAGCACGCGTTCTGGCGTTGCGGGGGCATCGAGGCGCGGGCAGACGGTGTAATCGGCAATGGAGGCAACGGCCATCGAGAGCGCTTCAAGCACAGAAATGCCCAGCATGAAGGGAGGCTCACCGACCGCCTTGGAGCGACCAATGGTGGCTTCCTTGTTTTCAGACCATTCCGCCAGTTTGACGTTGAAGATCTTCGGGCGGTCGGAGGCCAGCGGGATCTTGTAGGTGGACGGCGCATGCGTGCGAAGCCGACCCTTCGTATCCCACCAGAGTTCTTCCGTCGTCAGCCAGCCCATGCCCTGCACGAATGCACCTTCCACCTGGCCGATATCGATGGCCGGGTTCAGCGACTTGCCGACATCGTGCAGAATATCGGTGCGATCCACCAGATATTCGCCCGTCAACGTATCGATGGAGACTTCCGAGCAAGCCGCGCCATAGGCGAAGTAGTAGAAGGGGCGGCCCTTGCCCGCTGCACGATCCCAGTGGATCTTGGGCGTCTTGTAGAAGCCTGCGGCGGAAAGCTGAACGCGATCATAATAGGCGGCACGCACCAGCGTATCGAACGGTACCTCGTCCTCACCCACACGCACGCGATTGGCAAGGAACTCTACCTGATCCTTCTCCACCTTCCATTGACGGCAGGCAAAATCGATCAGCCGTTCCTTGATCTGGCGGGCTGCATCATAAGCAGCCATGCCGTTCAGATCCGAGCCGGACGAGGCGGCCGTGGCAGACGTGTTCGGCACCTTGCCAGTGGTCGTGGCGGTGATCTTCACCCGGTCGATATCGACGTTGAACGTGTCGGCCACCACCTGCGCCACCTTGGTGTAAAGGCCCTGGCCCATTTCCGTGCCGCCGTGGTTCAGGTGAATGGAGCCATCCTGATAGATATGCACCAGCGCACCGGCCTGATTATAGGCGGTCATGGTGAAAGAGATGCCGAATTTCACGGGCGTCAGTGCGATGCCCTTGCGGATGACCGGGCTGTTTTCGTTGAACTCGATGATGGCCTGACGGCGAGCGCGGTAATCACTGGAGGCCTCCAGTTCTTCCACCAGCTTCAGGATGATGTTGTCTTCCACCTCCTGATGATAGGGCGTTAGCGTGCGGCCCGATCCCGGCTGGCCGTAGAAGTTCAGCTTGCGGATATCGAGCGGGTCCTTGCCCACTGCATAGGCGATTTCCTCGATGAAGCGTTCGCCGCCCACCATGCCCTGCGGCCCACCAAAACCACGAAAGGCGGTGTTGGAGCAGGTGTGGGTTTTCAGCGGCTTCGAAGTGAGGTGCACATGCGGATAGAAATAGCTCGAATCCGCATGGAACAGCGCGCGATCCGTCACGGGGCCGGAGAGATCCGCCGAGAAGCCGCAGCGAGCCGCATAGGTGGCATCGACAGCGTGAATGCGGCCTTCCTCATCGAAGGCGAGATCGTAATTGACGTGGAAGTCGTGGCGTTTGCCTGTTACGGCCATGTCTTCATCGCGGTCGGGCCGGAATTTTACGGCGCGGTTCAGCTTCTTGGCTGCCACCGCTGCCAGGCATGCAAACAGATTGCCCTGCGTTTCCTTGCCGCCGAAGCCACCGCCCATGCGGCGTGTCTTCACTTCCACCGCATTGTTGGCGCAGCCCAGAACATGGGCAACCATATGCTGCACTTCGCTGGGGTGCTGGGTGGAGGACCAGACGAGGATATCCTCGTCTTCACCCGGAATGGCCATGGCGATCTGGCCTTCCAGATAGAAATGCTCCTGACCGCCAATATACATATGGCCCTGAACGCGCAGCGGTGCCTTTTCGATTTCCGTTTCCGGTTCGCCGCGCTTCAGCGTCATGGGCTTGACGACCAGCGGTGCATCATTGGCCAGTGCGCTATCGATATCCGTCCAGTGGGGCAGATCCCGGTATTCGATTTTTGCGAGACGGGCAGCCCGGCGGGCCTGCTCGCGCGTTTCGCCGATGACCACAAAAATCGGCTGGCCGTGGAATTCGACCTTGTCCGTCGCGAGCAACGGCTCGTCATGCTGGCCGGTTGAGGCGACATCGTTGATGCCGGGAATATCGGCAGCGGTAATCACATCCACAACGCCGGGTGCGGCGCGGACGGCGGTGAGGTCGAGAGACAGGATTTCGGCATGAGCCCGATCCGACATGCCAAGTGCTGCATGCAGCGCGCCAGCGGGTTCCGGAATGTCATCGATGTATTCGGCGGTGCCGGTCACATGCTTGTGGGCGGAATCATGCCTGAGCGAGGTGTGCATCGGACCATTGATGGTGTTTTTGGCTTCGAAGGTGGTGGTATCCATTAACGGGCTCCTTCGATGATGTGGCAGATTTTCTGTGGCTGATGATATCTCTCTGTGCTGTCTGGCGATGAGGGAAGCTTTACCCCCCTCTGTCCTGCCGGACATCTCCCCCTCAAGGGGGGAGATTGACTCGCGGCACGCTCCCAACACGTCTGCATCCCGATGTGGGTGCGGTGGTTGCGACCTGAATGGCTTCCGATGAGTTTGCGCCTTGCCGATCTCCCCCCTTGAGGGGGAGATGTCCGGCAGGACAGAGGGGGGTCATTCAAGACCACTGAACTCGAGAAAGAACTCATCCCTCAAGCCTCCTCGGGCTCGAAGCGAGACAGTTCCTGCGGCTGGCCAGCGGTTTCCAGGAAGAAGCGCGTCAGCAGGTTCTTGGCAGTCAGCGCGCGATACTCGGCTGTAGCGCGCCAGTCCGTCAGCGGCGTGTAATCTTCATCGAAAAGATCGCGTACCGAAGCGACCGTGTTCCAGGTCCAGGGGCGACCTGCCAGACCGTTTTCGACATGGTTGGCGCGCTTGGGTGTACCCGCCATGCCGCCGAAGGCGATGCGACAGGTTTCCACGCAGCCCTCGCCATCCAGCTTCAGGTAGAAGGCGCCGCAGAGTGCCGAGATATCCTCATCGCGGCGTTTCGAGATTTTGTAGACGGCGTAATATGCTTCCTCATCGGGCAGCGGAACCGTGAATTTCTCAACGAACTCGCCGGGTTGACGGTCCTGCTTGCCGTATTCGATGAAATACTGCTCAAGCGGCATGGAACGCGAACCGGTGGCGGAGCGCAGTGTGAGTTCGGTGCCGAGAGCGATCAGTGCCGGAGGCGTATCCCCAATGGGTGAGCCGTTGGCGATGTTGCCGCCGATGGTGCCCATATTGCGAACCTGCTGGCCGCCGATGCGATCAATGAGGCGACCAAGCGCTGGATAATGGCTTTCCAGCACTTCGAAGGCTTGGGTATAGGTGACGCCCGCGCCAATGACGATGCCGGTTTCATCTTCCGTAATGGTTTGCAGATCGGTCAGGTGATTGATGAAGACGACCGGATTGATGGGCCGCATCTGCTTCGTCACCCACAGGCCGACATCGGTGGCGCCCGCAACGATGGTCGCGCCCGGATGCTCGGCCAGCACCTCTGCCAGATCGGAGAGTGTGCCAGGAATGATGGCCTGATTTTCACCCTTTGAAATGCGGATGGTGTCGCTGGACGAGCGTATGGTCCAGAGCTTGGCCATGATCTCGGCGCGGTCGCGCTCGATCGGGTCGAACAGGGCGCTTGGGCGTTGCGTCGCCACTTGCTCGGCGGCCTTGACGATTGGCTCATAGCCCGTGCAGCGACAGAGATTGCCTTGCAGCGCCGTTTCGATTTCCGCCCGCGTCGGGTTTTCGGTCGTCATCCACAGGCCGTAGAGCGACATGACGAAACCCGGCGTGCAGAAGCCGCATTGCGAACCGTGGCAATCCACCATGGCCTGCTGCACAGGGTGAAGCTCGCCGTTCTTTCCCGCCAGATGCTCCACCGTCACCACATGGGTGCCGTGGAGGGAGCCGACAAAACGGATGCAGGCATTGACGCTTTCGTAGCGCAGCGCGCCGCCGATCAAGCGACCGACAAGCACGGTGCAGGCACCGCAATCGCCTTCCGCGCAGCCTTCCTTGCTGCCGGTCAGCCTTCGTCTCAGCCTCAGATAATCCAGAAGCGTTTCCGTCGGAGCAAAATCGCCTAACGAAACATCCTCGCCATTGAGAATAAAACGGATGGCTGATGTCATGCCTGTTCCCTTGTGAACGGTTTATTGGGCGGTCCAGCCGCCGTCGATAGTGATGTGTGTGCCGGTAATCTGCCGTGCTGCGTCGCTGGCGAGGAAAAGCGCGGTTTGTGCCACTTCCTCGATGGAGACGAATTCCTTCGTCGCCTGCAAACGGAGCATGACGTCTGTCTTGACCGCCTCTTCCGAGATACCACGTTCGCGCGCCGTGTCGGGGATCTGTTTCTCCACGAGGGGCGTCAGCACGTAGCCGGGGCAGATGGCGTTCACTGTAATGCCGGTTTCGGCCAATTCCAGTGCGGCGGTTTTGGTGAGACCCAAAACGCCGTGCTTGGCTGCCACATAAGCAGATTTGAACGGGGATGCAACAAGTCCGTGCGCGGAAGCCACGTTGATGATGCGCCCCTTGCCCGCCTTTTTCATCAGTGGAATTGTGTGGCGCATGGTGTGGAAGGCGGAAGACAGCAGGATTGCAATCAGCTGATCCCACTTCTCGACCGGAAAATCCTCGATTTTCGAGACATGCTGGATGCCGGCATTGTTGACCAGCACATCCACCGTTCCGAATTCGCGCGCGGCCGTGGCAATAAGGTCGGCAATTTCATCCGGTTTCGTCATGTCCGCGCCATGATAGAGAACGCGGCCTGTAGAGAGCGAATCAAGCTCCGCGCGAGCGGCCTCGATTTCTTCCGCTTTGCCGAAACCGTTGATGATCACGTTGGCGCCTTCGGCTGCGAACGCACGGGCAATTCCAAGCCCGATGCCGCTGGTGGATCCGGTTACGACGACGCTTCTGGCCATGCTCATTCTCCCTGTCTCACGGCTCTGTTGCAGTGCATGAGAGGAAGGTATGCCTAAAGCGGCACGGCTGGCAATGTCTCGCGTATATGTAGTATGGTCTTCCTGATTGCAATCACGTTACAATTTCAGGAGAGACACTCATGATGATGCCAAACGACACGCCAACGACCTCCGCGGCAGCCGCGACCCTGGGCAGTGCGCATCTCTTGCACATGTCCCGCGTGCCTTATGCCATCTCCCTGTTCTGTGTGTTTTCGATTGTTGCTCTATTTACTGCGCAGATCTTTATTCCAGGGCCCGTCATGGGGGCGGTATCGGAGAGTGATGATCCGATCTACCGGCTGCTCATCCCCAATCTCGTTTTCATCATTCTCTTTTTCATTGCCTGCATTGCGGCCTTTGTCGGCTACAAGCTGACGGTCGCTTCCGGCGCAGCGGCAGCGCCAGTAATCCCCAAGAACGATTACGAGTTGTTGGCACCATTGGTGGCGGAGGGTAAATCGGATGCGATTGACCAGTATGTGCGATTGAGCAGCCTCACGCGCTTTACCGGAACATTCACGCAGCTGGGACTGACCGGGCTGCCGCTGGCAACGATTTTCCTGACGCTTGTCTTTTCGTTCCTGGCTCTCTTTGCCGCGCAATTTCTCGATCTGGCAAAGTTGACGCTGGGCGCCTTCATCGGTTCTTTCGTCCAGCGGCAGGTCGAGCGGCAGAATTCTCCGAGCACCGGCGATGCCGCTGCCCGGTTTGCCGAATCGGCCTGAGTTCAGGCCTGGTTTCGCCTTCTGCTACAGCGCGGCACGTTCGATTGAACGCGCGAACGACGCTGTAAGACCTTGACTTGATGCATGCTCGTTCCGCTCAACCGAATCCGGTTGAGCGCGACATGCATTAGCGGCAGTTGCTCACCGCGCTGAGGGCGGCGGAAACACCCTTCAGCGAGTAGGTGTAGCTGGTATCGGTGCCGCGTGCGGATATGGCTTTGACGGTCATGTCGCTGCCGCCACGCATGGCCGCAACAAGCTCCGGCTCTCGCTGCGGATCGCGGACCCAGGCTGCGTTCTCCTTCGGAATCATCGTGAAGGTATCGCCGCCAATGGTAACGGTGAGCTTCGAGCCTTCCTTGAGGCTGTAGCCCATGATGGCCTGCGGCATCAGTCCGGATTGCCCGGTCTGCGGCGCGACCAGAAAGAAATTGTCCCCATGACTGACGCTTGCCGGTTGCTGCTGCACCGGCACGGAGAGCACGTAGCAGTTCTTGGCTGTGCCAGCGCCATAAGAATAGACGCCCCAGGCATCGAATTGCTTGATCCGGTTCGGTTGGGCTGCAAAGGCCGAGGTGGATAGCAAGGCGATGGAAATGGCTAGGGCGCATGTCTTTATGGACATCGAACTCTCCTGATCAGAAATGTGAAAAACAGCCCAGACGAGCATGCTCTGCGTGGGCGTGACAGCGTGTGATTGAACCGGGGCAGAGTTATCGAAAGGTTAAGGGAGGGATCAACCCTTGAGACACTCCACTCACAAAGGGTTGATGACATGTGCTCAGATTGGAGTGGTTGTCGGGTTGAAGTAGCGCGCGAGGTTCCTGCAATCATGATTCCGGAAGGCTTCCTAACCGGCTGATTGCGGAATCGTTTTGGCTGTTGCCTATCGAAATTCTTGACGGATTGTTTCGAGACTTTCTGCTTTGCAGGAGCCGTGCCAGTTTCTATCTACAAGCTAATGTTGAAACACGGATGATGATCATGGAACTCGGCCTTTATACCTTTGCGGATGTCGATCCCAATGCGGCGACCGGAAAACGCGGACCGGATGCGGCACTGCGGCTGAAGCACCTGCTGGAGGAAATCGAGCTTGCCGATCAGGTAGGGCTCGATGTCTTTGGCCTTGGCGAACATCACAGGCCGGATTATGCCGTCTCGTCACCGTCCACGGTTCTGGCTGCGGCGGCGGTCAAGACAAAGACCATCCGGCTGACGAGTGCTGTTTCCGTGCTGAGCTCCGATGATCCGATCCGCGTGTTCCAGCAGTTTGCGACGGTGGACCTTCTGTCTGGCGGACGCGCCGAAATCATGGCTGGCCGTGGATCTTTCATCGAATCCTATCCGCTGTTCGGCTACGACCTCAACGACTACGACCATTTGTTTTCCGAAAAGCTGGACATGCTGCTGACGCTTCGCGATCAGGAGATCGTCAACTGGTCCGGCGAGTTGCGGGCGCCGATCAATAATCGCGGTGTCTATCCACGCCCCCTTCAGGAGAAGCTGCCGATCTGGATCGCTGTCGGTGGTACGCCGCAAAGCGTGGCGCGGGCTGGCGCCATGGGGCTGCCGCTGGCGGTTGCGATTATCGGCGGCGAGTATGCGCGCTTTGCGCCCTTTTTCGAATTGTATCGGGAGGCAGCCCGGCGCGCCGGTCAGGATCCGACAAAGCTGAAGACCAGCATCAATGTTCATGGCTTCATTGCCGATACGACGGAAGCTGCAGCCGATCAGTTCTACGGGCCGCAGGCGGCAGTCATGGATCGCATCGGCCGGGAGCGCGGCTGGCCGCCTACCAACCGCGCCCAGTTCGACCGTGCGCGGTCTGCGCCGGGCAATCTGTTTGTTGGCGATCCCGAACTGGTGGCAGAGAAGATTGTGGCCGCGCATCGCGTGTTCGGCAATGACCGCTTCCTGCTGCAGATGGCAATCGGCCTGATGCCGCATGACCAGATCATGCGGGGCATCGAACTCTTCGGCACGAAGGTTGCGCCTCTGGTCAGAAAAGAATTGACCTCGCAACCGGAAGGGGCGAAACCCGCCGCCTGATGCGGTAGATGGATAATGTGATGATTGTTTCCAGCGAAGATGAATTGGACAAGTTGAAGGCCATCGGGCGGTTGTGCGCCCGGGCCGTCGACCTGATGGGCAAATCGCTGGAGCCCGGTATCACCACGAAGGAACTCGACGATATTGGCCGCAGGCTGCTGGAAGAGAACGGAGCGCAATCGGCACCGGAGTTCTGCTACCAGTTTCCAGGCGCCACCTGCATCAGCGTCAATGAAGAGGTTGCACACGGCATTCCCGGAGACCGCGTCATTCAGGCGGGCGATCTCGTGAATATCGATGTCTCTGCCGTGAAAGACGGGTTTTTCGGCGATACAGGATCTTCCTTTGCCGTGCCGCCGGTGAAGCGCGAAATCGAAAAGCTGGTGCGCGATGGACGTCGGGCGCTCTGGACAGGTTTGCAGCAGGTGAAGACCGGCAAGCCCATGGCAGGCATCGGCAACGCCATCGGGACCTTTGCCAAGAAAAACCGCTATACGCTGATCACCAATCTTGCCAGCCATGGCGTTGGCCGTTCGCTGCATGAGGAACCCTCAGAGCTTCCGACATGGCCTGATCCGGACGAGACGCGGACCATGGAGGAGGGGCTTGTCTTCACGGTCGAGCCGTTTCTGTCGCTGGGCGCAACCTGGGCCGAAGACGGCGGCAATGGCGACCCGTGGACGCTGTACGGAGATCCGCGCGCTCCGACTGTGCAGTTCGAGCATACGATCGTGGTGACGCGGAATGGCCCGCTCATTCTCACGCTGGCGGAATAGGCTGTGCCGCTGTTTGGTTCTTGCTGTGCCAATTATCAAAAAGCGTGATATCAGCCATTTCCGATCTTTGATTGTGATCTGCTTCAGCGCCTGCCATAGGGGCGCATGATCAGAATACAAAGTTCCTCTTCCCCGCTGATGATCGGTCTTGCCGGTGGTCTGGTCATGGCCGCCGCCATGGGCTTCGGCCGATTTTTCTACACGCCGGTCCTGCCGGGCATGATGAGCGGCATTCCCCTGTCTGCCGCGGATGCCGGTCTCATAGCAGCGGGAAATTTTGCCGGCTATCTCTGCGGCGCGCTGCTGGCCTCGCAAGGCTGGGCGACGGGTTTTGAGCGGAAGCTTGCGCTTGGCGGACTACTGGCAACAGCGCTGCTGCTGGTTGCCATGGCAACGACCACTTGGTTGCCAGCGTTCATCCTGATCCGGTTTTGCGCAGGACTGGCCAGCGCATTCGCCATGATTTTCACCTCGTCCATCGTTCTGGCGCATGGTGCCGGACGGGCGAGCGTCGGGGCGCTGCATTTCGGTGGAGTGGGCGCTGGTATCGCGGCCTCATCTGTGCTGGCGCTGATCATCAACATCCAATCTGCCGGTCCAAGTGATGGCTGGCGTGTGAACTGGCTTGCCGGTGCTGCTGTCGTGATGCTGGTTCTGTTCTTCGTGGCGAGACTGCTGCCGCAGCCGGTCACGACCCGCAGTGCAGAGGCGGAGCCGCCGATACGCTGGACGCGGCC
Source organism: Rhizobium sp. Root149 (assembly GCF_001427345.1). Classification (NCBI taxonomy): domain Bacteria; kingdom Pseudomonadati; phylum Pseudomonadota; class Alphaproteobacteria; order Hyphomicrobiales; family Rhizobiaceae; genus Rhizobium; species Rhizobium sp. Root149. Next base: position 43,397 of record NZ_LMGD01000012.1, read on the forward strand.
GCTCGTATTGATGACCGCATCCTACGGTCTCTTCGGTTTCGGTTATGTGGTGACGGCAACCTTTCTGGTCGCCATCGCACGAATGGCCAATGCCGGGCCAGTCGTGGAAGCCGGATCATGGTTTGTGACGGGCATCACCGCTGCCGTTTCGCTGTTCATCTGGCAACCCTTCGTCAATCGGTTCGGCCTCGTTCGTAGCTATCTCGCCTGTCTCCTGCTGGAAGCCTTGGGCGTACTGGCATCCGTCTATCTGCCGCCGATTTTCGGCACACTCGTGGGCGGGCTGTCGCTGGGCGTTACCTTCATGACCGTCACGTCCCACGGCCTGCAGGTGGCTCGCGCACTCGCGCCCGCCAGTGCGCGAAAAGTACTGGCCCTGATGACGGCGGCCTTCGGAGTTGGCCAGATCTTCGGGCCTCTGGTTGCCGGATGGGCGACGCAATGGAGCGGCAGTTTCACGCTCGCTTCGGTGATCGCCGCCATGGTGCTGTTGCTGGCATTCGTGCTCGCTTTGCCGGTTGTGTCAGCCTTCGAGCCCCTGCGTGGCAGATAGGCATACCGCTATCCGCCTTACAAATGCGTAAGATAACGGCTGTGGCATTGCTGCGCTGCATGAACTGTCCTAGTTTCGCGCCAAATCAATCCATGCGGCCGGTCGCGGCTGAGCACAAGGAAACTCGCTTCCGTGTTTCACTCGTTTTTTCCCAAACCGAAATTCTACTTCGCTTCCGGAATCATCTGGTCGCTCGTGTGCGTCCTTGCCTGGTACTTCTTCGTGGATGGCCTGGGCGCAAGGCTTGGCTTTGCCGTGCCGGACGGAACGCCTGAACCTTACGATCTCAGCTATTTCGCGTTTCCACCAAACGTCTGGTTCTACGCCTATTTTGCGCTGTGCCTTTTTCTGTTCGGCGCGACCTGGACGGTGATCGCCAAGGATCATCCGTGGAAATGGTGGTCGATCTGGGGAAGCCTGCTGATCATTGCCGTGACCTATTTTGGCGTGCAGGTCACCGTTGTCATCAACAACTTCCGTCGGCCTTTCGGCGATCTGCTGCAGAACGCCCTGTCACAGAAGCCCGGCATCACGGTCTGGGATTTCTACAATCTGCAGATTATTTTTGCGAAGATCGCCTTCCTTTCCATGGGCGTCTCCATTCTGACTGACTTCTTCACCAGCCACTACATCTTCCGCTGGCGTACGGCGATGAACGATTTCTACATGGCCAACTGGGAAAAGCTCCGTCATATCGAAGGCGCCTCGCAGCGTGTGCAGGAAGACACGATGCGCTTTTCCGCAACGCTGGAAGGCCTCGGCATCAACCTGATCAATTCGGTGATGACGCTGATCGTGTTTCTGCCGATCCTTTATGCGCTTTCAAGCTACGTGACCGAACTGCCCGTCATTGGCGAAATCGCGCATCCGCTCTTGTGGCTTGCCATATTCTGGCCCGCCTTCGGCACCGTGCTCCTGGCTGTTGTCGGCATTAAGCTGCCCGGCTTGAACTTCCGGAACCAGCGCGTGGAAGCGGCTTACCGAAAAGAGCTGGTCTACGGCGAAGATGACGGTTCTCGAGCTCAGCCACCGACGGTGAAGGAACTGTTCGGCAATGTGCGCAAGAACTATTTCCGTCTGTACTGGCACTATCTCTATTTCAACGTGTTCCGCTATTTCTATGTGCAGGCAGACGGCATCTTCCTGCTGATCATGCTGGTGCCGACGATCGTGGCGGGCAAGATCACCTATGGTATCTACCAGCAGATCGCGACTGCCTTCGGGCAGGTCAGTAACTCGTTCCAGTATCTCGTGAATTCCTGGACCACGATCATCGAGCTTCTCTCCATCCACAAGCGCCTGAAGGCCTTCGAGGCGGCCATCGATGGCGAGCCTTTGCCGGAAATCGACCAGCGTTATCTCGCCCGCGAAGATAGCGATGGCGAGATGGCGGCAAACAAGCCGACCTGAAGAAAGCAGGGGCCACGCGGGAAACCGGGTGGCCTCATTCTTTCAGAGGGTAGAAGGGTTCTGCGCGTTTCGCGTGCCAAGCGCCCGTATGGCCTCGCCATAGGTTACGCAGGCAACATCCTGCATCTGGCAGACTTCGGTTGCCAGCCTTTCCATCGCCCGCCAATAGGCGCCGCCATTCATTTCCACGAAGTGAAAGCCAAGCTGCAACGGAATACGGTCGCCTGCATATTGCCGATCGAAAGCGGTACGAAAGGCCGCATAGCTGCGTTCCTCGAACTCCGCCGAGCGACTAGGATTTTCCACGCCTGCCGAATGGCGGATGAAGAGGTTATAATCCATTGCGATGATGTTACGCCGCTCCGGCCCTTCGGGAATGAGAGGCAACCCGAACATCAGCACGCCGTTTTCGCGTGTCGGCAGCATTGGACCTTTGCTGATGCCGCTGCCATCATAGGTGAAACCTTCGTCGCGTTCCGCCTCCGTCAAGGCGTCACTTGTGGACAGATAGGGCGCGCGAAATCCCCTGATGCCGTTCTTCACGAAATCCCGCCAGCCTGCGGGCTCTTTATCCGGCGCACCCAGATCGGCCCAGGCAGACCCTAGCAGCGAGCGGAAGCTGCGCATTTCCTGCTGCCAATCGGCCTTGCTCCATTCGCGTCCATCGAAGTGACCGCAGGTATGGCTTGCAATCTCGTGGCCTTCCTGCCGGGCGTTCCAGACATGGTCCAGCCGGGTAAGCGCTTCTTCCTTCGTCTGGGCAAACCCGATGTTGGATTTGCCGGGCCTCTGTCCAGGCCCCTGATAGGTTTTGGCGCGGGCGCGATCAATGACGAGCGTGCAGGAGAGGAAATAGGTGAAGTGCGCGTTGACCCGTTTGCCGAGTGTGCGGCTGCGCTCCCATAGCGCATTGTTTCCGGCGCCATCAAACGAGATCATCACTAATTGTTTTGGCTGGTCCTGTGCAAGAATGTTGCCCGGAAATGCGACAAGGAATGAAAAAAGGGCAGGGGCAAGAAAACGCACTGTGGGGACCTGTGGCAAGAATCGGCCCGCTTTCCTGCATTCGGAATGCGGCAAAGTCGGGGAGAGTTCGTAGTGCTTCATAGACTGAAATGATTGAGGATGGATTGTGGGCCACACGCTTCCGGCGATGCAGATTTGCTCCGCACGCTGTTTACGAAGTTGATGAATTCTCCGTATTCAGCGCAAAACCATGACGCTTTGCAGCATCTACGCCCTTACATCCTGTGAAAAATAGGTTAGAAGGCAGGCTTTCGAGATAATGGGCCGATTTCGGCCGGAGCAAGGTATGGCACACGAAAACGACAGCTTTATTCGCGAGGTGAATGAGGAACTGCGCTCGGAGCAGATCAGCAGGGTCTGGCGCGCTTATCGTCCCTTCATCATTGCGGGCGCTGCGTTGATCGTTCTCGGCACCGCGGGCTATCGCGGCTATGAATATTGGCATTCGAACAATGCATCGCAATATGGCGACCAGTTTCTGGCGGCCTTGAACCTTGCCAAGCAGAACAAGACGGACGAAGCGATTGCCGCTCTCGAAAAGCTCGAGAAAGACGGCTCCGGTGCCTATCCGGTTCTGGCCCGCATGCGCGCCGCCACGCTTCTTTCCCAGAAGGGTGATGCGGCTGGTGCGGTAAAGGCGTTCCAGCAGGTGGCAGCCGATAGCGCCATTCCTGCCGTGCTGCGTGATATCGCCAAGATGCGCGCCGCCTATCTGATGGTGGATACCAGCACCTATGCGCAGGTGGCGGCCGAGGTTGAACCCATGGCAACGGGCAACCACGCGCTGCGCAATTCCGCGCGCGAAGTGCTGGGTCTTGCTGCCATGAAGGCTGGCGATACGGCAAAGGCCAAGCAGTGGTTCGAAGATATTGCGAACGACGCCCAGGCGCCGCGCAACATCGCGAACCGTGCCCAGATTCTCCTGGATACTCTGGTATCCTCCGCGCCACCGGCCGCGAAATCCTGATAGACTTGAGAAGGCCCGGAAAGGGAACCTGAAATGAGCTTTACCGTCGCCATTGTCGGGCGTCCCAATGTTGGAAAATCCACCTTGTTCAATCGTCTGGTTGGCAAGAAGCTGGCGCTTGTGGACGATACGCCCGGTGTGACCCGTGACCGTCGCCCGGGTGACGCAAAGCTTGTGGATCTGCGCTTCCGCATCATCGATACGGCCGGTCTCGAAGAGGCTGGACCCGATACGCTGGAAGGCCGCATGCGCGCCCAGACCGAAGCGGCAATCGATGAGGCGGATCTTTCTCTGTTCGTGGTCGACGCCAAGACGGGCCTGACGCCGCTCGACAAGACTTTGGGCGAAATGCTGCGTCGGCGTGGCAAGCCGGTCGTGCTGGTTGCCAACAAGTCGGAAGCACGCGGTTCGGACAGCGGTTTCTACGATGCCTATACGCTGGGCCTTGGCGAACCTGTGCCGATTTCGGCAGAGCACGGGCAGGGCATGATCGATCTGCGCGATGCGATCGTCGAAGCGCTCGGACCGGAGAAGGCGTTTGGCGAGGAAGAGGATGACGAGGCCGAGACGGATGTCGATGTCTCCGCCGGAAGCTTTGCAGGCGAGGGTGCTGAGGACGAGGAATTCGAGCCGGCCTATGACGATACAAAGCCGCTGCGCGTGGCGATCGTCGGGCGTCCCAATGCCGGAAAATCCACGCTGATCAATCGCTTCCTGGGTGAAGATCGTCTTCTGACGGGACCGGAAGCGGGCATTACGCGCGATTCCATTTCCGTTGAATGGGACTGGCGTGGCCGCACGATCAAGATGTTCGACACGGCGGGCATGCGTCGCAAGGCGCGTGTTCAGGAAAAGCTGGAAAAGCTTTCGGTTGCCGATGCGCTGCGCGCCATTCGTTTTGCCGAAACCGTCGTCATTGTCTTCGATGCAACGATCCCCTTCGAGAAGCAGGATCTGCAGATTGTCGATCTGGTGCTGCGTGAAGGCCGTGCCGCGGTGCTGGCGTTTAACAAGTGGGATCTCGTCGAAGATCCGCAGGCGTTCCTGACGGACCTGCGCGAAAAGACAGAGCGTCTGCTTCCACAGGCGCGCGGTATTCGCGCCGTGCCGATTTCAGGACAGACCGGCTACGGCCTCGACAAGTTGATGCAGAACATCATCGACACGGACATGGTCTGGAACAAGCGTATTTCCACCGCCAGGCTGAACCGCTGGCTGGAAAGCTCCCAGATCCAGCATCCGCCACCGGCTGTTTCGGGCCGCCGCATTCGCCTGAAATACATGACGCAGGTCAAGGCTCGTCCGCCTGCCTTCATGATTTCCTGCACCCGTTCGGATGCCCTGCCGGAATCCTATGTCCGCTATCTGATCAACGGTTTGCGCGCCGACTTCCAGATGCCGGGTGTACCGATCCGCATCCACTTCAAGTCGGCGGAAAATCCGTACGAGCACAAGCGCAAGAAGCGTTGAATGCTCTAAACCGCGCTATTGTCGTGAGGGCGTTCGGCCCTCACTCCGCAGGCATCGTCTGGCGCAAGATCGGGCGACCGGAGTTGAGCCGTTCGAGAACGATTCCGGCCAGCGCCAGCCCGAGCGGGTAGAAGAGCGACTGCCCCTGCACAATCATCAAAACGAGAACGAGGCCGACTGTCAGCAGCGCCGCGAGGCGATCAAAGACGCGTCGGGATAACTTCAGCAAAGCGAGACCGCTCAAGCCATAGAGCAGCAGGAAATTCTGTGCGGCGAGTTCGAGCATCAGCCCGAGATGGATGAGACCAGAGGCATCTGCGCCCACGACGCAGAGAAGTAACAGGCAGATGATGAGAACGGAGGATAGCGGAACGCCCTTCGCCGTTGTCTGCAACCGTATCGGCAGCAGCCCTTCGCGACTGAGCGCATAGACCATGCGCGAAACGGCCCAGATGCACCCCAGCAGGTTCGCATAGATGATGGTTGCCGCCAGCAAGCCCATGACGATGCGCCCGTTTTCGCCAACCGCATGAGCAAGGATGGAGGAGAAGGCAGCTTCATAGGAGCCGGTTATGACAATGCTCTGCGCTGTCAGTGCCATGCCGAAATAGAGAATACAGGCGGCGACAAACGATAGGAACATGGCCCGGGGGAAATCACGGGCCGGGTTTTTGAACTCTTCCGAAAGGCCCGCCGCCAGTTCCCAGCCGGTAAAGGCGAAGAAGATCATCATGAAGGGCGCAAGAACGATTCGTCCGTCAAGCTCAGCGATGCTGGCGACATGACGGGTGCCCGCCGACCAGTCGACCGTGGCAAGGCCGACGACCATCAGGCCCAGCAGGCTGACCAGCACAATGGATGCAATGGCAGCAGATAGCCGTGCGGCCATTTCGGTGGACAGAATATGAGATGCTGCTGCGGCGACAATCAGGCCCGCTGCGTAGAGCGTGGGCGTTCCGCCAAAGGCTTCCGCCAGATAGTGACCTCCCGTCAGGGCAATCGCCGGCATGCCGAACGGGAAGGTGCCGAGCAGGATGACTGAAGCCATAGCATAGGCCTTCCGGCCAAAGGCGAGCTTTGCGAAGTGCGTTATTCCTCCTGCATCAGGAAAGCGCATGCCCATGATGATGAAGACAAGCAGCAGGGGCACACTCACAAGCGCACACAGTCCCCATGCCCAGATCGCCTGGAGACCCGCCTCCCGCACAACCATTCCCGGCAGCGCCAGCAGCCCGGCTCCGATCACGATGTTGAGCATGAGGCCGGCGCCTTTGAGGGTGGTCAGCGATTGTTTCAGCGCCATGTTGGCAAGCTCTTTCCTGATGATCCATGTTCCGATGTACGGGCGACGATATGCCAAACTCCCGGTTCGGCAACCGTTTCACCAGCAAAAACAGGCTTGTTTCAGAATTACTCGTCAGGTCTTCAGCGCGGCTGATAGCAGGCTGGTGGCGCTCGCCTTCCGTCCGGATTTTCTAAAGCGAGTCCTGCGAAAGGTGCTGCAGCTTGTCCGCACGGCAGGCGGACAGCACGTTTTCCAGAAACTGCCGGGTGGCTGCCTGCCATGAATAGCGTTCCGCAAGACGGCGTGCATCTTCGCGAGAGCAGGACAAGGCGGCAAGGCAGGCAGCGTGCAAGTCTTCATGGAGAGCGCCAGCGCCGCTGCCATCCTCGATGATATCGATCGGCCCAGTCACCGGATAGGCTGCCACTGGCACGCCGCTGGCCAGTGCCTCCAGAATTGTATTGCCGAAGGTATCGGTCAAGGAGGGGAAGACGAAGACATCGGCCTGCGCATAGGCCCGCGCCAGATCCTCGCCTGTTTTCATGCCGGTGAAATGAACATCGGGAAATTGTCGCTCAAGATTGATGCGTTCCGGCCCGTCCCCCACCACCACTTTCGAACCCGGCAGATCAAGGTTTAGGAAGGCGGAGATGTTCTTTTCAACGGCGAGGCGGCTGACCGTCATGAAAATGGGGCGCGGAAGGCCGAAGGGCTCGGCTTCCTGCGGCATTGGCCGGAACAGCGAATGATCGATGCCCCGGCTCCAGCGGCGCAGATTGCGAAGGCCCAGTTTGGAGAGTTCCCCTTCCAGGCTTGCCGTTGCAACCATGCAGCCGTTGCCCGCATTGTGAAACCAGCGAACGAAGGCGCGCAACCAGCGGATTGGAATAGGGAAACGGGCTGCGACATATTCCGGGAAACGGGTGTGATAGCTGGTGGAAAAGGGCATGTTGTTCTTCAGGCACCAGCGTCTGGCAAGCAGACCCAGCGGCCCTTCGGTGGCGATGTGAACCGAACATGGCCCGAAGGCTTCAATCGCCCGGGCAACAGATGCATAGGTCGCGACGGACAGCCGGATTTCCGGATAGGTGGGGCAGGGTATGCTGGAAAATCCCTGCGGCGTGATCATGGAGACCTCGACGCCCATTCGTGCCAGTTCGCGGTTCGTGTTTTCGATGGAGCGAACCACGCCGTTGATCTGCGGGTACCATGCATCGGTGACGATGGTGATCTTGGTCATGGCGCATCCCCTGATCCAGCAGACCAATTGCCGCGTTCGACTCGTGTCGATATGGCCTGACAGATGCTTCTATCGGTGCGTTCTGTTACAGGGTGATGTCATAAGTCTCAGGAGGGGAGAAGTGCGGGCTCGATGAGGGCGCCGTGATGGGCAATGACCACGGAGGCGACCGCCGCGCCATGGGCCGCCGCTTCCGCTGGCGGTGTTCCATCCAGCAGTCTGCCGATGAAACCGCCGTTGAAGCTATCGCCAGCACTGGTGGTATCCACCAGCTTCTCCGGAGGCACGGCAGGCACGAAAGTGCGCTGAGAGCCTTCTGCGACCGTGGCTCCCTGCGAACCGTTCTTGACGACAACGCGCTGCACGCCCGCCGCCTGATAGCGTTCAATCGTTTCGGCCACGTTGGCATCGCCGAAATGCGTTTCCTCGTCATCGAAGCTGGGCAGCACGATCGTGGAGGCTGCGGCACCGGCCGTGATCGTGTCCAGCATGCGCTGCCTGTCGTTCCACAGACGAGGCCGGATATTGGGGTCGAAGATCACATGCTTGCCCACTGCCTTCGCGCGGCGCAGTTCAGACAGAAGCGTGTCTGCCGCATGCGGCGTGAGGATTGCGAGTGTGATTCCGGAGAAATAGAGCACGTCAGCGCTTTCGATCGCCTTGCGCAGATGGTCGGCATCATCGGCAAGCTGTCTTGCAGCGGATGTATCACGCCAGTAGCTGAAGGTGCGTTCGCCATCCTTCAGTGAAATGAGGTAGAGACCGGGTGTCTTGCCCGGAATGCGACGAATGAGACCTGTACCTATCCCGGCCTTTTGCATGAAGGCCAGCAGCTCCTCGGACAGCGGGTCGTCGCCGAGCGCCGTCAGGTAATCTACCTGCCAGTTTTGCGAAAGCACGGCACGCAGATACCAGGCAGTATTGAACGTATCCCCTGCAAAGCCCTTGCGCAGCAGGCCCTGGCCCGCCTGCGAGAGTTCCACCATGCACTCGCCGATCGAAAGAACCCGCTTCGTCATCTTGCCGTCTCCACCCGTTCATCCGGGAATAGGACGGGCGAAGCTGTATGACAAGTCGGCTGGGGCTGCTTTTATGCGGATTTTGAAATTGATGCCAAACATCCACCGCTTTGCCTTTGTCTTTTCGCGTACTCTGATTAGTTTACCGGATGTATGAAACGATTGAAGGAGTCGAGCAGGCATGACGACAGTGACGGCACGCAAGGGCGATCCCGACTGGTGGCGCGGCGCAGTTATCTATCAGGTCTATCCACGGTCCTTCCAGGATACGACCGGTGATGGCATCGGCGATATCAAAGGGATAACGCAACGCCTGCCTTACATCGCCTCGCTTGGCGTTGATGCGATCTGGCTGTCGCCCTTCTTCACCTCGCCCATGGCCGATATGGGCTATGACGTTTCCGATTACTGCAATGTCGACCCGATGTTCGGCACGCTGGCCGATTTCGACGAGATGATGGCCGAATGCGAAAAGCTGGGGCTGAAGGTCGTCATCGACCAGGTCATCTCGCATACCTCGGACCAACACCCATGGTTCATCGAGAGCCGGGCGAGCCGAACCAATCCGCGCGCGGACTGGTATATCTGGGCCGACCCGAAGCCGGATGGCACGGCGCCCAACAACTGGCTGTCGATTTTCGGCGGCCCCGGCTGGGAATGGGACGGTGTGCGCAAGCAGTATTACATGCACAACTTCCTGATTTCGCAGCCGGATCTCAACTTCCACAATCCCGATGTGCAGAAGGCGGTTCTGGCGACGGTCAAGTTCTGGCTGGACCGGGGCGTGCATGGTTTCCGGCTGGATACCGTGAACTATTACTTCCACGACAAGCAACTGCGGAACAACCCGCCCATGGTCTACGATCCCGATTCGACGGGTCTGGAGACCGATACCAACCCCTATTCGATGCAGAACCATCTCTACGACAAGAGCCAGCCGGAAAACATCGAGTTCCTGAAAAAGCTGCGCTCGCTACTCGATGAGTATGATTGCCGCACCACCGTGGGCGAAGTCGGCGATGGCGATCGCTCGCTATCGACGCTCTCGATCTACACCAGCGGCAATGACAAGCTGCACATGTGCTACACATTCGACCTGCTGAGCCCGCGTTTCACGGCGGATCATATTCGCGGTGTCGTGTCCAAGTGCCAGGAAATCGTGACCGATGGATGGGTCTGCTGGGCCTTCTCCAACCATGATGTGATCCGCCACGTGACGCGCTTCATGGAGACGCCGGATGAGCGCGAGCGCATTGCGAAACTCGCCATCAGCGTTCTTTCCAGCCTTCGCGGGTCGATTTGCCTGTATCAGGGCGAGGAGCTTGGTCTCGAAGAGGCGGAACTGGCCTTCGAGGATCTGCGAGACCCTTACGGCATTCGCTTCTGGCCTGCCTTCAAGGGTCGTGACGGATGCCGCACGCCCATGGTGTGGGAGGCAAAGGCACCGCACGGCGGCTTCTCTCCGGGGGCCAAGACCTGGCTTCCCGTGCCGCCCGCACATGCGAAACTGGCGGTGGATGCGCAGGAAGCGGATGCCAATTCCGTTCTCCACCACTATCGGCAGACGCTGGCCTTCCGCAAGGCGCATGCAAGCCTTTATGATGGTGACCTGACCTTCCTCGAGACGCAGGCCGATCTTCTCGCTTTCGTGCGGGAGAAGGGCGATGAGCGGTTGCTCTTCGTGTTCAACCTGACGCGCTCAGTGCAGGACTTCCTGTTGCCTGCGCAGTTTGCGTCAGCGACGCCGCTTGCGATGCCGGGTTTTGCCCCGACATTGGAAGAGAAGGTCGTAAAGCTTGAGGCACTCGATGCGTTTTGTGCCAAGCTTTGACGGATAAGATTAGAGCGTCGGGCGACTAATCGGAAACGGCCCGCCGCTCTAAATTTTCGTTGACGCATCGGTTTAGCGGAAAACCGGATTCCACTTTTTCGCCCGATGCTCTAGGCGGATGCCGGCGCAAAGCTGGCCGGCTCCGTCTTCAGGCGGGATACGTCCTGTATCGGCGGCGCTCCGAACAGGCGACGATATTCGCGGCTGAACTGCGATGGGCTGTCATAGCCCACGCGATGGGCCGCACTTGCCGCGTCCAGCGCCTCCGACAGGATCAACCGGCGCGCTTCCTGTAGCCGAAGCTGCTTCTGGTATTGCAGCGGGCTCATGGCGGTCACTTCCTTGAAATGCTCATGCAGGGAAGATGTGCTCATGCGCGCTTCCTGCGCCACGCGGTCCACGCTGAAGGGCTTTGCATAATTCTGGCGGATCCAGGCAATGGCGCGATTGACCTGTTGCAAACGGCTTTCCGGCATCAGCATGCGATGGAGCTTCTTCGCCTGGTCCCCGCGCATCAGGCGGTACAATAATTCCTTCTCGGCAAGCGGAGCCAGAAACGGAATGTCATCCGGCGTATCGAGCAAACGCAGAAGGCGCACGGCAGCCTCCAGCAGTTGTGGATCGGTTCGACTGAGGCAGATTGCCTTGCCACAGGTTTTCGCGGTGGTGAAGGTTTCAGGCGCGGGCGGCATTTCAATCATCATCGCGCCCAGCACCGACAGATCCAGATCGAGCTTGATGCTGAGATAGGGCTCTTCCGGGCTCGCCTCGATCACCTGTCCGGTGATTGGCAGGTCTGCCGAGGCGATGAGGTGACGTGCCGGTCCATATTCGAACACTTCGTCCGCCAGCAGCACCTGCTTGGTGCCCTGCGCTATGAGGCATAGCGAAGGGTGTTGGACACCTTGCATAGGCTCAGTGCGCTTGGACATGCGCACAAGGCTCAGGCGAGGAATTTCGGTTGCAAAAACTCCGTCACTCTCGGTGTGTCGTGCAATGATATCGGCAAGCGTTTGAAGTTGATGCATCTGACTTGTCTCTGATATGGCCGGATTTCCGTGTACTTAATCGCGGATCTCTCTCGCTTTTCTTCCATATATGCGCGGTCCTGCATTTTTGCAAATCTGGCCTTTCGGATTTTTGTGCAATCATGCCGGAGGAACGGTCTACCGGTTTCCTGTCTGCGTCTGGCATAAGCAGAGTGCAGCCACACAGCAAATATTCCAAGGAAAGGAGACGGAGATGCAAAATTTCCAGCGGTTACTCGAAAGCCCCCTTGTCTGGCTTCAAGAGCGTATCGAGCAGTTCATGGTGCGGTATCGCAAATCCGTCGAGCGGCGGCGGGATGAGGAGCTTCGCCGACGCTTTCTGAACGGATAAGCGCGATCTCCTGTTCAGAGACCGGGGTCCGACACATTTTCGCCACGCGGAACTATAACGTCTGCTTAACTTTTTAACGGCGGCGGGATCAGTCCACATGGATGCAAGGGCAAGCGCAATTGCTGTGCGCGATGAGAGTTGCGTTGGCGATGAGTTTGCCCCGGACATCCCTGGGCTGAAAGCGCGGCGGTTCTGGATTCGCAACAGCGGATGTGTCATCGCCGCCGCTCTTCTGGTCACTCTAAGCTCAACCGCGCTTCTCGAGCCGCTTTCGGATGTTGCTCCTCCCACAGGGCCGGAGCAGAAAAAGCCCGTTGTGCTTGCCCGCACACGAAGGCAGTCTGTCACCAGCCCGAAGAAGGCTCGGCTGTGGATGCCCCGAACCGGTCGCCCGGAAACGCTCGATCTCGTGGAGCGGATGGGCGATGGTTCGATGTCGCAGACCTCCTACTTCGATATTTCTCTCGATTTGAATGAAAATGCATCCGGGTCGGCTGCCTCCAGCGCTTCGGCTGTCGCGCAGGTTGCAGATACGGGCGCCAATCCTTTCGATCTGGTTCTCCAAGATGCGCTGGATGCCCGGCAATTGATGCGCCATTCCGGGCTCGGTTATGCTGCGGACGCACCGAAGGCGGTGCGTCCCGCCGACCAATCCAATGTGACCGTGACCCCTGCGCAGGAGGCGATGCTTGTCAGGCGGATTGTCTCCCTGCCTGTCCAGCCGGAACGGCTTCGCGATATCAAGGGCGTCATCGGAGTTTCCGAGCAGGATTTTGCCCAGCTGGCCTCTGGTTTGGGTGCTGACGTTGTCCGCAAGGGCGAGCAGCTCGACCTGATCATCGGCCAGCGTCCTGCACAGCCCAATCTTTCGGAAATTCTGTTTGCGCGTCATCTGGCGGCGGATGGTCGGGAACGTCTTCTGGCGCGCTGCGATGATGGCCACTTCCAGCTGGTAACCGATCACCGGCCCTATGACCGAATGGTGGCAGAAGCGCTGGCGCATCAGGCGGCAGAGGCGCGGTCCGGGTCTGCGCAGGCCGTGCCGAAGGATGTTGCCGCGTTGCAGGATGCTGCAGCCGATTATCCGAAGCTGATCGAGCATCTGGCGCGCAGAAACGTGCCGGTAAAGGTGAGCCTGCAGATCGTCCAGCTTTTGCGTGCCAATGGCATTCACTGGTCGAAAACAGCCGATGTGCCGCAACTGGATTTTGTATTCCGCACAGCAGAACAGGGCGAGCAGGAGCTTGTTTCCGTGACGCTGAAGGGCAAGGGCAGGGACCGCCGTTTCTACCGCTACGTATCCGATAGCGGAAAGCCTGAGTTTTTCGACGATGCAGGACGATCGGTCTCAAAGACGCTGATGCACAAGCCCGTTTCCGCCGGTCAGCTGGGTGACGGTTTCGGCTGGCGCGTGCACCCAATCCTCAGAACCCGCAAATTCCACAACGGGGTCGATTATCGCGCGCCCATGGGATCGCCGATCGTTGCGGCGGGCGACGGTGTTGTGGTGAAGATTGATTCCGAAACCGGATACGGGAAATATATCCGCATCCAGCACGATGGCGGATATACCACGACCTATGCCCACATCGAAGGCACGCCGAAGGGGCTGAGGGTTGGCGACCATGTGGCACAGGGGCAAGTCATTGCCTATGTGGGCTCGACCGGGCTGTCCACCGGACCGCATCTCTATTACGAACTGCGCGTCGGCGATACCTACAAGGATCCGACCAAGGCTGAAATGCCTGCGGGCACGACCTTGCGGGGCAGGGCGCTGGAAGAGTTCCGCCAGCAGATTGGCCGCGTGGAGACCATTGCCAGCACCATTCGGGCAACCGCCACGTCTGCGGCTCACTCGGCTGTCTCCGCCCTGACCCCGGGTAGCGACAAGCAATAGCCTCAACCGATCAGGGCAAACTTGTCGACGTCCACCATGCCTTTATCCGATATCTTCAGGTGTGGAATGACGGGCAGTGGCAGGAAGGCGACCTGAAGGAAGGGCTCCGTCAGGGTTGTTCCGAGTGCGTAGGCAGCCTTTCTCAGTTCATGAAGAATGTCGCGAACCGTCTCGTAGGGTTCAAGGCTCATGAGGCCCGCGACCGGAAGCGCGATTTCGCCCGTCACCTTGCCATCCTCCACCACGACGAAGCCGCCGCGGATCTCGCCGAGCCGGTTGGCGGCAAGCGCCATGTCTTCCTCGGACACACCGACAACGCAGATGTTGTGGCTGTCATGCCCGACGGTGGAGGCGATGGCGCCCTTCTTCAGGCCAAAGCCCTGCACGAAACCGTTGGCGTGATTGCCGTTCTTGCCATGCCGCTCGATGACAGCCACGCGAATGATATCATTGGCGAGATCCACCGTGCTCTGATTGCCCGACGAGGGCAGGCGGAAACGCCGATGCTCGGTGATGATCTTGCCCGGCAGGACGCCGATGACCGGCTGCTCCTCCTGCCGTGCGGGAACGGAGAAATCCGCTGCCTTGACGATGCGCGCCTTCACGCTATCCAGGCCCACAGGTTCCACCGGCTTGCGGGTCGCGAACAATTCGTCGTTCACCAATCGACCTGCTGAGAACACCATCTGCGCCTTGCAGTTGGCCAAGTTATCGACCACCACAAGGTCTGCACGCCAGCCGGGTGCGATCAGCCCGCGATCCTTAAGGCCAAAGGCGCGTGCGGCGGAGATGGAGGCTGCGCGGTAAATGGCGAGCGGTTCGACGCCGTGGGCAATGGCCGTGCGGATGATGAAGTCCAGATGGCCTTCCTCGGCAATGTCCAGCGGGTTGCGATCATCCGTGCAGAGCGCCAGATGAGGCGACAGGCGTTCCGTGATGATGGGCATCAGCGCGTGGAGGTCCTTGGACACCGAGCCTTCCCGCACCAGAATGTGCATACCCTTGCGGATCTTTTCCATGGCTTCTTCGGCCGTTGTGCATTCATGCTCCGTGCGAATGCCCGCCGACAGGTAGCCGTTCAGGCCAAGGCCGGACAGGAGCGGCGCGTGACCATCGATATGGCCGCCCTGAAAAGCCTCGAGCTTTGCCATGCAGACCGGATCCTTATGGATCACGCCGGGAAAGTTCATGAATTCCGCGAGCCCGATGACCTTCGGACGATGTCGAAAGGGCAGGAGGCGCTCGATGGGAAGATCGGCGCCTGCGGTTTCCAGATGTGTTGCTGGTACGCAGGAAGAAAGCTGAACACGGATATCCATGATCGTCTCAAGCGACGAATCGAGGAAGAACTGGATGCCCTCGGTGCCGATGACATTGGCAATCTCATGGGGATCGCAAATGGCGGTGGTTACGCCATAGGGCAGAACGCAGCGATCGAATTCATGCGGCGTGACCAGCGAGCTTTCGATATGGAGATGGGTATCGATGAAACCTGGCACCACGATCTGGCCGGAGATATCGATTTCCGTCTGTCCTCGATAGGCCTCGCCGGTGCCGACGATGCGATCACCGCAAATCGCGATATCCGACTGCACGAGTTCGCCAGTGACGAGATCGTAGAAATGGCCGCCCTTCAGAACGATATCGGCGGGCTCCCGCCCTGTTCCCTGATCGATATAGGTCTCAAGGCGCATTTCGCTGTCTCCTGGTCATCTTGCAGTGCGGGGAGACTATAGCCGATTCACGACAAATACGATGGGAATAGATGGTGATAATGGGGCGGCGGAGACCGCCCCATTGCCAGGTTTACTGTGCAGCGACAATCTTGCCGTCTTCCCACTTGAAGAGATCGAATGTCTGGGAGGTCAGGTCTCCTGTCTCGCCATAGGTCAGGTCGCCGATCGCTGTCGTGATCTTTTCACCCGACTTCAGTGCCGTTGCCACAGCCTGCGCATCGTCCTTGGTCTTGGCCTTTTCGATGCCTGCCTTCAGGACTTCCACAGCTGCATAGGCATTCAGGGTAAAGGCTTCTGCCGGGATCTGGCGTGCGGCAAGCGCTTCGGTAGCAGCCTTGGAGTTCGGGCTCTTGGACGCATCGGAAGCATTGGTGAACATGGTGCCAGCCGCAGCCTTGTTGCCAATGCTCCAGTATTCCGTGTTGGAAAGGCCGTCACCGCCGATGATCAGCGGCTTGATGCCGAGGTCGGCCAACTGGCGGGCCAGTAGACCACCTTCCGGGTGGTAGCCGCCAAAATAGATGACGTCGACATTTTCAGCCTTCAGGCGTGTCGTCAACGCGCTGAAATCCTTGTCGCCGGGAGTAATGGCATCGTTGAGAACCTCTTTGACGCCGCCCTTGTTGAGCGTTGCCTTGAAGGCGTCCGCCAGACCTTTGCCATAGGCCGCCTTGTCGTTGATGATGGCAATACGCTTGTCCTTCAGGCTCTTCAGCACATAATTGGCCGCCACTTCCGCCTGCTGGTCATCGCGTCCGCAGGTGCGCAGAACCGTGGTGAGGCCGCGGTTCGTCAAAGCGGGTGTCGTAGCCGTTGGCGTGACCATGAGAATGCCGTTCTCTGCCAGCGCATCGGATGCAGGCATGGCAACACCGGATGTGACCGGGCCGACGACGAAGCGAATGCCTTCGCCAATCAACTGGTTGGCTGCGGACACGCCCTGCTTTGGCTCGCCTGCATCGTCGGCGATCTTGAGGACGACCTTCTCTCCCAGAATGCCGCCC
Organism: Rhizobium sp. Root149; assembly: GCF_001427345.1. Taxonomy (NCBI): domain Bacteria; kingdom Pseudomonadati; phylum Pseudomonadota; class Alphaproteobacteria; order Hyphomicrobiales; family Rhizobiaceae; genus Rhizobium; species Rhizobium sp. Root149. The sequence goes on from NZ_LMGD01000012.1 coordinate 60,215, forward strand.
TTCTTGTTGATCTCCGCGACAGCGGTTTCTGCGCCGTTCTTTACCTGGTTGCCATAGGCTGCGACGGGGCCGGTGACTGGCGCAATGAGGCCGATCACGATATCTGCACGAGCAGTAGAGGCCATCAGAAGGCAGGCTGCCGTCGTTGCTGTGAGCAAGGTCTTGAGGTTCATCAGTTCTTCTCCTTGGGTCGAGCCAATGTCTGGCCCATCTGACGACCGCGCTCTTCCGGCGCTCGTGTCCCGAAGGGGCGGTCCTCCGGCGCCAATACGAGTGGAAGTGCAGTCTTTCACCCGAGCCATTTTTGGCTTTCAGGCGGCAACCTTCTGTAGAAATTCGGGGGAACGAAAGCAAGAAAATATCAAATTCTGCGCAGAAAATGCGCATTTGCCTGCTGCGTAGGCTTTGATCTTGACGGACTTCACCGATGACACTGGTTTTTGGTTGATTTAGAAAATTCGAATTTGATTGCGTTGATCAATTGGAGGGCGGTGTTACCTCTATGCTCAATCCGTCGCGGCTACAGCGCCTGACTTGCCGGGGGCCGGTGCCGGCGCTTTCAACCGTGCGGCTCTGCTCCCAGGACATCCGGGTCACGGTGTCGCAATTGAAGCTGCCATCGGGCAATTGAGATCTATCGGTTGGTGGCTGCGGCAGCGCCTGGCCGGGCACCGGCTTCACTTCCGGGCTGCGGCCTGCATTGCCCCAGTCGATCGCCCAAACGGCTCCTGTTCCCAGCAAAAGAAAGGGCAGGGCGAAAAAGGTTAGGCGCGTATTGTGTTTCACGGCACTCCCTTCCGTTGTCAGGGTCGAAAGCGTCTTGACCTGCGACCAGTTCGGGCGCATGTGAGCGGTCGTGATGAGTTCTTCATCTCATTCAAGGAACCCGAAAATGGACCCCGACAGTCGACTATCGACATCATTTTTCCTGCCTGTCGGATAGCGTTTCTGCTCCCCGCAGGCAAGATCAAGCCTGTGAAGGAGCATGCCCATGCTGCGTATCTACGAGCGTGACACAGATCGCCTTGTTCTGCGTGACCACCTTTCTGCCAGCACTGCCGACCAGCCAGCCCCGGCGCAATGGTACGACCTGCTGAAGCCTTCTGCATCGGAGGTATCCTTCATCGAAACCGCGCTCGGTCTTTCCCTGCCGACACGAGACGAGATGGAGGAGATCGAGCTTTCCGCACGGCTGTACCAGGAAGACGGCGCCGAGTTCATGACCATGACCGCGCTGACCAATCTGGATGGCGATGCGCCTTCGAAGACGCCGGTGACATTCATTCTCAAAGGCAACCAGCTGGTGACGGTCCGTTATGCGGAAGCAAAGCCGTTTCTGATGTTTGCTGGTCGTGCCATGCGCAGCAACGGGCAGAACTATGCGTCCGGCGAGGAAACCATGCTGGGCCTGATCGAAGCGATCATCGACCGTCTGGCTGATGTTCTGGAACGGATGGGCAATGAGATCGACGGCATTTCGCGTGAGGTGTTCCGGGGAAAGAGCGCCAAATCCAGCGAGAAAGAACGCGACCTGCAATCGCTGATCGATCAGCTGGGCCAGAAGGGTGATTTTCTCAGCAGTATCCGAGAAAGCCTGGTCAGCATTTCCCGGCTCGTCGCCTACCATTCAGCACTCGAAACGCAGAGCCGCAAGCCGACGAAAGAAACGCGGCAACTGGCCAAGCTCCTGCAGCGGGATGCGACATCGCTCGGCGATCATGCAACCTTCCTGTCCGGCAAGATCAACTTTCTGCTGGATGCGACGTTGGGGCTGATCAATCTGGAGCAGAACCAGATCATCAAGATCTTCACGGTCGCGTCCGTCGTGTTCCTGCCGCCAACGCTGGTTGCGTCCGTCTATGGCATGAACTTCCAGGCCATGCCGGAACTGCAGTGGCAGTTGGGATATCCCTGGGCGGTTGTGCTGATGATCCTGTCTGCGGCGCTGCCGTTTCTGTATTTCAAGCGGCGCGGCTGGTTGTGACATTTTTACGGGCGGAGGTTTTGCCTCCGCCCGCATGCCTTGTCAGATATTGTTGTTCAGGATCGTCCGCAGCTTGCCGAAGATTTCGTCCATGTGATGCTTCTCGATGATCAGCGGCGGCGACATCGCGATGATATCGCCGGTCGTGCGGATCAACAGGCCATCCTCATAGGCCGCGAGGAATGCGTTGAAGGCGCGCTTTGTCGGCTCTCCTGCAATGGGGTCGAGTTCAATGGCACCAATCAGTCCGATATTGCGAATATCGATGACGTTCTTGCAGTCCTTCAACGAATGCAGGCCGTCCTCCCAGTAGGAGGCCATCTCCTGCGCACGGGTCAGCAGGCCTTCCTCCTTGTAGGTATCAAGCGTGGCGAGTGCTGCAGCAGAGGCAATCGGATTGCCGGAATAAGTATAGCCGTGGAAGAATTCGATCAGATGTTCCGGGCCGTTCATGAAGGCGTCGTGGATTTCCGCCGTCACAAAGACGGCACCCATGGGGATGACGCCGTTGGTGAGGCCCTTGGCAGTCACCATGATATCCGGCTTCACGTCGAAATATTGCGACGCGAAGGGAGCGCCGAGGCGGCCATAGCCGGTGATGACCTCATCGAATATCAAGAGAATGCCGTGCTTGGTGCAGATCTCGCGCAGTTTCTGCAAGTAGCCCTTCGGCGGGATCAGCACGCCAGTAGAACCGGCTACGGGTTCAACGATCACCGCCGCAACAGTTGACGCGTCATGCAATGTCACGATGCGTTCCAGTTCTGCCGCAAGATCGCCGCCATGCTCCGGTTCGCCACGGGTGAAGGCATTCTTGCCCGGCAGATGCGTGTGCGGCATATGGTCGACACCGGTGAGCAGCGTGCCGAACATCTTGCGGTTGGCGACGATGCCACCGACGGAAATGCCGCCGAAGTTGACGCCGTGATAGCCGCGCTCGCGGCCAATCAGTCGGAAACGGGCACCGTTCCCCTTTGCACGATGATAGGCAATCGCAACTTTCAGGGCCGTATCAACCGATTCGGAACCGGAATTGGTATAGAGCACATGATCCAGACCTTCGGGTGCGATATCGACGAGGCGATTCGCAAGCTCGAACGCCTTCGGGTGCCCCAACTGGAACGCCGGCGCGTAGTCGAGTTCGCCAGCCTGCTCGCGAATCGCTTCGGTGATCTTGGGACGGCAGTGGCCCGCATTCACACACCAGAGACCTGCCGTCGCATCGAGTACCTGCCTGCCATCATGCGTCGTATAGTGCATGTCCTTGGCACTGACGAAAAGGCGAGGCGCCTTCTTGAACTGGCGGTTTGCGGTAAACGGCATCCAGAACGCCCGCAGGTCGTTCGGCACGGTGGTGAGGCGGTTTGACATGAGGATCTCCATGGCCCCAGCAATTCAGGGGAGGCCATTCCCGACCTGACCTATGACAGGTCGCGGCTGGAGGAGGAGGTTAACAATCGCTGTTGAATGGTCAAGCAAGACCAGACGGAATGCGCCTATGGAATGAGCGCTCGAAATATTGCGCTCATGTTGGATACAGAAGCGGGACGCTGTGCGCGTCCCGCCACGCCGACATCCCCCGATGTCAGCGCTGTCATTGCAGCTCAAAAAAAATCAGGCAGCCGATTTTGCCGGCTCAGCTTCGGTGTACAGCGACTCGAGGGTCTCCAGCACCTTCATCACCGACTCGGCAGAACTCGAATAGTAGATCGTCTGCGCATCGCGACGGGTGTTGACCAGCTTCTGCGCGCGAAGCTTGGAGAGATGCTGAGACAGCGCCGACTGGCTCAAGCCAACCTTGGTTGCCAAGGCGCCGACCGCAACTTCCCCCTTCACGAGGCAGCACAGGATCATCAGTCGCTTGGGATTTGCCATGGCAGACAGCAGGTTTGCAGCCGCGGCGGAATTCTCTGACAGTGACATCATTCTTCTTCCCTCAAGTCTTCCCCAGTTACGTTGTTACCTCCTAATGCGAGATAACAATGTAACTATAAATTACCAACTTCAGGCACCCATTGTATATCCCTAAATTCTACGTATCAGGTGTACACCTCACGGTAGGCCCTGATAAGTATGACATTTTAGGTAGTTCGACTATTTAATCGCTTAACTGACAAGGTAAAACGTTAAATCTGAATAGTTAATCATTATCGATTATGCCAAAAAAGTGATAAGACTGCAACCTGAAGGAGAAACTAATTTAGAAAGATGTTTGTCTTGTGAATATTTTTTTAGACCGAAGAAATCATCCATGATTTCTTGAGTGATTCCCTCCAAACGGGCGGTCTATGCTCTGCCTACTAAATCCTGACCTTCGAGGCGGAAAGCTTTCCCAAATCCGCCATTTAGAGAGCCTGATTGCGGCATCAGGCGAAAAAAGCAGAAATCGGGAAGATCGATGTAGAGTTGTGCTTTGGGATGGCGGTTGAGAAAGCGATCTCGCAAGGCCGGAAAATCCGGATGTTCACGCGTAACCTGAAACGCCTGTGCCTGGACGCTGAGGCGCGGATAGGCAAGCGGATCCCCCTTGCCGGGTTCTCCTGCCAGAAACGAGCAGCGTCCATCTGTCTTCAGCGCACCAGTATGGGCTGCGAGCGCAGAGACGAGAATGAAGGGCACGCCGTCTTCATCCAGAGCGATGATCGTCCGACTGATGCTGGGCCAGCCCGTTGCGGGCTCCAGAACTGCAAGCGCTACCCATGGCGCTTCAGCCATCAGCTGGCGCGCCAGTTGGCGCGCCTCGTCATCCGTGGGTCGCAGAACGGAGGGTTTGTCTTTCATGAAGATGCCTCCCTGCGGCGGTGACGCGTAAGCCCGGTGATCACCTCGTCTGCGGAGATGGAGCCGATGATTTCTCCATTGTCTATGACGCCGATCACGCCGGGCTGTCTTGCCAGCGCGTCCAGAATATCGACGAGCGGTGTCGCTGGCCGCGTCGTTCCGGTGACCGGCAGCGCCTGAGATGGTCCCTGCGTGCCTGGCCGCATGATGTCGGCCGCCGTCAGCATGGAGATCGGGTTCATGTTCTGAACGAAATCGGCCACATACTGGTCCGCGGGTGCTCGGACGATCTCCTGCGGCGTGCCGCACTGGATGATGCGGCCGCCTTCCATGATCGCAATGCGATTGCCGATGCGAAAGGCTTCATCGAGGTCGTGGCTGACGAAAAGGATTGTCTTTTTCAGTCGCGCCTGAAACTCCAGAAGCTCATCCTGCAGCCGGGTGCGGATGAGAGGATCGAGTGCCGAGAAGGGCTCGTCCATCAGCAGGATCGGTGCGCCTGTGGCAAAGGCGCGCGCCAGACCGACGCGTTGCTGCATGCCGCCGGACAGCTCTCCCACCTTACGGCCCGCCCATTTGGCAAGATTGACCAGCTCCAGCTGTTCGGCTACCCGGCGCTTGCGTTCTGCCTCCTCGACGCCCGCGAGTTCCAGACCAAAGCCGACATTGTCTGCAACGCTTCGCCATGGAAGCAGGCCAAACTGCTGGAACACCATGGAGACCGTGTTCATGCGCAGATCCCGCAGCGCCTTGGCGGAACAGCGGTAGGGGTCCACGCTTCCCTTGTCGGTCATCACGGTCACGCTGCCACGAACCACCGGGGCCAGCCCGTTTACTGCCCGGAGGAGCGTCGATTTCCCGGAACCCGACAGACCCATCAGCACCAGAATTTCGCCCTCACGAATGGTGAGCGACGCGTTGGCCACCCCCAGAACCTGACCGGTTTCCGCGCTGATCTGATCGCGTGTCTTTCCCGCGTCGACGAGGGACAGCGCCTGCTGCCAGCGATCGCCGAAGATGATGTCGACAGCGCCGAAGATGATTGCGTCGCTCATGCGCCTTCTCCATCGGTATCGGTGCGAAACATGCGGTCCAGAATGATGGCGAGAATGACGATACAGAGTCCGGCCTCAAAGCCACGGGCGATGTTGACAGTGTTGAGCGCCCTGACGACCGGAACGCCGAGACCATTGGCGCCGACCAGAGCCGCAATCACCACCATGGATAGCGACAGCATGATGGTCTGGGTCAGGCCAGCCATGATCTGCGGCATGGCAAAGGGAAGTTCCACCTTGCGCAAGACCTGAGAAGGCGTGGCACCGAAGGCGATTGCTGCTTCCGTCAGTGCTCCTGGTGTGGAGACTATCCCGAGCCGGGTCAGGCGGATGGGAGCGGGGACCGCAAAGATGACCGTGGCGATCAGCCCGGGCACCATTCCGAGACCGAAGAGGATGAGGGCGGGGATCAGGTATACGAAGGTGGGTATGGTCTGCATCAGGTCCAGAATCGGACGCATGAATTCATAGAGCCATGGCCTGCGTGCAGCGGCGATGCCAAGCGGAATGCCGATCGCCATACTGACGGCAGTGGCAGCCACAACCAGCGCGAGCGTTTCCGTCGTTTCCTTCCAGTAGCCCTGATTGATGATCAGCAGGAGCCCAAGACAGGTAAACAGTGCAAGGCCGATTGACCTGCGCAGATAGAAGGAGAGGCCCGTCATCAGCGCCACAATCACCAGCGCATGCGGCCATTGCAGAAGAAACAGAAGTGCGTTGATGACTTTGGAGAGGAGGGCGGAAAGCTGGTCGAAGAACCAGGCGCCGTTCTGCGTCAGCCAATCGACACATTTCTTCGCCCAGATTCCAATGGGAATACGGTGTTCAGTCAGGAATTCCAAAGGCTTCTTCCCGTGTTGCAGTCGTCACGACGAAAGGGCAAGACGCATGGGAGGCGCTAAACCCGGCGATGAAGCCGGCCGGGCAGAAAACCCAGCGCGGAAATGCCAGAAGCATGTGAGGCGGCCAATCTGGCCGCCTGATCTCTAGAGGGATGATCTCTAGAGGGTGATCAGAGGCCCAGCTTGGCCTTGACTGCGGGAAGACCGTCCTTGCCATCCACTGTCGTCACACCGGCCAGCCAAGGCTCAACGGCCTTGCCGTTCGCTTTGAGCCATTTCTTGGCAGCCGCCTGCGGCTCGAGCGCATCGTTGAGGATGCCGCCCATGATTTCGTTTTCCATGGACAGGCTGAACTTCAGATTGGTGATGAACTTGCCCACATTGGGGCATTCCTTGGTGTAGCCTGCGCGCGTATTGGTGAAGATCGTCGCGCCGCCGAGGTTCGGACCGAACACGTCATCGCCGCCCGTCAGATAAGTCAGCTTGAAATTTGCGTTCATCGGATGCGGCTCCCATCCGAGGAAGACAACGGGTTCCTTTGAACGGTCGGCACGGGCGACCTGCGCCAGCATGCCCTGCTCGGAGGATTCCACGACCTCGAAGGATTTGAGCCCAAACGTATCCTTGGCGATCATGTCGAGGATCAGGCGGTTGCCATCATTGCCGGGCTCGATGCCGTAAATCTTGCCGCCCAGTTCCTTGCTGAACTTCGCGATGTCCTTGAAATCCTTGATGCCGAGTTCGGCACCCTTGGAATTGGTGGCGAGGGTATATTTCGCGCCTTCAAGGTTGGGACCAAATGACTCGACAGACTTGTCATTCAGGAAGGGGCGAACATCGTTTTCCTGTGTCGGCATCCAATTGCCGAGGAAAACGTCGATATCCTTGTTCTTGAGCGACTGGTAGGTGACCGGAACCGACAGAACCTGAACCTGCGGCTTGTAGCCGAGCGCTTCCAGGATCACCGATGCGGTTGCGGTCGTGGCGGTTATATCCGTCCAGCCGACGTCCGAAAATCGAACGGAGCTGCAGCTTGCAGGCTCGGCGGCGAGCGCCTGACCGGATACCGCTATCAAGAGACTGACAGACAGCGAGAGTTTCAGCGAGGTTTTTGCGTGCATTGAACTGCTCCGTTTTTTGGTTCCCCAGCATTATCAATATCTGACCTAAGCAAGCAAGCTTGCCCAAACGCGCCGGAACAGGCGGTGGATTTGCGACAATCGCGGTGGAGCGCGATTGATCTTGATCAAGGTGAGTTTTTGACGCCAGCGTATTTGGTTCTCCTGAAATTCAGAGGCGGAACTGCTCTGCCGGAGAAACAGGAAACGATCATGACCAGTCTCAACAAAAGTCTCGCCGCCGCAGCCCTTGTTTTCGCAGCCCTGTTGGCCGGAACGGCACAGGCCGCGGAGCACGAAATCAAGATGCTGAACAAGGGAACCGATGGCGAGGCCATGGTTTTCGAGCCCGCTGCGGTGAAGGTTGCCGTGGGCGACACCGTGAAGTTCGTACCCGTCGACAAAGGGCATGATGCGGCGACCGTAAAGGAATTGCTTCCCGAAGGTGTCGAGGAGACCAAGGGCAAGATGAACCAGGAGCTGATTCTCAAGGTCGACAAGGAAGGTGCCTATGTCATCAAGTGCACCCCACACTGGGGAATGGGCATGGTCGCGCTCATTGTCGCCGGGGACAAACCTGCCAACCTCGAGGCTGTAAAGGCCGCCAAGATGGCGAAGAAGACGCGTGACAGACTGGATGCCGAACTGAAGGCGCTCGGTTTCTGATCTGAACGCGTATCGTCGTCTTGTGTCTGGCCAAGCTCTCTGCAAAAACTCCGGTGTGATATCGGCTCGCCGGAGAAAGCATGGAAACGCCAATGCAGAAAGCTGAGCCCGCCGTGCCGGACGTCCTGGGGCGGCGGATGGCTGCTCTTCGTGAGCAGTTGGAGACGGCGGTGAAGCAACTCTTGGCGGAGTCGCTGGACCCTGCAGCACTGGAACAGGTTGATATATGTCTCTTGGAATGGCGCTGGATCGAAAGCCAGTCTGCGCGCCTTGCACTGCAGATCGACGCCAGAGCGGCAACTGCCATACACGACGCCGGAGGGCACAAGCTTCCATCCAAGAGAAGTCTCCTGAAAAGGTTGCTTCGCTCGCCACTCGAGCAGCGTCAGCACAGCGATCAGGAGACAGCGAACATTCTGCTGGATGGGCTTGCCGAAAGTCACCGGCTTCTTCTCTTGATCATTGATCATCGTGAATTCCTGCAACGGCAACTGACCCTGCTGGAAGCGGAGCTGGAAAAGCGATTCACGCAACTTCAGCTGGTTCCCGTCGGTGCCGGTGAGCCGGTTGATGCAATCGTTGATCGGATCGACGTTCTGCAGGATCTGGTCGACGGCGTAATCGACATGACGGCAAGCGCGAACCTTTTCTACAACAAGATCCTGGTGGATGCGGAAGCAAATATCCTTGCCCTGACATCGCTGGAAACCAATCGATATGCGCAGTCCGGCCTCGCGCTACCGCATTTCGACACCTTGCGCCAGCGAGCAGAGAGGGGGCTTTTGTCGGTTCGGGGCATTGCTCACCGCAGGGCAGTTCTCGACGAAGCATTTCAACGCAAGCTGTCGACCACTCGACAAGCGGGCCATTGATGCTTACCTGAACGAAAACGACAGGAGAGCCATCGGGCATGAGTGCATTTTCAGCCTTTTTGCGACGCGCAGGGGAAACCATCATGCGAGGCGTGAAGCTCTTCGGCGCATGGCTGTTGTGGCCCATCATGGCCGCGCACGGCTGGTATCGGCAACGCAATCTGCTGATCAAGCTGCCGCTCGCTGCTTTCCTTGTTCTCTTCGTGGGTCTGTATGGCTATTTCGTATGGCAGACACAGATCTGGAGCGGCTTCGATCCGAATTTCGTCGATCGCTACGCGTTCCAGACACGCAATGTCGGCGCCGGCCAGGAACTATCTCCGTCCGTGCAGCCAGGCAGCCAGCCGGCGACCGCTGCTCCGTCTTCTGCACCTGTTCTGCCACGGCAATGCCAGCAATCCGGTATTGTTGAAGTTGCCGCCGATCTGACCGACACGAACGTGAACCAGAACGCATGGATCTCGTCCATGCTGATGTACCGGCTTGGGTTCTTCGGGCTCGATTGGGATCGCACACCGTTTCTCGACAACAAGGCTGCATTCCAGCGCGGCGTGAACCAGACCGTTCGCCGTACTGCAGTCGAACTGGTTGATTCCCTCGGTCGCGTGCGCGGCACATCCGGGATCAACGGAAACCTGCAGGATGCACGCGGCAACCTTCAGTTCGACGAATATTCCTGGTATTTCGGTCTCCAGCCGTTCGGATTCAAAACGCCGACCCCCAGCTATTATCGCGCAGCCATTGACAGTCTTCGCAAGTTCAACGGCGATCTGGCCGCCTGCAATGCCGTTTTCGATGGCCGTGCCGACAATCTGGTCCAGTTCGTAGACCGGATCGCCAACGACCTGGGGGCGACCTCCGCGATCCTGCGGGAGCGTTCCGAAAACTACAATGGCGGATGGTTCGACACGCGGGCTGACGACCGGTTCTGGTTCGCCTATGGCCAGCTCTATGGCTACTACGCCATCATGAGTGCGGCCGGTGCCGACTTCAATCAGGTCATTCGCGAGCGCAATCTGGGCTCGATCTGGAACGATACACTGGAACAGTTCCGCGGTGCCCTGAAGATTCGTCCCCTGATCATTTCCAATGGCGCGGAAGATGGGTTGATCATGCCATCACATCTGGCGACGATCGGTTTCTACACCTTGCGCACGCGTTCCAATCTCGTCGAGATCAGAGCTATTCTTGATCGATAGAGGGTGCCGTCGGACGATCGGGATTGAAAGCCGCATCTGAATCAGGGATGCGGCTGCATAAACCCCGGTTCAGAGCTTCAGGTCGGCGGTACTGTCCGTTTCATACCGGAAGTCGCAACGATGGGGCGGCACCTCAAAGGCAATGCCTACGATTTCGCCGCTGGTGCCGGGCTTCGTGCGAAAGCGACCGATCGAGCAGACGTATCGGTAGGTGATCCTGTCCGATGAAAGGCGATGGATCTTCTGATAAGCCATGGGATGGGCAGAGGCAACTTCATGGCTCTCCATGACACTGCTCAAATCATCCGGATGAATACGGGCAATGATCTCCATCATGTTGATGGGGCCGTCGGTGTGCTTGATGCCGTAAAGTTTGCTGTAGGTGGCGCTGCAAAATGTGTGACCACTATCCAGGTCCAGGCGCCATAAACCGACAAGATTGAAGGTAGAAAAAATTTCAAAGAATTCGTCTGTCGACAAACCGAAGTCCTGCAGCGTGTCGATCTTTCCAGTAATGGATCCGGATTTTGACAGCAATGGTCGAACCCTTATTGACACTTGTCTAATACGCCCCGTTTGTTAGGTGATTAAACGTAGACGGATAGCTTTTGCTACCAGTTGGGTTCGATTTACACAATCCAGTTTCTTTATTGCCTTATTCAGATACGCATTAACGGTATGATCCGACAAGGAAAGAATGTCACCGATCTCGGACGATGTCTTCCCCTGTGAGGTCCATTTCAGCACCTCCAGTTCGCGGGCCGTCAGGATGCTTTTCGGTGGTGGCTCGGTGCGGCGCACGCGATCGAAGACCCTGAAACACTGCAGCATCAGCATTCCAACCTCGTTGAGTTGAGGCAGCGTCAGAACAGGGCGGTCTCCGTCGAGGCGCATGACGAACATGGATCCATCCGACGAACTGAAAGGCATGGCGACGCCGGTGGTCATGCCATAGGTCTTCGCAAGGCGGCGAAACGGTTCCGGAAAATCCAGAGGCCAACCGTCATCATACTGCTCTTCATAGCTCCAGCACAGCGGAAGAGCCATGTTCTTCAACAGCGGAACCAGGGGGCAAGCCGTGAGCAGCCTCAAACGGTCAAAGTCGCGAAGATAGGACCGAGGGACATTCGACTCCACCATAAGTGGTTCCAGCAGAGAGTCCGATGCCGCCGGCGCGCTCATCAGCGCGAAATATTTGAAGCCAAATTGTTTTGCAAGTTTCGCCAGAACAGCCACGACCGCCGCGCGTGAATCCGCCGTAGAAATTTCCCGACTCAAAAGCGAATGCCGTTCAAGCGTAATCATGAATTCCCGATCGTTTGCCTGCGCTAAACTGCAATGGAACGACGATAGCCGAACCGTAAATGCTTGCCAACGTTATTTTCGTATTTTCACATCTATACTGCAATTCGACTGAGTCGATACGGGTTAACTTCGAATCGACCTGTATCAATTCGGTGCAATTTGCCTCAAGTGAATGAGTATTTGCCCGACATGATGGCCGTTGTCCAAATCTTGCTCTCATTTCTTGAGATTGCATGGTCCTTGCTGATACAATCCAGTCGAGATTCTGTAAACACAAGAAGATTTGCGGCGGGAAATTCAATAATTTTTGATCAGGCGAGTGAAAAATATTGATCGCGCAAGTAATCGTCTCTGAGGAATGCGTCAACTTCTATCTTTTGCATCAGACCATGCACCAAGCGAATAAAACGCGTTGGATGTAAGTATCCGGCACTGGTAGGCGCCAGCGATGCAATGCGCTATGCAGATTGAAACGCATCGTAAACGGAGACTGGGTGTGATCGTGCCGTCTGACATCGAAATTGCGCGTACTGCTGCCATGAAGCCGATCACGGAGATTGGATCTCAGATCGGAATTCCGGCGCAATCTCTGGTTCCATACGGTCACGATAAGGCAAAGGTATCAGCGTCTTTTCTGCACTCTCTGGGTGCCAGACCCGAGGGTAAGCTGATCCTGGTCACGGCCATCAATCCGACACCCGCCGGCGAAGGCAAAACAACGACGACTGTCGGTCTCGGCGACGGACTGAACCGGATAGGCAAGCGTGCCATGATCTGCCTGCGCGAGCCATCACTAGGTCCTTGCTTCGGAGTCAAAGGCGGCGCTGCGGGGGGCGGGTATGCGCAGGTCGTTCCGATGGAGGATATCAACCTGCACTTTACGGGTGATTTCCATGCCATTACCGCGGCTCACAATCTGCTGGCCGCGCTGATCGACAATCATATCTACTGGGGTAACGGTCTCGATTTCGATCTTCGGCGTATCGCCTGGCGGCGTGTGGTCGACATGAACGACCGGGCACTGCGGGAGATCGTTGGTTCGCTCGGCGGTGTCTCAAACGGATTTCCGCGCGAAACCGGTTTTGACATTACTGTTGCCTCGGAAGTCATGGCCATCCTTTGCCTTGCCGAAGACCTTGCGGATCTGGAAGCGCGTCTGGGCGCCATAATCGTTGGCTACCGCCGCGACAAGACGCCCATTTTCGCGCGGGATCTGAAAGCAGACGGTGCCATGGCCGTGCTGTTGAAAGATGCCATGCAGCCGAACCTCGTGCAGACGCTGGAGAACAATCCGGCTTTCGTGCACGGGGGGCCTTTTGCCAACATTGCGCATGGCTGCAATTCCATCGTGGCGACAAAGGCAGCCTTGAGGCTCGCAGATTTTGTTGTGACCGAAGCGGGCTTCGGCGCTGACCTCGGCGCCGAAAAATTTTTCGACATCAAGTGCAGAAAAGCAGGTCTGCGGCCTGCCGCCGCCGTGGTGGTTGCAACCATTCGTGCCTTGAAGATGAACGGCGGGGTCGCGAAGGCGGATCTTGGCCGCGAGAATGTCGATGCCCTTCGGGCGGGATGCGTCAATCTTGGTCGTCATATCGAGAACATCCGCAAGTTCGGTGTTCCCGTTATCGTGGCCATCAATCATTTTTCGTCTGATACCGATGCTGAAGTTCGGGCGATTGTTGATTACGCGAATGATCAGGGTGTCGATGCGGTGCTTTGCCGTCATTGGGCGCAGGGGTCTGCGGGCATTGTCGAACTTGCTGAAAAAGTGACCGCGCTGGCGAATTCCTGCGAAGCAGACTTTCGTCCCCTGTACGGCGATGATCTGTCGCTGATGGCAAAGATCGAGACCGTGGCGCGGGAGATCTACCGCGCCGATGGAGTTACTGCCGAAGCATCGGTTCTTGAGCAGTTGCGGGCGTTTGAAGCGCAAGGCTATGGAGGACTTCCGGTCTGCATTGCCAAGACCCAATACTCCTTTTCCAGCGATCCGTCTCTGCTTGGGGCGCCGACGGGACATAGTCTGCCAATCAGGGAGGTCAGGCTTTCGGCGGGAGCGGGCTTCGTGGTCGCAATCACGGGCGAGATCCGGACCATGCCTGGCTTGCCCCGGTCGCCTTCGGCAGAGCGCATTGCCTTGAATGAACTCGGGCAAATCGAAGGGCTTTTCTAGGGTGAGGGATCAATCAACCTAAGTTGGAGTCTTATGTCAAAGCTCGAACATGATTGGCAATCATAGACTTAACGTGAATTCCAGTGGTTTTTACTCAAATCATCAGGATTAATTCTTGATTCACGATAGTTGTCTGTTCTGTATGAGAAGGACATTTGTCCGATTTTGCTAACGTGTCTTCAGTAATTCAGCTCTATGCTTTGTGCTATAGATGGAGTGAAGGCATGCCACTATCGCATAACCCCAATCTGTTGCAGCCCCGGGTGCCGATTCTGAACTGGATCGCCGATATGGGTTCCGACATTTCGGATGAGATTCGCTACAGACTGTGTGCGACCCTGGCATCCTCCACCTTGCCGGCCCTCTTGGGCTCTCTGAACTCCTTCTGCATTACGCTGCTGGCCTACGCCCGTCTCCAGAATACGATCCTGCTGTACATTGCATTGTGCGACCTCATCTTCGGCGTTATGCGGGTGTGCGCAACAAACGTCAGTTGGCTGCGTACGGTTGCTGCAGATCTTGTTGTGGTCTCCGGTATTGGCTGGGCGACGATGATGGCCGCCACCATGGTTGTCGTCGGCTTCAGTGACGACACGCCCATGCTCATCATCGTGGTTGCTTCGGGATTGGGATCCTGTGCGGGCATCATTGCACGCAATTATGCCGCGCCGCGGCTGGCACTGGCGCAGGTCATTGTGATCGATGCTTCGTTCAAGATTCCGTTTTGCATTCATCACCCCGAATTCATTCCGCTTATCCTCCTGCAAGGTGCAGGCTTCATCGGTGTTGCCATCTGGATCATGCGGCAGCAGCGCGAAACCACGGTGCGGGCGATTGCCGGTCAGATCGAGAGTCGAACCCAATCTTTGCAAGACCCGTTGACGGGACTGCTGAACCGGCGTGGCTTTGCGGAAAAAGCGCAGTCGATGCGGCAGACTTCAAGTACCAAGGCTCTCTTGTACCTTGATCTCGATGGTTTCAAACAGGTCAACGACCGGTTCGGGCACGGCGTGGGCGATGAAATTCTCAGGCAGGCGGCACGACGACTTTCCATTTGTCTGCCGAATGCTTCCATCTGTCGTATGGGCGGAGACGAGTTCATCGTACTTGCCGACTGTCACAGTCGGCAGGAAGCCGCCGTCATTGGTGCACGTATCATTCAGACAATATCGCTTCCAACCGTAACGTCAGCAGGTCAGGCGTCGGTTGGGGTGAGTATCGGCATCTCCCTGTTCGATCCGATGGAAGTCGATCTGGAGCGCGCCATGGTGGAGGCAGACGAAGCGCTTTACCGCGCCAAGCGCGCGGGCCGGGGCTGCGCGCTCCTGCATGATCCTGCCATGTCGGGCGCATCCAAAGCTATGGCCTGAAGCCGTTCAGGGCCGAAGGGTCAACGGCAATATCGGTAGTCGCCCTTCCTCTCGAGAACATCGAGATGGAGGTGATCCTCATGGGTCGCATCGCTGCCCGGTGACAGAACGGTGCGGAAATGCAGACACGCCCCGGCGGTCGCGGTCCTCTGAAAGGCGCCCTCCAGTGTCGGGTCTTCTGTCTTCGGCTTCATTTCAATCGCGTCACCCTTGTCGAATTCCAGTGCGATCACGTCGATGGCGTTGCCTTTCGCATGCTCCGAGATCTTGCCCGTTTCGGCGTGATTGCGCTTGCGGCAGGCATAGGATGCAGCATTGCGAACACCGACGATTTGTCTGTCCGGAAACGCAACCTTCAGGGCCGGCTGTACCGTGTCCTTCAGCCAGTGCGACAGGGCCAGCGCGGCCTCGCATCGCAAGGGGGAAGGGTCGGAGAGCTTGATGCCGGGAAGGGGACTTGTGAGCCTGATCGGCTTTTCAATTCCACAGGTGCCGTCTTCCTCGGAGATCGACTCGGCCTCGGTGAACTCGGCACCCATCGCTTTCAAATCCGACAGGCAAGCCGCATAGGCCTGTGGATCTTCCTTGATGATGTTTGGCACGGCAGGCTCTTCCGGTGTCTTGCTCTTGGTCTCGGTCTTGCTCTCGGCCTCTGTTCCTGGCTTGGTCGGCGATTGAGGTTCGCTGGATGGTTGCTTGCCGGGCGTTTCGGCCTCTGCCGGCGGCTGTGGCTTTGCTGCAGGTGTCGGAATGTCTTTCGTCTCCGGAATTTTTGTATTGTCCGGCAGGGATTTGTCTGACGAACGCTCAGCCTCAGCTGGCTTTGCTTCAGGAAGCGGGCCTTCGGTCGGCAGGCTCGCCGCCGTGAGCGAAATGGTGGCCAACAGGGCTGCAGCTATGCGCATCATCATGAACATTGTCCTCCACGTGACGGCTGACAACGCATCAGGATCAAATTGGTCGCATGCTCCTCATGGAGGCTCTTGCGAAGCAGGTTTGGAGTCGCTATCAATCACGGCATGAAGACGTCTTTGATCATGGCTATCTGGTGGTGGGCTCGCAGCTAAGCGGCCTTGACCAGTCATGTTCAAAGACAAGACAAAGCCGCCCGACCACCGAGGCGGCTTTCTTGTTTCCCAAGGCTCCCCTCGCAAACCGGGCAAATGCCAAACGCTTGCGCCGCAAAACAGCTTTCGCAGTTGTCGAGGACAGGATAAGAACGCGGGATATTCAAAAGGTGGATTATGGTCACGATTATTGAAGATGATGGGTCCGAGGTTTACGAGACCCGCGGCGGGATAAAGGTCAGCCGCAAACGTCGCGCCGCACCCTATGCCGATGCAATTTCCAGCTATGTCGACAAGCTGGATGAGCGTCGCGGCGCCGTCTTCTCATCGAACTATGAGTATCCGGGTCGCTACACGCGCTGGGACACGGCCATCGTCGATCCGCCGCTCGGTATCTCCTCCTTCGGACGTCAGGTCTGGATCGAGGCCTATAACGGGCGCGGCGAAGTGCTGCTGGAACTGATCGCCCAGCGTCTGGCAAGCGAGACCGAGTTGACACTGGGTGAGCGCACTGCGCGTCGTCTCGATCTCTCCGTTAATCTGCCAGCGCGCGCCTTCACGGAAGAAGAGCGCTCGAAAATGCCGACCGTCTTTACGGTACTGCGTGCAGTCGTTGATCTTTTCTACTCCGATGCCGATAGCGCAATCGGCCTGTTCGGTGCCTTCGGCTACGATCTTGCGTTCCAGTTCGATTCCATCCAGCTGTCGCTACAGCGGCCGGACGATCAGCGCGACATGGTTCTGTTCCTGCCGGACGAGATTCTCGTCGTGGACCACTATTCCGCCAAGGCCTGGATCGACCGCTATGACTTCAGCCGCGGCGACCTGACGACCGCAGGCAAGAGCGAGGAAATCGCGCCTGACCCGTTCCGCACCACGGATGTCATCCCGCCCAAGGGCGATCATCGTCCCGGCGAATATTCCGAACTCGTGGTCAAGGCGAAGGAAAGCTTCCGCCGCGGCGACCTGTTCGAGGTGGTGCCGGGGCAGAAGTTCATGGAGCGGTGCGACAGCAAGCCCTCGCAGATCTCCAATCGGCTGAAGGCGATCAATCCGTCACCCTATTCCTTCTTCATCAACCTCGGCCATCAGGAATATCTGGTCGGCGCTTCGCCGGAAATGTTTGTCCGCGTCTCTGGCCGACGTATCGAGACGTGCCCGATTTCGGGAACCATCCGCCGCGGCGAGGATGCGATTTCCGACAGTGAGCAGATCCTGAAGCTGCTCAACTCGAAGAAGGATGAGTCCGAGCTGACCATGTGCTCGGATGTCGACCGCAACGACAAGAGCCGCGTTTGTGAGCCGGGTTCCGTCAAGGTCATTGGTCGCCGCCAGATCGAAATGTATTCGCGCCTCATTCATACGGTGGACCATATCGAGGGTCGTCTGCGCCCGGACATGGATGCCTTCGACGGTTTCCTCAGCCATGCCTGGGCAGTGACCGTGACGGGTGCCCCGAAGCTGTGGGCCATGCGGTTCATCGAAAAGCATGAGAAGAGCCCGCGCGCCTGGTATGGCGGCGCCATCGGCATGGTGGGCTTCAACGGCGACATGAATACGGGGCTTACGCTGCGCACCATCCGCATCAAGGATGGCATCGCGGAGGTGCGCGCCGGAGCGACGCTGCTGAACGATAGCGATCCGCATGAGGAAGAGGCTGAAACCGAATTGAAGGCATCTGCCATGATTTCTGCAATCCGTGATGCGCGTGCGGGCAATACGGCCAAGGCGGGCCGCGATGTCGCGGCTGTTGGCAAGGGTGTGAAGATCCTGCTGGTCGACCACGAAGACAGCTTCGTTCACACCTTGGCGAACTACTTCCGCCAGACAGGCGCCGAAGTCTCCACAGTGCGTACGCCGGTGCCTGCCGAAATCTATGACCGCATCAAGCCGGATCTCGTCGTCCTGTCGCCCGGACCGGGCAATCCGCAGGATTTCGACTGCAAGAACACCATCAAGGCGGCGCGTGCCAAGGGTCTGCCGATCTTTGGGGTGTGCCTGGGGCTTCAGGCACTGGCCGAAGCCTATGGTGGCGAACTGCGCCATCTGGCGGTGCCGATGCATGGCAAGCCATCGCGCATTCGGGTGCTGGAGCCGGGACTTGTGTTCTCAGGCCTCGGCAAGGAGGTTACGGTCGGCCGCTATCACTCCATCTTTGCCGACCCGAAGACGCTGCACCCGGATTTCATCATCACGGCCGAAAGCGAAGACGGCACCATCATGGGCATCGAGCATGCCAAGGAGCCGATCGCAGCTGTGCAGTTCCATCCGGAATCGATCATGACGCTGGGCGGTGACGCCGGTATGCGGATGATCGAGAATGTGGTGGCGCATCTGGCGCGGAAGGCCAAGGAGCAGGCGGCGTAATCGCTGCCTCAACTTCACTGTCTTAGGAAAGGGGCGGTTTCTCGCCCCTTTTCTGTTTCGATCAGCTGTGGAGTCCGATGACTTTCTCGAAGGCTTCCCAGGTATCGTCCATCGCATACTCCTTGAGGAAGGGCAGGTTCAGGTGACCAAAGAGTGGCGAAAGTTGCCATTCTGCTGTCTCCTCATCCACACCGGCGATCTGCTGAAGGTAAAGGACGGTGGCAAAGCCCGTGCGATCGGCGCCGCTGCGACAGTGAACCAGCACCGGACCTTCCGCACTGCGCATCAGTTCCAGCAATTGAAATGTGCGATCCAGCCCCAGCGGTTTGCGCGCGGACATCTCGAAGTTAAGTTCCTTCGCGCCATGCTCGGTTGCCATGGCTTCCTCTGCCCGATACCAGGCTGCATTGGGGTTGCCGCCGCGTAGGTTTATAACTGTCTTGATCTTGTATTCATCGATGTATTTGCCAAGATCTTCGGGAGAAAGCTGCGCGGAGCGATAAAATTTTCCGGGAAGCACTTCATGGAAATTTCCGACAAGTTGCAGATAGCCAAGATAGACACCAAGGCCAAGCACAGCAGCGCCAACCACCAGTGTAACTTTTTTTGCAATGCTGATGATTACCATTGGGATATGCGTCCTGTCTTGATTTCGACTTGTCTGGAGCGACTACGACCTGAGAACCCGGCCTGTGGCGAATTTATGTCTGTTGCAAAGCCCATCAACATTTCCGCTCAAGGCTGTCACTGGACCTGCACCGCGATGCTTTGACAGCCGCGCAAAAGTGAGCGATAGAGACGTCCAACAGAAACCGCCGGGCGCTGACGCCTCGGCGGTTTCGCCGTTTCAGGGCTATTGCAAATCATTCGCATACGCAGAGAAGATGATGTCACAACCAAACCACACACTCGTTCAGCGCCTTGCCTTCTGGGGTATTCCACTCTCCTTAGCTGTCATGGGCCTGAAGCTTCTGGCCTGGTGGGTCACGGGATCAGTGGCGCTTCTTTCAGATGGGCTGGAGTCATCGGTCAATGTGACTGCGGCGGTGGTCGCCTATTTCGTCATTCGGTATGCGCAGCGCCCCGCTGATGACGACCACCAGTTCGGGCATCACAAGGCGGAATATATCTCCGCTGTTCTGGAGGGCGTGCTGATCGTGGTTGCCGCACTTCTGATCGTGAAGGAAGCCTATGCCGGCATCATGCAGCCCGCGCTGCCGGAAGCGCCATGGCTCGGTCTTGGCATCAATGGCTTCGCAGGCGTCATCAATGCGGTCTGGGCGACTGTTCTCATCCGCGTGGGCACAGTGAACCGTTCTCCGGCCCTGAAGGCAGACGGTCATCATGTCATGTCGGATGTGGTGACGTCCGGCGGCGTCTTCGTCGGTCTGGTACTGGCAGTTCTGACGGGTTACGCCATCCTTGATCCGCTGCTGGCGCTGATCGTGGGGGTCAACATTCTCTGGCAGGGATACAGACTGATTACCTCCTCTCTTGGCGCGCTGATGGACAAGGCGGTTGAGCCGGAAGAAGAGGTTGCGATCAAGGAAGCGATTGCCGCCCATTCCGCCGGAGCGCTGGGTGTTCATGATCTGAGAACCCGGCGCGCCGGGGCTGCTGCGTTCATCGATTTTCATCTTGTGGTGCCAGCCATGATGACAGTGGGGCAGGCGCACGATATTTGTGACCGCTTGGAAGATGCGATCAAGCAGGCTATTCCCGGCGCATCATTGGCCATTCACGTGGAGCCCGAGGGCGAGCGTGAACATGGTGTCAAGGTTCAGATAGAAGGTTAGTCAGATGAGCAAGACCGATGTCAGCGGGCTGTCGCAGCTCGGCCGTCAGGTGGACGCGCCAACCAGCCCGGAAGAGGCGGTGCTGGAAAAGGTGCCAAACAACAATGCGGGCACGGATTTCGTCGTGCGTTTCACCGCGCCAGAATTCACATCGCTGTGCCCGATGACGGGACAGCCGGATTTCGCGCACATCGTGATCGATTACATCCCGAACGGTTTTCTGGTGGAATCGAAATCGCTGAAGCTGTTCCTCACGTCTTTCCGCAATCACGGCGCCTTCCACGAGGATTGCTCCGTCTACATCGCCAAGCGGATCGTTGATCTGCTGGAGCCGAAATGGCTGCGCATCGGCGCATACTGGTATCCACGCGGCGGAATACCGATCGATGTTTTCTGGCAGACCGGTGCAGCACCGGAAGGCGTCTGGTTGCCGGATCAGGGCGTGCCGACCTATCGCGGCCGTGGGTGAAGACGGTTGATGGGAGTGAAACAATAAAGCCGGGCGCTGAGCCCGGCTTGTCTGTCATGCAAAGCTGCTGTCGTCGCCGGCGGAATCACCATCATCGGCACTCCAGTCATCATTGCTATCGTTGTAGGATGCCGGCTGAAAGTCATTGTCCGGTGTCGGATCAGCCTGCGCCGGAATTGGATCGGGCTGGGTCGGAGCAGCGTCGCCATAGTAGTTGTTGATGACCGTGGTTTCCTCGATCGGGTTGCTGCCGAAACCTTCGGCTGCGGGAGAGGCGAGGCCAAGACCGCTCATGTGATGACTGAAGATCCCGCTGAGTGAGTTGGCCAGAAGCATGCCGCCTGCAACTCCAGCGGCCGTGCCAAGCGCGCCTGTCAGGAAGCTGCTGCCTGCCGATGGCGGCCGCATAGCTGGTGCAGATGCGCCCGTTGACCAAGGGCCGGATGGTGCCATCGCTCCCGGTTGTCCATAGGCCGGTTGCTGCTGCACTTCGAGCGACTGACCCCACGGGCCGCTTGGTGCCCCATTGTAGGGACGGGGCGATGGCTGTTGTCGTGATTGTGCGGGCGGTTGTGGCGGCTGGCTGGAGCCGAAGATGGAGCTGAGAAAGCCGCCACGCTGCTCCGTTTCGCGCGGTGCCGCTGCCTGCTGCTCCTGCAACTGACGGACTTGGGCCTCAAGTTCTGAGATCCGTTTGGATGCGGCTTCGAGCCCCTTCTCCTGCACGATGACTGCCTGTGCCAGATAGTAGGGTGACGCCGGTTCCTGACGAACGGCATCCGCGATCAGCGTTTCCGCTTCCGGGTCACGCGGCGTAGCAGTGGCGCCTCGGACTCGTTGAAACAGTTCAGTCAGAAGTTGGCGTTCTTCAGGTGACATGGTCGGCTCCTCAAGGCTCGTTTCACGACAGCCATGAGGAGGAAGTAGGGAGAAATTCGGGCCTTGTCAGCAGGCCCGAAGCTTAAATCTTGGTAAGAGAGCCGTACTTCAGCCGCCAAAGGCAAGCGAAAGACCGGCAAGTGCTGTTGCCGCGCCTGCGAAGCGACCGATGGCGGGAGCCAAGCGTGCGGTCCTCATGCCCAGCCCGACGCCGATGAGGTGCAGGAAGGCCGTTGCGACCGCAAAGCCCAGGCCGAACTGAAGTGCCGCTGCGGACCCCAATTCACCACCATGCGCGTAACCATGGAAGAGCGCGAATATGCCGACGACAGCGGCAGATGCGGCGACGGGCACGCGCACAGCCAGGGCCACCAAAAGGCCGAGGCCCATGACAGAGGCAAGGATTGCCGGCTCGACGAAGGGAAGGGGCGCACCTGCTACCGCCAGGCCGAAGCCCAGAACCATCATGGCCACGAAGGCAGCGGGAACAAGCCACAGAGCCTGTCGACGGTTCGGATCCGTTGCGATCTGGGCCGCCCAGAGGCCAACCGCCACCATGGCCAGAACATGGTCTGCTCCAAAGAGGGGGTGAGACAGCCCCGCCGCAATCGATCCATGTTCCAGTGGATCCAGATGTGCGAATGCCGGGACGGCGGCCACAGTCGACATGGCGACGGCCAGTGAAAGACGTTTGAACATGAATGTTCCCCTTCGAAATGCGCGGCGCAACGGTTTTCATTGCGTTCGGCGCAAGATTAGGCACTGCCTAAAAAGTTGTCTATGCGTAAAATGACGAAGGCCATATTCATCATAACGTCGCTGGCTGATTGTTTTGTGCGCGCGAACACATTATGTCCGGGGAGAGCAAATTCACTCTGGAGACTGTTCGATGAACGACGAGAATGAAGACGACAAGACGAAGGAATTGCCACTCGGCAAGGAAACGGAGGCGAATCTTTTCAAGTCGCGTTCGATCTTCATTTATGGCCCGATTACCCAGGAACTGGCCCAGAAGGTCTGCACCCAGCTTGTTGCGCTGGCTGCCGCGAGCGATGAAGACATTCGCATCTATGTGAACTCCCCCGGCGGTCACGTCGAATCAGGCGATTCGATTCATGACATGATCAAGTTCATCAAGCCGAAGGTCTGGATGATCGGTACGGGTTGGGTAGCCTCTGCCGGTGCTTTGATCTATGTCGCGGCGCCGAAAGAGCGTCGTATCTGCCTGCCAAACACTCGCTTCCTGCTTCATCAACCCTCCGGCGGTACGCGCGGCATGGTCTCCGATATCGAGATCCAGGCCCGCGAGATCATCAAGATGAACCAGCGCCTGATCAAGATCTTCGCCAAGGCTACCGGCCAGAGCGAGGATAAGATCGCCAAGGACATCGATCGCGATTACTGGCTTGGCGCGGAAGATGCGGTGTCCTACGGCCTCGTCAACCGCATCGTCGAGAGCCAGTCCGAGATCGACTGACCTTCACGCCAAGACCTCATTTTGCCATAAGCCGTGCCGGAACTCATCCGGCGCGGCTTTTTCTTTGCCGCAAAGTAAATTTTTTTGGGCAAATGCTCAGAAAAATTCGCGGGTCTTTTAGTGTACGATACGTCTCTCATTAAGTTAGCAATCACTCATACTGCTGGATGTCCCGTCGATGATCATGCACGGACAGATGGCCGATCATGCTACCTGTAGCGGTCAAAGACAATCTATGCAGGAAATCTGAGTAAAAATCCTGGTAGCGCTAACAACTTCGCGGATTACAAAAATATTGATTGCAGGTGCATTTCTGTACTCGCTGAGGTGTAGTCTATTCTTAAGTCAATTAGAGCAATATAGATTGCGTTAATAAGTGTATGCATATTTTTGGATTCAGAAGAAATGCCGGGATGGAGGCATCATAACAGGTCCATCGCGCCGATGAGGATTTTCATGTTCACCTTGACCATCTCTCGCATGACCGTTTTGTTTGGCATTATTGTAACGACAGGTATTGTTAGTTCATTTGGCGTGCAGCGTCTTGCGCTTGGCGAATTGAAGGTTGGAGGACCAGTCTTTAATCAGATCGTCGATGGAAAGGATCTCGTCGCGGATATCTTGCCGCCACCTCTCTACCTGGTTGAGGCCTATGGACTGGCAACGGAGGTCGTTATCCATCGCGATGACCTTTCCGAGAACGTCAAGAAGGTCAACAAGCTCAGGCAAGACTACGAGGACCGGCGGAAAATCTGGAAGGATTCGAGCCTCCCGGCTGATCTTAAAGGATATCTTCTCAATGAAGTCCTGGTCAAAGGCGATCTTTTCTGGAAACAGCTCGACAGCAGCTTTGCCGTGCTTGCCTCTGGCGCGGATGTCGAGGCCGCACACAAAAGCTTCGATGCCTTGCAAAAGACCTTCCGTGACCATCAGGCGGCTGTCATTCGCCTCGTTGACATGTCCAATACATGGATGAAGTCCACGGAAGCGGCCGCAGCGGATGCAGACACCAAGTTCAGCAACCTGGCAATCGGCGGCAGTATTCTCTCGCTGGTCATTTTTCTGGCGGGGCTGTGGTTCATGAAGATGCGTGCCATCGGGCCGCTGACCGCCATCGGCGGGTATATGAGCCGTCTTGCTGCTGGTGACTACAGTCAGGACGTTCCCTATGCGCAGCGAGGCGACGAGATCGGCGACATGGCGCGCTCGGTCCAGACGTTTCGAACGGCCGCGCTGGAGCGCAAGCGGCTTCGCGAAGAAATGGAGGCTGGTCGTATCCTGTCCGACGAGGCGAGGGCGCTTCAGGAGCGCCAGCGTGTCGCCGAGGCGGCCCAACTGAAACAGGTCGTCGACAGCCTGGGTGCCGGGCTGCGCTGTCTGGCAGAGTGCAACATCTCAAAGCCGCTTGATGAGGAATTTGCCGTCCAATTCGAAGCATTGAGGACTGATTTCAACAATTCCATCGCGACCTTCCAGGAAACGATTGAGCAGGTTCTTCTGAAGACCGGTCAGATCAACGACAATGCCATGGCGATGAACGAGGCCGCAAACAATCTCTCAAAGCGCACGGAGCAACAGGCTGCCGCGCTGGAACAGACGGCTGCCTCGCTTGAAGAGGTAACCTCGACGGTGAAGGCGTCCGTGGAGCGTACGGCTGAAACGCGCAATCTGGTGCGGGATGCGCGGACATGCACATCGAAGTCCAGCGGTGTTGTTGCCGATGCAATCGACGCGATGAAACGTATCGAAGGTGCATCTGGCGAGATCGGCAAGATTGTTGATGTGATCGACCAGATTGCCTTCCAGACCAATCTCCTTGCGCTGAATGCAGGTGTCGAAGCTGCGCGTGCCGGCGAGGCCGGCAAGGGCTTTGCTGTCGTGGCCCAAGAGGTTCGCGACCTTGCCCAACGCTCGGCAACGGCGGCGAAGGAAATCAATGCCCTTATCGCGAAGTCGAAAACAGAGGTTGCCGCTGGCGTGCAACTGGTTGTCGAGACGGGCGGAGCCTTGCAGCAGATTGAAACATTTGTCGGGGAAATCGATGCCAAGGTAGAGGCCATTACCACGGCGTCGCGAGAGCAGGCGGTCGGTCTTTCGGAGATCAGCGATGCGGTCAATTCCATCGATCAAATGACCCAGAAGAACGCATCGATGGTGGAGGAAACCACGTTGATCAGCAATTCTCTGGCCGCTGACTCCAACCTGCTCAGCAGCATGGTTGGCAGGTTCCAGCTCAACCAAGGCCGTGATGACAAGGGCGCAATAGCGCGGCAGTCAAAGCCGGTCGTCGCCAGCGCAGGGTCCTTCTCGCTGCGCCGTGCTTCCTGAGTGCTTCCGTGATCGATGAAGCTGAGAAGAAGGCCCGGCTGCCTGACAGCCGGGTTAGAATTTGATGAGAAAGCCGTCACGCGACGCCGTCGAGTTCAACTGAATCGAAATTTTAAAGATTTGATTTCAGCTAGTTACCTTCATTTTTGTGTGGGCCTGCAAATAAATACAGCCCCTGAGGTTGAATATATCCAATAACAGCGTACCCTCAGGCTATCGACAATTGCTTGTGACGTCGTCCCGGAGCTTTATGCTCTCGTCAGATTTCCTCTCAAATCTTCGATCTTTGCCCGCAAGGTATCGCGGGTCCTACAACGATTTGATGAAAGGAAATCGTTATGAACATCGGCACAGTCAAGTTTTTCAACACCACCAAGGGTTTCGGCTTCATTCAGCCTGAGAACGGCAATGCGGACGTTTTCGTCCACATCTCGGCTGTTGAGCGCGCTGGCATGCGCACTCTGGTCGAAGGCCAGAAGGTAAGCTTCGAAATCGTCCAGGACCGTCGTTCTGGCAAGAGCTCTGCAGACAACCTTCAGGCTGCTTGATTTCCGATTGCCCATCCCGTTTGAGGATCGGGCATCTGTTATCTTAGACCTGATCTGCTCGTCGCGCATCATGTGCACGGGTTTGCTGGCTGATTGCTGCTCTTTTCGACCACGGATGTACTGGCGTTGGGAGCAGGAAGCATTATGAGGTCGGGTTCATCCCGGCCTTTTGTTTTTGTTCAGCCCATGGAATGCAGAAGGAGAGTGCCGTGGCGAGAAACCGCTACATAGCTGGTGATCGCATCGTTCTGAAGGCAGGTCCTTCCGGCCAAGCGCAGGGCGAGGGGCGCATCATATCGGTCCAGCCCGAATCTCAAAGTGGTGGGCCAACGCGCTACCGTGTTCGGTTCAATGAGGAAAACTTCGACCGCACCGTCGGCGAAGATGACATTGACGCGTCCCTGTCCATTTCCGGGAAGCAACCACCGAAAGCCGGTGAAGAGCGCAAGCCTGCGTCCGGCTGGATCAACCTCAATTCAATGAAAATCAAGAAGTAGCAGTACGTCTGCACCAAGGAGCCATCTTGCAGGTCATCGTCAGAGACAACAACGTCGAACAGGCGCTTCGTGTGCTCAAGAAGCGCATGCAGCGTGAAGGCATCTTCCGCGAGATGCGCGCCCGGACTTCCTACGAGAAGCCTTCAGAGCGTCGTGTTCGCGAAGAAGCAGAAGCCGTTCGCCGCCATCGCAAGCTTGTGAAGAAGCAGATGCAGCGCGAAGGTCTGCTGCCCATGCCGAAGAAGGCTGTGCGCCCGCGCTAAACCACTTCGGGTCTCGGCTCGATATCAAGATGTGTGCCATAGTCAGAAATACTTGTGGCGCACATCTATTACTTGCTCAGGTTTTATTCGTTTTATCTTTTCAACCTTAATTGTTGTGAATCGCGGGAAACATTCCATACTCGCCGAAAGTATTACGGCGGATGATTCGACGTGTTGACCGAAGATGTTGACCAAACTCTTTTAAATCTTGCTGATACGGCACGGCATGCCGGCCTATCCAGTCGTCAGATACGCGTATGGGAAGAGCGCTATGGTTTGACCGACTTTATCAGCGCAAAACTGAAGCCCCATACTTATACCCTGCGCCATGCCGAGCGGCTTCGATCCCTCAAACTCTGCATTGATGCTGGCTACCGCATCAGTACGCTTGTCGGACTGGACGCGAAGGATCTGCAATCCATGACACAGGATGTCGTGCTCCGAAACGCGCTGCGTCCCGGGGTTGAACTTCTTCGTGTCGGCAGGTTCGCGGATTTCGCGCTCTGGCTGGCCGATCGCCGACGTGTTCAGGAGACGGAAGACTTTATTTTCACAACGGTTTCACCCCTCATGAACCTGGTGGGTG
Source organism: Rhizobium sp. Root149 (assembly GCF_001427345.1). Classification (NCBI taxonomy): domain Bacteria; kingdom Pseudomonadati; phylum Pseudomonadota; class Alphaproteobacteria; order Hyphomicrobiales; family Rhizobiaceae; genus Rhizobium; species Rhizobium sp. Root149. The sequence continues at coordinate 87,857 of NZ_LMGD01000012.1, forward strand.
CGTTGTGGGCTGAAGGCCGGTTGTCGGTTGCCGATGAACACTTTGCCAGCATGCAGATCAAGAAGCTGTTGCTCGACAGCCTCGATCTTTGTGAGGCCCCCTGTTCGTCTGCGCCTCTCATCATCGCCACGACGCCGGAGGGTGAAGCGCATGAAATCGGCGCGCTTTGCGCCGCAGTCCTCGCCAGGCAAGCCGGCTGGAACGTGCTGTACCTTGGCCCAAATCTCTCCGTCATGGAGATCGCGCATGCGGCAGAGCGCCATGGCGCCCGATGCGTTTGTCTCAGCAGTATCTCCCTGGCGTACCGGGCGTTCGAGAAAATCCTTGCCGGCCTGCATGCGACAGTTCCGGCCCATGCGGATATTGTCATCGGCGGTCCGGTATCGCAGCCGTTCGTGGCGCCTGAAAGGATCATCCTGCTTCAGGATATGCGCGATTTTCCCGCCTATCTCTCCCGTCGTATTGCATAGAACCGGGTAGAAAAAAATCCGCCGAATTGCTCCGGCGGATCGATGAATACGCTCACGGCGTGACGTTTCAGAATTCGACAGCGCGATCGCCGTTCTCATCCTGAATGCGAGTCGGCAAGCCGATCTTGTTCAGAAGGTTGATGAAGGGCTTCGGAGCAAGCTCTTCCACGTTCGCCATCTTCTTGACGTCCCACTCACCTGTGGCAACCAGCATGGCTGCTGCGACCGGCGGAACGCCAGCGGTGTAGGAAATGCCCTGGCTGCCTACTTCGTTATAGGCTTCCTTGTGGTCTGCTACGTTGTAGATGAAGACGGTCTTTTCCTTGCCGTCCTTCAAGCCTTTCACATAGTCACCGATGCAGGTCTTGCCTTCATACTCTGGTGCGAGCGATGCCGGATCCGGCAGGCAGGCCTTGACGACCTTGAGGGGAACGACTTCGGAGCCATCGGCCAGCTTCACCGGCTGTTCGGAGAGAAGACCGATCGACTTCAGGACCGTGAACACGTTGATGTAGTGATCGCCGAAGCCCATCCAGAAGCGCACGTCTGCGCCATCCATGTTCTTGGCCAGCGAATGGACTTCGTCATGGCCGCAGAGATAGGCCTTGCGCTTGCCCACGACCGGCAGGTCATATTCCTTGCCGATCTCGAACATCTTGTTTACCTGCCACTCACCCTTCTGCCAGGAGTAAACGACGCCGGTGAACTCACGGAAGTTGATTTCCGGATCGAAGTTCGTAGCGAAATACTTGCCGTGGCTGCCAGCATTGATGTCGACGATATCCACGTCGGTGACCTTGTCGAGATACTCGTCCTTGGCCAGCTTGGCATAGGCATTGACGACGCCCGGGTCGAAGCCGGCGCCGAGGATGGCGGTAATGCCTTTTTCCTCGCATTCGGCGGCGCGCTTCCATTCGTAGTTACCGTACCACGGCGGCGTTTCGCAGATCTTGTTCGGCTCTTCGTGAATGGCCGTATCGATGTAGGCAGCGCCCGTATCCATGCAGGCCCGCAGGACGGACATGTTCAGGAAGGCTGTGCCGACATTGATGACGATCTGAATGCCAAGCCTGGTAATCAGCGCCTTGGTGGCTTCGATATCGAGGGCGTTGAGCGCGTGGGCTTCCAGAATGCCCGCCTGCTTCATGGCCTTTTTTTCGTGTACGCTCGCGATGATCGCGTCGCACTTCGACTTGGTGCGGGATGCGATATGGAGATCGCCCAGCACGTCGTTATTCTGCGCACATTTATGCGCTACGACCTGCGCGACGCCGCCCGCGCCGATGATGAGCACGTTCTTTCTCATGATAGGGACCAACTCCTATGTCCAATCGTCAGAGACCAACCTGAGGTATTTCAGGAAAGGCTTTCTTCGTAGTCCGTGTAAGAAAATTCACGGACCGTCCTGAGGCTGCCATCCAGTTCACGGATGGCGATTGCCGGCATTTTCACGCCGTTAAACCAGTTTTTCTTGACCATCGTGTAACCGGCGGTGTCCTGGATCGAAATGCGGTCGCCGACATTCAACTCGTTCGGGAAATCGAACTCGCCAAAAATGTCGCCGGCCAGGCAGGACTTGCCGCAGACCATGTAACGATGTGGCCCCTGGTTGGGATGAACCTTGGCATTCTCGCGATAGATCAGAAGATCCAGCAAGTGTGCCTCGATGGACGAATCCACCACGACAAGGTTCTTGCCGTTGTAGAGCTTGTCGAGAACGGTGACTTCCAGCGTCGTCGATTTTGTAATGGAGGCCTCGCCGGGCTCCAGATAGACCTGTACTCCGTACTCACCGGAGAAGCGCTTCAGGCGCTCGGCGAACTTTTCCAGCGGATAGTTCTCTCCGGTGAAATGGATGCCACCACCGAGGCTCACCCACTCGGCCTTCTTCAGCAGGGGGCCGAACTTTTCTTCGATCTGGCCGAGCATCTTGTCGAACAGATCGAAGTCGCCGTTTTCGCAATTGTTATGAATCATGAAGCCGGTGATGAGGTCCATCACTGGTTCGACCTGTCTCAGGTCCCATTCGCCGAGCCGCGAGAAGGGGCGGGCGGGATCTGCCAGATCGAAGCTCGACGAAGACACGCCGGGGTTCAGCCGCAGGCCACGAATGATGCCGGCAGACTGCTTCTCGAAGCGTTGCAGCTGACCAATCGTGTTGAAGATGATCTTGTCGGCATGAGAGACGACTTCGTCGATCTCGTAATCGGCATAGGCAACCGAATAGGCGTGTGTTTCCTTGCCGAACCGCTCATGGCCAAGGCGCACCTCATTCAAGGAGGATGAGGTGGTGCCGTCCATATAGTCGCGCATGAAGTCGAAGACGGACCATGTGGCAAAGCATTTCAGCGCCAGCAAAGCCTTGGCGCCGGACAGTTCGCGCAAGGTCGCGATCTTCTCCATGTTGCGCAGGAGCTTTGACTTGTCGATGAGGTAATAGGGAGTCTGGATCAAGGCTTCATCCTTCGTGAACCCAGCCGTTTCCGGCGGAAGTGAACGGGACGCCCCGAATGCGTCGGCTGGGGGCTTATGCAAAAGGGGGGCAGAAGGCAAGAGGCAAAGCAGGTAAACCTCAAGGTTTCTTGGATTTTGGGCGGCTTTCAGAGAATCTGCTCAGAGAACTGAATTACCCCGCAATAAGCTTGCTCGCATCGCTGCAATCTGGTGTGACTTCCGATACGGATTCACTGCCGCGGATTGCATGCCATGCTGAAAGACTTTTCCATCCAGGCCACCATCATGGGGACGCTGGTTGCCTTTGTCGGCTTCATCAGTTCCTTCGCCGTCATCATGCAGGGGCTGACAGCCATGGGGGCGGCGCCGGATCAGGTGGCATCCGCGCTTTTCGTGCTGGCAGCTTTGATGGGATTGCTCGGCATCATCTTCCCGCTCTGGAAGCGTATGCCGATCAGTTGCGCATGGTCCACTCCCGGCGCGGCTCTTCTCACCAGCGTCGGCATGATCGAGGGTGGCTTCTCCGCTGCGGCTGGTGCCTTCGTCATGTGTGCGGTTCTCATCATCCTGTCGGGCCTGTTTCAGCCGCTCGGCAAGGCCATGCGCATGATACCCGCTTCGCTTGCCAATGCCATGCTGGCCGGCATCCTGCTCAGCCTCTGCCTTGCACCGGTCAAGGCTATCGCATTCAACCCCTGGCTTGGGCTGCCGATCGTCGGAACCTGGATGGTGTTTCTCATGTGGAAGCGGCTCTGGGCGGTGCCTGCGGCCCTCGGCGCCTTTGCGCTGGTGCTTGTGTTCGGCGTGGACCTGCCGCCGGACATGCTCTCAAAACTGGGCAGTTCCATTCATCCGACGCTCGTTCCGGTGATGCCGACCTTCACCTGGCATGGCTTCGTCTCCGTCGCCATTCCATTGTTTGTCGTGACCATGGCCTCCCAAAACATTCCCGGCATCGCCATTCTTAAAGTCTATGGATACGAGCCTGCGCCCGGTCCGCTGTTTGCCTCGACAGGCGTGTTTTCGTTGGTGGCGGCGCTGTTCGGTGCGGTTCCGGTCAATCTGGCGGCTATCACTGCGGCCATGTGCGCCAGCGATGAGGCGCATCCGGATCCAAAACGGCGCTACTGGTCGGCGATCATCGGCGGGATTGGCTATATTCTGTTCGGACTTCTGGCTTCCGCCATCATCGCCTTTGTCGCTTTTGCTCCACCGATCCTTTTGCAGGCCGTGGCGGGGCTTGCGCTGGTCGGCGCCTTTTCCAGCTCGGCGCAGGCTGCTTTCCGCGATGCGGATCACCGTGAGGCGGCGGCGATTACTTTTCTGGTTACGGCGTCCGGTACCGCTTTCATGGGTGTTTCCGGAGCCTTCTGGGGCCTCGTCGCAGGTGCGTTTATGTTGGGTCTGCGACGTTTCGTTCAGCAAAATGGTCACTGAGGGCGCAACCCATCTTGCGCAACATCGCATCCCACGGTATCAAATTCTCCATGAAGATCACGGGCAGTACATTTCCGACTTCTTGCGTCGCGGGCCAGATGGCACACCGCGCGTCTTCTGCTGCCCTAAACTCGCTTCTTCTTCTCGGCCTTATCGGCGGTTGCCGGGTCCGTTAAGGAGCGCCCGGCGGCCGAAAGAGCCTGCCGGCTAGAGCTCCTTTTCACAAAATCCATGATTTGAAGACCGAAAGCCTCCATAGAGGCCTTGATCCAGTGTTTCAACGCTGTAACAGGCTGATGCCATAAGCGTGACGCTGGACGCGAAGGAGAAGACGAATGACTGCCAATACTCCCGCAACGCAAGCCGCGACATCGAGCCAGGCCACGGGTCAGAGCCGGGGAATGCCGGATGCATCCCGCAAGTACCGCCCGTACCCCACGATCAATATTCCGGATCGCACATGGCCGTCCAAGGTCATCGACAAGGCGCCGATCTGGTGCTCCGTCGATTTGCGCGACGGCAATCAGTCGCTCGTCAACCCGATGGGTCATGATCGCAAGGCGCGCATGTTCAAGCTCCTGTTGGACATGGGTTTCAAGGAAATCGAGATCGGTTTCCCCTCCGCCTCGCAGACGGATTTCGATTTCGCCCGCTGGTGCGTGGAAGAAGGCGGTGTGCCTCGGGATGTGTCCCTGCAGGTGCTGGTCCAGTGCCGCCCGGAACTGATTACCCGCACCTTCGAATCCTTAGAAGGTGCCTACAAGCCGATCATCCATTTCTACAATTCCACGTCCGAATTGCAGCGGCGCGTCGTGTTCGCAAAGGATGTGCATGGCATCAAGCAGATCGCCGTTGATGCTGCCAAGATGATCATGGACATGTCTTCAAAGGCCGCCAGCAGCGAGAATGGTGGTTATCGCTTCGAATATTCGCCGGAAAGCTTCACCGGAACGGAGCTGGAAGTGGCGCTGGAAATCTGCAATGCCGTGATTGCCGAAGTGAAGCCGACGGCTGAGAACAAGCTGATCCTCAACCTGCCTTCCACGGTTGAGATGGCAACGCCCAACATCTATGCGGACCAGATCGAGTGGATGTGCCGCAATATCGACAACCGCGAGAATGTCATCATCTCCCTGCACCCGCACAATGACCGCGGCACGGGCATCGCCGCAACGGAGCTGGGCCTGATGGCCGGTGCCGACCGCGTGGAAGGCACGCTGTTCGGCAATGGCGAGCGCACCGGCAACGTGGATGTCGTGGCCCTGGCGCTGAACATGTATACGCAAGGCGTCGATCCCGAGCTGGATTGCACCGATATCGAGCGCATCAAAGCGGTCTACGAATATTCAAACGAGATGACGATCCCTGAGCGTCATCCTTATGTTGGCGAGCTGGTCTATACCGCCTTCTCAGGCTCTCACCAGGATGCGATCAACAAGGGGATGAAGGCGATCAAGCAGGCCAATTCGCCGGTGTGGGAAGTGCCTTACCTGCCGATCGATCCGCAGGACGTGGGCCGTACCTACGAAGCGATCATTCGCATCAACTCGCAATCAGGCAAGGGTGGCATCGCTTATATCCTCTCCCAGGATTACGGCATCAATCTGCCACGCAATCTGCAGGTCGAATTCCGCGAGGATATCCAGCGGATCACAGACGAAGAAGGCAAGGAGCTGCCCTCCAAGCGTATCTACGAGCGCTTTATCGAGCGGTATGTCGATCAGCCGGAAGGCCGCATCAAGTTCGTGGATCACCACACCTATCCGGCCGGAACCGACCAGAGAGGGATCCGGATCGTTGCGGCTGAAATCACCGATAATGGCGAGACCAAGCGGATCGAAGGCAAGGGTACTGGACCGATCGACGGCTTCATCAATGCTCTATCGATCTATCTCGGCAAGGAACTGTCGGTGGCGGATTATTCCGAGCACTCCCTCCAGCATGGCTCGAATGCGTCCGCCATCGCCTATGTCGAGATGGAGTACGATGGGGGTAAACTGTTCGGTGCGGGCATCAACACCAATATCGTGACGGCTTCGCTCGAGGCGATCGTCTCCGCTGCGAACCGCGTTCTGGCGAATAGCTGATATGGAAAGCGCCCGGGCTTCTAACCCGGGCGCTTTTCGAATGAATACTGTTGTTAGATAATGCCGGCTATCTTTGTCGCCAAGCCCTCCAGATCGGCATCGGAAGAGGGGCCAGTCAGCACGTAGCTTGCCTGCAAGCCCTGCCAGGTCACCATTCCGATATCGTCTCGAATGCTCTCGCGCATGTCTTTTTCCGGCATGGGCGAAATGAATTTGGTGAAGGATATGGCGATAACCTCGCCATCCCGGTTCTGGTAGATCAGTTCCCCCACCGGCCTTCCGCCTGCCGAAAACAGGCGAGCACCCATGAAGACGAGCTTTTCCGAAGTGAGATCGGGAATGCGAAATGAAATGCCCGTGGTCGCCATCAACCATTCGACGATATGCGCGGATTCGTTCGCCGGAATTTCCACGAGATGTCGCGACTGGCGGGAAAAGAGCCGGTAGTGAGACGCAACATCATCCAGCCAGGCTTTGCTTGGATCGCCCGCGATATCCGCATAGGTCATCATGTGGGACGGGGCGCCGACCATGTAGCCGGCCGCTGCGCCGAGCGCGAACATAATGACGGACGAGGTGATCGCGAGACGGTAGGTAGGCTTGAGCTTTTGCCGAACGGTTTCCTGCTTCGGAAAACGCAAGGCGCGACGGCCTTCCGGTGCTGTCTTGATGCTTCTGACGAGGCTGAGCGAAACCGGCTCTTTCAGCATTTCATTGAACAGCGTTCGACCGTGTTCTGTGGCTTGCCTGAGTTTGTCCGAGGTCAGTTTTGCATTTGGATCATTCGCGAGAATGTCATCCAGTTCAGACTTCTCCGCCTCAGTCACTTCTCCATCCAGCATGGCGGACAGACGGGCATCAAGCGAGGGCTGGCGCAGATTGTCGGACATCAGGCTCGGCGCTCCGCTTCGCTTTCGGTGACAATGGCAAGTTCGCGTCTGGCGGCCAGAACCGTCTCCGCAATGCTGTCCTCCGTCGTTGCCATGACCGCTGCCGCTTCGCGATAGGACAGTTCTTCGACCGCACAGAGCAGAAAGGCCGCAGCCAGTTCCGCGGAGAGGATCATTGGCAATTGTGGTGAACTGGTAGCCGCGGAATGGAGGCAGACGACTGTCTCGTTGGATGCCTTCTTCTTGCGGATTTCCGTTCGCCACAGGGAGCAGATTGCGCCGAACAGGCGCAGATCCAGCCGGTCTTCCGCATCCTGGAACGGTGCCTTCAGCAGAGCCTGACCGCACACCTTGGACACAAGCTCATCCGCCTTCGCCCCGTTCTGCGCAAGAACAAGGGCAAAACGCCGCAAACGGGGCAGCAGGGAAACGAGGTCCCGTCGAATGTCCGTGTTGTTTGGCTTTACGTCCATGAATTCCTTGGTACCGAATCTGTCAATCGTCAAAGTTTCCGAATTATCACTACAGGCCAAGGCTTTCGCCAAACTGGCTACAGTTCTAGTTCGAGAGGTGGTGGCTCCGGAAGTGGTGCCGGTGTTCCGTAAAGAACACGTCGTTGCTCGTGAGCAATGGCATCCGCTTCCTGTGTCAGTCCGAACCGATCACATGCAAGGTTCCAGGAACCAGGTTGGCCCGACAATGTGAAGAAATTATAGGCGGCCGGAGGTTTATGTCCACCCGGCCCCTGCGAGGCTGAAGCGATACCGACCACCGGCACGCTGCCTGCATGTGTCTTCAAATGGTAGAGCGTATTGAGATGCGTGTGGCCGTGGAGGACTAGCTCTGCGCCGCCGGTGGAGATTGCTGCATTGAAACGGCGAATGCCCAGCATGCGCTTGTGGGAAGCGGCCGCGCCGCGAATGGGTGGATGGTGGATCATCACGACGCGAAACAGACCTTCTTCTCCCGCCTTGCGCAGGAGATTGACGGTTTCGCGGGCCTGCCGGCTGCTGAATAGTCCGCTGGCGGAAAAGGGCAGGGTCGCATTTGAGGTAGAGCAGCCGATGATGGCGATTGGTCCGCGGCGGCGATAGGTCGGGAAAATGTGGTCCTCGTCGGACCAGTCATTCGGATCATTGTCCGCCGCGATGAACGGATACCATTCTCGCACGGAGCGATCGTGAGCGCCGGGCACATAGGCATCGTGATTACCGGGCACCACCGTCGTATCAAGTGGATCGCCGATGCTGCGCAGCCATTCGCCCGCCAGCCGGATCTCGATGGAGGTTGCGAGATTGACAAGATCGCCGGTGATCATCAGATGGTCCGGCTGTTTCGTGCGGATATCGCTCAACAGGAGATCCAATGTATTCACAAGCAGATGCTTGCGCCTGTTGCGGTGCCAGTTGATAAAGCCGGTGATGCGTTTCGAGGCCAGTTCGCGCACTGTCAGGCGAGGAAGCGGGCCAAGGTGAACATCTGAAATGTGCGCGAAGGTGTACATTGCTCGAGACATAGAGCTTGCAGGCCAAGGGGGCAACCCGCATGAGCAATGAAGGAATACAGGAAATCCGCGGATTGAGGACGAGGGTTATCGTTTCCGTCCTGCATCGGCTGTTTGCCTTCACGCGGGGCATGACGCTCGGGGTTCGCGCAGCTTGCTTCGACGCGCAAGGCCGCATCTTTCTGGTCCGCCATACCTATGTTCCGGGCTGGTATCTTCCGGGCGGGGGCGTCGAACACGGAGAAACCGCCGCGGCTGCCTTGGCGAAAGAGTTGCGAGAGGAAGGCAATCTCGAGATCGATGGCGAGCCGCTGCTGTTTCAGGTCTATCAGAACAGTCGCGCCAGCAAGCGTGACCACGTGATCCTTTACCGGGTGAATGTGCGGCAGACGGCGCCACGAGCGCCTGACCGGGAAATTGCCGAGAGCGGGTTCTTTCCTCTCGACCATCTGCCCGTAGATGTCACCGCCGCGACGTTGCGGCGGTTGGAAGAGCTTTCAGGCGAGAGGCCAAAGCAGGAGATCTGGTAGGCTCATAAATGATCCCGACCGTGGGGTGTGTCGAGATCGAGTTGTGGTCCAACCGGCACCACACCTGTGGGATTGATCGTCTTGTGGCTTCGATAATAATGATGCTTGATGTGGCGGAGATTGACCGTCTGCCTGATGCCGGGGTGCTGATACAAATCCCGCAGATATCCCGAGAGTGCTGGATAATCAGCGATGCGGCGAATATTGCATTTGAAGTGGCCGACATAGACCGGATCGAACCGCACAAGGGTCGTGAAAAGACGCCAGTCCGCTTCCGTCAACTGGCTGCCGAAGAGATAGCGCTGTTGTGTTAGGCGGCGGTCGAGCTCATCCAGCATGGCGAATAGCGCGGTCACATTCTCCTCATAGGCAGCCTGCGTCGTCGCAAATCCAGCCTTGTAGACGCCGTTGTTGACCGCATCGTAGATGCGGGCGTTCAGCGCATCAATCTCTGTTCTCAACGATGATGGATAGAAGTCGAGCGTCGAGCCCGTCAGTGCATCAAAGGCCGAATTGAACATGCGGATGATTTCCGCCGATTCGTTAGAGACGATCGTCTCGTTCTTCTTGTCCCAGAGAACCGGCACCGTTACGCGGCCTGAATAGGTCGAATGCGCGCGCACATAGACCTGCCAGAGTGCGCGACTGCCGAACAGATGATCCGGCGTTGCATCCGGATCATCCTCCGTTTTGAATTCCCAGCCGTTATCGAGCATCAGAGGGCTGACGATGGATACGCTGATCATGTCCTCCAAGTTTTTCAGGGTTCGGAAAATCAGCGTGCGGTGCGCCCAGGGACAGGCGAGTGATACATAAAGGTGGTAGCGGCCCGCTTCTGCCTTAAAGCCGCCTTGACCGGACGGACCCGCAGAGCCATCCGGCGTGATCCAGTTGCGAAAGCGGGAGGCATCACGCTTGAAATGCCCGCCCGTCGACTTCGTATCATACCAGACGTTCTGCCACTGGCCTTCGACAAGCATTCCCATGCGTTCATTCTCCTCACTGTCGTCGTTGCAACGATACAAGTCCTCGAATGAAAAGCGAGTTCCGCAATGAAGACAGTGTGTTTTCGATAGACGACTATAAATTTTACTGTTATTGCGATTTTCCAAGTGAGGAAATCGACAATGGCCCAGACCCTGACACTTCGACGACGTTGATTGAACTGCCGGACGCCCCCTCGGCGTCGTTCACAATGCCGTTGTTTTGTCTTATATGGTCTGGCTGCTCATGAACAAGCACGATCTCGTCTACCTCACTGAAGATGCTTCCCACGATGAAATCATCGAGTTGATCAATGCCGAGGCCTTTGGTCCCGGTCGGTTCACCAAGTCATCGCAGCGTATTCGCGAACAGGGTCCGCATGACCGCTCGCTCTCCTTCATCTGCGCCGATGACGGCGAGACGATTGCCTCTGTGCGGATGACCGCAGTGAGAGCAGGCGGGGTTGACGGGCATCTGCTGGGGCCGCTTGCCGTGCGGCCATCGCACAAGAACCGGGGTATCGGACGTGAACTGGTTCGCATCGCAATCGAGGCCGCACGGCGTAAGGGCTCTGAGGCCGTCATTCTTGTCGGCGATGCTCCCTATTACATGCCGCTCGGGTTCGAGCGTGTTGCCTACAACGCGCTGACTTTCCCGGGACCAACCGATCCGGCGCGCATTCTGGTCGTGCCACTTGGCGAAAATGTTCATGCCCGTCTGAAAGGCGAAATTGCCTGGCAGGATTGGCAACCGGTGGCTCTGGCTCTCGCCGCGGAATAAGCTTCTCAGAAAACCTTGTTCAGCCAAGTGATGAATTGGCCGCCGGACATCGGGCCGTTCTTGCCGATGATCCTGTAGCCGTATTTCAGATAGGTCTGCAGCGCATCTGGGTTCATGGTGTCGAGATAGGCCCCGACACAGCCTCGTGCACGCGCTTCGTTCTCCGCCATGCTCAAGAGTCGGCCAGCAAGGCCATGACCGCGATTTTCATCCGGTATGAAGAGCAGCTGAAGATAGAGCCAGTCGCGGGCCGTCCAGCCGATCAATCCGCCCGTGATCTCTCCAGCCTCTGAACGGAGGTAGATGCCGAGGTCGCGTTTGCTGCTCTCGCCGAACCGCGCATTGTTGTACGCGACCAGAGGCCCTCGAATCGCCTCTTCCATATCCGGCGTCACGACGTCGGAAACAACCAGATCAAATGCCATTTATCGTCCTTCGCGCCACCACATGGCAGAAATTGCCAGAAGAAGCGCTGCCAGTCCTGCAAAACCGGCGAAAAGCGGTGTCGAATCGATACCCTTCAGCACGGTTTCATCTGTCATGCGGATGACCATCCGGTTCGGATCATTGATCCTGACCTCGCCACGCACAGGCAGGAGATCGGGGATCGTCACGCCGTCGCCATTGGCCACGCGGCTGATCAGGCCCCGCGTCTTCTGGGCATAGGGTGCAAGTACGTCGCCGGTGGAAATCATGGCCTGGAATTCGGGCGCATCGACATTGCCGATATGAACCAGCGTCGAGAGGTCGCCATTGCGTATTTCGAACAGGCCGGTTTCATCCATCCGCTTCTCGATCCGGTAGAGACCCGGACCTGCCGCCGTGAAGGCGACTGTTTCTGTCTTGCCGGACGGATAGCGAATGGTCGCCGGACCCGGATCGTCGCCGATGGTCTGGCGCGTCGCCTCCAGGGTTCGGCCGACGGCGCGCGCAGTCAGCGCTTCCTCTTCAAGTTCCGGCTCTTTCATCAGCCAGTGCGCGATGCGCCTGTAGAGCGCCACATGCGGGCCGCCGCCCTCGAAACCTCGGGCCCATAACCAGCCCTGATCGGACAAGAGAGTAGCAATACGCCCTTCGCCCTTTCGATCCAGGACGAGGAGAGGGCGGGTGCCGTCGCCCAGCATCACTGTCTGGCCCTGCGGCGGATCCACATCCACCGTGCGGAACCAGCGTCCCCAGGCCGGCGGCTCTGCGGCTGCGCCATCCAGTCCACGCGTCACAGGGTGCTTCTTGCCTTCATCCGAAAGTCGCGGGAAGAACGGAGCATTGTGGACGCTGCCGCTCGGCAGGGCAGGCAGAACCGTAGAGAGTGGTGTGAGCGCAATTGACGAATCACCGGCATATTCCGGGCCCGCCGCCACCAGCAGGGCGCCACCCTTTTCCACATATTGCGCGATGTAATCGTAATAGAGCATCGGCAGGATGGGGGTCGTGCCGAGGTTCTGGTAGCGGTCGAGGATGATCAGGTCGAAATCATTGATCTTCTCGATGAACAGTTCGCGTGTCGGAAAGGCGATCAGCGACAGTTCGTTGATCGGCGTGCCATCCTGCTTGAAGCTTGGCCTAAGAATGGTGAAATGCACCAGGTCGACGGAGGCATCTGATTTCAACAGGTTGCGCCATGCGCGCTCACCGGCATGCGGTTCGCCTGATACCAGCAGAACGCGCAGGTTCTGGCGAATGCCATCAATGACATGGACGGCGCGATTGTTGGCGGCGCTCACCTCTCCGGCCACTTCCGGCACGGAGAACTCCATGATGTTGTTGCCACCACGCGGCACATTGAAGCGGAAGGGGATCGGAACGCCCGGATTTGCCTGCAGGTTGCCAATCACTTCGCCGTTCATGCGGATGGTGACGGACGCAGCCCCGCCCGGTGCCGGACCTTCGTCCACCACGCGAAGGGTCATCTCCTGCTCTTCTCCGACAATGCCGAAGCGCGGCGCCTTTACGACCTGGACGCGCCGGTCATATTCTCCGGCACGACCGGTGATCAGTCCGTGGATCGGTGCGGTAAAGCCGAGATCCTGATTTGTTCCGGGCAGATCATGCACCTGTCCGTCCGTCAGGAAGATCGCGCCGCCCACCCGCGCAGGCGGAACATCCGCGGTCGCTGCGTTGAGCGAGGACCAGAGACGGGTCGAGGGTGTGTCGGTATCCTCATCCTTCACCTCAACGATGCGCGGCTCGATGCGGGGAAAACGTGAAAGACGGTCGGTCAGTGCCTGTAATGCCTGATCAGTCTGGCGGGTACGCTCGGCCGTTTGCTGGCTCTGTGAGCGGTCCACAATCACCGGAACGATGGTCGACAGGGGCTCCCTGTCTTCCTGCGTCAGGGTTGGATTGGTCAGCGACAGGAGAAGAACAGCAAGCGCAACGGCGCGAAGCGTTGCGCCCCGCATGCCGCGCCAAAGCGAAAGCACGACCAGCACAAGTGCGAAAACGCCAAGAACGACAAGAACGGACCACGGCAGAAAGGGTGAGAATTCAATATTCATCCCGATATCCTACTGGCCAAGCCGCTGCAGCAGATCCGGCACATGAACCTGATCCGCCTTGTAGTTGCCGGTCAGCATGTACATCATGATGTTCACGCCGGTTCGATAGGCATATTCGCGCTGCATTTCGTCCGAGGGAACGGTCGGCAGCAGCGGGATGCCGTTTGCATCGATCGCCCAGGCACCCGCCAGATCGTTGGCCGTAATCAGGATCGGACTGACGCCATCCCCGGACGCGGCGAGCGGACGATCCGGATTGCGCGCTTCCTGGCGAGCCTGCACCCACATGGGGCTTCCGCTGTAGCGACCCGGAAAATTGGACAGGAGATAAAAGGCGCGCGTCAGGATGTGGTCAGCGGGCGCTGGTTCCAATGCCGGAATATCGACGTTGGCCAGAATGTCTTGCAGCCGCTGGCCATTGGCTGAGGTCGAGCTGCCATCGAACGACGAGATCTGGTCGCGGGTATCGAACAGAACCGTGCCGCCGTTTCGCATATAGGCATCGATCCGCGAAATTGTTGCCGCGCTGGGCATAGGCGCTGTTGCGGAGATCGGCCAATAGATCATCGGGTAGAAGGCCAGTTCATCCTTTGAGATGTCGAGGCCAACCGGCGCGCCGGGTTCGAGAGCTGTGCGGAATGTCAGGAACTGGGTGAGACCTTCGAGGCCCGCTTCCGAGATACGGTCTACTTCCGGCTCGCCGGTGATGACATAGGCAAGGTGGGTCGTATCCAGCCGCTCCAGCGCCTGTTCGTCACCGGGTCGCGCATCCGCTGCATGGGCGGGCGGAGCGGGTAGGGCAAAGGGCAGAGCAATCAAAGTTGCGAGGACAGCCGCAATCCGGCCACGACGAGCCGCTTTGGAAAAGGCACCATTCATGACAAGGACAATCAGCGTATCGAGAAGCAGGAGTATCAGCGCAAGCGTGAACAGCGCAGGCCTCAGCGACACGGCTTCGCGGCCAATGAGACCCTCACGGGCAACGGTCATGCCCTCGGCAGACATGTTGACGGGGTCGAGTTTGGCTGTTGGGGGCAGCAGGTTGACCGCGCTGAAGCCGTCCTCATTGCCATAAAGCCCTGGCGGATGATCTAAGGATGCGGATGTAACCTTCCCCGGGGCTGTCGTCAGCGGTTTTGCCGAGCCGATCTGTGTTGTCAGAACGCCTTCAGCATTCAGCAGCCGATAGGGCGGCAGGGCCACGGCAGCCTCTCCGCCCTGCGAAGCGGTTTGCGCTCCACCGGCACGGGCAACCTGCATCAGGCGGCGCAGCATTTCAACGAAGGATCCGGACAGAGGCAGGTCTGACCATGTTGCCTCCGCACTGACGTGGAAAAGCACGATGCGGCCGGCATTCACCTCACGGGTCGTGACCAGCGGCGTTCCATCGGCAAGGCTTGCCCAGGTGCGCTCCGCCAGATCCGGCGAGGGTTCGGCAAGCACCTGACGGTTGACGGTGACGTCTCCCGCGCGTGGCATGCCGGCAAAGGGGCCGATCGCTGGAAAATCAGCAAGCGGCTGCGGTTCCGCCCAGGAAAGAGCGCCACCCAGCGCACGCTCGCCACGGCGCAGATTGACAGGCACCAGCGGATCGTCTGCCGGTGCCGCTGCGAGACGCGGACCGGCGAAACGGATCAACACGCCACCGCGCGACAGCCAGCGTTGCAGCGGCTCGTAGGTTTCTGCAGGCAAGCGGCCAATATCTGCCATGATGATGGCGGATGGATTGGTGTTCAGAACCTCCGGCAGCGATGCCGTCAGATCCGAGCTCTTGGGCTCGATGATGTCCGCATAGGGCTGCAAGGCGCGACTGATGTAATAGAGCGGCTGAAGAAGCGGCTGCACTTCATTGCTGCTATCGCCGGAGAGAAGGGCAACACGGCGACGCTTGAAGCCATCATCCAGAAGATGGGTCGATCCTGCGGTAGCAAGGCCATCGATTGCAAGCCGTGCGAAGTCGTTGCGCAATTCGAATGGCGCTGCAATTTCAGCCGTGGCCGTTGAAGCGCCTGCCGCGAAGTTCAAGGGCGCGGTTGCGAGTGAACGACCCTGCTGATCGAGTGCGTTGACGGTGAGGCTGCGGGCACTATCGCGCGACAGGCGCTCGACGGTCACTTTCATGGCCCCCGAATCGTTCGCAGCCTGCGTCAGCGCAACCGCGTTTGAGCCTTCACCGGTGATCAGGCGCACATCTGCCGCCGACAGACTGGAGAGGTCTGCCACCATGTCCGCGTCTTCAGCCGTTGCAATGCCGTCGCTCAGATATGCGATAGTGCCGGGACGCGAGCCGTTGAAGGCTTCGACAAGGGCATCTGCCGCGCGTTCTCTCATGGGCGGAAGTGGTTTGGGTTGCGCTGCGGCCAGCTTCTCACGGGCAGCGGCGGCACTTGCAGGGACCGCGTCATGCGTTGCATCCGTCGTGAACACGATGGAAACCGGCAGGTTGGCCTGCTCCGCATCGTCAATCAACATCGCAGCCGTTTCCACGCGACGCTGCCAGTCGGCGGTCGTGGACCAGCTGTTATCGACGATCAGAGCAAGTGGCCCCCCATTGTTCAAGGAGCCGGTCCGGGGGTTCAGAACGGGGTTTGCAATGGCGAAGATCAGTGCGGCTGCCATCAGCATCCGCAGCAGCGTCAGCCACCACGGACTCTGGGCAGGGGTTTCCTCCCGCTTCAGAACCTTGGCGAGAATGGCCAGCGGCGGGAACACTTCCGACCGCGGCTTAGGCGGTGTCAGGCGCAGCAACCACCAGATGGCAGGCAGCACCA
The DNA here is from genome assembly GCF_001427345.1 of Rhizobium sp. Root149. Taxonomy (NCBI): domain Bacteria; kingdom Pseudomonadati; phylum Pseudomonadota; class Alphaproteobacteria; order Hyphomicrobiales; family Rhizobiaceae; genus Rhizobium; species Rhizobium sp. Root149. Next base: position 104,262 of record NZ_LMGD01000012.1, read on the forward strand.
CAAGCGCGATGAGGATGAATGGGCTTGCGAAGGCGAGGGCTCCCATCAGCGTCCTCCTGCCAGGCGCGGCGGATTGCCGGACAGATGACCGTGAACGGCCACCAGCGCCTCTGACGCCAGGTGGTCCGTGCGATGGAAGATGAAACTCCAGCCCATCCGGCGCAACGACTGGCCAAGATTTTCACGGCGCGCGAGATAGGCGCGCTGATAGTCGTCCCGCAGCGTTTCGGCTCGGCCGGATGTCAGCTTTTCACCCGTTTCCGGATCGGTGAATTCCGTGCGGCCAGCATAGGGGAAAATCTCTTCCGCCGGATCGGCGACCTCGATCACATGTCCTCGCAGGCTACGTTTTGCGAGAGGCGAGAGGCGTTCCATGATCTTGTCTGCATCGTCCAGAAAGTCACCGATGAGAACGATGTCGCTGGCGCCGCGTATCATGTCCGTTCGAGGAAGGCCTTCGGTCGGCGGCGCATGCATGATGGCGGTTGCCAGCCTTTCTGCGGCGTTGCGGGCGGAGACAGGTTCCATCACGCCCGGGCAGCCGATGCGCTCGCCCGACCGCGCCAGGATTTCAGCCAGCGCCAGCATCAGAACCAGTGCGCGGCTTTCCTTGGACACCATACCATAGGTGGACTTGTACATCATCGACGGGGACATGTCGGCCCAGAGCCAGACCGTGTGGGCAGCCTCCCATTCGCGGTCACGGACATAGGCGTGGTCATCTCGAGCAGACCTTCGCCAGTCAATGCGGGAGAGGTTTTCGCCATCGGTATAGGGGCGGAACTGCCAGAAATTTTCGCCAACGCCGCGCTTGCGGCGACCATGCCAGCCGGAGATCACCGTATTGGCAATCCGCTTCGCCTCCACCATGCAATCCGGCACGAGTGCTGCCCGCTGGCGGGCGCGCGCAAGAACTTCACTGCCGGGTGTCTGGGAAACGATCTGGCCTATGGATGCCACGCCTGCTCCTTTGAACGATGACGCATGTTACAGGATCGCCAATCAGGCGTTCGATTGCTTGACGAGGCCGCTGATGACATCGCGCACCGACATGCCCTCGGCACGCGCGGCAAATGTCAGGGCCATGCGGTGCTGGAGAACAGGTTCGGCAAGAGCGTGCACATCATCAATGGAGGGGGCGAGCCTGCCTTCATAGAGCGCACGGGCGCGCGCGCACAGCATCAGTGCCTGACCGGCTCGCGGACCCGGACCCCAGGCCACATGACGGTCTGTCATTGTATTGCCCTGACCAGGACGGGCGGAGCGCACGAGGGACAGGATCGCATCCACCACCTTGTCGCTTACCGGCATCTGGCGGATGAGCTTCTGGATTTCCTGGAGGCGCGATGCCTCGATGACCTTTGTTGCCCGTGCCTCGGCAATGCCGGTGGTATCGAGCAGGATCTGACGTTCGGCGGCGAGATCCGGGTAGAGAACATCCACCTGAAGGAGGAAACGGTCGAGCTGCGCTTCCGGCAGCGGGTAGGTGCCTTCCTGTTCCAGCGGATTCTGTGTTGCCAGAACGTGGAACGGCGAGGGCAAATCATAGCGCTGGCCAGCCACCGTGATGTGATATTCCTGCATGGACTGCAGCAGTGCCGACTGGGTGCGCGGGCTGGCACGGTTGATTTCGTCCGCCATCAGAAGCTGCGCGAAGACCGGACCCTTGACGAAACGGAAAGAGCGGCGGCCGTTCTCGTCCTGATCCATCACTTCGGTGCCGAGGATATCGGAGGGCATCAGGTCCGGTGTGAACTGGATGCGGTTGGCATCAAGCCCCAGCACCGTACCAAGCGTCGTAACCAGCTTCGTCTTGGCAAGGCCTGGCACGCCCACCAGAAGGGCATGGCCACCGGAGAGGACTGCAACAAGGGTGTTTTCGACAACGTGCTCCTGGCCGAAGATGACCTTGGAGACTTCCGATCGAACCGTCGAGATGTCGGCGAGCGCCTGCTCGGCGGCAGCGACGATCGCCTTTTCGTCCAGCGGAGTTTCGGTGGAAGTCATGACGCCCATTTTCGGTCTCCATCTGGCTCTTCTGACCCGGCATTATGCCGGGCGAACGAATCGTCTCGATCAAGTGTAGAATTCGCCCTTTTCAACTTATTCCCGCGATAGCGGCTGACAAGGACGTTGTGAATGACTATCTCGTGACAGAGCACTGCATTAACAGCAAGCGTGAATGAAATTATGGCAGACGAGACAATAAGAGCGGCAGGCGACGCTGCGGGACTGGCAGCCATGATCGCACGCGCTGCCGATCAGACCGGCAATCGTGAACGAGGATTACCGCCCGTCGAGCGTTGGAACCCGCCTTTTTGCGGTGATCTGGATATGGAAATTCGTGCCGATGGTACCTGGTTCTATCTTGGTACCCCGATCGGCAGACCGGCCCTGGTGCGCCTGTTTTCCACGGTTTTGCGCAAGGATGAAGACGGCAAGACCTATCTCGTCACACCTGTGGAAAAAGTCGGCATCCGCGTGGAGGATGCGCCGTTTCTGGCCGTTGAAATGAATGTGGCCGACAAGGCAGGATTGCCGGTCATCACGTTTCGCACAAATGTGGGTGACCTCGTCTCTGTCGATGCCGAGCATCCCCTCCGTTTCGAGATTGCTGGTGAAAAGCGACAGCTCAAACCCTACGTCCTCGTGCGCGGGCGGCTGGAGGCGCTTGTTTCCCGCGCCGTGATGTATGATCTGGTCGAACGCGGCGAGACCGTCGAGATCGATGGCAGAGAGATGTTCGCGCTGCGATCCGGCGCGTGTCTTTTTCCGGTGATGCCCGCGGATGAACTGGATGCGTTGAGCCAATGAGCGAGCTGCTGCTGAACCCAGCCTTCTACTCCGCTGCCGAGTTCCGGCGCCGTGCCCTCAACCAGTCGGGCAGCCCGCTCGATCTCGCATCCGCCGAGCATGGGGACCACATACTCAACCCTGCGATCATTGCGGAGGTTTCTGCCCGCAAGCTGAAAGATGCGGCCGTACTGATACCCGTTGTCGATGACGCCGACGGCGCGAAGATCATTTTCACGAAACGTACCGCGACATTGCGCAAGCATTCGGGTCAGATTGCATTTCCGGGCGGAGCCGTTGATCCCGAGGATGGCTCCGTTGAAAGGGCAGCAGTGCGGGAGGCCGAGGAAGAAATCGGTCTCGATCCACGCTTTGTTCAGCCGGTGGGGCGATTGCCGGATTATTTTGCCGCGACGGGCTTCCGCATCACGCCTGTGCTGTCAGTGGTTGAACGCGGTTTCGAGCTTCGGTTGAACCCGACGGAAGTGGAGCAGGTGTTCGAGGTGCCATTGTCCTTCCTGATGGACCCTGCCAACCATCAGCGCGACAGCCGCGATTTCAACGGTACAACCCATTATTTCTACCGAATGCCCTATGGCGAATGGAACATCTGGGGCATTACCGCAGGCATTCTGCGCACGCTTTACGAAAGGCTTTATGCATGACGGTGAACCTTGCTCATGAGGCGTGGCTGCAGGATGCGGCTGTCCAGCGGGTGTTTGCCTTGTTGAACGCTGATGGCGGTGAAGGTCGTGTGGTTGGCGGTGCTGTCCGCAATGCCCTGATGGGCGCGCCGATCAGCGACGTGGATTTTGCCACGACCAATCTTCCGCAGGTCGTGATGGAAAGGGCTGCTGCGGCTGGCATCAAGGCTGTGCCGACCGGCATCGACCACGGGACCGTGACGCTGGTGATCGATGGTCGGGGCTTCGAGGTCACCACGCTTCGGCAGGATGTGGAAACCGACGGGCGGCGCGCAAAGGTGAGCTTCGGCACCGACTGGCAGGCGGATGCAGAGCGGCGAGACTTTACCATCAATGCGCTCTATGCAACGGCCGATGGCGATGTCGTCGATCTCGTCAACGGCTTGCCGGATATCGAGACGAAGACCCTGCGCTTCATTGGAGACGCACATCAACGTATTGCCGAGGATTACCTGCGTGTGCTGCGGTTCTTCCGGTTCTTCGCCTATTACGGATCGGGGAGGCCGGATGCCGATGGCCTGCGCGCCAGTGCGCGGGCCAAGGACAAGCTGGATAGTCTGTCTGCCGAGCGTGTGTGGTCGGAACTGCGAAAGCTGCTGGCAGCGCCTGATCCTTCGCGCGCCCTGTTGTGGATGCGCACCTCTGGCGTGCTGACGGCGGTGCTGCCTGAAACGGAAAAATGGGGCATCGACGCGATCCATGGTCTGGTTGCGACCGAGACGGCTCTGAAATGGCAACCGGATCCCATGCTACGGCTGGCGGCGATCATCCCGCCGGACGGCGAGCGTATTCGCGTGATGGCGGACAGGCTGCGCCTGTCACGCGCGGAGGCGGAGGCTCTTCAATCATTTGCCGCAGCGCCCTCAATCACACCCGATATGGCGGGTGCCGCCCTCGATCGCGCGCTTTATCGGCAGGGCGTGACCGGGATCATCATGCGGTTGCGGCTCGCCTTGGTCAATGCCAGGGCCAAGGCCGTTGATGACAATGACGAGATGCTGAAGGCGGCCAAGCTTGACACCCTGTTGAAGCGGGCAATCGCTTTCGTGAAGCCTCAATTTCCAGTCAGCGGTGCGGATCTCGTTGAACTGGGGCTGACGCCGGGCCCAAAGTTCGGAAAGGTCCTGGGACAACTCGAGGCCGAGTGGGTCGAGCGAAATTTTGTCGACGACCGGGCAGCATTGACCACCCGGCTGGCTACAATCATTGAGCAGGCTGACTGACGGCTGTCAGCCAGCGGGTTGTGCAGGCTCGGCACGTTCGTCGCGGATACGCTCCTTGATGTGCTCGACCATGGTTTCGCGAATAACGGTTTCGCCATGGGCCGTGCGCATGTGGTCAACAGCCCGGCGGACGATCTCCGCGTCCTGATCCGCGCGTGTATGCCAATCACAACCAGGCACCAGTGTCCCGCATTCAAACTGTCTCATGATACATCTCCCGTTTTCAACGCTCGGAGACGCGCTCCTCAACGTGTCTCCGAGGTCTAAACGGGCGGGAAACCTGCCGGTTCCCGAAAGCGATGCCTAGAGCGTCGGGCGACTAATCGGCAACGGCCCGCCGCTCTAAATTCTTTGTTGACGCATCCGTTGAGCGAAAAACCGGATTCCACTTTTTCGCCCGATGCTTAGTCCGAAAGCGCCCAGGCGTGGAAAACGGAGGGGTGAGCCGAGCCCGCCCGACGCTGTGGTTCCGACGATCCGGGGATGTTTTCATTCGCCTGGGATGCGAGTTGCCGGCGAACCTGCGCGACATAAAACGCATGGGGCAGGTCTGCATCACTGCGGGCTCTGAGTTCCGCAGCCAATCGGTCAATCAATTCGGGAGTTGCCAGCAAACGAGAGGTCTCTGTCTGCTGAGGGGTGTTCGGGGGGACTGCTACGCTGCCTGACGCGACCATGATGATCCTCCTCCAGTGTAGTAATGCGGATGAGGATGATACGGATCTCTAGTTTGTCAATGGACTTTGCAGTCACACCCCTTCACGGGCGCGTCAGGGCCATTTCACCAAAGGGGGCAGGGACGACAGGATGGACTCGACGTTGCCGCCGGTCTTCAAGCCAAAGATCGTTCCGCGGTCGTAGAGGAGATTGAACTCCACATACCGTCCGCGGCGAACCAGTTGCTCGTCGCGGTCCTGCTCGGTCCATTCCGTGTTGAAGTTCTTGCGGACAAGCTGCGGATAAATATCGCGAAATGCCTTTCCGACATCCTGAGTGAAGGCGAAATTTGCCTCCCAACCGCCAGCTTCTTCGCGGGGATAGAGCCAATCATAGAAGATGCCGCCAATCCCGCGGGCCTCGTTGCGATGCTTGAGGAAGAAATACTCGTCGCACCAGGATTTAAACTTTTCGTAATCCGCGACGTGGGCATGTCTGCGGCAAGGTTCTTCCATTGCGCGATGGAAAGCCTGCGAATCAGCATCGTCCTGCGTCCGGCGCCGGTCGAGCACGGGGGTCAGATCCGCGCCGCCGCCGAACCAGAGGCCAGAGGTGACGACCATGCGTGTGTTCATATGCACGGCAGGAACATTCGGGTTCACCGGGTGCGCGATGAGCGAGATGCCGGATGCCCAGAAACGCGGATCCTCGGACGCGCCCGGCATCTGCTTGCGGAACTCCTCGGAAAACTCGCCGTGCACCGTGGACGTATGGACACCAACCTTTTCGAAAACGCGGCCTTCCATCATCGACATGCGACCACCGCCACCGGCGCCGCCTTCGCGTAGCCAGTCCTTCGGTCGAAAGCGACCGGGAGCGCGGTCCGACAAGGGGCCGGACAGTTCATCTTCGAGGGCTTCGAACGATGCACAGATTTCATCCCGCAGATGCTCGAACCAGTGACGTGCCTGCAGCTTCTTGTCCTCGATGTCGTCGGGCAGGCCGATCGGAATCTGCGGTCGTTCCATTTTGTCCTCGAATCCGCTGATGCGCGCGTGATGAATTGGAGGGGTTCTAAACAGGCAATCGCTCGGACGCAATCGCAACCGGTGTCGCAGACGATTCGACTCGCTTTATCTCTTTCTGCTACTATCTGACTGTTAGAGGTAAGAGCGCATGGCGAAATTCACATCACCGCCGCTCGACGGCTTGAAACGACGGATCGACCGGCACCGGCAGTCACAAGGTGAAGCCGGTCGGAGCCATTTCGTGCGGGAAACTTTCCGTCTTTCCAGACCGGAAGCACGCCAGAAAGCACGCGAATGGTTCGATACCTTCCCCAAGGCCGCTTACTGGACCGAGGTTGAAAGCTGGCGTCAGCTCGACGGCGATGAGATCGAATTTACGATGCGGCGACTACCGAGTGCCGATTGAGGCTGCAATCATGCGGTATTCCGTAAAGCTTTAGCTGTTTCCGAAACGGAACCCAAAAACATTCTTCGCTAAAAGGTGCACTGAACCGGTCACGTGTAGCCGGCTCTGCTCAGCGGAGTTTTGATGTCGAGTATCCTCACTGATTTGACCCGTTTACCGATTTCCGGGCGGACCGAGTCGACGCGCGCACAGCCTGTGAGGTCAGAGCGGGCCGCGCCAGCTGGCGGGGTCGCGGAAACGGCAGGTAGCGAAGCTTACTGGTCCATCGCAACGACGGTGAAGTCCAGCAGCATTTCTCTTTCCAGCGCAGAGGACGCGCAGGCTCTTTCGGCGGCGTTGACCGACAAGGCGTCCGTCGCGCTTGACGCCGCGACCGAGGTCATGTCCGACATCCAGTCGAAGCTCTATCTCGCCAAGACCCCTGGCGTTGATAAGGACGGTGTAAACTCGGCGCTTTCCGACTTGAAGGGCCGACTGTTGGACATCGCCCAGGCGGGATCGTTCCAAGGCCAGAACTGGCTTCAGAGCGAAACAGGAAAAGTGCCGAAGGTCCAGTCGATCGTGGGCTCCGTCAGCTCTGATCGGAATGGTGACGTGGCGATAAACATCATCGATTTCGATACGGCGAAATCGACCCTCGTTGCCAAGGAGGATGCAAGCGACGGACTGCTGACGCGATCCTATTCCGGCATCACAAGATCAGGTGCGCCTTATGATTATCACCTGCTAGAAGCAGGCGCCCAGATAGCAGTTCCTCCATCGTCCCGGGAGATATCGGTGTCGCGTTCCGTCGGCAATGACGAGATCGAGGGTATGCTTTCCGCCGTTGGCAGAATGATGCGCGGCCTGACGGACGCTTCCGTTGGCGTCAATGCCGCGGGCGCTCGTGTCGGCGGCGCATCGGCGACAGTTGCGCGGATCATGGAAACTGTCGGCGGTGATGTCCGAGGTTTGATCGACACCGGCATGGAGCAAGATGCCGCAAGGCTTGCTGCCCTTTCAGTTCAATCGAAACTTCGGGAAACTGGCCTCAATATTACCAATACAACAATGGCGGCTACGCTTCGCGCCCTGCAATAGATGTTTGTGTTTGAACCTGCCTTCGGCATGCCCCTTGTCCCTAGTAATGCCGAGGGAGGTGGTTCGAGAGAAGGGGCCGGTAGAGTGTTCTACCGGCCCCTTCAATTTGTTCTTCTGCTGTCGCTCCGTGACCCGCCTGACGCTTACTTCCCTCTGCGGAAGCCGCGCTTTGGCTTGAAGGGAAGGGGTGCCGCCACAACCTTGGTCTCTTCTGCCGGAGCAGGCGTTGTTGTTGTAAGCAGGGTTTCCCGCGTGTCTTCCGGCTGCGATGGCACGGGGACGGCCTCGATCATGACATCCGGTTGCTGACCGGCTTCCTCGGGCGGCCCATTGCTCGCTTCCGGGGCACTGTCCGTTCTTGCTTCTGCCATCTCTGGCGCAGCAACGTCGATTGCGAGGGGCTGCTCTGCGGCATCTGCCGGGATGTGGGCTTCAGGCTCCTCAACAGCAAGGCTTTGAACCTGCTCCGATACCGGAATGGTTGCCGGTGTAGACAGCAGTTCGCTCAGGAGTGCCGTTACCGGAATGTGGTTCGGCAGTTCCGTATTCGTATGATGCAGTCCCTGCGGGACGATCCGGTCAGAGGGAATGGACTTTCGCGAATTGAGTTCGCCGAACCAATCCCATTCGCCCATGATGTCGATGACATCCCTGAACAGAGGTGGCATGGCGATGCGGGCGCTGATCGTCACGATCTTGAGTGCTCCCGCCAGTTGGCGCGCGCGTTCCTTCTCATTCTCGGCCAGATCATAAAGCGCTTCCGACAAGACCAGATTGCCCTTCGAGTGACCGACGAGCAACTTCAGCGACAGACGAGGGTCGACCAGCAGCGCCCGTACCGTCTGGGTGTCGAGACTGCCCTGGCAAAGCTTGTCCGTGCTCAGACGGGTGGCAACACCGAATTGCGGGCGGCCGAAGAATTCATCCAGCTGTTCGAAGGCATGGCGTACGGAGTTCATGTAGCCAAACAGGAAATAGCCGCCCATGGCTTCGGTCACCGCATCTGCGAGGCCGTAACCCGAAATGACCACGGCCACCGGCTTGCCTGTCGCATCTGCGATATTGCGACCTAGCGCCGCAGAGCCGAGAGCGGAGCTGCCGACACCGGCGATCGCAAGTGTCTCGATCGTTGCTCCACCCGCCTGGAAGAAATCGTCCACGGTATCGCAAAGCCGCAGGGGATCTGCGCCTGTGGGCGGCACGATCAGGATCGCGCCTTCGGCTGCGAGACAACTGCTGATATAGAAGGCTTCTTCTGCCGTCACGCATTTGACGTCGTAGAACAGGGTGTCGAGCGTTGCGTTGCGGCGGCGCAAATGTTCCAGCGAGAGATTGCGGATCGGTGAATGCTGGAAACGCTCCGGCAGGCTGAGAGTACGGGCAAACTGCGTGATGTTATGCGTAAATGCTGAAGGGAACATCGACGTGTCTCCGGTTTCGGTGTTCGTTCCTAAATTATGTTCGTGACACTGGTGCGGCAGACGTTCGGGCCCGCTCACGCCATCATAATTGTGCGCTGCACACTGAGTGTGTCATAATCCTTCGCATTCGCCAATACTACCTGTAGCTGCTTTTCACCGCCAGGCGATTTGCCGCAGAGCCTCGCCGGTAATCATTGCTGCCGACATGGCCACATTGATGGAACGCTGTCCTTCGACCATGGGTATGATGATTCTCGCATCCGCCGTATTGTGAACATCATCCGGCACGCCCGCGCTTTCCCTGCCGAAGAGCAGTATGTCGTTTTCAGCATATACAAAATCGGTGTAGCGCTCGGCAGCCTTTGTCGATGCCAGCACAAGCCTGCGGCCTTCGCTCAGCCGCCACGCGTCGAACTGCTGCCAGTTGACGTGACGCGTCATGGTGACGCTTGCGAGATAATCCATGCCGGCTCTTTTCAGGTTCTTGTCTGACAGCACGAAGCCGGCGGGCTCGATGATGTCGACGCCGATGCCCATGCAGGCTGCGAGGCGGAGAATGGTGCCGGTGTTGCCGGGAATATCCGGCTGATAGAGCGCGATACGCAGGGCTGTGGTCATGCGGGGTCACCAAGTCAGGGATAGAAGACGTATTGGGTTTGCCTCATCCACAGGGCCTGTCACGCGACATTCACACGATCGCTGACTTTCGAGGGCACTCCGAGATTGCGGCTTTCCAATTTTTCCCGGAGGTGCTACACGCTTCGCAACCCGAGCGCCAGACAACCAACACACCAGACAAGGAGGCCCTACATGGATATGACCGTGCGTATGCGCCTTCTCCAGCCCAATCTTGTGGCACTGGTGTGAGCGCTTAACGGTTCTCGCCAAACTCCCGTTTCATTTCATCTCGTGGCCGCATCATGGCCTCGCCAATTGAATTTTGCATTTGCCTCACCATGTCCCGCACCAAGTGCACGGGACGGCGGCAATGCGTTCCGATCGACGGAGCCTTTACATCATGTTTTCCTGGTTCGAAAAACGTGTGAACCCTTATCCGGCGGGTGATCCCGCATTGCCCCCGAAGGGCCTGCTGGCGTTCTGCTGGTATTACACCAAGCCTGTCTGGCCCTGGCTTCTGCTGCTTGGCATCTGCTCCATGGGCATAGCGGTACTGGAAGTGTTTCTCTACCAGTTCCTCGGCAATATCGTGGACTGGCTGAGCAATGCCGACCGCGCGACATTTCTGGCTAATGAAGGCTGGCGTCTGGCTGGCATGGCGGCGCTTCTGCTGCTGGCTTTGCCTGCCTTTGGCATCGTGCATACGCTGACCATGCACCAGGTGCTGGCTGGCAACTTCCCCATGATTGCCCGCTGGCAGATGCACCGCTTCCTGCTGCGTCACTCCATGACCTTCTTTGCCAACGAATTTGCCGGTCGCGTGTCCACCAAGGTCATGCAGACGGCGCTTGCCGTGCGCGAGGGCACGATCAAGATCATCGACGTCTTCGTCTACGCCATCAGTTTCTTCGTCTCCATGCTTGCGCTGGTCGCGACAGTGGACTGGCGGCTGGGCGTGCCGCTGGTGGTGTGGATCATCATCTACGGCCTCATTCTGCGCTTCTTCATCCCGCGTCTGCGCAAAAGCTCCAGCGAACAGGCTGATGCGCGCTCCATGATGACGGGCCGGATCGTGGACAGCTATACCAACATCGCAACGGTGAAGCTCTTCTCCCATGCAGGGCGCGAGGAAACCTATGCCCGCGAAGGCATGGACGAATTCCTTGGTACGGTTCACCGCCAGATGCGGCAGATTTCCCTGCTCAACATGGCGGTCGACGTGAACAATGCCATCGTTCAGTTCTCGGTGGCCGCGCTTGGCATCTGGTTCTGGCTTCAGGGCAATGTCTCGGTGGGCGCGATTGCTGTCGCCATTGGTCTGTCCATGCGTATCAACGGCATGTCGCAGTGGATCATGTGGGAAGTGGCCGCGCTCTTCGAAAGCATTGGCACGATCTACGACGGCATGGGCATGATGACGAAGCCGCATGACATCGTCGACAAGCCTGCGGCCAAGGCGCTCACTGTGCCGAAGGGTGAGATCGTCTACGATGGCGTTCGTTTCCACTACGGGAAGAAGAAGGGCGTGATCGAAGACTTCTCGCTGACCATTCGTGCAGGCGAGAAGGTCGGCCTTGTTGGTCGCTCCGGTGCCGGCAAGACGACGCTGATGAACCTGCTGTTGCGGTTCTACGATGTCGAGAAGGGGCAGATCCTGATCGATGGACAGACTATCTCGCACGTCGCGCAGGACAGTCTGCGGGCAAACATCGGCGTGGTGACGCAGGACACGTCTTTGCTGCATCGATCGATCCGCGACAACATTGCCTATGGTCGTCCCGAGGCAACCGATGAGGACGTTATCGAGGCCGCAAAGCGGGCCAATGCCTGGGAATTCATCCAGACGCTCGCCGACCAGCAGGGCAGGACGGGCTTGAGCGCCCATGTGGGCGAGCGAGGTGTCAAGCTCTCCGGTGGCCAGCGCCAGCGTATCGCGATTGCGCGCGTGTTCCTCAAGGATGCGCCCATTCTCATTCTGGACGAGGCGACTTCTGCGCTGGATTCAGAGGTGGAAGCCGCCATTCAGGAAAGCCTGTTCGAGTTGATCGAGGACAAGACCGTCATCGCCATTGCGCATCGGCTGTCCACGCTGACGCAGATGGATCGCCTGATCGTGCTCGATCAGGGCCGCATCATCGAGCAGGGAACGCATGCTGAACTGGTCAGCCATGGTGGCGTCTATGCCGATCTGTGGAACCGGCAGTCCGGCGGTTTCCTGAGTGACGAGGACAGCGAGGAAGAGACCGAGGCGGCTGAATAAGGCGAAACAATCCTCGCTTGAGACGCCCTCGTTCGTTTCATCCTCTGATCGCCGCATCGGGTAAGATGCGGCGATATCTTGACGCAGTTGGTCCAATTTCCCTGCATGAGCGGGTGTTCAAACTTGAAAGCGCCAATCAAATAAATCTATAGAGCCTCACGCCTGTGGAGCCGCAGGTCTCGTTGAAGGAGATTTATCGATGAAGTCAGTCAGCCGCTTGTCCACGCTGTTTGCCATTGCGCTTGCAGGCACCGGTTTCGCAGGCATCGTCCATGCAGCGGATGGCGAAGGCATCGTCGTCTACAATGCCCAGCATGAGAGTCTCGGTCGCGAGTGGATCGAAGCTTTCACCAAGGCAACCGGCATCAAGGTAACCATGCGCCAGGGCGGCGACATGCAGTTTGCCAACCAGTTGATCCAGGAAGGGGCGGCGTCTCCTGCGGATGTGTTCCTGACCGAGAATTCTCCCGCCATGACGCTGGTCGATGGGGCCGGTCTCTTCGCGCCGGTGGATTCTGCCACGCTCGCCCAGGTTCCGGAACAGTTCCGTCCTGCCAATGGTAATTGGACGGGTATTGCCGGCCGCTCCACGGTCTTTGCCTATGACAAGACGAAGCTGACGGAAGACAAGCTGCCGAAGTCCATGCTGGATCTCGCCGACCCGGCGTGGAAGGGTCGCTGGGGTGCATCTCCTGCCGGGGCCGATTTCCAGGCGATCGTCGGTGCTCTTCTCGCCACGAAGGGCGAGCAGGCAACCGCGCAGTGGCTGAAGGCGATGAAGGAAAATTCCGTTGCCTACAAGGGCAACAGTGTTGCCATGAAGGCCGTCAACGCGCATGAAGTCGAAGGTGCAGTGATCTATCACTATTACTGGTTCGGTGATCAGGCCAAGACCGGCGAGAACAGCAAGAATGTTGGCCTGCACTACTTCCGCAATCAGGATCCGGGCGCGTTCCTGAGCGTTTCCGGTGGTGGTGTTCTGAAATCCAGCAAGCATCAGAAGGAAGCGCAGGAATTCCTGAAGTTCGTAACCGGTCAGGGCGGACAGGATATTCTAAAGAGCGGCACCTCCTTCGAATACGCCATCAACGGCGATGCCAATGCCAAGCTGGTGCCGATCAAGGATCTTCAGGCGCCCAAGGTGGACGCCTCCAAGCTGGACAGCAAGAAGGTTGTCGAACTCATGACGGCGGCGGGTATTCTCTGATCGGCTTCTAGCCTGTTGAGTTCTGACTGACAAACTTCTAATCAGACTGAGCGACCGTGGCCGCAAGGCACGGTCGTTTTGGCATTTCCCGCGCGGCTTTGAGAGCGTGGCCTGAACGGAGTGAGCGAACCCTTGTTGCAGCGTGCCTCATCGCTGAGGCGGTCAAGCGGCCGCACCGACGGACATCGGTTTCTGCCAGCGCTCCGTCCGCATCCGGTGGCGACGCTGCTGGCGCTTTGTGTCGCGCTTTTCAGCCTGCTGCCGCTTGGTTTCATTGTGCTGGTCACTTTCGATGTGGGCTGGGAAACAGTGCGCGAACTGGTGTTTCGTCCGCGCGTTGGCGAACTGCTGATCAACACGGTCTACCTCGAAGTCGTCACCATCCCGATCTCGATTGTCGTAGCGGTGGGTCTTGCCTGGTTGACAGAGCGGACGGATCTGCCGTTTCGGCGTTTCTTTTCGGGGCTTGCCGTCGCGCCGCTTGCCATTCCAGCCTTCGTTCACAGCTATGCCTGGATCACGTTCCTGCCCGGCATGCGCGGACTGTGGAGTGCCGTCTTCGTGGCGGTGCTTGCTTATTATCCCTTCCTGTATTTGCCGGTTGCCGCCTCGCTTCGCAGGCTCGATCCCGCGCTGGAAGATGCCGGTGCGTCGCTTGGCCTGTCACCGTTCAAGGTTTTCCTGCATGTGGTCCTGCCCCAGCTTCGCCTTGCCATCTGCGGCGGTTCATTGCTGATTGCGCTGCATCTGCTGTCCGAATACGGGCTGTTCGTGATGATCCGCTTCGATACCTTCGCGACCGCCATCGTCGATCAGTTCCAGTCTTCCTATAACAGCCCTGCCTCCAACATGCTGGGCGGGGTTCTGGTGCTCTGCTGCCTGCTTCTTCTGCTGCTGGAAATAATCCTGCGCGGCAACGAGCGCTATGCGCGAGTTGGCACCGGCACTGCCCGTCCGTCCGTCGTTCATGCTCTCGGCCCGTTGACCCTGCCGTGCCTCCTGCTGCCAATCCTCGTCGCCGGTCTTGCCATCGGTGTGCCGCTTTACACGCTGGGGCGCTGGCTGTGGCTGGGCGGGCTTGCCATCTGGCAGGCCGATAGGCTGGGCAACGCCCTGCTTCAGACACTTGTGCTTTCCCTGGTCGGCGGAGTGCTGGCGACTGCACTCGCCGCACCCATGGCGTGGCTCTCCGTACGGGCGCCCGGTCGTGTGCAGCGGATTCTGGAAGCGTGCCACTATTATGTCGGCTCACTTCCGGGTGTCGTCGTGGCCTTGGCGCTGGTGACTGTTACCGTTCGCTATTTCATGCCGCTTTACCAGACCTTCGCTACGCTTCTGGCGGCCTATGTGCTTCTGTTTCTGCCGCGCGCCATGGTGGGCTTGCGCGCCAGCATTGCCCAGGCGCCGGTGGAGCTGGAACGGGCGGCGACCGCCCTTGGGCGACCACCACGGCGGGCAGTCTTTGAAATCACCTTCCGGCTGGCGGCACCGGGGGCCGCAGCCAGTGTAGCGCTTGCGGCTCTCGGCATCGCCAACGAGCTGACGGCAACGCTGATGCTTTCGCCACTTGGCGTGGATACGCTCGCCACCCGCTTCTGGTCACTGACGAGCGAGATCGACTATGTTTCCGCGGCACCCTATGCGGTGATGATGGTGGTGCTTTCCATGCCGATGACGCTTTATCTTCATCTCCAGTCCAAGCGGGTGGCAGGACAATGACCGTGCTTTCCATCGAAAACGTCTCCAAGCGATATGGCAAGGTCCAGGCGCTGGATCAGGTGAGTGTCGAAGCCACGTCCGGCATGCGCACCGCCGTCGTTGGTCCCTCCGGCTCCGGCAAGACGACGCTTCTGCGGATGATTGCGGGTTTCGAGACGCCGGATAGCGGGCGCGTTTCAGTTGGTGGCGAGCTGCTGGCTGATGCCGCGACAAGCGTGCCGGCACATCTTCGCTCGATTGGCATTGTCGCGCAGGATGGCGCGCTGTTTCCCCACTTGACGGTTGCGGACAATATCGGCTTCGGCATTTCCCGCACGGACCGGCAGCGCAACGAGCGAATTCTTTCGCTGCTGGATATGGTGGAACTGGATCAGGGCATGCTGTCGCGCCGTCCGCACCAGCTGTCCGGCGGTCAGCAGCAGCGTGTGGCGCTTGCCCGTGCGCTGGCTTGTCGTCCGCGCCTGATGCTGTTGGACGAGCCTTTTTCCGCGCTCGATACCGGCCTGCGGGAGAACATGCGCAAAACGGTGTCACGTCTGCTGCAATCGGCGGGTGTCACCACCATTCTGGTTACGCATGACCAGGAAGAGGCGCTTTCCTTCGCCGATCGCGTGGTGGTGATGCGGGAGGGCAGGGTGGTGCAGGCGGGTACGCCGCAGGAGCTTTATTTTCATCCGAAGGATCGTGCCACGGCTCTTTTCATGGGCGATGCCGTGTTGCTTCCGGCCATTGCCAAGGGCAGCATCGCCAATTGCGCCCTGGGCAATGTGCCCATTGCGGGTCACCACAAGGGCAAGGTGGAAATCATGCTTCGGCCCGAGCAGATCCGTATCGCCAGCGACAGCAGCTCCGACGACACCACGGGGCAGGTTGTCGATGTGGAATTCTCAGGCGCCACCTCCACCATCGCGGTTGCGTTGAATGGGGCGGCGCTGCCGCCTATTCGCATCAAGACCTCCAGCGTAGCGCTTCCGTCACCCGGTTCCTATGTGCGTCTCGATGTGGCGGAAAAGGCCCACGTACTGGAGGCATGATTTTTTCTTTCCAACTGCAAGATAAGCCAGTTGCAAAATGGTCTGGCCTCAAGATGAAGAGGCTTTAACTTTGCCTCCTCATGGAATCCGCCTATATCGGGCTCCATGATATTTTCATCTATCGCGCGCCGTTTCGAAACCTGGCTGGATCCCTTTGCATACAAGGACAATCTGCGCCCGCCATCCGGCACCACCGCTTTCATCTGGTTCTACATACGCCAAGCCAAATCTCCCTTTGTTGCCATGCTGGTGCTGGGAGGCATGACGGCTGCCATCGAGGCGGCGCTCTTCTGGTTTGTCGGCCGGCTGGTCGATATTCTGGCGGGGACGGACCGAGCCGCCGGATGGGCCGGTCTTCTGGCCGCGCATGGCTGGGAACTGGCAGGAATGCTGGTGCTGATTGCGGTTGTCCGGTTTCTTGTCGCCATGGCCAATGCACTGGTGGACCAGCAGATCATCACGCCGGGATTTTACAATCTCGTGCGCTGGCAGAGTTACCAGCACGTGGCGCGCCAGTCGCTCTCGTTTTTCCAGAATGATTTTGCGGGCCGCATCGTCACCAAGGTCTGGTCCGGCGGGCAGGCGACCGGCGATCTCGTGACCTCCCTCATGGAAAGTGTCTGGTTTGTCGGCATTTATTCGGTCTCGATGCTGACGCTCGTCGGCGGTCTGGATTGGCGCCTTGCGGTGATCGTGCTGGTCTGGGTCGGCATTTTCTCGATGCTTGCCCGCTATTTCGTGCCGCGAATCCGTTTCCATTCGCGCGAGACGGCGGAGGCCGCATCCATGCTGAGCGGACGCATGGTCGATGCCTACAGCAATATCCAGACGCTGCGCCTGTTCGGGCGCGACGAAGCCAATGATCGCTACATGCGCGAGGGCTTCGAGGTCTTCCAGAACACGACGCTGATGTTCACGCGGTTCATTACCGGCGTGCGCGCGTCCATGGCTTTGCTGTCCGGCGTCATGATCACCAGCATGGCCGCGCTGTGCATCCACCTCTGGCTGGATGGTCGGATCAGTTCCGGCGCCGTGGCCTTTACGCTGGCGCTCGTGCTTCGCCTGAATTTTCTGCTGGGACGGCTGATGACGCAGTTCAACGGCATCATGCGAAACTACGGTACCGTGCAGAATGCGGCCGACCTGATTTCTCAGCCGATCGATCTCGCAGACCCGCCAAACGCTCCGGCGCTCGTGGTGCGCGAGCCGGAAATCCGTTTCGAGGATGTGAGCTTTCACTATGGTCGCGGGAAAGGCGTGCTAGAGCATCTCAATCTGACGATACGCCCCGGCGAAAAGGTGGGCATCGTCGGGCGTTCGGGTGCGGGAAAGTCCACGCTGGTCAATCTGCTTTTGCGCTTTTACGACCTCGAAGGCGGACGCATTCTGATCGACGGGCAGGATATCTCGAAGGTCCGCCAGGAGAGCCTGCGCGCCCAGATCGGCATGGTCACGCAGGATACGTCGCTGCTGCATCGCTCCGTCCGCGACAACATTCTGTTCGGGCGTCCGGACGCGGATGAGGCTTTGCTGGTGCAGGCGGCAAAGCGTGCCGAAGCCTATGATTTCATCGAGAAGCTTCAGGACCAGCGCGGCCGTACCGGCTTTGATGCGCATGTGGGAGAGCGCGGCGTGAAGCTGTCCGGCGGTCAGCGCCAGCGTATTGCGATTGCGCGCGTCATGCTGAAAGATGCCCCAATCCTCGTTCTGGACGAGGCGACGTCCGCGCTCGATTCGGAAGTGGAAGCGGCCATTCAGGCGCATCTCGATGCGCTGATGCAGGGCAAGACAGTGCTTGCCATCGCCCATCGCCTCTCCACCATCGCTGCTCTCGACCGGCTGATCGTGATGGATAAGGGCCGCATCGCGGAGCAGGGCACGCATACGGAACTGATCGCGAGCGGCGGTCTCTATTCGGAACTATGGGCGCGGCAATCGGGCGGGTTCATTGCGGTTGAGCCGGGCACGGACTGAAGCGCAAGCTCTGTTAGGAGACCTCATCCGACTTGATTTATATCAAGTGCGGTGTGCGGGCAGCCTTTATGGGGGTAAAACCTGACATTCGCAAGATGTGCGACATTCTATCTCACTGGCGCACAGCCCCGTTCCAGCGAATCATGCTAGTGACAGTTGATAAGGTCCGGGGCAGGGCGTGCCGTGACCATCGTTCCAGGGGGAGCGGTGTTGCGTTGCGCCATCTGGGCGCGACAATCTGCCGATAGCTGAGTGGGGAGGCTGGACATATCCTGCGATCACGCTTAGACAAATTTCGGGGAGAATAGCGACCAATTTGTGTCCGAATTGGACTCGCAAGGGTGAGGGGCAATGCAAATTCAGTACATTTCTGCGCAGAGGATGGGTTGAACGTGAGCGAGCACGACACGAATAGCGGCACCGTGGGCGAGCCCACACGCCGTGATTTCCTTTATTTGACAACAGGTATGGCAGGTGCGGTTGGTGCCGTTGCGGTTGCATGGCCCTTTATCGATCAGATGCGGCCTGATGCTTCGACGCTTGCGCTCGCCTCCATCGAGGTGAACGTGGCCAGCGTCCAGCCGGGCATGTCGCTGACGGTGAAGTGGCGCGGCAAGCCCATCTTCATCCGTAACCGCACGCCGAAGGAAGTTGAAGAAGCCAAGGCTGTGGCTCTGGCGGACCTCAAGGACCCGGTTGCACGCAACGCCAACCTCGCGGCCGATGCCAAGGCAACAGATCTGGACCGTTCCGCGGGCAAGGATAAGGAAAACTGGATCGTCATGGTCGGCTCCTGCACCCATCTGGGTTGCGTTCCGCTCGGCCAGTCCGGTGATTTCGGCGGCTGGTTCTGTCCTTGCCACGGCTCGCACTATGATACGGCGGGTCGTATTCGCAAGGGTCCAGCCCCGCAGAACCTTGCAATTCCGACATTTACATTTGCTTCCGATACTGTGATCCGGATCGGCTGAGGGGACACGACATGAGTGGTGGGCATTCCAACTATCAACCATCGACGGCTGTCGAAAAATGGATCGACGCGCGGCTTCCCCTGCCGCGCCTGATGTATGACAGCTTCGTCGCTTATCCTGTTCCGCGCAACCTGAACTACGCCTACACCTTCGGCGGCATGCTGGCCGTGATGCTGGTGGTGCAGATCCTGACCGGTGTGGTTCTGGCCATGCATTATGCGGCGGAAGTCACCGTCGCCTTCAATTCCGTCGAAAAGATCATGCGCGACGTGAACCACGGCTGGCTGCTGCGCTACATGCATGCCAACGGCGCGTCGTTCTTCTTCATCGCGGTTTATCTGCACATTGCCCGCGGCTTGTACTACGGCTCCTACAAGGCGCCCCGCGAAATCCTCTGGATCCTCGGCGTGGTTATCTTCCTGCTGATGATGGCAACCGCCTTCATGGGCTATGTTCTGCCATGGGGCCAGATGTCATTCTGGGGTGCAACGGTCATCACCGGTTTCTTCACGGCCTTCCCGCTGGTGGGTGAGTGGATCCAGCAGTTCCTGCTCGGCGGCTTTGCCGTTGACCAGCCGACGCTGAACCGCTTCTTCGCCCTGCATTACCTGCTGCCGTTCATGATTGCAGGCGTTGTCATCCTGCACGTCTGGGCGCTGCATGTGACGGGCCAGACCAACCCGACGGGCGTTGAAGTCAAGACCAAGACCGATACGGTGCCCTTCACGCCCTATGCGACGTTGAAGGATGCGCTCGGCCTGTCCGTGTTCCTGATGGTCTATGCCTGGTTCGTCTTCTACATGCCGAACTATCTGGGTCACCCGGATAACTACATCATGGCGGACGCGCTGAAGACCCCGGCACACATCGTTCCGGAATGGTACTTCCTGCCGTTCTACGCCATGCTGCGTGCGATCACTTTCAACGTCGGCCCGATCGATTCCAAGCTCGGTGGCGTTCTGGTGATGTTCGGCGCGATCATCGTGCTGTTCTTCCTGCCGTGGCTCGATACGTCGAAGGTTCGTTCCGCAGTGTATCGTCCCTGGTACAAGCTGTTCTTCTGGATCTTCGTTGCCAACTCCATCATGCTGGGCTGGCTCGGCGCCATGCCGGCGGAAGGCCTCTACGTTGTCTTCTCCCAGATCGGGACAGCCTATTACTTCGGCTTCTTCCTTCTCATCATGCCTCTTCTCGGCCTTCTGGAAACGCCGCGCAGAATACCAAACTCGATTACCGAAGCGGTTCTCGAGAAGCAGGGAAAACCTGCGGCGGCTCAGGCCTGAAGCGAGAGAGAGGACAACGATAATGAAAAAGCTTGTAACGAGCCTCGCTCTGGTCGCCTCACTGGCAGCCTTTGGCATCTCTTCGGCACAGGCCGAGGAGGGACACGGGCTGGCGGAAGCAACGCAGCACGCAATTCAGGGTGGCCACTTTCCCGTCCTGAAGCCGAAGAACCTTGAGTGGTCCTTTGCCGGTCCGTTTGGAAAATACGACAAGGGTCAGTTGCAGCGCGGCCTGAAGATCTACAAAGAAGTTTGTGCTGCCTGTCACTCGATGAATCTGGTGGCGTTCAGAACGCTTGAGAACCTCGGTTACTCGGAAGCCCAGGTGAAGGCCTTCGCTTCGGAATATGAAGTTCAGGACGGCCCGAATGATGATGGTGAGATGTTCACCCGCAAGGCTGTGCCTTCGGATCACTTCCCGTCGCCATTCCCGAACAAGCAGGCCGCGGCAGCAGCCAATGGTGGCGCAGCTCCGCCGGACTTCTCTCTGATTGCCAAGGCGCGCGGTGTAACCCGTGGCTTCCCGCTCTTCGTGGGTGACATCTTCACGCAGTATCAGGAAGGTGGTCCGGACTATATCTACTCGCTGCTGACCGGTTACCAGGAAGCGCCGCAGGGTGTCGACGTTCCGACGGGAACGCATTTCAACCCGTATTTTGCCAACGCTGTCGCGCTCGCTATGGCGCCGCCGCTCTCGGATGGCCAGGTGACCTATGACGACGGTTCACCGCAGACTCTCGACCAGTATGCGAAGGACGTTTCGGCGTTCCTGATGTGGGCTGCCGAGCCGCATCTCGAAGAGCGCAAGCGGACCGGTTTCATGGTCATGGTCTTCCTGGCAATCTTCACGATCCTGGTCTACCTGACGAAGAAGTCGGTTTATGCAAACAAGGAACATTGAGCCCAGCGCTCATATTCTCTAGAAAGGCGGCTTCGGCCGCCTTTTTTGTTGGCGGCATCCCTGTTCACCCTTCTGGACGTTTGAATCCCATGGCCGATATCCAACAGACCCTTGCTGCCTCGATCCGCGCTATTCACGATTATCCGAAGCCGGGGATCATCTTCCGCGATATCACGACGCTTCTGGGGAATGCTGCAGCGTTTCGCAGCGCGGTCGATGAGCTGGTCCGTCCCTATGCGGATCTGGCTGTCGACCAGATTGCGGGTATCGAGGCGCGCGGGTTCATTCTGGGCGGTGCCATGGCGCATCAACTTTCGGCAGGCTTCGTTCCAATTCGCAAGAAGGGCAAGCTGCCGCACACAACCGTTCGCGTGGCCTATAGCCTCGAATATGGCGTCGACGAGATGGAAATGCATGTCGATGCGGTGAAGCCGGGGGATAAGGTCATTCTCTGCGACGATCTGATCGCGACGGGCGGCACAGCTGAGGGCGCTGTGAAGCTGCTGCGTCAGTTGGGTGCCGAGGTGGTGTCCGCCTGTTTCGTCATTGATTTGCCGGAGCTGGGCGGGCGCAAGAAGCTGGAGGCGCTTGGCGTTGAGGTTCGCACGCTTGTGTCGTTCGACGGGCATTGACGGCTGAGCAGCGCTCTGTTCTGCTGCGGTTCCATTGATGTCCGCAGGAGGGGCAGATGGAATTCACATCGCTGATTGGGTTTGCGCTCGCATTCTTCATTTTCGCGGCCAGTCCCGGCCCGGATAATATGACGATCCTTGCGCGTACGCTTCATCACGGCGCGGCATCGGGTTTGGCCTACGGTCTCGGTACGGTAACAGGTATCCTCATCTTCCTGTCCCTTGCGGCCTTCGGCTTGTCCGCCTTCGCATCAGAGATGGGGTGGGCGATGGTGGTGCTCCGCTATCTCGGAGCAATCTACCTGATCTGGATGGGATGTCGGCTGTGGACTGCGCCCGCTGCCGTACCGGAAGCGCGGCATGTGGCCGGTCACGGGGAATTATGGCGCGGTTATCTGGCGGGGGTGTTTCTTAATCTCGGAAACCCCAAGATGCCGCTATTCTATATCGCTCTGCTGCCAAACGTCGTTGATGCGCATCTCTCGCTCGGCGATTTCAGTCTGCTGGCGGCGGCAATCCTGATCGTCGAGGCCCTTGTGATTGGCGGGCACATTCTGCTTGCCTTGCGCACACGCGGATTACTGCGCAATCCTGTGGTCCTGCGCCGTCTCAACAGAGGCGCAGGCGCTTTGATGGTGGGAGCCGGCGCCACGGTGATCGTGGCCCGCTGAGCTCGTGCTCCTCAGGTGAATTCCAGCACGCTGCTTTCGAACCGAATAACGGTCTCGCCGTTCTGGTTGACGCCTTCATTCAGGGTCGAGTTCAGCCAGACACCCGGGCGCGAGGCCAGTTCGCGGCTGTTGAGCAGTGTTGTATAATAGGTGATCCGGTCGCCGGCATAGACCGGCTTCAGCCACTGGAGCTTGCGAAAGCCGGGCGAGGGGCCGAGCTTGGGCGGGGCAATGCCTTGCTTGTGCAATCGGATGCATTCCTTGGTCCAGAAGGCCAGAAAGGTTTTCATCCAGCCCGCTGCACTCTGCCATCCGGAAGCGCACAGGCCGCCGAACACGAAATCCTTGGCAGCCTCGGCATCCAGATGGAAGGGCTGAGGATCGAACTTCCGCGCAAAGCCGATGATGCTGTCTGTGGTAAACTCTATGGTGCCCACTTCGAGACGCGTGCCGACCGGGTTGAGTTCAGCCATTCTCATGGTGCAGTCTCCTGAGCATTCCGCATCCGGAACATGATTGCCTGCTCCAGTACGCAGACGGTTTCACCGCGCTGGTTGTCGACTTCGCTTCGCATACGGATCAAGCCGATGCCGGGCTTTGAGCGGAGTGTTCTGGCCTCCAGAACCACCGCCTGTCCGGAGAGGGTATCGCCTGCCAGAACCGGCTTTTTCCAGTCCATGAAGTCGACGCCCGGCGCACCCTCACAGGTGGAGTTGAGCAGAAAGCTGTCGATCGTCATGCGCATGTGCAGGGCAGAGGTATGCCAGCCGGAAGCCGCCAGACCGCCTAGAATGCTCGCTTTGCCGGCCTCTTCGGAAAGATGCATTGGCTGCGGATCGTATTCGGAAGCGAATTCGATGATCTCTTCAGCACTCACCGTCAGCGGACCGAGCGGAAATGCGCGCTCGGGGGTGAAGTCTTCAAAGTGAAGCTTCCCATTCGTCATGCCTGGTTCCTTCATGAGACTGGATTGTCTTTGATGAATAGCGTTTCATCGAACGTGTTCCAACAGCTGTTTTAGCAATTCAAGAGGTAGGCCCTCATCACGCTCGTTCCTGAAATGCCTTGCGGGGGTCGATGGTATGCAATGAATTCACGGTCGCGTCCATTCCTGGTTGCGGCTTTCTCTCTTGGTCCGTCTCAGAAATGCGACAGTTGATACAAGCCTTCGAAAGGTAGACTCTAGGTCGCTCGCGATAATGGACAATGGCCAGTCGCAGAGATTATTCAAGACGGTGGGAGTTCTGCTCTCAAGGCATCGGGAGGAGAAACATGACCAAGCTGAGAGCCGTACTGCAGGGTGCTGTCGAGAAAGGGCTTGTTGATGCCGCCAAGGTCGCGGATCTCGAACGGCATTTGTCGAAATCGCTTGCCTTGCCTGCTGGCTCCGTGGCGGACAGTATGCTTTCCTCCCCTCCTGATACGGAAGCCCCCCGGTTTCTACGTGGTTTTCATGACGTGCTTATCAGCATCGGCATCCTGATCCTGTTTGCCGGCCTCTGGGGGCTCGGCAATATTTTCGTCATCACGCCGGCCATCATTCTCCTGTCTGAAATACTGGTCGCGCGCCAGCGTCTGGCCTTGCCTGCGGTCGTGCTGACCATTTCGGCTGCGGCGGTGACGTGGATTGCGGGTTTGGTGATCCTGGGCGATTACGTCGATGCTGATACGTCGCTGGGTCTTGCCGCTTATGTGGCTCCGTTTCCGGCGGTGCTCGGGCTCTATGCCTTGCGTTACCGGGTTCCGCTTGCCGTTGCGCTCTTCATCGCGTCCTGTCTGGCGCTGGCAACGATGCTTGTCTTTGCACTGCTGGAGCGCGTGTTCGGGGTTCAGCATTTCATCACCAGCTATCCGTTTCTGCTGGTCTGCATTCTGTTGCTCTCGGCGGGCGGGCTGTTTGCCATTGCAATGCGTTTTGATCTTGCCGATCGCCATCGGATTTCAAGAAGCGCCGATATTGCCTTCTGGCTTCATCTGATGACGGCGCCTGCCTTGCTGTATGCCGTTCTTTCCTTTGTCATCTACCTCCAGACGGGGGCGCTGAGAGTAACGCCGGAGAGCTGGCAGGGTGATCTGGCCCTACCGATCGTTTTCGTAGTGTCCTGCCTGATGCTGGTGGGCATTCTGATTGACCGGCGCGCGTTCGCGACCTCGGGTCTTGTGGCACTTGTCGTCGCCGTTATCGGGATCCTGAAGGAACAGCAACTGACCGGCGATCTGATCGTGTTCATGGCGCTTGCCGTTGTCGGCATCGTCGTGCTGCTGGTGGGTGTGGGATGGCGTTATCTGCGCCAACGGGTGCTGGAACTGTTTCCGCCCGCCATGGCCGAAAAGCTGCCGCCCGTGGCTTGAACTTAGAACGGTCGGTTCATGTTGCTCCGCGCATAGGCAACGATGGTCTCTGTCAGGACCTTGAGAGGCGTTGCGGCGGAGGACTTTATCTGCCAGTACAGCGGAACGTCGATCGGATGTGCAGGCGCCAGATCCACGAGTGTGCCATTGGCGAGATGGTGGTGCAAAAGATAAAGCGGGCTCATGCCCCATCCCAATCCCAGCAGACAGGCATCGATAAAGGCATGGCTGGACGGGAGCCAATGGTTCGGAAATGCGACCTGTTGGCCGGTGACCTTGCGAACCCAGATGTCCTGTAGACTGTCCTTGCGGTTGAAGACAATGCCGGGCGCCTTCTGCAGCGTCTCTTTCGTCAGTCCATTGCTGAAATATCGCTGGCGGAAGGCGGGTGAGGCGGTCGCAAGATAGGTCATGGCACCGAGCGAGAAGGTCTTGAAGCCCGCAACAGGTTCCGGCTGTGCGGTGACTGCACCGATAGCCCGACCTGCTTTCAGAATGTCCGTCGTATGATCCTGATCATCGACAATCACATCGAACAGATAGCCCGTACTGAAACTGGCGGCGGCGGCGCTGAGAAACCAGGTGGCGAGACTGTCGGAATTGACCGCTAGCGGGATCGTAACCCGGTCCTCGCTGTCACGGTTGGGAGGCAGGGGCGGGAGGGCGGCGGAAAGGTCATGCTCCAGCATCAGGACCTGCTCGACATGGCGACAGATCAACTCGCCCTCGCTGGTCGCGGTGCAAGGCTGGCCACGTACAATCAAGATCGTGCCAAGGCGTTCTTCCAGCGCCTTGACCCGCTGCGAAACCGCAGAAGGTGTAACGGACAGCTTCTGGGCAGCCTTTTCGAAGCTGCCCGTGCGCACCACCATCGCCACCGCCTGCAAGCCGCCATAGTCCAGCATCGAATTAGTTTTCCTTAATCCGCGTTAGAAGCCTTCATTTTACTTAACTCGCATGGCCGGTTAATTCCAGATCATTCAGTGAGAGGAAATGCTGTGATCACAACGGCCTACACGACGGGTTTCAGTATCGGGCTTAGCCTCATCGTCGCAATCGGGGCTCAGAATGCCTTCGTGCTGCGGCAGGGTTTGCGAAACGAGCATGTTCTGGCCGTTGCCCTGACCTGCGCGCTTTCCGATGCATTGCTTATCTTCTTCGGCGTCAGCGGTTTTCAGCAAATCCTTGCGTCTGCACCATGGATTGATCCCGTCATGCGCTATGCGGGGGCGGCTTTTCTACTGTGGTATGGCGCGCGCAGCCTGCATTCTGCCGTGACGGGATCTTCCAGCCTCGTGATCACGGAGGGCGCAGGACTGCCTTTCTCGACGGTGATCTCCACCTGTCTTGCCTTCACCTGGCTCAATCCGCATGTCTATCTTGATACGGTCGTGCTGGTAGGGACGCTTTCAACCCGCTTCCCGGGCGAGGAACTGATTTTCGCAGCAGGAGCATCAACGGCTTCACTGGTCTTCTTTTTCTCGCTCGCTTACGGCGCGACTTATCTGAGGCCCCTGTTTGCGAAGCCCTCGGCGTGGCGCTTACTCGATACCTGCATCGCTCTCATCATGTGGACGATTGCCGCAACTCTGCTCTTTGAGGTTTGAGCCTCTTCGCGAACAACAAAGCCGCCGGTGCGGGTGCAGCGGCGGCCTGTGAAGAGCGAAAGTCGCCCTGATCAGCTATCGCGATCAGGTGTTGAAGCGGAAATGGATGACGTCGCCGTCATTCACGACGTATTCCTTGCCTTCATCGCGGCCCTTGCCCGCTTCCTTGGCGCCGACTTCGCCCTTGAAGGCAATGTAGTCGTCATAGGAAATGGTGAAGGCGCGAATGAAGCCGCGTTCAAAATCGGAGTGGATAACGCCTGCCGCCTGTGGCGCCTTGGTGCCGCGAACAATGGTCCAGGCACGCGTTTCTTTCGGGCCAACGGTGAAGTAGGTGATTAGATCGAGCAGGTGGTAGCCAGCGCGGATCAAGCGATCAAGGCCTGCTTCGTCAAGACCGAGCGCAGAGAGGAATTCGGTTGCTTCCTCTTCCGGCAGTTGAGCGACTTCCGCTTCGATGGCGGCGGAAATGATGACGCATTCTGCGCCCTGTTCCTTCGCCATGGCAGCAACGGCCTGCGTATGCTCGTTGCCGGTTGCGGCATCGGCTTCCGCGACATTGCAAACATAGAGAACCGGATGGGAGGTCAGCAGGTTGAGGCCCTTGAGAACGGCAATCTCATCGGTTCCCAGTGTCTTCAGCAACAGGCGAGCCGGTTTGCCCTCATTGAGAAGCTTGATCACGGCTTCCATGACAGGAAGCTGCGCGAGCGATTCCTTGTCCTTGCCGGTCGCACGCTTGCGGGTCTGTTCCACGCGGCGCTCAAGGCTTTCGAGATCCGCCAGCATCAGTTCGGTTTCGATGGTTTCGGCGTCACCGACCGGGTTGATGCGGCCTTCGACGTGGGTGATGTCGTCATCCTCGAAGCAACGCAGAACGTGGACCACAGCATCCACTTCGCGAATGTTGGCGAGAAACTTGTTGCCGAGACCTTCACCCTTCGAGGCGCCGCGCACCAGGCCGGCAATATCCACGAAGGAAATGCGGGTCGGGATGATTTCCTTCGAGCCCGCGATGGAAGCCAGCTTCTGCATGCGTGCATCCGGCACGGCCACTTCACCCGTATTGGGTTCAATGGTGCAGAAGGGATAGTTGGCGGCCTGTGCAGCAGCCGTTTTCGTCAGCGCGTTGAAGAGTGTCGACTTGCCGACATTGGGCAGGCCGACGATGCCGCATTTAAAGCCCATAAGGGTTGACCCGTCGTTGATTTCGATTTGGCTTCGGCTATGGGGGAAAGAGGCCATCGGGTCAAGGGCAAGCGACCACAGCAAAGGCTTAAATCCCGTCTGGAAAGGCCTGCGCGACTTGTCCGCGACCTTTGCAGAGATTATGATCCGGTCTGTCGCGGGGCTGATGCCCGTCGCGCATCTTGCCATCTATCAATATCCGTGCTGATCGCTTGTGAGCGACAATCGAGCCTGTTGGGAACGCGGCCATGAGTGAGAATACGACAGTCAAGCCGACGACAAAGGCGAAGCCAAAGCTCGAAAGACCCAAGCTCTACAAGGTCATTCTCCTGAACGACGACTACACGCCGCGCGAATTCGTGACGATCGTGCTGAAGTCAGTGTTCCGCATGAGCGCGGAAGCCGGACATCGCGTGATGATGACGGCGCACCGCATGGGGCTTGCTGTCGTTGTCGTCTGTGCCAAGGATATTGCCGAGACGAAGGCGAAGGAAGCGGTGGATCTCGCAAAGGAGGCCGGGTTCCCGCTCATGTTCATCACCGAACCGGAGGAGTGAACCTTCACTCCCCCTTCGGGCCGAACATCTTCTTCAGCATGTCTGCCATGGGGCCCGACGCCGGAAGGGCAGGGCCACGATTGCTGCGCGCCTGATGGATGTGGGACTGGCTGGCGGGCTTGGGGGGCTTTGGCGCCTTTGCAGGTTTTGTCGTCGCGTCCGCACTCTGGTCACCGGTGGCAAGCGCGATCTTGTTCATGAGTTGCGAATCTTCACCCTTCACAAGATGGCCGATGTTGGCGGCGATCGCATCGAGCAGTGTCTCAAGCCAGGGCTGATCTGATTTCGCAAAGTCGCCCAGAACATGGTTATGAACCAGTTCCTTGGCGCCGGGATGGCCGATGCCCAGCCGAAGGCGTCTGTAGTCCTTGCCGCAATGGGCATCCAGCGATTTCACACCGTTATGCCCGCCGTGTCCGCCACCTGTCTTGATGCGCGCCTTGCCGGGAGGAAGATCGAGTTCATCGTAGATCGCGACAATGTTCTGCGGACCGAGCTTGTAGAATCGCATGGCTTCACCAACCGCTTCTCCGGAGAGATTCATGAAGGTCTGCGGCTTCATCAACAGGACCTTCTCCCCGTTGATTTCGCCTTCGGAAATCTCGGCCTTGAACTTCTTCGACCAGGAGCCAAAGCCGGGCAGGCGCTGGATTGCATCAACGGCCATGAAGCCGATGTTATGGCGATTGCCGCGGTATTGACTGCCCGGATTTCCCAAGCCTGCGATGATGATCATGATGGTTTGGACCTTTGCTCTCGATCGCTTTCCCACTCCGAAAGGGCAGTAAAGTCAAGAGCGATGTCGTCAGGCGGGCCTTTGCTGGGCAGACACGTGGCTACGCAAGTTAACGAGGCGGCATCAGGCCATACTTGCGCAAGATGCGATCCTGTTCCCCGCTGGAGCGCAGTGTATCCAGAGCAGCCTGCATTCTGGCGATCAGGTCGGGCGAGATCTCGCGATTGCAGGCAATGCCCAGTTTTTGCTCCGAGAAGATCATCAGGCGGCGCAATTCCGCACCTTCACGGATCAGCTTGTTGTAGACCGATTCCGACATCGGGATCAGGTCGATGCGTCCCGCCATCAGCTTTGCCAGCGAGGTCTCGAAATTTGCGCTGACATCGATTTTCTCGAAGCCCTTATCCTTCAGCAGACTTTGCGTATAATCGCCCCGCTGTGTGCTGACGGTATAGCGCCGCGCCTGCTCGATTGTGCGGGCGTCGACCGGCGACGACTTGAGCGCAACGAGCAAGTTGATATCCGAGAAGAAGGGGGTGACCCACTGAAAGGTCTTCTCGCGTTCCTTGGTGCGGGCTGCGGCAAAGACGCAATGATCCTTCGAGGTTTCCGCAAGCGCCAAAGCTCTGGCCCAAGGCATGACTTCAATTGTGTAGCTGGCTTTGACGCTGCTGGCGCGCATGATGGCATCCACCAGATCGACGCCGACCCCTGACGGTTTACCGGTCGACGAAATAAAGCTGTAGGGGGGATAGGATTCCGTGGTGAACGTCAGATGCTCGGCGTGTGCCGACGATGCCATCAGCGCCAGTATGCCTGTCAGGAGAAGTCGTTTCACGCTCACCCCCAGTTGAATCGCTAATACAGTTTGCGCTTATGCAATGCGAGATTCCAGCAAATTCGCGGTCGTGTTCAGATTTGTGATGAGATCCGGCACGGCCATGGGCTTGGAGAAGAGATAGCCCTGTGCACAATCGACGCCGATGGCGCGCAACTGCGTGAACTGCTCCTCCGTTTCCACTCCCTCGGCGACCACGATACAGTTCATCTTATGCGAGATGGCAGTGATACCTTCCATCAGCATGCGGTTTTTCTGCTTGATCTCGACTGCATCGGTCCCGAGAGATTTCACGAAGGACTGATCGATCTTGACGATGTCGACCGGGAAGCGGCTCAAATAGCTTAGCGAAGAATAGCCCGTTCCGAAGTCGTCCAGTGCGATACGGCAGCCGAAACTGTGCAACTGATCCAGGATTGTGCGGATTTCCGGGTTGTCGTGCATCAGAACCGCTTCGGTGATTTCTATCACGACCTGGCTGGGGCTGAGGCCGAAACGGGCCGCATGGGCTGCGATGCGCGTCGGCAAGCTGTGCTCGAACTGCAGCGGCGAGAAGTTCACGGCTACGTAGCAGCGCTCCATGCCCGGTATGCGGCATACCTTTGCAAGACTTTCGAGCGCATCCTCCAGGATCTCATTGCCAATCCTGTCTATTGAGCCGGTTTCTTCGGCAACACTGACGATGGCGGCTGGAGACTGCAAACCTTTGCGGGGATGGCGCAGGCGCATCAGGGCCTCGAAGCCCATGGTAGAGCGGGTGCGCGTATCGACGATGGGCTGGAAATGTGCCTCGAACCAGCTGTTCGCGAGCGCTGCCTCGATGTCGGCCTCGATTTCGGCCCTCTGGCGTGTGCGATCCAGTATTGCCTCATCATAGATGCTGGCGCCGTTCTTGCCATCGCGTTTGCGGGCGTACATTGCCATGTCGGATCGCTGAAGAAGTTCTGCGGCGCTTTCGGCGTGCTCCGGATAGACCGCAAGGCCGATGCTGGCGCTGAGACGCACCGAGGCGCTGTCGAGCTCGAAGGGGGCGTCGAAAGCCGCGACGACCTGCATACAGATCTGCGATGCTCTTGCCTTTGCATCCTTGCCGGTAATGAGAAGAGCAAATTCGTCCCCGCCCAAACGGGAGGCGCAATCCTCAGCGGTGACCAGCGGAGACACACGCTCGACGAATTCGCACAGCACACGGTCTCCGGCCGCATGTCCCAACGTATCGTTGATCGATTTGAACCGGTCGAGGTCGATGAACAGACAGGCGACGTCGGTCTTGCTCTCGTCGGCCTCTGCAATCTTCTCATCGAGCGCGACCTCGAAGCCCTGGCGGTTCAGAAGGCCGGTCAAGTGATCGGTGATGGCCTGATGATGATTGCGGATCTCGGACTGTTTGAGCTCGGTCACATCCGTCATGACGCTGAGCGAGGTCGGCAGTTCAGCGGATGCCGACTTGAGAAGCGTTTCCATGATAAGCACGTCGATGATGCGATCATCTGCACATTGAAAGCGGACTGTGACGCCGTGGCTGGCGTTGCCACCGTCTGCCTCGCTTCTACGGTCGAGATAGACCGGACGGTCTTCGGGAACGATGAGATCAACAAAGGGCCGCCCCAGGACATGGCGACGGCTATAGCCTGTGGCAAGAAGCCAATAATCGCTGACAGCCCAGATCATGCCGTCGGCATCCAGCGAGAAGAGCATGGCGGGCGTCAGATTGTAGATCTCGGTTGTCTGCTGGTGAGCGCGCTTGAGTTCCCGCTCTTCACGGTCCAGCTGGATCTGCATTTCATTGAAGCTTTTCGCCAGCCGGCCCATCTCGTCCTTCGAGCGCCAGTCGACGTGGTGGCGCGAGCCAAGGCGACGCGTCGCCTCGACTGCCGCCGTCAGGCGGAGGAGGGGCCTAATGACCATGAGCCGGTTGCCCACGATTGCCGCTGCGAACACCACGAGGATCGCGACCGCGAATATGGAGATCAATGTGATCTCCATGCGGTTCAATGCCGAAAACAGCCCAACCCTATCATAATGAATGGTGATGGTGCCAATGCGCTGGATACTGTCGGGCGCCCGGTATACGATAGGTCGCGACATCTTCTCCAGATCTTCGCTGCTGTCGCGCAGATTGCTCTCCGTGACGTCGAACTTGCCTATCGTATCGGTGACCTGAACAACGCGAATTGCACCTTCGCCCACAAGCTGCTCGGTGATCTGGCGGATACTCTCAATGTCGAGATCCCAGAGCGGTTTGGAAAGCGCCTGGGCATTGGCCCCAATCAGAACCTGAATGCGCTCATGCTGGCTCTCGCTGGCCTGCTGGGAAGACAAAGCAAGAAACAGGGAGAAAAGCGGAGCAACAACGATGACCAGAGCTGCAGAAATGATCGCAATGAAGCGGCTTTCGACAGATCGTGTCATCAGTTTCTCCCTCGCGCGTTCCAGCAGTGTCGCCGGATCTCGACGTAAGCTTCCTAGACCGTGGCATGTATTCTTTAAATTTCACTGAAACCGGACGAATCCCGTTCAATCATGGCACGAACAGACATCACCTTAACGTGCAGTATTGCGAATTTGGAAATGTTTCGAAGCAAGAGCCTTAAGCGGCGGTAAATAGAAAAACCCGCCCGGCTGTCGCCCGGCGGGTTAAAATCAATCAGAAGTCGACAGAGAAGCTTATTCGGAAGCTTCGCCTTCGCCTGCTGCGGCTTCTTCAGCAACCGGAGCAACGATGGAAGCGATGGTGAAGTCGCGATCGATCGTCGGCTCTACGCCCTTGGGAAGCTTGATGTTGGAGATGTGGATGGAATCGCCGAACTGCAGACCTTCGAGGTCAGCCGTCAGGAATTCCGGAATGTCGTTTGCCGGGCATACGAGTTCGACTTCGTGGCGAACGATGTTCAGCACACCACCGGTCTTGATGGCGGACTTGTCTTCGTTGATGAAGTGAACCGGGACTTCAACGGTAACGCGGCTGTCTGCGGAAACGCGCAGGAAGTCGACGTGCATCGTGAAATCGCGAACCGGGTCCAGCTGGTAGTCCTTCGGGAGAACCGAGATCTTCTGGCCGTTGACATCGATCGTAGCAACGGTGGTCATGAAACCGCCAGCGTGGATACGCTTCGTTACTTCGTTCGTGGACAGGGCGATGGAAATCGGAGCCTGCTTGTCACCATAGATGACGGCAGGAATCAAACCGTTGCGGCGAAGTTCGCGGGAGGACCCCTTACCAACCCGATCGCGCGCCTCGGCCTTGAGCTCATAAGTAGCGTTGCTCATGGCATATCCTTTTCGAGGTTATTTGGAGAATCCGGACCGGGAACCAGTCCCCGCCGGATTTGAAGGGCATCATCCGACGCGCTTCATCCGCGTTGCCTCCAAGGGTGTCTACGCGGACGCCCGCGCTATAGACGATATGTCCCCCAAGTGCAAGCGCTGGCCGTGCGGCCCCAAATCGGCACATTAGAAGATGATAATTCATTTACCCTTCTCTCGAAGGCTTTTTACACTTTCGTTGATTAGTTTCCATTCACTTGCCAATGAGTGTCGGTTCAATGCTGTATGTAATCTCCTGCCTGATCCAGGATCACGACCTTCGTTATGTCGCGGCTGCTGCTCTGGTCTGTATTTTCGGATCCTATCTCGGCATGCGCCTTTTCGCACGCTCGTTCAAGGCATCCAGCCGTAGCGAACGGCTTGTGTGGGTGCTGCTGACCGGCTTCGTCAGTGGATGCGCGATATGGACCACGCACTTCCTGGCGATGCTGGGCTATCTGCCGGGCGTCGCTGCGGGATATCAGCCAGACCTGACGCTTTTGTCTCTGTTTCTTGCTATTGCCGGCTGCGTTTCAGGTTTCGGGATTGCGGCCGCTAGTGGCCGTTCCGCACTGGGCGAGGCGGGAGGAGCCGTCATCGGTCTTGGCATCGCATCCATGCATTATACCGGCATGGCGGCCTATGACGTTCCGGGCTCGATCATCTGGGACGATCGTTATGTGGTGGCCTCTGTGGTGCTCGGAGCTTTCTTTGGAGCGGTCGCGGTCAACCGGATTATCCGGCCCGTCACGCGCTTTTGCCGATATGGCGGCACGCTCGCATTGGTACTTGCGATCGTGACGACCCATTTCACAGCCATGGCCGCGGTACAGCTGGTGCTCGAGCCGATGGCGGCGCTCTCTGGCTCCGCCGTTTCGTCCATGCTTCTGGGCTTCTCGGTCCTGAGTGTCATGATGATACTGATGGGGCTTGCGGCTGCAACTTATGTGCTGGACCTTCAAACAACGCAGGCCGCAGTTGCCCGTTATCGCCATCTCTCCCTGCACGATGCCCTGACCGGTCTGCCCAATCGCGCCGCCTTCCACGAGCAGCTCTCGAAGATCGAAAGTCGGCCTGTCGTTCCTGGTCATCGGGTCGCAGTCCTCTCCTTCGACCTCAACAGGTTCAAGGAAATCAATGACGTCCACGGTCATAGCGCTGGCGATGCAGTTCTTCAGGTCATCGGCCAGCGCCTTCGCTCCGTCATGGGATTTGAGGAGTTCATCGCGCGGATTGGCGGTGATGAGTTTGTGGTGATCAGCCAGAAGGCTTTCGGGCGTCACGACGCAAGCTCACTCGCCAATCGGTTACTCGTCCAGATCAATCAACCGGTCGATTGGAAGGAGAACCGTTTCAGTGTGTCATCCAGCGTCGGTATTGCCTTTTTCGAGCCGGGCGATGAAAAAAACCTGATGGACACCGTTGTTGCGCAGGCGGATGTGGCCATGTACCGCGCAAAGGCGCTCGGCCCGAACAATGTCTGTTTTTACGATCCTTCAATGGATGCAGCCGTTCGCGAACGCAATGCGCTGGCCATGGACCTGCGTCACGCCGTGGCAAACGAGCAGCTTGAAGTGTTCTATCAGGCACAGCACGATACGGTGAGCGGCGATCTCGTTGGCTTTGAAGCGCTGCTGCGCTGGAACCACCCGGTGCGGGGCAGTATCTCTCCTGCGGAATTCATTCCCATTGCGGAGCGCTCCGGGCTGATCGTCGAAATCGGAGCCTGGGTTCTCCAGCATGCCTGCATGGAAGCCGCTCGCTGGCAGCAGCCGTATGGAATTGCGGTCAACGTCGCGGTTCAGCAACTTTCCGATCCGCATTTCCCGCTTAAGGTCGCGATGGTTCTGGAAAAAACGGGCCTTTCGCCGCATCGCCTTGAACTGGAGATCACCGAGTCCGGCCTTATCGAGGAGCAGGAGAGGGCGCTGATCATCATCCGGCAGTTGAAGGATCTCGGCGTGAAAATCGCCATGGACGACTATGGCACCGGCTATTCATCCCTCTCGACGCTGATGAGCTTTCCTTTTGACAAGATCAAGATTGACCGCTCCTTTGTGGATCGGGTCAGCCATGATCGTCTGGCTGCAGCTATCGTTCGCTCTACGGTCATTCTTGCGCACAGCCTCAATATCCCCGTTCTGGCGGAAGGGGTTGAGACGGCCGAACACGTGGATTTTCTGCGCAGAGAGGGATGCGAGCAGATGCAGGGCTTCTTCTTTGGCAAGCCTGTGCCGCATTCGGGCATCGATGGCCTGGTCAATCCGGTTGAAGAATATGCGGATGTAGACGCCTTGCCGCACGTGGCCTGACGAGTGCCCAAAAAAACAATGGCCGCACGGTGCTTTGAGCGCCGTGCGGCCAATGCTGTCTATTCTTGTTTAGATCAGTCGAACAGGCTGGAGACCGACTCTTCAAGAGCCGTCCGGTTGATCGCTTCGCCCAGCAGGCCGGCTGTGGTGACAACGCGAATGTTAGGAGCGGACTGGACGGCCGTTGTCGGCTGGATGGAGTCTGTGATCACCAGTTCCTTCAGCTTCGAGGAACTGACGCGAGCGACTGCGCCGCCCGACAGAACGCCGTGTGTGATGTAGGCGGTCACGCTGGTTGCGCCGTTCTTCAGCAGTGCTTCTGCGGCGTTGCAAAGGGTGCCGCCGGAATCAACGATATCGTCGATCAGCAAACAGTCCTTGCCGGTCACATCACCGATGACGTTCATGACTTCGGATTCACCAGCACGCTCACGGCGCTTGTCGACAATCGCCAGCTGGCAATCGAGACGCTTCGCGAGAGAGCGGGCGCGAACCACGCCGCCAACATCCGGTGAAACGACCATGACGTTCTTCAGGTCATAGTGTTCCTTCACGTCACGGGCCAGGATCGGCACGGCGTAAAGATTGTCCGTCGGGATATCGAAGAAGCCCTGGATCTGGCCCGCATGAAGATCGAGCGTCAGAACGCGATCAGCACCGGCTTCCGTGATCAGGTTTGCGACCAGCTTGGCCGAGATCGGCGTGCGCGGTCCCGCCTTGCGGTCCTGGCGGGCATAGCCGAAATAGGGCAGCACCGCGGTGATGCGCCGTGCGGAGGAGCGACGGAACGCATCGATCATGATGAGCAGTTCCATCAGATGGTCGTTTGCGGGAAACGATGTAGACTGGACGACGAAAACGTCCTCGCCACGCACGTTTTCCTGAATCTCCACGAAGATTTCCTGGTCGGCAAACCGCCGGACGCTGGCTCTTCCTAGAGGTACATTGAGGTAGGAACAGATCGCGTCGGCCAGATGCCGGTTCGAATTGCCTGCGAAAACCTTCATTTGGGTCCGCCTATTTTGACGCTGGATGCGGGCCTTTTACCGAGGCGTGCCTCGAATGCAAGACTGTTCGGCCCAACAGGCCGGATTTTTATGTAACCAGCGTTAGAGGTGGTAAATTTATCTCAACTCAGGATGATCAGGCGCGACTGTTTCGCCACTCAAGATAGCTTTTTATCGTGGTTTGGCCGACCGATTGCATGAGTTCGGCCGGAACCGAGGTCCACGGGTCCGCTCCGCCGCGCGAGGGTGTGGATAACTGTCCCTGGATCCGGTTGAGACGGGCACCTGTACCGTCCAGTACATCCCAGACGTAGACGACCGTCACCTTGCCGCCATCCTCGAAAGCCGAAAGATAGCCCTTGAGGATATGCCCTGCGGTAGAATCTGCCGCAGCCTTGATGGTCAGGCCAGCCGCACGTGCCGAGGAACCCAGCTCTTTCGAGAGGGGGGTAACCGCCTGAACGGGTGCACCGATGATGGGAAGAAAGCGGATGCTTTCCGCCTCCGCTGCCGAGGCGGCGGGAAGGGAGGCAATGGCGGCTGCGCTTTGTGAGGAAGCGGGCGGCGGTGGCGATGGAGATGAAAGCGGGGCGCTCTGCACCGTGGTCTGGCTTGAGGCCGAAGCGCCTTCAATCATGGCACGTGATTGCGCCTGCTGGGAATTTTGCGGTCCAGCCGGATAGGAGGGAGCTGGCGGGAAGGATCTCGACTGCGGTTCGGGGCTTCCGGCCATGCGCTGCGCCTCGGCCTGCGTGACCGGGCTTGTCGGATGCAATCCACCGCCAACGTCGACCTTCGGCGTCAGCGCATCGGACGTGTTGCAGCCACAGAGTAGGATGGCCGCCAGCGGTGCCCAAACCTGCAGTTGGTGCTTTCGCATCCCGTTCCTCCTGCCGTCTCCCAGAGAAAGAGAGTAGGGGCGAGGAAAGGTTCAAGTCAACGCCGGTGTCTCATTCACGCACAATGAGATCCAGGCTGTGTCGCGAAAGGCTACGGGGTGTGTCATTCGTGGTGAGGTAGGTCTGGCCCAGCGACATTGCCGCACCGCTGTCGGAATCCATGATGATCATGTGCACGAACAGCGACATATCGGCCAGGATCTCCTGCTCATTTCCCGCATGGAACATCTGCTGCTCCATCCAGGACGGCGAAAAACGAGCGCCGAGCGAGTAGCCGCAGGTGTTCAGTCGATGTCGAGTCAGTCCCCGCTCATCGATAATGCGAGCGTGCACGTCGAATACGGTTCCGAACGTGTTTCCGGGTTTCAGAACGTCCTCGAGTGCGAGCATGGTTTCCCGGCATGCATTATACAGTTCGCGATGTCGGCTGCTTGCCTCGCCAACCAGCACGGTGCGCATCATCGCAGCATGATAGTGGGCAGACACGCCCGCCCATTCCAGCGTCAACTGATCGATAGCATCCAATCTGCGGCGACCTGCCTTGTAGCGACAAAGAAGCGCGTCTGAACCAGAGCCGATGATGAATTCGTTGGCGGGATAGTCTCCGCCACCCTTCAAGACCGCGCCCTGCATGGCAGCCAGAATCTTTGCCTCATCGGCGCCCGGAGCGATCAGCTCGAGAGCGGCATCCAGAGCATCATCCGCCAGTTCGGCCGCGCGAACGATATGCGCGATCTCTGTGGGGCTCTTGATGAGACGCAGTTCGCCGACGAGATTTGATGCATCGCTCAAGGATGCAAACGTGGAAAGCTGGTTATCGAGAAGCCGCGCAGCCCGGCCCGTCATGCCATGCGTATCGTATTCGACGCCGATCTTCGCGCCCAATAGGTCGAGATCGCTGAGCAGGTTCTTCAAGTCCAGCGTCGGATCAGCATTCACCCGGTCCACCCAGATGACAATGTTTTCGACCGTCGACGTATGACGGGCCTGCCGCATGTCCGCAGATCGGGTGAGAAGCGAAATGGAGCCGTCTGCCTTCACGACCATGCACTGGAAAAAACAATAGCCGAAGGTGTCGTAGCCGGTCAGCCAGTACATGCTCTCCTGTGCAAACAGTAGAAGCGCGTCCAGCTTCTGTGCTTCCATGACATCCGTCAGACGTTGAAGGCGCTCGGAATATTCGCTTCTGTCGAAATGCAGCGCCATATCACGTCTCCATTATTGCAATGGCTGAAATCTGTCTGCCGTAATCCGGTTCCCTGGCATGTGTCGTTCGGCGGTAGGAAAAGAAGCGATGCTGATCGGGATAGGTATCAATTGCGAGATTTTCAGCCCGGACGCCCGCATCGAGCAACCGCTGCGTCGTGAGTGATGGAAGATCGAACATGGCGTGGCCCGCCTTGGCTGATGGTGTGAAGTACCGCTCGAACCGCGGGTCCTGCGTGACAAAGCGCTCCACAAACTCCGGGCCGACTTCGTAACTGGCCGGCCCGATGGAGGGCCCAAGCGCTGCGGTGATGTTCTCAAGGCTTGCGCCCAAGGAAATCATCGCGCCGATCACGTTTTCCGCAATTCCGCCGAGAGCGCCTTTCCAACCGGCATGGGCCGCACCGATAACCCCCGCCTTGGCATCCGCAAACAGGATTGGGCCGCAATCGGCAGCCAGGACGCCGATGATCAGGCCGGGTGTCGCTGTCACCATGGCGTCGCCTTGAGGGCGTGTTCCGTCATATCGGTCATCCATGACGATGACATCGGTCGAATGGATCTGATGCACGGTCGCCAGCCGTTCCAGCGGTTGGCCGAACCAGGCAGCAACGCGGCGTCTGTTTTCCAGCACCTTCTCAGCATCATCATTCGAGCCGAGGCCGACATTCAAACTGGCATAGATGCCATCTGAAACGCCGCCTACCTTCGTGAAAAAGCCGTGGCGAATGCCAGAAGGCTCCAGTTCGGACAGGATTGGGCTATGGACCGGCGATAGGGCTTGTTGCTGCATAAGTTCCCGCTGCGTGAGACGTTGGTGCTGACGTGTCGTTTACGGTTCGAGTTCCGGGGCGGATTTGATCTGCGCCGCCAGTCTGTTGGTCACAGGCATGCTCGTCCGTGCCGACGTTTGCGGCATGCCATCTGCGCGGCAGGCGCCATGCCCACTGCTTCGTTCGGTGCGGACTTTGGCCCGGCGGCTGCAAACCTGTCAACCGCTCAGCTCAGAAGATCAAGGTCAGCGCGTGACCGGCTTGAACGGGGCAAGCGCCACCTTGGGGGAGGAGACTGCCATGACCTTGAACAACTCGCCCATCTTGCCTTCACCGGCACCAGCCAGGCGGTCTGCCGCCAGCGCGATTGCTCTTTGCTCCTGCTCGGCCTTGCCTGAAGCCAGCGCCTGCGCCCGTTGGGCAAGGCCAAGGCCGTAGAGGAAATCGCCCTGATGCAGGCAGCCGTTGATCTGCAGGTTGGAGGCGCGCGCCACCCGTGCCAGATCCTCAAAATCGACATGGCTGGTCAGATCCGCTTCGCCGGGATGGGCGAGCGGATGATCATATTCGTGGCGAAGAACCGCCTGCAGCGTATCGCCAAAAGACGTGGCCATGTGGCCATAGTCGATGATGACTGCGGTGCCGCCGTTTTGTGTCAGCCGGTCGCACAGGGCCTGCATCACCGCCTGCCGTGCCGGGGCAATTTCATAGACCGTGCCTTCCGGTTCGCCTCCACTTCCCTGAGGGAGAAGCGTCGGATCGATGGTGGCCATTCCAACGCCGAAGGCCAGTTCATCATCGGCATCGAGGCCGACAAGGCGTTCCCGGAAACCGGTGCCGGTCTTGACGAACTGGCGGATCGGAATGGCATCAAACAGTTCGTTGGCGGCAATCAGCGTGAAACCTGGCGGGACATCGTCAAATCCGCGATGCCAGTGAACCTTGGCGGAAAAGGCTTCCAGCGTCACCCTCTGCACGCCACGCAAACGATCGCTCGTTTCCACGAGATGGATCTGGAGTTCGTCAAACAAGGTCGGCGCAAGCCGCCGCACGACGCGCATGATGTCCAGCATCATGGTGCCGCGTCCCGGCCCGATCTCCACCAGATTGACGGGCGTCGGGCTGCCATGCTGCTGCCAGGCATGAACCAGAAAAACGCCGATCATTTCGCCGAACAGCTGGCTGATCTCCGGAGCCGTGATGAAATCGCCCGACTGACCGAAAGGCTCGCGCGTCCGGTAGTAGCCGTGTTCCGGATCGGCAAGGCACAGGGCGAAATAATCCGTAACGCTGATGGGGCCGTTGAGCTTTATCAGGTTCTTGATTTTGTCTGCGAGCGGCGTGGTCATGTTTGCCTCGTCTTCGCCTCAAGGTGTAGGGGCCGCGCCGCGTGCGCGGAGGATTGCCCAGATGCCGATCGCCAGCATGGGCAGGGAAAGCACCATTCCCATGGTCAGCCAGCCGAACGCGAGATAACCGAGCTGCGGATCCGGCTCCCGGAAGAATTCCACGAAGATACGCGACAGCGCATAACCGCAGACAAAGGCACCTGCCACCGTGCCGGGCTTTCGCAGCGCCTTTACGTGATGGGTCAGGACACGAAGAACGAGCAGAAGAACGATGCCTTCGAGCACGGCCTCGTACAGCTGGCTGGGGTGGCGTGCAAAAGGCCCGCCCGTCGGGAAGACCATGGCCCAGGGAACATCGCTGATGCGACCCCAGAGTTCGCCATTGACGAAATTCGCGAGGCGGCCAAAGAATAGACCGAAGGGCGCGACGGTCGCGACCGTATCGAACAGGCTCCAGACCGGGATGGCGTTGCGTCTGGCAAAGAAGATCATCGCCAGAGTGGTGCCGATCAATCCTCCGTGGAAGGACATGCCGCCATTCCAGATCTGGATCGCGCGGACCGGGTTCTCGATCACGGCGCCCATATCATAGAAGAGAATGTATCCGATCCGTCCGCCCAGAACGATGCCACCGGCAACCCAGACGAGGAAATCGTCCAGTTTTTCCGCTGTCATGGGTGATGTGCCGTTCGGCCAAAGTTCCGGTCTGGCGACCATGCGCTTGGCATAGTGCCAGCCCAGCATGATGCCGACGACATAGGCGATGCCATACCAATGCACAGCAAGAGGACCGATCGAAAAGGCGATCGGATCTATGTTCGGATAGGGCAATATGGCGAGAAGACCAGGTGCTGAGTACAAATGAAAATACCTCGGCCGGAAAGCCATTTCTTTCGCGGAAGATGACTTTCGTC
Organism: Rhizobium sp. Root149; assembly: GCF_001427345.1. Lineage (NCBI taxonomy): Bacteria > Pseudomonadati > Pseudomonadota > Alphaproteobacteria > Hyphomicrobiales > Rhizobiaceae > Rhizobium > Rhizobium sp. Root149. Next base: position 145,888 of record NZ_LMGD01000012.1, read on the forward strand.
CCGGAACGGGTCAAGGCTTATCTCGCCAAAGCTCTGGTCATCCTCAGACATTTGCAGGAATCCGATCCGCAGAGTGCCAAAAATCTTGCAAGCGATGTCGTCTGCGCCTACCTCAGTTGGGAAGATCAACGGCTTGCCGCCGCGGCGGCCCGGATAAGGAGTAGAGATCCATGTCGACCGGCAGCAATCGTATTCTCGATGAATTCGCCCGCCTGATGACGGATGCGGCAGGAGCAGCGCAGAGTGTGCGCAAGGAAGCCGAAACGGCGATCCACGCACAGATGGAGCGGTTCATCAATTCGCTGGACGTGGTGAAGCGCGAGGAATTCGAGGTCGTGCGCGAAATGGCAATCAAGGCCCGCGACGAGAACGACGCCCTGAAGGCGCGGATCGAGGCATTGGAAGCCAAGCTCGCCAATAACGGCTGAAGGTCACTTCGACCAGCATTGGGAGGCGCGTTCCTGTTAACAGGGGATGCGCCTTTTTTCGTGTTGACCGGCTTCGGTCCGCAGCTTGTACAAACAAAATTCGGGCCTGTGGACAGGTTGGAAAAACGCAAGTCGCAGAATCGCTTAATCATGAAATCTTAACCCTCGTGAGAGGGTGTTTTTTGAGTCGTCCCCGCAAAATGTGGCAAGAGGGACTGGTACTCGGATTCTGTGCCTATACACTGATTTTAAATGATGATTCGAAACAGCGACCACAAGCTCCAGACAGGGCTGACGCTCTAGTGTGGCCGGTGCGGGGAACATCGAGACTATCAGTTTCCGGTAATTGTGTGTGCGTCTCTTGGTGCGTAGTCCTTGCACGAATGCCGCTTCCATTCCGGTTTAGAAGGTGCCGCATGAGCCTAATTGAGATCCAGACGGAACGTCACTCGAACCCGGTCGACATGATCGAGTTCGTCGCCGCCTCGAACGACTGGACGTTCGAGCGTTCCGGCGAAGACGAAATCGCCATGACCGTAGAGGGTCACTGGACGGATTACCACGTTTCCTTTTCCTGGATGGAGGAGTTCGAAGCGCTGCATCTGGCCTGTGCCTTCGATCTGAAAGTGCCCGAAATTCGCGTGAACGAGGTCATTCGGCTTTTGTCGCAGGTCAACGGTCAGGTGCTGATGGGTCACTTCGATCTCTGGCGGCAGGAAGACGTGGTCATTTTCCGCCAGTCTCTGCTTCTGGCAGGCGGCGCGGAGCCGACGAACCAGCAGGTTGAAGTTCTGCTTTCCAACGCCCTGGAGACCTGCGAAACTTATTATCAGGCGTTCCAGTTCGTCGTTTGGTCCGGACTCGATGCAAAATCGGCCATGGAGGCCGTGTTGTTCGAGACTGTTGGTGAATGCTGATGCCTGTTTCTGCCCAAAATCCGATTGTGCTGGTTGGCGCTGGCAACATGGGTGGCGCCATGCTGTTTGGCTGGTTGAAGAACGGCGTTCCACCGGAGAACGTTCTGGTGATCGATCCGTCGCCCTCCGAGGCGACGAAGGGCAGACTGGCTGAGGCCGGCGTGCGCCATGCAACGCAAGCACCTCACGGTATCTCCGCGTCCATTCTGTTCATAGCGGTCAAGCCGCAGGTCATGGATGCAGTGCTGCCGCCGCTGAAGGGCCTGGTGGGGTCCGAAACCGTGGTGGTATCGGTTGCTGCGGGCAAGACGCTTAAATCGATCGAAAATGCTCTGGGAGATGCTGGCATGGTTCGCGCCATGCCCAACACGCCTGCGATGGTCGGTCGTGGCGTGACAGGTGCTTTCGCCAATGCCAGGGTTTCCGCCGAGCAAAGGCAATCCGTGCATGACCTTCTGAAGGTCAGCGGTCCTGTCGAGTGGGTCGCAACCGAAGCGGATATTGATTCCGTCACAGCGGTTTCCGGCAGCGGTCCGGCTTACGTGTTCTACCTCGTGGAATGCATGGCGGAAGCAGGCCGCAAGCTTGGCCTTCCCGCAGATCTTGCCATGCGTCTTGCGCGCGAAACCGTAGCGGGCGCTGGGGAACTGCTGCATCAATCGACGGAGGAGGCTGCGCAGCTTCGCAAGAACGTGACGTCTCCCGGCGGGACGACGGCTGCGGCACTCTCCGTGCTGATGGCGGACGATGCCATGCAGCCGCTGTTCGACAAGGCAATTGAAGCGGCACGCACGCGTGCGCAGGAACTGGGAAGCTGAAACTTGGCCGAGATCACCTTCGACGACTTCGAAAAAGTCGACATCCGTGTCGGCACCATTATCGAGGTCGAGGACTTTCCGGAAGCGCGCAAGCCCGCCTACAAGCTTCGGATCGACTTTGGCCCGGAGATCGGCGTGAAGCGCTCATCCGCGCAGATCACCGTACATTATACGCCGGAGACCCTGCTGGGGCGGCAGGTTCTGGGCGTCGTCAACTTCCCGCCGCGTCAGATCGGGCCGGTGCGTTCCGAAGTGCTGACGCTGGGTTTTGCCGATGAGAATGGCGCAATCGTTCTGGCCAGCGTCGAGCGCGGCGTGCCGAACGGCAAGAAGATGATGTGATCTTGTCCAGTCTTCAGGCTGGCACGCGCACCACAGCGCGCAGGCCGCCGAGAGGGCTATCGGACAAGGTGACGTTCCCGCCATGGCCACGGGCAATGTCTCTGGCAATGGCAAGCCCGAGACCCGTGCCGGAAGCGTTCAGATTGCGTGCCTCATCCAACCTGTAGAACGGTTTGAACACATCCTCGCGTGAGGCTTCCGGAATGCCCGGACCATCATCATCGAAAATCAATGTCAGCCATTTGGCGCTGTGCCGGGCTTCGACCGTCAGGCGGTTCGCATAGCGCTGGCTGTTGGATGCAAGGTTGCCGACGAGACGCATGAAGGCATTGGGACGCACGGACAGGAGATCCTCGCCGTCGATGGTATAGTCCATCTCCTTGCCGTGCAGATCGAAGTCGACCCTGATCTTCTCCAGAAGTTCGCTGAGGCGAAGTTCGCCAAAATCTTCCTCGGCTTCGCCACGCGCAAAGGCGAGATAGCCTTCCAGCATGCTCTGCATGTCCTCTACATCCGCTTCCATGCCATGCAGGTCCGGATTATTGCCAGCCAGCGCCAGTTGCAGCTTGAATCGGGTGAGGATCGTTCGAAGGTCATGGCTGATGCCTGTCAGCATGGCGGTGCGCTGTTCGATCTGCCGCTCGATGCGCTCGCGCATCTGGTTGAAGGCAATGCCCGCGCGGCGAATTTCATCGGCTCCGCGAGGCACAAAGCCATCATTGCGCTGGCCCTTGCCAAAGCTTTCGGCGGCATCCGCCAGCATGAGGATGGGGCGGATCTGGCCGCGCAGGAACAGGATTGAAATGCCGATCAAGAGAAGCGATGTACCGAACATCCAGACCAGGAAGATATGCGTGTTGGAGGCGTAGGTCTGGTTGCGAATGGTAAAGACGCGCAAAACCTTGTCATCCAGCTGGATACGGATTTCCACCAGACGGCTGTCGCCGACCGTATCGATCCAGTAGGGCAGGCGGATCTGCTGATTGATCTGGTCCGCGAGAATATCATCCAGGATCGAAAAGAACGGCTTCGGGCGCGGCGGCGGCAGCTGGGTATCGGGCAGAACCGATATGTTCAGCGATAGCTGGTCACGGGCAATACGGGTTATCTCCGTATAGTCGCCATTTGCGGGCGGATAGGTCTTGATGATCTCGATGATTGCCGCGATATCACGCGTTACGGCCTGCGACAGCCGCTCTGTCACGTTTCGCCAGTGCCGTTCCATGAAGACGGCGGATACAACGCTCTGCAGCAGGAGCATCGGAATGATGACGATCAGCACGGACCGGGTGTAGAGGCCGGTTGGCATGCGGCGCTTCAGCCACCGCGTTGCTTTCGTCCAGCCCGGTGGCTTGAGCCGGTCCATCACAGGCTCCACCCGCTGTTTCAGGCTGCCGGTCGCGTGGGAGAGGGTGGCGGAGAGCCGCTTCAGCTGATCGAGAGAGCGGTTGAGTGGTGGACGAAGATCAGTCAATGCTCAGGCGGTAGCCTATGCCGCGAACGGTCTGAAGGTAGACCGGGTTGGCCGGATCATCCTCGATTTTCCGGCGCAGTCGGTTGATCTGCACGTCTATCGTTCGCTCTCCTACCTCGGCATCGTCGCCGATCAGTTCATGGCGCGGAATCGTATCTCCGGCACGCAGCGCAAACAGAAGCATGATCTCCTGTTCGCGGTCCGTCAGGCGAATTGTCTCGGCAGCGCGGCGAAGTTCCTTGCGGGCAATGGAGAAGGTGAAGGGGCCGAACATGATCTGATCGATCTTCGGAACCTCGGGATTGGAATTGCGCCGCAGGATATTGTTGATGCGCAGGACAAGTTCGCGTGGATCAAACGGCTTCGGCAGGTAGTCGTCGGCTCCGGCCTCCAGTCCTGCGATACGCGATTCCGCTTCGGCCCGCGCGGTCAGCAGAATGATGGGAATTGCCCGCTTTTCGCGCATGGACTGGGTGAGCGAGATGCCTGTCTCGCCCGGCATCATGACATCAAGAATGATGAGATCGAACTCTATTCCTTCGAGCCGACGTCTGGCTTCGGCAGCATCGCCTGCGACCGTGACGCGAAAACCCTGTTCCATCAGGTAGCGATGCAGGAGATCGCGAATACGCCGGTCATCATCGACCACCAGCAGGTGGGCGGCGTCATCGGATGGTGACACTGCAGCATTCGCCATATTCACTCGACCTCGGTTTCAACCGGCTCTACGCCTTCTTCGCGACCGCGCATAGCCTTCAGAAACGCCAGCACACCACCACGCTGCTCTGGCGTCAACTCTTCCAATGCGCGCGCTATGCGGCGGGATTGCGGTTCAGAAAGCGCCAGCGCCAGTTCGCGCCCCGCCAATGTGGGATAAAGCCGCCGCTGGCGGCGATCCTTGGCGCCTGCCATCTGACGGATATAGCCGTTATCGATCAACTGCTTGAGAACACGGGCGAGGCTCTGCTTGGTGATCTGCAAGGTATCAAGAAGATCGGTCACCATCATGCCTGGCTGGCGGCAGACGAAGTAGACCACGCGGTGGTGGGCGCGTCCCATGCCGATCTTGGAGAGAATAGCATCGGGATCGGACACGAAATCCCGATAGGCGAAGAAGAACAGCTCTATCGTTTCGAAATCGATCTGCGCCTCATCGACGGCAGGCATTGGCGGGTGAACCTTTGCAGCGGCTTTCCCTGTCGAACCCGATGGCACGTTTATGTTTCCTCTTCGGCAAACCAATGGCAGCGTTTGCCGCGCCACGGTTGTCTTTCTGGTTTCGTCGCGCCTGATAAAGCGCGAAGTGCCTCCGGAATCAACAGGATTGTGCGTGCCTCGCCGGATTGTCAGCGGCCTGCCACTGGCAAGGACAAAGCGTACGCCAGCTCCGCTCAAGGCACGTGTTGAATTCATGCAACATAATATTCTCAGTTGCATGATTGGCGGAACCTTTCTCTGCGCTGTGCCGTTTTTTGGCCGGAATAAGGAGAAAAACGATGGCTCTGCTCACCAGCGATATGGCGGAACAATTGGAAGACCGCAGCATGACCGAAACAACACATCACCCGCTTCGCCCCGTTTTCGTGGCCGTATTCGCTTTGAAGATCGCGGTTGCTTCTCTCCTCATTGGCGCGGCCGCCTTTGCTCCTTCCGTTTCCGCTGAAGGCAGCTACTTCGTCTCTGAGTGATTTTTTCGCTGCAGGGCAGGGCGAAGGGCGTTATAGGGAACCTTTCGTCAGCATCCTTCAGTGAGGTATCATGGGACAGCTCCAGGCAGGGATTATTCCCGTCACTCCCTTCCAGCAGAATTGCACGATCATCTTCGATACTGAAACGAAGGAAGGCGTCGTCGTCGACCCCGGCGGTGATGCGGACCGCATTGCCGAGACTGCCCGCCGGGAAGGCATCACCATCAAGGAAATCTGGATCACGCATGGTCATATCGACCATGCCGGTGGTGCCGACGAGTTGAGAGAAATGACCGGGGCTCCCGTTATCGGCCCCCACAAAGACGACCAGTATCTTCTGGATGGGCTTGCGGCACGAGGCCGGGAGTTTGGCTACAAGGCGCCAGCCCGCAACCTGGTTTCTGACCGCTACCTGCAGGACGGTGACGTCGTCACGCTCGGCACGCACACCTTCAATGTGCTGCACTGCCCGGGACATGCGCCAGGCCATGTCATTTTTGTTAACAAGGACATGCGCTTCATCATCATGGGAGATGTGCTGTTCAACGGTTCGATTGGCCGTACCGATCTTCCGGGCGGCAACCACGATCAGCTACTGGCATCGATCCGCGATAAGGTTCTGCCTCTGGGCGATGATTTCGGCTTCATCTGCGGTCACGGGCCCGGCAGCCGAATTGGCGACGAACGCCGCAGCAATCCATTCCTTCAGGGAATTTGATAAACTTCCGGCGCTTCGATGGGCGCCGGATATTCTCCTAACGGGGGCATAAAAAAACCCGGCATTCCTGCCGGGCTTCAACTCGAGAGATCCGTAGCGGATATCAGCCAGAAATCTGCAGGTTGACTGCCTTCGGGCCCTTGCCGCGACGATCCGGTTCCGTGTCGAAGCTTACTTTTTGGTTTTCGGTAAGTCCGGACAGGCCAGAAGCCTGTACAGCAGAGATGTGGACGAAGATATCGGCGCCGCCGTTATCTGGCTTGATAAAACCAAAGCCCTTGTCCGTATTGAAGAATTTTACAGTGCCAGTCTCGGCCATGCATCAGGTCCTTTTTCCTCTGTCCGTGTTCAGCGGCGGACAGCATCACGATATTGCCCACGAGGGGCTTGGCGGCAGGCATTTCGAAAATGGAGGAAAGGGGCCCGTGTTACCGCAGAAAATACGAGTAAGAATCATTGCTGAAACGCCTCATATCTCCTACCCGGAAGTTTTGGCGCTTCCGGAGCGCTTATTATAGCTCTTCCCATGCTCGTAAATTGCCCGAACATTCACAGAGTGCTGTGTAAATCGCTACTTGGCAAGAAAAACTTTTGTGCAACTAATTAGCAACACATGAACTATTGCTCTTCATGCTGAAAAATCAGCGAAATTGCCGCAACCACAAGATGAGATTGTGTATCGGAACTGTATCCGGCGGTCGATTTCGTGCCAAAAGGTGCAACGCGATTCGGCTTAAGTGAAGTCCGCGCCGATGCTTTTGCCGTTCCGTCGCCGTTTCAGCAGTTCTGGCACAACTTCCACGATCAGCATGGCCGCGAAGATGAGGGCACAGCCGACATAACCGATAGCGGGCAGTTTTTCCCCCAGGAAAAGGGCGCCGAAAAACGAGCCGAACAGGGCTTCGGAGGACAGGAAGATGGCCGCCTGGGGTGCCGTGGTATAGCGCTGCCCGATGACCTGAAGCACGAAGGCGAGGCCGGATGATATCAGTCCGACATACAGGATTTCGATCAAGGCGCCTTCGATGGCCGCAAGCGAAATCGGCTCAAGTGCGATTGCCATTGCCAGAGCCAGAACGGAGCAGGTTGCAAATTGCGTTGCTGACAGCCCAAGCGGACGCGGTGAGCGTGCGATGAAGTGGCCGGCAAGGACAATCTGCATGGCCCAGAAGGCAGCGCAGACGATGCTCCAGAGATCGCCAATAGTCATGTGAGCCAGTGTGCCGCCGCTCAAAAGGAAGATCCCCGCAAGTGCCATTAGCACGACCGGCCAGATGATCCAGTGAGGGGCCTTGCGAAACAGAATGATCGAGATGACGGGGACGAAGACGACATATAGCCCGGTCAGGAAGCTGGAGTTTGTGACGGTCGTCGTCTGCAATCCGATCTGCTGGGTTATCGCGCCTCCGAACAGCGCGAGCCCGACCAGTACGAAGGCGCCGAAATCGCGCCTTTGCGCAGGTTTGCCGAGTTTGCGGTGCTCAAGCAGCGCGAACGGAAGGCAGGCGAGGGCGGCGATCGCGAAGCGCAGGCCCACGAACCAGAACGGGCCGATCGCATCCATGGCCGTTGCCTGGGCCACAAAGCCGCCGCCCCAAATGGCTGCGGCGAGAAGAAGAACGAGATTTGCCTGTACGCGTGTCATTGCGGGCCTGATACCTGGAGGTCAGGCGCCGGTATATTCGCCGATCAGATAAGACCGGGAATATGGATGCCGCTTCGTTAGGGTGAGGACCCAATCATGTTATTGAAATGGCACGATGAACGGCAAGAATATGCGAGGAGAGGCTCGACGGATGGGTCCCAAACCCATTCGAGAGCCTCGACAAAGCAGATTGAAGCCGTTCGCGTGTCCTTTGGATGTGGTCGATCCGGCGATCTACGTCGTTGAAAAGCCTCGCCGATGCATAAACATCGCCTCAAGTTTTTCGCCTTGTATCTCCTCCGGATCGCCTCACACCATTTCAACAAGATGATTGAGTCCTCACCCTAGTCTGCGGCGCGCCCTGTGTTGTGCCGGGCTTTAGCAGGAGTGCGGATAAGGTTCAAGCGAGAGAGGGCGGGCTAGCGTGGCTTGCTGGTCTGCTCGTCGAACCGATCCAGAGATGTGCCGGAGACAGGCATCCGGAAGATCCGGAGCCACAGTCCCGCCGCAGCGACGGAAAAAACCACGATCAGGGCCGAAAAAATCGTACGCGTATCGAAGCCAACGGTTTCGCCAAGCAATAGTTGGGGCGTGACGATCTCGCTTATACTGCGCATGTCGGCGGCGCGGGCATTGCCAATCATGGCGAGCATCATCACCACACAAGCAAGAAGCGCTGTTGCGGCGACCCAAAGCGTCGAGAAGCTTTGCCGGATACGAATGCGAACTGTCGCTTCCTCATCATCCAGAAACATTTTCTCTTCCCTTCACTGCGCTTGTCCTGATTTGAGAAAAAGCCGTGCGAAAGAGACGCCACAAAGACCGGATTGAGGCAGGTACCGGCATTTATTGTGGCAAAATCAAGACATTGGTTAACGCGGTTTTTGTAGGCACTCAAACCCGGCCGTGATATCGCTGTTCCAGCTAATGCCTCGCGGCCGTTTCAGCATTCGATCAGATTTTGAAAATTGCCGTTTCTGCTTGAAACGCGCACGAACATTATTCATAGAAACATCCGGCAAAACCGAGCTGGTCTGCCGTTTCAACAGTCTTAGGATCTATCCATCATGGCCTTTCTTGCCGATGCACTTTCCCGCGTGAAGCCGTCCGCCACTATCGCCGTTTCCCAGAAAGCGCGCGAGCTGAAAGCGAAAGGCCGCGATGTCATCGGTCTCGGCGCAGGTGAGCCGGATTTCGATACGCCGGATAATGTCAAGAAAGCCGCCATCGACGCCATCAATCGCGGTGAGACGAAGTATACGCCGGTTTCCGGTATTCCGCAGCTGCGCGAGGCGATTGCCGCCAAGTTCAAGCGTGAAAACGGTCTCGACTACACCGCTGCCCAGACGATCGTCGGTACTGGCGGAAAGCAGATTCTTTTCAACGCCTTCATGGCAACCTTGAACCCGGGCGATGAAGTCATCATTCCCGCTCCCTACTGGGTTTCCTACCCGGAGATGGTGTCGATCTGCGGCGGTACCCCGGTTTTCGTGAAGACGAAGCAGGAAGACAATTTCAAGCTGAAGGCGGAAGATCTTGAGAAGGCGATCACGTCGAAGACCAAGTGGTTCGTCTTCAATTCGCCCTCCAACCCGTCGGGCGCCGCCTACAGCCATGACGAGCTCAAGGCCTTGACCGACGTTCTGGTCAAGCATCCGCATGTCTGGATCCTGACCGACGACATGTACGAGCACCTGACCTTCGGTGACTTCAAGTTCGTGACGCCGGTGGAAGTGGAGCCGAAGCTCTATGACCGCACGCTTACCATGAACGGTGTTTCCAAGGCCTACGCGATGACCGGCTGGCGTATCGGCTATGCGGCTGGTCCGCTGGAGCTGATCAAGGCCATGGACATGATCCAGGGCCAGCAGACCTCCGGTGCGGCGTCCATCGCCCAGTGGGCGGCTGTCGAGGCGCTGAACGGTCCGCAGGATTTCGTCGCTCAGAACAAGAAGATCTTCGAAGCGCGCCGCGATCTCGTCGTATCGATGCTGAACCAGGCCCAGGGCATTTCCTGCCCGACGCCGGAAGGTGCCTTCTACGTCTATCCGTCCTGCGCAGGCCTGATCGGCAAGACCGCGCCTTCGGGCAAGGTTCTGGAAACGGACGAAGATTTTGTGACCGAACTTCTGGAAACAGAAGGCGTAGCAGTTGTCCACGGCTCTGCCTTCGGTCTTGGCCCCAACTTCCGTATCTCCTACGCAACGTCTGAGGATCTGCTGGAAGAAGCCTGCCGCCGCATCCAGCGTTTCTGCAATAACTGCAAGTAAGCCTTGTTGTCTCAAGACAGAAAGGGCTCGCCTCGTCGGCGGGCCCTTTCTTGGTTTAGGTCAAGCCTTCGTCAGCTTGATGATGGTTGATGCGCCGCCGCCCCGCTGTTCTGTGACGGCGTAGACGGCGCCATCGGGGCCAACCTTGACGTCACGAATGCGCGCGTCCAGCGGCACGCGCTCCTCGGATCTCACCTTGTCCCCGTCCATGTGAAGGACGACGACGCCCTGGCTCACGAGTCCGCCGACAAGGAAGGCGCCTTTCCATTCAGGAATGGCATTGCCGTTGTAGAAAGCCATGCCGGAGGGTGCGATGACCGGATCCCAATAATAGACCGGCTGCTCGGTCTTCGCCATTTGCGTCACGCCTTTGCCGACCGGGCTTCCGCTGTATTCGACGCCATAGGTCACTTCCGGCCATCCATAGTTCTTGCCTGCTTCCGGCAGGTTCAACTCATCTCCGCCTCGAGGGCCATGCTCCACAGTCCAGAGGCGGCCCTTGTCGTCGACGGTCGCGGACTGAAGATTACGGTGACCAAGCGACCAGATTTCCGGCAGCGCGTCCTTCTGGTTCACGAACGGATTGCCATCAAATGGTTTGCCATCCATCGTGATGCGGAAAATCTTGCCGAGACCGCTGGACAGTTCCTGCGCCTGAACGCGAGGTTCCGGGTCCGAACGCTCACCGACCGTCACATAGAGTTCGTTTTTGGCCCCGAAGGCGAGGCGAGAGCCAAAATGCTTGTTGCCGTCATAGCTTGGCGTCTGGCGGAAAATGACGTTGACGTTTTCCAGTTTCGCGCCGCCATTTGCGTCGGGTACGAGTTTGGCGGAGGCGACGGATGTGCCATTGCCATCTTCCCGCTCTTCGGAGAACGAGAAGAAGATCATGCCGGATGAGGCGAAATCTGGCGCAAGCGCGACATCCAGCAAGCCGCCCTGGCCGCTTGCCAGAACTTTCGGGACGCCATCAATTGCCGGACCGGGCTTCCCGTCCTTCGAGATGATGTGCATCTTGCCCTGCTTTGCGGTTACCAGCATCCGGCCGTCCGGCAGAAACTCCATGGCCCAGAGATGTGGCAGACCCTGCGCCACCACTTCCTTTTTGACCTTCACCATCTGTGCGGGCTGCGGTGCGCGCGTCTGACCGGCGAAGGCCGGCTTCTGGTCCGGCGCATTGGCCGGTTTGGTCTCCGCTGGTTTCGCCGTTGCGGTCTGTGCCTGCGCGGACATCGGCGCGAGTGCCGCCATGCCGAGGAAGGTGGCTGCGGCCAGGACGTTGAAGCGGTTCATCATGTTCTCCCAAATCATTCAATGGACTGCCGCTTCCGCGACGTTTGATCTGATCTAGGGTCGGGTCTCGCCTTTTGCTCTACACGAAGCGTTCAAGTTTGTTTTATCGGAAATATTTCTTCATGTTCTGATTCAGGTTATTCCGGATCGGATTCCGGACCTGCCCGTAACATCTTCAACTCACTCTCAAAGTCCCAGAACTGTCAGCATGACAAAGGTGGCGAAAAGGACGAAATGCGTCATGCCTTCGATGGCGTTTGTTTCGCCGTCATTGAGGTTGATCGCTGCGGCAATCAGCGTGATGGTGACCATGACCGTTTGTACGGGCGTCATTGCCATGACAAAGGGCTGACCACTGTAGAGGGCAATGCTCTCCATGACCGGCACCGTCAGGATCACCGTTGAGAGTGACGCACCCATGGCGATGTTGACGGTGGCCTGCATGCGGTTTCTGAGTGCTGCGCGCAAGGCGGTTAGAATCTCGGGTGCTGCCGATATCGAAGCCACGATGACCGCCATCAAGGCAGGCGGCGCGCCACTGCCTTTCAGGCCGAGATCAAGGAAGGCAGACATGAATTCGGCAAGCACGCCAATAATTATGACCCCTGCAAGGATGACACCGATGGCGGAGGCGGAAGATTGAGACGGCTCTTCCGGCTCAGAGTGTGACGCGTCGCCTGTCGCTGGTTTCGGCTTCGTTTGTCGTGGATAGCTGTAGCTGAAGAAATAGCTGTGCGGACCCACCTGCATACGCAGAAAGAGGGCATAGAGCGCAATCATGGCGCAGATGGTGAAGGCGGAATAATAGTGCCAGCGATCTGCCGGGATGAATTCGGGCACGATCATCGAAATGCCCATGGCGGTCAGGATCATCACACCATAGGTCTTGCCGGAATTATCGTTATAGGGTTGTTCGCCGTGGCGCAGCCCACCAAGCAACGCGGCGAGGCCCAGAATTCCGTTGATGTCCAGCATCACGGCCGCGTAGATCGTATCCCGCACCAGGGTCGGCGATGCGGAATTGTTCATCAGGATTGCCAGGATGATGACCTCGACGGCGACCGCCGAGAGCGTCAGGATCATCGTACCATAGGGGTCGCCCACCTTGTGTGCCAGAATTTCCGCCGCATGGGCCACGCGGGTGGAGGCAAGCACGATGACGCCGATCAGCGCGACTGCGGCGATTATGGCCGCCAGCTTGCCCATCTCGAGAATTAAGTGCTCCACGAAGAAGCCTGACACTGCCACCAGTGCTGCCAGAACAAGATACTTTTCGCGGCTGAGAAGAGATGGCATGCTGAGATGTGCTCCGGCGTGATGGGAGCAATATCTATGGCAGTTCGCAGAACCATCAAGCGAGCAGACTAGCGTTTACTCAGCCTGCTCCCACAGCATAAATTTTCTGCCTGTCGCATTCTTCCGGAACCGGACGTGCTGCTTTTCGATTTCCGGCAGGTGCAACACAAAATACACTCGATCAGGAGGAAACCATGACCAAAGTCGTCTATCAGGTGGTGCAGCATGACGGTGGCTGGGCGTATCGCCAGGGTGACGTCTATTCCGAGACCTTTGCCACGCATTCCGATGCCTTGCAGGCTGCCAAGATTGTTGCGGCCGAGCAGCAGGTCGGCGGGGATTCAGAGGAGATCAGCTGGCAGGATGCCAAGGGCATCTGGCACGTGGAGCATAGCGATGGCGGAGACAGGCCGGAGGCGGAAGTTGAAGATTCTGTCGAAGCTCGCCCAACGCACTGATGCTTTGAGCGATGGTGAGGCCCGCCGGAGCGGGCCTCCCTGAAGCGTCTTATTCGGCCGCTTCCAGCGTTGGGTAATCGGTGTAGCCCTCGGCGCCACCGCCATACAGCGTCTGCGGGTTCACATCGTTCCAGGCAGCGCCATCCTTGATGCGGCGGACGAGGTCCGGATTGGCGATGAACGGCTTGCCGAAGGAGACGAGATCCGCATGGCCGGTCTCGATTGCCTTGGCGGCAGTCTCGGCGTCATAGCCGTTGTTGACCATCCAGGCACCCTTGCCGCCAGCTTCGATATAGGCTGCCTTGAAGGAGGCGTAGTCGAACGATGTGCCTGCGTACTGGTGGTCACGCGGGCCGCCTGTTGCGCCTTCAATCACATGGATAAACGACAGATTGCGCTTGGCCAGTTCCTTGACGACGGCATTGAACACGGCCTGGGGATCACTGTCGCTGATGTCGTTGGCGGGCGTTGTCGGAGACAGACGAATGCCGGTCTTGCCCGCGCCGATTTCAGATGCCACGGCATCGACCACCTCAAGGGTCAGCCGTATACGGTTCTCGATGGGGCCGCCATAGGCATCGGTGCGCTGGTTGGCGCCATCCTTCATGAACTGATCGAGCAGGTAGCCATTGGCTGCGTGAATTTCGACGCCGTCGAAACCGGCATCGACCGCGTTGCGTGCTGCCTTGCGGAAATCATCCACGATACCCGGCAGTTCGGAGAGTTCCAGCGCACGGGGTTGCGAGGTTTCCGCAAAACCGCCGCTGCCGTCCTCGTTGAGAATGTAGGTCTTCGACTTCGCAGTGATTGCAGAGGGTGCAACGGGTGCCGCACCGTTTGGCTGCAGCGAGACGTGGGAAATGCGGCCGACATGCCAGAGCTGCGCAACAATCTTGCCACCACGCGAGTGGACGGCATCGGTGACCTTCTTCCAGCCAGCCAGGGCTTCCGGCTTGTAGAGCCCCGGGACATCGGCGTAACCCTGACCCTGATGCGTAATGGCAGTTCCTTCCGATACGATCAGGCCAGCGGTCGCACGTTGTTCGTAATAGACAACATTCAGGTCGTTCGGGACCGCCTTCGGGGAGCGATTGCGGGTCAGGGGCGCCATGACGATGCGATTGCGAAGCTCAATATCGCCAAACTTCACGCTGTCGAACAGTGTAGGCATGATAATCCTCATAGATTGAAAAGGGGAGGTTGCCTCAGAGCGAGGTCTTCAGGTGATCGATGAAGGACCGAATTCTGTCCTCATCACGATGATAAAAGGTCCACTGGCCCACCTTGTTCGTTTTCACGAGGCCGGCTTTCTCGAGCATGGCCAGATGGGCGGATACGGTGGATTGGGACAGGCCGCAGCGCATTTCAAACTGTTTGGCGCAGATGCCCATATCCAAGGGATGAGCCTGGGAGGAGAAATGTGCCTCCGGTTCGCGCATCCATTCCAGAAACTCGACACGGGCAGGGTGGGAGAGCGCTTTCAGAATTTCTGTCTTGTCCATTCCTAGCCCTCCTGTTTTCTGACCGGATAAATCGTTTCTGAGCGATATGTAGATCGTTATTTTACGATTTAAAGGAGGTTGGCAAAAAAAAAGGGCCTCGAATTTCTTCGGGCCCGTGAGGATGAAGGTTTACCAAACCTCCAGAGGGGAACAGCTGAGGGGCGACAGGAGGCCGCCGGGACAGCTATCCCGAATATGGAAGCTGTCCTCGTCCACAACAAGGGGCAGGGATCGTCCGGGGCAAGAATTTTGTTCAACAAGGGCAATGGAAGCTTAAAAAAAGAGGGCCGCCGGATCGCTCCAGGGCCCTTGTAAGTGTGAAGGTCAATAAACCTCCAGAGGGGAACAGCTGCTGCGGCGGAACTGGGAGGAAAAGCCGCCATGTGCATCAGCTGTGTGCGATATGGTTCTTTCTTGAGCAGGGAACAATGCTTTTCTGTGCAGGGCAGCCATGCTGATAGTGCAATGCTGTATCAGCTTTCTAAAAACTGGCGGCCTGCGAGGTGCTGTTCTTCGGTTGTCAGAAGTTCCAGTTGCGGGCTTTGGCAACGATGAAGTCCCTGAAGACCTTCAGCTTGGCAGCGTTCTTCATCTCGTCCGGATAGCAGAAATAGGTATCGAATGACGGGATATCCGCGTTGATGGCAAGCTGGATGAGGCCCGGGTCGCGACCGACGATGTAATCCGGCAGGACCGCGATACCGATGCCGAGCAGGCACGCGCGCTTGATCGATGTTTGACTGTTGATCTGCAGATGCGGCAGTCGAGGATTGTCAGACGAGCGCCCGGCATATTCGAGCCAGTTCACGTCCAGCAGGTAGTTGGGCGCTGGTTCACCAAATGTGATGATGCGGTGCGTATCCAGATCCTCGATGGTCTGCGGCTCTCCAAAACGATTGATGTAGGAGGGAGCCGCATAGACATGCATGTGCACGGTGAAGAGCTTGCGCTGGATAAGATCCGATTGCTGCGGCTGACGCAGACGGATGGCACAATCGGCGTGGCGCATGTTCACATCCAGCTCCTCGTTATCGAGGATGAGCTGGATCGACATTTCCGGGTAAAGCTGCAGAAACTCCTGCACCTTGTCGGTCAGCCAGCCTTGGCCAAGGCCGACGGTTGTGGTGACACGTAATTTGCCGCTCGGCTTTTCCGTTGTCTCGGTCAGCTGAACCTTGACGGATTCCAGCTTGAGCAAGACATCGTGTGCTGTCCGGTACAGCAATTCACCCTGTTCGGTCAGGATCAGGCCGCGCGCATGGCGATGGAAGAGCTTGACGCCGACATCCTGCTCCAGCGCGCTGACCTGACGGCTGATGGCCGACTGGGATAGGTGCAATTTATCCGCCGCATGCGTGAAAGAACCCGCCTCCGCTGCCGCGTGGAAGATGCGCAATTTATCCCAGTCGAGTGGCACGCCCATATTTACTCCGCAGCTTGAGCCATAGGTTGGATGCCGGCAAGGAACCGCTCTGCTTCAAGAGCTGCCATGCAGCCCATGCCGGCGGCGGTAATGGCTTGGCGGAAGGTGTCGTCAGTCACGTCGCCCGCGGCAAAGACGCCGGGAATGCTGGTCGCTGTCGAGTCCGGCGCTGTCCAGAGATAGCCGTTGGATTTGAGCTTCAACTGATCCTTGAACAGTTCCGTTGCCGGGGCGTGGCCGATGGCGACGAAAACACCATGGATCGGCATCTCGGTTATCGCTCCGGTTCTGGTATCGCGGATCCGGGCACCGGTGACGGATGGCGGCATCGGCGGCTTGGCAGGCTCGCCAATGATTTCCGCAATCTCCGAATTCCAGAGAACATTGACATTGGGACGCTGGAACAGGCGCTCCTGCAGGATCTTTTCCGAGCGGAAGCTATCCCGGCGGTGAACGACGGTGACAGACTTCGCGATGTTGGACAGGTACAGTGCCTCTTCGACGGCGGAATTTCCGCCTCCGACCACGATGACATCCCGGTTGCGATAGAAGAAGCCGTCGCAGGTTGCGCAGGCCGAGACGCCAAAGCCCTGGAAATGCTGTTCGCTATCGATGCCCAGCCACTTCGCCTTGGCACCGGTTGCGATCACCAGCGTGTCGGCCGTCCAGGTCTGGCCGGAATCGGTGCTGACAACGAATGGGCGCTGCGACAGCTCAACCTTCGTCACCAGATCGTTCACAATTTCCGTGCCGACATGGTGCGCCTGCTTGAGCATCTGTTCCATCAGCCATGGACCCTGGATGGGGTCGGCAAAGCCAGGATAATTTTCCACATCGGTGGTGATCATCAACTGGCCACCCTGTTCCATGCCGGCGATGAGAACGGGCTTCAGCATGGCGCGAGCGGCGTAGATGGCGGCAGTGTATCCTGCGGGGCCGGAGCCGATGATCAGGACCTGCGTATGACGGGCAGACATGATTTCTATCCTTCAGGGATTGCAGGGGAACGAGCGCTGTTCGCGCAGAAGCAATCCATCGATTATGTTAACTCGCCCCCATTTATGATTGAACCATGTTCCAGTTCAAGGGCAGCCTTGCATTACAGGCAGGCCAGCTTTGCGTTCTGCACAATATTAGGCGCGTCTTTCAGTGCACATTGGCGTGAATTTCTTGCGTTCGGGGCTGCAATGGCTAATACCACTGGAAAACATATCAGAGGAATTTCGCGTGCTGCGAGTCGAACTCGACACCACTGACATCAAGATCTTGCGTGAATTGCAGCGTGATGGCCGCATGACCAATGTGGAACTGGCCGAACGCGTTGGCATTTCTGCGCCTCCTTGCCTGCGACGCGTTCGCAAGCTGGAGGAGATGGGGATCATTGAAGGTTATGCCGCCATCTTGAACGGGCCGAAGCTCGGATACGATCTGGTGGCCTTTTGCCTCATCGGCCTGAAGCATCAATCGGAAGCCAATCTGAAGGCCTTTGCTGCTCTGGCGGAAAGCTGGCCGATCGTGCGCGAAGCATGGATGGTGTCCGGCGACAGCGATTTTCTGCTGCGTTGCACAGCCGAAAACCTGACGAAGTTCCAGGATTTCGTTATCGAGGTTCTGGCCGCCAACGAGCATGTGGACACAGTCCGCACGATGCTGACGATCCGGCAGGTCAAGAAACTGGGGCTGGTCGAGATCTGATCTCAGGGCTCGCGTGCGACGGGTACAGCCAGCCACGCGGCTTGCTTATTTCTCTTCGAACGGAACCCGGAGATTACGTAGTCGGCTCGACGGGTTGAGCCGATTGCCGCGCCACGCAAACGCAGCCTGCGATGCGAGGCGTTGAACTTCGCGGCCGAGTTTCTGAAGAAGCGTTCGCTTCTGCTTCTTTTTCTCCACTGCCCAGGCCCGCTCGATTTCTCCGCCAAGGCCCACCTGATGGCTCGGCAGGAACTGATCCTGGATGCAGAGGGCAGGAAGCGTCTGATAGATCACCAGTTCGTCAAACAGCGGCGAAACCGGATCGAAGACCAGATGATCAACCGCATGCGCGCTTTGTCCGATGGCTTTCAGCAGTCGCAGTGCGGCTTTTGGCGTGATGATGTAACCCGCCAGACCCAGATGGCCTGATCTCAATCGCGCCAGCCGTAGCCCGGAACCCACGTTGATGGCCTGCCGATCAACCGAGACAGGGCGCAAGGTGGTTTCGAATTTGACGATATCCGCATCCGCCGGCAGCCAATCCGTATGCGCCAGCCAGTGACGCGCGCTGTCGGCGATATGGACATCATCTTCCAGCACGACACACGGCTTGTCTTGCTCAACCGTATTTTGCCAGGCCTGTCTCTGGCTTAGCAGAATGCCCACTTCGCCGGGTGTCAGGATCAGGCTTCCGTCGTCTCGTGCTGCCGACCAGGTGCGCAAGGCTTCGGGTTCCAGCGCCTTGCCGTCCACGGCGGGAATTCGGGCCCAGGCGAGACCAAGGCCGTCCAGCAGCGTCCGCATGCGCTGCATGCGGTCTGTGGCGCGATCCAGATTGATGACGAAGACCTGCATAAGGGTCAACCGCGCGCCAAGAGGCGGGCATAGACTTCGCCGATTGCCCGCGCTTCTCCTTCCACGGAGAAATTCTTGCGCGCATGGGCAAGGGCATTGTGGCTTGCCCGCGCCAGCCGTTCATCGTCTTCGAGGTAAGGACAAAGAGCCGTCACGAAATTTTCGACGGAGCCGCGGCCGACGATATGGCCGGTCTGGCCCTCTACGACAAGTTCCGGAAATGCGCCGACATCGGATGCAATCACGGGCACAGCGCTTGCCATGGCTTCCAGCGGGGTCAGGCCGAAGCCTTCCCAGCGTTGCGGTGCAACGAACAGGTCCAGAGCGCGATACCAGTCGGGAATATTCGTGTGTTCCCCGACGAACAGGATACGGTCTGAAAGCCCGGCAGCATTGACCTTTTGCTTCAGTTCTTCCTCGAAAGCCATGTGCTTGGCAGTGGCGCGACCGGCAATCACGCCTTTCCAGCCCGGGTGAGACGGCAGAAGGCGAGCCAAGGCATCGACGAAGAGATCGGTCCCCTTCTGATGTCGGACGCGACCGAAGCAGCCGATGTAGCGAAAACCGGGATCAAGGCCGACAGCAGACTTGGCAGTAGCCTTGTCCGCAGCCGGAGAAAACCGCTCGAGATCAATGCCGTGAAGGATCACCGTGCTCTCGCGCTCAAGGTATGAGGCTGTTTTCTGGCAGACGGCAATGACGCCATCCATGCGCGAGATCAACCACTTTGTCCAGCCGCTATGATGCCGTTGCGAGGCCGAAGTGAACAGAAGTCTGAGCGGCATTCGAAATATATCCCGCAGGATGATGCCGGGCAGCATTTCGATGTTCCGGCGCGCGTGCCAAACGCGGCAGGTCTGGCCCGAAGGCGGCTTCCAAAGCTGAGGCACTTGCCATGCCTTCATGGAAGGCAGTGACGAAGGAAGTCCCGGCCCGAAGGTGATGACCTTCTGGCCGAGTGCATTCTGGACCGGGACAAGCTGGATGACGGTCGAGGTTACGCCCGACAATCTTCGCTTGAAGTGCGGGGCAATGATCTCGACCTGAGAAAGAGATGAGGGCACGAGTGCTTTGCGCCTTCTATCAGCCCCAGGAAACGGACAGGATCTCGTAAGCCTTCGAGCCACCCGGCGCGTTGACCTCAATCGAATCACCCACTTCCTTGCCGATCAGGGCGCGGGCGATAGGCGAAGAAATGGAGATGCGACCTTCCTTGACGTCAGCTTCCTGATCGCCAACGATCTGGTAGGTCTTCTCTTCGTCAGAGTCTTCATCAACGAGTTTGACCTTGGCGCCGAACTTGATTTTCGAACCCGACATTTTCGTCAGGTCAATGACTTCCGCGCGCGCCGTCAGGTCTTCGAGTTCCGTAATGCGGCCCTCGTTGTGGCTCTGCGCTTCCTTGGCGGCATGATATTCAGCGTTTTCCGAAAGATCGCCGTGGGCGCGTGCCTCCGCAATGGCTTCGATAATGCGGGGACGCTCCTCCTGCTGGCGCCAGCGCAGCTCTTCCTGCAGCTTGGTGAAGCCAGACGGCGTCATCGGTACCTTTTCAACCATTTCTCATTTCCTCAGTCTTATGCCCACAACTGGCAGACACAAAAAGAAACAGGTCCCGGAGGGGACCCCGGAACCATGTGAAAACTCTTCTGCCTTTGAACATAGCAGAATCGCAAAGCGGAAAGCCAGCAAATTCGAGATAGGGCTTTTTCTGCGGTCGAACAGGGGAGAACTTCGGAGAAGCCGCTCGTGGCCGCATCTGTGTTGCAGAGGCAGACTGCCCTTTCTGCTATGCTTATAAATATATAATTATAGTAAAATATAACAACGTCGTGATCTGGATATAACAACATCAGCAAAAATTATGTTTTTACTCCAGATTAATATTCAAAATACATCATCACTCTTATTTCAAAAGGTGATTGATGATGTTGAAGAATATATTGTTCTGCGAAGGCGGAAATTTCGCCATCATGACCGCTTTATTGATTCCTATAATCCTTTTGAGTGCTGGATTTGCCGTTGACTATAGCATGATGACGCTTGAGCTGAAGCGGGCTCAGGAAAGTGCGGATGCGGCTGCTCTTGCTGCTTCGCAGGCCTACAATAAAGGTTTGTCTGGCGAACAGGCGCTGCTTTCTCTGGCCAATTCCCATGTCGCTGGAAATCTGGGGGCCGGATATAAGGTCAGCAATCTTGCGGTCACCGCTCCGACTGCCACCAATCGTACCGTCAGGGTTACAGGCAGGATAAACGTTCCTTTATACTTTGGTGCCCTGTGGAACATGCCGACGAAAGAGATTTCGTTTGCGGCGGAAGCTTCTGTCGGGTCGACTGCTTATTCCCAGATTGTATTTCTGGTGGATGTCTCGAACTCCATGTCCGTTCCCGGTACTGACGCCGATCTGAAAAGGTGGAAGATTGTTTCTGATGGCTGCCAGTTTGCTTGCCATGACAGTCTGGCGCGAAAGGCGGGTTACAAGGATGGGGTTCAAGTCGCGAAGGAACTGGGCATCAAGCTGAAAATGGATTTCATCCGCAGCGCAATGGCTGCCTTTGCCGCCCGAGCAAAAGCCTCTGGCCAAACCGGACTGCAAACCTACAGCGTCTATACAGTCGGAACCACATTCAACGCCCTGCTGGAGAATTCCAGCAATGCGGACCAACTCGCCACGGTGGGCGCTGCGCTGGAAGTGGAGCCCACTTATCCACCAGGTGTCATCATTGGACCGGGAAAGGCGACGGATGATGGTTGGTCTTTTCTGGAAGACGGGTTGACGCTGGTACGCCCAAAGATTCGCAACATCGGCGACGGCTCATCGTCCGCAAAACGCAAAACCTATTTCGTCTTTATGACCGATGGACTTGACAGTACAACACCTGCCCGAACGTTCGGACCATTCTATGCCGATGAGTGCACTGCTCTTCGCGGTGTTGGGGTCGAGGTATTCACGGTTCAAACCTACTATCCACCCTCGACAGATGTAGGTGTACAGAATGCATTCAAGCGAATTCCGTCTGCTCTGGAAGCGTGCGCATCAAAGCCGGAAAATCATTTCATGGCCGATGATGGAACAGCAATTGGCGGCGCGCTAGACAAAATCTACTCCCAAGTTATGGGAGGTGTGCGACTCGTCCGGTAAGCGGGCACACACGGTCAAGCACGACGAGCCTGGGTGGTTTCCTGCCGGCAGCATTGACAGATGGATGCGGAACGTTTAGTGAACATCAGTGATGAAGAAGTCGCTGAAAGAACGTCTGGCCATCCTCTCCGATGCAGCAAAGTATGACGCGTCCTGCGCATCCAGCGGCACGACGCGGCGTGATTCAACCTCGTCTGGAGGATTGGGGTCGACAGAAGGGTCCGGCATCTGCCACGCCTATGCGCCCGATGGCCGCTGTATCTCGCTTCTCAAAATACTGCTGACGAACTTCTGCATTTACGATTGCGCCTATTGTATCAACCGGTCGTCCTCGAATGTGGAGCGGGCGCGCTTTACGCCGGAAGAGGTGGTCTGGCTGACCATGGAGTTCTATCGCCGGAATTATATCGAGGGCTTGTTTCTTTCTTCCGGCATTATCCGCTCGTCTGACCATACGATGGAGGAAATGGTCAAGATTGCGCGGGATTTGCGCACGGTTCATAATTTTCGCGGCTATATTCACCTGAAGACAATCCCGGAAGCGTCTGCGGCGTTGATCGAGGAGGCTGGGCTTTATGCCGACCGTTTGTCGATCAATATCGAATTGCCCACGGACAAAGGCATCAGTCAGTTCGCACCGGAAAAGAAGCCTGAGGGTATCCGTCGCGCCATGGGTGATCTTCGCTTGAAGATCGAGGATGCATCCGAGCCGACACTGAAGACCAAGCGCCGGAAGAAGTTCGTTCCGGCCGGGCAGAGCACGCAGATGATTGTTGGCGCGGATGGTGCCAATGATGCGACCATTCTCGGCACGAGCGCACGGCTGTACGGAAGTTACGGCCTGAAACGGGTCTATTATTCGGCGTTTAGTCCGATACCGGATGCATCCTCCAAGTTGCCGCTCATCAAGCCGCCGCTCGTGCGAGAGCATCGTCTTTACCAAGCGGACTGGCTCTATCGTTTCTACGGCTTTGACATCGGTGAAATCACATCTGCAACCGTAGACGGAAACCTCGATCTGGAACTGGATCCGAAGCTGGCCTGGGCGCTTGCGCATCGGGATCGCTTTCCGGTCGATGTCAACAAGGCGGCGAAGGAGATGCTTCTTAGGGTGCCGGGCTTTGGTACCAAGACGGTCAGATCCATCCTCTCGTCGCGGCGTTTCCGTCGACTCCGGATCGAAGATCTCGGTCGTCTCGGCGTATCCTTGCGCAAGGTGCAGCCCTTCATCGTGGCGGATGGCTGGACGCCGCACCGGATGATTGATCGCAGTGATTTGCGACAGATGTTCTCGCCGCAGCCTGAGCAATTGACGCTGTTCTGATGCTGAAGATCCGTCTCAATGGATGCGGCGACTTTATGGAATGGCGCGATGCGGCGCGTGTTCTCCTGATGTGTAATGTGAGCCCCGCCGAGGTGGTGTGGGAAAGCGGCTCATCGGTCGAGAGCGGTCTGGGTTTCGGCGAGAGCGAATTGCCGGTTCCGTCGCCAACAGCGGCTTCGCCCAGCGTACCACCGGCGTTTCTCGATCTGGCGCAGACGGTCATCTGTCATTCGGATCCGGACCGTTTTGCCTTGCTATATCGGTTGCTCTGGCGCATTCGATCCGAGCGTCACCTGATCGGTATCGTTTCAGACCCGGATGTCATTGCTGCGCGCAAGCTGGAAAAATCCGTTCGCCGCGACAGCCACAAGATGAAGGCCTTCGTGCGCTTCAAGGAGGTTCCGTCTCGCGATCCGATGGAGCGGCGGCGGGCCTTCTTTGCCTGGTTCGAGCCTGATCATCACATCGTGGCGCGGATGGCGCCGTTCTTCAAGCGTCGCTTCTTCGATATGGATTGGGTCATCGCGACGCCCAAGGGGTCGGCTGCCTGGGATGGCGAGGAACTGACCGTCTCCGACGAACCCGCCGAGAAGCCGGAAATCCGCGACGACGCGGATGAACTCTGGCGGATCTATTATGCCAATATCTTCAATCCCGCGCGGTTGAAGGTGAAGGCAATGACGGCAGAAATGCCGAAGAAATACTGGAAGAACCTGCCGGAGGCGGACCTTATTCCCGACCTCATTGCCAATGCCGAAGCCAAGGTGCGCGAGATGGCCGAGCGTGCCGCCTCCCAACCGCCAGCGTTTCACCAGCGGCTTCAGGACCGGATGGCGGCCGGTGGGATGGAGGAGCCATCATTTCCAGAGGGGACACTGGAGGCTCTGCGTCAGGATGCCCGTCACTGTACCCGATGCGAACTGCATTGCCGGGCAACCCAAACCGTGTTCGGCGAAGGTTCACAATCGGCCAGGGTTATGTTCGTCGGTGAACAGCCGGGGGATCAGGAGGATCTGGCTGGCCGTCCCTTTGTTGGTCCTGCTGGCAAGGTTTTCGATACGGTGGTGAATGAGGTCGGGCTGGACCGGAAGGAATTTTACGTCACCAACGCGGTGAAGCATTTCAAATACGAACCGCGGGGCAAGCGCCGTATTCACCAGAAGCCGAACCAGGGGGAGATACAGGCCTGCCGGTGGTGGCTGACGAAAGAAGTGGAACTGATCAAACCGTCTCTGGTGGTGGCCATGGGGGCAACGGCCTATTACGCTCTGACCGATCACAAGGAAAAGCTTCAGGATGTGCGCGGCATCCCCATTGCCATGAGCAGCGGCTGCACGCTGTTTGTGACTGTCCATCCATCCTATCTGCTGCGCATTCCAGATGAGGCCAGAAAGGCGGCGGAACTGGAAAAGTTCAAGTCGGACATGGCGTCGGTCCGGCGGCTGATGGAGCGTCAATAGAAGTCCTGGGCCAGGTTGAGGCTGCTTTCGGATGCTGCAATCGTTTACTTGCGCCCGGTCTTGCAAGTCTTTGCCCTTATGCAATTATAAGTTTGTTAATTCAACTTATGTTTGAGGGGGCTAAAATGCATTATGATTATGTGATGACTGCCCGAAAGTTGACTGCGGGCTCATTTGGCAGCGATCCGGGACCTGTACGGTACTTGAAGGTTGCCGCCGATCAATTCGGGTACGGACCGAAGGATGTAATCGGATCGCCGGGAGAGTGGATGCGAGAAGTTCAGGGTCTCGCAGATGGTGATCAGAACCCGCTCTCGATCAGTCCGAAAGGCGATGTCCTGATCTTTGTCCACGGCTATAACAATACGATCGAGGCAGTCCTCACCCGCATGCGACGTCTGCGAAACAATCTTCGGGCGGAAGGTTGGCGCGGGGAAATCATCTCCTTCGACTGGCCAAGCGCCAATCAGGTTCTCAACTATCTGGAGGACCGTGCCGATGGTGCCGAGGTTGCCCTTTCGCTCGTAACGAAGGGCATCACATTATTGTCCGAGGGCCAGAAGGCCGGATGCAAAACGAACATTCATGTTCTGGCGCATTCTGCTGGCGCCTATGTCACCATGGAAGCCTTCGTGCAGGCGGAAAAAAAGGGCGAACTCTTCAAACGCGATTGGCGTGTCGGCCAGGTCGCCTTCATCGGCGCGGACGTTTCTGCGGGAAGTCTGACCGAGACCAGCGACTGGAGTAATCCGATGTTCCGGCGCATCATGAGGCTGACAAATTACTCCTCGCCATACGATGCGGCTTTGGCGGTTTCCAATGCCAAGCGGCTTGGCACGGCGCCACGCACTGGCCGCGTCGGTTTACCTGACGGCGCGTCTTCCAAGGGTGTGAATGTCAATTGTTCCGACTATTTCAGCGGGCTCAAGCCGCCTGCTGTCAGCGACGGATCAAGCTGGACGCATTCCTGGCATTTCGGCGATCGTGTTTTCGCGCGAGATCAGGCAATGACACTCGAGGGGGCGATTGATCGGCGTGCTTTGCCAACACGCAAGCTGATCAATGGCGAGCTATACCTGCAGGACAAGCCGCGGCCAGCATTCCAATCCGAATGGGATATCAAACAGACCGCTCAGTACGCGGATGCAAGAACCTCCTGAGCTTCAGGCACATGACTGCTTGCCGGGTTCGGTTTAGCGCAAGAGGAAGGAGCCCGGAGAGGCGATGACTGCGCTCTCCGGGCTCCTGATTTTCAATTTCAGAAGTAGCTCTGAAGCGGCGCGACTTCCAGCTGGCCCTTCTTCAGGGCCTCGATTGCTTCCGCGGCGGCCATGGCGCCAGCCATGGTGGTGTAATAGGGCACCTTCTGCATCAGGGCTGCACGACGAAGTGACTTGGAGTCGGAAATCGCCTTGTTGCTATCGGTCGTATTGATGACCAGTTGGACCTGACGGTTGCGGATCGCATCCTCGATATGCGGACGACCTTCCAGGACCTTGTTCACCTTCACGGCTTCAATGCCGTTCTCAGCGAGGAAGCGCTGCGTGCCGCCGGTTGCCAGAACCTTGAAGCCGATTTCGACCAGCAGTTTGATGGCAGGCAGGACGCGTGTCTTGTCGTCATCGCGGACCGAGACGAAGACGGAGCCTTCACGCGGGAGTTCCACGCCAGCACCCAGCTGGCTCTTGGCGAAAGCGAGCGGGAAGCTGCGGTCGAGGCCGATGACTTCGCCGGTCGAACGCATTTCCGGACCGAGCAGCGTATCGACACCCGGGAAGCGGGCAAACGGAAACACGGCTTCCTTGACGGCAATGTGCTTCAGGTTGCGCGGATCCGGCTTTGAACCGTAGGCGCCAATGGCCGCATCCAGCTTTTCACCGGCCATGATGCGGGCGGCGATCTTGGCGATCGGCGCGCCGATGGTCTTGGCGACGAAGGGCACGGTACGCGAGGCGCGTGGGTTGACTTCCAGAACGTAGATCGTGCCGTCCTTGATCGCGTACTGAACGTTCATCAGACCGCCGACATTCAGCGCCTTTGCAAGAGCGGTCGTCTGACGCTCCAGTTCGTCCAGCAGTTCCGGCGAGAAGGAGCGCGATGGCAGCGAGCAGGCGCTGTCGCCGGAGTGAATACCGGCTTCCTCGATATGCTCCATGATGCCGGAGACGAATACGTTTTCACCGTCGCACAGCGCATCCACGTCGACTTCGATGGCGTTGGTCAGATAGCTGTCGAACAGCAGCGGGTTCTTGCCGAGAAGCGTGTTGATCTGGCCCGTCTTGTCGTTCGGATAGCGCTGCTTGATGTCTTCCGGCACCAGTTCCGGCACCGTGTCCAGAAGATAGGCCTGGAGCATGGTCTCGTTGTGGATGATCTGCATGGCGCGGCCACCCAGAACGTAGGACGGACGAACGACCAGCGGGAAGCCGATTTCGGACGCGACGAGACGCGCCTGTTCAACCGAATAGGCAATGCCGTTGTTCGGCTGGGCGAGATCCAGCTTCATCAGGAGCTTCTGGAAGCGGTCGCGATCTTCCGCAAGGTCGATCATGTCCGGCGCTGTACCCAGGATCGGGATGCCGTTCTTTTCAAGAGCTTCGGCCAGCTTCAGCGGTGTCTGGCCACCAAACTGCACGATGACGCCGACGACCTCACCCTTTTCCTGCTCTGCACGAAGAATCTCGATCACGTCTTCGGCTGTCAGCGGCTCGAAGTAAAGGCGATCGGAGGTATCGTAGTCAGTGGAAACGGTTTCCGGGTTGCAGTTGATCATGATGGCTTCAAAGCCTGCATCCTTCAGCGCGAAGGCCGCATGGCAGCAGCAGTAATCGAACTCGATGCCCTGGCCGATACGGTTTGGACCGCCGCCGAGGATCACGACCTTCTTGGCGTCGGATATTTCAGCTTCCGAGCGGGCGACGCCGACGAACGGTGTCTCGTAGGTCGAATACATGTAGGCGGTCGGCGAAGCGAATTCGGCAGCGCAGGTATCGATGCGCTTGAAGACCGGACGTACGTTCAGGCTATTGCGCAGGACAGCGACATCCTTCGGCTTGGTCGATGTGAGCGAGGCGAGGCGGGCATCGGAGAAGCCCATGGCCTTCAGCATGCGCAGGTTGTCAGCGTCCTGCGGCAGGCCGTGTTCACGCACGCGCGCTTCCATGTCCACAATAGCCTTGAACTGGGCGATGAACCACGGGTCGATCTTGCAGCCTTCGTGAACTTCCGCTTCAGACATGCCGAGACGAAGCGCCTGAACCACCATGCGCAGGCGGTCCGGCGTGGGCGTACCGATGGCGGCGCGGATGGCGTTCTTGTCATCACCCTGGCCCAGGCCCGGAATTTCAATTTCGTCGAGGCCCGTCAGGCCGGTTTCAAGGCCGCGCAGGGCCTTCTGCAGAGATTCGGCAAAGGTGCGGCCAATGGCCATGACTTCACCGACCGACTTCATGGCGGTGGTGAGCGTCGGTTCTGCACCCGGGAACTTCTCGAAGGCAAAGCGCGGGATCTTGGTGACGACGTAGTCGATGGATGGTTCGAAGGAGGCGGGTGTGGCGCCACCGGTGATATCGTTCTCCAGCTCATCCAGCGTGTAGCCGATGGCGAGCTTGGCCGCGACCTTGGCAATCGGGAAGCCGGTTGCCTTGGAAGCGAGCGCGGAGGAGCGAGACACGCGCGGGTTCATTTCGATGACGACCAGGCGGCCATCCTTGGGGTTCACGGCGAACTGAACGTTCGAGCCGCCGGTTTCCACGCCGATTTCGCGCAGTACCGCGATCGATGCGTTACGCATGATCTGGTATTCCTTGTCCGTCAGGGTCAGCGCCGGTGCGACAGTGATAGAGTCACCCGTGTGAACGCCCATCGGATCAATGTTTTCGATGGAGCAGATGATGATGCAGTTATCCGCTCGGTCGCGGATGACTTCCATCTCATATTCCTTCCAGCCGAGAACCGATTCCTCGATCAGCACTTCCGTGGTCGGAGAGGCGTCCAGACCGGAATTGATGATCTCGAAGAATTCAGAGCGATTGTAGGCAATGCCACCGCCGGTGCCGCCCATGGTGAAGGAGGGACGGATGATGGCAGGCAGGCCCACGACATCCAGCGCCTGGGCGGCGATAGCCATGGCATGGCTCATGTAGCGCTGCTTGCGGTCCGTCTCGCCAAGGTTCCACTTGTTTTCCAGTTCGTCCAGCGCCTTGTCCAGCGCATCACCGGACAGTGTTTCGCGCAGCTTGGTACGCTCTGCCTCGTGCTTCTTGCGGTCGGCATCCTTGATTTCTGTCGCGTTCGCCAGCATGGAGCGGGGCGTTTCCAGCCCGATCTTCGCCATCGCCTCACGGAAGAGAGCGCGGTCTTCGGCCTTGTCGATGGCCTCCGGCTTCGCGCCGATCATTTCGACATTATAGCGATCCAGAACACCCATTCGCTTCAGGGAAAGTGCGGTGTTGAGCGCGGTTTGTCCGCCCATTGTCGGCAGCAGCGCATCCGGACGTTCCTTGGCGATGATCTTGGCTACAACTTCCGGCGTGATGGGCTCGACATAAGTCGCGTCCGCCAAGCCCGGATCGGTCATGATCGTTGCCGGGTTGGAGTTGACCAGAATGACCCGGTAGCCTTCTTCCTTCAGCGCCTTGCAGGCCTGAGTGCCTGAATAGTCGAACTCGCAGGCCTGACCGATGACAATCGGTCCTGCTCCGATGATGAGGATTGACTTAATATCTTGGCGCTTCGGCATGGGCTCAATTCCATAAACATGTTGCGCGAAAAACCGGCCAGGGTGAGGCTTCACCGGCCGGGCGCAATGGATGGGTCTTTTCAGGCTAGAAGCGGCTTATAGGGAAATGTTCGCGCGGAAGGAACCCCCAAAATTTAGTTTCCGCAGTTGTCTCTACTGGCAAGGAGCAGGTTCTCCACCATATTGTCCGTTTATTTACTGGCGTGGGCTTATCTGGGCAAACGAAGATAACAAATGCCGAGGCGCCACGAGAGTGAACAAGCCGCGTTTTCTGCTCATTTCGCTCGTTCTCGTTTCTCATGTGCTGGTGTTCGGCCTCGCCCGGCTCCTGTCGATGAAGATCGATTTTGAACCACTGCTAAATCTTTATGGCCTGATCATCGTCGTCTTTGGCTCCGGCATCCTCTATGCCAGCCTGCGGAACATGCCCCCGCTGCGGATGGCGCTGGAATGTGTTGCATATGGCTTCATCCTGACGGTTCCGGCGGCTATCGCGACCTATCTCGCCATAAAGGTCAATATGCCCTTGGCGGACGAAGCCCTTGTGCGAATGGATGCGGCGCTGCATTTCGACTGGCATGCCTTCATCCGGTTCATCGATGAACGCAGGCTGTTGGCGATGAGCCTTGCCGCAGCCTATTTCAGCTTCAGCTTTCAGTTGTTGGGTATTCCGCTGCTGCTGGTGATGTTTGGAAGAGGTCCGCGCGCCTATGCAATGGTTGCCAGCTATGGCCTGATCTGCTTCGTGGCGAGCTTGATCTCCATCTGGTATCCGGCTCTCGGCACCTACGTGGTCTATGGCGTATCACAGGAGCAGCTTTCCCACATCAATGCCGAATTCGGTTTTTACTTCCTCCAGCAGTTCAATGCGGTGAGAAGTGATCCCGATTTCGTGTTTTCGATCAATCGGCTGGCCGGTATCCTGACATTTCCTTCCGTGCATGCCGCGGTTGCAGCGCTCTGTGCCTGGGCCATGTGGGATGTTAAGTGGCTGCGGTATCCTTTCGCTGTCTGGAACAGCATGATGGCGATATCCGCGGTTTCCCATGCCAATCACTATCTCGTCGATGTGATTGCGGGCGTTGGCGTGGCCGGGCTCGTGATAGCTGTCGTCAGCATGATCTGTGGCAGCCAACTCACGCGCGCCCACACTCGATCTATCTTTAAGGGTCCGTTGCCGGTCTCCAGCATCCACTGATGAGGACGGTTGCAAAACTTCCGGCTAAGTTGTGTGAAGTTGGGTAAAATTCTCAGTCAGCAAGAAATTTTAAATTATGGGTTGTCATGGTGGGCCAAATTCGGAGGCCTTTTCAACCATGAATACACTAATTTTCTCATCTAAGGAGTTTGGCCAGGGCGTCCTTCGTTCATTGGCAGACTGCCTTCTCCGTGATGCGCCCCTTCATGCCGCCATCCTGTGCTATTGTCTTCTTGCCCTCACAGGCACGGTTATTCTGGAGCACGGTAATATTCTGTCGCTGCTTCAATATCTTGAGCGAGCTCCCCAGATATTCCTCCTTTTCATGTCCAGTGTCCTGTTAGCAACAGAACTGATTCCGGTCATTATGCGGGCGGGTCGCCGACGCAAACTGGCCTACATGCGGATGCTTTCGCATGACCGTATCGCCCGCTTCCTGGCAGGTCTGATTCTGCTCATCTCGATCTCAATCTTTCTCGGCGCATTCACCTGGTTCAAGACGCTTTTACCTGCCTTGAACGGTGGCTTCCCGCATGATCCACTTCTGGCAGATCTGGATCGCTGGCTTCATGGTGGAACGGATCCGTGGAGACTACTCTGGTCGCTGCCATTTGCATCCGAGGCGTTACCCGTCATCGGGCATGGGTACAGCGTCCTGTGGTACCTGCTGTGCTTCGGTGGGCTGTTCTTCGTGGTGACCTCCCCGAAGGCGGATCATCTGCGCGGGCGCTACATCGCGTCCTTTCTCTTTTGCTGGATCTTTCTTGGAAACATTGTTGCAGGAAGCTTGATGTCTGCTGGACCTGCCTTTTATGGCGCCGTGACTCAGGATGTTGAACGGTTCCGCCCGCTGCTTCTCGCACTGTCACAGGATCAATCCCCGTTTTCAGCCTCGATATTCCAGTCTTACCTCTGGTTTCTGCATGAGAAGGGATTGAGCGGTTTCGGTAGCGGAATATCCGCCTTCCCAAGCATCCATGTGGGACTCATCGTCATGAATGCACTCTTCGTCTGGGAGCATTCCAGACGGTGGGGGGCGGTAGCATTCGCTGCCTGCCTTCTCACAATGGCAAGTTCTGTCTACCTCGGTTGGCACTACGCGCTGGATGGCTACGTTGCCGCGGGGGTCATGGTGTTGGCGCATCTGATGTTGAAGCGGATGCCGCGTCTTCAGGGCCAGAGCATGCCAGCTATCAGGTGGCCTGCGCTCATCAAGAGCTGATTTACAAGAGTGTCGCTATTCTCAGTGCACCAAGCTCGTCCAGAGCATGAGGTTTTGCTACTCGTCGCAATAGACGTTAAATGCTGAAACAGAGCGGGGCGGGGCGTTCCCGCTCTCGTGTCATGGAACGATGGTTGAGATTCGCCATTATCGTGCACGCGGAATGCAGCAACGGCAGAGGGTGCAGCGATGGAATGGCGTGGCAGACGGCAATCGGACAATATCGAAGATCGCCGTGCGGATGGCGGCGGCGGTTTCCGTTCCGGTCCGGGCTTTCGGATTCCAATCGGTGGCGGCGGTCGCGGCGGTGGCATCGGGATCGGCGGGCTGATCTTCATCGTGATCGTCTGCTTCATTCTCGGCATCAATCCGCTCACGCTTCTATCTGGCGGCGATATCGATCTTGGCGGTGGTTCATCCGGTCAGCAGCAGGTTCAGCGCGCCCCGCAGAACGATGAAATGAAAGCGTTCGTTTCGACTGTTCTGGCGGAAACCGAAGATACCTGGACGCAGATTTTCCAGCAGCGTGGTGGCCAGTATGAGGAGCCAAAGCTAGTCCTGTTTTCGGGGCGGGTAGATTCGGCTTGCGGGCTTGCATCCTCGGCCAGTGGCCCGTTCTATTGCCCCGGCGACCGAAAGGTTTATCTCGACACAGCGTTTTTCCAGCAGCTATCGGGCCAATTTGGCGCATCGGGCGATTTTGCCGAAGCCTATGTCATTGCTCATGAAGTGGGTCATCACGTCCAGAACCTGATCGGTGTCCTCCCCAAATTCAACCAGATGCGCAAGTCCATGAGCGAGGCGGATGCCAACCGCATGTCTGTGCGCGTGGAACTTCAGGCTGATTGCTTTGCGGGCGTCTGGGGCAAGTACACCGACCAGAAGGGTATTCTGGAAACGGGCGATCTTGAGGAGGCGCTCAACGCCGCGCAGAAGATCGGGGACGACACCTTGCAGCGCCGCTCGCAGGGTTATGTTGTTCCGGACAGCTTCAACCACGGAACTTCGGCGCAGCGAGTCAAATGGTTCCGCAAGGGCTTTACGAGCGGCAACATGCAGGCCTGCGATACGTTCACGCCGAGCTACCAGCAGCTATGACGGTTGCCTGTCAGAAAACTTGAGACGGATCTTTGCCTCATTGGGTCTACTGACGGGGAGTTCTTCGCCAGCCTTCGTCACAGCCACAAGTCTTCCGTTTGCGCGTTTCAGGTGGGCGATATGGTCGTCTGCCACCCAATGCGAGCGGTGAATGCGCTGGCCCGCAGCCGGCGCGGTTTCGTTCAGCGCGTCGCTGAAGCGAAGCAGGACCAGTTCCTTGCCGCGTGATGTTACCACCTCAGTGTAGTGGTCCTGCACAGCGAGCCTCAGCAACCTGCCACGGTGTTGGGGTTTCAGCCGCGACAGGATTGGCGGATCGGCAAGATCCTCTGCACTGGATTGCGACGACGGCTCCGGCTGAGAGACAGCGGGCGGTTTGCTCTCGTGCCGCCAATCCATCGGCTCATCCGCTTGCCTCTCAGATGCAGGCGGGCTCATCGTCAGATTGGTCAGGGCGCAGAGCAGGGGGCTGAGCAGGAGCGAAATCTTGATCTGTTCGATCGTGCTCCCGACAGACATGGACTGCCCCGTAAACCCCGCCTGCAAAACTTCCACCGCAAGGCCAATGGGCAAGGCTGCGATGATCGCGCCGATCATCATGATGGGGAGTCGATGTCTGCCGCCACGACTCAAGACCGCGAGTGCCAGTACGATGACGAAGCTTGCGATGGAAAAAGCTATTACCTGCAGGAAAAGCCAGAAGGCGAGGCGGCGAAGGAAGGGCATCGATGCGCCGGTGCCGAACGGCCCGACAACCGTGAACACGATACTGACAATCACGATCGTCGCCCAGAATCGCGACGAGCCGAAAAACCTCTGCAATTCGCGAAGCGTGAATTGCAAATAGACGCTTCTCACGAACTTTACCCTCACATTGACGCCAATCCGGTTGGCTGCACCCAGGTTTTCGCCAATCTCGGGGACGAATTCAACCGGAGAACCCGCCGTCATGATGCTTGCCCCTCTTCTTGAAGCGCCTCTCGCCGTCCAAATCCACGTTGCCGCTGTTTTGCCCGCCGCGGTGCTTGGTGCTTTCCTTCTCATCTGGAAGGGACGAGGAACTTCGCTTCACAGGCTGTTCGGCAAGATCTGGCTGTTTCTGATGCTCGCTACGGCGGGCTCCAGTTTCTTTATCCATAGCCTTGATATGATCTGGGGCTTTTCTCCAATCCACCTGTTATCGGTCATGGTGATTGTCAGCAGCTGGCGCGTTTACCGGACTGCGCGTGCGGGAAACATCCGCGCGCATACCGCTACCGTTCGTCAGCTTTATTTCTGGGGCATCGTCGTGGCCGGCGGGTTCACGCTCGTTCCTCATCGAATGATGCATGCTGTCGTCGTCCGGGATAGTTCGTCCACGCAATTGGCCTTGCTGATCTTCGTGGTCGCTGTTCCCTTGCTGGCTTTCTACCTACAACAGAATCGGAAAATTCGAGCTGTTGCGGCTGTCGATCCGATCCGGGCAACCCATCACTCCAGTTGATGGCTCCATTCAATTCTTCTGCTTTATTAGGCAAAAGGGTTGCTACTCTGGAGGGTGTGATCTAAGTCCGTCCATGGCCGACTGCCCATTTTCCGTGCAGCGGCCTTTTTTCGTTTCCGGAGCATGGTCATGTCCACCGTTCTTGCGTCAGCGCAGTCCTCATCGATGTCTGATAACTCGTGGGGCTCCCATGTGAAGTCGACAATCGGGCTTGGCGTTCCGTTTGTCGGAGCGCAATTGGCGCAGATGGCGATCAATACGACGGATGTGGTGATGGTCGGCTGGCTGGGGACGACCGAACTGGCGGCCGTGGTGCTTGCCAGCCAGATGTTCTTCGTTGTCTTTATTTTCGGCAGCGGTTTTTCCAATGCTGTGATTCCGCTTGTAGCGCAGGCTGTCGGGCGAGGGGACCAGAAGCAGGCGCGCCGTTCGGTGCGAATGGGAATGTGGGTGGTGATAGCCTATGGCATCGTCACGGCGCCGATCCTGTTCTTCTCCAAGGCGATTCTGCTGACTCTGGGGCAGGCGCCTGACGTTGCTGAATTGGCGCAATCCTATCTTCGCATTCTCCAGTGGGGCATGTTTCCGGCGCTGCTGGTGATGGTGCTGCGCTCCTTTGCCAGTGCCTTGCAGCGCGCGGGTATCGTGCTTTACGTCACGCTTGGCATGTTCGCCTTCAATGCGGTAGTCGATTACGGCCTCATCTTCGGCAATCTCGGCATGCCGAAGCTCGGGCTCAATGGTGCCGCGATTGCCTCGCTGAGCGCCAACCTTTTGGGGTTTGCGTTGCTGGTGGCCTATATCCAGAGCCGCGAGGAAATGCGCGCCTACGAGATTTTCGTGCGCTTCTGGCGTCCGGACTGGAGTGCCTTTCGGGAGATCTTTGCGGTGGGTTTGCCCATTGGCTTCACCATTCTTGCTGAGGCGGGCCTCTTCACGGCTGCATCGCTGCTGATGGGTATGCTTGGAAAGCTGGAACTGGCGGCGCACGGCATTGCCCTGCAACTGGCGTCAATCGCCTTCATGGTGCCGCTTGGACTGGCGCAAGTTGCCACTGTGCGTGTGGGTCTTGCCTATGGTCGCGGAGACCATCTTGGCGTCAAGCGCGCGGCGGTGGCTGTGCTGGTGGTGGGCCTGGGCTTTTCTATCGTTGGAAGTACGCTGTTTGCGGTGGCTCCGGCTTCCCTTGGCCGGCTGTTCCTGGATACGAGCCTGCCGGATGCCCAGCGCGTGTTGGAGCTTGCGGTGCCGCTCATCATGCTGGCAGGCGCATTTCAGTTGTTCGATGGGCTGCAGGCAGTTGCTGCGGGGCTTCTGCGCGGCTTGAAGGATACGCAGGTGCCGATGGTGCTCGCGCTGATCGCCTATTGGCCCATCGGTTTCGTATTTGCCTGGGTCTTTGCTTTCCCTCTGGAATGGCGCGGGCCGGGCGTCTGGATCGGGTTTGTGACTGGTCTTACAGCAGCAGCCGTCATGCTTTGCGTGCGTTTCTGGCTTCTTGTCAGGGAACGGGGCTGAAAGGCTTGGCCTTACGCAAATGGCCCGCATGAAGCGGGCCATTTTTTTATTCCAACGCGTCTGATGTGGATCAGCGCTCGGCCAGTGCAGCCTCACCCTTGCGCTCACGCACCAGGTTGATGAAGCGGCGGAACAGGTAGTGGCTGTCCTGCGGGCCGGGCGATGCTTCCGGGTGATGCTGGACCGAGAAGACGGGCTTGCCTGCGAGGCGCAGACCGCAATTGCTACCATCGAACAGGGAAATGTGAGTCTCTTCCACACCTTCCGGCAGCGACTTCGAGTCGATTGCGAAGCCGTGGTTCATGGAAACGATCTCGACCTTGCCGGTGGTGTGATCCTTGACCGGATGGTTGGCGCCATGGTGCCCCTGATGCATTTTCTCGGTCTTCGCGCCAAGCGCCAGACCCAGCATCTGGTGGCCAAGGCAAATGCCGAATGTCGGTGTTTCCGTCTTGATGATCTGCTGGATGACCGGCACCGCATACTTGCCAGTTGCCGCCGGATCTCCCGGACCGTTTGACAGGAACACGCCATCGGGGTTCAGCGCCATGATGTCTTCAGCAGACGTGTTGGCAGGAACGACGGTTACCTTGCAATCCAAGCCGGTGAAGAGGCGCAGAATGTTGCGCTTCACACCATAGTCGACGCAGACGATGTGATACTTCGCGTCGTCTGCCTTGAGGTTGTCATAGCCTTCATTCCAGACCCATGGCTTTTCGGTCCACTGCGAAGACTGACCTGATGTGGCTTCCTTGGCGAGGTCGAGATCCACCAGACCGCTCCACGCGCGGGCTTCCGCCTTCAGCGCTTCGATGTCGAACACTCCGTTCGGGTCATGGGCGATAACCGCGTTCGGTGCGCCATGCTCGCGGATCCAGGCAGTCAGCGCACGGGTGTCGATACCCGAAAGGCCGATGATGCCGCGGCTTGCCAGCCAGTCGTTCAGGTGCTTCGCCGCACGGTAGTTCGATGGCTCGGTGATATCCGCCTTGAAGATGGTACCCACTGCGCCGCGGCGTGCTGCTGGCGTCAGGTCTTCCACGTCTTCGTCGTTGGTGCCGATATTGCCGATGTGCGGGAAGGTGAAGGTGACGATCTGTCCGAGATAGGACGGGTCTGTCAGGATTTCCTGATAGCCGGTGAGCGCAGTGTTGAAGCAGACTTCTGCCGTCACCTTGCCCGTGGCGCCAATACCGACGCCTTCGATTACCGTACCATCCGCGAGGACAAGGACGGCCGTTGGCTTGCGAGAGGTCCAGGGTGCAGTGTTGGTCATAACAGTTTGTCTCCGCCCGTTGCCCGGCCACTCAGCGCGGCAGAGCCATAGGGCCATCTATGGTCGCGAAAAATGGCGCGCGGAAGGTCGCGCCTGGCTTTGGATACAATTCTCGTGCAGGTGCGGGAAAATAGTGAAAGTGTTTGCGATGGTCAATCCGAGTTCTCAAGGTAATCTGTCATTTGAACAGGGTAGATGCAAGTATTCCAACCTCCGAATTGATCCGCATCGCCGGGTGGTTTAAGAGATCGCCCACCAAAGGCGTCGTGCTTCAGCAAAACGAAATGCGCGGACGCCTTTACAAGGAGATAAGAAGAAGATGATGCGCGACACACTTTCCAATGCGATGAAGGAAGCCTTGAAGGCCAAGGATAGTCGCCGCCTTTCCACCGTCCGCCTGATCCAGACCGCGGTCAAGGATCGCGACATCGCCCATCGTGGCGTCGGCAAGGACCCGGTAACTGACGATGAGATCCTGCAGATCCTGCAGAAGATGATCAAGCAGCGCGAAGAATCGGCCAAGATCTATGACGAGGGTGGTCGCGCCGAACTTGCTGCGCAGGAGCGTGAGGAAATCGAAATCATTCGTTCCTTCATGCCCGAACAGATGTCTGACGAGGCCGTGCGCGCTGCCTGCGAGGCGGTGATTGCAGAGATTGGGGCTCAGGGTCTGCGTGACATGGGCAAGGTTATCGGTGTCCTGAAAGAGCGCTATGCCGGACAGATGGATTTTGCAAAGGCATCCGGGCTGGTCAAAGAACTTTTGAAGTAAGCCCTTTCTACCTTCAGAACCGCGAAAAGGCTGGGTCCGGGGACAAGGATCCAGCCTTTTCGTTTGGAGGTCGTTCTATAAAGGCCAAGCGAGGCAGGGCTTAGGGATGGCCCTGCCTCTCTACGCCTGGACATTCGCAACCGCCCCAGGGAAGAGCGGTTACTGAAGGCGCGAGCGGGGGGCTGCATCTGCGCCTTTACTGTCAGCCTTCCCGATGGAGAGTGGGACGTCGAGAAGGCACGAGTAGAAAACGCCTGCAGCCGCCAACAATCAAATTACAAAATTATAATTTTTGCTCCGCAGCATGCGCCTTAGTTTGGTCACAAGCCGGGCGAGAAGTGAGAGGTTATCTTGTTTGGAGCTGTGGATAGTGG
This sequence comes from Rhizobium sp. Root149, assembly GCF_001427345.1. Classification (NCBI taxonomy): domain Bacteria; kingdom Pseudomonadati; phylum Pseudomonadota; class Alphaproteobacteria; order Hyphomicrobiales; family Rhizobiaceae; genus Rhizobium; species Rhizobium sp. Root149. The sequence continues at coordinate 184,319 of NZ_LMGD01000012.1, forward strand.
GGGCTGCTGTCGATGATGATGGCGCATTGGCCGGGCACGTACTACATGGTTGAATAAGCTTGAGGGTCCAATGCGCTTTTCCAACACTTTCCTAGACGAGATACGCGACCGGGTGCCGATCTCGACGGTGATTGCGCGCCGCGTCACGTGGGATCGCAAGAAGACCAATGTCTCTCGTGGTGATTTCTGGGCCTGCTGCCCATTTCATGGTGAAAAGAGCCCGAGCTTCCACTGCGAGGATCGCAAGGGGCGCTATCACTGTTTCGGTTGCGGTGTTTCCGGCGACCATTTCCGGTTTCTGCAGGAAATCGAGGGCATGAGCTTCGTCGAATCGGTGCAGACCATCGCCGATCTGGCTGGAATCGCCATGCCGCAGCCGGATGTGCAGGCGGAAAAGCGTGAGAAGGAGCGCGCCACCCTCATCGATGTCATGGAAATGGCAACCCGCTTTTTCCAGGATCAGCTTCAAAGCGCGGTGGGAGCCAAGGCTAGGGCCTATCTGCGCGACCGTGGCCTGAGTGCGAAGACCATAGATACGTTCCGACTTGGCTATGCTCCCGACAGCCGCAACGCGCTGAAGGAACATCTGGCGAGCAAAGGCATTCCGAAGGAGCAGATCGAGGCTTGTGGCCTGGTTGTTCATGGCGAGGGTATCGCCGTTTCCTACGACCGGTTCCGCGACCGCGTCATGTTTCCCATTCTTTCGTCCCGCGAAAAGGTGATCGCCTTCGGCGGGCGGGCCATGTCGCCGGATGCGCCTGCGAAATATCTGAACTCCAATGAAACCGAGCTCTTCCACAAGGGCAATGTGCTCTACAACTTCACGCGGGCCCGCAGAGCGTCGCAGATCGGTGCCCGCGGGCAGGCGGAGCAGGGAACGATCATCGCTGTCGAAGGCTATATGGATGTCATCGCGCTGCATCAGGCAGGCGTTGAAAATGCCGTGGCTCCTCTTGGCACCGCGCTGACGGAAAACCAGCTCGAGCTGCTCTGGCGCATGACATCGGAGCCTGTTCTCTGCTTCGATGGCGACGGTGCCGGTGTCCGCGCTGCTCATCGCGCCGCCGATCTGGCGCTTCCGCACTTGAAACCCGGCCGCTCGGTGCGTTTTGCGCTTCTGCCCGATGGCAAGGATCCCGATGATCTCGTGCGTCACGAGGGGCGGGAGCCGTTCGACCGCGTCATGGCACAGGCCAAGCCGCTTTCGGAGATGATCTGGTCGCGCGAGACGGCGGGTGGCGGTTTCGAGACACCGGAAAAGAAGGCCGAGCTCGAGGCACGCCTGAAGCAGATCGTCTCGGTGATTGCAGACGAAAGCGTGCGCCGTCTTTACCAGCAGGATGTTCGCGAGCGGCTGAATGCACTTTTTCGCCCCCAATATGGTGGTGGACAAGGGTTTGGAGGACAGGCCTTCGGCGGGCAGGCGCAACGGGGGCAGGGCCGACGGCCAGGTGGTGGTGCTGCCGGAGGCTTCGGCAACAAGGGGCAGGCGGCAGGTTCGAGCCGCAGCATGAGCGTATCGGATCGTTTGGCGCGCACGGGCGTGGTTCGCGGGTATCAGGAGCTTCCGGCACTGCGCGAGGTTGTCCTGGCGATCACCATCGTCAACCACCCGCAATTGCTGCTGGAGGAATATGACGAGATCGCCGCCATCGACTTCGAGAATCGCGATCTCCAGCGTTTCTGGTCGGCCATGCTGCCGGTTGCGGCGACGGCAGGTCCGCATCTGTCGCGGGGCTACCTTCTGGAAAAACTGGGCGCCCAGGGTTTCGAGCAACTGGTGGCGGCGCTGGATCAGCAGGTGCGCAATGCGCGCCTCTGGATTGCAACCGAACAGGCTGCCATTGAAGATGCGCGCGAAGGATACCGGCAGGCGCTTTCGCTACACAAACGAACCAAGGCTCTACGTTTCGAAAAGATGGGGCTTGAGCGGGAGATTGCGATCGCAACGGAAGCCGGTGATGAAAACAATATCGAGCCTTTGTTGCGGGCGCTCTCGGAAGTTCAGCTCGAGATTACGCGCATGGAAAATCAGGAAGCCATTATCGACGGATTCGGGGTCATGTCAGGCCGCGTGAAAGGTGCAGCGGTCAGCCATGGAAATTGAGGCCTGATCGGTTCTTGGTACGTTCGGGCATCTTGCCATACGGAAAATCATCACCACTTAAGCGACAACCGTGATGTGGTGTGAGGAAGCACGGTGGTTAGGCATTTTTCCACTTTAATCACTGTGTTGGCCCTTTAAAGGCTTGACGGGAGGGAAATTTGTGGGAATCACCGTCCTAGACATTCATAGGCGGAGTGAAGCACACCGACACACGAGCATGGTCCTTCGCCTTCGCGATAACCAGCTTTTGTTTTGTGGCTCAATTCCGCCTTGGTTAATCGGGAATTAATTGTCCACCCGGTACGTGTTCTGGTGCGATTCGCGACGCTGTCTTGACGGTGTTGTGGCGGCTTAGCCGAAGCGCTGCGAACGACGTCCAAGGAAAGACGAAATACATGGCAACAAAAGTCAAAGAAAACGAAGAAGCTGAAAACGAACGCGACGGCGCAAGCGACGGTCCGCTTCTCGACCTTTCGGATGACGCGGTCAAGAAAATGATCAAGCTCGCGAAGAAGCGCGGCTATGTGACCATGGACGAGCTGAACGCGGTGCTTCCTTCGGAAGAAGTGACCTCTGAGCAGATCGAAGACACGATGGCGATGCTTTCCGACATGGGCATCAACGTTGTGGAAGACGATGACGCCGAGGAAAAGGAAGCCGAGGAAGACAGCAGCGACGATGAGGCCGAAAGCGAAGGTGGCGAACTGACCACCACGACCGGCACGGCTGTTGCTGCGACCAAGAAGCGCGAGCCGACAGACCGTACCGATGATCCGGTGCGCATGTATCTGCGTGAAATGGGGTCTGTCGAGCTTCTGTCGCGCGAGGGCGAAATTGCCATCGCCAAGCGCATCGAGGCCGGCCGCGAAACCATGATCGCGGGTCTGTGCGAAAGCCCGCTGACCTTCCAGGCGCTCATCATCTGGCGTGACGAGCTGAACGAAGGCACGACGCTGCTTCGCGAAATCATCGATCTTGAAACCACCTATTCCGGTCCTGAAGCCAAGGCTGCGCCGCAGTTCCAGAGCCCGGAAAAGATCGAGGCCGACCGCAAGGCTGCCGAGGAAAAGGAAAAGACGCGCCGGTCGCGTTCTCCGGCCAATGACGACGACATCACCAATGTCGGCGGCGATATGCCCATGCCGGAAGAAGAGGAAGAGGACGATGATGAATCGAGCCTTTCCCTTGCCGCCATGGAAGCGGAACTTCGCCCGCAGGTCATGGAAACGCTCGACCTGATTGCCGATACCTACAAGAAGCTGCGCAAGCTGCAGGACCAGCAGGTGGAAGCCCGCCTGTCCTGCACGGGCACGCTTTCGTCCGGCCAGGAGCGTCGCTACAAGGAACTGAAGGATCAACTGATCACGGCGGTCAAGTCGCTGTCGCTCAACCAGAACCGTATCGATAGCCTTGTCGAGCAGCTTTACGACATCAACAAGCGCCTCGTTCAGAACGAAGGTCGCCTGCTGCGTCTTGCAGAGTCCTATGGCGTGAAGCGCGAGAGCTTCCTCGAGCAGTATCAGGGTGCCGAGCTGGATCCGCACTGGATGAAGTCCATCGCCAACCTCGCTGCGCGCGGCTGGAAGGAATTCGCCAAGTCGGAAAACCAGACAATCCGCGACATCCGTCAGGAAATCCAGAATCTGGCGACGGAAACCGGTATTTCGGTCACGGAATTCCGCCGTATCGTGCATATGGTGCAGAAGGGCGAGCGCGAGGCGCGCATTGCCAAGAAGGAAATGGTCGAGGCAAACCTGCGTCTCGTCATCTCCATCGCCAAGAAGTATACAAACCGTGGCTTGCAGTTCCTGGATCTTATTCAGGAAGGCAATATCGGCTTGATGAAGGCGGTCGACAAGTTCGAATATCGTCGTGGCTACAAGTTCTCCACCTATGCAACCTGGTGGATTCGTCAGGCCATTACGCGTTCGATTGCCGACCAGGCACGCACGATCCGTATTCCGGTTCACATGATCGAAACGATCAACAAGATCGTTCGTACCTCGCGCCAGATGCTGCACGAAATCGGTCGCGAGCCGACACCGGAAGAGCTGGCAGAAAAGCTGGCCATGCCGCTGGAGAAGGTGCGCAAGGTTCTGAAGATCGCCAAGGAGCCGATCTCTCTCGAAACCCCCGTGGGCGACGAAGAAGATAGCCACCTCGGAGACTTCATCGAGGACAAGAACGCGCTTCTGCCGATCGATGCTGCCATTCAGGCAAACCTGCGCGAGACCACGACACGCGTTCTGGCGTCGCTGACGCCGCGTGAAGAGCGTGTTCTGCGCATGCGCTTTGGCATCGGTATGAACACGGACCATACGCTGGAAGAAGTCGGACAGCAGTTCTCGGTTACACGCGAGCGTATCCGCCAGATCGAGGCGAAGGCCCTTCGCAAGCTGAAGCACCCCAGCCGCTCGCGCAAACTGCGCAGCTTCCTGGATAGCTAAACCGATCTTGTCTTAAAGATTACGACCCGGCGGAACCGACCTTCCGCCGGGTTTTTTGTTGGTGCACTCGCTTTTGATGCGCTAGGCTCTCGATTGTCTACGCCTATCCGCCTACATGTGGATGCATGCAGGATGAACCTGACCATCAGTCGCCAATTCAAGAGGCCTCTCCAAAACCCGGTTACCCGCTGGGCGCCGTGGCGTCTGTTGCCATTCACGTCGTGGTTCTTGGGGTCATTCTGATCGGTCTGCCTCACTCCGATCCGCCGCAGCCGACGGAAGAGACAGTGTCAGTCGAGATCGTTCCGCCGCCTGAACCTGAGCCGGAAAAGCCGCCTGAGCAACCTCCGGCGCCGAAGGCGGAAGAACCGCCGCCACCGCCGCCACCTCCACCGCCACCGCAGGACAAGCCGGATCCCGAAAAGCCTGAGGCTGCCATGCAGACACCTGTGCTTCGACCTGCATTTCAGTTCGGCGAAAAGGATAGTGGTCCGGAAAAGGCCCTGGATGGTGATGGCGCCGAGGCAGCCAAGCCAGAGCCTGCGCCACCTGTGCCGCAGGAAACACAGGCTGAAGCCAAACCCGTTGAAGCGCCGCAGGAGCCTCCGCCGTCCGCGGATGCCCAGACCGCCGAACAGGTTGAGAAGCCCGCTGAAGCCCAGCCGGAGATCGCCTTGCCGGAAGTCGGCGCACCGGCCAACGCGGGGCAGGGAGAGGCTCTTGCCTCTGTTGTTCCCCTGCCGATGGCAAAGCCTGAGAAACCCGCCGATACTGAACGCAAGCCACCGGCAGCCCAGACGAAGGCTACGCTGCGGGAGGCCAGGAAACTCTATTCCGCCTCTTCCAACGGCGAAATGGTGGCGATGATGGCAATGGCTGGTGTGCCGCGGGAGCAGCGCGCATCACAGCTGTGTGCCACGGAATTGCGTGAGCAGTTGAAACACAGCAAAGAACGGTTCGACCCGGAATACCTGCCGAATATCCGTCTCCAGTCCGGCAATGTGATGCAGGTCGATCTCGCAGCTTTTCGTGCGTCCGGCGTCTGGTACGATATTCACTATCGATGCGAAGTGGATGGCGATGCAACGCGCGTGACGAGCTTCCAGTTCGCCGTGGGGGAGAAGGTGCCTCGCAGCCAATGGGCGGCACGCCGCTTCCCGGTTCATTGAGAAAGGCGCAAGCATGCCGCAGACGACGCTGAGGATCCCCACGCGGGGCCAGGGGCTTTACGAGTTTACCGAGAAGGCGAGCGCCTTTGTGCAGCAGGCCGGCACAATGGAAGGCCTGTTGACGGTTTTTGTCCGGCATACGTCCTGTTCGCTGATCATTCAGGAGAATGCCGACCCAGACGTCCAGACTGATTTGAAGCATTTCTTTCAACGGCTGGTTCCACCGAGCGACGACGCCTCGATGCGCTGGATGATCCATACGACTGAAGGGCCGGACGATATGCCAGCACATGTGAAATCTGCGCTGACGCAAGTATCGATCGGAATCCCAGTCATGGCTGGTCGTCTGGTCCTTGGCACATGGCAGGGGATCTACCTCTTCGAACACCGTGACAGGCCTCATCAACGCGAGGTGGTCTTGCATGTGTCTTCATGAGCAGATGAATGCTTTCTGAATGCGAAATTCGGAACCTGTTCAGAAGTTTGGTGCTATTTCTCCACCATCGCCGTAGAGGCCAAGAATTAGCCGGAGACCCCGCCCATGAAAATGATCATCACCAAGACCGTTCTTGCTGCAGCCGTGATGGCAACGGCAACCTTGGCACCGCTTGCCAGTGCGTCAGCCTCTGACGATCTACGGATCCAGGTCCAGTTCTTCGATGGTCGTCGTGATGAGGGACCGCGCTGGGACCGTGGCCCGGATCGTGATTGGGGGCGTGATCGTGGCCGTGACTGGGGCCGCGATCGTGATCGCGACCGGGGCTGTGCTTCCTGGATGGCTGAGGAAAAGGCATCCCGCATGGGCCTTCGCCGCGCGCATGTGGTTGATGTCAATCGTCGTGTCGTTGTCGTCAACGGCTATGATCGCGGTGGTCCGAACCGCATCATTTTCGCCAACGAGCGTGGTTGCCCGGTCGTGAGCCGCTGAACAACGGGCTTGTTTTGATCTGTTCTTGCCGTCGATAGCGAGGGCTCCGGCCCTATGTCGACGGCATTGCGCCTGTCGCGATAAGGTGGATCAGAAGCCGGTCTGTTGGGACAAGTACAACAATATTAAGGAAGTCTATGAAGGTAGATCGAAAATTATTTCGATGTAGCCGCAATATTTGTATTTGCTTAGTTCAATCAATATATCACAAAAAACGCCTAAACATGTTCCTTCAGGAAATCGACGAAGGCCCGCACTCGCGGAATGTTTTGGCGTCCTGGCAACATGAGTGCGGAAAGGGGTTTTGGATCCGGATCGTGTTTCCCCTCCAGAAGCTTGATCAAGTGACCGTCAGCCAGTGCGGGCTCGCCTAGAAAATCTCCTAACCTGATTATTCCAACACCAGCTATCGCCATTTTGAGCAATGTGTCTGCGCTATCCGATGAAACCGATCCGCTGACTGCCACTTTTTCTACGACCCCGTCGCTGATCATCGGCCACAAGGCTTGCCCTGCAAATCCTGTAAGCAGCAGGCAATTATGGTTCTTCAGATCGGCTGGAGTTTTCGGGACGCCTCTGCGTTCGAGGTAGCCCGGACTTGCGGCGATGATCCTTTTCACGGTTCCCAGGCGCGCAACAACCAGATCGCTATCTTGTAAGGAACCGACTCGAATAGTGACGTCGATTTGCTCTTCCATCGGATCGATCCGCTGGTCCGAAACCGCCACATCAATCGTCACATCCGGAAATCGCAAGAGAAATTCGGGGAGTATGGGGGCCAGCTTGTAGTGCGCAAAAGCGGTTCCGCAGTTCACCCGCAGATGGCCTTTGACCTGCCCGGCCTTTTGATAGATGTCCGCTGCCGCTGCGTCAGCCAAAATAGTCATCTGACGAGCGTAGCCTAAAAGAACATGGCCTTCTGGCGTGAACACCAGTCTTCGCGTGGAGCGGTGAACCAGCTTTACGCCCAGCCGATTTTCAAGCCGCGTCATTATTCGGGACACAGCAGAGGGACTAATGCCTTCTTCGTCGGAAACGGCTGCGAAAGTTCCTAGTTCGAAAAGGCGAATAAAGAGACGCATTTCTAATGTAAGCATCTTTGCTTTCTACATTCGTGACGCAGACGCCAAACAGAGTTGCCTCCGGAGCGATTTTCAAGAGTTTCTATCTATACTAAGAGTTGCGCTCATCAATAAAAGCAAAAAGTCGGAACATCGAGGACGGAAACCTCTGAGGGTTTACCGTGAACGTCCTATAATTTTTTTATCAAAAAATTTTATTATAATAAAAATATTTTATGTGGAGGGCATATGAGTAATTTGCAGGCAGTGAAAAAAGAAAACTGTCATGATTTTCAGGAAACAGACAATAGAGATTATTTAATTGAGACTAACAAATATAGCCTTAACAAGGATCATATTACAGCGCTGGCCAGGAGTGAAGTGCGCGTCGTCAAGGTGAAGGGGTTTGCCAACGGCCCTTCTTGTGACCTTATCAGCAAGGGGCAGACGAGCCTTGGCTTTCAGCCTTATATAAACGTTTCGGAAGTTCGTAAAATCGGCATGGCCTTCTACGAAACCGAAATGAAACAAGAACTCATCGACAAATACTTCACTGTTGCCAGTGACCACCAAAACGATTTTCGCAAGGCATGTGAACCCTTCGGTTCTCCGTTGGATACGCTGCGCGCGCTGCTGGACGAAATCTGGCCCGCAGGTGCTAATCTCCAAACGATATTTGGGCGGAAAATGTTCGTCGGCCTTTCGCGCATGGTCGAACCCGATACGACCTTCCTCGCTCATCACGACATTTTTTCTGAAGATGCTCCCGGCATTGAGGAAGCAGAGTCGCTTACTGCGCAATTTGCCGCAAACATCTACTTCCAGGTGCCAGACATCGGCGGTGAGCTTCTGATGTGGCACAAGAACATGACCACTCAAGAGTTCAATGAACGTCGCAAAGGCAAATACGGCATTGCCATAGAAGACCTTCCGCCGCCCGATGTGGTCATCAAGCCGGGTCGGGGCGATCTTTTGATTTTCGACTCCCGCAAGATCCACGCCGTCGCATCTCCGCGCGGATCGTCGCGTATGGCGGTCTCATTCTTCATCGGATATCGCGGGGAAGAATGCCCGCTCACATATTGGAGCTGAACCCATGAACGTGGCTATTCACAAGACTGCTCCCGCATCCGCTACAGACCCGGTCCGTGTCTCTTCCAGGCTGACCGCTGAAGACGTGGGGGCGTTGATCCGGAATGAAATTCAGGTTCTCCGGATTCCTGACTTCATTTCGCGCGATGCCTGCAAGCATATCACCAAGGGGCTCAAGTCCACGGGGTATAACGACTATCTGAACGCACCGAAGGTCGGCCGTATCGGCATGTCGTATTTCGAGACCGGCATGAAGCAGGAAATCATCGAACACTATTTCGATACGGCGATGGATAATATCAATCTCCTGCGAGCCGCCTGTGCGCCTTATCCTTGCCCGATGGACACCTTTCGTTGTGCGATGGACGAAACCTGGGCGCAGGGGTGCACGCTTCAAACGCTCTTTGGGAAAAAAATGTTTGTCGGACTTTCACGCTGCATGAAGCCTGGAATTCCACTCAAAGCGCATCATGACATGTTCGGACGACATGCACCCAATACTCCTGAAGCTGAATCCCTGATCAGCCAATTTGCGATCAACATCTATATTGATGTGCCAGAGAAGGGTGGCGAAATAGGGATGTGGAACGACGAGATATCGGATGCCGAGTTCCTGGAGCGGCGGGGTGGCGATTATGCAATTCCGCTCGAACACCTCGGACCTTGCGATTATTCGGCCAAACCCGAAAACGGCGACTTGATCCTCTTCAATGCCCGAAAACTCCACGCAGTTTTGCCCGGCGAAGGCGTGGATCGACTGACCATATCTGGTTTCCTTGGCTATCGAGGCGCGAAGGAGCCTTTGACGGTATGGAGCTGAAAGAACAAGACCGGGCCAACGGCCAGCTGGGTATTTTTGTCCTCGTGGTCTTTGCTGCCGGATATTTGCTGTCATCCCAGTTACGGGGGGTGACAGCGGCGCTGGCGGCCATGTTCACTGCAGAGTTTTCTTTATCTTCGGCCCAGCTAGGTTTGCTTGCCGGATCTTATTTCGTGTCTTTTGCGATCATGCAGCTGCCTATGGGCGCACTACTGGATCGGTTCGGTGTCCGGCTGGTTCTCGTGGTTTCATTGAGTGTTGCCGCGCTGTCCTGCTTACTATTTGCCAATTCGAGTTCATTCAACGGACTTTTCGGCGCTCGATTGCTCAGTGGTATCGGTGTCAGCGCCTGTCTTATTGCGCCGCTCACGGCAGCCCGCCTCTGGACGGCCGCCGCACAGCAACAGCGCCTTAATTCATGGATGTTGATGGCGGGTGCGCTCGGTCTTGTACTCGGCACGCTACCATCCGAAAGCCTTGCAACCTCATTCGGCTGGCCGTCTCTGTTCGTGGCACTGGGCATTTTGTTCGCGGCGGTTGCCCTGCTGGTTGCGGTGAAGGCGCCGAAGCATAATCCCCAAGGGACAACAGGTATCCGAAGCTTCTTCCTCGGCTATAAAAATATCATGTCCACTTCCTATACTTGGAAGATTGGTGCCCTTGGGTTCTTCAACTATGCAATTCTTGTGGCTGTGCAGACCTTATGGATTGGTCCCTGGTTGACGCAGTTGAGGGGGGAAGATGCTCGCGGGGCATCGCTGGAACTTCTGTTCATCAACATCATCATGCTCGTGACATTTTTACTCATGGGCTACCTTTCTCCGAAGTTCAACACGTCTGCCCAGGACGCCGAGCGCCTGTTGCGCAGATGGACGCCGGCGAGCATCACGATTTTGATTGTCATCACGATCATGGGTGACAAGGCCGATTGGTACATGTTCGCCCTCTATTGCGTTACCGCGTGGCCGTTATCGGTCACTCATCCACTCGTGGGCCAGCAATCCAAGCCAGCAGAAGCAGGGCGTGCGATAGCATTTTTCAATTTGTTGTTGTTTGTCGGAGTTTTTATCTGGCAGTGGGGATTTGGTTTGCTCGTTTCCGCAATGTCACCGACGTTCGGAGTGACGCAATCCTATCAGATTGCCCTAGGTTCGCTCGCGGCCTTCTCGGTCGTCGGCTACTGGGTATTTCTGTCGGCCGTACCCAGACCGCGTCTCATTGAGTTGGACGCTTCAGTCTCTCACGGAAGTAAGACCCGCGCCGTAATCGCTCCGGCTTCAGAAGATTGAAGACGCTTTCGACAGCCGCACAATCATGGCCGTTGAACGTGGCGATCTCTGATCTGGTTCTGATGCATGTCGAACTGCTGCGCGAGCTCGACCATTTTCGCCCTTGATCACGGCGGCACGACTTTCGCCTTAAAGGCAGGCCTTTGGTTGCAGCGGAGTCGTTTCGTTGTACTGGCTCCTGTTTTCGGCAGCATCCGGTTCCGAGGCCAAGGTGAAGAGCAAGGCTGAAGCCACCGCACTGGCACGCAGGTATTCTCTAGCGATCGGCGATATCAGGCTACTTGGCCTGACGATCAGCCGATCATTGAGGCCATCGCGCCGGAGCGTGCTTTTGATGATGTGACGGCAGCGCTTGCGGCAGTCGGGCTGGGCTCTGTGCCCGCCTGGCTGCGGCCCTTCAATGTGCTGTCCAATGGCGAGAAGTTCCGGGCAGAGCTTGCCCGGATCATTTGTGAACAGCCGTCCGAAGTCGTCATCGATGAGTTCACCAGCGTGGTCGATCGGCAGATCGCCCGCATTGGTGCGCTGGCCTTTGGCAAGGCGTGGCGGCGAACGGGCGGCAGGGCGGTTCTGCTTTCCTGCCATTATGACATCATCGACTGGCTCGATCCGGATTGGATCTATGACACGGCAACAGGTGCATTCACCGGGAGGTATCTTCGGCGACGACCCAAGATCCAGCTGGAGATCCGCGAAACCAACTGGCGATGGTGGCCGCATTTTGAGCCGCATCACTATCTGAAACTGCCGCACATGATCGCGGCCACCTGCTATGTCGGCTTTGTGGAGGGCGAGCCGGTGGCGCATGTGGCGTTCTCCACAAGGCCGGGAATGGCGGAAGCCAGAGCCTGCCGCCTCGTTGTGATGCCGGAATGGCAGGGTGCGGGCGTCGGCGTTCGTTTCCTCAATGCGGTGTGCGCAGAATGGCGGCGGGGAAACAACCGGTATGGCAAGCCGCTTCTGACGCTATTCCATACCTCGCATCCGGGCTTGGCGGCGGCGCTGCGCCGGGACCGCAACTGGGCCCAAGTCTCTGCCGTGCTCTATGGTCCGGGCAAGCAGAAGAGCGCGCTCGGCCGTGGCATGAAGACCGGATACGGCGGCCATCTGCGGGCCATCCAGGGCTTCCGCTATGTCGAAGGTGCGGAGGACGCGCCATGAGGATCGGCATCATTGGCCAGAAGTGGCTGGCGGCTGAACTCTTCAAGGCGCTGCTGCCGGTTCATGAGATCGCCTTCGTGGCCGTGCCCAACCCGCAGGACCGGCTATGGCAGCTTGCGATGGCGGCGGATGTTCCGGCCTAAAGCTACGGCGGGTGCGGGCTGGATGCGCTGGCAGGGCAGGCGGTTGATGTCATCATTTGCGCCCACGCCTTCGTCTTCGTGCCCGATCATATCAGAGAACAGGCCCGCTATTGCATCGGCTATCACCCGTCGCTGCTGCCGCTCCATCCGGGTAAAATCGCAGTGGCCGAGGCAATTGCGGCGGGAGATCGCGTCACGGGTGGCACGGTCTATCATCTGACCGATGCCATGGATGGCGGGCCGATAGCCTTCCAGGATTGGTGCTTCATCGGAAAGGGCGAAACACCGGCCGATCTGTGGAGGAGGGCGCTCGGCCCGATGGGGCTGGAGCTTCTGCTGAAAACCGTCGACCATCTTGCGGCTTATGGGTTCATTCCGGCAGAGGAGCAGGAGCGGGTTTGAGTGATAAAGGATACATAGAGAGCTGGCTCGGGAAATCTGCACAGCCAGGATAAGTGGAATTTCTGCCTGACTTCGGCTTAGATGCCGGGAACAGGAGATACCATGACGAGACGACCACGCCGGAACCACAGCCCGGCTTTCAAGGCAAAGGTGGCGCTTGCCGCCATCCGAGGTGAGCAGACGTTGGTGGAATTGTCCCAGCAGTTTGACGTGCACGCCAACCAGATCAAGCAATGGAAAGACCAGCTCCTTGAGGGGGCCACAGGCATTTTCGGCGATGAAACCAAGGCCGAACCGGCCAGTCCAACCGTCGATGTCAAAACGCTTCATGCCAAGATCGGCGAACTGACACTGGAGAACGATTTTTTATCCGGTGCGCTCGGCAAGGCGGGCTTGCTGGGCGGAAAGAAATGATAGACCGCGAGCACAAACTCTCCGTATCGCGCCAGGCAAAGCTTCTCGGCTTCAGCCGTGGCAGCGTGTATTATTCTCCACGTCCAGTGTCTGGCGACGATCTGGCCCTTATGCGCCGGATCGACCAACTGCATCTCGACTACCCGTTTGCCGGAAGTCGGATGTTGCAAGGGCTCTTGAGAGGAGAAGGGCTGGAAGCTGGGCGGCTGCACGTCGCGACGCTGATGAAGAAGATGGGCATCGAGGCGATCTATCGCCGCCCGAACACCTCGAAACCAGCGCCTGGGCACAAAATCTATCCCTACCTCCTGCGCAAGCTGGCGGTTACCCGACCCAACCAGGTCTGGGCCATGGACCTGACCTACATCCCCATGGCTCGCGGCTTCGTCTATCTTTGCGCCGTCGTGGACTGGTTCAGCCGGAGGGTTCTGTCATGGCGGCTGTCGATCACGATGGAAGCATCCTTCTGCATCGAAGCGGTCGAGGAAGCGCTTGCTCGTTACGGCAGGCCGGAAATCTTCAACACCGACCAGGGATCACAGTTCACATCCATCGACTTCACCGCCGTGCTGAAGAAGGCGGAGATCGCAATCTCGATGGATGGCAAGGGCGCTTGGCGTGACAACGTGTTCGTCGAACGGCTCTGGCGCTCGATCAAATACGAGGAAGTCTACCTGCACGCCTACAAGGCCGTGTCCGAGGCCCGCGTCGGCATTGGCCGATATCTGACCTTTTACAATGGCCGACGCCCACATTCATCCCTTGACCGGCAGACGCCGGATCAGGCCTACTTCAACGCGCTGGCACCAATGATGGTGGCGGCATAATCGAGGCGGAAATCCACTTAGCAAAACGCCCGAAACTGTTCAGACAAACCGAGCCAGCTCTTAGTATCTTATGGGGAGTAGATCGAGGCAGCTAGGGCTAACTCTTTACGGATCACCCGAGATGTCAGGTATCTGAGAGAGTAAAGTAGACGCTTTTCCTCGTTGGTAAGCTGGTCTTTCCCGCGATGCAGAATGTTTGACCTAACCTGATAAATACGGGTCAGCTGACACAGGATATCCTCTCGGTCTTTTTCCGACGTGCCGATCAAGAATGCGCAGCGATTTCGCAACATCGCCCCCAGACCCGTTTCTTTGTAATCGCCCTCTAAGAGGATCTCCAAGCTTACCATTGCTTGAATGAAGGCTAGCAAATCCCGACCATTGGCATAGCTATCTATTAGCCAGACAGAAGCTAACTGGACCCGTTTACAGGTCGAAGTCGGCTGTAACGCCGTTCGAACCACGTTAAGCACTTCGGAGCAAATCTTATTTAGAGCATCACCAGATAGATTGACACCATAGGCGCTCATATCCGCGATTCTCACCCGTGCGATCAGTTCGTCGAAGTCGTGATCAAACTCATGCTCGCGAAAATATTCCCATCCCTCGTCGGTCGCCTGATGAATTGTAAGTCGATTCTTTTTCACACGAGGCCCGTAGAGCGATCCCTTTTCTATGATGCCTAACGCGAGAAGCAGACCAAAAAACGATTTAGTTCTTTGTTCGGCGAGTTGAAGCGCGACACTTCGGTCATAGATGCCAATAAAGCCGTCAACTTTGGTTTGAAGAACAATTCGGTGACCCGAGACCTGGTTTAAATTTTCGTGCGTGCTAAGCAATCCCGTTAGCCCCGCCCTACTGGGCCGCCGCCGAATATTGCGCGGGTTTTCTGAGTATTGAGCTTTGAAATGATCTGTTAAGCGAGCTAGCCGAGTATCCTCCGAAAGGCTCCTTTCATCCTCATCTTCGTCCAACAGGCAATTGAGCGTGTCCGGCAATAAAAAAGTCGCGGCGTACGACCATGGAAGAGATTCGAAAGCGCACACGATATCCGTAGCTAAATCACGCTGGGTGCCGTAATATTCCATTTCCTTAACTAGCCCATTGTCGTCCGGTCGGTAATCGTAATTGTCACGAATTCTTATATTCAGGTATTCAGTGACGAATGTAGGCAGGGGTGTATCGCCGATGTATCGAGCGAGGGTGCTCGCAAGCTCCGGTTTACCCTTGAGGCCATCATCCAAGTCTCGGACTAGATCCATCGCACTTAGATCAAGGAACATGCCGTCGCTGCGTCGTAAATCTCCAGCGATTGCACCAATGCGTTTTAGTAGCTGCTCCCTGTGTTTACCGTGGAGTTCGATCGGCATCGTTACCCTTTAGATTCAACTGCTACCGTGCTTATGCCACAGCATACTCGATTCTTGATCAGCTGGGGTGTATTCCTATGAGGTGGAAATCTGGACCCGTTGCTCTGTTGTTGCTTGCCGTCGGCAACGTTCGGGTTAGGTGTACGAACAATCAAATTGTTTAATCACTTCATAGGTCAGTCAAGGTGACCTTCGGCTCGATTGCTCATCGTCAAATGATCGCATATCTCTCCGCCTTGCCCGCTGGGACGACCTTTCGAATATGCTTTGAGCTAAATGATTTTGAAAATTCGCTCGCAGCCGTACCAATCGGGTAGCATCGTTGTTGTTTGACACGACCATCCGGAAGAGGCGGGAATTCGCGGCATTATCCGGGAAGGACCGGTTATGTCATTTAGAGCAGTGGTTTAGCTGAATCGCTAATGCTTGCTGCTGGACATCGTGTTCAGCCGGTACCCCTGATCATAATGCACATTATGCGATTTCATGGGCAACGATAGAAGCGTTTCAAATCGCCTTCAATTTTTCAAATTGACCATTAAATCATTAGAATTTCAGTATTCAAGGCTGTGAAGGTACCAACTTGGTGACGCGAAATGGAGATTTCAGTTAAATGAGATTACGGATCGAACCTAAGCGACGCCTTAGTTAGAAGAAAAATCGATATATCAGGTACTTAGCGTAGCGGCGCAATCCAGAGATTTCTCCGGACTTGGATTGAGCTGTAGGCGTTATCTTTACCATACAGCATTCCTCTAGAAGTCTCGGACCTCAAAGATTGCTATTTGAGGCTTTCCCTCAACACGCTCATTTGAAATTCTTCAACCGATAAAAGTCGACTTTCTCAACAGGTCCAATTGAACATTTTCTACGCTAGCTTCGGATCACATATGGTTTCACAAAACAAGCCCTAGGGGTGTTGAGGATCTACGTGTAGTCAACTCAAGCGCTTCAATCGCGCTGTAAACAATATGCCGTTTGGATTTGACATCCATCGACACACCGAGGTCCAACCAGAAAATGCAATCATAGTAGTAGGTCGGAAGCTTACAATAATCATCTAAGATAGAGGAAACAAAAGATTTGCTGTATGATAAAACTGTCTTTAAAGCTACCGCTCGACGGAACTGTGAATCTTCAGAATTTAACCAATATATAATTTTACCCCTGTCGAAGGACGAAAATGCAGAATTAGGCATTCTGCAGATTATTAAAAATTTTAGCGGACTTGGGATTTCCTCCTCGAGTAGATCAACGTATCTCTCTTTTCCTAGCTTTAATATTGCATCCGCGGCGATCGCGTGAAGATTTTGGCTCTCAAAATCTACTATTGAACGTGTGCTATAATCGAAATTTTTATGTATTTTTATTATTCTACGTACATCATTCCAATCGCCATAACGCGATAGAAATTTATATAAGCGTGAATTTCCTGTGATTGTCGATTTGTCTATCACATGACGGATTGTCTTAAGTGCGGAACTATCCATTTTTGAGGCAACTATATTCAATGTCCTATGAAACGTTCGATTACGTAGATAATCATTTACATTTTGATTTATATTTGACAAGTCTATAAAAGAATTTTCATATTTTTTATTGTAAAAATTTTGATATTCATCTTCTATATTTTCAAATATATTAAATTTATTTTCATGATAAATCTTATCTACGAGTGCTATCGTTCCAAAATCATCAAAATAACCTTCGCCATTCGCGATGTGTTGTATTTCAGCTGCTGGCAATTGTGACAGGTGATGCATGTTGTATTCAAAAAAAGCTTCTGTCATCTGAGGTGAAACCGATCCAAGGTCTCTCGGCTTGCTTCCCTTAAAAATCAGTTCGCGGGCATTGGTCAGAGAAAATCCCGAACCCGACTGGGCCCTAAGTTTGGCTGATACAGCCATTAGCTCCGGATGAGCGCCAACTTCTAAATAATTTAGATCGTCAAGGCTAAGTTCTTTGCGTCGGAGGAGCTCGTTTCCGACGATGAGGCGTATCTCAGGAGTCTTTTGAGGTAAACACGCCTTGAGTACAGAGGTTGGAATTAGGGCCGTTTTCTTAAACAGCATTTCAACTAACTGTGGCCTAACTTCCGCTTCAGGATAGGAAGCCAAGAAGCGAAGCGCGTCTTCCGAAGACTGTCTATATAAAATACACACTTTGGCAGCTAAGGCATCTCTCGAGATGGTAGCATTTGATCCTGCAATGAGCGCGTCAATAGCGGCTAGCGCGATCGGTGAACCCCGTTTCTCTAAGTAGGACAAAGCTGATGACTTTAAATCATCTTCTAGGTCTTTATCGAACCACTGCTCAAGGTAAAAATTAGGAGTGAAAGGATCTCTGGCGTCCTCAATCGTCACTGGCATTAGCTCTAGCAACTTGAAGGCAGATTTTCTCTCCGGAACCTCTGATATTATTGTGTAAACTAACAATTTATCAGCGGTACTACGATCATTTCCTGGTAGAACGTACCAGATGGGAGTATTTTTACTTTCAAAATTACGCAGGCCGGCTAGAAAAAGGCCGCGTCGTTCTGCAGGAGATAGCGTGTGATCGCGCAAGTTATTGTATATGATATTTGCGTCATGTGGCCCAAGGGTAATAGCATCGTTCCCGGCCTGCCTCAGCGTGGTGGCGATAAGCCTAAAACGGGCGGCGTCAGTCGGTGTATATGAGGGTGCGTCTTGGGGCTTAGGTTGCAGAACAAGCTGTTGTACAAACTCCAACGCCTCACGATCCAAAATCAATGATGCTCTGTCTGTTTCAGCTACAGCAGGCTGGGGAGAGATTTCAGGGAGCTTTACGTCTTGCGTTAGATGTTGCTCAGTATCTTGCTCGAGCTTGCGCTTGAGCCAACGTGAAAGAATTGCACGGAACCTCCGCTCGAATTCTCGACTATCGGAGAACCCTTGATAAAGGCCGAGATATTTGTCGGCAAAATCTTTCTTGAAATCAAGAACACGCTGCAACTGGGGTCCAGCGTCCTTCTCTTGATCCGCTGACACTTCTTTAAAAAGCATCGAGATATCTGGGAACCCAGTCTGTTTGAATCGTTTTTGTGCACGTTCAAATTCTTCTTCGAAGCCGGAAGTGTAGCTTGCTCCCGGTGCGGTCCCCCATCGCTTCCAAAGCATGCCAATGAAGAATTCGCATTGGTCGAGCTCGCGATTTATTACCTCCTGTGCTCGACCATGCTGGGCAACTGTGTCTTCCCACCCAACTAGTTCTATATGATAGCCCTGAAAATTCGCATGGTTTGAATTTTCTTCATCGACAACATTCTTTGCAAGCTGTCTTTCCTCGGTTAGATCACCTGGTGATGCGATGAAGACCCGAATGATTGTACGTGTGTTCTGCACAGATCTCTCTCGTTAAGCTTGCTGAATTTTCACCGTAGTGGCATGGGCGCGTGGCCCGTAAACATGACGCGGCCGCCGACGTTGAGTTCGTGGACGCGGTCGGCGGTGAAGACTTCGGGCGGCAAGCCTGCAGCCGGATTGTCTGAGGTCAGGTAGAGCTTGCCGTCCATCGACCACCGCGCACGCTTTACCAGCACCTTGTCCATAACATTGAAGTGGTAGATCCGGCCGTCATCGACTTCGGTTTTTGATGCGTCGACGATGAGGAGTGCGCCGTCAGGTATCGTTGGCCACATTGAATCGCCGCGCGCTTCCAGGATGTAGCAGTAATCCGGATTGGCTCCGAGATTGCGAAGAAAATTGCGTGCGAAGCTGATTTCTCCAACTGGCATCTGGTCGACAGCCACAAGGCCGTTGCC
Organism: Rhizobium sp. Root149; assembly: GCF_001427345.1. NCBI lineage: Bacteria > Pseudomonadati > Pseudomonadota > Alphaproteobacteria > Hyphomicrobiales > Rhizobiaceae > Rhizobium > Rhizobium sp. Root149. The sequence goes on from NZ_LMGD01000012.1 coordinate 203,330, forward strand.
AGCTGATGCGCGCGCGTCGAACCGTGGCAATCTCACAAGCTCTGCCATCTCGGAGTGTGTGAGGCTATCAGCTTCGGTAGGCTGACCAAAAAGCAGCCAGCTAGGATCAATTTCTAATTCGTCACAGATTTTTGTGATTTCATGCAGTCCGAAAGACTGCCGACCTTTTTTGTATGCGGTCCAGGTGTTCGGAGAAATACCAAGGCGGCCTGCGAATTCGCCCTCGCTGGCATCACCTTTTACGGAAAGTAGGCGTCCCACAACGCCCTCATAATCAAATGGTACGGCCATGCGTTATTTCGCAATTTTTTGCGATTCGCTGTTTGACGATCACAAATTTCTGCGATAACCTTTCCATAAATACGGACCAAAACACCCATGAAATGGGAGACCTGGCAGGGTCTCCCTCATCACAACGAGGATCTACTATGCACCGGCGCAAGCAGGCCGACAAGCAGACCACAACCATAGTCGACAAGAAGATTTCAGAAATTTCCACCATTAAGAGCAGGCTCTTTACGGCGGGTATCAGCCTCCTTCAGGTCGACCGCGATTATCAGCTTCCCAGAGGCACCGCAGGAACGACGCTTCGGGAGCCGAATGTGAAAGGGGAGCGGGCGATTGCCGCAGCTCTCGGCACAAGGCCAGAACTGCTCTGGCGGACGCGGTATCACGCCTCCGGTCTGCGGAAATCACCTCAACCCCGCGAGAACTATGTCCGGCCCGCCACTATGGCGCAACGCCAAAACGAGGCGAGGGCTTAGACATGAAAAAGCGTGTTCACTGCCTAATCTGCAAAGCTGTTGCCCGCCTGTTTGGCTGTGGCGAGATCACCTCCGCAACAGCAATGGCCCAGCGAGCGAAAGTTCCAGACTACGGCGCGATGACGTCCGAAGAACTGACGCTCATGTTTGGCCCCTACAAGAACCGCGATCACCTTAGTCGTCTCGGCCGATCCAGTCGGGTTCGTAGCCAAACGGATGGTCCTCATCGCTTGGATTTGACGGAGGAAGAATTTCAACAACTTCGCGCTCGGCTGCAGCGAAAGCAGGTTGCCTCCGACGTTGACGATAATCAGTTGCGGGGAGCGTAATATGATCAACGTCTTTGATCAGAAGGCGCTTTATGACGCGCAGCTGCACGCTTGCTATGCTGCCGTGCGCGAAGGCTTTCCGCATCTGGCTATCCGCGACATCGTTGAGCCGCCACATGAATGGTTTGACGCGGCGCTGGCCCGGCAGGTGGTCATTCATCTGATGGTGACTGAGTTCAAGTGGCCGAAGCGCCGGGTCGTGGAACTGGAAGACCGCTCTCGCGAGGCGATCAACCGCGCGCTGCGCACGATTGACCGTCGGCTCGAAACGCCGCGCTTCTCCACCCATTATCGCATGATGGCTGAGCGGGCGCATGCTCTCGTCTTCCTGCAAACCGAAGAGATGCGGGGAGTGGCCTGATGCCTGACTACAAGCAGCTCTCCCTTTCCCAGATCCTGATTGGTGAGCGTCAGCGGCCTATCGACCGCGATTATGCATCCGTGATCGGCGCTTCCATGAAGCAGCATGGGCAGCTTCAGCCGATCGTTGTTCGTGCTACTCCTGCGGCGCAACGGCCATATACGCTGGTGATCGGCGGACATCGCTGCACCGGGGCCGAGATCCACGAGATCGAGACCCTCGATGCCATTGTGGTGAAGGCGAACGGCGCTGATGCGCAACTGCTGGAACTGGCAGAGAACCTGCATCGCCGGGATCTCTCTGTTCTCGATCGCGCTTACTTCGTGCAGGCTTACCGCGACCTTTGGGAGAGCAAGTACGGGAAGATTGCGTCGGGCGGGGACCATAGCGACAGGTTGTCGCTATGGTCTGCCGAAGGTGCCTCCTGCTATTCCCAAGCAGTAGCTGACAGGCTGGGGCTGTCCACGAGATCAGCCCAAAGGCTCGCTAAGATCAGCAGCAAGCTCCACCCCGAGTTACGCGCCTCTCTGCACAGCTCTCCCGCCGCCGACAACCAGTCCCAGCTTCTGGCGCTGGCCAAGTTGGAGCCGCAAAAGCAGCGGCAGGTGGCGCTTGCATTGAAAACAGAGCCTGATGTGAAGAAGGCGCTGGCGATTGTCGATCCGGCTCCGCGGCTGCCCAAGGCGAAGGCCGACCAGGCGCTTCTGCTTTCCCGGCTGGTGACTGCCTGGGAGGATGCGAACGAAGAAACGCGGTCGCAATTCCTTGAGCATATCGGCCTCACTGGCAACGCCGAGCTTCAGCAGATGATTGCCGACCTGAAGAGCGAGGCTGCGTGATGTCGAACCATCCTGCACAGCTCGATTTCTTTCTGGAGCCGCTGTTTCCGGTTCGCTCGCCTGTTGCCTCTATAGATCTCGACCGCTTCCGCTCCAAGCTGAAGCGCGAGATGGCGAGAGCGATCCGCGAATGCCCATATTCCCGCGATGTCGTGGCCGCGCGTATGGCGCATTACCTCGGGCTGCCCAACCTCTCGAAGACGACGCTCGATGCCTACACGGCTGAAAGCAAGGCCAGCCATGATGTGAGCCTCGTTCGCTTCAAGGCTTTCGTTCGGGCAACCGGTGCCGTCTGGCTTTGGGACTTCGTGGTTTCCGAGGATGGCTTGACGTTGCTGGAAGGCGACGAGGCCCGCCTTGCCGAGATTGCCCGCCTTCAGCAGGAGCAGCGGGAACTGCAACAGCGCCTGAAGACCCTTCGCGCCACGCCGATCAACATCAAGAGGCGGGGGCTGTGATGGCAGCGCGAAAGAACGTCAAAGCCGCACCGGCCATCAGCGTGAAGGAGTTCTTCTCTATCGCAGAACTGGCCGCTGCAAATCTGCCGGGACTTCCACGCGATGTTTCGGCACTCGACAAGATTGCCCGCACCACATGGCGTGGTGATGAGCGTCTCGCGCGGCGGGTTCCGGGCAAGACGAAGCCCATCTGGGAATATCACTATTCGCTTCTGCCACAAGCAGCGCAGACCCGGCTCCTGGTCGTTCACATGGCACCTGCCAACGATGACCGGGACCTAAAACGCGAGCGAAAGGCGAAGCTCTGGCACGGCTTCGAGACGCTTTCAAACGACCAGAAAGCCCTCTGTGAAGCGCGTTTGAAGGCGCTTCAAACGGCTGATGATCTGGAGCAGGGCGGCATGACAGCTAGTGCTGCCGTGACCATGGCGTGTGCGCGGGCAGGGGTCACGAAGTCAGCCTTTTACGAGTGGCGTAAGCTCGTGGCCGGTCTGCCGCGCGAGGACTGGTTGGCGGCTCTGGCTCCTTCCTACTCAACGGATACCCGGTTTGCCGAGTGCCACGCGGATGTCTGGGACATCCTGAAAAGCGACTTCCTGCGACCTGAACGCCCGACTTTTTCCGCCTGCTATCGCCGGGTGGTGAAGCTGGCGAAATCAAAGAAGTGGTCGCCGATTCCCAGCGAGCGGGCCTTGCGCCGTCGATTCGATCATGAGGTGCCGGAAGCGGTACAGATTGCAGCGCGCGAAGGACGCGAGAAGCTGAAGGCGCTTTATCCGCCGCAACGCCGCACCCGCTCGCATCTTCACGCCATGCAGGCGGTGAACATGGACGGCCATCGCTTCGATGTGTTCGTGCGGTTTCCTGATAACACGATCGGCCGCGTCTATATGGTGGCGCTTCAGGATCTCTATTCCGGTAAGTTTCTCGCTTGGCGGATCTCCGACAGCGAGAACAAGGAAACCGTGCGGCTGGCGATTGGTGACATGGTGGAACGCTACGGTATTCCGGACATGATCACGCTCGATAACGGGCGCGCCTTTACCAGCAAGTGGATCACCGGAGGTTCAAAGACCCGATACCGCTTCAAGATCAAGGACGAAGATCCGCGCGGGCTTTTGACCACGCTGGGTGTCGAGCTTCAGTTCACGAAGCCCTTTTCTGGTCAGTCGAAGCCGATCGAACGAGCCTTCCGCGATCTGACGGATGATGTGGCCCGCCACCCTGTTTGTGCAGGTGCCTATACCGGCAACAAGCCGGATGCGAAGCCGGAAAACTACGGCAAGTACGCGGTGCCGCTGGCGACCTTCATCGCCCATGTCGATGAACAGATGGCCGAGCACAACGCCCGCGTGGGCCGCAAGGGCGGCAACTGCAACGGCCGCAGCTTTGATGAGACGTTCGAGCAGAGCCTTGCCGATCCGGGCACGATTGTCCGCACCGCAACGGCTGCCCAGCGTTCTCTCTGGTTGCTGGCGTCGGAAGCCTTCAAGGCGCGCAAACCAAACGGGGAAATTCACCTGCACGGTAATCGCTATTGGGCACCGCCGCTCACCGGCTATGTAGGCAAGAAGGTTATCATCCGCTTCGACCCGGATCAGCTGCACCGCGACATCAAGATCTATGACCTCGACAATTCGCTGATCTGCGATGCGCCTTGCGTTGAGAACACCGGTTTCCATGACACTGAAGCCGCTCGCACACATGCGAAGCTGCGCGGCGATTACCAGAAGGCGATCAATGCCGAGAAGGCACTCCACGCCAAGGTGAAGGCTCAAGACTTGGCCGATCTCTACAGCGCTGCCAGTAGAGCAGAGCCCAAGCCAGCCCAGCAGCCCAAACGCTCTAAGGTCACCCGCATGGCGGCCGGCAATCTCGCCGTGAAAGCGCCGGTGATCGACCAGACGGATTTCGAAGACAGCTTTTCTCGCGCGCTTTCCAAGGTTTCAGGAGAGCCAGCGATCATCCCATTCCCGAAAGGGGATCGGTCCCGGAAGTAGTGCGTCGGGACCGCAGTGCAGAGCCGTGAAGTACAGAGTCCGGTTCCAAAAAAAACGGGCGGGGAAAATCCCGCCCGACAATCAGCCCGGATTAGGGCTTCACACAACGGAACCTTCGCATGAACAAGCATATCGACACAAGACCCTATTCCGGTTGGGAGCAACAGGAACCCGACCTGAATTTTATTGAGAAACACTCCGACGACATTGATGACTGGCGTCGGATACGTGCGCATGTGGCGGAAATTGCCATCGCCAACAGCTGGACGAAGGCGGAAGTCACCCGGCGCAGCGGCATGAAGGAAGGCACCTTCTCGCAATGGTTTTCCGGCACCTATCTCGGGCGTCTGGAAAACATGAACCGCCAGATGCACCAGTGGGTGACGGCGGTTCTGGAAGCGGCAGCCATGCCGACAATCCCGACTTCGCCAACTTTCCTGCGCACCCGCATTTCCAACGAGATTGCCCAGACATTGCAATGGGCACAGATGACCGCGGATCTCGTCATCATCACGGTCGCGGCCGGAAACGGCAAGACGATGACCTGCCGCCACTACCGGGCAACGCATCCGAACGTCTATCACGCGACCGTCAGCCCGCACACGAAGACTGTTCACGGTCTGCTGGTGGAGCTGGCAGCCGAACTTGAAGTTCACGAAAACAACCCGGCGCGTCTGACGCGGGCCATCGGCTCAAAGCTCGGGCGGGCAGGCGGTGGCACCTTGCTGATTGTTGATGAGGCGCAGAACCTCGTTGATGATGCCATCAACCAGTTGCGGCACTTCTCGGATATCTACCAGTGCGGCATCGCGCTTGTCGGTAACGAGGAAGTCTATTCGCGGTTCGTCGCACAGGTGAGGGGGCGTTCCTATGCCCAGCTGAAGCGCCGCATCGGCAAGCACCTGAAGCGCCAGAAGCCCTATGCGGAGGATATCGCCTCCTACATCGCCGCCTGGGGGATTTCCGACCCTGATAGCGTGAAGCTGTTGACAGGCATTGGCCTGAAGGGCGGCGCACTTGGTCAGATCGACAAGACCATGAAGCTCGCGACCATGATTGCCATTGGCGAGGATCGCGACGTCACGGTGAAAGATATCGAAGCCGCCTGGAAGAACCGCGATGTGGAGGACATGGCATGAAGCCCGCTCCTTCGCTTTGCCACGAACTCGATCTCTTGAAGCGCGAATTCCAGCCCTTCGTTCGCAGCGGCATCACGCTTGATGGTGGCGAGGTCAAGCGCCTGACCAGGCGGATTTCCCTCCTCTCCAAACTCTCGCGCAGCATGGAAACGGAGCTTTCCATCCACCGGCTCACCGAAGCCGGTCGACCAGGCGGTGATCGATCTGCTCAATCATTCGGTTTTCTACCTCAGCGCCGTGACCGATAGGGAATGGCAGGTGGTCATGAATGCGCTGGGCGAACAGATTCGGGCGGGCAAGGCAGGTGGATCATGACGCACACGCATCAGGTCACCAACACCGCGGTCGTCCGGTTTCTGGAACTGGCTTATGGCCTCGATATCGAAACCATCCGCTCGCGTATTGCCGTTCTGGCTGAAACCGGCATTCGCGAAGAAGCGACCGGCATCATCACCGAAGGCGTGAAGCTGATCGTTCTCGATGGGAAGGTGGTCAATGTCGTTCACCGCCGCACGCCTTCCTGCCATCGCACATCCGGGCCACCGGAGGCGTGACGGTCATGAGCAGCCTTCCGGGTCTTCTGGGTGACATTGCCGATATTGCCGGTGCCGACGTTGCTTTTCTGATTGCGGAAAGCCACGGCGGCACCCGCGTTTCCATCCCGCCGCGTGCGCTGCCGGACCATTGGCTGACGGAACTGGTGGGCTCTGAAACGGCGGATCTGATCTGCCGCGAACTTGCCACGCTGGACGCTGAAGGACGGTTGAAGGGTGTGCAGGCCGAAGTCCTGCCGAAGGGACCGGCAGCACTTCTCAAATCCGCCCGTCGCCGTGCGCAGATCGCGCTCGACCAGGGCAAGAGCGTGCGGGAAGCGGCCCGCATCTCCGGCTTGCACGAGCGCACGATTTGGCGCATGAAAGCAGATGACGGCGCTCAAGGCAGCCTGTTCTAGCGAGACGCTGACACCTGTCAGCCGCTGAATTCTTCCCCCGATTGCATAGTCGCTCCGACAAGCCACAACGGCAAATCGGAGCTTTTTCATGCGCCCTGTCAACGAAATCATTGTCCACTGCACCGCCACGCCGGAAGGGCGACCCGTCACCGTTTCCGAGATCGATCGCTGGCACCGCCAGCGCGGCTGGTCCGGCATCGGCTATCACCGGGTCATCGGCCTCAACGGTGAACGCTGGCAGGGCAGGGCGCTGGAAAAGATCGGTGCCCATTGCGAAGGCCACAACATCGGAACAATCGGTGTCGCCTATGTCGGCGGTCTTTCTGCCGATGGCCGCGATGCGAAAGACACGCGCACCCCTGCCCAAAGGGAGGCGCTTCTTGCCGAACTGATCGATCTCCGCGATCTCTTCAATATCCTGAAGGTTTCCGGGCATCGCGAATATGCCAACAAGGCCTGCCCAAGCTTCAACGCGTCTGGGCAGCGGACGCGCTTCAGGATCGCGACCGGACACAAACGGAAATCTATGCCGAGTTCGTGGCAAATCGCGGCGATCCCCGATCCGCTGGAACGTGAGGCGGCAATGATCGACTGGCAAGACACGCAAAGCTATCAGCGTGATTACCCGATGATCAACCAGATCGGGGCGGCACTCGGCTTGCCGGAAGAGCAGATCGACGCGCTGTGGCTGTGGTCAGTTAGGAATTAGTCCTTGATCTCCCAGACCTCAAAGAACGAAAGCTCTGTAAGCTTGAGGATTTCTTTCGCCGAGGCATCGCAGCCGAGTTTCTTGGCGGATTTTGCTGCCTTCTTTCGCTCATCCTCAACTATGGATTTTGCATAGGCATATTGCTCGCCTTTTAAGTGGTTCCCCATGATCGCGTCAGTGCGAATAAAATACTTGGGGCACGCATCTTCGATTGCGAGCACGGCACCCCAGAAGCGCCCGAACCTCACTGCCTCATCGGCGCCGGGTACAGGGGTGGTAGAAAGAAATAGGCCGATTAAGCCGATCAGGTGGGTCTTCATGCGCACGGCTTCCTTCATTGACGGCGGGCATCCCAAGGAGCATCGAAGCGCCCCTGCCACATCCCGGCCTCCTTTTTCTTTGCTTCGGCCTCGGCTTTTGCAAAGGCCCCCTTGCTATACTGCTTGTAGTCAAGGGCGTAGCCGTTGCGAACCATCCATTCGCCAACGCTTGCGCCGTCTGCACGGTAGCATTCGCCGACCATGCGTTTGTATCGATCCCACTCGACGAACTCACAACGTGTTGGCCGTGATGCAGCGAGGAACTTGTCCAGGGCATCGGCTGAGACGTTGCCGCAGCGGTACATGTTTTCATTGGCGTCCCAGCAACCCTGCCAGCTTTCCGGTGCATCGACACCCTGAAGCCGTATGCGCTGGCCAGCAATCTCGATCGTGTCGCCATCGATAATCGAGGCTCTGCCCTGAACGGGGCCTTGTGCGAGGGCAGATGCAGAAACGGTCAAACTGATCATAAGGGTGAAAAACTTCAGCATATCGCCTCGCACGGTATGCCGTCGGAATCTCTGTCAAGTTTGCCGCCCCAAGAGCAGTTCTGAAGATAGTACCGGGCCTCATCGCAGGACTGGATTTGCTTACATGTCTTCTTGGGCTGGCATGACCAGCTTTGAGCAACTTCGATGTCGGTGCGATGGCTTTCCAAAACAGGGGCTGCGGTCGCCGCTGTCGAGGCCAAAAGTAACATGATCGCTATTCTCATTTCCGCTTCCAATAGTTGAATTAGCGGAATGACAATCACCTAATTTGATCGCAGTCCATGCCTTCGGTCGAAATTAGTGACTTCTGGTTGAGCAAATCTGTGAATACAGGCCCGTTGTATCAGCGATGCTGCAACGGTCGCAGTTTGCTGAACCTTCCCTCTTAGATTTGAAACCGCTTACGGAGGATGCCCGATGGCAGACCTGTCTTATTTCCATGGCGTGAAGCTTGAAGAAAGCCCGGATACGCCGTCGCTCGTGCGCATCAACCGCTTTGGAACCACCTTCGCCAATGGCAGCGCGCCCGATGCTGATCCGGCACAGTTTCCACTGGGCCTGACGCTGGTCACCTCGCTCACCCAGGCTGCTGCGCTCGGCACGGCTGGCACGCTGCTGGATATGGTCACCACGCTGTTTGGCGAGGGCGCGACCTATGTCATTGTCAACCGTGTGGAGCACAGCGCTGACGCCACGACCATGCAAAACAACCTGGTGGGTGACCCTGTTGCCCGCACCGGCCTCTATGCCGCACTGACCGCGAAATCACGCGGGCTGCCGCAGCCGCGCGTACTCATCACAGCTGGGAACACAGGTGCTTGGATCGAAGGTGGCCTCGTCTCGGTCAGCGTTGCCACCAATGGCGAAAAGCTGACAGAGGCGCCTGTTGTCACCTTCACGGGTGGCGGCACGGATGCAGGCAAGGTGCTGCCTACCGCCGTTGCGGTTCTCGGCACGGGCGTCAATGCGGGCAAGGTGGTTTCAATTACCGTTACCAGTGCAGGCAAAAATATGACTGCCGCGCCAACGGTTGGCTTCACCGGTGGCGGTTCCGATGCGGGCAAGGTGCTGCCGACGGCCATTGCCAATATCGGCGATGTGGGCAATCCCTTCGTATCTGCTGCCAAGGTCATTTGCCCGCAGATCCGCGCGCGTGCCTACTTCAACGGCCCCAACACCACTAATGCCGCTGCAGTGCGCTGGCGCTCCACATTGGGCGATCGCATTCTGCCAATCGACCCGATGGGCATCAAGCTGGTGGATGATGTGCCGGTGGTGGTGCCGTCTGCTGCGGTCTTCGCGGGTGTCCGTGCTCGCGTGGTAGCGAGCTCGGAAGGTGTTTCGGGCTCCGTTTCGAATAAGCCGATCCGCACGCTGGATGGTGTCGCGCGCACGATCCAGTATCCAGCTGATTCCAACTATCTCAACGAAAACAGCGTCAACACCATCATCCGCCGCACGGATCTGGTGACCTGGGGTTCGCGGTTGGCGGCAAGCGATGTGCTGTGGCAATTCGACAGCGTGCGTGCCACGGCAGACATGGTGAATGAAGCGCTGGAGGATGTGTATTTCCAGTGGGTGGACAAAAAGTTCACCGCCGCCAACCTGAAAATGGCGGTGGAAGACGGCAACAATGCCATGCGCGTGTTCGTCTTGAACAACGATATCCTGACCGGTTCTGTGTTCTTGACTGTCAACAATACCCCAAGCCTGAATGCGCAGGGCAAGGTGTTCTTCGGTGTCCGGTTCGAGCCTGTTGGCCTGATGGAGCAGATCCACATTACCACCTATCGCGATCCACTCGTTGCCTATGAGCTGCTATTCGACCAGGTGCAGGGCCTCATTCAGGAAGGCCCGCTCGCGGCCTGATTTTAATCGTCGATGCCACCGCCTGACAGAGGGCGGCGCGTTCCGCTCGACCCACTCCACTCTTGAGGATATCTCTCATGGCAAACCAGCTTCCTAGCTTCATCCTGCGCGATTGCATGCTCTATGCCGATCGCCAGAACAAGATTGGCCAGATCGGTGATCTGATGCCTCCCGTGCCAGAGGCCAAGCGCGAGGAATTGCGCCAGGCTGGCATGATCAAGCCGCGCATGATCCACATGGGTTACAATGCGCTGGAATTTTCCTTCACCATGGCCGGTCTCGATCCGCAGACCTTGCAGCTGTTCGGTCTGGCGCCGGGGGTGGAAACCCCGTTCATGGTCACCGGCGCGCTTGTGGATGAAGACGGCACGGTGCATTCCGCCGTCATGAATATTCGCGGCAAAGTCTACAAGCCGGACCCTGGCACCTGGAAGGGCGGCGATCTGCCAAGCAATTCTTACGCTGTCGACGTGAACTACTACAAGCTGGAGATCGACGGTAACCCGATCTACGAGGTCGATGACTTCGACATAAAGGTTGGCGGTGTTTCGCAACAGCAAAGCATTCGCACGGCGCTGCTGCTTTAGGCGGCGCTTTCTGATCCCTCTTAATTCTAGGAATGATGATGGTTACCGTAACCCTGAAAAAGCCCGTCGAACATGACGGCGGAAAGCTGACCGAGCTTCACTTCAACCGTGAGGCAGAGGTGGGCGATATGATCCTCGCCTCTCGTTTCTCGACAAACGAAGAAAAGACAGCCGTCATGCTGGCGGCGCTGTCTGACACGCCGCTCCCCCTGTTCAAGAAAATCAAGCTGCCGGATTTCAACCGCATCCTTGACCAGACAAAGCACCTGCTGAGTGACCTGGAGGGAAACGAGTAGGAGGCCACGACTGGGAGCTGATGGCTCACTTCGTGGCCCGGTTTGCCTCGACATCGCTCAATGTCATTGAGCGCTGGTCGCCGGAAAAACTTATCCAGCATTTCAATGCCGCACTGCGGCTGCATCGCGAACTGAACGGGAAACCGAAATGACCACGCTGCAAAGCACGCTGCGTATGAGCCTGATCGATAACGTGAGCGCAAAGGCTCGCGTCATCGGCGGCGCGCTGTCCGGCATCTCGAAAACCACGGGCGCCATGACGGCACCATTGCGCGGGATCACCGGACAAATCCTCGCCATTGGCGGCGCCTATCTGAGCGTAACGGAAGGTGTTGGCGGGAGTTTCAAGGCTGCCGCCAGCGCTCAGGAAGCCCTGACGGAAATCGGCATCAAGTCGGATATGACCGGCGCTCAGCTGGAGCAGCTTGGACAGAAGATGCGCTCACTTGCGCCCGCCGTGAACCAGTCTGCAAAAGACCTGACCACGGGCGTTGATGTAATGATTTCCATGGGCACGGCTGCTACTGATGCGGCGGGAGCTATCCCGGCCATCGGTAAGGCGGCAACGGCCACGCGGGCGACGATCGAAGATCTCTCTTCCGCCTCCAGCTCTGCCATGCAGAACCTGGGTGTGTTGCCTGCCGAAATTTCAAAGATGCTGGACGGCATGGCCAGCGCTGGCAATGCCGGTGCGTTCGAGCTGCGGGACATGGCGCAATACTTCCCGCAGTTGACGGCGTCTGCCAGATCTCTGGGCATGAATGGCGTCTCTGGTGTCAACGATATGGCGGCTGCGCTTCAGATCGCGCGGCGCGGCGCGGGCGATGCCTCGACGGCAGCGAACAATCTTTCCGATTTCATGGGCAAGATCGTCACGCCACAGACGATCAAGAATTTTAAGAAATTCGGCGTTGACGTTACCAAGGAACTCGAAAAGGCAAACAAGAACGGCATCTCGCCAATCGAGCACTTCATCAAGCTGCTGGACCAGAAAACCAAGGGCGGCAAAGGCGAGTTACTGACCGAGATCTTTGGCGACAAGCAGACGCTGGATTTTGTGCGGCCCATGATTGCCGATTTCAAGGATTACATCCGCATTCGTGACGAGGCCAATAATGCCAGCGGCACGGTGGACGCGGCATTCCAGCGCCGCATGCAGGATGCCAACCAGAAAATGAAGGCGTTCTGGATTTCCATGGAGAACATGGGTGTGGCGATCGGCAGCCGGTTGCTGGAGCCCATCGGCAACGCTGCCAATGAGATTGCCAATATCTTCAATACGCTCGAATCCCGGTTCACGGTCTTTGACCGTATCGGCTATGCTATGCAGGGCTTCTGGAGCGGCCTTTCGGTGGATGGCAAGGGAGATTTTGCAGCATCTGCCAGGGCGCTGAAGGAGTTCTTTTTCGGTGTCGAAGATGGCAGCAAGGCGGCTGACCAGGCGGGGCAGGTTTTTGCCAAGTTTCGCGAATGGGGATCGTCGGTCCGCGAGCTGACGGAAGCGATCAAGGCTAACCCGATTGCGCAATTCTTTGGGCAGATGGCGGGCTATGGTTTCGAATTCATGGTGTGGGGCGCGGGTATCGCGTTCCTTGCCGGAACGGTGCGAAAACTCGCATCTGCCATGATGCTGCTGTCCGGCGCATCTGCCGCGCTATCCGCCGTCAAGGCGCTTGGCCAGATCGCAAATCTGGTCGGCGGTGGCTCTGGACTGGTTGGCGCTGCTGGCGGCGGCGCGGCTGCCGGAGGTGCTGCTGCGGCAAGTGGTGGCTGGAAAGCAACTCTGCTCGGGCTTGGCCGTCTTGGGACGGCATTCGCTGCGGGGGCGGGAGCCTATGAATTCGGTCGTCAGACGATGACGGGCGATACGGCTTATAAGCGCGGTCAGGCGCTCCTGCCGGGTGTTGAGGATGTCGCGGCTGCACTCTGGCGAGTTGCGCCTCAACCTTCCGTCCCAACCGTGCCGACAAATGGCGCGATAGCCATTCAGGATGCCATCAACGCGCGCGCTGCCGGATTCGGCGGAACGACGAATAATCTTCCCGGAAAGACCAAAGATGATGTCGGTTATGGCCAGCAGCCCATCACGGTGGAAATGCTGAGGCAGGCGAACGCACCGCAAGGCGTGCAGGAGGTGCATGTGACAAACCAGCAGCCTCCACCGCCGATCACCATCCACGCGCCGATTACCATTACCGGCGTCTCGGACCCTGTGGCGGCGGCAAATTCTGCGGCGAAGCAAATGGGGGATTCTGTCCGGGCTGCTCGTGAGGGCGCTTACTCGGATTAGCCAGTCCGTGCTCACTTAGGACTTTTGAAGCAGAGGAGCGCTGCATATGGCAGGCACCGTGAACATGACGCTTGGTGATTTCGCATTCGAGGGTTTGGGTTTCGGCTACGAGGCCGTGAGCCGCCGACTGGATACGAAATGGGCGGAAATCCAGCTTGCGCAGGGCATGAATGTTTTGCAGCACACAGGCGGAACTTCTGACGAGTTGACCATTCGAGGCGTACTGTTTCCTGTAGAGTTCGGCGGGCAGGGCTCGCTTGAAGGCATCATGAATGCGGCCCTTGCCGGAACGCCGCTGATGCTGGTGTCCGGCTCCGAAGCGCAGGGCGTGGTGCATGGCCTCTATGTGGTGCAATCGGTCGAACAGGACCGCACGCACCACACCATTGCAGGCGTGCCGCGCAAGAACGCCTATTCCATTCAGCTGCGGCGCTATGGTTCCAGTCTCTCCGGCGCTGGTTTGGCTTCGGCACTTGCCGGTGCGGCTGCATCTGCGCTGGCGTCCATTCTCTGAACAATCCAGGTGAACGATGTCGAGAGTTTACACGACGCGGCAAGGCGAGACTGTCGATTTCGCCTGCTGGAAAACCTATGGCCGCACGGGAGATGTGACAGAGGCCGTGCTTGGTGCAAACCCGGGCCTTGCCGATCTCGGTCCGGTTCTGCCGATCGGCACGAAGATCACCATGCCCGATATCAGCAAAGAGGAAAGCGCGCCGCAACTGGTGACGCTCTGGTGACATGAAGCCAATATGCATCGTGACGATTGACGGGCAACCGGTTGCCGGTGCCTTTTACGAGCGGCTGATTTCCATCAGCGTGACGGACAAGGACGGCGAGGGGGCTGATACCGTCGATATCGAGTTGAACGATGGCCCGCCGCTGTTTCTGTCAATCCCGCGCAAGGGTGCCATCATTGATGTGCAACTTGGATATGAGAGCGGTGGCTTACGATCCCTCGGGCAATTCACCGCCGACAAGGTGCAGCCAAAATGCCTGCCCTACAGCATGTCGATTTCCGGAAAGTCCGCGGATCTGCGATCATCTAAGCTGAAGGCCAGAAGCGAGCGGCATTGGGAGGGCAAGACGCTGGCCGATGTTGTGGGCGATCTAGCCAGCGAATCCGGCCTGTCTCCAGCCATCGACTCTTCCATCGGCTCGGTCGTCTATCCCTGGCTTGCACAGCAGGATGAAACGCCGATCCACTTTCTGCAGCGTCTGGCCAAGCGGCACAATGCGCTGTTTACTGTCAAGGCGGGGCGGCTGATCTTTGCGGAAAAGGGCGGCGGGCAATCTGCAAGCGGCGCCTTTGTCGGCTCTGTTCTGGTGACGCCGAGCATCATCCTGCCGGGAACTTGCGAATTCGAGGCCAATGACCGCACGCGCTACAGTAAGGTGGTGGCCTATGTGCAGGATGGCGACAAAGCCAAGCGGGTGGAAATCGAGGCGGAAGCCGATGCGGACGGCGAAAGCGTTTACCGATTACCAGAGCCGTTTGCCAATCTGGAGGAAGCGGACAAGGCGGCGCAGGCCAAGGCAAAGGATCTGAAGCGAGGCGAGGGCGCTGCCTCCGTGACCGTGCTTGGTGATACCGCCATATGCGCGGGTGCGCCGCTTTTGTTTGAGGGCGTTCGCCCTGGTCTGGATGGCGTGCCTTACGTGATCGACACGGCCACGCACAAGTTTTCCAAGTCCGGATACACCACACAGATTTCCGCCAAGCTCTATGACGGCAAATCCGGCTCCGGATCTGGAAACGGCAATGGCGGCGATGCGGCGGACAAGGGAACCGTTGCCCAGAATTCCCCGCCCGGAACGCCCGCTACGCCAAGCCAATGGACGAATGAGCGGCGCTACGGGCGAACCGACGAGAACTGATTTCACTAAAGGACATTCCCGATGAATTTTGAACAGTGGCTGCAAAGTCGACTGACGGCACACGGCTACCCAGTTGGCGGGATCGATGGAAATGTCGGACCCGTCTCCATCGCTGCGCTCAAAGCCTTTCAACGCGCGCGGGGGCTGGAGGTAACGGGCAAGGCGGACGGCACGACCGTTTCGCACTTGCGTATGCCTTCCAGCGCCGTCTTGCCCGAAAAGCTTGTTGGGGTTCCGGATCGTAACATCGCAGAGCCTGCCGTAAAGCCCGCGCCGTCTCGCAATCTTTGGCCGCGTCAGGCGGATTGCATGACGGTATTCGGCCCTGTCGGCACATCGCAGGTGTTGGTGGAGCTGCCGTTCGCCATGGTTCTCGCCTGGGACAAGTCGGTGCGCATCCGCAAGATTTCCCTGCACAGCAAGGTAGCTACCAGCGCGAGTCGCGTATTTGAGCAGGTTGCGGAATTCTACACTGAAGGCGAACGCGCCGCCCTCGGGCTCAACATCTTCGGCGGATCGCTGAATGTCCGGCGCATGCGCGGCGGCACGGCTTACTCAATGCATAGCTGGGCGATTGCCATCGACTTCGATCCGGAGCGCAACGGGCTCAACGTAAAGGCTCCGCAGGCGCGACTTTCCCATGCGGATGCCGTGCCCTTCTGGGAGGCGTGGGAGGCGGAAGGCTGGCTCTCGCTGGGGCGCGCGAAGAATTTCGACTGGATGCACGTGCAGGCCGCTCGCCTGTAAACCTTAACGAAAGGGAAAAGCCATGAATACAGCAGTCATTACTGCGCTCGCTGAAGCCGTGAGCGCCACCGTGAAGCGTGACGATGTGCCTGCGCAAAGCGGCGCGATCAAGCCCATTGTCGATGCCGTTGCGCCAATCGTCGCCAATGCTACGAACAATGAGCCGTGGTACCAAAGCCGCGTAACGATCGGCGCCATTGTCTCGATTGCAGTCCCGGTTCTTGGTGCGCTTGGAGTGTCTGCCGATGTGGTCGACGCCGACCAGCTCACGGCGCTGCTTGTGGCGCTGGGTTCGCTGATAGGCGGGGCGATCACCCTCTATGGCCGATGGAAGGCCCGCAAGCCGTTAGGCGGCTAATGCAGTCAGTTTGCTTGGACAGAAAGGCCTTCGCGAAATGTCTCGCGAAAGCCGTCATATCAAATGCATCGAAGGTACAGGGAAAGCATGGCTCAAGGGGAAATTGATATGGCGGGATTGAGCTTTGACCCGATGGCATCTTATGCGCGTCTGTCTGAGCGAGTGGAAAACCAAGGCAAAGACATCATCGATCTGCGCAGCAACATGAACACCGGCTTCCAGACAGTGAATGCCGGTCTGAGTGCTCTCTCACACGAACTCCGGACAAACAGTAAAACACAGTGGCCTGTCATTTGGTCCGCTGCTGGCGTTTGCTTCACCGTGCTCGCTGCGCTCGGCACGTTCTTCTACGGCACCCTTGCTCGCGAGCAAAACAGGCTCGATGCTGCAATCGTGAAATCGAACGAACTGACCCAAATCGCGATCTCAGGACTGAGCGACAAGGTTGTCACACAGAAAGAACTAGACTGGCGGACCGCCCGATCGGCGGAAGATCGAGCGCGAACCGATGCATCGATCAAGGATCTCCAGCGTCAGCTTGACGATGTCAGGCAATCGCAGAGTGCGGCCTATGGACCGCGCGATGTCATCATGGATCTGCGGGAGCGGATGGAGCGAATAGAGCGGATCAAATAGCGCGAGGTGAGGCGCTAAGTCTTCCTCTGCAACGGGATCTGCATCCGCGCCTTGTCGTAATGCAGGGTGCACCGGTCGTAATAATCATTGCCGACACGCTCGCATCCTTCGGCACTGGCGATCTTCCTCAGCAGGTCCGGCATGACGTTATCACCGATCCTTTGCCGCATGAGATCCGCATCATACTGGCGTGATAAGCCGCACGTGTCGCAGATAACAGCGATCTTCTGCCCTCGATAGTCTGACAGGTATGGCGAGGTATAGCCTCGTTCTGGGGTCCGCATTAATCTGCTTAGTGAGTTTGCCCTGTTTTATGAAGAGCCGAGCGCACGCCTCTAAGGCTTCAATTGCAGCCAGATGCAACTCCGGTGAGAGTTTTGATAGCTATTTTTTGACAGAACCGATAGTTCGCAGAGCTTCATTGAAGAGTTCCATTAACTCATTTTGGATTTCAGCAATGTCTTCATCAGGTCGCTCTTTGGAACTGACCGCGATGGCGTGTGCGGGATTATCTGGGTAGGGAGGATTCGCTAGCACAGGATCATCCAGAACACATAAAGCTTGGTCACCCTTTTCATCTTGAATAGCTCGGACAGACGCTGCTGTTCGAACTAGAACCCCGACCGGTGTCTCACCTTGTTTTCCGATCAGGTGCGAAATTTCGGTGATCTCCTCCTCCGACATCCTGTCGATCCTGAGCAAAGATACGCCGGAACTACGGATGTGAGAGAGTGGAAATGTACCCGGCTTAAGTGTCCCATCCTTTCGGAAATGGTTAGGGCTCGTCACAAGTCGGCCCACATTTTCGGTGTTGTCTACCGGACCGAGTTCGCCATGGGATTCATGTTCCCCCTCACAAATGCAGGCTTCTATCATGTAAGCTACGCTGCATTAATTACGTCGAGCAGTTCCTGCGGAATTCCGTCCTTGATTAAAGACTGCCCTTTGACCTTGGCTCCAGTTTCTTTGTTTTTTGCAAAGAAAACAAACTTCAGCGGATCTGAAAACGAAACGCTCGAATAAATCGACGGTGTATCCCAGAACCAGCTAACCATTCCGTCTGCGGCTGCGCTTGCTTCAGGAACTGGAGTGTCGAATGGCAAAGATGCCAAAAACAGAAGCGCCGAATTGATGGCGTCTTTAGACGGCGAGATGCTTCCCACCCCATCCCATCCATCCGGAAGTACGCTGAACGAAGACATTTCGGTGACAGCGTCGTTAAACGCGGCATGAAGAACAACGTTTCCGTAACTTTTGTGCCCGGCCATAGAGCTTGCTGTAACATCAGAGCCAGGATGCGCCGCGCTCAAGTGCCCAGTTGGCAGAACGAGTGTCGCGACGGTTGCCACGCTGCCAAGCGCATAAAGAACGGAACGTGAGCTGGCAACAAAACTTGTCCGAGAAGCAGACTTACCAAGGGTCGTCGGTGCCATCGCGATAGTTAAGGGCCCTCCTGGATATTCCCCAGTCGCAAAGCTCGTACTGTCACGCCACATTCAGATTGATCCTTTCGGCCATCTTTTCCACAATGAACGACTTCAACATTTTTTTGTTTCGATCATGCATACTTGTGAAAGTTGAGTCGAGCCACCCACTCTTTACAATTTCCTGCGCTGCCTGAGGTGATGTCAGCTGTTGCTGAATATAGGCATCAAATCTGATAATGGGAGAAGCGCTTTCGTCTTCTATGCCATCGACGTGAACACGCTCTAAAATCCTGCCCTCTGCCGTCTGGTCGAACCACCCTTGATGGAGGTGCCAAAGATGGCCTTTAGTCGCAACTGAAGCGGGGACGTGGCTATCAAAGGAGAGTATCTCTTTGACATCGTAGTCCTCTTTGTTGCCGTCCCATTTAAATGAATTTATGTACTGAAGAGAGGCGCCGTTGATTACGTTATCAGGCGTCCCAACCAACGCTAGCACGTCTTTGAAATAAGAGTGAGCTCGACCCCAGACTTCCTCCCACCTGGTGTAACTTAAGCAGTTCACAAATATATTGTTATTCTCAAGAAATATTCTCCACTCTAAATTTCCGTCAGGCTTAAAACGCTCGAAAGCGATGCCCGCTCCCATTTGTATAGGAAATCCTGCTGGAAACATTGCTTCGTTATTAAAGAAAGGGAAACTAGCGCTCCGCGCGATGCGTGGAAGTTCATCTTTCCACTTACTATGGTTCTTATGAAGTTTCTCTATCTCATGAGGGGCAAATGGTCGGCTAGTTGTGATGCCGAACACAACTTCCACGATTGCATGATCGGAATTTGCGGGTACGAACGACAACTTTTGCCACTCCCATATTTTTCACGCTCCGTCTACAGCGCCATCATCAAAACGTCCAGCAGACATTCGTCACAAATGATTTAAATATGGTGAGGTTCTTTATTGCTCAAACTATGTAGTCAGAAACGCTTATTGTCGCGACAAGTGCCAGGGATTGAAGCAACAATTGATCATTGAGAGCACGGCAAGCCCACGAGGTTGATTGCAAAGATCGTTCTGAACGCAAGGAAAAATGCTGTTAACACAACAAGCGGAAAATGCAGTTTAAGCATTGCAGAATCACGCCTTGTTCACACTAGGCGTTGAAGAACATACAATGTTTTTGGATTTGCAGTCCTCTGCGGCCTTCAGAATTTCCTTGCATGGTCAATATTAGCGGCGAAGGCTAACCGTCATGGCTAACCCCACTGGCTAACCAGTTCGGAATGCAAAATAAGTATTTGTAATTATTGATAAAAAAACAAGAATGGTGGGCCCGGAGGGCCTGCCGAATTCGAGCAAAATCAGCCGCTTAACCCCGTGTGGGACTAAAACCCCGCTTCATAAAAATCAATGGCTTAAGAAAGCCGCCGTCCCACTTTTTCCGACCATTTCCGGCCCCTCTTTCCCGGTCGTATCGCGGCCAGGGAGGCGCGCATGAGCGGAGCGCGGCCATTCCGGGACGTGAAGCTGCAATGGCTTCAGCAGTTGAGCTGCGACAAGGATTTGAGCGACAGCGCGCGGTCCGTGGCGCTCTACATCATCACCACGCATCTGAACGGCCACACCGAAAAGGCGTGGCCGTCCTATCAAACGATTGCCGACGCGACCGGCAAGAGCGTCAAGACCATTCAGCGCGCCGTCCGTGAACTTGAGGTCAAAGGATGGTTCGAGGTCCAGCGCGGAAATGGCGTCGGGCACAACACAGAATATCGTCCCTCAGCAGCATCGATTTTACGCGCATCGGACGCCCGCGAAAAGACGGACAAAGTTGTCACCCTTTACCCTGAAAAAGGCGGTCAAAATCGTCCCGAAAGGCGGTCAGATTTGTCCAGCGAAGGGGGACAAATATGTCCACCAAACTTAGAGAAAGAAAAAATATATAAACCTAACCCGCGCGAGGACGCCCCGCCGCGCGTCGAGGCGCGGCGAGCCGTCCCGCTCGTTTTCGTGGCCGAGACCAAGACGGATCAGGTCGAGCAATGGCGCTCCTGGTTGCGACGTCACGGCTTTCCTTCGATCGACGCCTTGGGCCTTCGAACGGTGAAAACCAGGAAGCCGGGGTATGCTTTGCCGGGCTACTGGCCACCTGATGACACAAGCCCCAGCGCCCTCGATTGGATCGCATTCTTCAGCCGTCGCCGTGACCACATCGCCGATGAACCCGCGAGGCAAACCGATCTTCGGAGGGCGTCATGATGGCTGGCGATTTGAAGGGAGCAAGGCGACCCCTGTCATACGGCGAGCCTTCTGACAGGGAGCCTTGTGAGGGGAGGCAGGCCTCCCCTTCAAACCCCACCAAGAACGCCCGGCGATCGCCCAAAGGCGACCTCAATGCCGTCGTGGTTTTCCGCTGCACGGCATCGGAAAAGCAGGCGCTGACCGCACGCGCAGCGCGGGCCGGTCTGCCCTTCGCCACGCTGATGCGGGAAGCGCTTGGCCTCACCGAGGCACGGCGTCGCCGTCCGGTTCCCAAGGTGAACCCGGAACTGGTGCGCGCCGTCGCCCGGATCGGCGGCAACCTCAACCAGATTGCGCGATGGCTGAACACGGCCCAGGCACAGGGCCAGTTGTCCGCCATCGACGCAATCACGGTTGCCGCCCGCCTCGTCGCCATCGAGCGGGCGCTATCGGAAACGCTTGAGCAGTTCACGGCCAAGGATGGCGCGCCGTGCTGATCAAGTTCTTCCGAAACGGCCAGGGCGGCGGATCGGGACCGGTTAACTATCTGGTCGAGCGCGACGTCGTCGCCTACGACCAGAACCGCAACGCGATCCGCGATGAGCGCGGCGAGGTCATGCTGTTTGCCCGCGAGCCTTTGCCGGAGGTGCTGCGTGGCGATGCCGACCGCATGCGCGCGCTGATCGACGCCTGCCCGCACCAGTGGACCTATCGCGCCGGCGTCATCGCCTTCACGGCGGAAGACGCGCCGAGCCCTGTCCAGCAACGGCAGGTGATGGACGTCTTCGAGAGCCTTGCCTTTGCCGGCCTCGAACCCGACCAGCACGATATGCTTTGGGTCCGCCATACCCACGAGGGCCGCGTCGAGCTGCATTTCGTGACCCCACGCATGGAGCTTGCGAGCGGGCGCAGCCTCAATATCGCGCCGCCCGGCTACCAGAAGCACTACGACACCCTACGCGATGTACTGAACAAGGAACACGCCTGGAACGATCCGATGGCCCCGGAGCGCGCCCGCGAGACCGTCAGCCTCATCGAAAGCGTCCGGCGCGGCGATGCCCGCGAACTGATCCATGACTGGATCGTCCAGCGCATCGAGGCCGGCCAAATCCGCGACCGCCCGAGCATGACCGAGGCTTTGACGGCGGCAGGTTTCGATCTGCCGCGCGCCGGCAAAAATTACATCACCGTGCGCGACCCCGAGACGGACGAGCGCTGGCGCCTGAAAGGAGACCTGTTCCGTGAAGACTGGACCCGAGAGAATACCCTTGAGCGAGCGCTTGAAAGATCGGCTGGTGAGCCCAGTTGCTCCGGAAGCCGGCTCGACGCCATCACCCTCGACGAGCTTCGAGACCGATTGGAGCGAAGCCTTGAAGCGCGCGCAAGCTACAATCGAGACCGATATCCGCAGCTTCACGGACGCGAACCGCCGGCACTTGAACGAGGCGCTGGCGATGACCGAGGCGGACGTGAACCGGCTTCGCTCGATGGTGCAGCCGTTCTTGCTGACCATGGGCGCGGTGGCCTTGCTGATCATCCTGCTGAGTTTCACCGCGAGCTGGTTTTGGGCGGGTCTGATGATCGACCGCGCCCAGAGCGCAAGCCTCTGGCAGATGGGCTTGCAGATCAACCAGACCAACAGCGGCAAAGTCCTGACATGGGACGTCAACCGCCTTCAGCTGATCACCTGTCAGGCAGGGACCGGCAAAACCCCATGCCTAAAGATCGTCCAGGGAGATTGACCGATGACCGGAACGACCAGATCACCGATGGCCGAGACCCTGTCGCCGCTGGAGCGCGAATTGCTGGGTTACGTCGAGACGTTGATGAACACCTTGCAGAGCGGAACCGCGCAGTTCGAGGCGCTGGAGAAACGCTCGACCGACATGATCGAAAACCGGCAAGCGGCTTTGGAAGGATCGCTGAAATCGCTCATCGCGTCACAGGCTACCTTCATGAACGCCTGGCTCGCCTCCGGCAATCATTCCAGCGACACGACCTCGACCGAGCTGACGGAAGCGTTCGCCCTGCTGGAGCAAGCCGAAGCGATGCTGGAGACGGTCGCGCCGCCGACGTGACAGCCCGACCGCCCGCGCCCGGTCGCGGCCGCAACTGATTTTTATTTCCGTCTGGAGTTTCGATCCATGAATTTGATCATTCAGCCCTACCGCTATGCCCTTTCCATTGCCGTCGTGGCCGCCGGTTTCCTGCTGATGGAAACCGCACCGTTGTTCTGGCCACCCATCTACCAGAACGCGCGCGCCGCCATTCTGGTTATGTTTTGCGGGTTTGCGCTGTTGACGTTGGCGGGAGACACCCAGGGCCGCATCCGCAGCGCGTCGGGCTTAGCTGTGGGGGCTGCCCTCCTTGCCGCGTCTGCTCTCGCCCTTACCGACCCCACCATTGCGGCCGGCGTCCTGCTCGACAGCTTCAAGGCTTGGCGAAATGCCGGCTATTCCGGAATCGAGAGCATCCGGGGGATGGTTTCGACATGGGACCGCTTCACAGAGGCGCAAAAGCTTGGCCTGCAAACCAGCCTCGCCATCGGCCTGCCTGTGCCGCTATTCTTCATCCTGCGGGCAATCTCGATTGCCGCCCCCGCATCATCGAACCGCATTTCCAAACAAGGCCCGTGGCGCGCCCGGTGGATGAACCGGAGCGAGTTGCGCCAACTCCGGCACAACGATACCGGTTTGCCGCTCGGTCTCTCCGGCGGCGCAATGCTACGCTACCGCCCCAACCCGAAGACAGGATGGCGCGCAGGCCATCATGTCGCCATCGCCGGCACGCGCGCCGGGAAAGGCGTGTCCGTCGTCATTCCCGCCATCATCGACCATGACGGCCCGGTCGCCGTCCTCGACATCAAAGGCGAGAACTTTGCCGTGACGCGCCGCTATCGGCAGTCGCTCGGGCGCCAAGTCGTGGTTCTCAATCCCTTCGGCGTTATCGAGCCATCGAAGGATCGCTTCAATCCGCTCGACTATATCCGGCAAGCGCACCTCGTCCGCGACATCGAAGTCATTGCCGAGGGGCTTGTTCGACCGGAAGGCGGAAACGGCACGCACTTTGCCGAAATGGCGAAATCCATGATTGCCGCAGTGATCGAGGTCGTCATGACCATGCGCGAGGAAGCCGATCGTAACCTGATCACCGTCATGGACCTGCTGTTTTCCGCCGGCTTTGAAAAGACGCTGACGGAATGGGCCGGAGCGCCCGAGACCTTCGGCACCCGCCCGGCGGCCGCCGCTGCCACCTTCCTTGCAGCCGGCGAGAACGAGCGCGGCGCAATCAAGACGACGATCAAGAAGGCCTTCGACTGGGCACGCTCGGATGAACTCCGAGCCTTTCTCGGCAAGTCCACGTGCTCGCTCGAAAACCTGTTCGAGGGCCGCGCCGACCTCTTCATGGTCGTACCGCTCGACCAGGTGGACGCCCAGGCGGTCTTTCTCCGGTTGCTCACGAACATCATTCTCGGCATGGCCGTACGGCTGGAGGGCGCCAGGAAGCCGAAAAGGAACGTGCTTCTGGTGCTGGACGAGTTTGTCCGTCTCGGCAGAATGGAAAAGCTGATCAACATCGCCAACGTCGCTGCCGGCTGCGGCATCGAGGCGCTGTTCATCACCCAGGACAAGGGCCAGATCGAAAGCGTCTATGGCAAGGGCGACACCGCCAGCATTCTCGGCTCCTGCGTCACCACCCGCATTTTCGGCCTGGGTCGCGCCGAGTTTGAAACCGCCAATTGGGCCGCCAATGCGCTTGGCGATCAGACGGTGCTCACCCGCACGAAACAATCGTCTGCAAAGTTCGGGGAGAGCCGCAAGACATCAACCGCCGAGCAACGGCAGAAGCTGATGACTGCCGATCAGATCCTAGAAATGAAGACAGGCAAGATGCTCATGCTGGCGGGCTCGAAGCCGCCAGCGCTGGTTGACGCGATCGTGTCGCACCGGCATCCGGCATATCGCGGCAAGCTGGACCGGAACCCGATGGTGGGAGCCGCCTAGAGTGGGCGTACAGGTACACTGTATCAGTTTCCTCTGGTGGGCATATTGCATATGTTCACATTATGTTCCATGATTGCATCATTCTGAGTTATCATGCAGAACAGTGCTGCAAGGTGCAGCGCACGATTCGGAGGTTCAAGTGATTTCGCAAGAGATGGTGCGCGTTACAGCGTCCCTTAATCGCTCTCAAGAGCAAGCTCTCAAAGAGTTGGCCGTCAAAAACAAGGTCAGCGTGGCTTGGCTGGTCCGCTACGCAGTTGATCAGCTAGTCAATCAGGGTCGAGAAGCGCAACTGCCTCTCGATCTCACTACACGCAACTAGCCATGGAATCCTTTGATTGTGTAGCTACGCCCTTGGAGGGTGAGGCCGTCGTATATTCATCGGTTAGACGCGGAAAAGCGCGCTTACCAGTTATTGACCTATTTGCCGGTGCTGGTGGATTGAGCATAGGAGCAACCGACGCCGGCTGCGAAGTCCGAGCGTGTGTTGAAATTGATCAGATAGCCTGTCGCACATTGCGCATGAACCCCCAGTATCATGGCACCGTCATCGAAAGTGACGTTGCAAATATTAGCGGCCTAGATCTGCGGCAGGCCGCGCGCCTTGGTCCAAGTGATCCTTTGATCGTTGTCGGTGGCGCGCCTTGTCAGCCCTTCTCTAAAGCAGCTTATTGGGTCGAGAACGGCGAGGAATCGCGCTATCGACGGGCGCGGGCCGCTGGCGTCGCTATGGCTCGGCCGCCCGCACCCACCGAAGCGCGCCCTGATGCGAGGCGCACTTTGGTCGAGGAGTTTTGGCGCTTGATCTTCGAATCAAATGCTGATGGCTTCGTTTTCGAGAACGTGCCCAGTATCAAGCATCCACGTAACCGGCCGGTTCTGGAGGGATTTCGCCAAGCAGCTGAGGCTGCCGGCTACGAGGTCACACAGGTCACAGCGAACGCTGCTGAATACGGTGTCGCCCAGACGCGCGAACGGGTTTTCCTACTCGGTGCAAAGCGCGGAGCTCCAGTTCAGCCAGCGCCCACGCACACACTCAAGGTGGAAGCAAGCTTAAGGCCGGCAGTAACTGCGGGCGAAGCACTGGACGGCTTTGACCGGCCACAGTTCTTTGAACCAGAAGAGCTAGTTAATGGTCGTTGGGCCGAACACCTACGTACCGTTCCGCCTGGCTGGAATTATAAAGCACACACCGCTTGGGCCGGACATCCTAATCCAACTTTCGTCACTGAAACACGTTTTTGGAACTTCCTACTGAAGCTCGCTCCAGAACGTCCGTCTTGGACGATTGCGGCTTCACCTGGTCCTTGGACTGGTCCCTTTCATTGGTCCAATCGACGGTTAAGGACTGTCGAGATGGGCGCGCTGCAGGGGTTTCCTGAGGGGTATCAATTGGCAGGTAGCAGGCGCGACCGTGTCCGCCAGCTAGGCAATGCAGTTCCCCCTCCGCTCGCGCGAAGGATGGTTGAGGCCGTTGCCGAAATGGTTAATAGATAGAGGGAGAGGCGCCGTGCGTAGTATTAGTTTATTTAGCGGTTGCGGCGGACTAGACTTAGGTCTCCAGGCGGCAGGCTTTCGGACTGTTTTGGCTTCCGATTTAGAAGCGCTTTGCGGGGAAACTTGGCAGCGGAACCTGCCAACAGTTCCATTTCTTGCAAGTAGAATTGGCTCGCTGTCGAGAAGCGACATATTTGCAGCGCTTGGTGGCCGAATAGGAGAAATTGACCTGGTGGCCGGCGGCCCCCCATGCCCACCTTTCTCAAAAAGCCGCTTTTACCGGAAGGACAAGCCACGAGCCCTGGATGACCCCAATGGCTGGGAAACTGTCAATGGCTACCTTAACATGCTTGATTGGGTCCGTCCGCGTGCATTTATTCTCGAAAACGTTAAAGGATTAGCTTACAAAGTTCACGCGGACGCTATTAACACGATAGTTTCTCGTGCGGAACAACTCGGATATAAAGTCACCACCGGTGTATTAAATGCGGCAGACTACGGCGTGCCACAAATTCGCGAGAGATGCTTTGTTCTCGGCTCACTTGAGGGCAGTATTTCATTGCCTCCCCCGACGCACTCTAAGGATGTTGACAGTTCATTGTTGCCGTGGGTTACAGCTGGTTCTGTGCTATCTGACTTGGATACCGAAGAGAATGCTTGCGATGATGGGCATTTCGCTGGCGGTCAACATCATGATCTTCTGCGGCAGGTCCCCCCAGGGGACAACTATCTTTACTTCACTGAGAAGCGTGGTCACCCAGATCCCAAATTCAAGTGGCGTGGACGCTATTGGTCTTTCCTGCTCAAGTTAAGCCCTGACATGCCGTCTTGGACGATACAGGCGCGGCGATCGAATAACATGGGACCCTTTCATTGGAGAAACCGTATCCTCAGAATCGAGGAAATCAAAAGGCTTCAAACTTTCCCTGACAATTTCCACATCGCGGGAACGGTTGAACAGCAATGGCGCCAGATTGGAAACGCAGTGCCGCCAGTTCTTGCGGCGGCGGTTGGGCGGAGTGTTGCAGAGGCCATCGGCGCTCCATTGCGTGACGCGGCATGAAGCGGCTCCCTTCGTTCAATGACTTTTCTCCGGGCATCATCGGAGATGTCCGGCGGCCTTTAGCGATTTTAGATCAACTCGCACCAGATATGACGGCGGTCGTCGCTGAGTGGGATAAGACTTTCTTCGCTTCCGCGGGCAACAAGCGCGCGAGCACAAACATACCTGCGACACTCACCAGCTTAGGATTGATGAGCCGTAGCCCACTTGCGTTGACAGATGCCGGCAAAGCAATACTAGGGGCACCAGATCGGATCGAAGCCGCGCGCCAGCTTGTTCGACATATTGTTGAGGTTGCCAATGGGATGGCAATCGTCGACGCGGTTCGCTCGCTCAACGCTCGGGGAGAAATGCTTACGAAGGCAACCCTAAAACGTGAGCTAGAGGTCAACGGCATAGAAGGTTTGTCAAACGCTACAACCGATCACACGACTTTGCTAAATTGGATGATCGAGGCTGGACTTTTTGTTCGCAGCGGTCGGGCCAACCCGCAGCCGGATGAGTCCGCGATGAAATCGGTGCTGGGTATCTCCGCATCTGAGAGGTCAAGTTTTGCTGAGCTACCACTGAGCCAACAGATCTTTTTGCAGATTTTGCGACGCGTAGCAGAAGGTGGTAGCGCAATCCCTGCAAAGCAAGTGATAGACGAATGCCTTCGCGAACACCGTCAACGGTTTGATGAGGATCAGGTTCGAGCAAAGGTTATTAGGCCCCTTGCTGATGCTGGTTGGATCGAAGCGCCTACAACTGGGGCGCCGGCAGGTCGTGGTGGCAAAAGTGGAATAATCATCCCATCTGCAAAGCTGATGGGTGTCCCGATTGAGCAGGTGTTACCAGACTTTGACCAAGTGATACCACCTGACTTGCGCGCCAAAATTGACCTGCCACGAGCAGAGGTGAAACAGCTACTGGAGAGCAGTCAGACGTATGATCGTGGTCTGGGGCTGGAGCTTTTAGCTCTCAAAATGATCCTGGATATAGGGCTTGAGCCGCGTGCCTTTCGGTTGCGCAGTCGGGACACGGCCTACGCTGAGGTTGATCTTACGGCTGAGGGCAGGAATCTGCTCTTTTCCCGTTGGAACTTTCAATGCAAATGCGTAGGCACTCGCGTGAGCCTTGGCGATGTTGCAAAGGAAGTAGGGCTTGCCATATATTCTAAGGCCCACGTAGTCGCCGTTGTTACTACCAGCGAATTCTCCAGCGAGGCTATCAACTATGCCCGTCAGATCACGGCTGAGACTCATCTGCAGTTCTTATTAGTCAACGGGCCAGCGGTTATTAGCTACCTCGAAAAAGGGGCTGGATTTTTACTTGATTATGTTGCCGCAAACGCCGCTGGCGTGATGACCCAGAAGCGTGGACAACCAGTTATTCCGCAAGGCGCTCTTTAATGGTTCTGGTACGGAAGGCCCAGCTTTTTGACCTTGTCGCTCAAAGCCTGCAGCTTTCAGAATGGCGTATACTGTGGTTTCACGACGGGCACCCTGCAAAGGTCCGACTTATAAAAGATGACCTGGCCATCGATGCGTGGCTACACATTTGGAATCTGACTCCCGGAGGGCGGCCTAAACAGATGCCGCTAGAGCGGCGCATACAACCCACCGGGATAGGCGATCACTTTCGTTCATCTCGAGGCTTTCGGACGTTGATATTGGGATGGTCAGACGAGACGGGTGTTTTTGCCGCTTTTGACTACAATTATCATGCTGGGAAAATAGGGAGTTCCTCATCTACTCAGACCGATCTTAAGGCTTTAAAAGATGCTGCGGAAAACGGTTTGGGCGTCTTTGCCAAGGCTACTGGCGAATTGTCTATTGCTGTCCGTCCGGACATGCTCGGAATTTACGTGGAGCAAATGAATGCCCTCCATGCCTCTGGAAAAGACCCAGATCAGCTAGCAATATTTAGGCGCATGGCGGCAGATCCACTGACGGTTGATGTCGAGGATGTGAATAAGCACATGCCGGTACCGCGCCGGCAAGTGATGACCCAGACATTGCGGCAGCTTCGAGACCGACGCTTCAGTCGGCATGTCCTCGGCGCATATAGTCATCACTGCGCTATGTGTGGAGTGCAGCTTCGCTTATTGGACGCCGCGCATATTCTTCCGGTGGCGCACCCCGAAAGCGACGACGCGGTTACAAACGGCGTTGCGCTATGCGCACTTCATCATCGCGCCTACGATGCGTCCTTGGTGACCTTCAACAACACCTACGAGGTCATAGTCAATCGAACGCTATCTAGCCAACTTGCTTCACAGGGACTGCACGGTGGCCTCGCCGAATTCAAGGCGGCTTTGAAACCATCCCTTCTCTTGCCTCACAAATTGGCCCATCATCCTTCGCATCGAATGATTAGCGCAGCCAATAAACTGCGTGGTTGGAGATTTTGAGTCATCCTGAAAGCTAGGAGATGGTGCGACAAAAAAATGATTGATCGCAATGTCATGTTCTTACGGACGGTGGTCAAAAATGCTAAAATTCTTTCTCATCCTGTGGTCTCGGCACGAAACCAACGACGAACCCGAACAGCCTACCGATTTTTCTTAACGTATCCAGAGTTGGATTCGCGGTGCCCGCCTCAATTTCAGCGATCTGTCTGCGGGTAAGACCAAGTACTTTTGCGAACGCTTCCTGGTTCATACCGATACCCTTGCGGAGTTCGGCCACGCCTGCAGGCAGCCTCAGATCGCCGCATCGCGCTCGTTCCGCCAGCGTTCGTCGGTTCTCCAGTATTTCATCCTTCGATGGCATTTTCCATCGCGCCATTAGCGAGTTTACTCCTGCGGCACGATGCCGAGACGGTCGTTTTGTCAGCGGACGCGCCGAGGAAGCTAGTGCGTCGCACTTAGATCCAGCATCACCGCGTGACTGTCGGTAAGGCGCATTAATTGACCCTTTGAATGGTTCAAATAATGCGTTTCCGAAATTATTCAACCCATCAAAGTGGGTTGAATAATTGCTGTCAGAACTGCCAGCTACCGAAGCGGTCATTAAAGCTTCTGATACGGCTGACCATCTTTCGGCCACGCAGCGCATTGCCACACGCGAACAGAATGAGCGACAGGCTGAGCACTGGTGTCATCCATGCTTCGGAGCCGCTGTTTGCGTCGAACAAGATGAGCGAAACGGCTCCCATTGCAGCGAAGAAGACCATCCCAAAATCGTATTGCTTTGAAAGGCTTTTGAGTCGGGCCGAGTGCTGAGTATAGCGCAACTGCCTTGCCAGCCTTCGTTTTTCGGATGCCAGTTGGTCGCGCTGGCGACCAAGGGCGTAGGCGCCCTGCATTATCTGCTCTTCGAAGCTCGATTTACTCATATCGCTGACCTCAGATATTTTTCCGCAATTTCCTCTGTGAATTCGCCGTGCTGTTCGGCGTAGTCGATTAGGAACCGGATGAGCTTCAAGCGCTTATCCGGCTCCACCTGACACTTTTCCCGCACGATAAAGGCATCAACTTGGTTCGTGACCTCGTGATACAGATCGACCACGTCCCGATTGTAGGGGGTGCCTTCACCGGTCATCATCCAGACTGGATTGACGTTGAACTTTGTGTAAAGCGCGCGCAGTACGCGAACGGGAATCTCTCGCTGGCCGCGCTCATAGGTATTGTAGCCGCCCTGGGAGACCTCAAGCGCTTCCGCAAACGGGATCTGCTTCAGTCCCGAGTTTTCACGGATCATCGCTAACCGTTTGCCCATCTGAATGAGCAGCGTCTCTTGCGTCGAAATATTATTTTTCTGATAATCGCGTTGCATTTTGAGGATCGATGTGATTCTTTTGCGTTCATATCAGTCTATCATCAGTTGGAGGTGAATTTCCAATGCAGGCGCAACTCTTGTCCCCCAAACAACTCGCAGACAGATCCGGATGGCCGGTTGCTCGCATCCGAAACCTGATCGCCAAGCAGGAAATCCGTCATGTCCGGATCGGCGGAAGCCTGTTTCTGCCGGAAAACGCCGTGGATGAGTATCTTGCGGCGAATATGGTCGAGCCCAAGCAGAAGGCTTTGGCGCTTGCTGACAGCACCTCCAGAGCGTGAGGAACAGCACATGAAGCAGCAAGCTGAAGCGTTGGCCCCGCGCCCCATTTACAAGGTCGCAGTCAGCCGGGTCCGTGCGGCGGAACTTCTCGACGTCTCGACGGGCACCTTTGATGATTGGGTACGTCGTGGGTTGATGCCGAGAGGTGTGAAGATCGGCGCCTTGCGCCGCTGGGATGCCGAGGAAATCCGCGCGTCCTGGTACGACATGAAGGAACAGGGACTGAGCGGAGACGAAGACGATGGCGAGAACCCGTTTGATCACGCGGTCGGGTAGCCAGCGGGTCCCCTTTAAATATTGTTCGCGGGATATCGATCGGCACGGCAACGAGCGTTTTTATCTCCGCCTGCCAGGTATGCCGAAATACAGGATGACGTCCGCCTATCTGGACGAGGCAGGAAGCGTCACTCAGGCCTTTACGGAAGAGTATCACCGAGTGCTGGCTGGCGATCGTGGTGAGAAAACCATCCCGATTTCAAGACTGGAGCCCGGCTCGGTTCGCTGGCTTGTCGAGACCTACTATCGGTCCAAGGCGTTTCAAAGCCAGTCTCCGGCAACGCAAAAGGATAAGAAAAGTGTTCTCAATCGCTATTGCGCCAATGTGGGCGAGCTACCATTCAAGAAAATCCGCAAATCGGACATTGAGGCCAGCCAGATGAAGCGCAGCGACACGCCCGGCGCGGCCGATAAGTTGGTGAAATATCTAAAGGCGCTCTTCAATTGGGCGATCACCGCCGATCTTGCGACCTTCAACCCTGCGAACGGCGTCACCAAGATTCACAACTCGCCGGGCTTCCACACATGGAGCGAAGCAGAAGTGGCGCGCTTCCGCGCTGCCTATCCAGTCGGCTCCATGGCTCGCCTTGCAATGGAGTTGATGCTGAATTTGGGCGTCAGGCGCTCCGATCTCGTTAAGCTCGGCTGGCGAAACCTGACCGGCAATCGCATCGAGTTCACGCCAGAGAAGGGGGCCGGTAAGTACACGCAGTCCCTGAGCTTACCAGTCACTGACGAGCTTCGAGAGGTGCTGGACGCGATCACCCATGATCAGCCGACTTTCCTTATCACCGAATACGGCAAGGCCTTCACCGGGAACGGGTTCGGCAACAAGATGCGTCAGTGGTGCAACGATGCCGATTTGCCCGAATGCTCGTCGCACGGCCTTAGAAAAGCGTCCGCAACGATCCTCGCCGAGGCAGGTGCTACCGAACATCAGTTGATGGCGATCTTTGGCTGGTCTGATTCCAAGATGGCGCAGCACTACACCAAAGCC
This sequence comes from Rhizobium sp. Root149, assembly GCF_001427345.1. Taxonomy (NCBI): domain Bacteria; kingdom Pseudomonadati; phylum Pseudomonadota; class Alphaproteobacteria; order Hyphomicrobiales; family Rhizobiaceae; genus Rhizobium; species Rhizobium sp. Root149. Next base: position 235,893 of record NZ_LMGD01000012.1, read on the forward strand.
GCTCAATCCAAGCGCATCATTGATGCCGGTTTCGAGCGTCGCAAAACCTACGTGGCCCACAAAAATGTCCCACTTTCTCCTGCCCAGGACTCTGGTGAGGCAAATCAAGAGAAAAACGATGAAAAAACAACGTCATAAGATTGAGGTGGTGGGCCCGGAGGGACTCGAACCCCCAACCAAGCGGTTATGAGCCGCCGGCTCTAACCATTGAGCTACAGGCCCGTGCCTTATGTGGAAGGCGCAGCGAAGAGCGCAATGGTTCGCTCGTCGTCAGGAAACGGGCTGTAACGCAAAAAATGGTTGTCAGCAAGCGCTGCCGTAATGGCTACACAATCGCAGTGCAGCTATCACTCCTGTTCCACAGCTTTCGGTGCAAGGAGCCTATCCTCTGTGCGCGGCAGCGGTCAGGCCGCATCAATGTTCGAGCCGGGCATTACAATGTTTCGGCAGACTTGAAATCATAAACGGAGAAATTCATGTCCTTCCGTCTTCGTCCATCTGTCCCTGCAAAAGCAGCTAGCCTCGCGCTGATGGCAAGCCTTGTGCTGCCTGCCGTTTCGTTTGCGCAGGCGCCGCCTCCACCACCGCAACCAAGGGCGATCACCGTTTCAGGTGAGGGAACTGCCAGCATCGCGCCGGACATGGCCATCGTCAATCTTTCGGTCACGCGCATGGCGGAAACGGCTCAGGCAGCGCTTGCCCAGAACAATGAGGCGGTGCGATCGGTGCTAGACGCGCTGAAGGCGAACGGGGTAGCGGATCGGGATATTCAGACCGGCGATTTTTCGATATTCCCACGCTACAGTGACCGGCAGCCCACGCCACAAAACACCAACCAACAACCGGTCATTATCGGGTATCAGGTCACGAATTCCCTGACTGTTCGTGTGCGCGAATTGTCGAAGCTGGGCGGGCTGATCGATCAATCCGTGAAACTCGGCGTCAATCAGGGCGGACAGATCACCTTCACCAACCATGAGCCGAAAGCTGCCTATCAGAATGCGCGGCGCAAGGCCGTCGAAGATGCAATGGAAAAGGCGAAGACCTTGGCCGAGGCCGCCGGAGTGATGCTAGGGCCTGTCGCCACTATTTCCGAAACCAATCTGCAGCCGGTTGCGCCCGCTCCAATGATGCGGATGGCGATGGCGAAAGAGGCCGATTCCGTGCCTGTGGCGGGAGGTGAAACGACTTATACGGTGACCGTCGAAATGCGGTTCGATATCCGGCCCTGATCATGTGCCAAGCGATCCCGGTTTGAAACCGGGGTTGCTTGAATGCAGCTCATCGCAGTCGGAGGGCGAGCCAAGCGCTCGCAACGCCCGCTGGATCGTTGGGCGAGATACTAAATTGCGAACATGATGCGGAGTTTGCGTTCATCTCTGAGGCCGCGGCGGTAGAGATCCATCATCGTCGTGGCCAGCATTTTCGCCTCAACGTCAGTCTTCGCGTAACCCTGCTTGCGCAACGCACGATTAAACAGGCGCTGCAACATTGCCAGCTCATAGGGCATGAGGACACCCTCGGGCGCCGGATAATCGAATTTCATTGCAACAACTCCACAACCTGTACCACCTGGTACCGATGCTTGTGATTCAGCATAGTTCAATGTGCGTTGATCTTCCAAGTTCCCTGCCGTGCACATTGCAAATTTGCAACCTTATATCTTGAAATTATCAACATGATCCAAAATGAAACATGTTGCGACAGACTAGTCCGAAATGCCGCGCCTTTCAAAGCAACGATTGGCCAAGCGGCCATTCTGTCCTTGCTTTTGGTATACGAAGACTTCCCGATTTATCATATTTGTTCCGAAGTGATACATGAAAAAATGAGATGACAACCAAATTTCGCCACTGTCTTATAGCGGACGATCAAGCCGAAATGGAACTGGTTGGAAATCGGATATGCGCACGTTTGCTCTGCTTGGTTTGGTGTGTCTTGCTGCGCCCGCTCTGGCTGCCGGGGAAACACAGGTTGCTGTCAATGGGCCTGCGGCCAATGTAGCACCACATTCCGCCGCAGCGCATGCGTTGTTGGAACCGAAGTTGAAGCTCGGCGGTGCGCCGTCCGGCACCACACCGCGTGTGGCGCTGACGTTTGACGCATGCATGGGGCAGGCCGATAGCCGCATTCTCTCCACTCTCGTCGACGAACGCATTCCAGCGACACTGTTCGTCACGGCGCGGTGGCTTCGAAACAACGCGGACGCCATTGCGATCCTGCGTGCGCATCCCGACCTGTTCGACATTGAGAACCACGGGGAAAATCATATTCCGGCCGTGGACGTGCCAGTCAAGATCTATGGCATCCCCGCGGCCGGCAGCAGCGCCGCCGTCGAGCGGGAGGTGGCTGCTGGTGCCGCGGCGGTAACAGCCGCGGGATTCTCATCGCCACGCTGGTTTCGTGGCGCGACCGCCAAATATGACGAAAGCGCTATCCATCAGATCCGGCAGATGGGATACAAGATTGCCGGCTACTCCCTGAACGGCGATGGCGGCTCGCTGCTTGGAGCAGCAATGACGGAGCGCAAGATCGCTGGCGCAAGGGATGGCGATGTCGTGATCGCCCATATCAACCAGCCGACGCATGAGGCCGGGGCAGGGGTGGTTCGGGGCCTTATGGCGCTAAAGCGCAAGGGAACAGTCTTCGTGAAATTATCCGAGGTGGACGGCGAGGGCGATGCCGGGACGACCCGGTAAGATAAATGATGAGATTTCTACGTCCTTCAGTCGTGTCGCGCGCGTGGTAAGTGGCGCCGGGGGGACGGTGTGTCTCAAACCGGGATTTTCGCGCTTCGACGACAGGATTGAGTGTCGCCTCAAGCGTTTCGGCGAAGCGATTTCGCGGTATGTGCGAGGCTTTCGTCAAGCCGGGCGTAGAACTCATCGGCGCGCGTCTTGTGCATCTGGAGCTGCAGTCGGCTGATTTCACTTTCTGCGACCTGCTTCATCAGATCCTGAAGCGAATCTTCCGCGACGCCATCTGCACGCATGACCATCAGGATCAAAGGATCCGCCGCCAGTTCTTTCAGGGTCAGTTCGTGTTCCATGTCTCCGTCCTCCTTTAGTCGAATCGACGATGACGCACGATTGCGACAAAAATGAATCAGGCCTCTGAAATTCAGCACTCGCCGGTGTTTTAAACCGTCCACAGCCACCGTCAGCGGCACTTGTCTACAGGTCGGGCAAATTCCGCCGATAAACCAATTTGATTCCAGAGCCTTCACGAGACTTTTACTCTCGGCGTCTATTGTGGACATCCTGTGGAGGACTTGTACCGGGCGATTGTGGGTTGCCAAAATGTTCACAGATGTTCCAGCATCGTTGCCGAACGGAATTTTGCGAATTCGGCGGGGTCGATTTCGGGACAGGAATGGCACAGGTCCGGTGACGACTGGTGGCCAATCCGGTTGGAACTGAAGGGCGCATTGGCCGTTTTCGAGACGAAGAAGACGGGAGGGCGACATGATGAGGAAGTTCCTGCAGGTTTTGATGAGGCAGGCGGACGCGATGCAGGTGGAGGATCTCCAAGCTGCAACGGGAACCTACGCAGACGGATTGTTTCCCCTGACACGGGAAGAGGCGCCAGAGACGCGTGCCGACAGGATGCGTCACTCGTATCAGCGCGATACATCTGCTGCATCGCAACTGGCGGATAGCTTTCCAGTTTTCAATTGATCCTGAGCGGTTGTTGCGCCGCCTCATGGGCTGGTTGGACGAAATTTGCTGCAGTCGCGGTGCTGTGACCCGCTCGCCACTATCTATATCAAAATTCTTGTATAATTGCCTGACCGCTCTATAAACTGAGAAATTAGAAATGCGGGGCGCAGGGGTATTACATGTTTCGACGGGCCGGGCTGTCCGGAGAGGATATCGAAGAGCTCTTCAATCACTCTCCCAACCCCTATGTCATCGTCGATCCCGATATTGTCATCGTCGGCATGAACGATGCTTACCTTGCTACGACCATGCAATCGCGCGAAAAGCTGCTCGGTCGCAACATATTCGATGCGTTTCCCAGTGATCCCGAAAGCGCCAGCGGACGGATGCTTCGGCAATCCTTCGCCAAGGTGCTGAAAACGCGCCAGGTCGATCATCTTCCGCTCATTCCCTATCCGATCGCGGGACCCGATGGCTCAATGGTCGAGCTTTTCTGGAGCGCGACGCATACCCCAATTCTCGGGGAGGACGGAAGCGTCCGGTTTATTCTTCAGCATACGGTCGACGTGACCGAACTGCATTTGTTGCGCCAATCGACGACCGGGTTTGATGTGCAGACCGGCGTGATGCGCCGTGCCGATGCCGTGTCTGGCGAAAACCTGGCGCTTGGCAAGGAGCGAGAATATCTGCGAAGCCTTTTCGAGCAGGCGCCGGGCTTCATGGCCATTCTGCGAGGCCCGCAACATGTCTTCGAAATAGCCAATGCAGCCTATACGACGCTGGTGGGACGTGATGATCTGATCGGCAAGAGTGTTCGCGACGCTCTGCCGGATATCGATGGTCAAGGGTTTTACGAGCTTCTGGATCAGGTCTACTCAACGGGGCAGGGATACAGTGCGTCTGGCGCCCGCGTATTGTTGCAACGGGGTGTCGCAACTTCTGCCGAAGAGATTTTCCTGGACTTCATCTACGAGCCGCTACGGGACAGTTCCGGGGCTGTCACCGGCATCTTCGTGCAGGGGCACGAGGTCACCGAAGTACGCCGCGCACAGGATGCCGCCAGAGAAAGCGAAGATCGTTTCCGCACGCTGGCTGAAGCCGTGCCGAACCACGTCTGGACAGCCATACCGGCGGGTATGCTCGACTGGTGCAATCTGCAGATGGCGCAATATATCGGGATCGATTCTGCCGATCCTCCGCCGTCGGACCTGCTGGCAGGGGCCTTGCATCCGGATGATTTGCAGCGGGTCCGCGATGTCTGGTCTGCGTCAGTTGCCAGCGGCGAGCAGTTCCAGGCTGAAGCGCGGGTCAGATGCCATGAAGGCAATTATCGGTGGTTCCTTTCTCGAGCCGTTGCTATTCGCAATGCCGATGGCGCCATCGTGCGCTGGGTGGGCACGAGCACAGATATCGAGGACCAGAAAAAGACCGAAACTCGTCTCGAAACCTTGGCGACGACCCTCGAAGGCCGCGTCGAAGAACGCACCGCCGAGCTGCTAAAAACGCAGGAGGTTCTGCGTCAAAGCCAGAAGATGGAGGCGATCGGGAACCTGGCCGGCGGGATTGCGCATGATTTCAACAATCTGCTGCAGGTCATTACCGGCAACCTGCAGCTTCTGGGGCGTGAACTCCCCGAAAGCGATCAGACGGAACGTCGGCTCAACAACGCTCTCGCGGCCGCCTCGCGCGGCGCAAGGCTCGCATCGCAGCTGCTGTCCTTCGGTCGCCGGCAGCCGCTTGCGCCGAAGGTCGTCAATCTCGGACGGCTTGTGCGGGAGATGGACCACCTCGTGCGCCGTAGTCTGGGCGAGGCGATCGAGATCGACACGATTGTCAGCGGCGGTTTATGGAATACGCTCGTCGATCCATCCAATGTCGAAAACGCATTGCTGAACCTGGCTATCAATGCGCGTGATGCCATGGACGGGCGCGGTCGCCTGACCATCGAACTCGGCAATGCCTATCTGGATGATCGTTACGCTCAGAACGCGTTCGATGTCGAAGCGGGTCAGTATGTGATGCTCGCTGTCAGCGACACGGGCTGCGGCATGCCGGCTGATGTTCTTGCGCGCGCATTCGACCCGTTCTTTACGACCAAGCCTGAAGGCAAGGGCACGGGGCTCGGCCTTTCCATGGTCTATGGCTTCGTGAAGCAGTCCGGCGGGCATATCAACATCTACAGCGAGGAAGGCAGCGGAACGACGGTGCGCATCTATCTGCCACGTTCCATGCAGGCAGAGGATATGCTGGCGGAGGAGACGGCAGGTGACATTGCAGGTGGCAACGAGACGGTGTTGGTTGTCGAGGATGACGATGCCGTTCGCGACATCACCATCTCCATGCTGGTCGATCTCGGATATACCGTCCTGAAAGCGCGGGATGCAGACAGCGGGCTGGCTATCATCGAGAGCGGAGTTTCGATCGATCTTCTGTTCACCGATGTAGTCATGCCGGGCCGCCTGAAAAGCAGTGAGCTTGCGCGAAAGGCAAAGGAGCGCCGTCCGGATATCGAGGTTCTGTTTACCTCTGGCTACACAGAAAATTCGATCGTTCATGGTGGTCGGCTTGACCCCGGCGTCAATCTGCTCAGCAAGCCCTATGGACGCGAGACACTCGCCCGCAAGATCCGGATGCTGCTGGACAAGGCCAAGGAACGCCAGTCCAGTTCCGAGGGCGCAAAAGCGCCTCAGCAGACGCCCGCTCGTACGTCATCCATCCGCGTGCTGCTTTGTGAAGATGAAGCGCTGATCCGCATATCCACGGCGGATTATCTGCAGGATTTCGGCATGGTCGTTGTCGAGGCTGGGAACGGCAAGGAAGCGATGGAAGCCATCGATGGTGCCGCGATCGACATTCTGGTGACCGACGTGCATCTGCCGGACATGAACGGATTGCAACTCATCCGCAAGCTCAGAGAAGGGCATCCGAACTTGCCGGTCATCTTTGCAACAGGCGATCTGCATGTGCCCGGCTCGGAAGGTCTGGACCAGGCGAGCCTCATCACCAAGCCCTATGATTATGATTTCCTGGCCGCACGCATTCGGGACATGGTCGGGCGCAACCGATAGATCCTCCGTCGCCACTTGTCGTGACGGTGGAAAATCAACGAAGGCTCATAATCGGCAGGCTCAAAGACTAGCGCGTTAACGGTTTATTTGCTTATTCTTCCTCGACAACATCATACCTTGGGGGTCGAGGGGAATGCGTAAACTGCTGTTGCTCAGCGCTTTGGGGGCAATGTGCCTTTTGCCGTCATGTTATTCCTTGTCAAAGGAAGAATGCGTCGCAGCCAATTGGAAAGTCATTGGCGATACGGATGGGGCCGCTGGCTATAATCCGCAAAGCCGCTTTGCGGATCACGTCAAATCATGCGAACGCGTCAAGGTCGTTCCAGACCAGACGACCTGGTATCAGGGATTTCAGGAAGGGATCAAGCGCTACTGCACGCCGCTGAGCGGCGCTCAGCGTGGAGAGGCAGGCGACGGCTACAACAATGTGTGCCCTCCGGATCTGGAGCCGGGTTTCATGCGTGGCTATACGCTGGGCAAGCGGGTTCATGAGGTGCGTGAGCGCATGAATTCCATCCGCTCCAGCATTAGTTCGCGCGAACAGGATACCGATCAGCGCTACCGCGAACTCAAGAATGCGAAGGATCAGGATCGTCGTGCAATTCAGATGCGCATCGACGATAACGACTTCGAAATCCGCCGTTTGCGGCGCGAGGCAGATGATCTGAGCTACGATCTGTCCAACGCCGAGCGGGATCTCGCTGCTTTCCGCATGAACCCACAAGGCGACATGCGACCGCCGGTCCGGCGCTATTGATTCCTGAACGGAGCCTCCGCTGGAAAATAGCGGAGGCTTTTCTCTTTCAGAGGGTGGCTCCGTTTTCGGCAATCACCTTGGTCAGGCTGCCTGTCGCCGGAAACAGCGGAATGAGGCAAGCCTGGAATGCGTGATAGATGTCGCCCTTGCCGGGGAACAGCGTATTCGCCGGCTTCAGGTCCTCCGTCGTCTCTTCGAACCAGCCGCCGTTTTCACGATCAATGAAATGGGCGGCGATCGTTGACCAGATCTTGCGATAGCTTTCCTCGTGGAAGCTGTTCGGCACATGATGGTTGAGAAAGTGCGCGGCTCCAGCGGCTTCGCACATGGGCCACCAGAGCTTGGACCGCTTGTCGGGATTATCCTGCCAGTCCAGCGTATAGAAGAAGCCGCCCTTTGCGGTGTCCCAGCCCAGCGTCATGGAGCGTTCAAACAGCGCTTCAGCCGCCTGCGGCATCCAGCTTTGCGCCTTGCCGCCCAGCGCGTAGAGTTGCAGCAGCAACCGCGCCCATTCCAGCCAGTGGCCGGGCGTGGTGCCTGCCGGGCGGAACATTTCGTTGGGGTGGTAGTAATTGCGGTCGACAACCCAGTCTTCCGAGAAATGTTCAGCGACGCGAAAGCCTTCCTCACGGGCGCGACGGTTGATGAGAAGATCTGCTATGCGCTCTGCCTTCTGCAGATAGTGCCGCTCGCCGGTCGCCTCGAACGCTGCCATCAGGCTTTCCGTTAGATGCATGTTGGAATTCTGGCCGCGGTAGCCCGGAACCGGCTGCCAATCTTCAGAAAACTCCTCAGCGATGGCGCCGTGGCGCTCTTCCCAGAATTTCGTTTCCAGAACTTCGGTAATGTCTGCCAGCATCCTGTCCGCCAGCGGGTGGCCAATCACTTTCGCGGAAGAGGCAGCTAGCAGCACGAAGGCATGGCCATAGCCCTGCTTTGAGGCATCTGCGGCGCCGTCGTCATTGGCCTGCCAGAAATAGCCGCCATGTTTCTGGTCGCGGTGCTTTTCCCAGAGATAGCGCATGCCGTGATCCACGACATCCGCTGCACCCGGGCGACCCAGAAGATCGGCGATGGCAAAGCAATGAACCATGCGGGCGCTGGCGTGGATGCCGCGTGCCGGATTATTGGTGTCGAGCGGTACTCCTGTCGGATCGAGATCGTAGAAGCCGCCCTTTGGATTGATGGCCCGGTACTGGAAGAAATCCATCAGGCCTTCCGCCTGCGCCATCAGCCATCTGCAATGATAGGGACGCTGAGCCCAGTTCGAAGGGTTGTGGCCGGCTGCACTCATGGACGATCTCCGGGGTTTGGAACTTTGAACAGAAAATGCGTATATCCTTTAGGCAGGAAACTGTCATGCTCGTGTCTGCGATATCAGTCGCTTAGATTGACATAAAGATATCTTTATGTGATTAAGCGAGTAAGGAATAAGGTGGTTTGAGGAGATGCCCGTGTTTGATCAGCTGTTTGGTCCCGAAGGCGCGTCACGAGATGGCAATGAGATTTTCGAAGCGCTGGCAAAGGCTGCGCGCGAACGGATTCTCATTCTCGACGGCGCCATGGGAACGCAGATCCAGGGGCTGGGCTTCGATGAAGACCATTTCCGGGGGGATCGCTTTATCGGTTGTGCCTGTCATCAGCAGGGCAACAACGACCTGCTCATCCTGACCCAACCACAGGCCATCGAAGACATTCACTATCGCTATGCCAAGGCTGGCGCAGACATCATCGAGACGAATACCTTTTCCTCGACCCGCATTGCTCAGGCCGATTACCAGATGGAAGGCGCGGTCTACGATCTCAACAAGGAAGGTGCGCAGGTCGTTCGCCGCGCCATCGAGCGGGCTACGCGCGAAGACGGCAAGCGCCGCTTTGTGGCAGGCGCCATCGGCCCGACGAACCGGACCGCCTCCATCTCGCCGGATGTGAACAATCCCGGCTATCGTGCCGTGACGTTTGATGATTTGCACTTAGCCTATGCCGAGCAGATCGACGGACTGATCGATGGCGGTGCCGATATCATTCTGATCGAGACGATCTTTGATACGCTGAACGCCAAGGCCGCGATCTTCGCTTGCGAAGAGCGTTTTATCGCCAAGGGCATCCGCCTGCCGGTGATGATTTCCGGCACGATTACCGATCTTTCGGGTCGCACGCTGTCCGGTCAGACGCCAACGGCGTTCTGGAATTCCGTCAGCCATGCGCGTCCGTTCACCGTCGGCTTCAACTGCGCGCTCGGTGCCGACGCCATGCGTCCGCATTTGCAGGAAGTTTCCGCTGTCGCGGATACCTTCATCTGCGCCTATCCCAATGCCGGCCTGCCCAACGAGTTCGGCCAGTACGACCAGTCGCCGGAGGCTATGGCGAAGCAGGTTCGCGAATTCGCCAAGGAAGGTCTGGTCAATGTCGTTGGCGGCTGCTGCGGTTCGACGCCGGACCATATTCGCGCGATTGCCGAGGCCGTAGCCGAATTCAAGCCGCGCCAGGTGCCTGAGCACCGCTCCTTCATGTCGCTGTCCGGCCTGGAACCCTTCACGCTGACCAAGGACATTCCTTTCGTCAACGTTGGCGAGCGCACCAACGTGACGGGTTCGGCCAAATTCCGCAAGCTGATCACCAATGCGGATTACACGGCGGCGCTGGCCGTTGCTCGCGATCAGGTCGAAAATGGCGCGCAGATCATCGACATCAACATGGACGAAGGCCTGATCGATTCCGGCCGCGCCATGGTGGAGTTTCTGAACCTCATCGCTGCCGAACCGGATATCGCCCGCGTGCCGGTGATGATCGACAGTTCCAAGTTCGAGATTATCGAAGGCGGCCTGAAGTGCGTTCAGGGTAAGGCAATCGTCAATTCCATTTCGCTGAAGGAAGGCGAAGAGAATTTCGTCAAGCAGGCTCGGCTCATTCGTGCCTTCGGTGCCGCTGTTGTCGTGATGGCCTTTGACGAAACGGGGCAGGCGGACACCTACGATCGCAAGGTGGAAATCTGCCGTCGCGCCTATAAGATCCTGACGGAAGAGGTGGGCTTCCCGCCGGAAGACATCATTTTCGATCCCAACGTGTTCGCGGTCGCAACCGGGATCGAAGAGCACAATAACTACGGTGTCGATTTCATCGAGGCGACGCGCACGATCCGCAAGGAAATGCCGCTGGTGCACATCTCCGGCGGTGTATCCAACCTGTCCTTCTCGTTCCGTGGCAACGAGCCGGTGCGCGAAGCCATGCATGCCGTATTCCTATACCACGCCATTCAGGCGGGCATGGACATGGGCATCGTCAATGCCGGTCAGTTGGCGATCTACGAGAATATCGATCCCGAGCTGCGCGAGGCCTGCGAAGACGTTGTGCTGAACCGTCGCGCTGACTCGACCGAGCGCCTGCTGGAAATCGCCGAACGCTTCCGCGGCACGGGGGCCAAGGAAGCAAAGGCACAGGATCTTGCCTGGCGGGAATGGCCGGTGGCGAAGCGCCTGGAACACGCGCTGGTCAACGGCATAACCGAGTATATCGAAGCCGATACCGAAGAGGCGCGTCTTCAGGCTGATCGCCCGCTGCACGTGATCGAAGGTCCGCTGATGGCGGGCATGAACGTCGTGGGCGATCTGTTCGGCGCTGGCAAGATGTTCCTGCCGCAGGTGGTGAAATCTGCCCGCGTGATGAAGCAGGCGGTTGCCGTTCTGCTTCCCTACATGGAAGAGGAAAAGCGCCAGAATGGCGGCGATGAGCGTCAGGCGGCGGGCAAGGTGCTGATGGCGACCGTCAAGGGAGACGTTCACGACATTGGCAAGAACATCGTCGGCGTCGTTCTCGCCTGCAACAATTACGAGATCATCGACCTCGGCGTCATGGTTCCCGCGACGAAGATCCTCGAGGTGGCGAAAGAGCAGAAGGTGGATGTCATCGGTCTGTCCGGTCTCATCACGCCTTCGCTGGACGAGATGGTGCATGTGGCTGCCGAGATGCAGAAGCAGGGCTTCGATATCCCGCTTCTGATCGGAGGGGCCACGACCAGCCGCGTGCATACGGCGGTGAAGATCCATCCGAATTATCAGGCAGGGCAGGCGGTTTACGTAACGGATGCGAGCCGTGCGGTGGGTGTCGTCTCCAGTCTGCTGGCAGAAGGCGGTCGCGAAGACTATGTCGAGAACATTCGCACCGAATATGCCAAAGTGGCGGCCGCCCATGCACGTGCCGAAGCCGAGAAGACGCGGCTTCCCATTGCGCGGGCGCGGGCAAACGCCCAGCAGGTGGATTGGGCAGCTTATCAGCCCACTCGTCCGAGCTTCCTCGGCACGAAGGTGTTTGACGATTATTCGCTGGAAGACCTCGTGCGCTATATCGACTGGACACCCTTCTTCCAGACGTGGGAACTGAAGGGGCGCTTCCCGGCAATTCTGGAGGATGAGAAGCAGGGTGAAGCAGCCCGCCAACTCTACGCGGATGCGCAGGCCATGCTTGCCAAGATCGTGGAGGAGAAGTGGTTCCGTCCGCGGGCCGTCATCGGTTTCTGGCCGGCGAACGCCGTGGGTGACGATATCCAGCTCTTCACAGACGAAGCGCGCCGCGAGGAACTGGCAACCTTCTTCACGCTTCGCCAGCAATTGTCAAAGCGGGACGGGCGGCCTAACGTGGCACTTGCGGATTTCGTGGCACCGAAGGATAGCGGCAAAGCGGACTATGTCGGCGGCTTCGTTGTGACAGCGGGCATCGAGGAAGTGGCGATTGCCGAACGCTTCGAGCGGGCGAACGACGATTACTCCTCCATCATGGTGAAGGCACTCGCCGACCGTTTTGCGGAAGCCTTTGCCGAACGCATGCATGAGCAGGTGCGCCGCGAGTATTGGGGTTATGCCAAGGACGAGCAATTCTCAAATGAGGAGCTCGTCGCCGAAGCCTATGCCGGAATCCGCCCGGCACCCGGCTATCCAGCCCAGCCGGATCATACCGAAAAGCGGACCTTGTTCGATCTGCTGGATGCGGAAAAGACAACCGGTGTGACACTGACGGAAAGCTATGCCATGTGGCCCGGCTCTTCCGTCTCCGGCCTCTACATCGGTCATCCTGACAGCTATTACTTTGGCGTTGCCAAGGTGGAGCGCGATCAGGTGGAAGACTATGCGCGCCGGAAGGGCATGGAGATCGCAGACGTTGAACGCTGGCTTGGGCCTGTGCTGAACTACGTTCCCACTCGACAGGAGACGGAAGAGGCGGCTTGAAACCTTTCAAGCAAGCTCATGACCCTGTAGGAGTCGGCGAAATCCCGCAAGATTCAGACCTTTGACTAATCCTGTGCCCAGCTGCGCTGCGGCGTGGGCCATCCTCTTCCTGAACAGACAAAAACCCGCAGCGGTAAAGCTGCGGGTCGGATGTGCATAGGACAGTAATATCTTTTGTCAGGCCAGATCCATGCCGTCGCCCGGGCCGGGATTGGCCTTGCTGGGATTTCCCGGTGTAGGTTGAGACATAAAGCCGTCTGAGGGATAACTCATCTGATATTCGCCCTTGATCCAAAGCTGGTTGAGACCGTCTGGGGTTCGGATAACCACTCCGCCTTCAATGCCTGGAACAGGCGTACCGCCCGCCGGATTGCCCCATCTGTCTGTTTCTCTTTGGTTGCCCGGCGCCGGATCACCCGGCATTTGACCCGTTCCGCCGCCCTCTGTCGGCATTGTTGGCGAACCATTTCCGGCCGGTTGCGGCACTGGGCCGCCGCCGGTTGGCTGCGCTGCGCCCGAGTTTGGAATGCCGGGCAGGGATGAAACCGGGATCGGGTTGTCGCCGCCTGTCGGCATCGTGGGAGAACCATTTCCGGCCGGCTGTGGCGTTGGACCACCGCCGGTTGGCTGCGCCGCGCCCGAGTTTGGAATACCCGGAAGGGATGAAACCGGGATCGGGTTATCGCCGCCTGTCGGCATCGTGGGAGAACCATTTCCGGCCGGTTGTGGCGTTGGACCACCGCCGGTTGGCTGCGCCGCGCCCGAGTTTGGAATACCCGGCAAGGATGAAACCAGGATCGGTTTCCCTTCGCCAGGTGATACCTTTCGTGGCGAACCGCCATCACCCGTCGTTGGCATGGCGCCTTTGCTGTCGCCGCCAGTCGGTATTCTGTCGTTTGCTAATGGATTGGTCTGATTACCTATTTTCATGGCAAGCTCTCCTTTTTGCCAATAGAGGTAAGTATTTAATGATCTTATTGTATGTGCCAAATGCGAAATATGGTATTTTTCTCGCCATTTAGACTCTTTTATGGAAAATTTCAATGGTAATTTAAGAAAAATCTCCGCATCTATACGGTATTTTATTCAATAATATTTTTTCATATTAATAAAATACGTAATTATTAATATTTTATATTTATTTTTATCTGCTCTTTTGATTATTGAGGCGATTTCAATTTCGTGAAAAAAAGTATCGAGCGGAATGTTTTGCTCTGCGTTTCCGCATTCAAATGATTCAGGGCGCATTGTTGAATATTAAAACCTGAGGCGCTGCCGAAAGGGTCGCGACGTTGAGCTTTGGCAAGCGCAATATTCCTTGCGGTTACCTCGCTTAGTCCATATTGCCGTGTGACTTCGGGTAGTAATGGCGCCTTTAATACAGAAAATATTTAAGGGAAACAATTGTGAAATTTAACTATAAATTTATGTATACGTAATTTTTTCTGTAATGAAATAATAATGATGGCGGGCTTTCTCGCCTATCCTCCGGAGATTTTGTTTGCGCCTGATGGAGTGGCAGACCTGCTTGGAATCAGCCGATCGTCAAAAGGATGGCCGTCGTATCGTCCGACTGCTTGTAACGCGGATAGGTAAGGCCATCGGGATCGACTTCGCGTTCCATATGGCGCAGCTCTGCAAAAAGCGGTGCGAGGCCTTCCGCCGCAGCACGTCTCACCAGTGAAGCCGCATCGTAACGCCCGTAAAGGCTGACGAGGTCTGCAAGTCCATCGGAGCAAACGAGTGCTGTCGCGCTTCCGTTTAAGTGGATTTTTGTTCGCACGAGGTGATCGGCAGTTTCGGGAACGAGACCGAGCGACCAGACGGTGCCTTCCGGGGTATTCTGTCGTTCGCGCCCGCGGCGCAATTTCTCCAGTGTCTGCGGATCGTTGACAGCACTGCCCGAGACACCGATGCCACCGACGCGCTCGATATGAAGGCGGGCTGCCGCCTGTTCGTTGGCAAAAGCATGCGGCAGTGCGGTGAATATTTCGGCCTCGCCATTCTCATGCAGGAGATACACGACACTGTCTCCAAGGCCGATGAACTCCAAGCCCGTATCGGACACATGCAGAGCTGCCAACGCAGCGAGCGGCCAGGCATAGCGCGGCTGCTGGCCTGCAGTCTGCAGGAAGGTATCCCGCGCCTGTGTCGAGATTCCGCGTATGACCTGAACGACATCGGCAGTCGCGTTCAACTGGCGGGCAAGCCGCTCAGCGGCGAACTGTGCAATCCAGGCCGCGTCGGAACCGAAGCCCGGCATGAATTGCCTGTCGCCCAATCCGGTCGCTCCGTCCACGACAAAGGCGCACGCTTCGTTAAAGCCGAAGCGATCCTCGTTCGCGCGATCGGCCTTGCCCGGATCCGAGAGGGTTTCGACGATCTCGAGACGGATCATTCCGCGAGCAACATCAGGCCTTCAGGATTGAGCTGAATGGCGACTGGCTGGCCCGAAATGGGCGGCGGATTGTTGGGGTCGTTGAAGGCATCGAATGCGATGGTGCTGCCCTGCACATCGACTTTCGTGCGCACAACGGAACCGAGGAAGTGCGAGGAGATGACTGTTCCCTTGAGAGTGCCGGTCGAACTCGTCGGTGCAAGGCTCGCTGCTTCGGGGCGGAAAGCGAGCGAGACCTTGTCTCCTGCCTTCTTGCCATCGAGCGGTTTCGGCAGGACCAGGACGTGGTCTGCGATGGAGACGACGCCCGATGCAGGCTCGCGCACCTGCGCTTCCACGACGTTCAGGGTGCCGACGAAGTTTGCGACGAAGCGGGTTGTCGGTTTGCTGTAAATTTCAGAGGGCGTGCCGATCTGGTCCGCTTTGCCGGCGTTCATGACAACGATACGATCCGAGATCGACAGCGCTTCTTCCTGATCATGGGTGACGAAAACTGTCGTGATACCCAGCTGGCGCTGGATCTGGCGGATTTCCTCGCGCAGCGAGACACGGATCTTGGCGTCAAGCGCAGAAAGCGGCTCATCAAGCAGCAGAACCTGCGGGGCAGGGGCAAGCGCACGGGCAAGCGCCACACGCTGTTGCTGACCGCCGGACATTTGGTAGGGATAGCGGTCCGCCAGATGCTCCAGATGAATGAGCTTCAGCATTTCTTCAACGCGGGCCTTGATCTCAGCCTTCGGTTTGCCCGCGACCTTGAGTCCGAAAGCGACGTTGTCGAAAACGTTCATGTTCGGAAACAGTGCATAGGCCTGAAACACCATGCCGATATTCCGCTGGTTCGGTTTCAGGCTCGTCTGGTCTTTTCCGTTGATGACGATCGATCCATCCGAGGGGGTCTCGAAGCCCGCAATCATGCGCAGGATTGTCGTCTTGCCGCAGCCGGATGGCCCGAGGAAGGAGACGAATTCGCCTTTTTCAATCGACATGTTGAAGTCATGGACGACCTGAACCGGTCCGAATGCCTTCTTGATATGGGAGAGTGTCAAAAAGCTCATGTACTAGAATTCCTCAGACCGGGCGCTGCGTGGATTTTTGCAGGCGGGAGACCAACTGGATCAAGCCAAGGCAGCCCCAGGTGATGACGAAGGCGATGACGGCGAGTGCTGCGGGCTCATAGGCCCGGTTTGCGCCGAGCAACTGCATGTATGGACCGAAGGCCGGACGGTTCAGAAGCGCAGCCATGGTAAATTCACCGATGACGATGGCAAAGGTCAGGAAGGCGCCGGAAAGCACCGCGACCAGCACGTTCGGCAGGATGATGCGGCCGATGATGGTAATCCAGCCGGCACCCAGGCTCTGGGCTGCTTCCGTCAATGTCGTTACATCGATGGTGCGCAGACCGGTGTCGACGGCTCTATACATGTAGGGAAGCGCAAGGGTGGTGTAGCCACAGACCAGAAGCAGATCCGTGCCGAAGGCGCTGCCTGTCAGCGGCAGCCAGCTCGACGTGTTGTACAGCCGGATATAGCCGAAAACGATGACAATGGCCGGGATGACCAGCGGCAGGAGGGTGACGAACTCGATATACGGACGCAGGAAGGGCAGTTTCAGGCGAACCCAATAGGCTGTCGGCACGACCAGCAATACACCGACCAGAATGGTGAAGAGCGCGAGCGTGACCGAGTAGGTGAAGGTCTCCCGGAAACGGTCGTCGCCGAACACCTTCATATAGGCATCGAACGAGTATTCGCCGCGCCGCATCTTCAGCGAGAAATTCGTCATGCCGATGAGCGGCAGGATGAAATAAAGAAGGCCGACGATCAGTGCGGCCCAGGCCCAGAGACGCTTCATTTCATCCACCTTTCGCTGCGTGCACGCAACACGATGTAGACCGTATTGGCAACTCCGGTGACGACGATCATACCGAAAGCAAGAGCATAGCCCAGATGAGGGTCGCCCAGAACGTCACCGCGGATCTGCGCGAACAAGAGGATCGGCACGATGCTGAGCGACGAGCCCGTCAGCGCGATGGCTGTAGCGACGGCGCCGAAGGCATTGGCAAAGAGAAGCGCAAAGGTGCCCAGAATGGCGGGTGTCAGGATAGGCAGGGCAACCATGCGCCAGTACTGCGCATTCGTAGCGCCCAGAATGGAGGCTGCTTCCCGCCATTCCTTTTTCAGGCCATCGAGCGCTGGCGTGATGATGAGGATCATCAAAGGAATCTGGAAAAAGAGATAAGTGAGCGTCAGACCCCAGAAGGAGAGGAGATTGAAGCCGAGCGCACGCAGATTTATGCCGAACTGCTGCTGTAGAAAGACGGTGATGATGCCGAGAGGGCCCAATGTGGCGAGAAAGGCGAATGCCAGGGGGACGCCTGCGAAGTTCGACGCGACGCCCGAAAACGTCAGCAGCGGGCCGCGGATCCAGCGTGGAAGTCCTCCGAGCACAACGGCAGCAGCGACGAAAAACCCGATCAGGCAGCCGAAGAAGGCCGAGGCGACGCTGATGCGTATCGAGATGCCGTAGGCGGCCATGATGGAGGGTGTGAACAGGTTGGCAATATTGTCGAGGCTGATGCTGCCGTCCGGTCGCTGGAAGGCTCCGACCACGATCTTCAGTGTTGGCAGTACCATGAACAGCACGACGAAGGCGGCAAAGGGCAGCACGCCAAGCCAATGCAGGGGCAATCGAAGCCGCTTCACCGGGGCCTTGGCCGCCGGTTGTAACTGTGTGGTCATTCCCCTCGTTCCCGCTCGTTGTGGTTCAACGTTATTGGTTCTGGTGGATGTCAGTCCGATAGTTTTGCGGTGCTGCCCCGATGATTGCAACCGGGGCAGCTGCACTTGAAGCCTGTTACTTCACGTTTGCGCCAACGACCTTGTCCCAGCCAGCGGTGACTGCGGCCTTGTTGTCGTCAACTTCCTTGAGGGTCGGGAAGTAAGCCTTTTCGTAGGCAGCTGCCGGAGGCAGCTTGTCAAGCAGATCCTTCGGGATCTTGTTTGCCTTCGCCATGGCGTTGAAGCGGATCGGGTGGCAGTAGCCCTTCAACCAGCCGATCTGGCCTTCGTCGGAGTACAGGTGTTCCATCCACAGCTTTGCGGCGTTTGGATGCGGAGCGTAGGCGGAGATGCCCTGCACGTAGACACCGGCGAGAACGCCCTTTTCCGGAACGATGACGTCAACCGGCGGGTTGCCGGCAAGTGTCGCCTTGGCGGAAAGCGCGTTGTAGTCCCACATGACGACGATCGGCGTTGCACCCTGCGCAAGGGTTCCCGACTTGCCGATGACCGGGACGAAGTTGCCAGCCTTGTTCATCTCGGCGAAGTACTTCAGACCTGCTTCGCCAGCTTCCTTGCCAGCCTTGGCACCGGTTGCCATGCCCGCTGCAAGCACTGCCAGGATTGCCTGGTTGGAAGCACGTGGGTCACCCGCCAGAGCCACCTGGCCAGCATAGTCCTTCTTCAGAAGGTCAGACCAGTCCTTCGGGGAATTCTTGACCAGATCCTTGTTCACCAGCATCGCCATGACGCCGTAGTAGTCGCCGTACCAGTAACCGTCAGCGTCCTTTACGTTGTCCGGGATCTCGTTCCAGGTCGATACCTTGTAGGGCTGCAGAAGGCCTTCAGCCTTCATCTGCGGGCCGAAGGCCAGGCCAACGTCGACAACGTCAGGGGCCTGCGGGCCCTTGTTGTCCTTGTTTGCCTTGATGGCTTCAACTTCATCGGCCGAACCGGCATCCGGGTTCAGTTCGTTGACCTTGATTTCCGGATACTTCTTCTTGAAGGCAGCGATAACTTCGCCATAGCCGCACCAGTCATGGGGCAGGGCGATGGTGGTCAGCATGCCTTCCTTCTTGGCGGCGGCGATCAGCTCTGCGCTTGGTTCTGCGAGTGCCAGGCTGCTTGATGCAACCATGATTGCCGTGGTCAGTGACAGCAGTCTTTTGGTCTTGGTCATCACGATGTCCTCCGTTGTCTGGTTCGTGTGGGCGCAACTCGTAGTGCCACTTCATGAATGGCATGTGACACTTTCAAAATGTAGTCTGCCGCGGAAATGCTTGTTGTTATTCGGCAGCTTTCCCCTTGTTTTTCTTGTACTAACGCTCCCTGCTAGGGGCAGTCCGCCGAAACAGCCGACTGCGTTCAAAAAGCGTTTCGAGAGAGTTCATACGCTCTCTCGTCTTTTCCCACGTCGCACTCTGAACGGCTTCGATCAGAGCCTCGACAGTGAAGAGTGTCACCACGGACGAATCCCAGGCCGATGGGGCCTCGATGCGCACTTTGAAAACATGTTGCGCATGACGAGCCACTGGCGATGCCCAGACGTCTGTGAAGAGGATAATAACCACACCATTGGCCGCAGCCGTTTCTGCAAGCGTCGCCAACTCCTGCTCATAGCGACGTATGTCGAAAATAACGATGACGTCACCTTCGCTCATGTTGAGCAGATATTGCGGCCAGGAACTGCGATTGGTGGAGATGAGGGTGGCGCGAGGCCGGATGACCTGCATGTGCGTGAAGAAGTATTCGGCCAGCGCGCCGGTAATGCGCCCGCCGACGAAATAGACCGATCGCTTGTCGTCCCTCAACAGGGCGGCTGCGGCATCGAAAGTCGCGACATCCATGGTCGACAAGGTTTCGCGCAGATTGTCGGTGATGGCCTCCGCAAAGCGGTTCAGGATATGTGCCGTCGGAGCACCGGATGCCCAGCGATCATGCTTGGTGATCGGGTTTGAAATGGTGGCTTCAAGTTCGACGTGCAGGTGCGCCTGAAATTCCGGATAGCCCTTGTAGCCCAGTTTCTGCACCATGCGCGCGACTGTGGGCGTCGAGACACCGGCATTGTCGGCAGTCGCAGTAATGCTGCCCAGCCCGGAAACGGGATAGTTCTCCAGCAGGCTGTCTGCGAGCCGTTTCTCAGCCGGGGTTAACCCGTCATAGCGCTGACGGATTACCTCCAGCACGGTGTGCGATGGAGATGTCACTGGTCTTCAATTCCCCTTCCGGTCTTATGCCGGTTTAGCGCCAGTTAACATTTGTGACAGCCCAAGAGTCAATCCGGCGACTGAAAAGAAATTTTCAAAAAATCGTTGACGATGACAAGATGATGAAGAATTCTCTTCGCCACACCCTCAAGGCATGATGCTGGATAAAAGTAATGTTGGCGCAAACGGACTTCCTGACTGAACGCGACGGGCAACCGGTCGCCGTGGAAAATGCCGATGGGCGTAGCGCCGTTGTGCTGGTTTGCGAGCATGCTTCCTTGCGCCTGCCGGAGGCCGTTGGCACGTTGGGGCTTTCGGACGATGCGCTGTCATCGCACATCGCATGGGATCCGGGTGCATTGGCAGTCTCCCGGCTGATGTCCAAAAGTCTGGATGCCATGCTGATTTACCAGCGCTTTTCCCGGCTCGTCTATGATTGCAATCGTCCTCCGGAATCGCCTGCCGCCATGCGCGATGTCAGCGAGGTCTTTCGTATCCCTGGCAACGAGAACCTGAGCGAGCAGGAGAAGGTGGCCCGGACGCAGGCCCTCTATTTTCCTTTCCAGAACCGCATCCGCGATGAGCTCGAGGCGCGCGCGAGCCGTGGCCAACCTGCTGTTCTGGTGACCGTGCATTCGTTCACACCTGTCTATTTCGGCAAGCCGCGCGAGGTTGAGATCGGGATCCTGCACGATACCGATAGCCGTCTGGCTGACCGCATGCTTGCCGCTGCTGCCGATACATCGCTCTACCGCGTGGAGCGCAATGAGCCATACGGTCCGGCGGACGGTGTGACCCATACGCTGGAGCTTCATGCCCTACCGAACGGGCTTCTGAACGTGATGATCGAAGTGCGTAACGATTTGATAGAAGACGAAGTCGGCCAAGGGGTCGTGGCTGATTTCCTGACCGGCCTATTGCGGGAAAGCCTGCAGCAGCCGGAATAAAAAGAAGACCCGGGGAGACAGTTGTTGGCGTGCCCGCAACCAGAAGGGAGCGGGAGAGAATTCGAGGCCGTTCAGGCGGCCATTCGATAACAGGGGAACGTCATGTCAAATTACACGGAGAATGACAAGAAAGAGGACGTGCAGATCCTGCACTCCATGGGCTATGCGCAGGAACTCGAACGGCGCATGAGCTCCTTTTCCAATTTTGCGATTTCCTTTTCCATTATCTGCATTCTTTCCGGCGGCATCAATTCGCTGGGACAGGCAACAGCGGGCGCCGGTGGCGCCTCCATCGGCATAGGCTGGCCCTTGGGTTGCCTGATCTCTGGCATCTTTGCGCTGGGTCTCGCCCAGATCAGCTCTGCCTATCCTACCGCAGGCGGCCTCTATCACTGGGGCTCCATTCTGGGTAACCGGTTCACCGGCTGGCTTTCGGCCTGGCTCAACCTGCTCGGTCTTGTCACCGTTCTCGGCGCGATCAACGTCGGCACTTTCTATTTCTTCTTCGGGGCCTTCGGCTCCACATTCGGCATTGAAGACACGCTGACGCACCGCGTGCTGTTTGTGGCCGTCATCACCGCGCTTCAGGCCCTGATCAACCATTTCGGTATCGGTCTCACCGCAAAGCTGACGGATTTCTCCGGCTACCTGATCCTGGCAACCGCAGTGATTTTGACAGTTGTCTGCCTTGCCAGCGCACCATCCTACGAATTCGCGCGCCTCTTCACATTCGGCAATTATACCGGCCAGCCGACGATGGCAGCCGATGGCACCATGACCGGCGCTGCCGTCTGGCCAACGGCGGTATCCGCTGGCATGGCATTTCTGCTGGGCCTTCTGCTGCCGATCTACACGATCACAGGTTATGACGCGTCGGCCCACACATCTGAGGAAACCGTGAAGGCTGCCGTGTCCGTGCCGAAGGGCATGGTGTCATCCGTCATCTGGTCTACCGTCTTCGGCTACATCATGCTCTGCGCCTTCGTGCTGATGCTGCCGAACATGGATGACGCCGCCAAACAGGGCTGGAACGTCTTCTTCTGGGCGATGGATGCACAGGTGAATGGTACGGTAAAGACTATCCTTTATGTCCTGATCTTCCTCGCACAGCTTCTTTGCGGGCTGGCGACCGTAACCTCCGTTTCACGCATGATCTATGCCTTTTCGCGTGACAAGGGACTTCCGGCCTCATCCGCTCTCGCGAAGGTCAGCAGCAAGTACCGAACACCGGTTGCTGCGATCTGGACAGGTGCAGTCCTGGCGGTTCTGTTCGTGTGGTTCACGTCTGCCATCACCATTGCCGGGACGCCTGCCTATTCCATCGTCGTCTCCTGCACGGTCATCTTCATATTCCTGTCCTTCGTCCTACCCATCGCACTGGGATTTGCCGCTATCGGCACGTCAAAATGGCCGGTGATGGGCCCCTGGAACATGGGGGTAGGCGCGTACAAGCTCGTGGCCATTCTCGCAGTGGTTTCGATGGCCATCATTTTCTATATCGGGGTGCAGCCGCCAAATGACTGGGCGCTTGAAATCACGCTCGGCTTCCTGGTTCTGACCGCCATCGTCTGGTTCGGCTTCGAGAACCGCCGCTTCCAGGGCCCGCCGATCGGCGATGCCATTGCCAAGCGCAAGGAGCAGATCGCTGCTGCGGAGGCGGCCGTCGGCGAGGCGTGAAACGGTTTTGAACAATCATCGCCGCCGCACGGGAGGTGCGGCGGTTTTCCATTCGAGAACGGATAAAGAAAAATGAGCTCGACCTATACTTTCGACGACCTGAAGATTGATGTTGCCGCCGGACGGATCGACACCGTCGTCGCTGCGCAGGTGGACATGCAGGGCCGCCTGATGGGCAAGCGCTTCCAGGCAGAATATTTCGTCGAAAGCGCCTGGAAGGAAACGCACAGCTGCAACTATCTGCTGGCGACCGACATGGAGATGGAAACCGTTTCCGGCTACAAATCCACCAGTTGGGAAAAAGGCTATGGCGATTACACCATGAAGCCCGATCTTGCGACGCTGCGGAAGATTCCGTGGCTGGAAGGCACCGCGCTGGTGCTGTGCGATGTGCTGGACCATCATACTCACGAAGAAGTGCCGCACTCGCCGCGCGCCATCCTGAAAAAGCAGGTCAAGCGGCTGGAAGACATGGGTTTCACGGCCTTCATGGCGACCGAGCTGGAATTCTTCCTGTTCGACCAAAGCTTCGAATCGGCCCGCGAGAGCGGCTATCGCAACCTGAAGCTCGCCAGCGGCTACAACGAGGATTACCACATCTTCCAGACGACCAAGGAAGAAGAGGTCATGCGCGCCATTCGCACCGGTCTGCAGGGGGCGGGGGTGCCGGTCGAGAACTCCAAGGGAGAGGCGTCCGCCGGTCAGGAAGAAATCAATGTGCGCTATGCCGAGGCGCTGACCATGGCGGATCGTCACGTCATCATCAAGAACGGCGTCAAGGAGATTGCCTGGACCAAGGGCAAGGCTGCAACCTTCCTCGCCAAGTGGAACTATTCGGCGGCCGGTTCTTCCTCGCACATTCACCAGTCGCTCTGGAGCGCCGACGGCAAGACGCCCTTGTTCTACGACAAGGACGCCGAACATGGCATTTCGCCGCTGATGAAGAACTATATCGCTGGTCTGCTGGCCCACGCGTCAGAGATCACCTATTTCCTCGCGCCCTACATCAATTCCTACAAGCGGTTCGTGGCTGGAACGTTCGCGCCGACCAAGATCGTGTGGAGCAAGGATAACCGGACGGCAGGCTTTCGGCTTTGCGGTGAAGATACCAAGGGCATCCGCATTGAATGCCGGGTTGGTGGCTCGGATCTGAACCCCTATCTCGCCATGGCAGCTTTGCTCGCGGCAGGTATCGAGGGTATCAAGAACGGTATGGAGCTTGAGCCTGCCTTCGTCGGAGATGCCTATGGCGGCAAGGGCGTGCGGGAAATTCCGCGCACATTGCGCCATGCCACCGAGCTGTTGCGCAATTCTGCCATGTTGCGGGAGGCATTCGGTGACGACGTCATCGACCATTATGTGCGCGCAGCCGAATGGGAGCAGGAAGAATATGACCGCCGCATCACGGATTGGGAAGTAGCGCGCGGTTTCGAACGGGCGTAAGGCCCACGGTCTGTCTGGCCGTATAAACAGCTATGTCATCATGGCAGCGGCGGTGCCGCTGTCGTTCTTTGAAGGGTAACAGGAAAACGATCATGACAATGATCCAATGTATCTCGCCGGTAGATGGTTCGGTCTATGCCGAACGTCCTGCCAGTTCTCTGGAAGCTGCCAGCGAAGCGGTTGCTCGCTCGCGCCGGGCGCAGAAGGACTGGGCCAAGCGCCCGCTGGAGGATCGCGTTCAACTGGTGATGAAGGGCGTTGCGCGCCTGAACGAGATGGTGGACGAGGTCGTGCCGGAACTGGCATGGCAGATGGGTCGCCCCATTCGCTATGGCGGCGAGTTCAAGGGTTTCAACGAGCGCTCGAACTATGTCGCAAGCGTGGCCGCAGAGGCGCTGGCGCCGATCGAGATCGAGAGGAGCGCCGCCTTTACGCGCCGCATAGAGCGCGAGCCGCATGGCGTCGTCTTCGTCATCGCGCCGTGGAACTACCCCTACATGACGGCAATCAACACGGTCGCTCCGGCGCTGATGGCTGGCAATACGGTCATCATCAAGCATGCGGCTCAGACACTGCTGGTTGGTGAGCGCATGGTGCGTGCCTTCGTGGAAGCAGGCGTGCCGGCTGACGTGTTTCAGAACCTGTTCCTCGACCACGCAACAAGCGAAAAGCTGATTGCCGCCGGTTCGTTCAACTTCATCAATTTCACCGGCTCTGTCGCAGGTGGCCGTGCCGTGGAGAAAGCCGCTGCCGGAACCTTTACCGGCATGGGGCTGGAACTGGGCGGAAAGGATCCGGGCTATGTCATGGAAGACGCGGATCTGGACGCTGCCGTTGATACATTGATGGATGGCGCGACCTTCAATTCCGGCCAGTGCTGCTGCGGCATCGAGCGCATTTACGTGCATGAGAGCCTCTACGACGCCTTTGTCGAGAAGTCCGTGGCCTGGGTTTCCAACTACAAGCTGGGCAATCCGCTGGACAAGGAAACCTCGCTCGGGCCGATGGCCAATGTACGTTTTGCCAGGACCGTGCGTCAGCAGGTGGCGGATGCGGTTGCCAAGGGCGCCAAGGCGCTGGTCGATCCGAAGCTGTTTCCGCAGGATGATGGTGGTGCCTATCTGATGCCGCAGATCCTGGTGAATGTGGACCACTCCATGGAATTCATGCGCGAGGAAACATTCGGTCCCGCCGTTGGCATCATGAAGGTGAAGAGCGATGCCGAGGCGCTCGACCTGATGAATGATTGCAAATACGGGCTCACCGTTTCGCTCTGGACCAAGGATGAGGAACGCGCTTCCCGCATCGGCACCGAACTCGAAACCGGCACGGTCTTCATGAACCGTTGCGATTATCTCGATCCGGCACTGGTCTGGACGGGCGTGAAGGAAACCGGACGGGGCGGTTCGCTCTCCGTTCTCGGTTTCCACAGCCTGACCCGTCCGAAGTCCTATCACCTCAAGAAAGCCTGAGACGCCATGAACATTACCGCAAACTGGAGCTATCCGACCGCCGTCAAGCTTGGCCGTGGCCGTATCAAGGAACTGGCGGACGCCTGCAAATCGCTGGGCATGAAGAAGCCGCTGCTGATCACCGACCGTGGTCTTGCCAATATGGCGATCACCCAAGGGGCGCTGGACGTGCTGGAAGAGGCGGGCCTTGGCCGCGCCATCTTCGCGGATGTCGATCCAAACCCGAATGAGAAGAACCTTGAGGCGGGCATCAAGGCTTTCCGCGCAGGCGGGCACGATGGTGTCGTTGCTTTCGGCGGCGGCTCCGGCCTCGATCTCGGAAAATGCGTGGCCTTCATGGTTGGGCAGGATCGCCCGGTCTGGGACTTCGAGGATATTGGTGATTGGTGGACACGCGCCAAGGTGGAAGGCATTGCGCCTATCGTTGCGGTTCCGACGACTGCGGGTACCGGTTCGGAAGTGGGCCGCGCTTCGGTCATCACCAACTCGGTCACGCACGTCAAGAAGATCATCTTCCACCCGAAGTTCCTTCCGGGTGTCGTGATCAGCGATCCTGAACTGACGGTCGGCATGCCGAAGGCAATTACGGCTGGAACCGGCATGGATGCTTTCGCCCATTGCCTGGAAGCCTATTGCTCACCCTTCTTCCATCCCATGAGCCAGGGTATTGCGCTGGAGGGCATGCGGCTGGTGAAGGAGTTTCTGCCGCGCGCTTTCCACGAAGGCACGGATATTGAAGCCCGCACCAACATGATGGCGGCGGCCGCTATGGGTGCCGTTGCGTTCCAGAAGGGTTTGGGTGCCATCCACGCGCTATCCCACCCGATCGGTGCCGTTTACAATACGCATCACGGCATGACGAATGCTGTCGTGATGCCGCCCGTGCTGAAGTTCAACCGTTCGAAGATCGAGGAGAAGATCGAGCGTGCCGCGGCTTACCTTGGGATCGCGGGCGGATTTGACGGCTTCTACGATTACGTTCTGAAACTGCGCAGCGAACTTCACGTGCCGGAAAACCTGACGGCCATGGGAATTCAGCCGGACCGAATCGATGAACTCGCCGCCATGGCCATTGAGGACCCGTCCTGCGGCGGCAATCCGGTAACGCTGACTTTGGAAAATACCAAGCAGCTTTTCCGCGACTGCTTCTGAGATTTGACGATTATCAAACCTGTGGAGGTCCGGCCTATCGTCGGGCCTCTTTTTGCGCGTATTCCCCGGCGTGCCCAATCCTAAGTTCTGTTAGGTAAATTTAACGGATTGTGAATTTACACATCGTTAACCCTGTTTAGAGAAACTTTGCATCAAGAGCACATGTTCCGGTGCTCGTTTGAGCGATGCGGCTCGATTACAGACGAGGATGCCGATTTATGCCCGTGATTTCTTTCGCGAATGCCAAGGGTGGGGCAGGCAAAACCACCGCAGCACTGCTACTGGCCACCGAACTCGCTCATCAGGGCTATCGTGTAACGTTGATCGATGCGGATCCTCAGCGTTGGATCAGCCAGTGGCATGAGTTGTCAGGCGCTGTCCGAAACATCTCCATCATTACGGAAGTATCTGTTGCGTCTCTGCAGTGTCATCTGCGCGAGATGGCGGGACAGACGGATTACTTCGTTATCGATCTTGCCGGCGCGCGCGACGCTTTGGTGACGACTGCGCTCGGTCTCTCTGATCACGTTTTCATTCCTGTCCAGGGTTCTGCCATGGATGCCAAGGGCGCGGCACAGATCCTCGACCTCCTGGCGCTGATGAAGGAAAAGGCAGGCCATGCCGTCGCCCATTCCGTGGTGCTGACCCGCGTCACGCCCATGGTCACGACGCGCTCTCTTCTCGCGATCAAGGGCCTGCTGGCTCAGCGCGGTGTGAACGTGCTGAATACGCCGATTGGCGAACGCACGGCCTTCCGCGAATTGTTCGAAGTAGGCGGCACGCTCTATTCGCTGGATGCGGCCAAGGTTTCAAACCTCGACAAGGCCCGCGACAATATTCGCGCTCTGGCCGATGAGGTGAAGCGCCTGATGCCCATGCGCATCGTTCGCTCCGGCGTGGCGCGTGTGCTGAACTTCAATCGTTCAGCCGCTTGAATGAGACAATGGCCGAAAAGATGAGGGGCGCCGCGGCGCCCCTTTGCATGTCCGCAGGTAAGCAGATCAATCCACGAACTCCACCACGGTTCCCTGCTTTACCATTTTGGCGAGTTCGGTTGCGTCCCAGTTGGTCAGGCGGATACAGCCGTGGCTGTTGGTTTTACCGATCTTGGAGGGTTCCGGCGTTCCGTGAATGCCGTAGGTGGGTTTGGAAAGCGCAATCCACACCGTACCGACCGGCCCGTTCGGCCCCGGGGGGATCTGCAGGATCTTGTCGTTATTGCCCTGCTTGAAGTTGATCTTCGGGTTGTAGGTATAGCCCGGATTCAGCGCAATGCGCTCCACTGTGTGGGTGCCACTCGGGGAAGGCGTGTCGGACGAACCGATGGTTGCCGGATAGGCTGCGATCAGGCGGCCGTCCGCACCATAGGCGAAGACCTGCTTCTTGGCCTTGTTGGCAACGACGCGAACCACTTCGCCGGTTTTCGGCTGACCCGGATTGATGACTTTGATGATCGAGCCGGGCACGGAAAAATCGACGCCGGGGTTCAGCGACTTCAGGTATTCCTCATCCATGTGAAAGCGTTCCGCGAGCGCCTCTGTCACGGATGTAAAGGACATGGCTGGAAGCTGCGCCTTGTGGGCATAATCATCCGGGATGGACGCAACATAAGGGCCCGCCGCATCGGCTGCGGTAATCGTGTAGTCCACGATTGGGAGCCCGCCCTCATAGGTCAGGCGCTGCATGATGTCTTCGGAATTGTTCGGATCGAGCGTCTCGCCGGTCATTTCCTGCCAGGCGGCGACAGCCTTGTTGACGTTGTCGCCCAGATGACCGTCTATAACGCCGGGAGAAATGCCCTGCCGGTCAAGGAACACCTGAAGGGCAGCAATCTCCGCCTGCGGCTTCTTGGTCACGGCGATGATGGGCTTGTTGCTCGACGGGGCAATGTTAGGCTGCGGAAGCGCGCGCTGCGGCTCTATGCTGGCGTCTTCCTGGCCATCGTCCATGATCGCGCCATCGGCATCCAGCGGCAGGCGATCAATGGATGCATCACGCGGAATGGAACCTGTCACCTCTCCGGGCTCACCCGGTCGGTACTGGCGGTAATCCTGATAGCCGCCACCGCGCGCACTCTGGCCGTAGCGATCGTTGTAGCGCGGAGCGTAGGGGTCCTGCCGGCCATAGCCGCCGGCGGACGGATCATAGCGATTGCCGCCGTAGGTATCGTTGCGCATTTCGGTGGCAACGAGATTGCCCCAGTGATCAAGATAGACACGGCGACCCATATTGTCTCGGCTGATCACGACATCGCGGCTATCTGGCGTGTAATCCAGAATGGCGCCATCGGGAGCGACCAGCACGACGTTGGAGGGCGAACGCACGTAGCGTGTTTGCGCAAGGGCAGGGGATGCCACCTGCACACTGACGAGGGCTGCAATGCCAAGGCTTGTCACAAATAAGCGCTTCACGATATCACCGTTAGAGAACACGAATGGAAACGGCGAATCCGCCGTCGCGTTCCACCCCACCTTACCGACTTTTGTCAGACAGGCCGATTTTGACGCAAGTGTGGAAAAGATAAAAATTCAGGGTGAACACGAGCTTAACGTGAACATTTTATTAGCCTGTGAACCAATCACAGGTCTGGGAGGCGAATGTGAAGCAATTTTCTGCGGGCCGTGGGCCGATCATCCATCTCGATCCGACAAGCGTCATGGATATCGGCAACTGTATTGTCGCCAATACCGATATTGCACCCGGACGCGCCATTCCCGACGATGGAGATGCACGCATCGACCATTCGCTCGAAGGGTTTCTGTTCACCTGCGGGCCTGATCATATCCGCCACCCTGTTCCGATCGATGGCGATGCTTCGGGTAAGCGCTATCCGTTGCACGGATCCTTCTCCTCCCATCCGGCTGAAATCCTGTTCTGGGATGCGCAGGGAGACGAGGCGGAGTGCACGGCGCGCATTCCGGTTCAAACCGCCGATGGCGGCTCTGTCGTTCTCGACCGTCACTGGCGGATGAATGGCGCGACGGGGGAGGTCTGCCTTTCTGACAAGGTGACCAATGTTGGCGAGAAGCCCATAGCCAAGGTGCATATGTACCATATGAACATCGGGGCCTGGCTCTTCGATGACAATGTAAGGCTCAATGGCCAAATGCTGGAGGGCGGTGGCTTTCCATGGAATTTCGGGGACGATCCGGGCGGGGTGTTCTGCGTACCAGCCCGTGCTGAAGGTGAGGATTGGGCAGAGGTGTCGCTCGGCCCGATTGCCAGCCTTGGCGGCGTGACGCTGCGTGTGAAGTTTCTGACCAGCACGCTTCCCTATCTGCAGGTGTGGAGAAATCAGAAGCAACCGGCGCATGTGCTGGGCATCGAGCCCGTGTCGCATCGTCTGGCAAGCCGCGAAGAATTGGCCCGCTCAGGAGAACTGGAGATGCTGAAGCCGGGTGAAAGCGCAGACTACGCGCTTCGCTTCAGTTTCGTTTGAACTGGTACCGCGATTGACGGGGGCGAGCCTGCGTCGTAATTGAAAGCCCAACATTTTCCAAGCCGGAGGCTGAACCATGGATATCCGCCAGATCAACGACGAGTATTCCGTCACAGGGCAGATTCTTCCCAGCGATCTCGACCAGATCAAGGCTCTGGGTTTCAAATCCATCGTCTGCAATCGCCCGGATGAAGAAGAGCCGGGGCAGCCTTCCTTTGCCGAGATTGCGGCGCGCGCCAAGGAGCTTGGCCTCGACATCGCGCATGTGCCGGTCGGTCGGATGGGTGTCGATGCGGAGGCGGTAAAGGGCATGGTGGATGCGCTGGATGAGTTTCCGCGCCCCATGCTGGGTTATTGCCGCTCGGGCGCGCGCTCGACTGCCATCTACGAGAAGAGCCTGCATCTGCGCGGCTGATTTCTGTTTACGACCTTCTGCAAGCTCAATCCATTGAGGAGCATATTATGAGCATCAAGCGTATCGAACCCGGCAAGCGCATGAGCGGCGCCGTCGTTCACGGCAACACGGTATACCTGGCTGGTCAGGTTGGTGAAGGCGCAAGCGTTACCGAACAGTCCAAGTCGGCTCTGGCTGAAGTTGACCGCCTGCTGGCCGCTGCCGGTTCGGACAAGTCCAAGATTCTTCAGACGATCATCTATCTGTCGGATATGTCCACCTTCGGTGAAATGAACGCCGTCTGGGAAAGCTGGATCGATCCGGCGAACCCGCCAGCCCGCGCAACGAGCGAAGCAGCGCTTGCCACGCCGGACTACAAGGTCGAGTTCATCGTCACGGCTGCGCTGTAATCAGCGCCTGACATATTGATTCAAAAGCCCGGTGGATCGGCTTGATCCGCCGGGCTTTTTCGTAATTCAGGACTGCCTATCAAGCAGAAGTCCTTCCGCGAGAGCTTTGAATGCCTCGATTGCCTGCGACAGCGAAGCCTGCGGATTTTCCTTGGCTGCGACCCACATGGCGGCGTTGAAAGCTGCGCCGCTGAGCAGGCGAGAAGCTGCTTCCGGATCGACCGGCCGCAGGATTCCTTTCGCGATCAAGCTCTCAACCGTGCGAAGCGTTTCTGCCAGACAACTGCTCTGGCTTGGCCAACGAGACGGATCACCTAATACAGCCGGTCCATCACGCAGCACGATCTGCTGAACCTCTGGTTCCAGAGCCATCTCGATGTAAGCCTTCGCCTCCAGAAGCATCGCATCCCAATCATTTTGCGCGGATGATGCACGTATCTTCGCTTTGGCGGCCATTTCTGAATCGATCTGATCCACGACGGCGGCCAGAAGCCCCCGTTTGTCGCCGAAGCTGTGGTAGAGAGCGCCGCGTGTAAGGCCTGCTTCGGCGGTTAATTCATCCATGGAAGCCTCGGCATAGCCCTTTTCTGCAAAGGCCTTCCGCGCTGACGCAAGCAGCTTTTTCCGGTTTTGTTCGGCTTTCTCAACGCGTGTTGCTGACATCCACCCTCTCTCACCTACGCTGCGTATCTGAATTGACATACGTCGCGTATGTAATTATTTTCTCACATACGAAGCGTATTTGAGGCGCTTGAAAATCGCAAGGAGTATGAGATGAGTCGACGTGAAGCTGTTTTCCCGGCAGAACGGCATGCACTGTATGAAAAGCATGGGTATTCCGCCGCCATCCGGTCCGGCGATTTGCTGTTTGTCTCCGGACAGGTTGGAAGCCGCGCTGATGGTTCGCCGGAGCCAGATTTCGAAGCCCAGGTCCGTCAGGCCTTCGCCAATCTCTCGGCGGTCTTGAAGGCAGGCGGTTGCAGCATTGACGATATTGTGGATGTCACGACATTTCATACGGACCCTGAAAACCAGTTTCCGACCATCATGTCCGTCAAGCAGGAAATATTTCCGACAAAGCCCTATCCAAACTGGACTGCCGTTGGCGTGAACTGGCTGGCAGGCTTTGATTTCGAGATCAAGGTCATCGCCCGCATTCCGGGCGACAACTGAGCCTGTCGGGCTGCGGCATTCGCAAGTGCCGCAGCCACTGACACGTCAGGCTTTGTTTCTGATCTGCGTCAGCGTGCGCGTCGGCGTGATGGCTTCGGGCGACAGCATGACCTCGATGATGGCGGGCTTGCCGCTTGCGCGGGCCCGTTCGAAGGCCGGACCGAATTCATCGGTCTTTGAGACCCGCTCGCCATGGCCGCCATAGGCTTGCGCAAAAGCGACGAAATC
Source organism: Rhizobium sp. Root149 (assembly GCF_001427345.1). Lineage (NCBI taxonomy): Bacteria > Pseudomonadati > Pseudomonadota > Alphaproteobacteria > Hyphomicrobiales > Rhizobiaceae > Rhizobium > Rhizobium sp. Root149. The sequence goes on from NZ_LMGD01000012.1 coordinate 268,316, forward strand.
CGGGTTGACGAGATCAGTGCCGCTGACACGGCCCGGGTAATCGCGTTCCTGATGCATGCGGATGGTGCCATAGGTGCCGTTGTTGACCAGCACGGTGATGATCGGCAGACCATAGCGCACCGCGGTGATGAATTCCTGGCCGTGCATCATGAAGCAGCCATCACCCGCAAAGCAGATGACTTCGCGTTCCGGGAACAGGGCCTTGGCCGCCACGGCGGCAGGCAGGCCATAGCCCATGGAACCGGAGGTCGGGGCCGATTGCGTGTTGTAGGCCTGGAAGCGGTGAAAGCGATGCAGCCAAGTTGCGTAGTTGCCAGCGCCATTGGTGAAGACGGCGGTCTTCGGCACATTCGCCTCGATCCAGTTCATGATCGGGCCCATCTGCACATCGCCCGGTCCGGTTTCCGGCGGGGTGGACCAGCGCAGATAGGCATCATGCATGGTGGCGGTACGCTCAGCCCAGGCAGGCTGTGCGGGCGCTTCCAGATCCTTGATGGCCGCCACGAATTCGGCAGGCGCTGCAACGATGGCAAGATCGGGGCGATAGATGCGGCCAAGCTCTTCCGGGTCAGGGAAGACGTGCACGATCTTCTGCGACGGGTAGGGGATGTCCAGCAGCGTATAGCCGGAGGAGGGCATTTCCGACATGCGGCTACCGAGCAGCACGATCAGGTCTGACTCCTTGATCTCCTTCGCCAGTGCCGGGTTGATGCCGATGCCAACATCGCCCGCGTAAGAGCTATGCGTGTGATCGAACAGCATCTGGCGGCGGAAGGAGCAGCCGACGGGCACGCGGAACCTCTCAGCGAAAGCCCGGAAATCGACGACCGCCTGTTCATTCCAGCGCGTGCCACCGATGATGAACATCGGGCGCTTGGCCTCGCGCAGCATTTCCCCGAACGCCTTGACCTGCGATTCGCCCGGGTGGCTTTCCACCGGTGTGTAGGGTCTGGCTTCCGGCGCGTCGACGACATCGCGCAGCATGTCTTCCGGCAGGGTAAGCACTACAGGGCCGGGGCGACCAGACGTGGCGACAGCGAAGGCGCGGGTTACAAATTCCGGGATACGGCGTGCATCGTCGATCTCGCCGACCCATTTGGCGAATTCGGTGAAGGCGCGGCGATATTCCACTTCCTGAAAGGCTTCGCGTTCACGCGCATCGCGCTGAACCTGCCCGATGAAGAGGATCATCGGGATTGAATCCTGCATCGCGACGTGAAGGCCAGCCGAGGCATTGGTGGCGCCCGGGCCGCGTGTGACCATGCAGATGCCCGGCTCGCCTGTCAGGCGGCCCCAGCTATCGGCCATCATTGCCGCGCCGCCTTCCTGACGGCAGATCATCACCTCGACGCCGCTGTCATAGAGAGCGTCGAGAACGGCGAGGTAGCTTTCGCCGGGAACGCAGGAAACCCGTTTGACGCCATTGGCCTTCAGCGCATCGACAATAAGTTGGCCGCCGGTCTTCATGCCTGTTTCCTCTCCTGTTTCTTTGCCTCAAGCTCTGCGAGGACTTCATCTGTGTGTTCGCCCAGTGCAGGGCTTGGTCTGTGATAGGTCAATGGCGTTTCGGACAGAATGATCGGCGTACGCACGCCGGGAATGACCGTACCATCCTGCGCAGCGAGATCGATCTTCAAGTCGCGCGCCTTGATCTGCGGATCGTCGAACATTTCGTCGATCGAATTGATCGGACCGGCGGGTACGGCATTCTCCCCGCAGGCGGCCAGCAGGTCCGCTTTCGTCCATGTTTCCGTTTTGGCGATGACGGCGGCACGAACCGCCTCGCGGTTTGCCACGCGTGCCTTGTTGGTGGCAAAGCGCGCGTCTGCGCTCATTTCTTCTAGCCGCAAAATCTTGCAGAGCCGCGCGAACTGGCCGTCATTGCCAACGGCGAGAATGAGATGGCCGTCAGCAGTCGGAACCACTTCATAGGGGCTGATATTCGGGTGGGCATTGCCCAGCCGCACCGGCGCCTTGCCAGAAATGAGATAGTTCATGTTCTGGTTGGCGAGGACTGCCGACATGACATCCAGAAGTGCCATGTCGACATGCTGGCCCTTGCCGGTCTTCAGCGCATGGATGAGGGCCGCCTGAATGGCCGTAACCGCATAGATGCCGGTAAAGATATCGGCAATCGCAACGCCTGCCTTCATGGGTTCGCCGTCCGGCGTGCCGGTGATGGACATGAAGCCGGACATGCCCTGAACAATGTAGTCATAACCCGCGAGGGAGGCATAAGGGCCATTCTGACCGAAGCCTGTGATGGAGCAGTAGACGAGCTTCGGGTTGATGGCCTTCAGGCTCTCATAATCCAGGCCGTATTTCTTCAGGCCGCCGAGCTTGAAGTTTTCGATGATGACATCGGCATCCTTTACCAGTTCCCGGACGATTTCCTGACCTTCCGGCGCGCTGAAATCGACCGCCACCGAGCGTTTGCCGCGATTGGTGGAGTGGTAATAGGCGGCAGAGAGGTTGTCGCCATTCACGCTTTCCACAAAAGGAGGCCCCCAGGCCCGTGTATCGTCGCCGCCATTTGGATTTTCGACCTTGATGACATCTGCACCCAGATCAGCCAGCATCTGGCCTGCCCAGGGGCCTGCCAGAACGCGAGCGAGTTCAATGACGCGAATGCCGTGCAGAGGGGCGGCGTGGGGAGGTGAGGCAATCATGATGGGACGACAAGCTCCGCCTTGGCTGATGTTTCATCCATTCATAGCGGCGTCACGCGCAAACGACACTTGATTAAAAATCATGACATCATTCCAGTCGAAAGAGCTTGAATAGGCGCGGTCGGTCGAGAAAGCGTCGCAGACATCCAGTCGCTAAACTCCTGCATAGCCTCTTCGCGGCCGATTTCCTTCAGGGTCTCATGACGCATCAGTGGATAGATGCGCTTGTGGATATTCGTGAAGCCGGCCCTCGCGAGACGGTGGGAGAGCCAGTCGATGGCTTTTGCCTTTTCCGTTGCGGGATCCTGTCCGCCTCCGACCAAGTGGAAGGGCAGGGCTTTTGGCAGTCTGGATAGAAGGCTCGCCTCCGTCCCACGGAAGGTCAGTTCGAACACATCAAGCCACATGGATATGCTGACATCGAAACCGCAAAGCGGATCGGCTTCGTAGGCTTCTACTTCGGAACGATCCCGGCTCAGCCAGTCTGCCTGAGTTTTAGAATCGGGCATGGATTTGCCCCAGGTCTCGAAGGTGAGCTTGGGCAAGATCAGGCTGGGGACATCCGAGCCCTTCAGCGCGCGTTCGGTCTTGAGAACCACTTGCGCCAGCCTCCCCATTGCGCCAACGGCGAAGTTGGTATTCCAGATGGCAACCCCGGAATAGGTGCGAGGCTGGCTTACGGCCGTATTCAGGGCAATGAGCCCACCCATGGAGTGGCCGAAGAGAAAGATGGGTAGATCAGGATAGGCGGCTTTGGCGTGATCGGTAACGGCGGTCACATCGGCAATGACCTTCCCAACGCCATCCTCCTTCGCGAAACGGCCGACAGGAGCATCGGCGGCCTTGGTATGCCCATGCCCGCGATGATCATGCGCATAAACAGCAAAACCCTGTTGCGCCATGGCGCGCGCAAATTGCTCGTAGCGTCCTGAATGTTCGGCCAGTCCGTGGCAAATTTGAATCACGCCTTTGGGTTCGCCAACAGCCTGTTGATGCCGGAGCGCCAGATCTGCGCCGCTTCCGCTTTTCAGCCGCTCGATCGATTCGAACATGAACGTGCTATCTCCTCGCCGTCTTCCTGACTGTGAAGCCAGTTGTGACGGGAGTGCGTTCGGAAGGCAACGGGCATGTTTCGCATCAATCGTCCAAGCCTTTCGTGGAGAGCAGTTTGGGGCACCTGCGTCGCTGTGCCTTTGGCTGTTGCCCCTCAGGCCCATTTCGCTTACATAGCGGGCACTTTTCCCACACTGGCGCCGGAGCGATTGTCCCTATGGCACGTCAATTCATTTATCACATGGCTGGCCTCAACAAGGCCTACGGCAACAAGAAGATACTTGAGAACATTCATCTCTCTTTCTATCCGGACGCCAAGATTGGTATCCTCGGCCCCAACGGCGCGGGTAAGTCCACGGTTCTCAAGATCATGGCCGGACTCGACAAGGAGTGGACGGGCGAAGCTTGGCTTGCCGACGGCGCCACTCTTGGCTACCTGCCGCAGGAGCCGCAGCTCGACCCGACCAAGACCGTGTTCGAGAATGTGATGGAAGGCGTTGCCGACAAGACGGCGATCCTCAACCGCTATAACGAACTGATGATGAACTATTCCGACGAAACGGCGGAAGAGGGCGCGAAGCTTCAGGACATCATCGACAGCCAGAATCTCTGGGATCTCGAAAGCCAAGTGGAAATGGCCATGGACGCCCTGCGTTGCCCTCCGGGCGATGCATCGGTCGATAACCTCTCCGGTGGTGAAAAGCGCCGCGTTGCGCTCTGCCAGCTCCTGCTGCGCAAGCCAGACCTGCTGCTCCTTGACGAACCGACCAACCACCTGGACGCCGAGACGATCGCCTGGCTCGAAAAGCACCTGCGCGAGTATCCGGGCGCCATCCTGATGGTTACCCACGACCGCTACTTCCTCGATAATGTCACTGGCTGGATTCTCGAGCTCGACCGTGGTCGCGGCATCCCGTACGAAGGCAACTATTCCGCCTACCTCAATGCCAAGGCAAAGCGGCTTGCACAGGAAGAGCGCGAGGAAGGCAGCCGCCAGAAGGCCCTTTCCCGCGAACAGGAGTGGATTGCATCGTCTCCAAAGGCGCGTCAGGCAAAGTCCAAGGCCCGTATCCGTGCCTATGACGAACTGGTGGCAGCAGCGGAAAATCGTCGTCCCGGCGAAGCCCAGATCATCATTCCTGTTGGCGAGCGTCTTGGTCAGGTGGTTATCGAGGCGGAAAACATCTCGAAATCGTACGACGGTCGCGTTCTGTTCGAAAACCTGTCGTTCAAGCTGCCGCCGGGCGGCATCGTGGGTGTCATCGGTCCGAACGGTGCCGGTAAGTCGACGCTGTTCCGCATCATCACCGGTCAGGAAACACCGGATTCCGGCGATATCCGTATCGGCGAGACGGTGCATCTCGGCTATGTCGACCAGAGCCGCGACTCGCTTGATGGTTCCAAGAATGTCTGGGAAGAAATCTCGGGCGGCAACGACATCATCAAGCTCGGCAAATACGAGATGAACAGCCGAGCCTATTGCGGCGCCTTCAATTTCAAGGGCGGCGATCAGCAGCAGAAGGTCGGCAACCTTTCCGGTGGTCAGCGCAACCGCGTTCACCTCGCCAAGATGCTGAAGGCTGGTGGCAACGTTCTTCTGCTCGACGAACCGACCAACGACCTCGACACCGAAACGCTGGGTGCGCTGGAAGACGCGCTTGAAAACTTCGCGGGCTGCGCTGTCATCATCAGCCACGATCGCATGTTCCTCGACCGTCTTGCGACCCATATTCTCGCATTCGAGGGCGATAGCCATGTGGAATGGTTCGAAGGCAACTTCGAGGATTACGAGCAGGACAAGATCCGTCGCCTGGGTGCAGACTCGGTCAATCCGAAGCGCGTGACCTACAAGCGTCTGACGCGTTAGTCTTGACTTAGTCGAGCGAACTTAACGTCGCTCGATAATCATGGATGATAATTCTTTAAAGGCCGCTATTCATGATCGAATAGCGGCTTTTATTGTTTTTCGTGGATTAGTTTTTATATGTCTATTTATTATAATATACAGTAATGCTGAATTTGTTATTTTTTGCTTTAAATAATTATCAATCTTAGAATTGTATATCCCTAAATTACACGTATTCAGCTTTCCGTTCTGGAAGCAGGAACACTTAGATGGGGGATGTACTGTTGCTGTCATTAAGGAAGCTTCCATTTCGAAAGGCGCTCGTTACATTGGCGCTGGTACCGCTTGCTGCTGTCGTGGGATTGGGCATGATGGTTGGCTTCAAGAGCTATCAAGAGTATGAGCGTCTTCAGCGAGCCCGGATCATGGCTGAGCTCGCCTATGCAGGCGGCGAGTTGATGCTGACGGTTCCCTTGGAGAGCATGCTCCCGCCATCAGAACGCCCGAAAACCCGGACCGTATCGGATGCCACATACAACAACATGATCGAGCAACTCGATCGTTTGAAGGCCTTGGGCTACAATGATGAGCTGACGCTGAGGCTGCGGTCAAATCTTGAGACAGCCTATTCAAGAATGTCGGAATATCGCCAGAAGCAGGATGCGGGTGATACAGACCCGCTTATGCCGCTGCGATATGCAAAGCCGGTTGTACAGGCTGGAATGGCCATGGCATCTCGTGCCGGTGGTCTCACCGACGACGTAGCACTTGCGCGTGATATTCGCGGCTATCATGCCTGGATGAAGGTCAACGAAGGTCAGCTTCTGTCTGGACGTATGGGGCAAATCTACATTCAGAAGCGCAGTTTCAGTAAGGTTGAACAGGCTCTTTTCGATGAGGGTTCCAATCAGATCCGCAACTTCGACCCTGACTTCCGCGCTTTCGTGTCCAAGCCTATCCAGGAGCGTGTCGATGCCTTCTTCGCATCGCCCGATGGCAAGGTTTTAACAGACATATATGCGGCCATGGCAAGCCTGGAAGACTATAAGGGCAAGCCCGAGGTTTATGATGCTTTTACCGAAGCTACCGGCAAGCGAACTCAAGTCATCGCCGGCTTTCTTCGTGAAAACGGTCAGAACCTCATCAAGGGTGCCGATGCGCGGTTGAATGCCGCCTGGTTCTCGATGGTTGCCATCATCTCGGGCGTTGCAGCGTTCGTCGTTCTGGTCATTGCTCTTGGCGTTCTGATTACCCGCAGTCTGTCGTCTTCGATCCTCGGGATCAGTAAGTCGATGACGGTACTGGCCGAAGGTAACACCGCAGCAGCCATTCCCTACACGGACCGTCGCGACGAAATCGGCACCATGGCGCATTCGGTCGAAGTGTTCCGCCAGGCGGCTCTGCGCAATGCCGAGCTGGAAGCGGAAGCCGACGGAAACCGTGCTCGCATGGAAGCCGAACGGGCGACATTGCAGGCGGAGGCCGAACGGGAGGCAGACGAGCGGCTTCGCCAGGCGACTGGCGCACTGGCCGCGAGCCTTCGCCGACTGGCCGGTGGCGATATGCTGTGCGATATTCATCAGCCTCTTGCGTCACAGTTTGAAAGCCTGCGTGCCGACTTCAACTCCTCCGTGGCTCAGTTGCGTGAAACGCTCAAGGCAGTCGGTTCGACCGTCACTGTCGTTGCAGGAGGGTCTCGCGAGATTTCGGACGCCTCCGACAATCTGGCGCGTCGTACGGAGCAGCAGGCCGCTTCGCTTGAGGAGACGGCAGCGGCCCTTGAACAAATCACGGCAAACGTCACCTCGACATCGCACCGCACCATTGAGGCGCGCGAGGTTGTCCGCCACGCCCGAAATCAGGCGGAGAAGTCAGGAAGCGTGGTGCGCAATGCCGTGACAGCGATGGAGCGTATCGAGCAGGCCTCGCGTCAAATCAACCAGATCATCAGCGTTATTGACGAGATCGCATTCCAGACCAACCTGCTTGCCCTGAATGCAGGCGTCGAAGCGGCGCGAGCCGGTGAGGCCGGGAAGGGCTTTGCGGTTGTTGCACAGGAAGTTCGAGAGCTGGCCCAGCGTTCCGCGAATGCGGCAAAGGAAATCAAGGGACTCATCGCCAACTCTACCGCTGCTGTCTCCGAGGGTGTGAAACTTGTCAGCGATACAGGCCAGGGCCTGACAGCGATTGAGGAGTTGGTGCTGACGATCAACACCCACATGGACGCGATTGCGACCGCTGCGCATGAACAGTCAAGCGGTCTGGCTGAGGTCAACACCGCGGTCAACCATATGGATCAGGCAACGCAGCAAAACGCAGCGATGGTGGAGGAAATGAACGCCGCTGGCGCAGGCCTTGCGGGTGAAAGCCATAAATTGCATGAGTTGATCGCGCGCTTCCAGCTGGTTCAGGCGGGTCCGGGTACGTCATCAGGTTCTGCCTTGCGTCAGGTCGCGAAGACCATGCGGCAGCCTTCGGCATCGGCAATCCGAAGTGGCGCCGCCGTTTCGGCAATGGGATCGCCAGCAACCGCCTCACAGCATTGGGAAGAATTCTGATCTTTGACGGAAGCAGCGAACATGGGCGGATGGAAGGGTCCGCCCATGCCCGTTTGGAAAATTAGGCTTGTCATCCTCTGCAATGTCACATAAAGATATCTTTATATCTTGATTGTGGTGGATGCGTAATGACCTTGGGTCTCGAAAAGCTGGTGGACGTGCTGAAGACGACGGGTGAAACCACCCGCTTTCGTCTGCTCGTCCTGCTGTCGGCAGGGGATCTGACGGTCAGCGATATGACCGATATTCTCGGGCAGTCGCAACCACGCATTTCGCGCCATCTGAAGCTGCTGTCGGAAGAGGGGCTTATCGAGCGCTACCAGGAAGGCGCATGGGCGTTTTTCCGGTTGAGCCACGAAGGGGAGGCGGCAGCTGTGGTTCGTCAACTGCTGGGGGCCGTCGATCTGTCGGATCCGGTTCTGGTGCGCGATGGCGAGCGGCTTTCGGACGTAAAGCGGGAGAGAGCCGCGAGAGCACAGGCCTATTTCAGCCGTAACGCTGCCGAATGGGATGAGTTGCGTCGCCTGCACGTGAGTGACGAGCAGGTGGAAAAAGCGCTGGCGCACTTGATTGGTGACGCGCAGATCGATTCTCTGCTCGATCTCGGCACAGGCACCGGCTGGGTACTCCAGCAGCTTCATGCACATTATCGGCGTGCCGTCGGAATTGATGCCAGCCGCGACATGCTGGCTGTTGCCCGCGCCAATCTCGATCGGGCGGGTATTCTGAAGGCCTCGGTTCGGCACGGCGATATTTTCAACCTGCCAGCGGAAGCGGGCGACTTCGACCTCGTTACCGTCCATCAGGTTCTGCACTTCCTGGATCAACCCGAAAAGGCCGTGACGGAGGCAGCACGCGTGCTGCGGAGTGACGGTCGTCTGCTGATCGTGGATCTGGCACCGCATACGCTGGATTATCTGCGCGAAGATCATGCCCACGTTCGGCTCGGTTTCTCGCACCAGACGGTTCAGGAATGGCTGGAAAAAGCGGGTCTCGTCGTCGAAGACATTCTGGACCTCAAGCCTGTTGCGACCAAAGGCACGCCTGCACTGACAGTGACGATCTGGCTCGCGCGTGCCCGGAGCGGCGCAGAACCAGCCGCTTCTTCCAACACCTATGACATACTGAAATCGGAAGCCGCCCAATGACACATCCGGTCCGCCCCGCGCATGACTTTCGCCTGTCTTACGAATTCTTTCCGCCGAAATCGCCGGAAATGGAGGAGCAGCTTTGGCAGACTGTGGATCAACTGGCGCTCTTCGAGCCGGAGTTTGTATCCGTGACCTATGGGGCAGGCGGAACTACCAAAAGGCCCACCTTCGCCACGGTCGAACGCCTCATCTCGAAAACGAACCTGCCGACAGCCTCACATCTGACCTGTGTCGATGCAGATCGTGATGAGACGCATGACGTCATCAATGAGCTTCGGGCGATGGGCGTGAAGCATATCGTTGCCTTGCGCGGCGATCCGTCCAGCGGCGTGGGCACCGCCTATGTGCCGCATCCGCATGGTTATGAGAATGCGGCAGCGCTTGTCGCGGCCCTGAAGGCGGAAGGTGGTTTCGAAATCTCCGTCTCTGCCTATCCGGAAAAGCACCCGGAAAGCCGGGACGTGAACGCCGATATCGAGATGCTGAAGCGGAAGGCGGACGCAGGTGCAGATCGCGCGCTGACGCAGTTCTTCTTCGATAATGACGTTTTCGAGCGCTACATGGAGCAGGTACGCAAGGCAGGGATTTTGATCCCGGTCGTACCCGGTATCATGCCGATCCAGAACCTGACGCAGCTCAAGCGCTTTGCTAGCCGCTGTGGTGCCGGTATTCCGGCCTTCCTCGATGCTCGGTTCGAGGGTCTGGACGACAAGCCGGAAGAGCGCGCCAAGGTGGCCGCAGAGGTGGCTGCTGAACAGATCCAGGATCTGATGCGACGTGGTCTGGACGAGTTTCACCTCTATACGATGAACCGCGCACCGCTGGTTTCCGCAGTCCTGACCAATCTTGGACGATTGCCAAAGGAAAAGGCCCAGACCGGGGCGGCGGCCTGAGCCTTGTTATAGGTGAGGCGCGGCTACTGCCGGGCCTTCACTTTCCATGAATGCGCTGCTTTGCACGCAGGAACCAATGTCGATCAGTTACCAGTTTCAGGTCGTCATGGGCCTTTGGGCCCGCTTCGATATCCAATAAGGCAGAACCGCAACAGCCTGCCGACAGTTCACATGAATAGCATCGACGCCACAAATACGAACGCTGCACCGACGAGAAGGGCATTGAAGGAATAGGTGCGTCCCATGTCTGCCTCCTTGGTTTAACGAGTCAAAGATGAGGCATTTGCGTTGAGTTTCAAAGTAAATAATGTGCTGCAATGCGGCGTGAACGACAGGTTAAGGCCCTGATTAAACGTATCAGCAGTTTGATTTTGCTCTATAAAATTCGTTAGCGATTTTGGTGTGCAAAGCGTTAATGCTCGCGTCGACACTGTTAAAAATCGTCATATTTTGTGACTTTTATTGCGCTGCAAGAGCAGAAGTTCAATGAAAATCAGGGCCGCTGACGACAGAACATTCAGCGGCCCGACTGATTTCAAAGTGCGTCAAGCAGGGACTGAGTCGGCCAGCCATCAGCGGGTAAGCCCAGACGTTGTTGCTCCTTTTGAACGGCGACGCGCGTGCCGGATCCGAGAATGCCGTCGATCTTGCCGACGTCATGACCACGGGCCTGAAGCTTGGTCTGCAGTGCCTTCATCGTCGCATCATCCATGCCGGGTTCCGGGTTGCCCTTGACATAGGTCGGGGCGCCCGAGAGGCGCGTGGCGAAATAGGCAGCCGACGTCGTGTAGATGAACGACTGGTTCCATTTCAGGTAGATGCCGAAATTGGGATAGGCAAGGAAAGCCGGTCCTTTGCGCCCCTGCGGCAGGACAAGCGCCGTCGGCAGATTGCTGAACTTCGTATCCCCATCACGCGGCTTGACGCCAAGCGCGAACCATTCTGAGGCCGGGATTTCATTTCCGAGGCCGGACTTTTCCCAAGGCAGATTTTCGGGCAGTTCAACTTCCTGCAGCCAGGGTTCGCCAGCCTTGAAGCCCATGCCCTTGATGAAGGCAGCAGCAGTCAGCACGGCATCGGCGGAACTGGTCTTGACGTTGATATGACCATCGCCGTCTCCATCGACTCCATAATGGATGATGTCGTCCGGCAGCATCTGCACCTGACCGATCTCACCTGCCCAGGCGCCGGTGTTGGTCGTCGGGTCAAGATCGCCGTGCTGCACCATCTCGATGAGGGCGATCAACTGCTTGCGGAAGATCTCGGGACGACGGCAGTCGTGAGAGAGGGTGACGAGAGCATTGCGCGTGTTGAAGTCGCCCTGAACGGCGCCAAAGTCTGTTTCCATGGCCCAGAATGCAGTGACAACACCCGGCGCTACGCCGAATTCCTTCTCGACCCGATCAAAGACCGGTGCCATCTGCTTGAGTTTCTGACGCCCGATATCGAGGCGTGCCTGGCTGACGGTGCGCTGCGAGAATTCCAGGAAGGTCTGACGGAAGACGCCTTGGGCACGATCGCGCGCAAGAACCTTCGGGTCGATCTGTGCGCCGGCGAGAGCCTTGTCGGCGGCTTCTGCCGGCACGCCCTTGGCGATCGCCTCAGCCTTAACGTCCTTCAGGAAGGCAGCCAGATCGCCGCCGCAGGCAACCGCAGGCTTTGCCTCCTGCGCCAGCGCAGTGGTGCCCATGAGAGCGGTGAGTGAAGCAGCGAATGCAGCACGGCGAAACAGGGGAAAAGACATTGGGAAACCTCGTACGGACAGTCCCCGCCATGTCGGTAATATTTGTGACCAAACAAGGGCAGAGCGCAATTTGACCGCGTTACAACAGGTCACCGGTTGCAGTTCAAGCCCTTATTTCGAAACGGATGCCACCCAGGCATGCCAGTTCTTCTCGGAGCCCGAAAAGACATTTATATCCGTCTTGCCCGGAACCCCCGGTACGACACCTGTCGAGGTGTATTGCCAGAAGGACCAACGCCGTGAGTCGTAGATCTTCTGCGGATGGGCGGCAACGGAGCGGACCCAGAAATGATAATTCTGGAAATGCCCGACCAGATTGTCGCGGTGGAAATCGACGGATGTGTAGATAATGGGCTTCTTGCCGTAATGCGCTTCCAGCCGATCCATGAAACGCTGCATGACCTTGCGAACAGTCTCCGGATCGGGGCGCGTCCTGCAGGTTGGCGAGGCAGGGTTCCACTCCACGTCGATGACGGGTGGCAGAAGCGAAGCGCGCTTCGGCACATTCTGGATGAACCAGTCCGCCTGCTCATCCGGCGTGGAGCAGAAGTAGTAGAAGTGATAGGGCGCGTGCGGTATGCCGGCCGTGGACGCGCCCTTCCAGCTTGCCTCGAAGGCCGGATCGATCATGTCCTTGCCTTCGGTTGCCTTGATAAACGCGAAGGATACGCCCGACCGTTTCGCAGTCTGCCAATCGACATTGCCATTCCACTTGGAGACGTCGATGCCATGGACCTGATGGCGGTCCGGATGGTTGCTGCCGAAATCCTGCGGGTCCAGATCCTGAAACTTCGGCTTGCGGATCGCCGTCGTCTCCATCAGATCGAAGCTGGCGGATGTGCAGCCGGAAAGAAGAAGAGCTGTGGTCGCAAGGGCAAGCAAAATGCGAGACATGGGGCTCCGTCTGGTTCGCGCTCAGGATTTCGTCCGGCTTGCCGCGCAAGACAGAACAGTCATTCCTAATTAACCATAACGTCGTAAATTTTTCATGAGCGCAAGAGGGCGCTCAAGCGGGTTTATCGCAAACGCGGCGCCGAACGATGATGTGCCAGGCATAGCCCCGATACAAGCCTTCCACCATCATGTCCGCGCCGAAGCGGGCTAGTCTTTCCTCGACCGCCTCAGCCAGATTGACACGGGGCGTGACATGGAAACGTTTCAGCCATGCCTGAAGCGCCTTGCGGAACCAGGCCGGAAGATGCTCCTGCTGGCCGAAATCGATGATGTGAAGCGATCCGCCTGGCTTGAGCGCTGCGAGAGACGCTTCAATCGAGGTCTCCCATTCGGGAATCATCGAAAACGCATAGGAGATCAGGATGCGATCAAAGCCTGCATCTTCGCCGAATTCTGCTGCGGAAAATCGGGCCGCGTCTGCGATCCGCAGGTGTGGTTTGTTTTCCAGATGTATGAAAGCCTTCGTGGTCGAGGCCAGCATCTCCGCCGATATATCGAGGCCGAAGAGGCGGGCTTGCGGATAATGTCTGTCCGCGAGAACGAGATTGCGGCCTGTTCCGCAACCGACCTCCAAGAGGCTGCCGTTTGAGGGGATCTGGAGCTGCTCGATCGCCCTGTCGCGGCCGAGCAGATAGTGTTTGCGTGTCAGGTCATAGATGTGCCGCTGATAGCGATACATGCGATCCATGCGTTGCGCATGATCGCCCAGCGGCTGCGAGAGGTTTTCCAGAGGTGTCACGCGGACCTCACATAGATATGGAAGCCGCCATAGATCGCGGAACGATCCTGAAGGTTCAGCGCGTGAGACCTCTCTTCCAGATAGGTCCACTGTGCGCGTAACGCCGGAGAAAGGCGGCCTTCAATGATGCTCCTTTCTGCCGCTGTTCGAAAAATCACGCGTGCGCCGCCGGTTGCCGTGCGCGAGATCTCCGTCCACAGATCGTTCAACTGTTGATCAGTCATCCAGTCCTGTGCATCCAGAAGGACATAGCGGTCCACCGAGTCTGCAGGCTTCGACGCCAGAAGCTCCGTGAAGGTGGCGTGGTGCACCTGCACACGGTCCACATTCTCGCGGATCGCGGCATGGGTCTCGACCTTCAGATAGGTTGGCAATGATCCTTCATCGCCAGTCGGATAGCGCCGCATGAAGGCCTGCCAGGCGAAATAGTTGTCTTTCAGCGGGAAATGACAGGCGAGTTTTTCCAGCCGCTGGCGCAGCACCGGCGCAATGGAACCATCCGTCGCAATGCTTGCCAGTTCATCATATTGCTGCGGCGGAATGCCAAGGCCGAAGAGTGAACTCTTGCGGCTGGTGAGCCACTTGATCAGCGGCTTGTCAAAGAGCGGCGCGATCCGGGTATCAAAGACATTACGCTGCTCGCGCAGCGATTTGGCGTTTGCCAGTTCCGTCAACTGCACGCCGTGTAGCCGTGCAAGCAGATGGCCAACAGCGATAAAGCGACCGAGAAGCCCTGTCCGGTAGATGTTGCGCTCGAACACTTCGATGCGACGCTGGCCGTTCCAACGGCGTTTTTGCCAGTAGGTGCGGCTGGTCGCGTCAAGGTTCTGTGCGATAACCCTGTCGAAGGCTTCGACATTGCCCGAGACATTTTCCATGGCAAGGAAGCGAACGACGTCTGAGTGGCCGGGGAGAGAGCGGAAGGCCGCAAGCTTCAGCCGGTTCAATGCGATATGGTGTGGGTTGAGATCGACGACATCGATCGAGCTCGGGTGGCGTGACAGGTAGGCAAGCATGTTGCAGCCGCCGGAGCCGATGCAGACGATGGAGTGGCCCGGCGACAATTCCATACCGGCCATATCCACATCCGGGTCTTCCCAGATCTGCGGGTAGACGAGCCCGGAGAAAAGCAGGCCAAAGAGGCGTTCCGACAATCCGTTTCGGGAAAGCGCCTTGTGTTGAAGCAATGCGTTTTTCAGCTTCCCGTTTTTCAGGAAACCGGCATCCGGTACCAGTTCTGCCATTTGCGAATCCCGCCTCATGTGGAATTCACATGGCTGTAGACGGGGGCTGCTACAGTTTCATGACGATGCTAAAAGGCCATCAAAAGACGATTGGGAGTTTGTTGTGATATTCTTGAAGCGAATACTGAAGTGGACCTGTTTGGCTATCGTCTTGCTGCTGGTGGGCGGGTATGCGTGGCTTTACGCCCGTCCGCCGGAACTTCTGCGCGTCGGTGCCGGATACGCAGCCAAGATCATCTGCTCGAACGTCTTCATCGCCAACCGTGATGCGGATCTGGTGCTTGCCGATGATGTTCAAGCGCCCGGCCACCCGCTTCTCAAACTGATGAGCGCGACTGTCGACCGGGAACGTCAGACAGTCACGACTTCGCTGACAGGTGGCATTGCCAGGACTACTGCGGAATATCATGCCGGCCTCGGTTGCCGCGTTCTCCCTGCGGGCGCGAAGGTCGTTCCGCTGCCGGTGATTGCGGAAGCGCCAAAGCCCGCGCCGGACTCGTCTCTCCTGTGGCCGCAAGGTGGCGCGGTGCAACTTGACCCCGCAGTGCAGGATGTTCTTGCTCGCGAAGATCTCGCTGGTCCGGGCGCGCGGGCGATCGTCGTGATCCGGGACGGCCGTCTTGTCGGGGAGCGCTATGCGAAGGGGTTCAGCCCCCAGACCCCGCTTCTCGGATGGTCCATGACCAAGACCGTGAATGCAGCACTTGTGGGCATCGCCATGGGGCAGGGCGCCATGAAGCTCGATGATGCCGCTCTCTTTGCGCAGTGGAAGAACGATACCCGCGCAAGTATCCGTGTTGCCGATCTTCTTTCCATGGAAGATGGCCTGGCCTTCAACGAGAATTACGGCAATGTTTCCGACGTGACGCGGATGCTCTATCTGGAGTCGGACATGGTGTCGTTCATGACGCAACGTCCCGCAGCAGCGCCACCGGGTACAGTGTTCACGTATTCCACCGGCTCTCCGGTGCTGTTGTCGCGGCTTTGGATGGACCATATGGGCGATACGGCCAAGGCACTTCGCTTTCCCCAGAAGGCGCTGTTCGACCCGATTGGCATGAGCAGTGCGGTTATGGAGGTGGATGCCGCAGGAACCTTCGTTGGCGGATCCTATCTCTATGCCACGGCGCGTGACTGGGCGCGGTTTGGTCTGCTGCTGGCGCAGGATGGAGTCTGGAACGGTAGCCGGATCCTGCCGGAAGGTTTCACCGCGCTGATGGCAAAGCCAAACAACGCTTCGGATGGGCGGTATTCACAGGCACAGACTTGGCTTCCGAAAGCGCCGGATGGAACCTCTATCCCTGCAGGCTGGTTCCGTCTCCAGGGACATGACGGACAGACGATTACCGTCATTCCCGCCACGCGCACCGTGATCCTGCGCATGGGGCTGACCCCCAGAAAGCTCGACTATAGCCCCAACGCGCTGGTGGCAGCCGTTCTGGCTCTGCGTTGAAGTCCATAAAAGCAATTCGGCAACCGTTCGATTGAGCGGTTGCCGGTAGAAGCCGTAGACTGCGATCTGTCTCGAGGATTACTGGATAACGTCCAGCATGTCCTTGCGCTTGGCATCGTAGTAATAGCCGCGCGCATACATCTTGATCGCGTCGTCGGAGTCGTTTTCAGACACCAGCCAGGCACCGCGAAGATATTTGATGGCGTATTTCAGGTTGGTTTCCGCATCGAGCAAACCATCCGGCGTCCCGGCATAGCCCATGGACTTCGCGGTGGAATACTTGATCTGCATCAGGCCCCAATAGCCGCGCTTGTTGTAGGCGCGCGGGTCATACTTGCTTTCACGGTGAACAACGCGGTGAACAAGCGATTCCGGCACGCCGTACAGACCGGCATAACGACGGATGAGAGCATTGAGCGTTGGCGTGCTTGCTTCTGCCGTCGGCGGGATCGGCGCACCGGGCGCTGGCGGGAAGAAGTCACCTGCCATCCCGGAGCCCGGACGAACCGGGCCGGCGAATGCCACCATGTTAGACGGTGTCGACGTCGTCAGTCGCGGACGCGGCGTTGGGATTGCCGTGTAGGCCGCGGTCATTTCGGGCGGAAGTGCTGCAGGAACGACCTGGGCCGTTTGTGCGGAGGCTGTGAGAGCTGCGGGCGACGAGACGGGTGCAGATGCACTTCGCTCAGCCGTCGCCATATTGATGGCCTGGAGGCCACCATTCTTGTCGATCGACGTTGGCGCAACCGCGAGAGCCTGCGGATGTGCTGCAGCAGGGAAGGGCTGCTGCTTTTCAGCAAGCGATGCGATGACGGAGTCGTTTTGAGCCTTGATGGCGGATGCACCGGTTGGCAGAGCGATCTGGTGAACACGGCCACCCTTTTCCGCAACCTGCGTGGTCATGCCAACTGGAACGGCGACCGGTCCCTGCTGCTGCATCGCTGCCATCTGATCGGTGCCGACGCGGCCGCCCTTTTGCGCGGCGCCTGCATTGGTTGTCATGGCGGTAACGGAAGCTTGTGCGCCTGAAGGAGCGGCCTGACCATTTGCCGGGGATGCTGAGACTTGAGCGACTTGCGGCTGGGCCGCAGCAACGTCTGTCTTGGCCGGTGCATTGGATGCTGTCTGCACACTGGAGCAACCAGAAACTGCTCCGCAAACCGCTGCCGCAACAACCGCTTTCTTACCGATCAATCGGGTTATCGCCATCGTCTCACTTTCATGAAGATGATTGTTTCCAGCCCGCCGGTCTTTGACCGCCACGCAATCCATTAACGCATGTTCACAATTGCGGCAAGCTCCAAGCGCTCAAGCGGCAATCTTGCGATAGCCGGCAGTCACTGCGCGGCTTGCAATAAATCGCGTGCGAGGCTTGTGCGAGGCTTGATAAACCTTGCGAAATGCCCGCAGCTTGCGTGCTGATCGCTCTGCCAGAGCGAGCTGGATGAGGGGCGCAACAAGGGCCGCAACCGCAAGCGGAAGGGCAATTTCCTGGCTCAAAATTGCTGAATTGGTTAAAGAATCACTGAGTTGAAGCAGGACGGCCCAGAGGGCGATGATCAGGGATGGGCGAAATGCCTGCCAGCCAAGCCGGAAAGACGCCGAAGCCGTGTTCTGGTTCGGGAGGTTATCGTTGTCGGCAATCCTGACGCGGAACCGATTGATCTGTGACCTGAAGACAAAGAGCATCAGGAAGGCAATGCCGATCCAGGCAAATGAGCCCTGCATTGCAGGCAGATAAATGCGGCACATGTTGAAAGCAGCGATTGCCACCGCAGCCGCCAGCAGATAGCCGATCCAGAGGCCCGGTAAAAACAGGATTGCGCGCAGTTTCCCGCGCGCAATGCATTGATCTCTCAGAAGGTTAGCCGCGACGGATGGTAGCAGAAAAGCGAGCAGGGCCAATGCTGCTGTCATCAGCGTCGTCTCTAAACTCATCTCAAGTCCTCCCCGACCTCATGACTTCCCATGCCTGAGATCATCGCTGCTGAACCATAGTCCTGATCAGGCTGACCGGTAGGGCTGTCCAATGAAGTCCATGACGTCCTTGAACCAACCGGCAGACAGATCGAATTGCTTGCCACCCTTGATACGCGGGAATTCGATTGTGCGCAATTTCCCATTCTGATCTTCATCGTGACCGGTCACGCCGGACACGCCGTTCAACGCACTTTCCACGCCAAGATCGACCATGCTCTGGATCAATCGCAGGTCTTCGTAGTTGGCCGGTGCCGAGCGCGCATAGTAACCCGATTTCTGAACCATCGAACGTTCCGCACCCAGAAGGGTTGCGAAATGCTTCTGGAACCAGTTTCCGACATTGATGGTATCGATCTTGACGTGCCCGAAGGCGTCGCGCTTGACGGTTTCGCCCGCCGCTTCTCTTTCGGCAACGATGGTGTCGAGGCCAGCGCCTTCCGAAACGAAGAGCGTCACAAAGCCGCAGCGGTCCATGATGGCGCGAAGGCGGGCCGCCTCCGCATCCAGATCGAAGGCCATCTCAGGCAGGTAGAGCCCGTCGATGTTCTTCATCTGGGTGTTCATCATGAAACCTTCGACATATTCATTGTTCTTCGTGTCCTGGATATAGGCACGGGCGGTGGCCGCGGTCAGCCAGCCACAGTGACGGCCCATGACCTCGTGAATCACCAGCGTGCGCGGCGCAGCACTTTGTTCATTGCTGACATGGTCGAAGAAGTGTGCGCCAACTTCGGCCGCAGTCCAGGCTCCCAGCGACTGCTTGATGGGAACGACATCGTTATCAACCGTCTTCGGCAGGCCGACCACAGTCAGGTTGTAGCCGTGTGCGCCGAGATAGGCGGCAAGGTCGGCGGCGGTGGTGTTGGTGTCGTCGCCACCGATCGTATGCAGGATCGTCACCCCATCGGCGGCGAGCCTGTCAGCTGCAACCTTCAGCGGGTTCTCGCCTTCCTTGACAAGGCCCCGCTTCACGCAGTCCGCAGCATTGGTCAGCTTGACGCGGCTGTTGCCAATGGGGGAACCGCCGTAGCGGTGAAGCAGATGCGCCTTTTCACGCATGTCCTGGTTGATTTCGATTCGATCGCCAAGCAGCAATCCCTGATAGCCCGAGCGGTAGGCAATCAACTCGATCTCTGGCGCGATATCGGAATAGCGCTCAATGAGACCGCCGACTGCCGATGAAAGGCACGGTGCCAGTCCGCCTGCTGTCAGCATTGCTACTTTCTGTTTGGCCATCGATCCTCCTTCGCGCCTCAAGCGCCTGTCTCAAATCTGGCGAATGGATGCGACACGAGACTGCGGCTGTAAAGTGAATTTCTCAAGAAAATCCGTGATTTCGCGGCGTAAACATGATGCCGACACAATTCAATCGGTTCAATGGGCGCCGGAGATGTCAACGCTTATCGGATGCGGTCTTCGTCTGTGGACAAGTCCTTGCGGAGATTGCTGGTGAGATGGGTCCTTGTTTCCGGGAAGATCCATCCGCGTCGGGCCGACGTAGGATGGATAAAGTTTAATGCCATTGCCTTCGTCTTCGCTTGCCATCGCGGGTTAAATTTGGTCTGGTGAGTCATGATTTTCGATTTCGCATGCCTTCAACTGACCTCTTTGTGGGACCGACTGCTGCACGCAGTTGGTGACGCCGCCACGAATACGCTTTCGCGCATGGTGGAGGCCGTCCGAACCTTGTTCGAAGGTGATCCGGAAACACGCAGGCGCGTGTCATTCTCCATCGCAATCATCGCGCTCTCTGCCAAGATGGCCAAGGCTGATGGTGCGGTTGTTGCCTCGGAAGTCGAGGCCTTCAAGCAGATTTTCGACTTTCCAGAAGAAGAGGCAAAGAACGTTGCCCGGCTTTACAATCTGGCGCGCCAGGACGTCGCCGGCTACGAAGCCTATGCCGAGAAGCTCGCAAATCTCTGCGGTTCCGGTGATTGCAACTGCCCCATGCTGGAGAACGTCATCGATGGCCTTTTCCATATCGCCAAGGCGGATGGGATGGTGCATGAGGCCGAACTGGCATTTCTCGCGCGCATAGCGGAAATCTTCCAGATCGACGAAGATCACTTCCGGCGCATCATGGCGCGGCATATCACCATGGATGGCGGCAACCCGTATCTTATCCTTGGCGTGTCGCCGGATCAGGATTTTTCCGAAATTCGCAAGCAGTATCGCAGGCTCGTTGCCGAGCATCACCCGGACAAGTTGATTGCACGCGGCGTACCCGCAGAATTGCATGCGGCGGCGAATGAGCGCATGGCGGCATTGAACGCGGCCTATGCGGCGATTGCGAAAGAACGCAAGGCAGCATGAAACTCGAGGCAGATTTCGTCGGCGCGCGCGTGGAGCCGTCGCCGAACCATGGCGAACGCAAAGGCTGCGATGCGCCAGACATGATTATCCTTCATTACACCGGTATGCCTGACCATGGTCAGGCGCTGTCCTGGCTGAAGAATATCCAGAGCGAGGTTTCCAGCCATTATTTCGTCTGGCCGGATGGTCGCATCGTGCAACTGGTGCCGGAAAGTCGTCGTGCCTGGCATGCGGGTAAAAGTGTCTGGGCTGGCGAAACGGATATCAATTCGCGGTCCATCGGCATCGAGATCGCAAATGCGGGCCATCCTGGCGGTTTGCCGGATTATTCCAGCGAGCAGATCGAGGCCGTCATTCGCCTCTGCCGGGACTGTATCGCCCGGTGGCGCATCCGACCGGAGCGGGTGCTGGCCCATTCGGATGTTGCGCCGCGCCGAAAGGTCGATCCGGGCGAGCGGTTTCCGTGGCGGGAATTGCACCGGCAGGGCGTCGGCCATTGGGTCGAGCCTTCTCCCATTCGCAGCGGCCGTTTCTTCCAGAAGGGTGAAAGCGGGCAGCCGATCGAGGCGTTGCAGGGCATGCTGGCACTCTATGGATACGGCATCGAAATCACGGGCGAATTCTGCGAGAAAACAGAAGGCGTCGTTGAGGCATTCCAACGGCATTTCCGGCCTGCCTGCGTGGACGGCATTGCCGATATGTCGACTATTGAAACTTTGCATCGGTTGCTGACCGAGCTGCCGCGTTTTCAAGGGACGGATGAAATCTAAGTTTCATCCGCGATTTCATGCATACTCCATTCAAGTACATTGTTGTGGGTCGAGGAATGATGGGTTCCGCAGCGGCCCGCCATCTTTCACAAACAACCGATGGCGTCGCACTGATCGGCCCGGACGAGCCGAAGGACGCCGGAAACCATAACGGTGTCTTCGGCAGCCATTACGACGAGGCGCGCATAACGCGAACCATTGATCCAGACCCGGTCTGGGCTCGTCTCGCGAACCGCTCGATTGCCCGCTACGCGCAAATTGAGCAGGAGAGCGGTATCCGGTTCTATCACGAAGCCGGTTGCCTGATGGTCGGTCCCGAGCGGGCCAGCGGTCACAGCTACATTGAGGGAATTCTCAGCGCTGCCGAGCAACTAGGGGTTCAGCCCGAACTTCTGGATGATCCGGGACTTATCTCTCGCTTCGGCTATTTCGGCTTCGAGTCGGGTAGCGAAGGTGTCTTTGAAGCGCGCAGTGCCGGTTACGTCAATCCGCGCGCACTGGTATCGGCGCAATCCGAGATCTGCCGGAAACAGGGGGCGACCCTGATTGCCGAGACGGTCGGTTCCATCCGACGTGATGGCAATCTGATCTCGGTGCAAACTCGCGAGGGTTCGGTGTACCGGGCAGAGCGGGTGCTGCTTGCCGCTGGCGGATTTTCCATTGTCGAGAGTCTGTTGCCACAACCGGTTCAGATGTCGGTTTATGGTCGAACGGTCACTTTTTTCGAAATACCCGAAAGCGAATTACCTGCCTTTGCCGGTATGCCTTCGCTGATCTACGAGCCACGCGACACGGCTGACCACATCTATCTGCTGCCGCCTGTGCGATATCCGGACGGCAAGATCTACCTCAAGATCGGTGGCGATCCTGATGATCTGAAGCTGGGATCGCTTCAGGAGTTGCAGCAGTGGTTCAGGAGCGGCGGGCGTGAGGTTGCGCGGGATCACCATGCCCGGATCATACGGTCGCTGGTGCCGCAGATCGACGTTGATCGCATCTCCACGGGCGCCTGCGTGGTGGCGAAGACGGCGACCGCCTATCCCTTCATCGACTTTACGGAAGATCCCGCAATCGCAGTTGTCACGGGCGGGTGTGGTTCGGCCGCCAAAAGTTCCGATGAGATTGGACGGCTGGGGGCGCAATTGATCAAGAACGGCTCGCTGGAAGGCGAGGGCTACCCCGTTTCGTTTGCGGCGCATTTCGCGTGATTTGCAGTAGCCCTGCGACTGGAAACCGTTTAAGCAGGCGCTGCCAGTTGGCCGGGCAGCCGCGCTTTACCAATGCCGAAAGGCGGTAGGGTGAGGAAAGTCCGGGCTCCACGGAAATACGGTGCCGGATAACGTCCGGCGGGGGCGACCCCAGGGATAGTGCCACAGAAAGCAAACCGCCCCGCTTTCTCTTGTGCTCAAGCGAGCATCAGAGGCGGCGGGGTAAGGGTGAAAGGGTGGGGTAAGAGCCCACCGCGGGACTGGCAACAGGACCGGCAAGGTAAACCCCACCGGGAGCAAGACCGAATAGGGATGACGCGGGTGCCGCTTGCGGTGCTACAGCCTGTTTCCGGGCCAGTCATCCGGGTGGGTTGCGTGAGGCAGCGTGCAAACGCTGTCCCAGATGAATGGCTGCCACGTTCCGGGAAACCGGGGCCATACAGAACCCGGCTTACAGGCCAACTGGCGATTTCTTCTTTGGTGGAATGCTACCTCTGGGTGGTTTCGGATTCGCGGGATCCCGGCTGCCCCGTTAACGATAGATGGTTCTCCGCCACTTCCCTTTCTGGTTGTTGGCAGTCAGATCCAAGAGTCTTGGCAGGGCCTGCAAAAACCAATGATTTCAGTTGTTTGTCAGCTCACGGGAGTGTGATTTTCCGTGTTCTGTCACGGACTCGGAAAGTGCCCTCGCTAACCCTTTGTTAAACTTAACGGGTTATAAATTATTAATGCCGCGATCCCTCGGTGGGGTCGCTTCCCATTGACGCCCATATGGTCCCATGGTATCCCAAATCCACACTGCGAAGGGGCGCTTTACCCCCGCTCAATCGGACAGGCTCGGATCGCTTCCCACGGGAAGAAACGGGCGGAACACGTTCCGTCTGAACGGCCGGGTTGTGTGCCTTTGTGGGTTTGACGCGGGTGGTCATGGCCGCCCGCATCTCTTGGAGGCGGATGTTTGGCGTTATGAACCGCTTCTTGTCCAATGCGACGAACCGGATCGACTCGAAGGGGCGTGTTTCCGTCCCTGCGATGTTTCGTGCCGTTTTGACGCAGCGGAACGTCCAGGAGCTTTATTGTCTCCAGGACCTGGTTTTTCCGGCGATCAGCGTCGGCGGTCCGGACCTGCTCGAGCGGTACGAGCGGCAGATCGCCCAGGCGGATCCATTCTCGCCGGAGGCCAACATGATGTCGCTGCTGGTGCACGGCGGCGGCGTCTACATGCGGCTCGATGCGGAGGGCCGGTTGGCGGTCACGGATTTCATTCGCGACTTCACCGGAATCACGACGGAAGTCACCTTCGTGGGTCGCTCGGATCATTTTCAGCTATGGCAGCCCCAGGCGTTTCACGAGGCGCAGGTGGTGGCCAGAGAGGGTCGCGCTCGTCTTCCGGTGCGGCCTGCCTAGAACAGGGGATTGGAATGGCGGCGAATCTTGGCGAGGGTAACTCCGAGGCCGATGGCGGACTGGTACGTCACATTCCGGTTATGCTGAACGAGGTGCTGGAGACCTTGGCTCCGGCTCCGGGCAAGGTGATCCTTGACGGTACGTTCGGCGCGGGTGGCTATACCCGCGCCATTCTCTCCACCGGCGCCAATGTCATTGCGCTCGATCGCGACCCCAATGCGATCGCAAGCGGTCAGCCAATGGTTGCTGAATTTGGCGGTCGCCTGAAACTCATTTCCTCGCGCTTTTCAGAACTCGCATCCCACGCTCCTGATGGTGGTCTGGACGGTATCGTTCTCGATATCGGCGTGTCTTCGATGCAGATTGATGAGGCGGATCGCGGCTTTTCGTTTCAGCGCAACGGCCCTCTGGACATGCGCATGTCTGCTTCCGGCGTTTCAGCCGCTGATGTCGTAAACCGCGCCAAGGCTGGCGACATGGCGCGCATTTTTGGATTTCTGGGTGAGGAAAAGCAGGCGGGGCGCATCGCGCGCGCCATCGAAAAGCGCCGTGCGAGCGAACCTTTTGCCACGACGCGCGATCTTGCCAACCTCATCGAGAGCGTCAACCCACGCAAGGCCAAGGACAAGATCCATCCTGCAACGCGGGTATTTCAGGCGCTGCGCATCTTCGTGAACGATGAACTGGGTGAGCTTGCGCAGGCATTGTTTGCGGCGGAGCAGGCTTTAAAGCCGGGCGGCCGACTGGTGGTTGTCAGTTTCCATTCGCTGGAAGACCGTCTGGTGAAACGCTTTCTGACGGATCGGTCCGGCAAGGCGAGCGGGTCACGCCATCTGCCGATGGTTGAGGACAAGCCATCGATTTTCGAGCCGGTTGGCAAAGGAATGCTGTCTGCGACCGAGGCGGAAGCATCCGTCAACCCTCGCGCAAGGTCCGCCAAGCTACGTGCAGCCTTCAGAACTGCAAGTCCGGCTCGCGCCGTGGATTTCTCGATTTTCGATCTGCCTGAACTGACCAGCCTGGAAAAGATGGGAGCCTGAATATGCTGAGGAGCTTCGATCTCGTGCTGATCGGCGTCATGACGGCTACCGCCGTCGTGACCTACAGCATCAAGCACAGGGCAGATCTCAAACTGGAAGAAGTGCGTCGGCTGGAGACGGAAATCCGGCTGGAACACGATACAATTGATCTGCTGAAAGCTGACTGGGCCTTGCTGACGCAGCCGAACCGGCTTCATCGCCTGATCGGTCAGTATCAGGCGGAATTGGAACTGGAGCCGACGCAGCCGACCCAGCTTGCGATGCCTAAGGAACTGCCGATGCCAAAATCGCAGTTGCCGCAGCCTGAGACGACGATCGAAGAACTGATCGCGCAGGTGGACCCTGAAGTTGCTGCCGCCTTGAAGGGTGTTGATGCAGCCAAGGCCAAGCCGCCGAAATCGAAGATCCCCGTGCCGCTTGCGCGTGGCAAGACTCCAAGCGTTGATTCTATTGCAACCGGATCGGTGAACCACTGATGGCTTTCCTTTCGCGCGTAATGGTTCTGAAGAGCCGGGCTCATTTTTCCGCAGGCGCCAAGAGACCCGCCTTTGGCGGCGCCAGTTTCGAGGGCAGCCGCAAGCGAAAATCCGCGCAGGCCCGCAATCGCGTCGGCATCATCATCGCCTGCTTCCTCGGCTTCTACTGTGTGATTGGCGGACGGCTGGTCTTTTATGCCATGAAGGAGCCGGAAGCGACGTCGAGCATCATGCCTGCCGACCGGCTGATGGCATCGCGCCCGGACATTCTGGACCGGAACGGTGAAGTGCTGGCCACCGACATTCGCACGGTTTCGCTGTTTGCGGAGCCGCACAAGATCGTTGATCCGGATGAAGTCATCGAGAAACTGCGCACGGTTCTGCCGGACATCGATGCCAAGCAGATCTACCACAAGCTCTCGTCCAAATCCCGCTTCCAGTGGCTTCGTCGCCAGCTTACACCCAAGCAGCAGAGCGAAATTCTGGCACTGGGTATTCCCGGCATCGGTTTCCGGCCCGAGAAGCGCCGGTTCTATCCGGGAGGCGCCACGGCTGCCCACATCGTGGGTTACGTCAACATCGACAACCGCGGCGTTGCAGGCATGGAACGATATATCGACAGTCAGGGCCTTGCCGATCTCGCAGCCGTGGGCATGACGAGCGACCAGCCGCTGGAACCCGTCAAGCTTTCGATCGATGTTCGCGTTCAGGCAATCCTGCGGGAAGTGCTGATGTCGGCCATCCAGAAGTTCCGCGCCAAGGGGGCGGGCGGCGTTGTGCTGGATGCCAATACGGGTGAGATTCTCGCCATGGCGTCCGCACCGGATTTCGATCCGAACGATCCGGCAGCAGGTGGTGAGGAAGGCTGGCTGAACCGCATGTCGAACGGCACGTTCGAGATGGGCTCCACGTTCAAATCCTTCTCGCTGGCCATGGCCCTCGATTCAGGCAAGTTCTCGATGAACGACAGTTTCGATGCGCGTTATCCAATCCGCATCGGTGGCTTCACGATCAAGGATTTCCACGGCAAGGGACGTTTTCTCACCATGCCGGAAGTGTTCCAGTATTCGTCCAACATCGGTACCGCGAAAATGGCGGATGCCGTCGGCATTGAGGGACACAAGGAATTCCTAACACGGCTGGGCCTCTTGTCGCGCATGCAAACGGAGCTTCCTGAAGTTGCGACGCCGTCGCAGCCGAAAGCATGGAAGAAGATCAACTCGATCACGATTTCCTTCGGTCACGGTGTGTCGACGACGCCACTTCAGACCGCGGTTGCCGGAGCCGTGCTGGTAAACGGCGGTCGCCTCATCCAGCCGACATTCCTGCCGCGCTCTGTGGAGCAGGCGAACGAAGTGGCTTCGACTGTTATCAAGAAGACAACAAGCGATAACATGCGCTGGCTGTTCGGCTGGAATGGAACGCAGGGTTCTGGCAAGAACGCCCTGGTGGAAGGCTTTGATGTGGGTGGCAAGACGGGGACGGCCGACAAGGTTATCAACGGGCGCTATAACCACGATCACAACTTCAACGCCTTCCTAGCCGCGTTCCCCATCTACAAGCCGCAATATGTGGTTTTGACCTTCATCGACGATCCGCGCAGCGAGACAGACCGAGCCGTTCTGGCCGGTAACAGTGCCGCGCCCATGGTCAAGGAGATCATCAGCCGCTCCGCCGCTGTTCTCGGTGTAAAACCAAGATTTGGAGAAAACGGTTCCGCCATGCTTGTGTCCTATTAGGCCATAATGAATGGGCCCGTCGATTCGCGGCTACGGGACAGGCCGCTTCGCAGAGAGGGTACCGATGAAACTTGATTACTTCTCCGGGATCATTCCGGAGATTGCCGCACAGCCGGACGGCGTTCGCGATCTCGCAATTAGAGGCATTTCTGCCGATAGCCGCAAGATCGAACCGGGCATGCTGTTCGTTGCCATTCCCGGCAACAAGGCAAATGGTGCAGCATTCGCCGCGGACGCCGTGACACGGGGTGCGTCTGCAATCATCTCGTCCGAAGAGCTCAATACCAGCATACCGGTCATTCGTGTCGGGAATGTCCGCAGGGTTCTGGCACTGGCTGCTGCCCGTTTTCACGACGCGCAGCCGGGCACGATCGTTGCCGTGACGGGAACGGCGGGTAAAACCTCCGTAGCGTCGTTCACGCGGCAGATCTGGGCGCACGCCGGCCTTGCTGCCGCGCAGATCGGCACGACGGGTGTCATTTCTCCCACGCGCAATGAATATGGCTCGCTCACCACGCCTGACCCGGTTGCCCTGCATGCGCTGCTGGCCGAACTCGCGCGCGAGGGTGTAACGCACGCAGCCATGGAGGCTTCCAGTCACGGCCTCGACCAGAGCCGCCTGGATGGTGTGCGGTTGGCCGCCGCAGCCTTTACCAATCTCGGCCGCGACCACATGGATTACCATCCGACGATGGAAGACTACATGGCCGCCAAGATGCGGCTGTTTGATACATTGCTTCCGAAGGGCAGTCCCGCGGTCATCTTCGCGGATGATCCATGGTCGGCCAAGGCTATCGAGGTTGCCAAGGCTGCGGGCCACGACGTGCTGACGGTCGGGCGTGGCGGCAATTTCCTCAGCCTCAAGCGGGTCGAGCATTTTCGGCACAAGCAGTTGGCGGAAGTGCATGTCGATGGTCAGATCCACGAAGTGCACATTCCGCTGGCCGGGGATTTCCAGATCGCGAACGCTCTGGTTTCGGCTGGATTGGCGATTGCCACAGGCGTTGCGCAGAAGGTCGCCATGGCGGCGCTGGAGCGCCTCGTTGGTGCCTCTGGCCGGTTGGAGTTGGTGGGCCAGACACGGCAGGGCTCACCGGCCTATGTCGACTATGCCCACAAGCCGGAAGCCCTGGAAAACGTGTTGACATCCGTTCGTCCGTTCACGACCGGACGCGTGATCGTCGTCTTCGGATGTGGCGGTGATCGCGACAAGGGCAAGCGTCCGATCATGGGAGAGATCGCGGCGCGTCTGGCGGATATCGTGATCGTTACCGACGATAATCCACGATCGGAAGATCCGGCGACCATCCGTTCCGAAATCATGGCTGCCGCACCATCCGCTACCGAAATCGGCGATCGGGCGCAGGCCATTCGTCATGCGGTTTCGCTGATGGACGCAGGTGATACGCTGATCGTGGCAGGTAAGGGCCATGAGGAGGGCCAGACGGTTGGCACCACGGTGCTGCCGTTCTCCGACCATGTCGAGGTGCGAAAAGCTTTGGAGGGTGTGACGCAGTGAGCTGGCTATGGACAACGGCAGATATGATTGCTGCGATGGGGGGGCGGCCCATCGGTTCGCTTCCTGCCGGGATAACCGGCATCTCCATCGATAGCCGCACCATTGCTCCGGGTGAGGCATTTTTCGCGATCAAGGGCGACCGCGTCGACGGACACGATTATGCAACGACGGCCATGGCAAACGGTGCGGCGCTTCTGGTCGTTGCGGAAGCCAAGCTTCCGGCCATGGGCCGGATTACGACACCGATGATCGTTGTGGATGATGTGCTCGCAGCACTCGGTCGTCTGGCTGTTGCCGCGCGCGCGCGTACCGACGCCAAGATCGTCGGTGTTACCGGCTCCGTCGGCAAGACGACAACCAAGGAAATGCTGCGTACTCTTCTTGCACCGTCTGGCAAGGTGCATACGGCTGTCGCCTCCTTCAATAATCACTGGGGCGTGCCGCTGACACTGGCGCGCATGCCTGCCGATACCGATTATGGTGTCTTTGAAATCGGTATGAACCACCCGAACGAGATCCGCCCGCTGGTAAAGATGGTGCGCCCGCATGTCGCGATCATCACGACGATTGCGGCGGCTCATCTCGGGCATTTCAACAGCCTGGAAGAGATTGCCTCTGCAAAGGCCGAGATCTTCGAGGGGGTTGAGCCGGGTGGCGCTGTTCTCCTCAACCGCGATAACAAGCAGTTCGCTTATCTGGAGCGGATTGCCCAGGAACTGGCGCTTCCGAACATTCTGACCTTCGGACAACATGCCAAAGCCGATTACCGTCTTGCGGATTTCGAAGGTTCCGCCGAAGGGTCCACCATCTGGGCGGTGCTGGATGGCGAAACGGTGGAAGTGCATATCGGGGCTCCGGGTCGCCACATCGCGGAAAATGCGCTGGCGGCACTGGCGGTCGTCTCGTTGCTGGGCGCCGATGTTGACGCAGCACGTGCTGCGCTGGCGGATCTTCGCCCCGTCAAGGGCAGGGGCGAACGGCATCGCCTGTCGATGACCGGCGGACATCTCACCCTGATCGATGAGAGCTACAACGCCAATCCCGCCTCCATGCGGGCAGCAATCGCGCTTCTGGCTGCAACGCCACCGCAGGGTGCGGGCCGCCGCATTGCGGTTCTGGGCGACATGCTGGAAATGGGCGCCTTTTCGCAGAAGGTGCATGAGGAACTTGCCGGACCACTTCTGGCCGCCGGGATAGAGCATGTGTGGCTGGCGGGGGCGGAAATGGCGGCGCTGCGTGATGCGCTTCCGGACAGTGTTCAGGTGGAATATCGCGCAACGACGCCGGAACTGGTGGAGTTTGCCGTTCGCAATGTGGTACCGGGCGACGTGCTGATGGTGAAATCCTCTCTCGGCATCGGCTTCGGCAAGATCGTCGCGGCGCTTATTGACAACTATCCGCCCTTGTCTGACACGGGGCGCTGATTTGACCTTCCAGAAGAAAGACTTCCCATGCTGATTTGGCTTGTAGAGCTTGCGAGCAGCTTTCAGATCTTCAACCTGTTTCGCTACATCACGTTCCGGACAGGTGCCGCGCTCTTCACCTCAGCGCTCATCGTCTTCCTGTTCGGGCCGCGCATGATTGCGTCGCTCCGCATCCGGCAGGGGAAGGGGCAGCCCATCCGCGCCGACGGCCCGCAAACGCATTTCAAGAAGGCCGGGACCCCCACCATGGGCGGCCTGATGATCCTGACAGGTATCGTCGGCGGCTCTTTGCTCTGGGCAGACCTTTCCAACATCTACGTCGTCGCCACCCTGCTGGTCACGCTCGGTTTTGGCGCCATCGGCTTTTACGATGACTATCTCAAGGTCACGAAGCAGACGGATAAAGGGTTCTCTGGCAAGGCGCGTCTGGGCATCGAATTCCTGATCGCCGGGATTGCGGTCTACTTCATGATGCGCGTCTCCATCGCCAATGCGCCGAACGGCTCCGTGCTCGGCACCTCGGTCACGTTCCCGTTCTTCAAGAACGTTCTCTTGAATCTCGGCGTCTTCTTCGTCGTGTTCGGCGGTTTCGTGATTGTTGCTGCAGGTAACGCCGTGAACCTGACCGATGGTCTCGATGGTCTTGCGATCGTGCCTGTCATGATTGCCGCCGCCTCTTTCGGCATCATTGCCTATCTGGCCGGCAATGCCGTCTTTGCGGACTACCTGCAGATCAACTTCGTGCCCGGAACGGGAGAACTGGCGGTGATCCTGGGCGCTGTCATCGGGGCGGGACTAGGGTTCCTCTGGTTCAACGCTCCGCCCGCCGCCATCTTTATGGGCGATACCGGTTCACTCGCGCTGGGCGGCCTCATCGGTTCCGTGGCGGTTGCCACAAAGCACGAGATCGTCATGGCGATCATCGGTGGCCTCTTCGTGATGGAAACGCTGTCTGTCATCATCCAGGTCGGCTTCTTCAAGCTGACGGGACGCCGCGTGTTTCTCATGGCACCAATCCATCACCATTTCGAAAAGCTGGGCTGGACGGAAAGCCAGGTCGTCATCCGGTTCTGGATCATTGCCGTGGGTCTCGCCATGCTTGGCCTCTCCACGCTCAAGCTGCGGTAACCACCATGATCGCTGTCACAACATTTGCCGGGCGCAAGGTCGCGCTTTTCGGCCTCGGCGGTTCGGGTCTCGCAACGGCGCAGGCCTTGATTGCCGGTGGCGCAGATGTGATTGCCTGGGATGATAATCCAGACAGCGTTGCGAAGGCGCAGCAGGCCGGTGTTAAAACCGGCGATCTTCGAGAGATTGACTGGGCGGCGCAAGCAGCTTTCGTTCTCTCCCCCGGCGTGCCGTTGACGCATCC
This sequence comes from Rhizobium sp. Root149, assembly GCF_001427345.1. Lineage (NCBI taxonomy): Bacteria > Pseudomonadati > Pseudomonadota > Alphaproteobacteria > Hyphomicrobiales > Rhizobiaceae > Rhizobium > Rhizobium sp. Root149. The sequence continues at coordinate 299,868 of NZ_LMGD01000012.1, forward strand.
CAAGCCGCACTGGAGCGTGGATCTGGCTCGCTCGGCGGGCGTCGAGATCATTGGTGATGTCGAGCTGTTCGTGCGGGAACGCCGCGCCCATGCGCCGGACTGCCCATTTATTGCAATCACGGGGACTAACGGCAAATCCACCACAACGGCTCTGATTGCGCATATTCTGAAGTCCAGTGGACGGGATACGCAACTTGGCGGCAACATCGGGACCGCCGTGCTGACGCTCGATCCGCCCAAGGCTGGGCGCTTCTATGTGGTCGAGTGCTCGTCCTATCAGATCGATCTTGCACCGACGATCAACCCCAGTGCGGGCATCCTGCTTAACCTGACGCCGGATCATCTGGATCGTCACGGGACTATGCAACATTACGCGGATGTGAAGGAGCGACTGGTTGCCGGAAGCCAGACTGCCATCGTCGGTGTCGATGACAGTTACTGCACGCTGATTGCGGATCGCATCGAGCGGGCGGGTGTCCGGGTCAATCGCATTTCCCGCCGCACGGTGCTGGCCGACGGGTTCTATTTCGCAGATGGCGGGATCGTTCACGCGCAAGCCGGCAAATCGGAGCCGATCGCGGATCTTCAGGGCATCGATACCCTCAAGGGATCGCACAATGCGCAGAACGCGGCAGCGGCCATCGGAGCCTGCCTTGCCGTCGGCGTGTCGATCGAGGAGATCCAAGCAGGGCTTCGCAGCTTTCCTGGCCTGAAGCACCGCATGCAGCCTGTTGGCCGCAAGGGCTCCGTGACCTTCGTCAACGATTCGAAGGCAACGAATGCCGATGCAGCAGCGCCAGCCCTTTCCAGCTACGACCGCATTTTCTGGATTGCTGGCGGACTTCCCAAATCTGGCGGCATCGCAAGCCTCGCGCCACTCTTCCCGCGTATTGTGAAAGCCTATCTGATTGGAGAGGCGGCTCCGGAGTTTGCGTCAACGCTGGGTGAAGCAGTCCCTTACGAGATCTCCGGGGCGCTGGAACGTGCGGTTGAGCATGCAGCGAAGGATGCCTTGGCAGATGGCGGGACGAGTGTCGTGATGTTGTCTCCGGCCTGCGCGAGCTTTGACCAGTTCAGGAATTTCGAAGTCAGAGGCGACCGGTTCGTATCTCTGGTGGCAGCACTCGATGGCGTGACAATGCTCATCGAGCCGGAAAAAGGACAGTAAGATGGTAAGTCGCGCCGATCGAGGGGCACTGGCAGACTGGTTCTGGACGATCGATCGCTTTTTTCTGGCGACCTTCATTCTGTTGATGGGCATCGGCTTCATGTTGTCCTTTGCGGCGTCACCGCCGGTGGCGGAGCGTATCGGGCTGCCGAGCTTCCACTTCGTGGAACGTCATGCCATCTTCCTTGCTCCTTCTATCCTGGTGATGATCGGGCTTTCCTTCCTGACGCCGAGACAGGTACGCCGGGCTGCTATCATTCTCCTGATCATGTCGATCGCGATGATGGTTCTTGCGCTGTTCTTCGGAACGGAAATCAAGGGCTCGCGCCGCTGGTTCGCCATTGGTAGCCTTTCGATCCAGCCATCGGAATTTCTGAAGCCTGCATTCGTCGTGGTCTGTGCCTGGCTGTTTGCCGAGCACGCGCGCCAACCGGAAGTGCCCGGCAACTTCTTCGCGATCATTCTCTTTGGCATTGTTGGCGCGCTTCTTGTGGCGCAGCCCGACCTTGGCCAGACGATCCTTGTCAGCGCGGTCTGGGGCGGAATGTTCTTCATGGCCGGCATGCCGTGGCTGTGGATCATCCTCCTTGGTGGTCTTGGTGCAGGGGGAATCGTCGGCGCCTATTACATCTTCCCTCACGTTGCAGGGCGTATCGACCGCTTCATGACGGGTGAGGGGGATACATTCCAGGTTGATACCGCGCGCGAGGCGATCATTCGCGGCGACTGGTTTGGTCAGGGTCCGGGTGAAGGCATCGTCAAGCGCATCCTGCCGGACAGCCATACGGACTTCATTTTCTCCGTCGCGGCGGAAGAATTCGGTATCGTGTTTTGCATGGCCATGGTGGCGATTTTTGCCTTCATCGTCATTCGCGGCTTGAGCCACGCCTATCGTGAAAAGAACGATTTCAATCGCTTTGCAGTCGCGGGTCTCGTTCTTCAGATCGGTATCCAGTCGATGATCAACATCGGCGTCAATCTGGAGCTTATGCCGGCAAAGGGCATGACGCTGCCGCTGATATCCTATGGTGGGTCTTCCATGATCGCGATCTGCATCACGGCTGGGTTCATTCTGGCGCTGACCCGTCATCGTCCGGAAAAACGGGCGCAGGAGCGAAGCCTCTTCAGGGTTTCCCACGGCGTGCCTGCGGAGTGAGATGAATGAGCAAAGGTGTTATCCTCCTCGCCGCCGGTGGTACCGGCGGCCATTTGTTTCCGGCGGAGGCGCTGGGGCACGATTTGAAGTCGCGCGGGTGGTCTGTTCATCTCGTGACGGACAAGCGCGCCGAGCGCTTTGCAGGTTCCTTTCCTGCCGACGAGATCCACGTTGTGCCGTCCGCGACCTTGGGTTCGAAGAACCCGATCTCAATCGCAAAATCCATGTTGACCTTGTGGAAAGGCTTAAGAGCAGCCCGCAAGCTGATGGCGGGCATCCGTCCATCCGCTGTGGTCGGATTTGGTGGTTATCCCACAATCCCGCCGCTTCTGGCGTCGACCGGCATGGGTATTCCTTCGCTCATTCATGAGCAGAATGCAGTCATGGGCCGCGCTAACAAGGCTCTGGCCAATCGCGTACAGGCCATTGCCGGCGGCTTCCTGCCTGATGATGGTGGAAAGCACGCCGCCAAGACGGTAATCACCGGCAACCCTGTGCGCCCCGCTGTGCTTGCGGCGGCGAACAGACCTTACCAGCCGTCTATCGGCAACGACCCGTTCAACCTCGTGGTGTTTGGCGGCAGCCAGGGCGCACAGTTCTTCTCCGGGGCCATTCCAACCGCGCTGGCATTGCTGAACGAGAGCGAGCGGGCCCGCGTGCGGTTGACGCAACAGGCGCGTCCCGATGACCGGTCGCAGGTCGATAGCTGCCTTGCCAAGCTGCAGATGAACGCCGACGTCTCGCCATTCTTTGGTGACATGGCGGAGCGTATTGCCGCAGCCCATCTCGTGATCAGCCGATCCGGCGCGTCGACTGTGTCCGAGCTTGCCGTTATCGGCAGGCCCGCTCTCCTGGTGCCTTACCCCTATGCGCTAGACCACGATCAGGCAGCCAATGCTGCCGCGCTGGTGAAGGTCGGCGGCGCCAAGGTCGTGCCACAGGCGGAGCTTTCTCCGGAAAAGCTTTCCAAGATCATTTCCGGCGCAATGAACGAGCCGGAACGCATGGCGCAGATGGCGTCCTCGGCCAGAAAGGTGGGACACCCGAACGCTGCGGCCTTGCTTGCCGATCTGGTGATCGCGATTGCCGCAAAACAGCAAGTTTCTTCATTCAAAGGAGTCGCAGCATGAAGATGCCGAAGGCGATCGGCCTCGTCCACTTCATCGGCATTGGCGGTATCGGCATGAGCGGCATTGCCGAGGTGCTGCATAACCTTGGCCATCGCGTTCAGGGTTCCGACCAGTCGGATAGCGCCAATGTCCAACGCCTGCGCGAAAAAGGCATTCCGGTATTCGTCGGCCATCAGGCGGAGAACCTCGGCGACGCGGAAGTCGTTGTCGTTTCGACCGCGATCAAGAAGAACAATCCGGAACTGATCGCTGCGCGTGAGAAGTCCCTGCCGATCGTTCGCCGCGCCGAAATGCTGGCCGAGTTGATGCGCTTCCGCAATGCAATCGCCATCGGCGGCACGCATGGCAAGACGACGACCACTTCGATGGTTGCGACGCTTCTGGAGGCGGGCGGGCTGGATCCGACCGTCATCAACGGCGGCATCATCAACGCCTACGGCACCAATGCCCGCATGGGCGAGGGCGAATGGATGGTGGTCGAGGCCGATGAGTCGGACGGAACCTTCCTCAAACTGCCGGCCGATGTGGCGGTGGTCACGAACATCGACCCGGAACATCTGGACCATTACGGCAATTTCGACGCTGTGCGGGCGGCATTCCGTCAGTTCGTGGAGAATGTTCCGTTCTATGGCTTCGGCGTGCTTTGCATCGATCACCCGGAAGTGCAGCAACTGGTCGGCAAGATCGAGGATCGCAAGATTGTGACCTACGGTGAGAACCCGCAGGCCGATGCTCGCTTTTCCAATATCCGCATGGATGGGACACGGGCAATCTTCGACGTGGAGATTCGCCGCCGCCGTACCGGTCGCGTGTTCCAGTTCAAGGATCTCAGCCTCCCGATGCCGGGGCGTCACAATATTTCGAATGCCACCGCAGCGATTGCCGTCGCCAACCGGCTTGGCATTTCGGAAGAAGACATTCGCAAGGGTCTCGCCTCCTTCGGTGGCGTGAAGCGTCGCTTCACGCTGACGGGCACGTGGAATGGCGTTTCCGTATTCGACGACTACGGCCATCATCCGGTGGAGATCAAGGCTGTGCTCCGGGCGGCACGCGAAAGCTGCCAGGGCCGAATCATCGCTGTTCATCAGCCGCACCGTTATACGCGACTTCACAGCCTGTTCGAGGATTTCGTCACCTGCTTCAACGATGCGGACAGCATCATCCTGGCTCCGGTCTATGCGGCTGGTGAAGATGAAATCGATGGCATCAACTCTGAAGCCCTGGTTTCCCGCATCAAGGCGGGCGGTCACCGTGATGCGCGCTACATGTCTGCGCCCAGCGCATTGCCGGGCATCATTTCAAGCATTGCAAAATCAGGTGATTTCGTGGTTCTTCTGGGGGCTGGGAACATTACGCAATGGGCAGCCTCGCTGCCCAGGGAACTGGAAAGCATTTCGGGACAATCTTGATGAAGCAGGTGAATGGGGAAAAGCTGCTGGCCTCGCTGGGGTCCGGGGTCAATGAATTGAGAGGCAGGCTGACGCCCGATGCACCGATGGACCGGGTCACCTGGTTTCAGGCCGGTGGTCTGGCCGAGCTCATGTTCCAGCCGCATGACGAGGAAGATCTCATCACCTTCCTGAAGCTTCTGCCGGAAGACGTGCCGTTGACGGTGATGGGCGTAGGCTCCAACCTTCTTGTGCGCGACGGTGGAATTCCGGGCGTTGTCCTGCGTCTTTCCGCAAAGGGTTTCGGTCAGCTGGAGCTTGCGGGCGAGAACCGCATTCTTGCCGGCGCCATCTGCCCCGACAAATACATCGCTGCGATGGCCATGGATAATGGTATCGGCGGTTTTGCATTCTACTACGGGATTCCCGGTTCCATCGGCGGTGCGCTGCGCATGAATGCCGGTGCCAATGGTGGGGAAACCTCTGCACGTGTCGTTGAAGTTCATGCGGTTGATCGCAAAGGCAACAAGCATGTCCTGACCAATGCCGACATGGGTTACAGCTACCGTCATTCAACAGCAGGCGCTGGCCTCATTTTCACCCACGCACTTTTCGAAGGCTATGCCGACGATCGCGCCAAGATCCGCTCCGAGATGGATGCCGTTCGCCATCACCGTGAAACGGTCCAGCCGGTCAAGGAAAAGACCGGTGGCTCAACGTTCAAGAATCCGCCCGGACATTCGGCCTGGGAGTTGATTGATGAAGCGGGTTGCCGCGGCCTGATGAACGGTGGTGCGCAGATGTCATCGCTTCACTGCAATTTCATGATCAATATCGGCCATGCTTCCGGCTACGATCTGGAATATCTCGGCGAACTGGTACGCCAGCGCGTTTACGAGACCTCGGGTGTCAAGCTCGAATGGGAAATCAAGCGCCTTGGCATCTTCATGCCGGGCCGCGAGGTTCGACCATTCCAGGGCGTGACCACGGAATAAGCCTGATATCTTAGAAAAAAGCCCGCGAAATCAGCGATTTCGCGGGCTTTTTTATGTTTTCGATTCTACTTCGGATCAGACTTCGTTCTTGCCAGAGAGAAGAATGCAGATCAGCGTGATAACCGCCGCTACACCCAAATACAGCCCGACATAGAACATGCCGTAGTTCGTCTGCAGCCACGTGGCGATGTAAGGCGCAAGCGAGGCGCCGAAGATGCCCGCGAAGTTGAAGGTGATGGAGGAGCCCGTGTAACGCACAGCCGTTGGGAAGGGGGCTGCAAGGGCCGTACCGATGAGGCCGTAGGTCAAACCCATCAGCGCCATGGATGAAGCAGAGAAGATGAAGATGGCTGTCTCTCCGCTTGTCATCAGCGTCGGCAGGAGGAACGAGAACAGGCCGATGAGGATCGTCACCACGATCAACAGTTCCCGGCGACCAACGCGGTCTGCCAGCTTGCCAGCGATGGGAATGAAGAGGCCGAAGACAACAGATCCAAGAAGCTGCACTTCCAGCGCATCGATGAAGGAGATCTTCAGAACCTTGACGTTGTAGGACAGAAGATAGGCCGAACCAATGTAGAACAGCACGAAGGTTGCCAGCGCCACGAAGGTGCCGAGCACGAGGCTGCGCTTGTGGTTTCGGAACAGTTCCGCCACCGGGACTTCCACCCGCTCGTGGCTATCGATCGCCTTCTGGAACGCTGGCGTTTCAGTGATCGACAGGCGAACCCAGAGACCTATCGCGATCAGAATGATTGAAGAGAGGAACGGCACGCGCCACCCCCAGCTCAACAGCGCTTCCTGCGAAATCACATGCAGCAAAAGCCAGAAGATACCGGAAGACAGAAAGAGGCCGACCGGCGCACCGAGTTGCGGGAACATGCCATACCATGAGCGTTTGCCGGGTGGGGCATTTTCCGTGGCGAGCAGGACCGCGCCGCCCCATTCGCCGCCAAGACCAAAGCCTTGCCCGAACCGGCAAAGAGCCAGCAGAAGAGGCGCGATGACGCCGATCTGCTCATAGGACGGGAGCAATCCGATGATAACCGTCGAGATGCCCATCGTCAGAAGTGCTGCCACCAGTGTCGTCTTGCGACCGACGCGATCGCCAAAGTGACCAAAGACGACGGCGCCAAACGGGCGGGCGAAGAAGGCAATCGAGAATGTCGCGAAGGACGCAAGAAGCGCCGTCATAGGGTCGCTGTTTGGGAAGAACAGCGCAGGGAACACCAGGACCGCAGCCGTGGCATAAACATAGAAGTCGAAGAATTCGATCGTCGTTCCGACCAGGCTGGCCGTCAGAACACGTGCAGGGGAATTCAGTGCAGCGGGTTTCAACGGCTCGGCGGCCGGCGACGCAGTGTGCATCGCATGGGTCATTTTCTTGTCCGATTTCTTAATAAGGCAGCCTTAATAAAAGGCGCGGGCCTCGTTTAGGGTAATTTTCCTTCGAGGAAAAGGCCTGAAGCAATATTTTCCGACTCTTTATCAATGTCCGCGTAGGCGTTGATCCGCAACGCTTTTCAATGGCGGGTTAACGAAAGTAAACGATTCATTAACCATGTTGCGGCACTAATGAAGACGCGCGGGAATCAGGTTCTCGCACCAGTTTGGCGCAAGGAATGGGGTCTAACAGGCCCGGTCTTCAAGGAGTGTTCAATGAGTGGCAAGCATGTGGCTGTTCTTATGGGTGGATTGTCCGCCGAGCGCCCGGTCAGCTTGTCCTCGGGAAATGCTTGCGCGACTGCTCTGGAAGGCGAAGGCTTTCGTGTGACGCGCGTGGATGTCGGGCGCGACATTGCCGCTGTGCTGGCTGACCTGCGCCCGGATGTCGCTTTCAACGCGCTGCATGGGCCCTATGGCGAAGATGGCTCCATTCAGGGTGTACTCGAATACCTGCAAATTCCCTACACCCATTCCGGCGTGCTTGCTTCGGCGCTTGCCATGGACAAGGCGCGCGCCAAGACCGTTGCAGCCGCCGCCGGTATTCCTGTTGCTGCCGGACTGGATCTCAACCGCTTCGATATTGGCAACGAGCATCCGATGGAGCCGCCTTATGTGGTAAAGCCGGTCTGCGAAGGATCGTCCTTTGGCGTTGTCATCGTCAAGGAAGGTCAGTCGCATCCGCCGCAGGTCATCGGATCTTCCGACTGGCGCTACGGCGACCGCGTGATGGTTGAGCGCTACATTGCGGGGCGCGAGCTGACATGCGGTGTGATGGACGGGGTGGCGCTTGGGGTCACCGAAATCGTGCCTGTTTCTGGCGCCTTTTACGATTACGACTCGAAATATGCGGATGGCGGCTCAAAGCATGTCATTCCCGCGCAAATTTCACCAAATATTTACCAAAAGGTTCAAACACTGGCGGTCAAGGCGCATCAGGCGATGGGATGCCGCGGCGTGAGTCGCTCCGATTTCCGTTTCGACGATACCAAGACTGAAGATGGCGAGCTCATCTGGCTGGAAATCAACACCCAGCCTGGCATGACGCCCACCTCCCTGGTGCCTGAAATGGCCGCTCACGGCGGTCGCAGCTTTGGTGAACTCGTCCGTTGGATGGTGGAGGATGCGTCGTGTTCTCGCTGAACGGTAAATCCAATACCGGTGAAGATCTGCGCTACGGAGCTGGCAAGTCCAGTGATGAGCGCCTTGTGTTGCCGCGCCCGCTCCGGCGCGTCGTGCGCTTCTGCGTGAGCCTTGCGACGGGCCGCGTTCATATTCCTCGCCATACCGGTACGGTGTCCGTTTTCGCCTTCTTCGGTATGGTCGGTCTTTATGGCATGTCGCTCGGCGGCCACACCGACGATTTCGCGCAGAGCACAACGGCGGCTGTGGGCTTTGCCATCGAGAATGTGCGCGTCTCGGGTAACAGCGAAACCTCGGAAATCGACATCCTGCAACTGCTCGGGCTGGATGGCACGACCTCGCTCGTCGCGCTGGATGTCGAAGGCGCACGCCAGAAGCTGACCAAGCTGCCCTGGGTTCAGTACGCCGAGGTGCGCAAAGTCTATCCGAAGACCATTGAGGTGACGCTCAAGGAACGAGAGGCATTCGGCATCTGGCAGAACGGTTCCGAGCTATCGCTGATCGAGAAGAATGGCAGCGTAATCGCACCGCTTCGCGACAGCAAGTTTGCTTCCCTTCCGCTCTTCGTCGGTCGTGGTGCTGAAAAGGCTGCTGCTTCGTTTCAGACGGAAATGGCAGGCTGGCAGGATCTTCGCTCCCGCGTGCGCGCTTATGTGCGTGTTGCCGGTCGCCGCTGGGATTTGCACCTGAACAACGGCGTCATCATCAAGCTGCCCGAAGAGGGCGTCGAAGAAGCGCTCGCCTCTCTGGCCAAATACGAGGCTGCTGAAGGTGTGCTTGAGCGGGATATCGCCGCCATCGACCTTCGCTTGCCGGATCGCACGACAATCCGCCTGACCGAAGACGCACAGGAACGACGTGAACAGGCTCTGGCCGCACGCGCGAAAGCATTAAAGAAAGCTGGAGGTCAGACGTGAGTTTGTTCGGTTCTTCCGGTTTGGGTCTGCCCCGCTTGAAGCCTCTGTCTTCGAAGCGGTCGCATGTCGTTTCCGTACTCGATATCGGTTCCAGCAAGATCGTGTGCATGATCGGCCGTCTGACGCCCCGCAAGGAGAGCCAGATTCTGCCGAATCGCACGCACAATGTCGAAATCATCGGGATCGGTCACCAGCGTTCGCGTGGCGTTAAGTCCGGCGTGATTGCCGATATCGATGCCGTCGAAAGCGTCGTGCGTCTTGCTGTCGATGCAGCTGAGCGCATGGCGGGCCTGACCGTCGACAGCCTGATCGTCAACATGTCTGCAGGTCGCCTGACCAGCGATGTCTACACGGCCAGCATTGATCTTGGCGGGCAGGAAGTTGAGGCTTCCGACCTTCGCAAGGTACTTGTCGCTGCCAGCCAACAGTCTCGCCGACAGGATCGTGCCGTTCTTCATTCGCTGCCGACAGGCTTTTCTCTCGATGGAGAGCAGGGGATTCGCGACCCGCTTTCCATGTATGGAGATCTTCTCGGCGTCGACATGCATGTGGTGACCGCGGAGCGGGCGGCACTCAAGAACATCGAGTTGTGCGTCAACCGCGCTCATCTCTCGGTCGAAGGCATCGTCGCAACGCCTTATGCCAGCGGCCTTGCGGCTCTGGTGGATGATGAAGTCGAGCTTGGCTGCGCCGCCATTGATATGGGTGGCGGAACGACGACGATCTCCGTCTTCGCCGAGGGCAAGCTGGTTCATACCGATGCCATCAGCATTGGAGGTCACCATGTGACCACCGATCTGGCCCGCGGGCTTTCCACCCGAATCGAAGATGCAGAACGCCTGAAAGTGGTTCATGGCTCCGCCATTGCCACCGCAGCCGATGAGCGTGACCTGATCTCCGTTCCGCCGATTGGCGAAGACGATCGCGATCAGCCGACACAGGTTCCGCGCGCTCTGGTGACCCGAATCGTCCGGGCTCGCCTTGAGGAGACGCTGGAGCTGATTCGCGATCGTATTCAGAAATCGGGTTTCAGCCCGATCGTCGGAAAGCGTGTGGTTCTGACAGGCGGTGCCAGCCAGCTGACCGGCCTGCCGGACACGGCCCGCCGTATTCTTGCCCGTAATGTCCGCATTGGTCGCCCCATGGGGGTCTCCGGTTTGCCGACGGCCGCCAAGGGTCCGGCCTTTTCGACTGCGGTCGGTCTTTTGATCTATCCGCAGGTCGCAGACATGGAAACGCATTCCGAGCAGGGTGGGCTTCTGTCCACGCTCGGCGGCGGTGGTGGCCGTTTTGCCCGCATGGGGCAGTGGCTCAAGGAGAGTTTTTGACGCTCTAGTTTCAGGCAAGGGTGTCAGCGTAATGAAAGAGATCGGCGCGCTTGGCGAGGCGGCCAGAGAAAAAAGGAACGGTTCATATGACCATCAAGCTGCAAAAGCCGGACATTACCGAGCTGAAGCCTCGGATCACCGTCTTCGGCGTTGGCGGAGGCGGCGGTAACGCCGTCAACAACATGATCACCGCAGGCCTGGAAGGCGTCGATTTCGTCGTTGCCAACACGGATGCGCAGGCCCTCATGATGTCGAAGGCCGAGCGAATCATCCAGATGGGCGTTCAGGTCACCGAAGGTCTTGGCGCGGGTTCGCAGCCGGAAGTCGGTCGCGCTGCCGCTGAGGAATGCCTCGACGAAATCATGGATCACCTGTCCAGCACGCATATGTGCTTCGTGACGGCCGGCATGGGCGGCGGTACGGGTACGGGTGCTGCGCCGGTCGTTGCCCAGGCTGCCCGCAGCAAGGGTATCCTGACCGTTGGTGTCGTTACCAAGCCTTTCCACTTCGAAGGTGGCCGCCGCATGCGGTTGGCGGAGCAGGGTATTCAGGAGCTTCAGAAGTCCGTCGATACGCTGATCATCATCCCGAACCAGAACCTCTTCCGTATCGCCAATGACAAGACCACGTTTGCCGATGCATTCGCCATGGCGGACCAGGTTCTCTACTCCGGCGTTGCCTGCATCACCGACCTGATGGTCAAGGAAGGTCTCATCAACCTCGACTTCGCGGACGTTCGCTCCGTGATGCGCGAAATGGGCCGCGCAATGATGGGCACCGGCGAGGCTTCCGGCGAAGGTCGTGCAATGCAGGCTGCCGAAGCGGCCATTGCCAACCCGCTGCTGGATGAGACCTCCATGAAGGGCGCGCAGGGCCTGCTGATCTCCATCACGGGTGGTCGCGACCTGACGCTGTTCGAAGTCGACGAAGCGGCAAGCCGCATTCGCGAAGAAGTCGATCCGGATGCCAACATCATCCTCGGTGCGACCTTCGACGAAGCTCTGGAAGGCGTCATTCGCGTTTCCGTCGTGGCAACCGGCATTGATCGTGCGCACAACGCAAACGATCTTCGCGGAGCCGACATGCGCGCTGCGCAGAAGCCGATTATCCGTCCTTCCGCGGCCGTTGCTTCGGCTCCGGCCGCAGTTCAGCCTGCGATGATGCAGGCCCCCCGTCCTGCTCCGGTTGATCCGGTTGCGGAAACGATCCGTCAGGCAGAAGCCCAGATGGAACGCGAACTTTCGATCCCGGCACCAGTGGCTGCAGCACCTGTCCAGCAGGCGCCAGCACCGCAGCCTGCACCGGTTGCTGCTGCGCCAGCCGCTGACGAGTTCCGTCCGCAGAGCCGCCTGTTCCAGGCTGCTGCTCCGGTCGAGCCCGTTGCCCAGCGTCCGGCTCCGCTTCCGATGCAGCCATCGGCGCCAGCACCTTCCTATGCCGCAGCTCCAGCTCCGTCCTTCACGGCAGCACCGCAGGCTCCGAGCTTCTCGGCGCAGCCTGCTCCGCAGCCGATGGCCGCCGCACCTGCACCGCGTATGGCGCCTCCACCGATCGAGCCTATCGCTCCCATCGTTCGTCAGACCGTTGATCAGGTTCGCATGCCAAAGGTGGAAGATTTCCCACCGGTGGTGAAGGCTGAAATGGAACAGCGCACGCAGCCTGTGGCAGCCCCACAGGAAGAGCGTGGACCGATGGGCCTTCTCAAGCGCATCACGAATTCGCTTGGTCGCCGTGATGAAGAAGAGCAAGTTGCTTCCGACATGACGGCAGCACCATCCGCCGCTTCGCAGCAGCGTCGTGCGCTTTCGCCAGAAGCAAGCCTGTACGCACCACGTCGCGGCAACCTGGACGATCACGGTCGTGCCGTTCCGTCATCACATCATCAGGATGACGACCAGCTGGAAATTCCGGCCTTCCTGCGCCGTCAATCCACCTGAAACAAAGAGAATCGCAAAACAATGAGAACCCGGATCGCAAGTCCGGGTTTTTCTTTGCGGTCTAGAGGGTTGCGAGAATCGGTTGAGACGATTTCGAGCGGGGGTTTTCGTTACAATCCGAAATGAACAGTGATTTGGATTGTGGAGGAGACCGCCGTATCTACAGGATCATAAATGGGTTCTGAGTCAGGTGGATTTGAGTCTAACCCCCAAGAACATAACTCCCGCATTGACGGGAGACATGAAGGCAAAACGAATGACTGTTGGATTTTTGGGTTTTCAAACAACGATCGCATCGCCGGTAACGCTTTCGGGAATCGGTGTTCATTCCGGAAGCCCGGTCTCGATCACGTTCCAGCCTGCAGATCCAGGGACTGGCATCATTTTCAGCCGCAGTTTTGCCGATGGTTCAAGTGTTGAATACAGGGCGGTGTCTTCCAACGTCGGGAATACGGATCTGTGCACGGTGCTCGGCACCTCGCTGCCACGGTCTGTTGCGACGATCGAACATGTCATGGCGGCCTTTTATGCTCTTGGGCTCGACAACGTCATCGTTGAAGTCGAGGGCGCTGAAATGCCGATCATGGATGGCTCTTCCTTTCCCTTCATCGAAGCGATCGAGAGCGCTGGAATGGTCAATCTCGGCGAAAAGCGCCGTTACATTCGCGTTCTGAAGCCGGTGCGCATTGAATCAGGGGCTTCGTGGTCCGAGTTTCGTCCCTATGATGGCACACGCTTCGAAGTGGAAATCGATTTCGAATCGCCGCTGATCGGTCGCCAGTCCTGGAAGGGTGATCTGACTGCGAATGTGTTCCGTGATGAACTCTCGCGCGCTCGCACCTTCGGCTTCATGCGTGATGTCGAGCGCCTTTGGGCTGCCGGGTTTGCGCTGGGTTCTTCGCTGGAGAACTCGGTGGTCATTTCAGACGACAATACGGTGGTGAACGTGGAAGGTCTGCGATTCGCTGACGAGTTCGTTCGCCACAAGACCTTGGATGCCGTGGGCGATCTGGCGCTTGCCGGTGCGCAGTTCATCGGCTGCTACCGTTCCTATCGTGGCGGACACAAGATGAATGCCAATGCACTGAAGGCGCTGATGAGCGATCCCACCGCCTATGAGGTGGTTGAAGCCCCAAGCCGCAGTCAGCGGGTTCGTGCACGCGAATTCGTGCCGGTCAAGGTTCAGGAGCTCGCTCCATCGGTCGGTTGAGTTGACACTGCAAAAACTGATTGGCCGCCCGCACAAGGCGGCTTTTCTTTTGGGAACTTGGGCAAACGTGCCACAAAATTGCGTCAAAGCCACATCATTGCGTTGCTCTCTTGCTTCTTATATGGCTAGAACGCCAATTCGGGCGGTCGATGTAATATCGCGTGGCAATCGGGAACTGTCGAATGACTGAGTCTATGTCTGTTGGAATGAGAAACACTGCACGAGTAGCGCTGGTGTCTCTATTGTTGGTCGGCACGTCTGCGCTGGTCACGTCATGCCAGTCAGATCCTGACATCGATATTACCAAGCTCGGGCTTGCGACGGATCCTCCGGAGCAGCTTTACAATCAGGGCCTTGCCAATATGAAGGCGGGCAATATTGCGGAAGCCAGCCGCAAGTTCGACTCGATCGATCGGCAGAACCCTTTCACGGAATGGGGCCGCAAGGCGCTCGTGATGAGTACTTTCTCCAAGTACCGCCTTGCGCAGTATGATGAAGCCGTGGCCACGGGTAACCGCTACCTGAGGCAGTACCCCAGCTCGCAGGACAGCGCTTATGTGCAGTATCTCGTGGGCCTGTCCTATTCGAAGCAGATTGCAGATGTGACGCAGGACCAGAAGGCTGCGCGTAACACGATCGAAGCCATGCAGAAGGTTGTCGATAACTATCCGAAGTCGGAATATGTTGAAGATGCGCAGGCCAAGATGCGGTTCGCGCGCGACCAGCTGGCCGGCAAGGAAATGCAGGTCGGCCGCTACTATCTGGAGCGCAAGGAGTATCTTGCGGCAATCCAGCGTTTCCGCAACGTAGTCGAGAACTACGGCCGTACCAACCAGGTTGAAGAGGCGCTGGCCCGTCTCGTTGAGGCCTATTACGCAATGGGCGTCCAGGAAGAGGCTCAGACGGCGGCCGCCGTCCTCGGTCAGAACTATCCTGATAGCCAGTGGTACGCGGACTCCTTCAAGTTGTTGAAGGGCGGTGGTCTGGAGCCTCGCGAAAACCGCGGTTCATGGATTTCTCGCGCTGGCGCAAAGCTGATTGGCGTCTGATTGCCCAGCGTCCCTGCTCATCCAGTGAAATAGGAACGTCATGCTCATCCAGTTGTCGATCCGCGATATCGTCTTGATCGAGCGGCTTGACCTGTCCTTCGAAAAAGGGCTTTCGGTCCTGACGGGCGAAACGGGTGCGGGCAAATCCATTCTACTCGACAGCCTTTCCTTGGCGCTGGGCGGCAGGGGCGATGGCGGCCTTGTGCGGCATGGGCTGGACAAGGGGCAGGTGACGGCTGTTTTCGATGTTCCCGGCCATCATCCCGTGCGGCTTCTTCTGCGTGAAAATGGGCTCGACGATGACGGCGATCTGATTTTCCGCCGCGTCCAGTCAGCGGACGGTCGCACCAAGGCATCCATCAATGACCAGCCGGTTAGTGTCCAACTGATGCGCCAGCTTGGCCAGTACCTCGTCGAAATTCACGGGCAGCATGACGACCGCGCCCTTGTCGACATCAATGCCCACCGCACCCTGCTCGACGCGTTTACCGGCCTGACGGAAGAGGTAGCGCAGCTTGGTGGGCTCTACAAATCCTGGCGCGATGCGGAACGGGCGCTGAAAACGCACCGTGCCCGCGTGGAAGCTGCTGCGCGTGAGGCCGACTATCTCAGAGCCTCGGTCGAGGAGCTTGAGGGCTTAAGCCCCCGCGATGGCGAAGAGGATGAGCTTGCGGAGCATCGCGCCCGCATGCAGAAGTCCGAGCGTATTGCAGGCGATATTGCGGAGGCCTGCGAGTTTCTGAACGGTAATGCTTCGCCGGTTCCGTTGATTGCTTCGCTGGTGCGCCGTCTGGAACGCAAGAGCCATGAGGCGCCCGGCCTGCTGGAAGATACGGTTCAACTGCTCGATGCCGCGCTCGATAATCTTTCGAACGCGCAGATGGAAGCCGAGGCTGCGCTTCGGCGTACGGAATTTGATCCGCGTGAGCTGGAGCGCGTCGAGGAACGTCTGTTTTCGCTCCGCGCTGCGAGCCGGAAATATTCCGTTGCGGTGGCAGAACTGCCCGCGCTGGCCGCCAAGATGGTCGCTGATCTCGCCGAACTGGATGCGGGTGAGGAGAGGCTTGGCGCGCTGGAGAAGGCTGCGGCGAGCGCCAAGGCCGACTATGACCGCGCGGCTACTTCCCTTTCATCCAAGCGCGTCAACGGTGCCAATGCTTTGGCGGATGCGGTGATGGCAGAGCTTCCGGCATTGAAGCTGGAGCGGGCGCGCTTCATGGTGAATGTTACGCCGGATGCGGACAATGCCAGCGCCGAGGGCATTGATACTGTCGAGTTCCACGTGCAGACGAACCCCGGCACGCGGCCAGGGCCGATCATGAAGGTGGCGTCCGGCGGCGAACTTTCCCGCTTCCTGCTGGCGCTCAAGGTGGCCTTGGCGGATCGTGGTTCAGCTCCGACGCTCGTGTTCGATGAAATCGATACCGGCGTGGGCGGTGCTGTGGCTGATGCGATCGGCCAGCGGTTGAAACGGCTTTCGGACAAGGTGCAGGTGCTGTCCGTCACGCATGCGCCGCAGGTTGCCGCAAGAGCAGCAACGCATCTTCTGATCTCCAAGGGTCCAGTCGAAGGATCAGACAAGATCGCAACACGCGTGGCCACCATGACGCCGGAACACCGTGCCGAAGAAATTGCGCGCATGCTCTCCGGCGCAACAGTGACCGATGAGGCAAGGGCCGCCGCTGCCCGTTTGCTGGCCAGCGGCTGATTCTCAGCTTACTCCGCCGCGACAAGCGGTCTGCCTGCCATGCGGTTCAGCACGTTATCCTTCCAAATCGTGCGGTGAATGATGACCATGCCGATGTGCCCGACCACCATGGCCAGAAGACACCATGCCAGAAGGCCATGTGCGGCATTGCCTGCATTCACCAGCCAGTCGATCTTCTCAGGGGCGCCCGGAATAACAGGTACGCCGAAAATGGCCGCACCGCGCTGCGAGCCATAGGCGCGAAGCAGCGCAAGAAGCGGAACTATCAGCATCAGGGTATAAAGCCCAAGATGCCCAAGGCGCGCCGCTGTTCCCACCAGCCCACCCTCATGGGCCGGGCGATTTCGCAAGTTGGATAGGCCCCAGAGCGCGCGGATCAGGGCGAGCGTCATCAGGAGCGTGCCGATCGAGGCATGAGTTCCGACGAAAAAGCTGACGAGCGGTGTTCGACCCAGAAGAAGCCGCAAGCCCATGCCGAAGAATTGCCACAGAAACAGCAGTGCCATGGCCCAGTGGAGCGCGCGCGTTATTTTTCCATAGTGCAAGCCCGTATCACGCCAGCCAAGCGCCATGTCCTATCTCCAATAAAGTTGACTTTATTTATCCTCTATTGCTGCTGCGATGCACAATTGTCCAGATGGTTCAGGCCACACTTGCGTGAATGCCTGCGCGGCAAAGACTGTGGGTCCGTCGAGCGGAACCCTCTTCGGCATTTTTCATTCGTGCCGATTGCGCTAAGCGTGTCGCGATCTTTCAGATTCGCTCCTGAGGCTTTAACTCTTTGTTTTATCGCATGTCGTTATCGCAAAACCGCTGCACACTTTTGCGCGACATGCTTTAAGTACGGTTCAGCGGTTTGCAGGGAGTTTGATATGGCTGCGGAACAGATATCTGTCGAAAGCTTGGACGAAGAGCAGGCCGCTGCCGAACTGGCCTTTCTGGCGGCTGAAATTGCGCGCCACGATCTTCTCTACCACGGTGGAGATGCGCCCGAGATCTCTGACGCGGATTACGATGCGCTAAAGCGCCGCAATGACGCGATTGAGGCGCGCTTTCCGAAGCTTGTTCGTGCAGACAGTCCATCGAAACGCGTTGGCTCTGCACCGCTGCCAACCTTCGCGCAGATCACGCATTCACGGCCGATGCTGTCTCTGGACAACACATTTTCCGATGAGGATGTGCAGGACTTCATTGGCTCGGTCTATCGCTTCCTGGGGCGTTTCCCGGACGATTCGATTGCGTTCACGGCAGAGCCAAAGATCGACGGGCTTTCCATGTCGATCCGCTATGAAAATGGACGGATGGTAAGCGCTGCCACGCGTGGTGACGGTACGACCGGCGAAAACGTGACAGCCAATATTCGCACCATCAAGGAGATTCCGCAGCAATTGCCGGCGGGCGTTCCGGCTGTCGTTGAAGTGCGCGGCGAGGTCTACATGGCCAAAAGCGATTTCTTCGCGCTGAACCAGCAGATGGAGGCGGAAGGCAAGCAGACCTATGTGAACCCGCGAAACACCGCATCTGGTTCGCTTCGTCAGTTGGATCCGAAAGTAACCGCCAGCCGAAAGCTGCGCTTCTTCGCCTATGCCTGGGGTGAGATGTCCGAGATGCCCGCCACGACGCAGATGGGCATGGTCGAGACATTCCGGGAATGGGGTTTTCCGGTCAATCCGTTGATGAAGCGGCTGACGAAGGTATCCGATATCCTCGATCATTACCGGGACATCGGCCTTCAGCGCCCGGATCTGGATTACGATATCGATGGCGTGGTCTACAAGGTGGATGAGCTGGCGCTGCAGGAACGGCTAGGCTTCCGGTCGCGCTCGCCACGTTGGGCGACCGCACACAAGTTCCCGGCCGAGCAGGCTTTCACCACAGTGGAAAACATCGATATTCAGGTCGGCCGCACGGGTGCGTTGACGCCGGTTGCGCGGCTGACGCCGATAACCGTCGGTGGCGTGGTGGTCACGAACGCGACACTGCATAACGAGGATTACATCAAGGGGATCGGCAATGCGGGTGATCGCATCCGCCCGGAAGGTCACGATATTCGCATCGGCGATACGGTCATCGTGCAGCGGGCAGGGGATGTCATTCCGCAGGTGCTGGACGTTGTGTTGGAGAAGCGTCCCTCGGATGCCGTATCTTACGAATTTCCGAAGAAGTGCCCGGTTTGCGGCAGCCACGCTGTGCGCGAGCGGAATGAAAAGACGGGCAGGTTGGACTCCGTTACGCGCTGCACTGGCGGCTTCGTCTGCCGTGCGCAGGCGGTGGAGCATTTGAAGCATTTCGTGTCTCGAAACGCTTACGATATCGAAGGCCTGGGATCGAAGCAGATCGATTTCTTCTTCGAGGCGGAAGATCCTTCGCTCCAGATTCGCACAGCGCCCGACATTTTCACGCTGAAGCAGCGTCAGGAGGCTTCACTCACGAAGCTGGAGAATATCGAAGGCTTTGGCAAGGTCAGTGTGCGCAAGCTCTACGAGGCCATCGATAACCGCCGGGAGATTGCGCTCAACCGCTTCATTTTCGCCCTTGGCATTCGTCATGTGGGTGAAACGACAGCGAAGCTCCTGGCGCGCTCCTATGGCAGCTATGAAGCCTTCGAGGCGGCCATGAAGGAAGCGTCCAGCCTGAGCGGCGAGGCCTGGAATGATCTCAACGCCATCGAGGGTATCGGCGAGGTCATGGCGCGCGCAATCGTCGAATTCTTCAAGGAGCCGCGCAATATCGAGGTCATCTCCCGGCTGCTTGAAGAGGTGAAGCCGCAGGCGATGGAGCCTGTTGCCGCCACCAACAGTCCGGTGGCAGGCAAGACGGTCGTCTTCACCGGTTCGCTGGAGAAGTTTACGCGCGATGAGGCGAAGGCACGGGCCGAAGGTCTCGGCGCCAAGGTTGCGGGCTCTGTTTCCAAGAAAACGGATTACCTCGTCGCCGGTCCGGGAGCTGGCTCGAAACTTGACAAGGCGCGTGAACTGGGCGTGACCGTTATGGACGAGGACGAGTGGCTGGCGCTGATTGGTGGGTAGCTGACTATGGCAGCGTGTGACGCGGGTGTTGGCTATCACCCCACCCGGCGCAGGTTGTTCAGCTTCTGATTCGTGCCATTGTATGGGCAGCTACATATTGACCATCGCGAAATGCATAGTCTCTATGGGTTCCCTCCACCTCAAAACCGGCCTTTCGGTAAAGCCTGATCGCTGCTTCGTTGTCGGTGTAGACGGACAGTTCCAAACGTTTGATGTTGTACCAGTTATCCGCAATGGCAAGGATTTCCCCAATCAGGGCCGAACCAATGCCACGGGCTCGATAGTCATCATGCACGCCCATGCCAAAGTTCGCTACATGTGATCGCCGCCCGGCGAAACGCGTCATTCCGATATCGCCAATGATCAGGCCGTCCATGACGGCAACCAGTGAAGTGAAGTTACCTGCTTGGCTCTCAATGCCTTTTCGTATTTCTTCCTGAGTGTGATAGGGCGTGCGCAACGTCCCAAAGCGGTAGCCGGGCAGGTTATGCAATGCAGCAATATCTGCTGCGTCGGCAGCATCGCGGGCACGAATATTGAGGCCCTGAGGCCAGCGTGCATTTGTGTTGATCGGGATTGATTGGCTGTCACCCATGATTTCTCTCTTCGATGTGTCGAAGCAGAGACTAAGCATCATCCCCGCCTCGTGATTGGCAGGGGATGCGGGCAGGACAAGGTTCTTAACGCACCAAGCCGGCCACACGCCCTGCTGGGCGGATGGTAAGCATTGTGGTCACAGGCGTCGCGAACTTGATCATGATTGTAGAATGCCCAAAAGGTTGCGCCGGGTCAATGTGAGTTCTGGTTATCTCTTGTAAGGTGCTGGCTAGTTCTTATGTCTTGCGGCGAAGATAACCATTTTCAAATTTACTTGAGGGTGCGCAATCCATGTTTTCCTATCCGAAGTTTCTGAAGCAGACTGTGGCTATTGCGTCTCTTGCCGTTGCTGCGCTCGCAATGGCCCTTTCAGTTACGCCTGCACGTGCCGAAGTGGTCGGTGAGGTGGGTGTGGACTGGATGGGCAATGACATCATTGTCGATGCCATGACTGATCCCAAGGTGAGGGGCGTGACCTGCCACGTTACCTATTTCGACCGCGGCGTGCTGGATCGGTTGAAGAACGGCAACTGGTTTGAAGATCCCTCGAACAACTCCATAGCCTGCCGCCAGACCGGCCCAATCGAGATCGATGATATCGAGCTTTCCAAGGAGGGCGAGGAGGTCTTCAAGCAGGGCATGTCGCTGATCTGGAAGAAGCTTGTCGTCAACCGAATTTATGACAAGCCGAACAACACGCTGGTATACCTCATCCATTCACGCCAGATCGTGGACGGCTCTGCCAAGATGGCAATTTCCACCGTTCCGCTCTTCAACCAGAACGTTGTCTGGAAGAACGGTCCTCCCAAGTGATGCCGAACGCCGAAAACCCCGGTCTTTCGACCAGGGTATCGGTGCCATCACGCAGCCGGTTGTGAACTGGCTCAGGCAGCCTGAGCGAGTTCGTCTGCAATCACGGTGTCGAGGTTGAGGAAGCAGACCATGGTCTTTTCCAGCGCTACGATGCCGCGGCAGAAGGCGCGTTGTGCTTCCGGAATGATTTCCGGCGCAGGCTGCAGATCTTCGCTCTTGATGGTCATCATGTCGGACACCTGCTCGACCAGCAGGCCGACGAGCTTGCCGGCGATATCGGTGACGATGATGGCAGCGCGTTCCGATGGCTCGGTCATTTTCATGCCCAGGCGGCACGCCATGTCGATGACCGGGATCACCGCACCGCGCAGGTTGATGAGGCCGAGAACATAAGGCGGCGTGTGCGGCATCGGAGTGACCGGCGCCCAGCCGCGAATTTCACGAATTGCCATGATGTCGATGCAGAATTCCTGATCGCCCAGATGGAATGAGACGATCTCGAGATAGGCTCCGGACTGCTTGATAGCGTTCGACATGGTTTAGAACTCTTCCCATTTCTCGTTGGATTCGGTCGCGATTTTTTTCGCGGCAGAACTGTTGCTGGTGATGGCGCTCGCAACCCTGTTCATCAGGGTGCGAGCAGGAGACGGACGGTGAACCGCTGCGGCAGGCGCTACATGATCCTGCACGGCAACGGGGCCACTACCATTGACGCGGAACTGCCGCATAAGCCTGGCGAGGGTTTCCGCATCATTGGCCAGGGTGTGGCTTGATGCATTGGTTTCCTCCACCATGGCCGCGTTCTGTTGCGTCGTCTGGTCCATCTGGCCGATTGCGGAATTGATTTCCGAAAGCCCAACGAATTGTTCGCGCGCCGAGGTTACGATTGCACTAACGTGCTCGTTAATTTGCAGAACATCGTCGCCGATTCTATGCAAAGCCTCGCCAGTTGCCCTGACGAGGTCAACTCCCGTTTGTACTTCGGTGTTGGATCGCGTCACGAGTGCCTTGATGTCCTTGGCGGCACCAGAGGCGCGTCCTGCCAGTTCACGCACTTCTTGCGCTACCACGGCGAAGCCCTTGCCGGCCTCGCCGGCGCGTGCGGCCTCGACACCGGCATTGAGCGCCAGAAGGTTCGTCTGGAAGGCGATCTCTTCGACCACGTTGATGATCTTGCCGATTTCGCCAGTCGCCGCCTCGATGCGCTCCATGGCTGCCATCGCGTCACTCACGACCTTGGAGGAGCTTTCCGCAAAGTCCTTCGAATTGCTGACCATCTGGCTTGCACCCTCCGCCCGGTCGGTCGCCGTGCGCACGGTGCGGGTAATCTGTTCCAGCGCCGCGGAGGTTTGCTCAAGAGAGGCAGCCTGCTGCTCGGTGCGTTTCGCCAAGTCGTCCGCGGCGGAGCGCATCTGCTGCGCATTGGCCTGGATGGAGGAAGAGCTCTGGTTGATTTCCTGCATGACCAGCCGGAGCTTTTCACTCAGTCGGTTCAGATCTTCCCGGATGGGCTCCAGATCAGGCCGGAATGGCTTCTCCAGCGATACCTGCAGGTCGCCAGCGGTGAGACGGGAAAGGGCGGAGGCAATCGCCATTGTCGCCTCCCGAATGGTTTCGGCATCAGCCTGTTGTGCGGCAATTCGCTCACGGGTTTCGCGATCGGTGCGAGCACTCGTTTCGGCGGCCTCCTGCTCGAGATTGCGTTTCTCAAGAGCCGCGCGTCTGAAGCGCTCCGTGCTGCGTGCCATGGAGGCGATTTCGTCCTTGCCCTCGGTGCCGGAGACTGGCGTCGAGCAGTCGCCATCGGCAATGCGCTGCATACTGGACGACAGGTTTGCCAGGCTTCTGCGAATGGCCCCGGTGTGTAGCAACTGCAGGAATGCGACCGTGACGAATGCAAGTGCGGCCACCATCAGTTGGAAGTAGAAGATGTTGTCCGACAGGGTCTGCACTTCGGCCATGCGAGCATCGGCCAACTGGTCGCCTTCCGTGGAAAGCGAATCCAGAATTTTGGTGACATGGTCGCCGGTCTCGTCGATGAGATCGTCAATCTTTCCAAAAGCATCTGCGTCGGCGCGCGACTCTATCAAGGCTGGCAGGTCGCGGCCAATCAGGCTTGTAAGCTTTGCGACATCAGGGGCGTAATCGCGCGCAATGTCCTGCTTCCCGACGGTCGCCGCAAAGCCCGTGACAACAGGCGCCGCTGCGGCAAGCTCGGCAGTCGTCTTCCTGATTGTTTCGGTGCGTTCCGGCTGCATTTTGCCTTCTTCGCGGTCAATGATGGAGTCCATCGCCGTCAGGGCAAGTTCCAGCGAAGCGGAACGAAGATCCGCAATCGTGGCCACAACCTTGCGGACCTCGGCCGCACTGTGCAAATTCTGCTCAACCTGGTGCTTCTGATACCATCCGGCCGCCAGCATTGATGCCATGCCCAGGAGGGCGGCAAAGCCAAGGGTCAGCAGCCGCTGATTGACAGTCATCGAAAACATGCCTGCATTCTTCGCCATAGGGGACCGCATTTTGTTTGAGAGCCAAGGTGGCTTTGAAGGACAAATCTGGTATAACTAACGAATGCTAACTTTCACGCGTGCGGCAGTTCTGCGACTACCCCTCCGCGAGTTAGAGAATGAGCAATAACACGTTAAGCATTCGCTAATCACGTTCCACTGAAAATGAGTGGCAAAGACTGTGGTATGTGGCCGGATAGACCTGAAATATACTCACGTTCACTGTATCGTCGCAGTTTGACTGCGTTGATTTTGCTTGTGTTTACGGCTGCGCTGGGTCTGGGCTTTGCGGGCTGGATTGCCAACGGCTCCGCGCTGTTTCTGGCGATGTCGGAAAGTCTCGCGGCTTGGTGCATGTAAGCACATCTGCGTGAGGCATATGCGCGCGCTCAGGCTCCACATGCTTCAAACAATTGCAGTTCCACCCACAAGGTTCTAAACGCATATCTGGTTTTGGAATGCGAGGATCAATCGTTGAGAACTGTGCGGATCGTCCTTTGGGTTGCTGTCGCTGTCATGGCGGGCATTCTTGGCTGGCTCACCTACGACGTGACCCGCTCGAAACAGCAGATCACCGAGGGGCCGTTTGGCGTGCCGTTTCAGTTGGTGGCGCAGAATGGCCAGCCGATCACCGAGAAGGCATTCCAGCAAAAGCCGACAGCACTCTTTTTCGGATTTACGCATTGTCCGGAGGTCTGTCCCACAACCTTGTTCGAGCTGAATGGCTGGCTGCACAAGGTTGATCCGAAGGGTGACAAGATCAACGCCTATTTCGTCACGGTCGATCCCGAGCGCGATCCGCCTGCGCTGCTGAAAGACTATATCTCAAATGTCACCGACCGTGTTGTGGGCATTTCCGGTGACCCCAGCAAGGTTGCCGAGGTCATCAAGGGTTTCCGCGTCTATGCGCGCAAGGTGCCGGTAGACGAGAAGCAACCGGACGGCGAATACACGATGGACCATACGGCGTCCGTTTTCCTGCTCAACAATGGCGGGCGGTTCTCCGGAACGATTGCTTACGGAGAGAACCCTGACACGGCGATAAAAAAGCTGGAAAATCTCATCAAGGGCTAAGGGATCTGCGGCTTGCCGCTGCGGGGGCTTTCGTGCCATTGGTTCCGCTTGATTTGTCCGGGTCAGAAAGAGCTTTCCGTGAGTGAACTTCGTCTTTTCGTTACCGTCACCGAGCGGGAATCCGAGGATATCCTTGAACTGCTTTCGCTGTGCTTCGGCGAAGAGGATTACGCCATCGGCACGACCGAGATCGACGAAAAGGCAGACCGCTGGGAAGCATCGATCTACATGATGCTGGCCGATGAGGACGAGGTACGCGCACGTTTTGCGGAGACGATCGCGGAGGGTTATCCCACGCTTGAAATCGAGCGCGAAGTGCTGCCGGATATCGACTGGATTGCCAAGTCGCTCGAGGGACTGAAGCCTGTGCGGGCGGGCCGCTTTCTTGTTCATGGCTCCCATGATCGCGACAAGGTGCGATCCGGCGATCTGGCCATCGAAATCGATGCGGGCCAGGCTTTCGGCACCGGCCATCACGGCACGACTGCTGGCTGCCTCGAGGTTATTGAAAGCGTGGTTCGCGCTCATCCGCCGCGCAACGCGCTGGATCTGGGAACCGGTAGCGGCGTGCTGGCAATCGCCGTATACAAGCTGCGCAAGATTCCGGTACTCGCAACCGACATCGATCCAATTGCAACGCGTGTCGCGCGCGAAAATGCCAAGCTGAACGGGATTTCGGCAGGCATGAGTTTCGAGACGGCGCCGGGCTTCTATTCCGCAGCGTTCCGTAGACACGGACCGTTCGACCTCATCATCGCGAACATTCTCGCCAGACCGTTGATCAAGATGGCACCGCAGTTGGTGACACATCTGTCGCCGGGTGGAGATGTCATTCTCTCCGGCATCCTTGCATCACAGCGCTGGAAGGTCATCGCCGCCTACAGCGGTGCCGGTCTCGCCCATGTGAAGACGATCTGGCGTAATGGCTGGGTGACCATCCATCTGCGCCACGAGGCGCGGAGCTAGCGCCTCGCATATTCAAGTCTATGTCGGCTTCAGAGCGGGAAGTTGGAAGCACCTTCGCGGCGAAGCTCTTCGCGCGACTTGCCCAGTGCCGCGAGGCTCGTATCGTCCAGCCGCAAGAGGGCGCTGTTGACGTAGCGGCGGGCTTGACGCTCGCGGGCTTCCACGATCCGGTTGAAAGCATTGTGCAGGAATGAATTTGCCATTGTCTAGCCTCCTAGGCTGGTGGGCGCCGCTGCGCCCTTCGATGGCTTTAATGTAGGCGATCGATGCGCCGAGCGTTAGGTGCACTGCAACATGAGTGGATTGCGCCTGTTGCATATGTCGAACTGCTACCAAACATGGCGCGGTGGTTTTCGTGATCCTGACATTTCCTCTTGAGGGGGCTGCGAACGGATGCAAATGTCGGGATCGAACCACTCGGGTTGGAATCGCGCTTCAGGCGGACTTCCAATCGCAGGCGCTCAACTGAAAGACATGCCCATGTTCCAGTCCTTTGAAACCACGTCCTCCCCGCAAACAGGTCCGGCGCGCGTTGCCGCGCTTCGCGAGCGTTTTGATGCTCTTGGTATCGATGGCTTTCTGGTGCCGCGTGCCGATGAGTTTCAGGGCGAATATGTTCCGGCATGCGCTGAGCGGCTTGCATGGCTCACCGGCTTTACGGGATCCGCTGGTATCGCGCTCATTCTCCGGGACAAGGCAGTCGTCTTTGTCGATGGTCGTTACACGACCCAGCTCGCGCAGCAGGTGCATCCCGATACATTCACTGCTGGTGATCTTGTTGCGAAGCCACCGCATCTCTGGCTCGCCGACCATGGCTCAAAAGGACTGCGGCTCGGCATCGATCCGTGGCTGCATGGCGGCAGCGACGCCAAGCGGTTGGAAAAGGCGCTGGACGAGTGCGGTGGCTCGCTGATCCTCGTGAATACCAATCCTGTCGATGCAATCTGGGCTGATCGCCCGGCAGAGCCTCAGGGTACCGTCAGCGTTCAGCAGGAAAGCCATGCGGGCAAGCCTGCAACTGACAAGATTTCAGAGATTGCTGCCTGGGTGAAAGAGAAGGGAGCCTCTGCTGTTCTGATCGGTGATCCTTCGTCCGTGGCCTGGATCTTCAACGTGCGGGGCCAGGATGTGCCGCACACGCCGCATCCGCTGGCGCGGGCGGTCATCACGGCAGACGGCAAGGCCGAGATCTTTATCGATGCATCAAAGCTCGTCGGTGAAGCAAAAAGCCATGTCGAAACCTTGGCGTCAGTCCATGCTCCGGCATCGGTTGTCGAGCGCGTGACAGCGTATGGCGCCAATGGCGGCAAAATACTGATCGACCCGGAAGCAACGCCGTTTGCGTTGAAGCGGGCCATCGAGGCAGCAGGCGGTATCGCACTCGAAGTGATCGATCCGGCGCGTCTGCCGCGCGCGGTCAAGAACGCAGTCGAACTGCGCGGATCGGCGGAAGCCCATGTTCAGGATGGCGCTGCCATGGTGCGCTTCCTGCATTGGCTCGATAGCCAGCAGCCGGGAAGCATGACGGAGATCGATGTCGTGACGCGGCTGGAAGGGTTCCGCGCCAGCGTCGGGCAGGATTTCCAGAACCCGCTGAAGGATATTTCGTTCGATACGATTTCCGGGGCGGGACCAAACGGCGCGATCATTCACTATCGGGTGACAACGGAAACCAACCGCACGCTTTCGTCCGGTGAGCTTTTCCTCATCGATTCCGGGGCGCAGTACATCAACGGCACGACCGATATTACCCGCACGGTTGCGATCGGCGCGGTGCCGGAAGAACAGAAACGCTTCTTCACGCTGGTGCTGAAGGGCATGATCGGAATTTCGACCGCACGCTTCCCGAAGGGTACGCGCGGCTGTGATCTGGACCCGCTGGCACGTATTGCTCTCTGGAAGGCTGGCGCGGATTATGGCCATGGCACAGGCCACGGTGTCGGCTCTTATCTCTCCGTGCATGAAGGGCCGCAACGCATTGCACGGCTCTCTACACAGGAGTTCCTGCCGGGCATGATCCTCTCCAACGAACCCGGATACTATCGTCCGGGAGCTTTCGGTATTCGTATCGAAAACCTGATCTATGTCAGCGAACCGGAGACGATCGAAGGCGGTGACATCCCCATGATGCGCTTCGAGACCCTGACCTGGTGCCCCATCGACCGGCGTCTGGTTCTGCCGGATCTCCTGACCTCCGAAGAGCGCGACTGGCTGAATGCCTACCACGCGACAGTGTTCGAGAAGTTGTCGCCGCTGATTTCCGAGGCGGATGTGCTTGATTGGCTGAAGCAGGCAACTCAACCAATCTGAGACTTCTCAGGTCATCACGAAATGCCGCAACACCATGGCAGCTCCCCATCCGGCCAGGATGAGGGGGATGCCGTTGTGGCGCAGGCCGACCAGCAGCGCGACGATCATTGCGATCTTGAGTTCAATTCCGCCATCGAAGAAGGCGGGCGCAACAAGCGTCGTCAAAACCGCTGCCGGTACGGCGTTCAACGCTGTCTCCAGCCGTGGAGGCAGGTTTTTCACATTGCTCAGCAGCCAGAAGCCCCCGATCCGTGTGAGATAGGTCGCGATGCCTGCGGCGAGGATGATGAGGGCGGTTCTGAGATCGAGGCTCATGGCTTTGCGCCTTCATCTTTTGCAGACGACTGCGGTTTGTGCAGCATCAGCGCTGCGATAATGCCAGCCACGGCCCCGATGCTGACATGCCATGGGGAGCCGACCGTGTGCATTCCGATGATCGAGGCTGCAGCACTGACGGGAACGACAGCGCCGAAGAGCGGGCGTTTGCGAAACCCCATCACCAGGCCAAGAAAATAGATCGGCAACAATGCATCGAAGGCCCAGGCTTTCGGGTTGCCGATCAACTGCCCGAACACTGCACCAAGTGCTGAACTTCCCACCCAGACGACGTAGATGATGAAGGCTGCGCCGAAGTACCACGCGGTTTCCAGCTTGCCGACGCGGTCCACACGCTTGGCGGCTTCGGCAAATTGCGGGTCCGTGAGGAAGAAGAAGGCCGCAGCTTTCTGAAGGGGACCAAAGTCCTTGACCAACGGCGTCATGGCCGCCGAATACAGGATGTGACGGAAATTGACCGCGAAGACGGAAAGCACGATCAGCCACGCAGGCACATGGCTGCCGAACATCTGCACACCGACCAATTGGCTCGCGCCGCCGAATATGATGCCGCTCATCAATGTCGCTTCAAGCGGACTGACGCCGCCGTCTACCGCAATTGCGCCAAACAGCAATCCGAAGGGGGTCGTTGACATTGCAACGATAAGGCCGGCCCTGATGCCGTGCCAGAAGGGAAGGGTGCGCATGGAATACCTCTATGCGCGAGGCAATTAAGCTTATTGCGATAGGGCGGCAAGCCTCTGGATCCCGAAATGCAGCTCAGTCTGCCAGAATATCAGTGCTTCTGCATATGGATACACCCGCGGCGCGCATTTCTTCGATAGCGGCTTTCACGCCTTGCGGATCGATACCGCGGCTCGCATCTTCGATGAAACGCACCTTGATCTCCGGCAGCATCTCTCTTGCGTCCAGCGCGGAGAACTTTACGCAGTAATCCGTCGCCAGTCCGCACAGATCAAGCTCCGTCACCTGCTGCGCCCGAAGGTAGCCCGCAAGGCCGGTGATTGCGGCCTGATCATTGTCGCGAAATGCCGAGTAGCTATCGACTGCCGGGTTCTCACCCTTTTGCTGAATGTAATCGATATGCTCCAGATCAAGATCCGGATGAAACTCTGCGTCGGCAGTACCCTGAACGCAGTGATCCGGCCACATGACCTGTGGCTGTCCGGAAAGCTCTCCCATGTCGAACGGCTTCTTGCCCGGATGTTGTGATGCGAAACTGCCGTGATTGTCCGGATGCCAGTCTTGCGAGGCGACGATCACATCATAGGGCCCTTCGTCGATCAGGCGATTTGCGATAGGCACGATCGCGTCGCCGTCCGGGACCGGGAGATTTCCACCGGGGCAGAAACCGTTCTGAATATCGATCAGCAACAAGGCCCGCATGATGTGTCTCCCGTGATTTGCTTTGCCGCAAGATGCCAATTTGCCGAGGCTCGATCAAGTTTGTTGCTAGGGTTCCCTATATTAGAACCAATGCAAAATAATTCCGCCAGCAGACGCGAACTCGCAATCTGATACCTCGTCGGCTCGAAGGCTGCGCTCTAGCTAGGTCGGATCATTCAGGAGATTCAAGATGTCACTTGCCTCAACTTCCCCAGTGCCGGGGACGTCGAGCGTGCCGCCATTGGGAACAGCCGGGCTTGCTTCGCTGGTTGTACTTGTTGTCGGAACCCTCGCGCTCGGTGCCGTATACGGTCCTGCTCAGGGCGCGCTGTTTCTGATCGGCGGTGCCCTTGGCGTTTCGCTTTACCACGCCGCCTTCGGTTTCACCTCGGCTTGGCGCGTCTTCATCGCAGAGGGTCGCGGGCGTGGATTGCGCGTTCAGATGCTGCTGCTGGCACTTGCCGTTCTTCTATTCTTTCCGTTTCTCGCATCCGGCACCTTGTTTGGCCATGAGGTGAAGGGAAATGTGTCGCCTGCCGGGATCGGTGTCATCGTCGGGGCTTTCATGTTCGGCGTGGGCATGCAGCTTGGCGGTGGGTGCGCATCTGGCACATTGTTTACTGCGGGTGGTGGAAACGCGCGCATGCTGGTGACGCTTCTGTTCTTCATCATCGGCTCGCTGCTCGGAACCATTCATTTCGACTGGTGGCTCGCTCTACCATCCGTGCCGCCAACTGCGCTCTGGCAGACGTTCGGTGCTGCTGGCGGGATAGCTGTGTCCCTTGTTATCTTCGCCGCCATTGCAGGCCTTACGGTGATCCTCGAAAAAAAGCGCCGTGGTCGACTTGAGGAAGAGCCCGCGCCACCACGGCAGGGTTTCGAGCGGTACTTGCGGGGTCCATGGCCGCTTGTGGCAGGTGCCGTCGCGCTCGTCATTCTCAACTTCGCCACCCTCGCGATTGCTGGACGTCCGTGGGGGATTACCTCCGCATTTGCCCTTTGGGGCGCGAAGGGAGCGCAACTGATTGGTATAGACCCCACCCAGTGGGCCTATTGGCAGATGCCCGGCAATGCGAAAGCCCTTTCTCAGAGCGTGTTTGCGGATATCACCTCTGTCATGGATTTCGGCATCATCGCAGGGGCTATGCTTGCCGCGGCCCTGGCAGGCCGGTTTGCGCCCTCGCTTGATATTCCACTGCGCTCGATCCTTGCTGCCGTGGTTGGCGGATTGCTGCTCGGGTACGGCGCGCGGATCGCCTATGGCTGCAATATCGGGGCCTATTTTTCGGGAATCGCCTCCGGCAGCCTCCACGGCTATCTCTGGGCGGTGGCTGCTTTTGCCGGAAACGTGATTGGTGTGCGCCTGCGCCCGTGGTTTTTCTTCGAGCGTTCCGTCATCCTGAAAAGCGACGGTTGATCAGATTAATACACCTAAAAATTGCTGATATGCGGCATTTTGACGGCTTGCCGTCGGTTTGCCGCATTTCGGTTAAACTTCCGGCGGTATCGGTTTATAATGGCTTGCTGAACTTTCAGGGGGCCTTGTAAACACATTGGTTACCATACTTTGTCATTCTTATCCGCGAACGTCTCATGTTCGTGGGTACTCCCAAGCTCACGTCGATTGCAGGCGGGCTCTTTTGTCCGGAGCAGGTTTGTTCGCTTCGGCTGTTCGACTGAGTAAGGGGTGATGCGTATCATGGCAGTGGCTTTCGAGACGGCTCGGACCGTCAAAACATCTTCGCGACGCCGCCAGACGAAGCAGGCGTCTCCCGCCTATGGTCTCATCAAGGGTACGGTTGCACTCGGTTTCGGCCTTGCCATTGGTGGCTGGATGATGGGCGCGCTTGCGACCGTTCACAGCATGGGTAGCATCAAACCTTCCGACTATTCTCACCAGCTGAAGGCTTCACTGAATTTGAAGCCGATTCTCGCTGCCCCCATCTCCGAAGCGGAGCGGGTTCTGAAAATCGCGAAGTTCTCCCGCCTGAACGGTGGAACGACCGAAAAAACCGCGCGGCTTGACGGTGCGCATCTGGCCTATCTGAATGCACAGGTTCCCGCCGATCAGGCCGTTAAATCCGGTGTTGCGGCAGCTCTCGCCCAAGCCGAGATGGACAAGCAATTCGCCAGCCTTGCCGCCAAGCGGCCGAAGAGCGGCGACGTGAAGACCGCCCTTGTGGCTGCGCTTGACGAGACCGTTATCATCGCGCCGCCGACCGAGACTGCCTGGGATGCACTGCCAAAGGGCAATGTAGACGAGGGGCAGGTTGAAGTTGCCGATCTGCAAAGCCCTGCCGAGCTTGCTGTGGCAGAAGCCATGGCGCCATCCGTGGATGATGGCCTGCCGATGGCCGGTCCTCTTCCGATCCGCCGTCCGGCAGCCAATGCGCTGGCCATGGCGATTGCGCCATCCGCACAGCCAAAGCCAGTTCAGAAGCCCGCCATTGCCGCGGTTGAAGAGGAGGAAGAGGAAGCTCCCAAGGCGCTGGCCTTTGCCCGTCCTGAGAACCCGATGAAGGAAGCGCCTGCCAAGAGCGTTCCGTGGCCGGATCGCGGCGGCAACAGCATGAAGGTTGCGGTCTACGACATCACCAACGGTGTTGTGCACATGCCGAGCGGTGAGCGTCTGGAAGCCCATTCCGGCATTGGTGAAATGCGTGACAACCCGAAATATACGCATGTGAAGATGCGTGGTCCGACACCTCCGGGCACCTATCGCCTGTCGATGCGCGAAAAGCTTTTCCACGGTGTCGCTGCCATTCGCCTCACGCCGACCGATGGCGTCAATCCGCTCGGTCGAACCGGCCTGCTGGCGCATAGCTATCTGCTGCGGACGCGCGGTGACTCGCATGGCTGCGTGGCATTTGCGAATTACGACAAGTTCCTGCGCGCCTTCCAGCGTGGCGAAGTTACGCACATGATCATTGTCGATCGTCATAATGGTACGATCCCGGCGGCTGCGCTGCGGAAACTGAACCTGCGTGGCGGTGGCTCCGCGCCTGCCAGCACGGCCTCCGCATCAGACAATGCGCCGGATAACGGCGGTCGTCGGACGCTTGTGGACTATCTGAAAGGCGATACCTGATTGACGCCATGATCGTGTCGGGGCTGAAGTGCCGACACGCAGGCCTCTATCCCAGCAGTTCTTTCGCGATGCGCAGGAATATGCGTCCGCCGATCGGGATCAGGGCGTCGGGAAAATCATAGTCCGGGTTATGAAGCGCGGGCTGATTTTCTCCGGCGCCAATGAAGAACATGGCCGCTTTCGCAGCGTCTCCGAAACGGCCAAAATCCTCGGAAAACTTGAACATCTGGCCGGTGGAATGGGGCAGATCTTCCTTGTCCAAGGCGCGGCGAATGATGTCCACCGCCTCTTCATCGTTACGGCAATGACGAAATTCATCATGATAGCTGAAAGAGACGCCTAGCTGATGTTTCTCGGCCAGGGTTCGTGCCAGACCTTCCGCTGCCTCGCGCAATTCGGACATACCGTCATCGCTGACGGTGCGCAGCGTTACCCAGAGTTCAGCGTCACCCGGTGCCACGCCAAATGTCGGTTCACCCACTGCAACGTGGGTGACCGTGGTCAGCACCAGATCCTCGGTTTCGATATGGCCTTTTCGCAGAGCCGTCAGGGCAGGAATAAGTTCTGCGATGGCAGGAGCCGGAGAGGTGCCACTCTCTGGCGAAGAGGCATGCGCGGTCTTGCCTGTTAGCGCGATCCGCAGCCCGCAGGAGGCGCAATTGACCGGGCCTGATTTGATCCAGCTGTGTCCAAGAGGCAGACCGGGAATATTGTGCAGCGAAAACGCAAAGTCGGGCTTGATTGCCTTGAATGCGGGATCTGCTATTACGGCCGCAGCACCCGCGCCGGTTTCTTCAGCGGGTTGAAAAAGCAAGATGACGCGTCCCGATGCCGGGCGCTCGCGCCTGAAGGCTCGCGACAGACCGGCCACCATCGCCATATGCCCATCGTGGCCGCACATGTGGCCTTTGCCAGTGATCTTCGACCTGTGTGCAACTTCGGTCACTTCAGCAATCGGCAGGGCATCGAGTTCCGCACGAAACAGGACTGTTGGCCCCGGCTCTCGACCGTTGAACACCGCCGCAACGCCCGTGCCGCCGAGACCCGTCACGATCTCATCCGGCGACGAAGCCTGCAGAAAGCGCACGACCTCTGCCGCAGTCTGGTGCTCTTCACCAGAAACTTCCGGCATGGTGTGGAGGTGGCGTCTCCACATGATCAGGTCGGTCAGGTCGGTATCTGAAGTGCTCACATCTGCCTCTTGCGGACTTACGTCGCTTTGTCGACGAAGCCATCAAGCACGCGCTTCTGGCCGGCCTTGTCGAAATCGATCGTCAGCTTGTTGCCTTCAATGTTCGAGATATTGCCGTTACCGAACTTGATGTGGAAGACGCGGTCGCCCACCCGGAACTTCGATGGCGTATCGGCTACCGACTTGGCGACCAATTCGCCGTCAATGGTCCTGCTGCGTGGTCCGCTTTCGCCGTAACCGATCCGCTCGACAGCATGGCCGGAACGGCTGCCCCAGTTGTCGCGGGTGGCTTCGCTCTTGTTGGCCTGAGCGCGCTTCCAGCCGGGGGTGGAATAGGAATTGGCGAAGGGATCCGCCTTGTCGAAACGCGACTGTCCGTAGCCGCCGCGACCATAACCGCCATAGCTCGATTCCGATTCGGCAACATCCACATGCATCGGCGGCAATTCATCGAGGAAGCGCGACGGCATGGTGGATTGCCAGAGGCCATGGATACGCCGGTTCGAGACGAACCAGATGTGGCAGCGCCGCTTGGCACGGGTGATTCCGACATAGGCGAGGCGACGCTCTTCCTCGAGGCCTGCCCGACCGCCTTCATCCAATGCGCGCTGGTGCGGGAAAAGACCTTCCTCCCAGCCGGGCAGGAAAACGGTTTCGAATTCCAGACCTTTTGCCGAATGCAGCGTCATGATGGAAACGGCATCCATATCCTCGTTTTGCTCGGCATCCATGACGAGTGAGACATGCTCCAGGAAGCCGCGCATGCTCTCGAACGCTTCCATGGAGCGTACGAGTTCCTTCAGGTTTTCCAGACGACCCGGCGCTTCCGCCGATTTGTCGTTCTTCCACATATCGGTGTAGCCGGATTCCTCCAGAATCTGCTCGGCCAGCTCCGTATGGGGAGTGGTTTCAAGCAGTTCCGACCATCTCCTGAAACTTTGAATCACATCGAAAAGCGCCTTGCGCGCCTTGGGCTTCAATTCGTCGGTCTCGATCAAGTCTGCCGCGGCGGCCAGCATGGGAATGTCGCGGGCACGGGCATAATCATGCAGGGTGCGGACGGTCGTATCGCCCAGCCCACGCTTTGGCGTGTTGACGATCCGCTCGAAGGCCAGATCGTCCGCCGGTTGGCAGGTGAGGCGGAAATAGGCCATCGCATCGCGAATTTCGAGGCGCTCGTAAAAGCGCGGACCGCCGATAACCCGGTAGTTAAGGCCGAGGGTCACGAATCGATCTTCGAACTCGCGCATCTGGAAGGAAGCGCGAACGAGAATGGCCATGTCGTTCAGCTTGTGCTTATTGCGCTGAAGCTGCTCTATCTCTTCGCCCACGGCACGGGCTTCTTCTTCCGAGTCCCAGGCCGCGTGGACGATCACCTTTTCGTCATCGGGATTGGTGCGTTCCGTGAAAAGCGTCTTGCCGAGGCGACCTTCATTGTTCGCAATCAGGTGTCCTGCGGCGCCGAGAATATGCTCGGTAGAGCGATAGTTCCGTTCAAGGCGAATGACCTTCGCGCCGGGAAAATCCTTCTCGAAACGCAGGATGTTATCCACTTCAGCGCCACGCCAACCGTAGATGGACTGGTCGTCGTCACCGACGCAACAGACGTTTTGCGGCACATCCTTCGGGCGCTGTGCCAGAAGCCGCAGCCACATATATTGGGCGGTGTTGGTATCCTGATACTCGTCCACCAGAATGTAGCGGAAGCGTTGATGGTAGTCCTTCAGCACATCCGGATTGCGGCGGAATAGATCGATCGGGTGCAGCAGGAGGTCACCGAAATCGCAGGCATTCAGTGTCTTCAGTCGCGCCTGATAGGCGGCATAAAGTTCGCGACCCTTGCCGTTGGCAAAGGCGCGCGCATCGCCTTCGGGAATATCCTTCGGCGTCAGCCCCTTGTTTTTCCAGCCGTCGATCATGCCTGCGAACTGGCGCGCAGGCCAGCGCTTGTCATCCAGGCCTTCTGCTTGAATTAACTGTTTAATCAGACGGATAACATCGTCCGTATCCAGAATGGTGAAGTCGCTGCGAAGGCCGACAAGCTCTGCATGACGCCGTAGAAGCTTCACGCCGATCGAGTGGAAAGTGCCAAGCCACGGCATGCCTTCGACCGCACCGCCGACGAGGACGCCGATGCGCTCTTTCATTTCTCGCGCAGCCTTGTTGGTAAAGGTCACGGCCAGGATCTGGCTTGGAAAGGCGCGATTGGTCGCAAGGATATGGGCAATGCGCGTGGTGAGGACGCGAGTCTTGCCCGTGCCCGCACCGGCCAGCACCAGAACGGGCCCATCAAGCGATTCGACTGCTTCCCGCTGCTCCGGGTTCAGGCCGCCAAGATAGTCAGGGGCCGGGCGGCTCTGGTCGCGTGCGGCCATGGCACGCGCCGCAATGCCCAGGCCGCTGCCGGGCGCTGCCGTAGAGGGAGCAGGGGGCTTGGAACGGCGGGAGCCGTGATCCGGTTCTTCATCGAAGAACGGAATGTCATCGAAACTGTTCGTCATCAGCGCAATCTAATGATTCCGGAAGCACAAGGCCATAGGCTACGTTCTGGTTTTATTCCAGTGATGCGCCAGATGAGAAATGGCATCAATATGCATATTCGTATCCTGTGGCTTTCGGCTCACGATTCCGTGAGTTTCCGTCAGGTTACAATTTGGCAAGATTGGTAATCCAGCGTTGTCTAACCAACCGTAGAACGCGATACTTGATAACGTCTTCAATTCAACCGGAGTGACTGAATGCGCATCTGGAAGCAATTGCTCCTCAGTATTGTCGTGCTGTTCGCGGGGCTCTGTCTGTGGATCTTTGTCAGCGCCGATGCGGCAAGAAGTCTCGTTGGAATGGGTGTGCCCGCGCGTCTGGTGGGTCTGATCCAGCCGGCAGCGATAGACGCGCAGAAAACGGCTCAATCTGACAACCCCGCGCGAAACGGCCAGGGTGCTGCCCAAGGGGCAGGGCAGGGTCAGGGCGCTGGCCAGAGTGGAGGCCAAGGGGGAGGTCAAGCGGGAGGCCAAGGCGGAGGTCAACGGGCCACGCTCGTTGCCGTTCGCCCCGTCGTGACAGCCACGATCAATGATCGGCTGACAGCCATTGGCAGCGGTGTTGCCATCCAGTCCGTCGTGGTGATGCCGCAGGCAACCGGCACGATTGACGAAATTCTCGTCAAGGCAGGTCAAAAGGTTACCAAGGGTCAGGTTCTCGCTCGCCTCGATGATGACGAGCAGTTGATCGAGCGCGACAAGGCGCAGGTAGCGCTGAGGAGTGCGGTCGAGAAGGCTGCGTCTTACAAGAACCTCCAAAGCGTGACCCGTCTTGATGCGCTGGATGCGCAGATTGCCGAAGAGGCCGCCAAGCTGGCGCTGAGCACGGCGCAGTTGAACCTCAAGCGGCGGGAAATCACCGCGCCGATCGATGGTGTGGCAGGAATCGTCCCGGCGAATGTCGGTGACAACGTTACGACGCAGACAAGTATCGTGACGCTGGACGATCGCTCCGAGATCCTCGTCGACTTTTACGCGCCGGAACGCTTCATCACCCAGATCGAAACGGGTGCTTCCTTCGAAGCAACCTCCGTCAGCCGCCCGGGACAGGTGTTCAAGGGCGTGATCGACTCCGTGGACAACCGCGTGGATGCTGCAAGCCGTACCGTGCGCATTCGTGGCCGTATCGATAATCCAACGGATCTGCTGCGTGCGGGCATGTCCTTCCAGGTGGCGATGCGGTTCGCCGGTGAAAGCTATCCGGCCGTGGACCCCCTGTCGGTTCAATGGGATGCCGAAGGTGCCTTCGTCTGGAAGGTAGCCGATAGCAAGGCGCAGAAGGTTCGCGTCAGTGTCATCCAGCGCAATCCGGATACCGTTCTGGTGCAGGCACCCCTGAAGCCGGATGACCGGATCGTGACAGAAGGTTTGCAGCGTGTTCGTGAAGGCCAGCCGGTTCGCATTCAGGGCGAGCCCCAGCGCGTGGCGGAGGCAGCGACCCGATGAGCAGCAAGGATCAGCACGACATGAAGGCAGAGGATGCAAAATCCACCTTCACGGCTCTGTTCGTTCGCCGCCCTATCCTGGCGGCAGTTATCAATACGCTTCTGGTCGTGGCCGGTCTGGCCGCCTTCGTCGGCGTGGAAGTTCGCGAACTCCCTGATGTTGATCAGCCGGTCATTACTGTTCGGACCGATTACGAAGGTGCTTCGCCCCAGACCGTTGACCAGGAATTGACACAGGTCATAGAGGGCGCTGTCGCCCGCGTCAGCGGGTTGAAGGCCCTGTCTTCCGAATCGCAGTTCGGTGCCAGCCGCGTAACCATGGAGTTCAACGACACGGTTGATCTTGCCGTTGCCGCAAGCGATGTGCGCGATGCGATTGGCCGCGTTTCCTATCAGTTGCCTGATACAGTGGACGAGCCGCGCATCGTCAAGGCGGACTCCGATTCACAGCCGATCATGCGGCTTGCCGTAACGTCTTCAAAGCTTTCGATGGAAGACCTGACCCTGCTTGTCGACAAGCAGGTGGTTGACCGGCTCGCAGCGGTGGAGGGCGTTGCGGATGTCGAGCTTTACGGCGATCAGGAAAAGATCTTCCGTGTCGATCTCAATCAGGCGGCTTTCGCCAGCCGTGGCCTCACGGTCGCCGATGTCTCCACTGCGCTTTCCAGTGCAGCGCTCGATGTTCCGGCCGGTTCGCTCACAAGCCGCACGCAGGATATCGTGGTTCGCGCAACGGCAAACCTGGAGACGCCGCGCGACTTCGAGAACGTACTGATCAAGGACAATATCCGCCTTCGTGATGTTGCAAGCGTCAATCTCGGCGCCGATGACGGAACCACGACGCTTCGGTCCAACGGCGTGCAGGGCGTCGGTCTCGGTATCATCCGTCAGGCGCAATCCAACACGCTCAACATCTCGACGGGCGTTGCAGCGGCGGTCGCCGAGCTGCAGAAGGTGCTTCCGGAAGGAACGCGGATCATCATAACCTCGGATGACGCCGTGTTCATTCGCGGTGCGCTGCATGAGGTGGAACTGGCGCTGGGGCTTTCTGCGCTCATCGTGGTCGTCGTTCTCTATCTCTTCCTGCGCGACTGGCGCGCGACGCTCATTCCGGCGCTGACCATGCCTGTTGCGCTGATCGGAACGCTGACGGCGATTTACCTCGTCGGCTTCTCCATCAACATCCTGACGCTGCTGGCCATCGTGCTGGCAACGGGTCTCGTGGTGGACGACGCGATCGTCGTGCTCGAGAACATCGTGCGCCGACGTTCGGAAGGCATGGGCCCGCGCGCTGCGGCGGTGCTGGGCACGCAGGAGGTTTTCTTTGCGGTTCTTGCCACTACGGCAACACTGGCGGCTGTGTTCATTCCGCTTTCCTTCCTGCCCGGACAATTGGGTGGCCTGTTCCGCGAGTTCGGTTTCGTGCTGGCATTCGCCGTGGGGCTTTCGTCGATCACCGCCCTCACGCTGTGCCCCATGCTGGCCTCTCGCATGCTGACCAAGCCGATGAGCGAGCCGAAGGGGCTTCTCGCAAGCTTCGGTAATCTCTTTGCGAACACCTATGAGAAGTGGCTGCGGTTTACGCTCAATGCGCCGATCGTCATCATCGCAGTGGCGGTCATGTTCGGCGCGGCGGCCTTCGTCGCTTTCGGTCTGGTCAAGAACGAGCTGACGCCGCTGGAAGATCGCTCCCTCGTCGCAATGCGCCTGACCACGCCGCAGGGTGTGAGCCTCGAGTACACGCAGGACCAGATCCGCCGCGTCGAGGAAAATCTTCAGCCGCTGGTCGACTCCGGTGAGATCCGGAACATCTTCTCCATTTCCGGCATGGGCAATTCCACCAATAGCGGTTTCATGGTGATGACGCTGGCGCCCTGGGGCGAACGCACGCGCACCCAGAACCAGGTCGTTGCGGATGTGAATGCAGCTGCGGCAAAAGTTCCGGCAGTTCGCGGTTTCGCGATCCAGTCCAACAGTCTGCGTATTCGCGGGGCGGGGAATGGCCTGCAGTTCGCGCTGGTGGGCAACCAGCACGCGAAGCTTACGGATGCCGCCATCAAGCTCGTTCAGGCGATGGAAAAGAACCCGGATTTCCAGACGCCGCGTCTCGACAACGAACCGACGCAGGCGCAGCTTTCGGTCTCCATTGACCGCGAGCGTGCCTCTGATCTGGGCATCGACATCACTGGCCTGTCGACCGCCATGCAGGCTTTGCTGGAAGGGCGTTCTATCGTTGATGTTTTCGTCAACGGAGAGGCCTATCCGGTCAAGCTGACCTCCACGATGCAGCCGATCGATGATCCGACCGATCTGCAGAACATCTTCCTGCGCACCAATGACGGCAAGGTCGTGCCAATGTCTACTGTCGTCAGCCTCAAGGAAGGGGCGGTCGCGCCACGCCTGAACCGCGAGCAGCAACTGGCCGCGGTTTCGATTTCTGCCGGTCTCGGCGATGGCGTTTCGCTTGGTCAGGCGCTTCAGGAAGCGCAGGCACTGGCGCAACCGCTTCTGCCTCCGGGTGCGCGGCTGATGCCGCTGGCGGAAGCCAAGACGCTGGGTGAGAATTCGAGCGGCATGGCCATTACCTTCGGCTTTGCGATTGCCATCATCTTCCTGGTGTTGGCCGCACAGTTCGAAAGCGTGCTGTCGTCCATCATCATCATGGCCACGGTGCCGCTTGGTCTTGCCTGCGCCATCTTCGCGCTAGTGCTGACGGGATCAACTCTCAACGTCTACAGCCAGATCGGACTTGTGTTGCTTGTCGGGGTCATGGCCAAGAACGGCATCCTGATCGTGGAGTTTGCCAATCAGCTGCGAGATCAGGGTATGGCCGTTCGAGACGCCATCGAAAAGGCCTGCCGCCTTCGCCTGCGTCCAGTCATGATGACGATGATTGCGACGATTCTCGGCGGCGTGCCGCTGGTGTTTGCGCAGGGTGCGGGTGCGGAAGCGCGTATTGCACTCGGCTGGGTCATCGTTGGCGGACTGGGTCTCGCAACGATCGTCACCCTGTTCATTACGCCGCTTGCCTATCTCCTGATCGCACGCTTTGCCAAGCCGCATGCGCATGAAGAGCAAAGGCTGCATGAGGAGCTGGTCACCGCGTCGCGTCCGGCAGCCAATGAGGAGAAGGAAAGGCCGCTTCTGGCAGCGGAGTGATCCCATCCGATCGTTGCACGGAGAAGGGCATTAGTGAGCCGAAACTGATAGACAAAACAATGATCCTCTCCTACCAAAGATGTCAGGTTCTACCGCTCGGCATTCAATGGAGAAGATCATGGTCTTGAGGGATGTACGCCCCGGTGTGCGAAACGAGGCCGCAGTCGCGGCTGTCATCGAGGCGTTGCGGGGGGCGCTTGGCGACAAGCTTCAGACCGGGCAGGCCTTTCGCGAGCAGCATACCCACACGACCACCTATCTGACCCGGCAATTGCCGGATGCTGTGGTGTTCGTCGAGAATTCCGATGACGTGAAAGCGGTGGTCAGAGCGTGCTCCGAGCATGGTGTGCCGATCATTCCGTTCGGCACCGGTTCGTCGCTGGAAGGGCAGGTCAATGCACCTTCGGGCGGCATATCCATCGATTTCTCGCGCATGAACCGTATCCTGCGCGTTTCGCCGGAAGATCTGGATGTGACCGTCGAGCCGGGGGTGACGCGTGAGCAGTTGAATGTCTATCTTCGCGATACGGGCCTCTTTTTCCCGATCGACCCCGGTGCAAACGCCTCTATCGGTGGCATGACGGCCACGAGGGCTTCCGGTACGAATGCCGTGCGCTATGGCACCATGAAGGACAATGTGCTGGCCATGACTGTCGTGACGGCAGATGGCGGGGAGATTGCTACCGGCAGCCGCGCCAAGAAGTCTTCCGCAGGTTACGATCTGACCCGGCTCTTCGTGGGCTCGGAGGGGACGCTCGGCGTCTTCACCTCCATTACGCTTCGACTTCAGGGAATACCGGAAAAGATCGGCGGCGGTGTGTGCGCTTTTCCAAGCGTCAAGGCGGCCTGCGATGCCGTGATCATGACCATTCAGATGGGCATCCCCGTTGCGCGCATCGAACTGCTTGATGAGGTCCAGATCCGCGCCTGCAATGCCTATTCCGGTCTTTCCTACGAAGAAAAGCCAACTCTCTTTCTTGAGTTTCATGGCACGGACCAGACAGTGACCCTGCAATCCGAGCAGTTTTCCATGATTGCCGAGGAATGCGGTGGCGAGAGTTTTCGCTGGACGGCAGATGCGCAGGAGCGCGCCAAGCTTTGGAAGGCGCGGCACGATGCGTATTGGGCAGCGCGCGCGCTGCGTCCCGACCTTACCATACTAGCAACGGATGTATGCGTGCCGATCTCGCAACTGGCGGATTGTGTGGCTGCGACCCATGCGGATATCATAGAGAATGACTTCCTTGCCCCCATCGTCGGTCATGCCGGGGATGGCAACTTCCATCTGTCGATATTGTTCAACGACAAGGATCCAGCGGATGTTGCGCGCGTCGAAGCCTTTGTCGAGCGGTTGAACCGCCGCGCTCTGGCCTGCGGCG
Organism: Rhizobium sp. Root149; assembly: GCF_001427345.1. Taxonomy (NCBI): domain Bacteria; kingdom Pseudomonadati; phylum Pseudomonadota; class Alphaproteobacteria; order Hyphomicrobiales; family Rhizobiaceae; genus Rhizobium; species Rhizobium sp. Root149. The sequence continues at coordinate 342,261 of NZ_LMGD01000012.1, forward strand.
GAACGTGTACGGGCGAGCACGGCATCGGGCAGGGCAAGATGAGTTTTCTTGAAGAGGAGGCGGGACCTGCGCTTGGCCTGATGCGGACAATCAAGCGGGCGGTCGATCCGAAGAATATCTTCAATCCTGGCAAGATCCTGCGGGAAAGCGCCTGATGCGACCCTTGTACGGCTTGTGCCGGAGCTTGTAGAATTTTAAATAGACCTCCGAAATCAAGGAGTGGTCCGGTTGCTGGGACGTCTTTTCCTGCTGTTTGGCGGTCTGGTGGTCATCGCGTTGTTCGCCGCGCTGTTCGCTCCGCTATTCGTGGACTGGAGCAGTTTCCGGCTCAGTTTCGAAGAACAGGCCAGCCGCATTCTTGGCAAGAAGGTTACCGTGCATGGTAGCGTCGATGCCCGGCTTTTGCCTTTTCCTTCGGTCACGATGCGCGATGTGCGCGTGGGGCAGGACCTTGATGGAACGCCGCTGATCCAGGTGGCGGAGTTTTCCATGGATATGGAACTGGCGCCCTTCCTCTCCGGCGAGGCGCGTGTTTTCGATATGCGGCTGGTGAACCCCAAGGCCCGTATCCGCCTTCTGAAGGACGGCAAGCTGGACTGGATGCGCGGCAGCCGTCCGGCTATTCCCGCGCGTAACGTCGTGCTGGAAGATGTGCACATCACGGGCGCCGAGATCCAGTTCATTGACGAGGCGACCGGTCGCAACAGAACTCTCAGCAAGCTCACAGCAGACCTGTCTGCAAGCTCGCTTGCGGGACCGTGGCGCGCCGAAGGCAACGGAACGCTGGACGGATATGAAGCAAGATTTTCGCTGAGCAGCGGCGAGCCAGACGCACAGGCCGGTCAAGTGTCTCTCAAACTCCGGCTCTGGCCGGATATCCAGCCGGTGGAGGTTCAACTCGACGGTATGCTCGGCGTGGCCGATGCGAAGCCGGCCTATAAGGGCGCCTTCAATCTCGTGTTTCAGGATCAGCCGGTCGCCAACGGCGTGGCGGTTGCGGAGAAGCGCGTTCCGCCGCCACGCACCAAAGGCAAGTTCGAGCTGACGAACGAGCGCATCCGGATCCCCGAATACCGTGTTGAAGCCGGTGCCGTCGATAACCCCTATGTCATCACCGGCGAGGCGACGCTGGATACCGGGGATAGACCGGAATTCCTGCTGACGGCGGACGGCCAGCAGGTGGATGTCGAGAAGCTGGCGGGCGACATGCTGGCCAAAGGCAAGACGGCCCGCGATCCGCATGTTTCTGCCCAAAGACGCCTTCATGCCCTGATTGAAATGGCTGCCAATATCCCCGTGCCGCAGGTGCCAGGACGGGCAACGATCAGCCTTCCGGCAATCGTGACGGAGGGGACGACCCTGCGGGATATCCGTCTGGACATTCGCCCCGCCCAGACGGGATGGCAAATCGAAAATGCAGTCGCCACGCTTCCGGGCCGGACTCAGGTAGAACTTGATGGTCGGCTGACCCTCAGGGATAGTGCCGGTTTCAAGGGCAAGATGGTTCTTGCCTCCAACCAGCCTTCCGGCTTTTCCGACTGGTTGACCGGCAAGGTCGATCCGGCAATCCGGCGTCTCAAGGCAGCCGGGTTCTCCGCCGATGTCGATCTGACGACCGGCGTGCAGGTCTTCAACAATCTTGAAGTCGCAGTGGGTGGCGCGACCCTGAAGGGGCAAGTGCGCCGGACGTCCGCCACAGAGGCGGCAGCGGTGCCCCAGCTTGCGGTGGATCTTGCAGGCAATGAGATCGATCTCGATGCCTTGCGGGCACTGGCATCTCTGATGACCGGCAATGACGCCGGTGACGATGTGCTGGACCACAAGCTGTCAGCGCATCTGAAGGCTGACAGGCTGACGGCTTTCGGCGTGGGCGCGCAGGGATTTGAAACGCGCTTCGAGTTTGGCGACGGAAAATTGACCGTGCCGCAACTGGCCATTGCCGATCTGGCAGGCGCCAGCCTTCTGGCAAAGGGGAGTGGAGAAGGCTCGATCTTCGATTATGCGGGGCAGGGCACTGTCAGTCTCACGGCGCCGGACGCAGCAGGTTTTCTGGCGATGCTGAGAGAGCGCCTGCCGCGACACCCAGTGCTGGAACGCATGGCGCGTAGTGCTGACCGGTATGCCGATACGAAGCTCACGGCGGACATCACGCTGGGTGATGAAACTGTCCTTAAGGTAAGCGGCAGTTCGAACGGCACGCTGATCTCCTCTGACATTAAGGCCCTGCATCTCTTTGACCTGACGCGGGAAACCGAATTTCAAGCTTCGGCCAGACTGGCGAATACTGAATCGCTCACGCTTCTCGACCAGATTGGCATAGCCACTTTCCCGTTTGACGGAGATTACAACGGCGTCATCGATGTCAGCGCCAGTGGCAAGCTTTCCCAGCCGATACAGGTTCGGTTCGGTTACCGAACGGATCTGACCGAATTGGTAGCTCAAGGCGGGATGAACCTTGCGCCGGACAGTTTCGGCAATGGCAACTATTCCGTAAGCCTCAAGAGTTCCGATCTCGAGCCGACCCTGCTTGCCGGCGGTTTCGGCCTGCCGCAGCTTGGGACTGGCCTGCCCGTCGATCTGCGATCAAAGATGACGTTGGATGCGAAGGCTGTTCGCCTTGGTGAACTCTCCGGTACTGTCGCTGGGAATGCGATGGGTGGTGATCTGGTTTTTGATCGTGCTGCTCCGATCCCGACGATCAGCGGCAAGCTCAACCTGGGTGCCATGGACCTATTGTGGCTTGCCGAAGCGGTTTACGGACCGCTGCAGGATGCTGAAACGGGTGAGCTGTCCACCAAGCCATTGGCAGCGCCAATGTTCCGGCAGGCTGACCTCAATCTCGATGTGTCCGTAAACGAGATTCTCGTATCGCCGGGCACCCAGCCTGCGCAAAATGTGGCGATGCGTTTCGTCAATCGCAGTGGCGGGATGACGCTGGAGGAGTTGCGCGGCAAATGGCTTGGCGGCACGATTTCCGGCCGCTTGGCGCTGTCGAACAGCGATGGCATCGGTCTGCTGCAATCGCGTCTTGCGCTCAAGGATGCAGATCTGGCGCCTCTGATGTGGCTGCGCGCCAACCATCCTGTCGCGACGGGGAAGCTCAGCTTCGAACTGGCCGCGGAAGCCACGGCCAAGACACCGGCAGGCCTTGTGACGGCGCTCAGCGGATCGGGCTCGTTGCGGCTTGCTGATGGTGTCTTGCCGGATCTGGCACAGGATCCGGTGAGTTCTCTCCTCAGTGCCGCCGACCGCATTCAGGGCGATGTGACCGAGAGCAATGTTCGCCCGATAGCCGAGGCGCTGCTTTATGCAGGGCCAACCCGAATCGGAGCCGTGACGCTGCCCTTCACGATGAGTTCCGGCCAATTGCGGTTTCAAAGCATTGCCGCACAGGCCGGACCGGCCGCTTTGTCCGGGGAGGCGCGGTTCAATCTTCCCGACCAGACTTTGGATGGAAAGCTTGTTGTCACGTATGCGCTTGGCGAGAACGCGATTGCTGGCGGCGAGGCGAGTGTTGGGCTTCAGTTTTCTGGTCCGTGGGACGCGCCCACGCGTGAGCTGGAAGTGGGTGGGCTAACGAACTATCTTTCGCTTCGCGCTTTCGAGCGTGAGCGCAGACGGGTCGAGACGCTTCAGGCCAGCGTTCTTGAAAAGCAGCGCTTGCGCAGGGAAGTGTCCCTCTATCAGTCGCTTGAGATAGAGCGCAAAGCGCAACGGGAAAAGGCGGAGGCCGAGGCGCGTGCCCGCGCCGAGCAGGAAGCGAAAGAGCGGGCGGCAGAAGCGCAGAGACAGCGTGAGCAGGAAAAGGCGAACGACCAGCGCCAGCCTGCCGCTGAGGATACGACGCCCACCCTGACGATTCCCCCGACCGGCGATCAATTCCGCCCAAACAACGGTTTGCCCGGGGTCGCACCCTACTGACGCCAAAGGCTGTGGGAGCTTGTTAGAGCCTCTGGGACTTGATCCATTGCAGGACATAGACCCTGAGCGCGGAAGACAGATTGCTCTCTGCCTCGCGATTATCATCGATTTCAGCAATCAGGCCCGCGAGGCTAATCTGGCGCGTTTCTGCGATAAGCTTCAGTTCGTCCCAGAACACATCCTCAAGCGTGAAGCTTGTGCGGTGTCCATGGAGCGTGGCGGAATGCTTGCGGATCATGCGGGCGATTTCCGGCCTTCACAGGGGTTCCCAGAGGAAATGAACAATGCCCGACATTTAGTCAGCCTCCAGACTACTGACAATCTGGCCTACCACCAGCGACGTCATTCTCGGCCTTGTGCCGAGAATCTGCTGAAGTCCAACAAAATGAAACGTTTGTAGATGCTCGGGACAAGCCCGAGAATGACGGAAAATAGGCGAAAGCCCTTTTCAACAAACCGGAGGCCGACATTCAGTCAGCCTCGTCATTCTTTTCCAGCTTGCCTTGATCGAGTTGCTTTGACGCCTTCTCGTTCAAGGCTTTGGTCAGAGACTTTTCCTGCTTGGTTCTGCCAAATGTGATGCGGTTCTGCTCTGCCTGCCGCTCCTTTTCGGAGCGGGCCTTGGCCTTGCGGGCCGATTTCAGGTTGATGATGTCAGCGCACATGGCAGCACCTGCACACAGCAATCAGTGCTTCTTGCGGAAGGAATCCAGCGAGACAACGGAACCCGAACCGGGCTTCTTGTCGTCATCGGACTTCGCTTCTTCCTCAGAGGCAGGCTTGGCCACAGCATCCGCGGGATAGGCGGTGATCTCTGCGGAAGCCTCTTCCTCATCTGCAAGCGGGACTTCGAATTCGAGTTCGAAATTCACGGATGGGTCGTAGAAACCGCGTATAGCGTTGAATGGAATGTAGAGCCGCTCGGGCGTGTCCGAGAACGAAAGACCGATTTCGAAATGCGTATCGGACACCTTGAGATCCCAGAACTGGTGCTGGATGACGATTGTCATCTGTTCCGGATACTTGTCCTTCAAATGAGTCGAAATTCGAACACCCGGGGCGCCGGTGAGGAACGTGATGAAAAAATGATGGTCGCCCGGCAGGCGGCTGGTAGCAGCCACTTCTGACAAAACCTTGCGAATAACGCCGCGAAGGGCGTCCTGTGCCAGAATGTCGTAACGGATATGATCCTGACCCATCGTCATTGTCTTCCAATCAGTTCGATGTTTTTCTTGCGATTTGTCTGCCCGTTATAAGCCAGCAAGTTTCCCTGCGGAAGCCCCGGTGAGACGAGTCATGACGAAGATAGCGAAAAACACGTGAAGCGGGAAGGTGAAGGCTTCTGTTGCCAGGTGCCTTCGGACCCCGCCTCAAGGGGCTAACCTAGAGGACTTGGAGCGGGTTTCCCGCACCGCCATTAGGCAGCGAGAGCGTAACCCTTAGCGTTGTTGTCGTTTGCAACTACACTTGTGACCCGATAACGGCGGTATCATGCCGAGCAAAAGTACGATCTTTACGCCCTTGTCGATCCTATTTCGCCCCCATCAAAAGCCGGTCTGAGACATACTCACTTGCCGACCGGTTTTTGGTGGAGGCGCCGGGTACCGCCCCCGGGTCCAATAGGTTTATTACACCGACCATTTATCGCCATAGCCGGAGCAAGCCCCGGCGAAGCTGATATAGGTGTTTCTCTGCGCGATGAAAAGGGGAGATTGTGCATTCCCTTCATACAATTGGCAAAGCAGCGTGGATAAGACCCGCGAGCACTATCGTTTGCGGCCTTCGGGCCTATAATTGCGCTCCAGCAGAATCTACAGGCCTGTCATGAAACAGTATCTCGACCTTCTTCGCCATGTCATGGAAACCGGAACCGACCGTGGAGACCGGACCGGAACTGGCACGCGCTCCGTTTTCGGCTATCAGATGCGTTTCGATCTTGCGGATGGGTTTCCGATCGTCACGACAAAGAAACTGCATCTGCGTTCCATTATCCACGAATTGCTGTGGTTCCTGAAGGGCGATACGAACATTGCCTATCTGAAGGAAAACGGTGTTTCGATCTGGGACGAATGGGCAGATGAGCAGGGTAATCTGGGTCCGGTCTACGGCTATCAATGGCGTTCCTGGCCAAAGCCGGATGGCGGGCACGTGGACCAGATCGCCAATCTCGTCGATGCGATCAGGAAGAACCCGAACTCACGCCGTCACATCGTTTCTGCCTGGAATCCTGCCCAGGTGGACGACATGGCGCTTCCGCCCTGTCATTGCCTTTTCCAGTTCTACGTATCCGGGGACCGGCTCTCCTGTCAGCTTTATCAGCGTTCTGCGGATATCTTCCTCGGCGTTCCATTCAACATCGCATCCTACGCGCTTCTGACGATGATGGTGGCGCAGGTTACGGGCTACAAGCCGGGTGAGTTCATCCATACGCTGGGTGATGCCCACATCTATTCCAACCATTTCGAGCAGGCAGAAATTCAGATGCAGCGCGAGCCAAAGCCGCTGCCGCGCATGGAGATCAATCCAGACGTGACCGATCTCTTCGGCTTCACGTTCGAGGATTTCAACCTGGTCGGCTATGAGGCGCATCCGCATATCAAGGCCAAGGTGGCCGTGTAATGGATGATGACGCAAAAAGGCCGGTCGTTCTCATTGCGGCGGTGTCGACCAACAGGGTGATTGGTCGCAACGGCGATATGCCGTGGAAGTTGTCGACCGACCTAAAGCGCTTCAAGGCGATGACGCTGGGAAATCCGGTCATCGTCGGTCGCAAGACCTTCGAGAGCTTCGGCGGACGACCGTTGCCTGGGCGTCCGCATGTGGTTGTGACACGGGATCCTGCGTATGCGGCGGACGGTGTCGAAACGGTCGATTCGCTCGCCAAGGCTTTGCAGCGGGCGCAAGCGATTGCCGTCGAGACAAATGCCCGCGAAATAGCGGTGATCGGTGGTGGCGAGATCTATGCGCAGGCCCTGCCGCTCGCCGATCGCCTGTATCTCACTCATGTGGATGCGGTGATCGAAGATGGCGACACGTACTTTCCAGTGGTTGATGACCACATATTCGAATGTGTGGAAAGAGAACCGGTTCCGGCAGGCGAGAAGGACAATTTTCCAACGGTTTTTGCCGTTTATCGACGTCGGGCTGCGGCCATTTGAAACATTTCGTTACCAAACACTGCGAAGTGACCCCTTGGCGCGTTGAAAGCGGTGTTGCGCATACCTATAACGGGGCAAGACCCGGCTGCCGCAAGTTCCGGCGCGGTTGATCGAGGGTGGGAGTTTCACGAACAAAGAGGTTTTGATGCCTTGGAGCAATCAGAATGGCGGCGGTCCCTGGGGGGGCGGCGGCAATAATCAGGGGCCTTGGGGGCAAGGCCCCAATCGCCCCCGAGGTGGTGGCGGCGGCAATGGAGGGGGTAACGGCGGACCGCCGGACCTGGAGGACATTATTCGTCGCAGCCAGGACCGGTTGCGCGGAGCAGTGCCCGGCGGGTTCAACGGTGGAGCGCTGGCAATCGTTCTCCTCGTCATTCTGGCATTTGTGGCATTCCAATCGGTCTACACGGTTCAGCCGGATGAGCGCGGCGTAGAGCTTCGCTTCGGAAAGCCGAAGGACGAAGTTTCAGGTCCGGGCCTTCACTGGCATTTCTGGCCCGTGGAAACGGTCGAGATCGTGAAGGTTACTGAGCAGCAGCAGAATATCGGTGGGCGTGGCAACGCGAATTCTACCGAAGGCCTGATGCTGTCCGGCGACCAGAACATTGTGAACGTGCAGTTCTCGGTGCTGTTTACGGTCACCGATCCGCGCGCCTATCTCTTCAACCTTGAAAGCCCGAACGCAACGCTGCAGCAGGTTGCTGAAAGCGCCATGCGTGAAGTCGTTGGCCGTCGCCCGGCACAGGATGTGTTCCGTAATGCGCGCGAACAGATCTCCACCGAGGTTCGCGATATCATTCAGGGCACCATGGATACCTATGGTTCCGGTATTGCGATCAATGCGGTGCCGATCGAAGATGCAGCGCCGCCGCGCGAGGTTGCCGATGCCTTCGAAGAAGTGCAGCGCGCCGAGCAGGACGAAGATCGTTTCGTTGAAGAAGCCAACCAGTATGCCAACCAGAAGCTTGGTCAGGCACGCGGTCAGGCGGCACAGGTTCGCGAAGAGGCTTCAGCCTATAAGGATCGCGTCGTGAATGAGGCGACCGGTGAAGCACAGCGCTTCGTATCCATCTACGACGCCTACAAGGTTGCTCCGGATGTGACGCGTGAGCGCATCTTCCTGGAGACCATGGAAAACGTGCTGAAGAACTCGAACAAGATCATTCTGGACGACAAGCAGGGCGTTGTTCCCTACTTGCCGCTCAATGAAATGATCCGTCCGAATGCGGGTACGACCAACACGAACCAGGGAGGCCGTCCATGAACTCCAGTCGTCTCCCGGCCGTCCTGATTGGACTTGGCCTCGTGCTTTTCCTTGCCTATTCATCCGTCTTTGTCGTGAACGAGCGCGAGCAGGCTATCGTCGTGCGTTTCGGTCAGATCCAGTCGGTGAAGTCGCAACCGGGCCTGTACTTCAAGCTGCCCTTCGCTTTCATGGATGCTGATCGCGTGCAGTATATCGAAAACCGCGCGCTGCGCTTCGATATCGACAACATCCGCGTTCAGGTTCGCGGTGGTGCCTTCTACGAAGTCGATGCCTTCGTGGTCTACCAGATCTCCGATGCTGGCCGCTTCCGTGGTACCGTATCCGGTGACCGTAACGCCGCCGAATCGCGTCTGCGTACGCGTCTCGATGCTGCTCTGCGCCGTGTCTACGGTCTGCGGAACTTCAGCGCCGCGCTTTCCGACGAACGTTCCGCGATGATGCAGGAGGTCCGGGCCGATCTGCAGGCCGCTGCGGAAAGCCTCGGCTTGAACATTCGCGATGTTCGCATCCGTCGTACGGATCTGACGCGTGAAGTCTCGCAGCAGACCTATCAGCGCATGAAGGCAGAACGTCTTGCCGAAGCGGAGCTGATCCGTGCCCGTGGTAACGAACAGGGCCAGCGCCGTCGCGCCATCGCGGATCGTCAGGTGGTCGAACTTGTGTCGGAAGCCCAGCGTGATGCGGAAATCATTCGCGGTGAGGGTGATGCGCAGCGTAACCGGATCTTTGGCGAAGCCTTCGCTCGCGATCCTGGCTTCTTCGAGTTCTATCGCTCCATGCGTGCCTATACGGCTGCTCTGAGCGACAAGGGAACGACGATGGTTCTCAGCCCGGACTCGCAGTTCTTCAAGTACTTCAACCAAAGCTCCGGCGCGACCGCAGGAAGCGTGCCGCCTGCGGCACCGGCGCAGCCTGCACAGCAGTAATTCAATAGCGAGGGCGGCTTTCGAGCCGCCCTCTGCATTTTCGTGGTCGCTTGCTTAAGTTCAGTAACTTCGCTGTGGGCTCACGAAAAGATAATTTCCCCTGTCGTTATTCCGCCTTATCTTTCATGAAGCGTCTCGCTTAAATGACGCATTGCTAAAGCATTCCGGAACGAGGAGCCTGACTGTGAAGACCTTCCAACTGTCCTTGAGGTATTCGATGGCATCCGTTCTGGCTGTGGCGCTGGCCAGTGGGCCAATCACTGGGCCAGTCGTGCCAGCTTTCGCGCAGGTGCCTAACGCACCGACGACAGCGCCAAAGGTTGCGATGCCGCAGACCGGACCTGCCTCCGTGGCGGATCTGGCGGAAGGGCTGCTCGATGCTGTCGTCAACATTTCGACCTCGCAGAGCGTCAAGGGTGAGGGCGCCAGCCCGCAATCGCCGAAGGGCTCGCCGTTCCAGGAATTCTTTGACGATTTCTTCGACGGTCAGGAAAAGGGTCAGGGAAACCGCAAGGTCAACTCGCTGGGCTCCGGTTTCGTGATCGATCCGTCCGGCTATGTCGTCACCAACAATCACGTCATCGAGGGTGCCGACGATATCGAGGTCATCTTCCCGAACGGCACGAAGCTCAAGGCAAAGCTCGTCGGCACGGATACAAAGACGGACCTGTCTGTTCTGAAGGTTGAGCCAAAGGCGCCTCTCAAGGCGGTGAAGTTCGGCGATTCCAAGAAAATGCGCATTGGCGACTGGGTCATGGCCATCGGCAATCCGTTCGGGCTCGGCGGTTCGGTGACCATCGGCATCATCTCGGCGCGGGGCCGTAACATCAATGCCGGACCCTACGACAACTTCATCCAGACCGATGCTGCCATCAACAAGGGTAATTCCGGTGGCCCGCTGTTCAACATGTATGGCGAGGTGATCGGCATCAACACAGCCATCATTTCCCCAAGCGGTGGCTCGATCGGGATCGGCTTCGCCGTTCCGACAGAACTTGCGCAAAATATCGTGCAGCAGCTGATCGAGTTCGGTGAAACGCGTCGTGGCTGGCTCGGCGTGCGCATCCAACCTGTGACAGATGAAGTTTCCGAAAGCCTGGGCCTGAAGGAAGCGCGCGGCGCGCTCGTTTCCGGCGTGATCAAGGGTGGTCCGGTTGACAACGGAACTATCAAGGCTGGCGATGTGATCATAACTTTCGATGGCAAGCAGGTGAAGGAAATGCGCGATCTGCCGCTCGCGGTCGCCGAAAGCCCTGTCGGCAAGGCTGTGGACGTCATCATCATGCGTGATGGCAAGGAACAGACAGTCAAGGTCACCCTTGGCCGGCTTGAGGATGGGGCCGAGGCCGAGACGGGTGACGATGCACCTGCCCTTGCTGAGAAAGACCAGAAAAAGGACGGCCAGAACCAGGCGCCCCAGCCGCCACAGGATACTGTTTCCGTCCTTGGGCTCACTCTTTCCGATCTGACAGACGAACGTCAAAAGAACTTCGGCATTGCCGACAGCGTCGAAGGCGTTGTTATCACCGCCGTGCAGGCCGGTTCCCCTGCGGCGGAAAAGGGCCTGAAGGTCGGTGAAGTCATCGTGGAAGTTGGCCAGAGCTTCACGTCATCGCCGGATGATGTCATCAACCGGATCAACGAGCTGAAGGGCGAGGGGCGCCGCAACGCGCATATGATGATTGCGGGACCGGATGGCCAACTGCGTTTCGTTGCAATCCCGCTCGAATAGAGCGGGACTTCAATCCTTCAGTCCGGGCAAGACCGTTTCATTGATGATTGCGTAGGTGACATGCCGCTTGAGATGCGGGTGTGTTTCCGGCACGCGCGGATGGTCGAAATCCATTTCCGGGCAGCGCCTCATGCCGATGCGCTTCATCACAGCCGTTGACCGGTGATTGCTCTCGACCGCGAAGGAAACGATTGCCGCCAGTTGCATGGCGCCAAAACCGTGGCTGATGAGTGCGGCCGCCGCTTCGGTGACGTAGCCGTGGCCCCAGAAGCGGGTGGCAAGGCGCCAACCGATCTCGATCGTCTCCGGGGGAAAGATGCCGGGCATGGTGGCCGGAGCCAGACCGCAGAAGCCCATGGCTTCGCCCGTCTCCTTCAATTCTACAGCATAGAAGCCGAGGCCGTCTTCCTTGATCATCGCGTTGACGCGATCAAACAGCGCATCGGCTTCGGCATGGTTGCGGCGGAAGGGAAAAAATTCCATCACCTTCGGATCTGCGTTGATCTCCCGAAAGAGATCGCGGTCCCGCTCAAGCCAGCTGCGCAGAACCAGCCGTTCCGTCTCCAGAATGATCCGCGGTGCTCCACCGGCAATCATGGTGTGACGAAATCGCTTCTGCGATAGCCCTGAATGTAGAGAAGCGCTGTCAGATCCGAATGGTCGATGCGCATCTTCGCCTGCGCCGATACCGTGGGCTTTGCGTGGAGCGCAACGCCCGAGCCGGCGAGACCCAGCATGCCGAGATCATTCGCGCCGTCACCGACTGCCATCGCCTCATCCGGGGAGATCCCAAGCTTCTCAGCGATGTCGTTCAGCGCGTCGACCTTGGCCTGCTTGCCGAGAATCGGTTCGGCGACTTCCCCGGTCAGGATGCCATCCTTCTCCAGCAGAAGGTTAGCGCGGTTTTCGTGGAAGCCCAGCATGTCAGCGATACGACTTGTGAAGACGGTGAAACCGCCCGATACGAGTGCCGTATAGAAGCCTTTGGCGCGCATGGTGGCGATGAGTTCCGGCCCGCCGGAGGTGAGCGTGATGCGCTTGGCAATAACATCATCCACGACCGTGATCGGGAGACCTTTCAGCAGCGCCACCCGTTCCCGAAGTGCCGGTTCGAACGCGATTTCGCCGTTCATTGCGCGGGCGGTGATGGCAGAGACCTGCTCCTTCAGCCCAACGACATCCGCAAGCTCGTCAATGCACTCCTGGCCGATCATGGTGGAATCCATGTCGGCGATGAGGATCTTCTTCCGGCGTGTCTCGACATGCTGAACGACCACATCGATCGGCAGGTCGGAGAGGGCGTGGCGCAACTGCTGCTCGCTTATGGCCGCATCAGCTTCGTTGCGAAGCGCCACATCGCAGGCGATGCCATCGGCCAGCCAGTACAGACCGGCAGCATTGACGGCTTCGGCTGCGCGTTCTCCTGCCTTGGCATCAAGAACAGGGTTTGACGGATGGGCAATGAGCGTGGCAACGAGAGCCATGATGAACAACCTTCGGCAAGATATCGAGGCCATCCTGATAACCGGGCCAACGGCGGGCGGCAAGTCGGCGCTTGCGCTATCGCTTGCCCGTCAACACAACGGTGTCGTGATCAACGCAGACAGTATGCAGGTCTACGATACGCTGCGCGTGCTGACTGCGCGTCCTTCCGAAGAGGAGATGGAGGAAATCCCGCACCATCTCTACGGTCATGTTCCGGCTGTTCGCAGCTATTCGACTGGCGACTGGCTGAGAGATGTGCAGGCTTTGCTACCTGAATTACGCGCGGGAGGCCGTCTGCCAGTCTTCGTTGGTGGAACCGGGCTTTACTTCAAGGCCCTGACAGGCGGTCTCTCCGATATGCCGGAAATTCCAGCCGAGATCCGGGAGGGTTTGCGTCAGCGTCTGCTCGACGATGGGCCGGAAGCTTTGCATGCGGAACTCCGTGCCTGTGATCCCGCGCTTGCCGAGCGCCTCACCCCGACTGACGGACACCGGATCGTGCGGGCGCTGGAGGTGTTCAGAGCGACGGGCAAGTCCATTGCCCATTTCCAGCAACAGTCAGGGCCGGTTATCGTCGATCCCGTCAGAAGTCGGAAGCTCGTCGTTCTTCCGGACCGTGATCTTTTGCATGTTCGTATCAACCGGCGGTTTGACATCATGCTGGCGACAGGCGCGCTGGACGAAGTCGAGCGACTTCTTACGCTCGATCCTCCTCCGGATGCGACAGCAATAAAGGCGATTGGCGTTGCGGAAATTGCTGCGCATCTGCATGGAGACATGACGCGCGAAATGGTTATCGAGCGAGGCTCTGCCCTCACGCGACAATACGCCAAGCGCCAAATGACGTGGTTCCGCAATCAGATGGATGAAAGCTGGGAGCGATTTGACCCCTACGGCCCGGCTCAATCCTTGTCGTAGAGGCTGCTCAGCGGTTTTCTGAGAAGCGAGTCCCGCAGAGATCCTTCGCGGCGCAGGAGCGTATTGCGAACGGCCTGAACATCCTCGTTTCCGTAGGAACGCGGCTGCGGCGGATAGTTTGGCGCGGGCTCCGGCGAAGGCTCGCGTCGCAGGATCCGCGAGTCAGCCGGAGCAGGTGGCTCATTGCGGGCGCCGGGAAGCATATCCGGCCGATAGGATTCCAATCGAGGCTCGACGGGCGTCAGGCGTTCAGCACCGGGAGAATAGGGAGGCGTTGGAGGCGGGCTTGAATAGCGGCGCTCGACCTGGGCCTTCAGTTCCCGCTCCCAGCTTTCCACTTCCGGCTCTGCGGCCGGGGCATCCAGGCGCATGCCCTCCCTCTGATCGGAAGCGCTTACACTTTTCTGGAAGGCAGAAATATCGGGACCGCTGATTGCACGCATGCGTGTGACGATCGTGCGCAGATCGACATTGTCAGGCGTGATCTCGCTTCCCTTGTCGGATACGCCGTTTGCCTTCGGCAGCATATCTTCGCTGAGGCGGGTAAAGCGCATGCGCATGGGAACCGTGATTGCCTCACCAAAGGCGATCGCTTCACCGTTGCCGATGGAGGAGATGAAGCTCGTATTCGAGACGGACGAGTTCGGGATCGCCGAACGGATGATGTCCTGGTCACGGTCATTGGCCAGTCGCATTGCAAATATGGTCGAGCATTGAGACAGGATCGTCTGGTCCAGCTCGCCGGGGCGCTGGGTGATGACGCCCAGAGAAACGCCGTATTTGCGGCCTTCCTTGGCAATGCGCGCAATGGCCTGACGGGTCGGGAAAAAGCCCAGGTCCCTGTCTGCCGGAACGTAACGATGCGCTTCTTCGCAAACCACCAGCATGTGAATGGCGCCGTCGCTCCACAGCGCCAGCTCGAAGGCCATGCGGCACAGGATGGAGGCGACCGAATTCACGACCTCCGAAGGGATGCCGGACAGCTGGAACGTGGAAATCGGACGATCGTCTCCCGGAATCCGGAAGATATGCGCAATTGTCTCCATGATCGTGTCATTGATCGTATTGTTGGAGAACATGAAGTGATAGCGGGGATCATTGATCGCCGCCATGATGCGCATCTTCAGCGAACGAAGCGCGGGCTTCTCGCTTCGACCCTCCAGACGGCCGATGCGCTCGTCAATCAGCGCGAGCAGGTCAGCCATGCGGTAGGGAACGGGCGTGTCTGCGGTGACCGAGCTTCGTTCGGTCTGCCGGCGCATCAACGAAGATTCGCTGCCACGAAAGGCTTTCTTTGCCTCCGGAATCAGGTCTCGCAGGATGTCCATTTCTTCGGCTACAGCCGGGCGCCCGCGGAATACAATCTCGGAGAATTCGTCCAGACGCATCAGCCAGAACGGCAGGTCCAGATTGTCCGTATCGATGACCACGGCATGGTCTGGAAAGGCAGCGGCGAACTCGTTGTGAGGATCGAGAATGAGAACACGCAGCTTGGGGTCGATTTCAATCGCCTTGTGCAGAAGCAACGAGACTGCCGTCGACTTGCCAACGCCGGTGGAGCCTACGATGGCGAAATGCTTGGAAAGCATAGAGGGGATGTGGATTGCTGCGTCGATGCTTTCGTCCTGCGTGAGCTTTCCGACCACGCAGGTATCCGCCTTGCCGGTATCATAGATGCGAACGAGGTCGGCGGAGCGGATTCGATGTGCAATGGCGCCGAGATAGGGATAGGCGGAAATGCCGCCGCTGAATTCCTCGCGTCCGTCAGGTCCGACGCGCACTTCTCCGAGCAGTTCGACCTCGACATGGAATTCGTTGTCACGCGTTTCGCCCCACTGGTTCCCGGCTGTTGCCATGGAGCAGGTGAGGGCAACGACGCGGTTCGTTCCGACGCTGATGGAAATCAAACGGCCTACAGACCAAAGTTCGGAGAGTTCCGTCGAGCCACCTTCGGTCACTGCCGAGATGGTTGCGCGCGACCCCGTGCAGGCAACGACGCGACCCAGCAGTCGGTTGCCGGGGTGCATCCCGTCCCGCCGTTCCTGCTCTCCAGCCGATGCCGATTTTTGAAGGTCGTGATTGCGCAACGAATGGCCTCTGTCATCAGGCTATGACCGGATATCATCATCCTCGGATGGAATAATGCTTAATTTCCATGACCATAGTGATCCGGCCTTAACAAGTCCTTTCCGCTCTGTGACACACGCTTCGTTTTCGAACATCATCATGGTCGGTACGGTAGCGGACAGGCGAGGTGGAAGGGCCTCATTGCATATGGTTCAAAAGCGCGGGTCAAGTTGGCGAGAAATGCGGCGAAAACGGCTGGTCCAGCGGCCATTTCTTGCTCAATTGCATTGACGTTGCGAAATTTTATGGCTAACAGTTCCGCCCATGATCGTATCAAACGCACTTATCGTGGTGGGAAGGCGCATGGGCAGGATGGTGTAACCATCCGGCGAAAGCACCCATGCGCTACCGAAGGCTCCTCAAGGGGCCTTTTTTTATGCCTTCAATCAGGCCCTGCGGCCGCTTCGAAAACAGCAGAAACGGATTTGGACATGACGGGTACAGAGAATAGAATGACAGGGGCGGAGATCGTTCTGAAGGCCCTGAAAGATAATGGCGTCGAGCACATTTTCGGCTATCCCGGCGGCGCAGTGCTTCCGATCTATGACGAGATCTTTCAGCAGGACGACATTCAGCACATTCTCGTCCGTCATGAGCAGGGCGCTGGTCATGCTGCCGAAGGCTATGCCCGCTCGACGGGCAAGGTCGGCGTCATGCTGGTTACCTCCGGTCCTGGTGCGACCAATGCGGTCACGCCGCTGCAGGACGCGCTGATGGATTCGATCCCGCTGGTCTGCCTGACCGGCCAGGTTCCCACCACGCTGATCGGTTCCGATGCGTTTCAGGAGTGCGATACGGTCGGTATCACGCGCCCCTGCACCAAGCACAACTGGCTGGTGAAGGACGTCAATGAGCTGGCGGGCATCATTCACGAAGCGTTTCGCATTGCCCAGTCTGGGCGTCCGGGCCCGGTCGTCGTCGATATTCCGAAGGATATCCAGTTCGCCACGGGCACCTATACGCCGAAGACGAATGATGCCGTCGAAAAGAGCTATCAGCCGAAGGTTCAGGGCGATCTGAATGCGATCCGTGCCGCTGTCGAACTGATGGCCAGCGCCCGTCGCCCGATCCTCTACACCGGCGGTGGCGTCATCAATTCCGGTCCGGAAGCAACCCGTCTGCTGCGTGAACTGGTTGAACTGAGCGGCTTCCCGATCACATCCACGCTGATGGGGCTTGGCGCCTATCCGGCATCCGGCGAAAACTGGCTGGGCATGCTGGGCATGCATGGTTCCTATGAAGCGAACATGGCGATGCACGATTGCGACGTCATGGTCTGCATCGGCGCCCGGTTCGATGACCGTATTACGGGCCGCCTGAATGCCTTCTCGCCGAACTCCCGCAAGGTTCATATCGATATCGATCCATCATCGATCAACAAGAATGTTCGCGTCGATATTCCGATTGTTGGCGACGTCGGCCGGATTCTGGAAGATATGGTCCGCGTCTGGCGTGCCCTGCCCAATAAGCCGGAAAAGGCACAGACGGCGGAGTGGATGGACCAGATCAACCGCTGGCGGGCCCGCAAGTCCTTCGCCTACAAGAATTCCAATGACGTCATCATGCCGCAATACGCCATTCAGCGGCTGTATGAGGCATCGAAGGGACGTGAAACGTTCATCACGACGGAAGTCGGCCAGCACCAGATGTGGGCGGCGCAGTTCTTCGGTTTCGAAGCGCCGAACCATTGGTTGACCTCTGGCGGTCTGGGAACGATGGGCTATGGCCTGCCGGCAGCGATTGGCGCACAGGTCGCGCATCCGGAAGCGCTTGTCATCGACATCGCAGGCGATGCCTCGATCCAGATGTGCATTCAGGAAATGTCCTGCGCCATCCAGTACAATCTGCCGGTCAAGATCTTCATCCTGAACAACCAGTACATGGGCATGGTCCGCCAGTGGCAGCAGTTGTTGCACGGCAACCGTCTGTCCAACTCTTACACTGAAGCCATGCCGGACTTCGTGAAGCTGGCCGAAGCCTATGGGGCCGTCGGTATGTATTGCGACAATCCCGGCGAGCTGGATGACAAGATTGCCGAGATGATCGAGGTCAAGCGGCCGGTCATCTTCGATTGCCGCGTTGCCAATCTCGCTAACTGCTTCCCGATGATTCCGTCGGGCAAGGCTCATAACGAGATGTTGTTGCCGGACGAAGCGACCGACGAGGCCGTTGCGACCGCCATTGACGCGAAGGGGCGGCAGCTCGTTTAAGGGCTGCCAGGAACAGGATCAGGGAACATCATCATGAACGCACATCTTCAACCCACCGGTTCAGCCTACTTCATTCAACAGGAAACGGCGAAGCAGGAGCGGCATACGCTTTCGGTTCTCGTCAGCAACGAGCCGGGGGTTCTGGCCCGCGTGATCGGCCTTTTCTCCGGGCGTGGCTATAACATTGAAAGTCTTACGGTTTCCGAAACGGAGCATGAGGCTCACCTGTCCCGCATTACGATCGTGACCAGCGGAACGCCGGGCGTTCTGGAGCAGATCAAGTCGCAACTGGATCGGATCGTGCCGGTTCACCGCGTCGTTGATCTGACCGTGCGTGCAACGCAGTTGGGGCAGGAGCGTCCGATCGAACGCGAAGTCGCGCTGGTGAAAGTTGCAGGCGAAGGCGAAGAGCGTGCGGAAGCGCTGCGCCTTGCAGATGCTTTCCACGCCAAGGTCGTCGATGCCACCGTTTCTCATTTCATCTTCGAGATCACGGGCAAGTCTTCGAAAATCGATCAGTTCGTCGCCATCATGAAGCCATTTGGCCTCATCGAGATTTGCCGTACCGGGATCGCTGCGATGAATCGCGGTCCGCAGGGAATGTAACATTTTGCTAAATATGTTTTCGACCCGTCAGGCTCATTGCTTGCCGGGTCGAGAATCGCGCCTAGGTAAAGCGTCGAGTCTTCCAACACGACATATAATCATCTGTTTAGGTTTTGCTTATAAAGATGATTGGTGCTTGGAAAAAACTCCATCGTTACCTGCGGGAATGACATCCCGCAGCATCCTTGGTGCGCGCTCGATCATGATGCTCATGCCGCCGACGTCTGAATTTGGCCAGCATGAGGGACCATGTCTTTCTTCAAGAACGCATCGATCAAATCGAAAATCTATACTGTTCTCATTCCGATGGCTGCCATTGGAATTGCCGGGGCAGCCTACGTATCCTACGAATATCGTCATACCGCGAATATGTTCTATTCGTTTGTGACGAAGGATACGGTCGCTTCCAGCGATATGTTCCGTTCGGTTACGTCGCTGCTGAATGCGCCCTATACCGGCTACCAGTATGCCTTTGCAGACGAGACCGCCAATCGGGAAGAATTCCGCGCGACCTACGAAGACGCCAAGAAAACGCTCTTTGAGCGCCTGGATGAAGCAGCACAGCTGACACCGGAAGATGCTTCGGAGATCAATGCTTTCAAACAGCGAGCCGTTGAGATCTTCGCAATTCTCGACAAGGCGTTTGCCGCGCTGGATAGAGGGCAGCGTCCCTCAGCCATGGCTTTGCTCGCCCAGTCGGATGCAAAGGTGAAGCAGTGGCGGGATGATCTGCGGACCTGGAACAACGTCAATCTCATAGCGCTGCGCAATGAGAGTAACGGGCTGAAACAGCAGGCAGACAGCACGATCCTCATGACGCTTGCCGGTTTGGCGCTTCTTTTCGGCCTGGGGCTTGTGGGTGCGCAAATCGTGGCGACGCGCGGCATCAACAGACCGATTTCAGGTCTTCAACGCCGCATGGTCAGCCTGGCTGGCGGTGAGGTTTCCGAACCTGTCGATGGCATTGATCGCAAAGATGAGATCGGCGCCATGGCCAAGGCGGTTTCCGTGTTCCGTGACAATGCCGTCGAGCGCCTGCGACTGGAAACGGAAGCTGCGGCCAATCGCAGTCTTTCCGAGCAGGAGCGACTGGCGCGGGAGGCCCAGAAGGCACAGGAGGCGGCAGACGTCCAGTTTGCAGTCGACCATCTTGCCGCAGCACTGACCCGCTTGTCTGAAGGTGATGTTTCCCACCGGATCGACCACGCTTTCGTCTCGAGCCTTGATGGCATTCGCCTCAGCTATAATGATTCAGCCGCCAAGCTTGAGGACGCGCTGATGCGTGTGGCAGAGAATGCGCGCGTGATTGATGGCGGTGCCAACGAGATCCGTGCTTCGGCGGACGATCTGGCAAAGCGGACGGAGCAGCAGGCGGCTTCCGTCGAAGAGACGGCTGCGGCGCTGGAGCAGATTACGACTGCCGTGAAGGACTCAACGCGTCGGGCGCAGGAAGCCGGTTCGCTGGTCGCGCACACCAAGGCAGAGGCAGAACGTTCCGGCGAGGTGGTTCGTCGCGCCGTCATTGCCATGCAGCAGATCGAGAAATCCTCTTCCGAGATTTCCAGCATCATCAGTGTCATCGACGAGATTGCGTTTCAAACAAATCTGCTGGCGCTCAATGCTGGCGTCGAAGCGGCACGGGCGGGCGAGGCAGGCAAGGGCTTTGCCGTCGTGGCGCAGGAGGTGCGGGAACTTGCACAACGTTCGGCCAGTGCCGCAAAGGATATCAAGGGTCTCATCACCACGTCCAACGAGCATGTGCAGTCTGGCGTTGCTCTGGTAGGGCAGACCGGTGAGGCGCTGACCAAGATTTCCTCCGAAGTTGTCGAAATCAACGGCCATGTGAGCGCCATTGTCGAGGCGGCGCAGGAACAGTCCTCCGGTCTTCAGCAGATCAACACGGCTGTGAACCAGATGGATCAGGACACCCAGAAAAATGCGGCAATGGTGGAAGAAACCAACGCTGCAAGCCACTCCCTGGCTAAGGAGTCCACATCGCTTGCACAATTGCTGGCGCAGTTCCGTCTCTCGAATTCCGGTCGCAGTCCGGTCCAGAGTGTCGTCGTGGCGGCTCCCGCAACACGATCGGCTGCACCGCAGCCGGTGGTTTCTCCGGCACGCAGCCTTGGGCGAAAAGTGGCGGCCGCTTTCTCTGGCCGTGCTGCCACGGCGGAGAGCTGGGAAGAGTTTTGATCCTTCCCGAACAAGATCAAGATGGCGGCGGGATTGTTTCCCGCCGTATTCTTTTTCGATCAGATCATTTCAAGCGGTTTCTTGGCGGCAGGCGGAGGCAATGCCCGATCCAGTTCTGCCCAGTCCTCGTCGGAGATTTCCAGATCGACGGCTTCGCTCAGTTCATGAATACGATCCGGCCTGCTCGTCTTTGGAATTGCGAGCACGCCATCACGATCCAGCACAAAGGCGAGCGCGATTTGCGCAGGTGTTGCCTGATAAGCTTTCGACAGGCGGATGATTTCCTTGTGGTGCAGCAGATCACCCTGTCCCAGCGGAGAATAGGCCATCACGGGTAGGCCGCGCTCCTGGCACCATGGCAGGAGATCGAATTCTATGCCGCGACGAGCAGCGTTATAGAGAACCTGGTTCGCAGCGCAGTTTTCTCCGCCCGGAATGGAAAACAGCTCTTCCATGTCATCGACATCGAAGTTCGATACGCCCCAGGCACCAATCATGCCTTGCTGACGCAGGATTTCCATGCCCGCAACCGTTTCTGTCAGAGGCACGTCACCCCGCCAGTGGAGGAGGTAGAGGTCTATCTTGTCGATGGCCAACCGTTCGAGGCTGCGAGCGCAGGCATCCTGAACACCTCGCGTGCTGGCGTTCCAGGGATAGACCTTGCTGACGACGAATGCCTTGTCGCGACATCCGCGCAAAGCCGCGCCCACGACCAGTTCTGCACCGCCTTCGCCATACATCTCAGCAGTATCGACAACGCTCCAGCCGGATTCAAGCGCAGCCCGAATACTGTTCACCTCGTCCGGTACCTTGTCAGGGTCCTCGCCCATCTTCCAGGTTCCAATCCCCAAAGCAGGAACCGTGATTGTGTTCGGAAAGCTGACGGTCGGCAAATCATCGCGCATGGAAAATCCTGAAATTTTTAAAGCCATCTCGTGAGGTTATGGTCGTGCTTCACCCATCAAAATCAAGCGCAATTCTATCAATTGTGCAAATTGGCATGTGAGCAGGATCTTGCGTATGATCCGCCGGACAGTTGCATCTGCTTCGAAAGGGGTCTGCCGGTGACGACAGAGAGTTCAGACGATCATCATCATGATCACGATCATCACCACAGCCATCATCACCACGACAATCATTACTCGGACATGGAGGCGCGTGTCCGGGCTCTCGAGACCGTGCTGACCGAGAAGGGGCTGATCGATCCCGCTGCAATCGACGCCATCGTCGAGACCTACGAGACGAAGGTCGGACCACGTAATGGTGCGCAGGTGGTAGCCCGCGCATGGGTGGACGCAGACTTCGCAGACTGGTTGAAGCGCGATGCGACTGCGGCGATTGCAAGCCTTGGTTTCACGGGACGGCAGGGCGAGCACATGCGAGCTGTGTTCAACACTGGCGATACGCACAACCTTGTCGTCTGCACCCTGTGTTCCTGTTACCCGTGGTCCGTCCTCGGCCTGCCGCCGGTCTGGTACAAGGCGCCGGCCTATCGGTCTCGCGCCGTGATGGACCCGCGCGGTGTGCTTGCGGAGTTCGACGTCGTGCTTCCTGAGACGACGAAAATAAGGGTCTGGGATTCCACTGCCGAACTTCGCTATCTGGTCATTCCCCAGCGTCCAGTGGGCACTGACGACATGGATGTCGAACAACTCATGCAGCTCGTGACGCGCGATTCCATGATTGGAACGGGATTGGCCCTTTCACCCTCCGCGAGGCAGAAATGAACGGCCCTCACGATCTTGGTGGCCAGATGGGGTTCGGCCCAGTCTCGCCTGAAACCGATGAGCCGTATTTTCATGCGGAATGGGAGAAGCGGGCTCTGGGGATCACGCTGTCCTGTGGTGCTTTCGGCGCGTGGTCCATTGATGAGAGCCGCCATGCGCGCGAATGCATTCCCCCCGCGAACTATCTTTCTGCCAGCTACTACGAAATCTGGATCCGGGCGTTGGAAGTGCTGCTTGAACGGCATGGTTTCGTAACCGGTTCCGAGATCGCGGAGGGGCATTCGAAAATGCAGGCGGCGCAACCCAAGCGTATCCTGACCGTCGACAAGGTTGCCGCGGTGCTGGCAAAGGGTGGCCCTTGCGACAGGTCGGTTGAAAGCGCTCCGCTGTTTTCAGTCGGCCAGCGGGTTCGAACCATCAATGAGCATCCTGCCCATCACACGCGCCTGCCACGCTATGCTCGAGACAAGGTCGGCATTGTTGAGGCGGTGCAGGGATCTTTCGTGTTTCCCGATGACAATGCTCACGGAAAGGGCGAGAACCCGCAATGGGTGTATACCGTCGTCTTTGATGGGCAGGAGATCTGGGGAAGGGGTTCAGAACCCGGCCTGACGATTTCGGTCGATGCCTGGGAGAGCTATCTTGAGTCTGCATGAAACCCAAAGCCCGCTGACGCAGTCGATTGGTCTTCCGCGATCACGAGAAGGCGATCCGGTGTTTTCAGAACCCTGGCAGGCGCAGGCCTTTGCCATGACCGTTCACCTTCATCAGAAGGGTGTGTTCAGCTGGCAGGAATGGGCCGACAGCCTGTCGCGTGAGGTTCATCGTCCGGGTCGCGCAGCCGACGGATCGGATTACTTCGAAGCCTGGGTTGCCGCGCTCTGTCATCTGCTGTCCGAGAAGAATTTTGCGTCTTCGGCGACGCTGCTTGCGCTTGAGCACAGTTGGCAAAGAGCAGCCGAAGCCACGCCACACGGCAAGCCCATTGAACTGACGAATGATCCGATGCGAGGGGCTGCAGCCGCTTCATGAGGAATTGAGGTTGCTATTCTGTTCCGAATCCCGGAAAGAGAGGCATGCAATTCGCACCTCAGCAAGACGAGGCCCTCAAGGCGGTCTCCAAATGGTTGAAAGAAGGCCGCAGCCAGGTCTTTCGTCTGTTCGGTTATGCCGGGACGGGCAAGACGACGCTTGCCAGGCACTTCGCTGAAAACGTAGATGGCGAAGTGCTGTTTGCGGCTTTCACGGGCAAGGCAGCGCAGGTTTTGCGTTCCCGCGGTGCGTCGAATGCCAGAACGATCCACTCGTTGATCTATCGACCGCGCGGGGAAGAGGCCGTCGAAGACGAAGAGACGGGCAAGACATCCATCGCGCCCATGTTTTCCATCAATCGTCAGAGTCCGCTGGCCAAGGCGGCGCTCATTGTCATCGACGAATGTTCGATGGTGGATGAGCAACTCGGTCGCGACCTGATGAGCTTCGGAACTCCGATTCTGGTTCTGGGGGATCCCGGCCAGTTGCCGCCGGTCACGGGTGGCGGTTTCTTCACGGAACAGGAGCCGGATTATCTGCTGACGGATATCCATCGGCAGGCACGCGATAACCCGATCATTCAGCTTGCCATGCAGGTCCGTGAGGGTCGCGAGATCATGCACGGGGATTACGGCACAGCGCAGGTCATTTCCCGTCACGATGTCAATCAGTCACTGGTGCTGGAGGCCGACCAGGTACTGGTGGGCACGAACAAGACGCGGCGTCGCTATAACCAACGCCTTCGCGAGTTGAAGGGCTTCAATCTTCCCTATCCGCAATCCGGCGACAAGCTCGTGTGCCTGCGCAATGATCCGGCCAAGGGTCTGCTCAATGGCTCGCTGTGGCAGGTGATGAGCTCGTCGCGTGAGACGGTGAAGCCTGGCATCAACCTGATGATCCGCCCGGAAGATGACGATATGGATCGTGGTGCCGCCAAGATCAAACTTCTCAAGCAGGCCTTCGAGGAGGAGGGGGAAATCCCCTGGACCACCAAGAAGCGGTACGATGATTTTGATTTCGGCTATGCGCTGACGGTGCATAAGGCGCAGGGCTCTCAGTGGAACAATGTCGTGCTTTTTGACGAAAGCTGGGCATTCCGCGATACGCGTGAGCGTTGGCTCTATACGGCCATTACCCGCGCCGCTGAAACGATCACCATCGTCCGTTGAATTCTTCAACGGACGACTGGCTACAGCGCGGCGCGTTCGATTGAACGCGCGGACGACGCTGTAAGACTTTGAAATGATGCATGTTCGTTTCGCTCAACCGAATCCGGTTGAGCGAAACGAACATGCATTAGCGGACTTATTTGGATTTCATTTTCGAGAGCGTAGCCACCAGATCACGGTCGCTCTTGCCGGATTGCTGCGCAATCGCCGATAGCTGCAGATCTGGTGCTGCAGCTGTGAAGCCTGCCTGCTTGAGCATGGCAATCACTTCCTCTTCAGGCTT
This sequence comes from Rhizobium sp. Root149, assembly GCF_001427345.1. Classification (NCBI taxonomy): domain Bacteria; kingdom Pseudomonadati; phylum Pseudomonadota; class Alphaproteobacteria; order Hyphomicrobiales; family Rhizobiaceae; genus Rhizobium; species Rhizobium sp. Root149. The sequence continues at coordinate 367,015 of NZ_LMGD01000012.1, forward strand.
GCCAGCCATGGCCGAGATGTGGGCAGGCTTTGCGCTGCTCAACAGCCTGACGATGCCGCTGATTGGATTGCCGCCCGCTTCGCCGCTTGCGGAGCCGGAGGGTACGAGGAACGGGATGCAGGCGAGCACCGAAACGCCCAACGCAATCGCCATGGGTGCGCGCTTGAAATAGCTCGTCATCGGTCGCCAGTTTTTCCACAAATGCAGGAGAAACGGCGCAATCAGGACCATGCTGAGCCATTCATGAATGCCGTGGAAGCCGACCGGACCCCAATGAAAAAAGAGAGCGATGCCAGAAACCAGTGAAACCAGAAACAGCCCGGTGATAACGGCGTTGCGTATCGCGACAGCAAAGAAACCATGAATGAAACCCCCGTTGAAACTGCTTCCATCGGTACGTTCACACCTCGGATTCGTCACGTTACATTTTTGAAAGATTCTAAAGATACCGCCTGATCTCGTTCCTCAATGGGTCAATATACCGAGTATCAACGCCTTCGCTGCCGCCTGATAGCGATTGGCAACCTCGAGCTTCGCTATCAATTGCTCCTCCAGGTCGATCAGTTGGGTGCCGGATATTCCGAGACGTTCCGCCAGCGGGGCACCCTTGTACCCCTCCGTCAGCAACAGAAGGCAGTCACGTTCCTGATCGGTCAATGCCGGCAAGCATTCGTCCTTTCGAGGAATTCCGTGGTTTACACCATCCGTAAACGTCCTGATCTGCTGGAGTTGTCGGTGGAGGGTGGACAGTTCGCTTGCCAGTTCGCGCTTTCGCGTTTCAAGAGCCGTCTTGAACAGAAGGTCTGCTTCCTGTTGCGTCTGCGCATCGGCAATCTGCAACATCAGCTCCTGAATTGATGCCAGCGACAGTCCCATTTCACGGCAGGCAGAGATGATCGACATCCGCCGGATGCAATCTACGCCGTAGACCCGCATGGCACCAAGCCGGTGAGGGCTGATCAGGCCCTTCTCTTCATAGAAGTGCAAAGTCCTGTGCGTTACGCCGAAAAGATCCGCCATTTCGGCAATCGCCAATGGTGCATCTGCCGCTACTGTTGCATCCGTCAGTGTCGGTAGAAAGTCGTAGTTCCCATTTCCTCCCAGTGATGCTGTTCCTGCTTGTGTATCAAAGATAGTATTTCGCACGAATTCCGCCTCCTCATGCGAATGATCTCGCAGTTGCGAGATAATTATAAACAATACCCCTCGTACCCACTTTACTGTTACTATGAATACAACTTAGCATTTTCGACAAATTGCGATACTACCAATCTATCATCACAAGAAATGATAGAATGTTCAGTTTTTAGCGTGTGCCTGTTGTGTCGGAGGCATTGCGAGTGATTGCGGGTTTGGGTTAGAAAATCGCTCTCACCGCAAGGATACGACAATGCCCGCAAAGCTTTCCGTCAATCTCAATGCCGTCGCGATGCTTCGTAATCGTCGCGATCTGCCGTGGCCCAGTGTTGCCCATCTGGGCAGAATTGCCTTGCAGGCTGGTGCCTACGGTCTGACGGTGCATCCCAGACCTGATCAGAGACATATTCGCTTCACCGATCTGCCGGTGCTGAGGGCATTGATCGACGACGAGTTTCCCCAGGCCGAGTTCAATATGGAGGGTTATCCGAGCGAGGACTTTCTCCAACTCTGCGAGAAAACACAGCCGGAGCAAGTGACACTCGTTCCCGATGATCCGTCTCAGGCGACATCAGATCATGGATTTAACTTTCGGACGCAAAGCGAGATTTTGAAGCCAGTAATCGCACGCCTGAAGGCAGGCGGGATGCGGGTTTCGGTTTTTGCGGATGGTGACGGTGACGCAGAGGCCGTGAAGCTTGCCAAAGCAACCGGTACGGATCGGATCGAACTCTATACTGGCCCTTATGGCGGCTGTTTCGACAATGCCGGGGAGGGTGAGCGCCAGCTTGAACTTCTGGGGCGGACTGCAGACGCCGCTCTGGCCGAGGGGCTGGGCGTCAATGCAGGACATGACCTGACGGTGGAGAACCTGCCGGCGCTCGTCGGGAGAATTCCGCATCTGGCTGAAGTGTCTATCGGCCACGGATTGACGGCGGATGCGCTGGAATATGGAATGGCTGAGACCGTTCGCCGATTTAGAAGAGCTTGCGGCGAACACATCTGAAAGCACCGATATCGGCGACGTGGGCCGGAAGAGGAGTGGGCATCCTCATCCGGCACCACGCACCTACCGGTTTGCAGGAGTCAGCCGAGGGCTGCCTTGTTCTTTTCGAAGAAGTCGGCGACCGTTTGCGGCTTGCGGCCGGTAAGCTGTTCGAAATGATCCGTTACCAGATCAAAATTTCCGGCTCTGATGTTGGCTTCCGTCGATACCAGCATCTCGATCAGAAAGTCGGGCAGCCCTGCACCACGCATGCCGCCAGACAGTTGCTCGTCGGTGAGTTGCACGACTGCCAGAGGCTTGCCGGTTGCCTTCGCAACGATGCCGGAGACGGCTTCGGCAGCCAGTGACTCCGGGCCGGTCAGCGTGAGGGTTGCGTTTCCTTCAGGCGGTGAAGCCAAGGCTGCTGCCGCTGCTGCTGCGCAATCGCCACGCGTGATGTTGGCAAGTTTTCCGCCGCCCTGCGACGTATACCATGTTCCGGTCGCAAGGTTCTGCGGCAGGTTCATGAAATAATTCTCTGTGTACCAGGAATTGCGCAGGATCGTGTAGCTCAGGTCGCTGGCTTTGATTGCTTGCTCGGTGTTCAAATGGTCAGGGGCAAAGCTGATGAGCGAGTTGTCCGGATTTGGCATCGAGGTATAGATGACGTGGCCGACGCCTGCCTTGGCAGCCGCGGCGACAGCCGCCTTATGCTGCTGAACCCGCTTGCTGGGTACCGCCAGTTCACCGCTGGAGATGATGAGCAGACGATCAATACCGGCGAATGCTTCTTCCATGCCATTAGGGTCATCGAAGTCTACCCGGCGGGTCTCAATGCCCTTTGCTTGCGCGTCAGCAAGACTGGCGGGATCGCGACTGCCTGCGACAATCTGGGAAGGCTCAAGCTTCGCCTGCTTCAAGAGTTCAGCGATGACGCCTCGACCAAGTTGTCCTGAAGCGCCGGTTACTAGAACTTTCGTCATTGGAATTCCTACCGCTTGGGGCGTCTGTTGAGCCCTTTTAAAGCTCTCATTTTGAGAGTAGCTTTAGAATAGGAATTGACGGAGCGGTGTAAAGAAGGCAGTTTTTCGGGAGAAGGTTACAGAAAGGGAACTATCTTGGATCAGCGTACCACCGGCTTTGGGATCAGTTTGCTTACAGGTGGGCAACTGGATTGGGATGCCACCAATTGTCCGATCCGCGATGTCATGAACCAAATCAGCGGCAAATGGTCGACGCTCATTCTTCACGCTCTGTCAGAGCGGCCATACCGGTTTGGAGCATTGCGACGCCTGGTGCCGGATATTTCCCAACGCATGCTCACCCAGACACTGCGTGAACTTCAGCGGGACGGCTATATCGACAGGACGGTGTTCCCAACCAAACCGCCAAGCGTAGAATATAGCATGACTCCGCTTGGCTATTCTCTGTTCGGCGCACTTTCGCAGGTGTTGATGTGGGCAGAGCGCAACCACGGAGAAGTCCGGGAGGCGCGTGCCCGTTTCGATGCCACAGAAGGCGGTGTCTGATTAATCGACGTTCGGTTTTGGCAGAGACTTATCGCCCTTGCACTTGGCCAACGCCAACTGCTTGACCGAGTGGATCTGCGTAATGCGTTTTTCAGCCCGGTCAACATCGACAGACATGCAGGTGCAGGCGTAACCGTAATAGCCGTTGGTACGGACGAACTGGCCCGCCGAGAAATCGGGCATGTTCTCAGCGCCTTTTGCTTCGACATCCGAGCCCTGCGTCATGATCGTCCAGGAGCCTTCCTTGTCGTCGAGCCAGTAATTGCCAGGCGTTGGATTGACGATCCAGCCGCAGCGGTTTTCTGCGGCGGTGGCTGCGGTGGCCATCAAAAATGTGATTGCGAGCGCAATTGAAGCGCGTTTTTTCATGACGATCGCCTTGTGGATTCGTCCTTCAGATTACAACAAGTCCGATATCCGCAGCATATGTATTCGGCCACATGACTGCCGGTTGATATTGCCACGCAATGCCTTCGCCACTCTGATGAAACAAAAAACTCGGCCTCGACACGCAGCCCTCTTGACCGCGGACAGGAACCACATTAAACGACGGAACCGTACCGTACGGTACTACGAGGAGTGAGCAAACCGTGACCGCTGAACTGTCTGACATGCCGGAGTTTTCGCCGCGCCAGAACGCTGTTCTGGAACAGGCGCTCAAACTTTTGGTCGATGGCGGCGAGAAAGCGCTGACGACATCAGGTCTGGCCCGTGCCGCCAACTGCTCGAAGGAAAGCCTCTACAAATGGTTTGGTGATCGGGACGGTCTTCTGGCGGCGATGATCGCTTATCAGGCAAGCAAGGTTCGCACATTCGAACGCAGTGGTGGTCGCCTGACTGCCGACCTGCTCCGCGAACACCTGGAGACGTTTGGCCGGGACCTGCTGGAAGTTCTTTCCGGTGAGGTTTCGCTCGCGCTCAATCGACTTGCGATCGGACAGGCCAGCCGCGAGGGGTCGAAACTGGGTCGCCTCTTGATCGAGCATGGCCGTCGACAGATCGACCGCCGTGCCATCGGCCTCATGGAAGCAGGCCGTCGTGCCGGTCTCTTGCGCTTTCCAGATGCCGACAGCGCCTACCACACACTCTACGGCCTCATCGTTTCGGATCTGCATGTGCGCATGCTGCTGGGCGAAAATGGCCTGAAAGACAATGCGCGCCAGGCAGAGAAGGCTGTTCATGCCTTCTTGTCGTTACATGGCGCGTCACAGAATACCGAAGGCGCCGGGCGTGCGCATTCGGACGCTTGAACAATAGTCAGAACACAAACCGCATAGGGAAGGACCATAAGATGCGCGTTTATTACGATCGGGATGCTGATCTCAACCTCATCAAGTCGAAGAATGTTGTCATCGTCGGCTACGGTTCGCAGGGTCGCGCACACGCGCTGAACCTCAAGGATTCCGGCGCCAAGAACGTGGTCATCGCCCTGAAGGCCGGTTCGCCGACCATCAAGAAGGCAGAAGCCGATGGCTTCAAGGTCATGACCGTTGCAGAAGCTGCCGCCTGGGCCGACCTTCTGATGATGGCGACGCCGGACGAACTGCAGGCCGACATCTACAAGGCCGACATCGCTGGCAACATTCGCGACGGCGCTGCAATCGCTTTTGCGCACGGCCTGAACGTTCACTTTGGCCTCATCGAGCCGAAGAGCTCGGTTGACGTTGTCATGATCGCTCCGAAGGGCCCCGGCCATACGGTTCGCGGCGAATACCAGAAGGGCGGCGGCGTGCCGTGCCTGGTTGCCGTTCACCAGAACGCTTCCGGCAACGCGCTTGAACTCGCTCTCTCCTACGCCTGCGGCGTTGGCGGTGGCCGTTCGGGCATCATCGAGACCAACTTCAAGGAAGAGTGCGAAACCGACCTCTTCGGCGAACAGGTCGTTCTGTGCGGCGGTCTCGTCGAACTGATCCGCGCTGGTTTTGAAACCCTGGTTGAAGCCGGTTATGCCCCGGAAATGGCCTATTTCGAGTGCCTGCACGAAGTAAAGCTCATCGTAGACCTGATCTACGAAGGCGGTATTGCCAACATGAACTACTCCATCTCCAACACGGCAGAATGGGGCGAGTACGTGACCGGCCCGCGCATCATCACGGCTGAAACGAAGGCTGAAATGAAGCGCGTTCTGCACGACATCCAGACCGGCAAGTTCACCTCCGACTGGATGCAGGAATACCGTTCGGGTGCAGCGCGCTTCAAGGGCATCCGCCGCATGAACGACAGCCACCAGATCGAAGAAGTTGGCACAAAGCTGCGCGCCATGATGCCATGGATCGGCAAGAACAAGCTGGTCGACAAGGCCGTCAACTAAGAGAAAACTGCCGATCCCCGGCATCATTTGTTTGCGCGCCTAACGGCGTTGCGGGGATCGGCAGACACAAGCTGGTCGACGAGGCCGTCAACTAAACCTCCGTCATGCTCGGGCTTGTCCCGAGCGTCTACGACCGCCTGATGTTATTGGACGTCAGCAGATCCTCGGCACAAGGCCGAGGATGACGTTGCAGTTAAATGGCAGAGTTATCAGCAGTCTGAACCGGGCGATCCAATCGTCCGGTTTTTGCTTTTAGCGGATTTTCTAGCGGACGCAGGAATTCGGGGCAGGTCTCAGGTCGTTCTCAGATATCGCAATGCGTCATGTATTTCTGTTTCTGACGCGGTTTCGACTACTTCCACCCGGTTTCGCCCACGCTGCTTCGCGCGGTAGAGAGCGAGGTCCGCATGCGTGAGAAGGGCCGAAGGCGTCGCGGCGGTTAACTTGTCCGCGGTTGCGACGCCAAGGCTGATGGTGACGTGTGTTTCTTCTGCGCCGACCGGGATCGGTAGGTGTGAGACTTTCTCACGCAGTGCTTCGGCAATACGGCGTGCCTCGTCAGCGCCCGTCATCGGCAGGATCAATGCAAATTCTTCACCGCCATAGCGGGCCGCCATTTGCCAGGTGCTCGTTAGCACGGATCGTGCGCAGTGACTGATGAGTTCCAGGCAATGGTCGCCTGCCTGATGGCCGTGAGTATCGTTGAACGATTTGAAACGGTCGACATCGAAGAAAATCAGCGAGACAGGTTCTGACGTGCCAGCATCGGGCGAGCAATGAAGTTCCAGATGCAGATCAAAGGCGCGACGGTTCGCCAAACCCGTCAACCCGTCTGTCAACGCTGCTTTCCGCAGTGCTTCATTCGCTTCGGACAAGTCGTCATTGGCCTTCGCCAGCCGCGCCAGGAGATGATCCTTGTCCTTCTGTGCCTGCCATTCGCGGAACCGCATTGCAATCAGATGGCGCATGTGACCGGCCTGGAATGCAATGAAAAGAACGGCAGCCGGTGCAACGATCCAGTCCCCATTCCAGACGGACGTAGAGACCACCATTATCACCAGCAACAGCGTCTGAAGGATGAGTGGTAAAGGGGCCATGAATGCACGCGCGGTCGCCGACTGGATGATGACGCAGGCAACCGTCAACGTCAGATATTTGACCTCATTCGGTGCCGAGACGATGAGCAGCGAGAGCGAGGTGCCCCAGGCAAGGCCGGAGATCAAGGCGGATGCAAAGAAAAGCCGTGTCCAGTAACGCTCCCTGTCGGCATAGCCGGAACTGAGATAGTGCCTATGAATTGCGATCCGGTAGCTCATGTGCACGATCATGATCGCTATTGCTTCCGTCGCGAAACGGTCTCCGCCCAGCCACGCCGAATAGGCGGCACAAATGATGATCGCCAGTCCCGCAATGATATGGGGCCAAGGCAGGAACAAATCATCCAGCATACGCCGGATAAGCTGCTGGGCTCCCGGTCCGTTATAAAGTGTGATCTGGAAAAGGTTAGGCCAGATGGGTTTCATGAGCATCGCATATCATTGATTACTCATGATTCTTATGCGTTTTCTCTCAAGAAAGCATTAGCGCCTCTCGCCGACGAGGATCTTCACACGGCCTAAGATTTTCTGCTAGGGAACAGGGTGAATGCGGAGGTCAGGAGCTCGTCCAAGGAGGAGAAAAGGACGAGTAAACAATGCCTTATGCAGGATGTTCAAGGATCGACGAATATTCGATAGGTCAGTGTTGCTGACCTATCGAATATGTTGTACAAAATTCGACAACGAAACGAAATAAGAGGAAACATCGGTGCTCGATTGGGATCATATTTTTGCGACACGCTCCACGCGTATGCGCGCTTCTGAAATCCGTGAACTGCTCAAGCTTCTCGAGCGACCGGACATCATCTCGTTCGCCGGGGGCATTCCCGATCCGGCGTTATTCCCCGATGCAGCCTTCAAGGATGCTTATGCCGAAATCTTCTCCAGCGCGCAGGTGAATGCAGCGCTTCAGTACTCGGTCAGTGAAGGCTATAAGCCGCTGCGGGAATGGCTTGTCGGCCAGATGAAGAAGATCGGCATCGAATGCACGGTCGACAACGTTTTCATCACCTCCGGTTCGCAGCAGGCGCTCGATTATCTTGGCAAGCTCTTTCTGTCACCGAAGGATACAGCTCTCGTCACCTGGCCGACCTATCTGGGTGCCTTGCAGGCGTTCAACGCCTATGAGCCGCATTACGATCAGTTGAACCCGAATGGCAACCGCACGCCTGATACCTATCGCGAACAGGCTGCCAAGAACGGGGGCGCGGTCAAGTTTGCCTACCTCTCGGCGGATTTTGCAAATCCCACCGGCGAAACTGTCGACCGCCAGGGACGTGAGAAGGTTCTGGATCTGGCGGACGAACTGGATATTGCCGTGATTGAGGACGGTGCCTACCAGTCGCTGCGTTACAATGGTGAGCCGGTTTCCCCGCTGCTTGCCATCGAGATCGCGCGCAAGGGAAGTATTGAAAACACACGGACGATCTATTCCGGCAGCTTTTCCAAGACCTTGGCTCCAGGCCTTCGCGTCGGTTTCGTTGTGGCGAACATGAGCGTTATCCGCAAGCTCGTCCTGATGAAGCAGGCTGCCGATCTCCATTCGTCGACGATCAATCAGATTGCGATTGCGACTGTTGCGGAACGCATCTTCGACGATCAGGTCGCGAAGATCGGCGCGGCTTACAGTGCGCGCCGCGATGCCATGCTGGCCGCGCTGGAGAAGTATATGCCTGCGGGCACAAGCTGGACCAAACCCGAGGGCGGAATGTTCATCTGGGTAACCCTTCCCAAGGGCCTCGATGGTGCTCAGCTGCTGGCGCGGTCGATCGAAACCGAAAAGGTGGCCTTCGTTCCGGGACAGGCGTTCTTTGCGGATCGTTCTGGCGAAAACACGCTGCGCCTGTCCTTCTCATGCGCCAATGAGCAGATGATCGAGGAAGGTATCCAGCGTTTGGGTCGCCTGATCCGGAGTGCGGAAGTCAAGGCGGCTTGACCGTTACCGGATGATTGCTTTTAACGGCCTCGCGAGTGATTGCGGGGCCGCTTTTTATGCTGCTATCTCTTGCGGATGACTGATTCAAATCCGAGCTCGATCGATTTCCCTTCGCCGCCTCTCCAGGCTTTCCCGATTTCAGCGGTCGATGTAATCGTGGAAGAGGGGCCGCATTCTCTTTGGGAGGCACACCGCGCCGATATAGAGGCGCAGTGGGCGTTGGAGAAGCAAGCCAATCACCACTTGTTCGACGGTCCCATCCTGCTGCAGGAGACCATCACCCAGCGGGATGACCGGCTTCTGACGACAGCCAGGATGACGCGCTTCTCGACACTGCTCTGGTGGCGTCGCCAGCAAGACCGCGCAAAGATCCGGTTGCTGTTCGGCGCGGCAATTCCTGTATCCACAGATGGCTCCGCGATCCTCATCCGCATGGCGGCGCACACGGCGAATGCCGGGCGCATCTGTTTCGCTGCAGGATCGCTTGATCCCTCGGATGTTGTTGATGGGTATTGCGACGTCATGGGCAGCATGAACCGCGAGCTCGGGGAAGAAACGGGCCTTGATGTATCGAAGGCGAGGGGTCTAGGTCAATTGTCTGCAGCCTATTCGAACGGGCGTTGCATCGTCTTCAGGGCGGTTTACTTGCCTTGGAGCGATGCAGAGATCCTGGATCGTGTGACTGTTCATATGAATAACGAAACCTTGTCCGAGATTGATGCGGTCTATGCCGTCAAATCGGACTCCTGGTCTTCGCTTGCCAATTCCATGGACGATCTCACGCGTGTCGCGGTTCAATCTGTTTTCTCTGGAAGATAACGTTCACGGGTTGAACACAGCGGAGGTTTCGGACAGTTTGTCGACCAACTTGCAGCGAGCAGCCCGTTGGGTTTGCGGATGTCAGGAGGCTTCATCTTGGTTTTGCGTTACGTAGTGTACGATGTCTTCACCGACCAGCGTCTTGCTGGAAATCCTCTGGCGGTCGTTTTCGGGGGCGATGATTGGTCGACCGAAAAGATGCAGGCGGTTGCGGGTGAAATGAACCTGTCGGAGACGGTATTCGTTCACAAGGCAGACAATCCCGCCCATGCTGCAAAGCTGAGAATCTTCACTCCAGGGCGTGAGTTGCCTTTCGCTGGACATCCGACAGTGGGTACTGCCATTGCGCTGACTGAGATGAACCGCTCTGATTCTGCACCCACGCTCGATACGGTGTTCATGCTGGAAGAGGCGGTCGGACCGGTTCGTTGCGCCGTCAGCCTTTCCGAAGGCCAGGCAGGATTTGCTGAGTTCGATCTTCCGAGAAAGCCCGCGCCGATCGACCTCAATCTTGATCGCCAGGGATTGGCGGACGCGCTTGGCCTGAAGCTATCCGATCTGGGTTTCGAGAATCATGTTCCGTCGGTCTGGAGTGCAGGCGTTCCCTTCCTCATGATGCCCGTCCATAATCTCGCTGCTGTTCAGTCGCTGGAATTCGATGCGGGTCTTTGGGAGCGCGCGGCCCCCTTTGTGGAAGGGCGCTTGACCTCTGCCTATGTCTATTGCCGGGCTGGCGTACACCATGCTGCCAAATTCCACGCACGTATGTTTTCCCCAGACATGGGAATTCCCGAAGATCCTGCGACAGGCGGTGCTGTCGCTGCCATGGCCGGCGCGATCCACCATTTCGATGCATTGCCCGACGGGAACCATCCGATCCTGATCGAGCAGGGCGTCGAGATGGGCCGCCCTTCCTACATTCACCTGCACATTGACATCAAGGATGCTGAAATATTCCGGGCCAGGATCGGCGGACAAGCGGTCAGGATCGCCTCGGGTGAACTGTTCCTGTAGCGCGGTTTCAACGGCGCGTCGCCAAAATCGGATAAGGCCTAAGTTTTTTTGGAACCTAATCTAGCGAAGACCGTTGTGGCGGACCGAGCGGGAGAAGGTTAATGAAAAGTACAGCCACAGGTCCAATGCGCAGCGCGTCCGCCCGCTCTCGTGCTGTTTTCAGCCACGCATACCTGTCGGAGTACGTGCAAGGGCGATCTCGTCGATGATTTCGATCATTTAGCCAGTTTTGCGTCACGAGTCGTCGTGCCCGCATTTCGCTGCGGGTTTGTTCGCCAAAGGCGATCCATATCAAAGATCACTGAACAGGAATGTTGTAGGCGAGCCCGTGCGTGCCGCCACAGTGGTCTTATCACATGCAGTGCAGGAGAAGTTAATGATCAGGAGTGAAACGAGGCGGAATCAGGAGCCTTTGAACTCGGAGGATCTGGCGAAGTGCCAGCAGGTTTTCGAGCGTTTGAAAGCCGAGATTTGCCCGCTCGATGATCAGGAGGAGACCAATCGTCTCGCAGCAATCACCATCGAGCTTTATCGGCAGGGTGTTCGCAGTGAAGACCAGCTTCGTGAAATGGTGGCCGCAGCGCGCGGCCACTGAGGCGCCGGTGTCAAATGTTGGCTCGCTGTACCAGCAGCGGGCTATTTTTTTGTCTTGAAAATTTTGCCGATACGACCACGCGGAGGTGACTCTGCATCGTGACAGAGTAGACCCTGCCACCATCCCAGACTATTCCTGACCTTTAAAACTGGAAACGAAGATGACCCTTCGTTTCAGAAGATTGAGGAGCAGGCATGCCATCTATTCCGGGTGCAGAAGAGGTTATTTCGTCGCAACTCAATGCCTATAACCGCAAAGATATCGATGAGTTCATGCGCTGGTGGTCAGATGACTGCCACTATCTTGCGTTTCCGAATGACACTTTGTGCGTGGGGCAAGCAGACATCCGCAAGCGGCACATCGAGCGCTTCCTGGAGCCGGACCTGCACGGTGAACTCCTGTCGCGCATGGTGATGGGGAATACTGTCGTCGACCATGAATTGGTGACCCGCAATTTCCCCGAGGGCAAGGGTCAGGTCGAGGTCATCTGCATCTACGAAGTTCAGGACGGCAAGATTGCCAAAGCCTGGTTCAAGATGGGTGAGCGTAGACTGGTCTGATCAGCCTTTGCAGTTCGCAATGTGCCCGCGAAGACAGGCAGCGTCGCATCCCTATTGCCGTTTACGTAAACTGCGGTTTATAACATGCGCATCGAAAAAATCGATCTTGGGAGGACCGATGCCAATTCCTGCGCAACTTCGCGACCTACGTTTGCCCGCCGTCGCCGCACCCATGTTTCTGGCTTCGGGTCCCGATCTTGTTGTTGAAACCTGCAAGGCCGGACTGCTGGGAACGTTTCCCGCGCTGAACCAGCGCACGACCGAAGGGTTCGTCGCCTGGCTTGACGAGATCCGGACCAGACTTGCTGATGCGCCGCATGCGGCTCCGTTTGGTGTCAACCTCATTGTCCATCGCTCAAATCCGCGGATCGAAGCCGATCTGCGCGCTGTGGTGGAGCACAAAGTTCCCGTGGTCATCACATCGCTCGGCGCGGTGCCGGATGTCGTCAATGCCGTCCACTCCTATGGCGGGCTTGTGTTTCATGACGTGATCAATCGCAGGCATGCGGAAAAAGCTGCGGAAGCCGGTGTCGATGGCATTATCGCTGTCTGTGCAGGGGCGGGCGGGCACGCGGGCACGATGAGCCCATTCGCATTGATCCCCGAGATCCGCTCGTTCTTTTCCGGCACCATCCTGCTTTCTGGCGCCATGAGCACCGGTGCGCAGATTGCTGCTGCTCGCCTGATGGGTGCAGATCTCGCTTACCTCGGGACGCGCTTCCTGGTGACCAAAGAATCGATGGTCAGCGACGACCAGAAGGTCATGACCCGGAATGCCGCAGCTGGCGATATCATCTACACGGATGCAATTTCCGGCGTGAACGCCAATTTCCTGCGCCAGAGCATAGTTGCAGCTGGTCTCGATCCAAGCAATCTCGTGTCGCATGGCCCCATGGACATGGCAAACGAAGCCAAGGCCTGGAAGAATGTCTGGTCTGCGGGGCAGGGTGTTGCCTCAATCGATGATATTCCATCCGTGTCCGAACTGTGCAGCCGTCTGATTTCCGAATACGAGGCATCAATGGCCAGCGCTTGTGAGGATCCGTTTTTGCGGCGGAGATAGACTTTTTAAACAAAAGGCCATCGCCACGCGCTCACTGAAGCGCAACCTGGCAAAGCACGCAAAGGTGAACGTGTCTGCCGTTGTTTTGCCGTCGTGATCGAACCAGATCAGTAGCAGGCAAACGCATTTGCGCTGCCTGCCGGGGGCCGTTCAGGGTGCCCCGACTTCGAAAGGAGTAACGGATCATGAAGAAGATTATCGCTGCCGGTTTCGCGTTCGTCATCGGTGTCAGCACGCTGGCCTTTGCCGCCGATCTCAGCCATGCAAGCGAAGGTCGCCTCAGTATCAATATGGTTGGCACAACGGTTGCGCAGACCGTTCGTGACGGCGGGGAGAAGTATGCCGAGACCTTTGTCGTTCAGCCGGACCACACGCTGAAGCTGGTCGATCGAACGGAAATTGCCGGTCATTAATGTCCGAAGGCGGTGAGGGTCCCTCATCGCCTCTCAAGCCCATCAACCGGGCAGCAAAAAGCCCCCAGAGCGTGTGCCAGGGGGCCATGCATCACCAGCAATATCAAGCTCCAACGGCATCATGCCGAAGGGCGCATTCCAATTAACGGAACGAGCGCGAAGCGACGTTGCGGATATCGTAGCGTGTCAGACCAATGTCAGAGAGAGCCTGAGAAGAAAGGCCGCTCAGTTCGTTCATTGTGCGGCGGTAGCTGATCCAGCTCTTTGCGAGGCGAATCGGGTTCATTGTCGTGATCCTTAGCTTTGGTTTGGCCTGGCGCTGTTCGCCTTGGCTATGGATCTCTTATACATTCTCTCATTCGTACATTGCAGTGCAAAAAGCAGGCGACTGCTATGCATTTGTGCACTGCGATGCTGAATTTTGCATCTACGCTGTTTTAATGAGCAGTGAAATGACAGGCGGCGCCGCGCTCTGCCCATAAAAAAAGCCCCCCTTCCGGGAGGCTATTTGTAGAGTGGCGAGTGCCAGAACGCTGTGGCCGGATAGGCCCGAAGTCTTAGATACCAACAGCGTTGCGGGCAACGCGACGGATGTCCGAGCGGCCAATGCCGAGGTCAGTCAGTTCGCGGTCCGACATGCGGCCGAGTTCGGTTACGGTCTGACGATACTTGCGCCAGTTGTTCAGCGAGCGTGCGATGTTCATGTTCTTATCCTTCGTGCTTGGGTGAGGCGGTTGATCGCCTCTCAATCGATTAAGTGCAGTATATGCTGCAGTGCAAATAAGAACAGCGCTCGCTTCGTATGCCACCCATGCGCAAAACGCATGTCTCCGACAAATTTGTTAGGATTTATGGCGAATAGGTGGGCAAATTGCCTGAGCGGGTGCAGTTTGGATGCTCTGAAACGCATAACGCCCGCCGGGGGAGGAGGACCGGCGGGCGTCATTGGGGTTGGCCGGCGAATGGGAGGAGGAGGTCGCCAGGCCATTTCGACGATCGCATGGGAGGAGGAGCCATCAGTCGAAGCACTTGGGCTCAAGGCCCGTTGTTGAACAATCTTATACGCCGAGGCTGATGGATTGTGCAGTGCGATATGCGTATAGAAGGCATGCCTCAGATGCATGGCAGGCTGAATTCCCGGGAATGCGGGCCTCCTGATGCTCTAGCAGAGAGAAACCGTCCAAATCTGGGGGTTTGGTGCGATCACCGCGATCTCTGTCATTTTTCCTTTGCGTGGCAGAAAAACCGTTGTTATAGAGACGCGCGCTCCGGAAGGCCTCTGCGAGGATTTTCGACGCGGTTTTGGGGCGCGGGTATGGTGAAATTGGTAGACACGCCAGATTTAGGTTCTGGTGCCGCAAGGCGTGGGAGTTCAAGTCTCTCTACCCGCACCAAAAAGATCGCGCAGTCTGTCGCCGGAAGCTCGTTGGCTTGCCGGCGCATGAGACCCCAGCGCAACGAGATTGCATAAAAGCCACGACCGGCGAGACCGGCGTCGTGCTCATGAAACCACGGCAGTGTGAGCACCGCCGCATGAATATGAAGGTATGACAATGCAGGTTATCGAAACGCTCGCTGAAGGGCTGAAGCGCGAAATCAAGGTCGTGATCCCGGCCAAGGACATGGAACAGCAGATGAACGAGCGCCTGGCTGATGCCAAGGACAAGGTTCGTATCAACGGCTTCCGTCCGGGCAAGGTGCCGGTTGCTCACCTGAAGAAGATGTACGGCAAGTCGATCATGGCCGAGCTGGTCAACGAGATCGTTCGCGACCGTCCCAGCGCGATTCTTTCCGAGCGCGGCGAAAAGTCTGCGACCCAGCCAAGCATCAAGATGACTGAGGACGAGGCAGAAGCCGAGAAGATCCTCTCCGCTGAGGCCGACCTGGAATTCACGCTTTCCTACGAAATCATTCCGCCGATCGAACTTCAGCCGACCAAGGGTATCAAGGTCACGCGCGAAGTGGTCGAAGTTTCGGAAGACGAAGTCAACGAACAGATCGAGAAGATTGCCGAAAGCGCTCGCTCCTTTGAAAAGAAGGACGGTGCTGCTGAGAACGGCGATCGAGTAACCATGAACTACCTCGGCAAGGTCGACGGCGTCGCATTCGACGGTGGCGCTGCCGAAGATGCTGATCTGGTTCTCGGTTCCAACCGGTTCATCCCGGGCTTCGAAGACCAGCTGGTTGGCGTCAAGGCCGGCGATGAAAAGACCATCACGGTCACCTTCCCGTCGGAATATCCGGCTGCCAACCTTGCTGGCAAGGAAGCAACCTTCGACATCACCGTGAAGGAAGTTGCTGCTCCGTCGGCTATCGAGCTCAACGATGAACTCGCTTCCAAGCTGGGCGTCGAATCCCTTGAAAAGCTCAAGGAAATCGTTCGCGGCCAGATAGAAGGCCAGTACGGCAACGTAACGCGCCAGAAGGTCAAGCGTCAGATCCTCGACCAGCTGGACGAACAGTACAAGTTCGAAACACCTGCTTCGCTGGTTGATGCCGAGTTCGAAAACATCTGGCGTCAGATCAACACCGATCTGGCTCAGTCGGGCAAGACCTTCGCCGACGAAGACACGACGGAAGAGGAAGCTCGTGAAGAATACCGCAAGCTTGCCGAGCGCCGCGTCCGTCTGGGTCTGGTTCTCTCCGAACTGGGCGAAAAGGCTGGCGTTGAAGTGACCGAAGAGGAAATGCAGCGCGCGCTTTACGCACAGCTTCAGCAGTTCCCTGGCCAGCAGCGCGAAATCCTCGATTACTTCCGCAACACGCCGGGTGCAGCTGCTTCGCTCCGCGCTCCGATCTTCGAAGAAAAGGTCATCGACCAGCTCCTGAGCGAGATCGACGTAACGGACAAGACCGTTTCCAAGGAAGAGCTTCTGGCTGACGACGAAGAAGACGCTGAAGGCGCTTCCAAGGCCGACAAGAAAAAGGCTGCTCCGAAGAAGAAGGCTGCCAAGGCTGAGGCTTCTGAAGGCGCTGAGGGCGAAGAAGCTCCGGCTCCGAAGAAGAAGGCCGCTGCCAAGAAGAAGGCTGCCGAAGGCGACGCAGAGTAATCCGCGCCTCGCAAGTTTAGAATTTGAACAGTCCCCGGTGGCAACGCCGGGGATTTTTCGTTTTGGGTTCTCGCTCACGATCAATGTGGCAGTACTTGTCGCAGAAGCCTGCAGTTGGTTCTGCCAGCAACCGCGCATGCAGCCAACGGTGAGGTCAATGTCGGCACATTCGCGCCTATGCGAGCTGATCTTATTCGAATAAATTGGAAGAAAGTGCGGACCGAAGAACGGGGCTCACCAACTCATGATGAGTAGGGGGTCCGCGAGCCCCTGACCGACGTCATGTCGGCTTCGCCTTGATAGCGTCTCGGTTTGACGCTTCTCAAGTATCGATTAACTTTCCCGCAGCCAAAGCTGACTGGTTTCTTAAGGAAAGGTAAAAGCCTGTCCCAATCCGGCGCATACAGTCTTCGATCAACCAACCGAACTCCCAGGCTTCTTGAAGAAGAGTAGTCTCTTCGCCCTGTTCACCGGGATTTCGATTGGATTTGTAGGGGTTTTCTGACTGGTGAGACCCGAGGATGCGAGCCCGTGAGCCGCGTTCCTGACAGTCGAGGATTGATTCGAGATTCATTCGCGTATCCTACAGAGCGCCGAGCATCCGTATGGATGCTCACTGGCTCTCCCATTCCTTCCAGACGCCTGCTGCCCAGTCCGAGACCGAATCGGGCAGACACATCGGCGTCGCAGTGCGTGCTTCTATGGAACCTGTTAACCAATCACAAGTGTGATTTATCAAGATCAAGCTTTGTCATTCGTTAGACAAAGCCTAGACGAATCAATGAGTTCATGTTCCCGCGC
Organism: Rhizobium sp. Root149; assembly: GCF_001427345.1. NCBI lineage: Bacteria > Pseudomonadati > Pseudomonadota > Alphaproteobacteria > Hyphomicrobiales > Rhizobiaceae > Rhizobium > Rhizobium sp. Root149. The sequence goes on from NZ_LMGD01000012.1 coordinate 384,325, forward strand.
CATTTGCTGAAATGCGGAACAATCGGAGCGGTCTGGTGATTTGGTCTTATGGAGATAAAGGCACGAACATGACTCGATTTTGCTTCAGATTTCGCGATGAGGCGGGCCAGGAGACGGAAGACGTTGAACTGGAGCTTCCGTCCTGCCGCGCGGCGGTCAGAGAGGCGTCGCGCATCCTCGTCGATGTTGCGCGTGACGAAATTCGCGACAGAAGTCATTTCCATCTGTCGCTCGTCGTGCGTGAGGAAAGTGGTTCGTCCGTCCTCGAAAGCAGTTTGCGCTTTAACGCCGAATGGCTGTGCGAAGACGTGTCTGCGCCGTCATTTGCCGAAGCGGATAACAAAAAAAGGGACGACAGCAAGTAACTTTGCTGCCGTCGTTGTCGTGATCTGAATTAGCGGCCGCAGATGCCAGAGACTATGGTTAGGCTGGTACTTCCTGCTGAAGTTTTAGGAATATTGTAGCCAGCGGTGGAATTGTCAAAAGCAGCGATTGTTGATGGCCGTGGCTGGGCATAGGCTCGCTCCAGACCTCAATATTACCATGATTGCTGCCGCCGTAGACGGCGGCATCACTGTTGAGGATTTCTCTCCAGCACCCTGCAGCGGGTACGCCGACCCGGTAAGAACTGCGTGGAACGGGCGTAAAGTTTGAGATAGCCAGCACTTTGCCGTCATCGCTCCCGTCTTTCCGTAGCATTGCGAGAATCGAGTTCTCGGCATCATCTCCAACGATCCAGTCAAAACCCTCCGAATGCAGATCGCCGAATTGGAGAGCCGGGTTGTCGCGGTAGATCGTGTTGAGGTCCCTGACGAGGCGCTGAAGCCCGGCGTGCTGCGGATCATCCAGAAGATCCCAGACTACGGAGCCATCATGATTCCATTCGGTTTTCTGGCCGATTTCACTGCCCATAAACAGCAGCTTTTTGCCGGGATGTGCCCACATGAAGCCGAGATAGGCGCGGAGGTTTGCCATTTTTTGCCAGTCGTCGCCCGGCATCTTTCGGAGCAGAGAGCCTTTGCCATGAACCACCTCATCATGGGAAATCGGCAACATGAAACGCTCCGAATAGGCGTAGACCATGCCGAAGGTCATCATCCCGTGATGATATTTTCTGTAGATGGGTTCGTTCTGCATGTAATGCAGCGTGTCGTGCATCCAGCCCATGTTCCACTTGAAATCGAAGCCGAGGCCGCCTTCTTCCACCGGGCGGGTCACGCCGGGCCAGGCAGTTGATTCCTCAGCCACGGTGAACGCATGCGGGCATCGTTGATGGATGATGCTGTTGAGATGCTTGAAGAACTCGACCGATTCAAGGTTCTCCCGTCCGCCGTATTTGTTCGGAATCCATTCCCCGGCGTCTCGCGAGTAATCTCGATACAACATCGAGGCGACGGCATCGACGCGCAGGGCATCGATGTGGAAGTGCTCCAGCCACTCCATGGCGCTGGCAATCAGGAAACCCTTCACCTCATTGCGCCCGAGATTGTAGATCAGCGTATTCCAGTCCTTGTGGAAGCCTTCCCGAGGATCTTCATGCTCATAGAGCGCGGTTCCGTCGAAGCGTGCCAAACCCCAGACATCCGTGGGAAAGTGCGCAGGTACCCAATCCAGAATGACACCGATACCATGAGCGTGGCAGCGGTCGACGAAATAGGCGAGATCTTCGGGTGTACCGTATCGCCCGGTCGGAGCGAAAAGACCGAGTGGCTGGTAGCCCCATGATCCGCCGAAGGGATGCTCCATGATTGGCAGCAGTTCAATGTGTGTGAAACCAAGGTCTGCCACATAGGGCACCAGTCTCTGGCTGAGTTCTATCCAGTCGAGCCAGCGGTTGCCTTCTTCCGGGATACGTACCCACGAACCAAGATGGACTTCGTAGACAGACATTGCCCCTTCGCCAGAACGGCGCTCAGCTGCGGTTCGCATCCAGTTGTCGTCCGACCACTGGAACGGCGTGCTGGAGGCCACGATGGATGCGGTTGCGGGCGCCGCTTCGCTGGCGCGTGCAACCGGGTCGGCCTTCTGCGGAAGGAGATTGCCATTTTGATCGACAATCTCGAACTTGTAGCGATCACCGGGGCCAATCCTCGGTATGAACAGCTCCCAGATGCCTGCCTCACGGCGCAGGCGCATGGGGTTGCGTCGGCCATCCCAGGAGTTGAAGTCGCCTACAACGGATACCCGTCTCGCATTGGGCGCCCAGACCGAGAAGCGAACGCCGGATATGCCATCCACTTCCATAGCGACCGCCCCGAGAGTGCGGCCCAAGGCGTAATGAGTCCCCTGAGAGATGAGATGGAGATCAAGCTCACCCAGCAGCAGAGGAAAGGCGTAGGGATCTTCTATTGTCTGATCGGCCTCTGGCCAATGTATATTGAGCGCATAGGCGGCCCCGACAGGAACCGAACCTGCGAAGAGACCCGCGGGATGGATGAGGTGCATCCTGGCCAGCACGCGACCGCCGGCCGTCTCCACCAGATCCACGCCCTCGGCGCCCGGGAAAAAGGTGCGAACGATCCGCGCACCGGACCCATCATGCGGCCCGAGAATGGAAAACGGGTCGCCATGTTGTCCGGCTATCAAGGCCTCGACGGCATAGGGGTCAAGACCGGCTGTCAATTCGGAGCGTTCGATGTTCATGCTGATCTTTCTGACAATCTTTCAACGATGGCCGCGAAGCCGCGGAGCGGGATGGGCAACCATTTGGGGCGGTTGCGGGCCTCGTAGGCGATCTCGTATGCCGCCTTCTCCAGGAGGTAGAGATCAAGCATCTGCTGGCGCTTCACCGGATCGAACTGGAGGTTCTTCGAATTGCCGATTGCCTGCAGATACTGATCCAGGAAGCGCTGCTCGGCTTCTTCCACAAAGCGGCGGATAACTTCGCCGCGCTCTGGCGTGTGGGTCTCGGCCACGGCTTCGGTTTCCAGTTCCGCCGTCGCCGCGAGATAGCTGAGCGAGCGCAGCAGGCCTCCCACGTCACGCAAGGGAATCGTCTTTGCGCGGCGATGCGCGAGGCTTCGGGCCGGTTCGCCCTCGAAGTCGATGATGTAGGCATCATCCTCGGCAACGAGAACCTGACCCAGGTGGAAGTCACCGTGATTGCGAATCATCATGGCACCTTCGGCCGAGCGCGAAAGTTGATGTGCCAGATCCAGCAGATGCTGCCGTTCAGCCAAGAGAGGGCGTACCATGGCAGCGACGTCGGGCTCCAATTGGTCTACGTCCTCTTCGAGAATGGCAAGCGCCCTCTCGATCTGGCCGACTGCGCTGTCGCGCCAGATGTCGCAGTTTTCCTCGAGCGCGGGCAGAGGAACGAAGTTTTCGTCGTCTGTGTCCTGTGCCAGAGCGGCGTGAAGCTCCCCCAGACGCAGGCCAAGTGTCGCGGTAAAATTGATCAATGGACGCGTGAGATCTGCCTGCGCATCTGCGTCCGGCTGGCTTATGGCAATGTCGTCCAGGACGCGGCGAAGGTTGGTCAGCATCCATGTCCAGGCGTCGCCCTGATTGCGGATGGCGCCTTGCACGATCATCAGCGTGAAACGTTCGCCATCCGGCGAGGTGCGAACAACTTCTCCCAGCAGCGGCGCGGTGTTCTTGTAACCGACCTGTGTCAGGTATCGGGTCATCTCCGCTTCCGGGTGGATGCCGGGCGATATGTGTCGGATAAGCTTCAGCATGGCCATGTCTGCGATGATGAGGCTGCTGTTGGATTGCTCGGCCGACAGCCATCGCACGGGCAGATCGTCCGAAATGCTCATGCAATCGAGTTGATCCGTGCCGATGAATTCCAGCGTTCCAGTTCTTCCCGAGATTGTGGAGCGCTCGCACAAGCCACGAAGGACGCCTCGCGCCATTGCTTCGACGCTAAAACCATCCGTCAGGAAACCGACGCGCCGCCCCTGACGTATGCGCGCCAGTGCAAGCTGCTGTGACAGTGCTGATGGCTGAAGATCGTCCCAGACGGGCGTGAGCGGAACCAGATAGGTCTCCGTGTGACCTTCCAGTTCGGCTTCCAATTCTCCCAGCAGAATATTGTGTGTGGTGCCCATAGGCGTCGCGGCGACGAGACGCGCCTGCTTCAGCCTTTCACCCTTCGAGCCAAACCAGCGGCGCTTTGCCAGATATTCCGGCAGAATCGAGCGCGAGAGGCTTTCCGAAAGCCGGGGCTCGTCAACCAGTTCCGTCAGGTCGCGGCGGATAACCAGCGTTTGAAGGTCTGGCATCTGCTGCGGCGGCTCTGTACGCCAGGCAGGACCGTCTGCTTCTGCTACCAACTGGAACCAGTAGAAGGAAAACGGCGGGAGCGTCAGAAGATATGTCAGCTGACCGATGGGCGGGAAGGGCGACATGCCCGTGAGTTCAATGGGTACTCGCCCCTCGAATTCGGCCAGATCCAGTTCCACGGCCTGCGGAAGGCGAGAAAGATTGGCGACGCAGAGAATTGTCTCGCCATTGTATTCGCGCAGATAGGCAAGGATCTTGCGATTGCCGGGGGTAAGGAAGCGCAAGGAACCACGACCGAAAGCCGGATGGCGACCGCGCAGAGCCAACATGCGGCGGGTCCAGTTCAACAGCGAATGCTGGTCCACGCTCTGCGCTTCGACGTTCAGCGCTTCGTAGCCGTAAAGCGGGTCCATGACCGGGGGGAGCACAAGCCGTGCCGGGTCCGCGCGCGAGAAGCCACCATTTCGATCCGGTGACCACTGCATCGGCGTGCGCACGCCATCACGATCGCCGAGATAGATATTGTCGCCCATGCCGATCTCATCGCCATAGTAGAGCACTGGCGTTCCCGGCATGGAGAGCAGCAACCCGTTCATCAGTTCGACGCGGCGCCGGTCCCGCTCCATCAGGGGAGCAAGACGGCGGCGAATGCCGAGATTGATGCGGGCGCGGCGGTCTGCCGCATACGTATTCCAGAGATAGTCGCGCTCCTCGTCCGTCACCATTTCGAGCGTCAACTCATCATGGTTGCGCAGGAAGATGGCCCATTGGCAGTTTTCCGGGATTTCTGGAGTCTGCCGCATGATATCGGTGATCGGAAAGCGGTCTTCCTTCGCGATCGCCATATACATGCGCGGCATCAGCGGGAAGTGAAACGCCATGTGGCACTCGTCACCCTCACCGAAATATTCGCTCGTATCCTCCGGCCACTGGTTCGCCTCCGCCAGCAACATCTTTCCCGGATGCGTCGCATCGAGTGCAGCGCGGATCTTCTTCAGGATGTCGTGCGTCTCGGGCAGGTTCTCGTTGATCGTGCCTTCGCGTTCAACGAGATAGGGAATCGCATCAAGACGGAAACCGTCGATGCCGGTTTCCAACCAGAAGCGCATGACATTCAGCAGCTCTTCCAGAACCTGCGGATTGTCGAAGTTCAGATCCGGCTGATGCGAGTAGAACCGATGCCAGTAGTAGGCGCCCGCCACGGGATCCCAGGTCCAGTTGGATTTCTCGGTATCAAGGAAGATGATGCGGGTTTCGGGAAACTTCTGATCCGTATCTGACCAGACGTAGAAATCGCGTTCCGGCGAACCCTCCGGAGCGTTTCGTGCGCGCTGGAACCATGGATGCTGATCTGACGTGTGGTTGATAACGAGCTCGATAATGACGCGGATGTTGCGGCTGTGGGCAGCCGCCACGAATTCGCGGAAGTCATCCATCGTGCCGTAGTCCGGGCTGACTTCTCCATAATCGGCAATGTCATAACCATCGTCGCGACGCGGTGACGGGAAAAAGGGCAGGAGCCAGATCGCTGTCGCGCCGAGTGATGCGATGTGATCGATCTTTTCGGTCAGGCCGCGAAAATCCCCGATCCCGTCGCCATTGCTGTCGTAGAAGGATTTGACGTGCAATTGATAGATAATGGAATCCTTGTACCAGAGCAGGTTCTGGTCGGACTGCTGTCCATGGGGGGTCTGCATCATGTCCACGGTTACGCTCCCTGTTCCTATCGCACGCGCCAGATCGAGAAGGGCAAATGCGGCTCCAGCCGCAGACGTTGCCACTTACCGGTCAGCGAAAATTTCTGACCGCCGATCAGATCTTCCAGGTTAAGCGTGCCATGGTCCGGTAGGTTCCATGCCCAAAGCGGTATCTCTACATCTGCCTCCTGCGCATGGTGTGGATCGAGGCTCACCCCAATCAGCAGGACGTTGTCTCGGGACGGGTTCGACTTCTCATAGAAGATGATGTTGTCGTTGAACGCGATCAGCTGGCGTAGGCCGAGATGGGAATGCAGAGCCGGGTTTTCGCGACGGATGCGGTTCAGCAGTGCGATCTCGCCTTTAATGTTGCCGGGTCGATCGTAATCCCAGGCGCGGATCTCGTATTTCTCCGAATCCGCATACTCCTTGCGTTTTACGTCGGGGCGGCCTTCGCAAAGCTCGAACCCGTTATAGACGCCCCAGAGACCTGAGAGAGTCGCAGCCAGCGCCGCACGGATGAGATAGGCAGGACGCGGGGCGTTCTGCAGAAAGTCCGGATTGATATCATGCGTGTTGACGAAGAAGTGGGGGCGGAAGAAATCCTTTGGCGCTTCCGTCGTAATCTCGCGCATGTAGGTCTCCAGCTCCCACTTCGTGTTGCGCCAGGTGAAGTAGGTGTAGGACTGTGAGAAGCCGACCTTCGCCAGCCGGTACATGACCTTGGGGCGCGTAAACGCCTCCGACAGGAAGATGACGTCTGGGTGCCGGTTGCGAATATCGGCGATCAGCCATTCCCAGAAGGGAAAGGGCTTTGTGTGTGGGTTATCGACGCGGAACAGCTTGACGCCCTGATCAACCCACTTCTGCACGACATCGCGCAGTTCGATCCACAGGCCCGGCACCGCGTCCTTTGCGTAGAAATCGACATTGACGATGTCCTCGTACTTCTTCGGCGGGTTCTCGGCATAGCGCACGGTGCCGTCCGGCCGCCAGTCGAACCAGCCTGGATGCTCCTTCAGCCAAGGGTGGTCGGGGGAGGCCTGAATGGCCAGATCAAGCGCGATTTCCAGACCATGACGCCTGGCTTCCTCCACCAACCGTCGAAAGTCCTCGAAGGTACCGAGTTCCGGGTGGATCGCATCATGACCACCAGCCTCCGAGCCGATGCCGTAAGGGCTGCCGGGGTCGTTCGGTCCCGCGATCAGCGAGTTATTCCGCCCTTTGCGGTTGGTCTTTCCGATCGGGTGAATGGGCGGAAAATAAAGAACGTCGAAGCCCATGTCCCGGATGGCAGGCAGACGCTTGATCACGTCGTCGAATGTGCCGTGGCGATTGGGATCTCCACTCTGTGAGCGGGGGAAGATCTGATACCAGCTCGCGAACGCTGCGCCTTTCCGTTCCACCTCTACAGGCATCGGCACAGAGCGAATACGGTGAGGCCGGCTATCTGCCTTTGCCATCAGTTCAGCAGTGTCAGGTGCCAGTAGAATGGAAGTCCGGACCTGTTCATTCCCTTCGTTCAGCTTGGCTGCCACATCTTCCAGATCCTGCCGCAAGCTACCCTCCGCGCGGTCCCGGGCCGATTTCACCAGAAGTATTCCCTCCTGAATTTCGAGCTTCAGATCCAGCCGCGCTTCGTGCTTTTTGCCGAACTCATACCGGAAGATCTGAAACGGGTTTCTCCAAGTCTCAACCGCGAATTCATGCCGGCCCATGCGCTGCGGGGCGAACTCTGCCTGCCAACGGTCGTTAAGGACGAGGCGCATGGGAACCTCTGTCCAGCTTTCTTCATCGGCGGCACGCCAGAAAAGCGCAGCAGAGATCGGGTCATGCCCATCGCCGAAGAGATCGGCTTCGACGGTGATGGTCTCGCCCGCAATGCGCTTGATGGGGAACCGACCTCCATCCACCGTCGGCGTGATGTTTTCGATCGCAAGGCGCGGGCTTCGTGCCGCCTCGGCAGCCTCTGCAACGTTCAGGACACCCGTTATCGATTGCGATGTGTGTCCTTCCAGAATGCGAAGCTCAGCGGGCTTCAGCAGTTTCAGCTGCGCCGCCTCGATGGTCGAATTGCTTGCGTCTCGGAGCGGCAGGAAGCCTGAAGCTGCTTCCTGAACGGCGCCAAGCGGTGCCTTTGCCGGGCGGCGGAAATCGGTGTTCGCCAGCATGACGCTGACGCGGCTCGAGACGCGAAGATCTTCCTGATCCGACTGGAGGAGGGCCAGCGTCTGGCTTTTGCCGGTTGAAACGAGATGCAGGTAGGGTGCTGGAGCTGGTTTCCGCTGTTCAAGCATCTGATTTGCATCACGAATGTCGCTTCGCAAGTCATAACTGGAAGCCGCTTTGAGCCGCCGCAAACCTTGACCTGAACCATAGGTCGGATCCAGAGGCACGGGGTCTCCGAATTCGAAACCCATGGGGATCATCAGTCCTTGGCCAATGGTCTCAGCAAGCGAAAGACGAAGCCTCGCGCGGCGCAGGCGGATTTCGACACTATCGATGCCGTGCGCTACGCGTTTGCCATAGGGTGCCTCGGGAAAGGCAATCTGAGCACCGAGGGTCCGCTGAAGGGCATACTCCTCAAGAAACCAGCGCTCTTGAAGATCCCACCATGCGAACGATGAAAAGCAGCCCGCAAACTTTTCGTCCGCAAGCTGCTGACGCAGTGCAAAATCAGTTCCGGGCGTCCATGCGAGAAAATCGGCGTTTTCGCCAGCCACCGTCAGTCGGTTCCATACCGATAGAGGGAGGCGGTTCAGGCCGAGGCAGCGGAATCCTGAGATTCCGCTTTCCACGAGGGCACCAATCCGATCTTCCCAGCGCCGAATGTGCTGTTCCTGCGCGTCTGCTGCCAGTGAGGAGATCGATTGTCCGCCGGCTGTCAGCGGAGACAGGCGTGGATCCGAGACGGGGGCAGCCTCGCTGAACGGGGCAGCGATACGGTCTGGCACGATATCCATCATGAAACGCAGGCCTTCCGCGCGCGCCATGCTTGTCAGTTCGCTCACTGCCTGCTTCAGATCCGTTGGCAGCCCCAGTAGGCCGTCAGCAGCGTCCAGGTCACTGGATACAAAAACACTGCCGCTCTGGGCTCGTTGGGAGAGCGGTGCCGAAAGTACGGTATCAAATCCCAGCTCGGCGGCATGAGCGAATATTTCCCGCCACTGATCCAGACCGTGGAGCGCCAAGGGGTGGACATAGTAAATCCTCGAAGGACCCTTGTGTGCCGAGGTTTCAGTCTGAGCCTGAAGAGACTGGGAAGAGGATGCCGTATTCAATTGCATGGTGCCGCCTACCGTATTGACTGGGGGCCTAACGTTGCGGCTTCCGGCTTGTTCCTTGGGATTTTTGGCAACGGACAGCAACATCAGTGCACGCCTCAGGCCGCACTGGATGGCGGGTCTTGGGCGTGCGCCCTTTCACTCGATCCATCATTGGCCGCCGAACAAGCTGTGGATGGCGCAGTTCCGATTGCGGTTTCGGCCACGGCCGGGAACAGGGTAAAGACGCCCTTAACGAAACCGTGAGACCTGTTTCGCTATGGTCCGAGGCACATGTTTCAAGTTGTGAGGTGCAAACCATGGCCGCTGCATCAGGCAAGGCACGCCGCAAGCGTCGCAAATCCAGTACCGGCTCCAAAGCGCGTGGTGCCTTGTGGCCTTGGGTCGCGGCGCTGGCGGTGGTCGGTGGCGGGATCGCCGTCTCCGAAAACATGCAGACGGTCCGGCGCTGGCTTCCGGCGTCCTGGAACTTGAAGCCTGCAAGTGCGCCTGCGAACTCATCTGGCAAGGATGCCAGTGGACCGATCCCGCCAGCCAATATTCCAGCGCCGACCGTAAAGCCAGCAGGCGAACTGGCAAAGGTCGTGCCGGCCGATCTGGTCGGCAAAAGCTTCAGCGGAACCTTCTATTTTTGTGGCACCTCCGGCCTTGATAACTGCGTTGTCGATGGCGCCACCTTCTGGTTCCGCAAGCAGCAGATCCGGCTGGCGGATGTGTCGGCGCCGCGCACGGAAGATGCGGCTTGCCCGCAGGAGCGCTCCAAGGGTTTCGCTGCCAAGGTTCGGCTGCGTGACCTCTTGAATGCCGGGCCGTTCGAACTGACGGACTGGCCGAACAAGAACGAAGATGGCGCCGGACGACAATTGCGTGTCGTCATGCGCAACGGTTCATCGATCGGTCAACAACTCGTGAGGGAAGGGGTTGTGCATCGCGTAACGGAAACCTCCAAGCCCTGGTGTTGACGTCACGTGAGGTCAACTCGGCGCGGCTAAGCGTCCCGCAGCGATACATCACTTCAAATGAGGTGACCGTGTTTAGAATTTGAGAACCACTTCAGGCGATTGTGTGCAGGTAATTCAGTTGATTCGGGCGTTTCGCGTACAGGAGAGGTCATGACGCTTGCACATTTTCCCGCCGACCGGCGGATGGCGGATATACGGCGTTGTGCTCAGGTTCTGCTGAACCTTCATGGCGAGGAAGCCAATCGCTACTGGCGCAGCCAGATGGCCGATTTCTCTGCCCGTCTCTCGCGGCTCGGCACCTCTGCGGAAGAGGTTTCCCATCAAGCGGGTCTTTTCATGAATGCTGTGCAGACGGAGTTGCAGCGCCTGTTCCTGGAAGAGGTTGACCAGGCCGCAGTGGACGCCCGCGCTTAAGCCTCAATACACGCTGCTCTTTGAGCATCGACGAAAGCGCATGAAAGCAGACCTGTCAGGCTGCCGTGCGCTTTTTGTTTTCAGCAGTCGCAATAAAGTTGACTCCGAGACACATCAGGCTCTTCCTGTAGTCCACAACGGGTCGAGCATGCATGTAAGCTGCGTGTCAAACGGGGTATGGAAAAATAAGCCAGACCTATGAAGGGACTGCGTGTTCTTCGTGGAGCGAGAACGCAAAGCGAAGTCGCAAAGGTTTCCCGCTAGTAGGAAACCAACCAATTCAGTATCAGCGTAAGTGTTTGAAATGTCTGGTGGGTGATGTAGGGCTCGAACCTACGACCCGCTGATTAAGAGTCAGCTGCTCTACCAACTGAGCTAATCACCCATCCCCGTCAGCGCTTGGTGTTGTGTGCGCCGCTGGTGTGAGGGGGCGTATAAAGAGGTCTTTTGACCTTGTCTAGCGCCCTTTTGAAAAAAGTTGGATGCAGCTTGCAGAAAAATGGAGGGAGATCGTCAAAACGCCTGAGAATCCGGGATTCTTGACCCGAAGAAAAAATGCAATTTCATCCCATCGAAAATTGTCTGTGGCTGCCTTACTGTTCGTTGCAACAGGAGAGCATGCATATGACGACACAAAACGATCTCGAGATTATCGCCAGTCAGGAAAAACTGCTGGAGTTTGACCGCTTCGATCTCGCGCGCGCCTGGTCGCTGGGGTCGCGGTTGCGAGACATTGCCTCGGCACGGTCTCATGTCCTGGCCATTGATGTTCACATCAACGGGATGCAGGCCTTCTTCACCAGCCTGCCGGGCGGTAAGCCGGACTTCGAGCACTGGATCCGCCGCAAGCGCAATCTTGTTTTGAGATTTCACCGTTCAAGCTATGCGATCGGTCTTGATCTGGCGCAGCAGCAAGCAACACTTGAAAGCAAGTGGGGCCTGCCTGTTGCAGATTTTGCGCCTCATGGTGGCTGCATTCCCATCAGGGTATCGGGGGTAGGCTGTATCGGCGCGGTGACCATTTCAGGATTGCCGCAACGGGAAGACCATAATCTCGCAGTCGAGGGTCTCGCTCTGGAACGTGGCGTTTGGGACGATATCCCGAAATTGCCCTAAAGCGCGTCGCGCTCTTTCAGGGTCGCACCTGGCGCTTTATCGCTTTGCTTCATCGCATGTCGTTGTCGCAAAACCGCTGCACACTTTTGCGCGACATGCTTTAGCCACCAATGGAAAAGGCCGGACATTGTGCCCGGCCTTCAAGTCAGATCAGTATCAAGCCGCTGCCTATCGCCTGATGGCACGGCCAACGGCGATGAGAATGCAGGCGCCAATGAAGCCTGCGATCAAGTAACCGATCCAGCCACCAAGCACGACGCCGAATAAGCCGAGGATTGCGTTGGCAACAATTGCGCCGACGATACCGAGCAGGATGTTCATCAGAACGCCCATATTGCTCTTCATGAACTGTTCTGCCAACCAACCGGCGATGCCGCCGATGATGATCGCTGCGAGCCAGCCGATACCTGCGTTTTCCATGGACCTTACCCTCATTTCGATGTTCGATGGCCGGTCAACGGCTTGTGATTGAATTTGTTCCCTGGTTTGTCTGTGCCTTAGTTCTGCCCGTTGCTTTGGCTTTGTGAGCGGTCCATTGCGAATCAGACGAGTTCCTGTTCCTACCGATGAGCAGTAACGCTTCCGCCATCCTGTTTTTCGAGGTTTGCACCATTGCGGCTGAATGAGAGATCTTGCAGAAACGCTTTCCGGGGCCTCGTGGCCGTAGCGTTAGTGACCCTAGCGCTTGTCGGCAGCCCGTCCGGCTCCTGGGCACAAAGCGCGCCCGAAGCAGCACCCGCGGCCGCTGCTGGCACGAATGCTGCGCCACAATCCAAGACCCAGGCGACGATCACCGAAGCGAAGAAAGTGCTGGGATCGATTTCGGCGCGTTCCAACGCGCAGGGCGTCGATGACATGCAGCTTGCCGAGCTGAAGGCTCAGGCGGATGATCTTGTCGCGCGGCTCAGCGAACATCTGGGTGGTCTCAAGCAGCGGCTTGATCAGATCAATGCGCGTGTGAAGGAACTGGGAGAGCCGCCGCAGGAAGGGCAACCACCGGAAGCGGCGGTTGTCACTGAGGAGCGCAACCGGCTTGCGGCGGAGAGGGGGGAACTGACCGCTTTCTCCAGCGAACTCGGGCAGATCTCGAATGGCGCAAAGGAACTCTCTGCCAAGATTACCGAGCAGCGCCGCAGGCTGTTTTCCGATGCGCTGCTCAAGCATACGGATCTCTCCTGGGGTATGCTGGCCGATGCGGGCTCCACCTTCTGGCATGAGGTCGAAACGTTTCGGGAAACGATGGCGAGCTGGCTGAGCTTCGCCTGGAAGTTCAAGAAGCTGCAGCTGTTAAGCGCCGTCTTCCTGTCGATCGGTGCCGCGCTGTTCTTCCTCGCAGGCGGCTACCGCATGCTGGGAAAGATGGTCAAGCGCGATCCGGCGATCGATAATCCGCCCTATATCACGCGCCTGTCCTTTGCCTTCTGGTCACTTGTCTTGCAGACTTTTTCGCTGACGGCTTTCATGCTGTCGACATTCTTCTTCATGGACAGTTTCGGCGTTCTCCGGCCTGATATTCGTCCTCTGGTCGGCACGTTCCTCGGCTTCATCTGGGTGGTCGTCTTCGTTGCCCGCCTGAGCTATCTCGTGCTAGGGCCAGAACATCCGCACTGGCGACTTATCCGCGTTTCGAACAGGGGTGCCAAAGTCCTGTTCTGGCTGATCCTCGCGATGGCTTTGATCAATGGGCTTGATTTCGCATTGACCGAAGTCAGCGAAGTGTTGAACTCGCCGGTCGTACTGTCCATCGCCAAGAGCCTGATTGCGTCGGTCCTCATCGGCGTCATCCTGCTGGCGATGTCATTCCTCAAGCCGGTGTTGGCCGAGGACAAGGATCCCGATGCACCCGGTCGCTCGTGGCCCAGAGGGTTTCCGCTCGCTCTGAGGGCGCTCGGCATCGCGCTTCTTCTGGCGGCGCTTTCCGGCTATGTCGGGCTGGCGCGCTTCTTCTCCACACAGATCGTGCTCACAGGCGCATTGGTCGCTACGGGATACATCGGCATCCTGTCGGGCAAGGCTGTGGGCAAGCAGGGCGCTTTTGCCAGCACCTCTGTCGGCAAGTATGTCGCTGCGCGTTTCAAGAGCAATGAGATCATGCTCGACCAGATCGGGCTGGTGGCGGGGCTCAGCATCTATGCCTTTTCGGTCATTCTCGTTGTCCCCGTCATTCTGTTGACCTGGGGTTTCCAGACACAGGACATCAAGGCCGCCGCCATCCGTCTGTTGACGCAGATTTCGATCGGCAACATCAATATCTCACTGATCGGAATTCTTGTCGGTGTCCTGCTGTTCATGGCTGGCTATCTGGTGACGCGGTTCGCGCAGCGCTGGATCGACCGGAACGTGATGGCGCGAAGCCAGGTCGATGCCGGGGTTCGCAACTCCGTCAAAACGGGTATCGGTTATCTCGGCATGGGCCTGGCCGTGGTGATCGGCGTGTCCGCCGCCGGGATCGATCTGTCGAGCCTTGCGCTTGTTGCCTCTGCGCTTTCGGTTGGTATCGGTTTCGGTCTCCAGAACATTGTCTCGAACTTTGTGTCAGGCCTCATTCTCTTGGTCGAACGCCCCTTCAAGGTCGGCGACCACATCATTACTGGCACGACCGAAGGTATCGTAAAGCGCATATCGGTTCGCGCAACCGAGATCGAGACGTTCCGTAAGCAATCGATCATCGTGCCGAACTCCGATCTCATTAATGCGGCCGTGGGTAACTGGACGCACCGCAACCGCATGCAGCGTTCCGAAATTCCCGTCGGCGTTGCCTATGGAACGGATCCGCGACGTGTCATTGAACTGTTGCTGGAACTTGCCGGAGCCGTACCGCAGATCCTGCGCAATCCTGAGCCACACGTGGAGTTCTTGCGCTTCGGGGCTTCGTCGCTTGACTTCGAATTGCGTTTCCATGTCGCTGATATCAGCGATGGTATGAATATCAGGAACGCGCTGCGTGCCGAAATCCTGCGACGCTTCGAAGACGAGGGGATCGAAATTCCCTACGCCAAGCAGGACATCAACGTTCATGGCACGCTCTACACGATGCGAGCGCCAGCCTCGGAAAAAGAAAAGCAGTACGACCCCAAGGATGTGCACGATCGAGAAGCCGGGGATGCGTCTGCAAGCTGACAAATGGAAAGTTTGAAGGCGTCGCGGCAAGCCGTACGCATGTCGTAAACAGGCGTTTGGCGACGCGCCTCAGATTGCATAGTCGGCCCATGCAATTTGGCCCGGAGAATACGCTTTGTGTCCGGGTCTCATCAGAGGGGTTTTTCGATGAAAACACATGCGAGGGCAGTCGTCGTCGGTGGCGGCGTTGTCGGCGTTTCGACGCTCTATCATCTGGCAAAGAAGGGCTGGAGCGATGTCGTTCTCATCGAGCGGAAGGAGCTGACGTCCGGCTCCACCTGGCACGCCGCCGGTCTGCTGCCTCTGTTCAACCTGTCCTACTCGGTCGGCCAGCTGCACAAGTATTCGGTCCGTTTCTACGAGGAGCTGCAGGAAGAGACCGGCATGAATGTCGGTTTTGCGAAAGTCTCCAACATTCGTCTCGCCCGGACAAAGGATCGCTGGGACGAGTACATGTATTATGCGGGCATTGCCGAAACGATCGGGGTCAAGGTCAACATCCTGACACCGGAACAGGTGAAGGAGGTATGGCCCCTCTGTGAGACCGAGGGGTTGCTCGGTGCAATCCAGCATCCGGACGACGGCTACATCCAGCCAGCAGATCTGACACAGGCACTTGCCAAGGGCGCGCGTGATCGCGGTGCCACGATCTACCGCAACACGACCGTCACGGGTATCGAGCAGCAGGCGGATGGCCTATGGAAGGTGACGACCGACAAGGGTGAAATCACCGCCGAGCACATCATCTCCTGCACCGGCTCGTTTGCTCGCAAGACGGGTGAGATGGTCGGCATCAACATTCCGGTCATTCCGGTCGAGCACCAGTACATTGTCACAGAACCGCATCCGGCCATCCAGGAGCGGCGCAAGCAAGGCCTGCCGGAAATGGGGGTTTTGCGCGAATCCGATTCCGCCTGGTATATGCGCGAGGAGGCGGGTGGCCTCATCCTCGGACCTTACGAGGTGGGTGCTCCGGTCTGTTATGTCGATGGTCCTTCCGACCAGAGCGAATACGAACTGTTTCAGGAAGATCTCGACCGCCTGATGCCGCACATCGAAACGGCAATTGCCCGTGTGCCGGCCTTCGGCGAAGTGGGCATCAAGAAGGTCTATAACGGCGCCATCGCCTACACGCCCGATGGCAATCCGATTGTCGGGCCGGCTCCAGGCCTCAAGAATTTCTGGCTGAACGAAGGCCACTCCTTCGGTATCACGGCGGCAGGCGGTGCTGGCTGGCAGTTGGCCGAGTGGATCGTGGATGGCGAGCCGACCGTGGATCTAATGGGCGTGGACCCGCGCCGTTTCGGTCCCTATGCGACGGAAGGCTATCTTATCGCTAAGAACGAAGAGGCCTATGCCAACGTCTTCACCATGCACTATCCGGATGAGGAGCGTGCCGCCGCCCGTCCGCTGAAGACGACACCGATCTACGATCGGCTCAAGAAGCTGGGGGGCGTCTTCGGTTCGCTCTACGGCTGGGAACGCGCAAACTGGTATGCTCCGGAAGGTTATGAACTGCCGGAGAGCGAGAAGGGTGTCGGCGCGGATGTCATCACCAACCACAATTACGCAGCCCCGCTCGAAGACGGTCGGTACGTCGAAAAGTGGTCTTTCCGCCGGTCGAACTATTGGGAGCATGTGGGCAACGAGGTGAAGAATGTCACCACGAATGTCGGTGTGCTGGATATGTCGCCCTTCGCCAAGATCGAAGTCTCAGGGCCGGGCGCTCGCAACTGGCTCGAAAGTATCTTCGCCAACGCCATTCCAAAGAAGCGGGGCCGCATCACGCTCGCGCACATCCTGACGCCTGCGGGCGGAGTTCGTGCCGAGTTCACGATCTATGAATGGGCACCAGGACGCTTCTACATGGTATCTGCCGGCGGCCTGGAGGCGCATGACCACGATCTCTTGCACCGTCTTGCTCCGCAGGATGGCTCTGTCGTTCTTCAGCCGATCACGCAGAAATACGGCGTTCTGGTTCTGGCAGGCCCGAAGTCCCGCCAGTTGTTGAAGAAGCTGACCCGCACCAGCCTCGAGAACAAGGATTTCCCTTGGCTCACAGGCAAGCAGATCTCCGTGGGCGTTGCGACGGCACATGCGCTACGCGTGAACTTTGTCGGTGAATTGGGTTGGGAATTGCATCATCCCATCGAGATGCAGGCCTACATCTTTGACAAGTTGATGGAGGCCGGTGCCGAATTCGGCATCAAGCCGTTCGGTATCCGTGCCATGGTTTCCATGGCGGTCGAGAAGTCCTATCGCAACATGGGTCGCGAGCTTTCCATCGAATACAATGCGTATGAATCCGGGCTTGACCGCTTCATCAAGCCAGAGAAGAGCTTCATAGGCCGGGACGCTGTCGTCGCCTACAAGGAAAACGGCGTGAAGTGGGTATTCAGCACTCTGGAGGTGAAGGGCACGACGGATGTCGATGCGCGCGGTTCTGAGGCGATCTACGATCAGTCCGGCGAACTGGTAGGGCGCGTGACCAGCGGTGGCTACGGCTGGCGCGTCGGAAAATCGCTCGCACTTGCCATGCTGAAGCCGTCTCACTCTGACCTCGGTACCCAGCTGAAAGTGAAGATTCTTGGCACAGTCTATGAGGCGGCAGTCGTTGGTGAGAGCCCGTTTGATCCGGATAATGCCGTCTTGCGCGCCTGATCAAGAATTGATTGACCATATTCGGGAAAGCGGCCCTCAAAGGCCGCTTTTTTGTTGAATTCATCGCCGCTGGTCTTGCGCGCTTAATGTTTCTTCAAGTCCCGATGCTTTAGCCTACTCAAAGTCAAGGAGCTAGGGGGCAAACAATGACTTATCTGGGCGTATCCGGGATGCAGTATACGGGCGAGCAGTTTCCGGATGCTCGAATCATTGTTGCCGAGGACTCGAACGTCTTCACGTCCATGATCCGTCAGCGTCTGAAGGAAATCTTCGGGATCGATGCGGAGATCTGCCGGACCTATGAAGATCTCATGATGGCAAACGAGTTGTCGGATGTGCCTGTCACCCTCGCGATATCCAACATCAATCTGCCAGGCGCCGAAAACGGCGAGGCGCTGAACTATCTCGTCGATCTCAACATTCCAACCATTGTCTTCACCGGCACCTTCCAGGAGCACACACGTGAGAAACTGCTGGCGAAGGACATCGTCGACTACATTCTGAAAGACAATGTCTTCGCGGTCGAAATGCTTGTTGAATCCGTTTGCCGCTTCCTGACGAACCATCGTCACCATGTGCTGATCGTGGATGACAGTCCGACAGCGCGCGCACTCCTCTCGACCCGCCTCAAGCGTTACAATTTCCGCGTCAGTGTTGCCGAAAGCGGATCCAAGGCCATCGATATTCTGAAGAAGAACCCGGATATCGGTCTGGTTGTGACAGACTATAACATGCCCGACATCGATGGGTTCGAACTGGCCCGGCGCATCCGCTCCGTCCGTGGCTCCCACGAATTGCGCATCATCGGCGTGTCGTCCTCGACGGACCGCCTGCTATCGGCCCGCTTCCTGAAGGCTGGCGGCAACGACTTCATGTTGAGGCCGTTCATCGACGAAGAATTCTATTGCCGCGTAAACCAGAACCTCGACACGCTTTTGCAGATCAAGTCCCACCAGGCTGCCGCGCGCCGCAGCGCCGCCTGATAGTTCGGCAGGATAAGGTTTAAGAGATGGCCGTACCGGGAGGTGCGGCCATTTTCATGTAATCTCAAGCCGGAACCAGTGTTCGCGGCGTATTCGACACCAGCTTGCGTTCCGCGCGTTCCTGCTGCGGCGAGCGGTTATAGACCTCACGGTAGCATTTCGAAAAATGCGATGCTGACACGAATCCGCAGGCCACGGCCACTTCCACGATGGGCATCGAGGATTGAACCAGAAGATGCCTTGCGCGGTCGAGGCGGATTTCCAGATAGTAGCGGGCAGGGGAACGTCCCATTTCCTGGCTGAACAGGCGCTCGATCTGCCGGCGTGAAAGGTCAACACTGTCGGCGATATCAATGAGCGACAATGGTTCCGAAAGATTGCTCTCCATCAGTTCGATGATCTGCAGAACCTTGTTGTTTTGCACACCCAGTCGCGCGCGCAAGGGAAGCCGCTGACGGTCGTGCGGGTTTCTGACGCGATCCGTCAGTTGTTGTTCGCAAACCCGGTTGACCAGTGTCTCGCCGAAGTCCTGGCCAATCAGGTTCAGCATCATATCCAGCGAGGCCGTTCCGCCTGCGCAGGTGTAGAGATTGCCATCGACCTCATAGAGATCGGCATAGACTTCGGCCTGGGGAAAGGCTTCGGCAAAGCCGGGCAGGTTTTCCCAATGGATGGCGCATCGCTTGCCGTTCAACAGACCGGCCTGCGCCAGCACATGGGCGCCCGTACAGAGGCTGCCAACGGAAACGCCCCGATTGTAGGTTTCTCGCAGGAAAGCGAAGACGGATTTATTGTTGAAGCTCTCGACATTGATGCCGGAACAGATCAACACCATGCTCGGTCGCTGCTCGCCGCTCAGGTTGCGTCGCTCGTCGGCCAGCGAAGAATCGACTTCCAATGCAATGCCGCTCGAGGAGTAGACCTTTTGTCCATCAGCGGAGGTCAGGCGCCAGTCATAGGCTTTGTATCCCAACATCCTGTTGGCAATCCGAAGGGTTTCGACCGCCGCAGAAAACGGAAGAAGTGTAAATTCCGGGATCAGGAAGAAAACCAGCGTACGTTTTTTGACCGGTGGCTTGATGGTCATTGCAGGGGCTCCGTGGCAAGGCGTCTATTCCTCGCGTGAAAGAGGCTGCCTTGAATGTGCTCAATCCGACATTGATACATTCATTTGCGACATGCAAGATGTCGCATGAAAGACAGCCTCATCCTCCTGCATATTTGAAAGGCATTCCGATTAAACTCTGTCTCAGTTGCCCGTTTGCCAGCCAATATCCTTGCGGACGTCCATTGGCAGCGCTTCAAGAATGGCAAGCGCCTTGCGCTTTCTATGGGCCGCGATCAATTCCGAGGCCTTGCCTATGACCGACGCCAGAAAACTACCGCTTACGCGGTTTGCGGTTATCAATGATGATGCTGAGTGTGAACCTGCGAAAGCCATGATCATGCTCCTTTCCGGCTATGCAATGGAAGGATGCGCTTATTAAATGCTTTCTACAATTTGATTGTTTTCATCCAACCCATCAAAAATCGTGATGTTGGCCCCAGAAATGATCGAATTGACTATCAGCCGCTTGAAATGATATCATTATTAATATCAGAATTTCTGAAAGTTATCATAATGAACGGGCCGTTCCGTGCATCCCTGCCGCTTCTCGATAACGATGTGATGAGAACGTTTGTCGCGATTGCGGATACCGGAAATTTTTCGACTGCGGCTGAAGTTGTTCTGCGAACGCCTTCTGCAGTCTCGATGCAGATCAAGAAGCTGGAAGACCAACTGGGGACTACGCTTTTTCTGAGGGATGCGCGGTCCGTTGCGCTGACGCCTCAGGGCGAGGTCTTGCTGACCTATGCGCGGCGGCTGATCGCTCTCTCCAATGAGGCAGTATCTCGCTTCATCATGCCGGAGCTTTCCGGCGTGGTCCGGCTTGGCGCGCCGGACGACATTGCGGAGCGTTTGCTGCCGGGCATTTTGAAGAACTTTGCCTCGAAATTCCCCGGCATCATGGTCGATGTCACGGTCGATGGGAGTGTGCGGCTTCGTCGCCAGATGGAGGAGCAGCGCTTCGATCTCGTGTTGATGAACAGCGTCTGGCGTCCTCTGCTGACTGAAGGGGAGGTTGTATTCGAGGACAAGCTTGTCTGGGTCGGGGCAAAGTGCGGAACGGCACATATGCGTGACCCATTGCCACTATCGATCTGGGAAGATGGTTGCCTCTGGAGGCAGGAGGCGCTGAACAGGCTCGAAGATATGAAGCGCCCGTATCGGATTGCCTATTTGAGCGCGAATACGATGGCCCAACGTGCCGCCATCGTTTCCGATCTTGCGATTGCTCCGATGGCTCGGTCCTATGTCTCGGATGAGATGGCTATCCTGGGGCCAAAGGAGGGGCTTCCAGAACTGATGTCATTCGATGTCAGAATGGTCGTGGTGCCGGACCTCTCCATTCCGGCCAAAGCGGTGGCAGATTCAATCCGCGAATCTTATGCCCAGTTGAACGCCTGACGCTCTCTACATGAGGATGACATTTCGGAGCATTCTCGACTTTAGCGACCGAAAATGCTCCGGACGTCGTTATTCCATCACGAGAGCTTGACTATGCTGCGGACCTGTCCGTCACGTGTAGTGAAAAATCGCCACGGAAAAGACGGCGGTAACGGATACAAAGGCCCAGCCGAGGCGAAACAGCACACGCCGACGATGGTCATTTCCAGTCCAGTCATAATGCATTTCTAAAAGCCTCAAATATATGTCGTCACCCCACATCATGCGGTGTTCGACAGCGTGGATAGGCGTTCTGCCTGACTATCCCTATACTCCCTGCAACCTGCCTGAGACTGACCTGGATCAAGTTTGACAACCGGCTGCAAAATTTTGCGAGTTTGAGAGTCTTACCAGATTGATTTGGTCACGCCATTGAAAAGATATGTCCATAGGGGCGGCGGAAAACGCAGGCGGGAAGGACCGGATGGCGCGTAAGGCTTCGCGGTGCCATCAAGGACCGAGGTCAATGTTTGTACCGTAGGATCGATACTGGCGGCGGTGAGCAGCAAGGGGTAGGTCGAGATCGTATCGTCTGCTGCCGGTCTTACCCGAACCTCGGCGAGCGTATCGCCAGTATCCGTTCCTGGATCCACATAGTGGAGGGTCGCTCCAAAATTACTCTCGTCATTCTCCACGCGTGCCCAGTACCCTCCCATCTGCCCGCGATAGTTCGGGTTTATTCCGGCGTGGAAATTGACGATGGGGCAGGGAATGGCCGCCAGTGTGTTGCGAGACAGGAGCCGACAAGAGATCGAAAAGAGGAGATCAGGCTTTGCGCGGAGGATGGCGGCGTGCGCATCCGGATCGTTGAGGGATGAGACACGCGTTACAGGCACGGTCGATAACGGCTGGGATATCAGGCCGTATTGCTCGATGATTTCTTCGGTCCGTTTCTGTGTGATGCGCTTGCCCAGGCGGGATACGATCATGGTACCCAATTGCCCAACTGCCTGCAGCCAGCCCAGCCGCCGCGCACGTCGCTTCAGGACATCGGTCTTGCTCTCGTAATTCTCTTGAATCACGGTCAGGTTGGGAAAGTGGGCGTGGAGAGCGTTGATCATGACCTGCGGATTGAGGCCGCCCGCAGTCAATACAACGAGTCTCGCAGGGTTCGGCGCCGTCATCAGATCTTCCGCTCATGTGAATGTCGAAGGGATGTGCAAGCGACGATGGTGCTATCCGTCAAACATATCGTTAACGACGAAAGGATGGCTTACGGAATATCTGACGGGCTTCTGAAAACTGTTTCACTTCACCGTGAACCTTTTCACATTCCGCGCGTTACTGCGCCGGAAAACAAAATTTCCGGTTCTGTGTCGTTCAATTCGGAGACTTTCAAAATGACGCTCAAGACAGTTACGGTTATCGCTGCTCTCATGGCAACCGCCGCTTCGCTCGCATCCTGCGGCAACACGATCCGCGGCGTTGGCCAGGATGCCGCCAATACCGTGAACGCCACGCAGGACGCCGGTCGTAAGGTAGAGCGCGCCGCTCGCTAAGAATTGAGCTGCGGGAGAGGCAGAAAAACTTCTCCCGCGCAAATTCTTCCTGAGATCAGATTTTGGCAGCCGGGTAGGCACGCTGCAAACCGCCGGACTTATTGTAACCCTCACGGAACGCCGTAAAGGCGGGATGCTGGCTCGATTTCGCAGCCTCGCTCAACCTTATCTGGATCCGGGCGGGTGCCGTTCCCCCGATCCACTCTCCCGTTTTTTGAAGCTTCAGAGTGTTGAGGAAACGCCCTGCCGCGGCCCGGTCGAGATAAAGATGCAGACCGTCGAGCAGAACGTCGTCCGAGGATGGGTTTTCCATCATCAACTTCAGCCAGTTCTCATTATCCTGTGTCATGGATGCCAGTGCATCTGCCACATTTTCACGGTTCCCAATGGGCGCCACAGTGCTCATGAATATGTTCCGTCTGCATTCTTTGCCGAATCGAAGCGAAGGATACGGCGAACGATCCACGGCCTCAACATATCGCTCCTATAGGGTTGGCTTTATCCTGTCCGAAACTGAAACCGGAACCCATCTGGTCCAGATATCGAGGTTCTGGCGAAGGAAGTGCAGGGCGGCATCACGGTTGCTGGCGTTGTTTTCAGCCTGCCAAGCCATCAACGAGCTGATCGTCGCGTTGCCCCATTTGCGATTGCGCAGATAATCCGTAACGTCAGGGGCACGGTCCGACAGACCCTTTGATATGATAGTGAAGGCCTGGGACACGGGATAGGAATTGATCTTGGGATTGGCGCATCCGGCCCGGGACGTGCACTCATCCCACTCAAGCTGGTCGAAGGGAACGCCGAACGAAAGCTTGACCATGGGGTGCTCGCCCAGAATAGCCGTTGGCGCCCAATAATAACCCAGCCAGCCGCGCTTCTCATTCAAAGCTCTGGAAAGACCCGCGTTAAACTCCTCCGCTGAGCCTGCCGGCTTCAGGGAAAAACCCTTGCTTTCCGCACCCGTTGCCCGAAACAGGTTCTGCGTCGTGATGCTGCAGCTCCAGTCGGGAGGGCAACTGTGGACAACGCCCTGACGGCTTTCGCTGTTTTCTGCAAAGAGCTCGGGCTTGGCCAGCGCATCAGCAATGGTTCGCAGGTTCGGATGTTCATCCGCGACATATTTCGGGATCCACCACCCTTCCACGGCTCCATCGGCCAGGATCTCTGCTCCCTGCACAAGTTTGCCGGATGCATAGGCTTCGTTAAGTTCTGCATTGACGGAATTGACCCAGAGTTCCGGAGCAATGTCCGGAGTGCCTTGGTTGATCATGGTTCTGACCGTCGGGATGGTGTCGCCTGCGACAAGTTCGACATCGCAGCCGTAACCCGCTTCAAGAATGAGCTTGTCGACCTGTGCGGCAATGGCAGCCGAATTCCAGTTCATTTCCGCAATCGAGACGCGGCCGCACGCGGAAGCCTGAGCGGAAGCGGCAAATGCAAAGTAGGCCAAGAGCGCGCTTGCGCCGGTTGCACCATACCACATTGCCTGATCACTCCCTCTGTTGCTGCTCATCGCAGAATGTCGAGTTTATCCATCGCGGTTGTACAATGCCCTGATTCAGCCTTGACCAAAAGCAAATTGGGCTAAGTCTCACCTCGAATTGATAAATTCTTTTATAAAGCCTCACAAAATCCTGATGCACCATTTGGCTGATTGGGCCATGAAGATGGAAGTTTGTTTTGGCTGATAACCAGCCGGTAACGATTTGCACGCTATGCAGTTGACGCGGTCGTTTCCGCTCAGGCTCCGGCAGGTAGTGCGTACCGGAGCCAAACAAATCTTCGGTGCGGCTCGATGGTGAAGCCCCCTTGAACAACATGCTTGTTGTGCTAGCATATCTCCAAATACACCTGCGATATCGGCTACGATGAGCCCGGCGGCAACCTCTTTCGCTACGAATGTGCCGCTTTCGTAAGCCAATCGCGGGTGTTTTCGTTCTAGGTACACATAAATGACCGAATCGACGCGGTTCCGCGTGACTTTTGTTCTTGGTGGCGCCCGCTCCGGAAAATCCCGCTTCGCAGAAAACGTCGCTCTCCAGTCTGGACTTGATCGCCACTATCTCGCGACATCGCAAATCTATGATGACGAGATGCGCGAAAGGGTGGCGCTGCATCGTGAACAGCGCGGGGAGCACTGGACGACGCATGAAGAGCCGATGGCCCTCGTGGAAACGCTCGCTGGCATACAGTCCGACGACCGCGTGATTCTCGTCGATTGCCTGACCCTATGGGTGACCAATCTGATGATGGCCGAGCGTGATGTTTCACTCGAAAGTGCACGCCTAATCGATAGTCTCGCTGCTGGAGCAGGCCATTTCATTTTCGTTTCGAACGAGGTGGGTCTCGGCATTGTGCCGGACAACCGCATGGCGCGACAGTTTCGGGATCATGCCGGTCGCCTGCATCAGATGCTGGCTGCCAAGGCCGATGACGTCTTTTTCATCGCCGCAGGACTTCCGCTGAAAATGAAGGGCTAAAGCGCGTCGCGATCTTTCAGATTCGCTCCTCACGCTTGAAGTCTTTGTTTTATCGCATTTCGTTGCCGCAAAACCGCTGCACACTTTTGCGCGCCATGCTTTAGATGCCCAGCCAGACACGGATTGGATGGGTAGGATCTGCCAGCAATTTAGTGGCGAGTGCGACGCAGGAGATGACCAGCAGCGGCTTGATGATTTTTGCGCCGCTTCTCATTGCCAGACTGGAGCCGATCTGTGCGCCGATCAATTGTCCGACGCCCATCAGCAGACCAACCTTCCAGAGAATCGCTCCATTGATCGCGAAGACTGCGAGTGAACCGAGGTTTGAGCCGAGGTTCAGCAGCTTGGTATGGGCTGTTGCTTTCAACATTCCAAAACCTGCGAGAAGTACGAAGCCCAGCATGTAGAACGAGCCTGCGCCCGGCCCGAATACGCCATCGTAAAGCGCGACGAGGGGGACAGCAGTCACGGCAAAGACGGCGGGTGAAATCCGGCGGGTGCTATCCTGATCGGAGAGATTGGGCTTGAACGCGAAGAACAGCGCGATCCCGACGAGAAGAAACGGAATGGCTGCGCCCAGAAACTTGCCCGGCACATGCGAGGCGATGAGTGCACCGATGCCGCCGGCCGCAAATGCGATCAGCGCCATCGGTAACTGTGTCGACAGCTTCACATGTCCCTTCCGTGCGTAAGCTATGGTTGCCGAAGCCGCGCCAAAAGGCCCCTGCACCTTGTTCGTCGCCAGTGCCTCCAGAGGCGGAAGCCCTGCCAGAAGCAGGCAGGGAACGGTAATCAGTCCGCCGCCCCCTGCAATCGAATCAACGAATCCTGCGACGATTGCGGCAAGAAACAGGAACAGCAGCAGGTGAGTGGCGATGTCGTGCACGGGAATGGCTCGGTGATTGAGGCGGGCGTTGCCGCCTTCTGTCATTCAATCAGCACAGGCGCAAGATCGTCCATTCACGGAATTGCGGCGGACAATGCCGGTAAAAGGCGAGGGTCTGCAAGATGACATGCTTGCGCCGATACCAGCCGACGCTATTGTGCTGGCAAATTCGAATTCAGGAATTATCAAATGAACAAGGTCATTTTCGACACGGATCCCGGTATCGACGATGCGATGGCGCTGCTTTTTCTGGCGCGTCATCCTCAGATCGATCTGATTGGCGTCACGACTGTTTTTGGCAATGCGCCGATCGAACTGACGACACGGAACGCGCTTTATCTGACAGAAGCCTGGGATATCGCGGCTCCGGTTGCCAAGGGGGCTGGCGAGACATTCGATCCTGCACGCGGCGGCAGCTATTGGCCGACGGCCATTCACGGACATAACGGAATCGGTGACGTTGCAGTCCCGGAAGCCGTTTCGCGCCAGGCCGATCCTCGCCCTGCCTACCAGTTCATCATCGATACCGTCCGCGCCAATCCGAAAGAGGTTGCGCTCATAGCCGTTGGACGCATGACCAATCTGGCTCTTGCCTTGAAGGCTGACCCGGAGATTGCCCAGTTGGTCAAGCAGGTCATCATCATGGGTGGCGCCTTCGACGTGAACGGCAATGTTTCGCCGGCGGCGGAAGCCAATATTCATGGCGATCCGGAAGCGGCAGATGTGGTGATGACAGCAAACTGGCCGGTGGTCGTGATCGGGCTCGATGTCACAATGAAGACCGTGATGACGAGCGGTTATCTGGCAAAAATGGTTGAGAGCGGTCGCTCGGACGTCAAGCTTCTGTCGGATATCTCGCAGCTCTATATCGAGTTCTACAAAGGTCGTGTCGGCGATGGTATGGTGGTGCACGATAGTTGTGCCGCCGTCTATCTCGTCCGTCCGGATCTGTTCGAGACGCGTACAGGTGCGATTCGGGTTGTCTGCGGCGGCATTGCCGATGGCCAGACGATCCAGAAGCCGGACGGGCGTGGTTTTCCGCCGAGTGCGTGGGATAACCTGCCGAGCCAGACAGTTGCGACAGGTATAAAGCCGGATTCCGTGCTCGAAGTCATTCGTGCGGCTTTGGTGGAAGGCATTGCGGGCTGAGGTGCTGCCTCATTACCCGTGCAATTTGATGTTTAGGCAACAGTGTCGGTGCAAAATATTGCTCCGCACTCAGCAGGCCATTGGCATTGCAGTCGGTTTTCCCTATGTGGAACCCTGACTGACAGAATTCAGAGGATATGAGCGTGACCGCTACATTCGATAAAGTCGCTGACATCATCGCTGAAACCAGCGAGATCGACCGCGAAACCATTACGCCGGAAAGCCACACGATCGACGATCTGGGCATCGACAGCCTGGACTTCCTCGATATCGTTTTTGCGATCGACAAGGAATTCGGCATCAAGATCCCGCTCGAGCAGTGGACGCAGGAAGTCAACGAAGGCAAGGTTTCCACGGAAGAGTATTTCGTGCTGAAAAACCTCTGCGCCAAGATTGACGAACTGAGGGCAGCAAAGGGCTGAAAAGCCCTGGCTGAGGGAGCGTATGCTTCTTGAATATTTCCAGATGATCGACCGCGTTGAAGCGGTCGATTTGTCATCCAAAACGCTCAAGGCACGGTCCGTCGTTCCGGCGAAAAGCCCCGTATTCGAGGGGCATTTTCCTGGAATGCCGCTCGTGCCCGGCGTTCTTCTGATTGAAACCATGGCGCAGGCCAGCGGCTTCATGATTCTTGCCGCTTCCAATTTTGCAGCGATGCCATTCCTGATGTCTGTTGATGGCGCAAAGATGCGGACATTCGTTGAGCCTGAGGCGGTTCTCGATATCGAGGCGTTTCTGGAGCATGAAGGGTCTGGCTACGCCGTGACCAAGGCGAAGATTTCGTCTGCCGGCAAGAAGGTCTGCGATGCACAGCTCAAGCTGCGCACCATGCCATTTGAGGAAGTGCCTCTTGCGGACATCGTGCGCAAGCGCGCCGCTGAAGTTGGGCTGTTGAGTGCGCTTGCCGCCCAATAAGGGCATGCGCATCTGAAAGGTTGAACCTGAGATGAGCAAGTCAGCCAATGACGTTGTGATTACCGGCGTCGGTATCGTCACCTGCCGTGGTGTCGGCAAGGAGCCGCATGTGGCCCTGCTGACCGGCGCGGAAGTTCTTCCGCCGCGGGTGGATAGCGAGCGCTTCAAGCCTTATCCTGTTCACCCGATGCCGGAAATCGACTGGTCGCAGCAGATCCCCAAGCGCGGTGATCAGCGTCAGATGGAAAACTGGCAGCGTCTCGGTGTGTTCGCCGCCGGTCTTGCGCTGGAAGATGCAGGTCTGAAGGAAAACGCGGAAGCTTGCGGCACGATGGATATGATCGTGGCTGCCGGCGGCGGCGAGCGTGATATCAAGGTCGACAGCCTGATCGTTGATGAGGCGCTGAAGCGCAACGACCGCGAGCGTCTTTTGAATGAGAAGCTGACAACCGAGCTTCGTCCGACGCTGTTCCTTGCCCAGCTTTCCAACCTTCTGGCTGGCAATATCTCCATCGTCCACAAGGTCACCGGTTCATCCCGCACCTTCATGGGCGAAGAGGCGGCGGGCATTTCCGCCGTCGAAACGGCCTATCATCGCATCAAGTCCGGCCAGTCCACCCATTCGCTGGTGGGCGGTGCCTTCGTGGCCGAGCGCGCCGACATCATTCTGCTTGTCGAAGGCATTCGCGCTCATCAGACCGGTGAATGGAAGCCGCTCTGGACTCGAGATGGCAGCGAAGGTGGCGGCATGATCATGGGCTCTGTCGGCGCATTCCTCGTTCTGGAATCCCGCCAGTATGCTGAAGCGCGTGGCGCGCATATCTACGCGGTTGTCGATGCCATCGATGCTGACCGTGGATCGCGAGACGATGGTGGTCTCGAAAAGCGGCTGCAACGGCTTGCGGCGGAGGTTGCGCCCAAGCTCGGTGATGACGTGGTCGTTTTCTCCGGATCGACTGGAATGAGCGATCTTGCCGCACGCGAAAAATCAGTGCTTGAGGCGTCGTTCAATGGCGCGGCCATTCGCGGGTTTGGCGGCGTGACAGGACATGCCATGGAAGCGCAGTTCCCGCTTGGCCTGGCGCTTGCGGCACTCGCGCTGGATGGCAAGGCCACCATTCCGGCCTTCGATCCGGATCACGAAACGAAGATGCAGGGAGCCGCGGCAAAGGCTGTGGTGACCACGGTCGGTTATATCCGGGGCGAGGGACTTGCCGTCCTTTCGGCGAACGGTTGAGGAATCGATGATGAGCACGAAAGCATTCAAGGATCACCTGGGCCGTCCCATTATCGCCGTAACCGGCATGGGTGTCATCACCTCGCTGGGGCAGGGGCTGCAGGATAACTGGTCTGCACTGACCTCCGGTAAATCCGGCATCCACAAGATCGAGCGCTTCCCGACCGAGGGGCTCTCCACCCGCATCAGCGGTACTGTGGATTTCATCCAAATCCCGCGGGAAAACGCTGTTGAGCGGTCGTTTGCCTTTGCGCGCGAGACAACGCGCGAAGCGCTGGCCCAGGCTGGCCTGTCCGGTGATTTCAACGGTCCGCTCTTTCTGGCAGCGCCACCGGTAGAGCCGGAATGGAATGCGCGTTTCGAGCTTGCCGATCGTGCGCCGCCGCCGCAGGCGGAAGCAGATGCCTATGATCGTTTTCTGGCGGCCATGCGTGAACGGCCAGATCCGGCCTTTCTCGAGGCCGTTCAATTCGGTTCTATCTCAGAGCGCCTTTCCGACATGTTCGGCACGCGCGGTCTACCGGTCACGCTGTCCACAGCCTGTGCATCCGGTGCAACTGCGATCCAGCTTGGCGTCGAAGCCATTCGCCAGGGCCGGACTGATCGTGCGCTGACGGTTGCGACTGACGGATCTGTGAGTGCAGAAGCCTTGATTCGCTTTTCGCTGCTGTCCGCCCTGTCCACGCAGAACGACCCGCCGGAAAAGGCGTCCAAGCCGTTCAGCAAGGATCGTGATGGCTTCGTCATCGCGGAAGGTGCGGCAACGCTTGTTCTGGAATCGCTGGAATCCGCCGTCGCGCGCGGCGCAAAGGTTCTGGGTATCCTGAAGGGTTGCGGCGAAAAGGCCGATCACTTCCACCGTACACGGTCTTCACCGGATGGTGGGCCGGCCATCGCGACAATCCGCGCTGCGTTGGAAGATGCTGGCATGGATGAAAGCGGCATCGGGTACATCAATGCGCACGGCACTTCGACGCCGGAAAACGACAAGATGGAATACGGCGCGATGCTGGCGGTGTTCGGCGATCGTTTGAAGGACGGCATTCCTTGTTCGTCCAACAAATCGATGATCGGCCATACGCTGACGGCTGCCGGTGCGGTGGAAGCCGTGTTCTCGATCCAGACCATGCTGACGGGAACGCTGCCGCCGACCATCAACCATGTGAACCCGGATCCGGCCATCGTTCTGGATGTGGTGCCGAACACGAAGCGCGATCAGCAGGTTTCTGCCGTGCTTTCCAATTCGTTTGGCTTCGGTGGTCAGAACGCAAGTCTTGTCATGACGGCTGAGCCAGCCTAAAAGCCGGTTCAACTCAGGCTATTCTGCCCAAACAGTTTTGACGCCTTCTGGCGAAGGAATATCTCATGCGCGCTTTGCAACTGATCGATGATCGCCGTCTTGAAGCAACCGACATCCCTGAGCCGGACGCTCCGGCGCCGGGTGAAGTGACGCTTCGGGTCAAGGCGGTTGCGCTGAACCATATCGATGTCTGGGGCTGGCGCGGCATGGCATTTGCCAAGCGCAAGATGCCGCTTACCATCGGTGCGGAAGCTTCCGGCGTGGTCGAATCTATCGGTCCGGGTGTTTCCAACGTTCTGCCGGGTCAGCTGGTATCTGTCTATGGTGCGCGCACTTGCGGCCTCTGCAAGCCGTGCCGCGAGGGTC
Organism: Rhizobium sp. Root149; assembly: GCF_001427345.1. Lineage (NCBI taxonomy): Bacteria > Pseudomonadati > Pseudomonadota > Alphaproteobacteria > Hyphomicrobiales > Rhizobiaceae > Rhizobium > Rhizobium sp. Root149. The sequence goes on from NZ_LMGD01000012.1 coordinate 415,169, forward strand.
GCGATAACCTGTGTGAACATGTCCAGGGCGTGCACGGCTTCCATCTGGATGGCTTTGCCCAGGAAAAGATCAATATCCCGGCCCGCCAGCTGGTCCCGGCGCCTCCGGGCGTTGATGCTGTCGCGGCGGCTCTTGCGCCTGTGACCTTCGGTACCGTGGAGCACATGCTGTTCGACAATGCCAAGCTGGAGCCGGGCGAGACGATCCTCGTTCACGCTGGCGGATCTGGCATTGGTAGCGCCGCAATCCAGCTGGCCAAGAAAATGGGCTGCACGGTGATCACCACGGTTGGCTCCGACGACAAGATCGAGAAGGCCAAGGCGCTCGGTGCCGATCACGTGATCAACTATCGTACAGACCGTTTCGAAGGCGTGGTGCGCAAGATCACGAAGAAGAAGGGCGTGGACGTGGTGTTCGAACACGTCGGCAAGGACACCTGGGCCGGTTCCATGCTGTGCATGAAGCGCGGTGGTCGTCTGGTGACCTGCGGTTCCACATCCGGTGTTTCGACCGATATCAATCTGATGATGCTGTTCCAGCAACAGCTGAAGCTACTGGGCTCCTTTGGATGCCGCATGGAAAACATGGCCAACGCCATGCAGAAGATGGCGCGGGGTATCGTGCATCCGGTGATTGATACCGAAGTGACGTTCGACGAGATCGACAAGGCGCTGGAGCGCATGGAAGGCCGTCGGATCTTCGGGAAAATCGTGTTGCGGATGGATTGATCCGGTGAAGATGTTCATCACCCGGATTGTGTTGGCCGCACGGAAGTTTCGTCAGTGGTTTCTGGCGCAGATCACGTTCGGCTTTCTCAATCTGCTGAAGCTTCTGCCTGCGGATCCTGCCATTCGCTTTGCCGATTGGCTGGTTCGCAAGATCGGTCCGATGACCGGTCGCCATAAGCTGATGCTGGTGAACCTTGCCAATGCTTTTCCCGAAAAATCCGAGGAAGAGCGACTTGATATCGCGCTGGCGAGCTGGGGCCATATGGGCAGGCTCGCAGCCGAGTACGTCTTCCTCGATCGATTGTTTGACTTCGATCCGGCAGCGGAAAAGCCGGGACGGATCGAGGTATCGGGTATTCCGCTGTTTCTGGATCTTCGGGACAATCCGCGCCCGTTCATTGTCTTTACGGCGCATACCGGCAATTTCGAACTGCTTCCCGTGGCAGGTGCCGCCTTCGGCCTGAATGTGACGGTGATGTTCCGTCCACCGAACAATCCATACATTGCGGAAAAGGTATTCAACTTCCGCTCGGCGCGCATGGGCAAGCTTGTGCCGTCCCATGCGGGTTCCTCCTTTGCGCTCGCGCGCCAATTGGAGGCGGGCAAGGGCATCGGTGTGCTGGTGGACCAGAAGTTCCAGAAGGGCCTGATGACACGCTTCTTCGGCAATCCGGTGCAGACAAACCCGCTGTTGGCGAAGCTCGTTCGTCAGTTCGATTGCGAGGTCTACCCCGCTCGCTGCATCCGTTTGGCGGATAATCGCTACCGTCTGGAGATCGAACCGCGGATCGAGATCCCACGCACGGCTACAGGGGCCGTCGATGTTCAGGCCACGGGTCAGCTCCTAAACGACAAGGTGGAGAGCTGGGTTCGGGAGCATCCGGAGCAGTGGCTTTGGTATCACGATCGCTGGAACATAAAGCACAGCATCAAGCGCTGATCTCTGCTTCCATGATCCGCTTCAGATTGCCGAGATCGGTCTCGACATGGCGGGAATCCTGTTCGAATTGTTCCTCCGACATGCCGGGCAGTCTCGTGACCAGGAATATGGCCTCTGCACCGTCGCCGTTCTGTACGATACGAAATGCATTGTAGACGATCATGCCGGACGGCATCTCAACCCAGTGATCGACTATCCCATGCTCATTCTGAGGGGAGAAGCGAACCTTGATTTCACCGAGCGGGCCACCATCCACCAACCAATGGTCTCCCGCATTCTGTAGGCCGCTGCCAAGGCCCGATGCCCACCGCGCCATGTTCTCAGGCTTGCAAGCGAAGTCATAGACCTGCTTCCAGTCTCGCTCGATGGATGTATGGATCGCCTTTGCTTCAAGCACCGGCATCATCTGTTCTCCTTCCTCCCACTGATTTATGGTGCGTTTCCTCATGAAGGCAAGTGTTCACCGTGCGAGGCTAAAACGATCCATGCATGTTCATTCGTATCTGAAAATTTAATCGATTTGCCATGGCTTTTGCCTTGCCGATTACCTAACTGAGTGCCACAACACCCATCCAATCTTTATGGAGGTTCGTCCGTGGAACAGGCAGAAATCGGCCTTATTGGTCTTGGCGTTATGGGTTCAAACCTGGCTTTGAACATCGCGGAAAAAGGCAACAAGATTGCCGTTTTCAACCGTAGCCCGGAGGCCACGAAAAAGTTCTTTGCCGAAGCCGGAGCCCTGCAGGGGCAGATCATTCCTTGCGAGACGTTAGAAGAATTCGTTGCTGCCATCCGCCCGCCGCGCCCGATCATCATCATGATCAAGGCTGGTGAGCCGGTCGATCAGCAGATGGAGCTTCTGAAGCCCTATCTTGATGCTGGCGACATCATGATCGACGCAGGGAATGCCAATTTCCGCGACACCATCCGTCGTTTCGACTCTCTCAAGGATAGCCCGCTGACCTTCATCGGCATGGGTGTTTCCGGCGGGGAAGAGGGCGCACGCCATGGTCCTTCCATCATGGTGGGTGGCACTGAGGATAGCTGGAAGCGTGTCGAGAAGGTGCTGACATCCATCTCGGCCAAGTTCAACGGCGACCCTTGCGTGGCCTGGCTCGGCAATGACGGAGCAGGGCATTTCGTCAAGACGATCCACAACGGTATCGAATATGCCGACATGCAGATGATCGCCGAAATCTACGGCATTCTGCGCGACGGGATGAAGCTCTCGGCCAGTGAGATCGGTCAGGTCTTCGGTCGCTGGAATGAAGGGCGCCTGAATTCCTATCTGATCGAGATCACCGAGAAGGTTCTGGCCGCAACCGACCCGGTGACGGGTAAGCCCATGGTCGACATGATCCTTGATGCCGCTGGCCAGAAGGGTACGGGCAAGTGGTCCGTCATCGAGGCACAGAATCTGGGCGTTGCTGCAACCGGCATTGAGGCTGCTGTTGCTGGCCGCATTCTCTCCAGCCAGAAGGTGGAGCGCGAGGCGGCTGAGAAAATCCTGGGTCTGCCGCAGACGGTTGCCATGCCGAGCACGGACGGCCTTTCGTTCCTGGATGATCTCGAAAATGCGCTGCTGGCCGCCAAGATCGGTGCCTATGCGCAGGGCTTTGCCGTCATGGCGGCGGCATCGAAGGAGTATGGTTGGAACCTGCCGATGCCGACGATTGCCCGCATCTGGCGCGCTGGCTGCATCATCCGCTCGCAGTTCCTGGACGAAATCACGTCCGCCTTCACGAAGGATCCGGACACGGCAAACCTCATCGTAACGCCTGCGTTCTCGAAGCTGGTACAGGAAACCGATGGCGCGCTTCGCCGTGTGGTTTCCACGGCGGTCATGTCTGGTCTGCCAGTGCCGGCGCTGTCTTCGGCTCTTGCCTATTTCGATAGCTACCGTCGCGGCCGAGGCACGGCCAACCTCATTCAGGCGCAGCGTGACTTCTTCGGTGCCCACGGCTTCGATCGCGTTGACGGCGTAGACAAGCATCACGGTCCATGGGGCAGCGGTCTCAACGCGTAACACAAGAATGGCAGGGTGCGGAGAGGATGCGCCCTGCCGTTTTTCTTTCTGGCATCAACGCCAACCGCCTTTTACGCGCATTTCCAATTGCAATTCGGAGGAGAAATCATGGCCTGGCAACCGGCTGAAGATCGTTATTCCCGTATGAAATACAATCGCTGTGGCCGCTCCGGCCTCAAGCTTCCGGCGCTTTCACTCGGGCTCTGGCACAATTTCGGCGATGACACACCGCACCAGCGCAAGCGTGATATCTGCCGCAAGGCGTTCGATCTTGGCATCACACACTTTGATCTCGCCAACAATTACGGCCCGCTGCCAGGTAGCGCTGAAACGGCGTTCGGAGAGATCCTGAGAACGGATTTCGCAGGCTATCGTGATGAACTCATCATCTCGTCCAAGGCAGGCTACAACATGTGGCCGGGTCCATACGGCGAGTGGGGAAGCCGAAAATACCTCATCGCCTCCTGCGATCAGTCGCTGAAGCGCATGGGTCTCGATTACGTCGATATCTTCTATTCCCACCGGTTTGACCCGGATACGCCGTTGGAAGAAACATGCGGTGCTCTGGACCATATCGTGCGGTCGGGCAGGGCGCTCTATGTCGGCATCTCCTCGTACAATTCGAAGCGGACGCAGGAGGCTGCGGCAATCTTGAAGGATCTGGGCACACCTTGTCTCATTCACCAGCCCAGCTATTCCATCATCAATCGCTGGGTGGAAGAAGATGGCCTTCTGAATACGCTGGACGATCTCGGCATTGGCTCCATCGTGTTCTCGCCTCTGGCGCAGGGCATGCTGACGTCCAAGTATCTCGGCGGTATTCCAGATGACAGCCGTGCCGCGCAGGGCAAATCCTTGCGGCCTGCTTTCCTCAATGACCGCAACATCGAGAACCTGCGCGGGCTGAATGCCATTGCTGAAAAGCGTGGGCAGACACTTGCGCAGATGGCAATTGCCTGGGTGCTGCGTGGTGGCCGCGTGACCTCTGCGCTGATTGGCGCCAGCCGTCCCGAGCAGGTGGAAGATTGCGTGAAGGCGCTCGAGAAGCCGGATTTCTCCGAGGCGGAACTTTCCGACATCGAGGTCTTCGCGAAGGATGCCGACATCAACCTTTGGGCTGCATCGGCAGAGCGCGAAGGGCCTTCGCGGTAATTGAACTGTTGGCTGTGCGATCCGATCCTGTTCGGGTCGCACGCCCCGATAAAACTCGACCTGTTTTGTTAATGCAAGTTCATGTTTTCATTGCTTATTTGTAATATATGAGTTCATATCGCATTCATCTTTGCGGCCGTACTTTCGCTTCATCGAACATACGAAAGGACGCTGAGATGAAAACGATCGTAACCTTGTTGACCGCCGCCACCATTCTGGCAGCACCGATGGCACAGGCTCAGGATCATCGCGGACACGGTCCGGATCGCACCAGAACCGTTGAGCGAACCGTGATCGAGAAGCGGACGATCGTCAAGAAACAGCGTTGGCATCGCGGACAAAAGCTCTCGCGCGCTGAGCGCGCGCGTCTGGCGGAAATCCGCGATTATCGCCGCTATCGTCTTTCGGCGCCCCCGCGTGGCTATCACTGGGTCCGCGTGAACAATGAGTTTCTGCTGATCGGTGTCACCAGCGGTATTATTGCCAACATCATTGCTGGTCGCTGACCCGTGGAAACCTGGGCCGCCGCATCATCCTGCGGCGGCCTCGGCCTTTCGCTTAGGCAGCCTTGGGAGACCAACTCGCGAATGGATCTGGCAGGTCGCGCCAGCGGTCTGGCTGGAAGCTCTTGTCCTTCAGCAGGCAGGCGTCCAGTTCCGCCCGGATCCAGGCTTCGTCCATCGGGTCGGCACCGATGAACACCAGTTCCTGGCGACGATCCCCCCAGACCGGATCGAGATAGCGGGCAAGGCCATCGCGGAAACCATTGTCCTGCGGCCATTGCTCACGAGGCACAGCATCCCACCAGAGGCCCAGCTTCTGTGTCCTGATGATCGCTCCCGCCTGTGAAAGCTCGCCAACATGGTAGGGTCTTGTCGCCAGCCAGAAGAAGCCTTTCGCCCTGATGACACCCGGCCAGGACTTGCTGATGAAGCGGTGCAGTTTTTCTGGATCAAAGGGGCGGCGTTGACGGTAGACGAATGAGCGGATGCCGTATTCTTCGGTCTCCGGCACATGGTCCTTGAAACCATGCAATTCCTTGAACCAGAGTGGATGGGTTTCCGCTTTGCCGAATTCAAACAGTCCGGTGCCCAGAATCTGCTTTGGCTCCACCATACCGAAATCGGTCTCGATGATTTTTGCGACAGGGTTCAGTCCGCTGATGATTTTGCGGGCGGCATCGACCTCGTCCGGCGTCGCGGCAGACACCTTGTTGAGGATGACGACGTCGGCGAACTCGATCTGCTCTACCAGAAGGTCCACCAGGGTGCGATCGTCGCCATCACCTGCGGTTTCTCCCCGGTCTGCGAGAAAATCGGAGGAGCCATAATCTTTCAGCAGATTTGCCGCGTCGACCACTGTCACCATCGTGTCCAGCCGTGCGACGTCTGAAAGACTGTTACCGTCTTCATCGCGAAATTCAAATGTAGCGGCGACGGGTAGCGGTTCTGCAATGCCGGTCGATTCGATCAGCAGGTAGTCAAAACGCTTTTGCTCGGCCAGTTGACGCACCTCGGTCAGAAGGTCGTCGCGCAGCGTACAACAGATGCAGCCATTGGTCATTTCTACCAGTTGTTCCTCAGTGCGCGATAGATTGGCCTCACCTTCGCGTACGAGACTGGCGTCGATATTCACCTCGCTCATGTCGTTCACAATCAGCGCAACGCGAAGACCATCGCGATTGGCGAGGATGTGATTCAAAAGGGTGGTTTTGCCTGCGCCCAGAAAACCGGAAAGGACGGTAACGGGAAGTCTATTATCCATCGCAGAATTCCTATTTGTTATAACATTACATATTGAGTTCCAAAAAAGGGCGCATCATTTAGCGCCCTCTCTATCGTTAGGCGTCTTTTCCCAGGCAATCGACAAGGGATTTGGCCATGCTGCGCATGAGGCTGAAGTAGAGCTCTGGCCCTTCCTTCAGTGTTGCGCCTTCAGGGTCCAGAGTGCCACTCTTGGCCTTCGTACCTGCGGTTACGACATCAATCAACTTTGGCTGAAACTGCGGCTCCGCGAAGACGCAGACGGCATTCAGCGACGCCAGCTTCTTGTGGATCTCGCTCAGCCGTTCCGCGCCCGGTACGGTTTCCGGGCTGACAGTGATCGAGCCCACGACATTGATGTCATAGTGATGCTCGAAATACTGATAGGCGTCGTGGAAGACCACAAGCGGCTTGGCTTTCACTGGCGCCAGCGCACTGCGGATCTCCTGATCCAAGGCGTCGATTTTTTTCTCAAGTTCCGCAGCATTGCGATTGTAGATCGCAACGTGCTCCGGATCGGCCTTGATCAAGCGCGCCTGAATCTCCTTCACCATTGCCTTGGCGTTCGACGGATCCAGCCAAAGATGCATGTCGAAACCTTCATGATCGTGATCGTCATGCCCGGCCTCTGTAGCGTGATCGTGCTTGTCATGGTCGTGCTTGGCATGATCATGGCCGGCATGGTCATCGTGACCCTCGTCCGAGTGATCGTGGCTCTCGAATGTACCGCCCTCGCGCAGCTTCAGTTTTGCGACGCCTGGAGCTTCCGACAGCGCGACGACCGTTGCCTTCTTGCCCAGAGCATCCAGCGGCTTCTCCAGGAAGGCTTCGAGGTTTTCTCCGACCCAGAAAATCACATCCGCCTTTTCAAGCGAACGGGCGTTCGAAGGCTTCATCGTAAAGGTATGCGGCGAGGCAGCACCTTCCACAATCAGCTTCGGCACGGCAACGCCTTCCATTACCGCCGCGACGAGAGAATGGATTGGCTTGACGGAAACCACGACCTCCGGTGCTGCCAAAGCACTACTTGCGGCGAAAACCGAAGCGGTTGCAAAGAGGGCGGCGAGGGAAGTCTTCATGTCTGGCTCCTTGAATGTGTCACGTAATGTTATTACATGAATTGTGTTACCCTATAACGTGTGCAATAGCAGAGGGCAACACCAGAACAGGATTTTTCATGCTGGCTGAGCCGGGCACCTCCGATCGAATTCTCGTGACCATGTCGAATGCGGGCATCCGCCGACAAGGGCGGTGGCTCGTGCGCGGCATCGATCTCACGCTTCGTAAAGGCGAGATCGTTACATTGATCGGCCCGAACGGAGCGGGCAAATCCACAACCGCAAAGCTTGCCATTGGCGTTCTGAAGGCGGACGAGGGGCAGGTGCAGCGGTCTGCGGGCCTCAAGGTGGGCTACGTTCCCCAAAAGCTCGCCATAGATCGGACTATGCCTTTAACCGTCGAACGGCTGATGAGGCTTACGGGGCCACTGAGCAAGGACAGGCTGGATGCGGCGCTGGATGCGGTTTCGATCCCGCATCTTGTGAAGGCGGAAGTACAGCACCTGTCCGGCGGTGAATTTCAACGTGCGCTTCTTGCCCGTGCGATTGCCCGAGATCCTGACTTGCTGGTTTTGGATGAGCCCGTTCAGGGCGTGGATTTTGCCGGGGAGACGGCGCTTTACCAGTTGATTGGCGAGATCAGGGACAAGACCGGTTGTGGCATCCTCATGATCTCGCACGATCTGCATGTGGTGATGGCAGCCACCGATACGGTTGTATGCCTGAATGGCCATGTCTGTTGCCGTGGAACGCCTGCTGCCGTCAGCCAGAGCGAGGACTATCGTCGATTGTTCGGCGCGTCCCGCCCCGGCATTGCCTTCTACAATCACCAACATGACCATACACACCTGCCCGATGGGCGCGTCCAGCATCGGGATGGTACCATCACCGATCACTGCCACCCCGAGGATGGACATCATTACGACGGCCATGATCATCATCACGGTCATGAACATAGTCACGACCACAAGCACGTCCATGCGCCCGGCCTGGCGGGGGATCGCCATGCTTGACGATTTCTTCATTCGCGCTCTACTGGCTGGAGTGGGTCTCGCGCTTACAACTGGACCTTTGGGCTGTCTCGTTGTCTGGCGGCGTATGGCTTACTTCGGCGATACGATGGCACATTCGGCGCTGCTGGGCGTGGCGCTCTCCCTGTTGCTGGAAGCCAATCTATTGATCAGCGTATTCGCTGTTGCTGTAGCCGTCTCTCTTCTGCTGCTTTTGTTGCAGAGGGTGCATGCACTTTCAGCGGATTCGCTGCTTGGCATCCTGTCTCACTCGACGCTCGCCATTGGCCTTGTGATGGTGGCGTTCATGACCTGGGTCCGGATTGATCTGATCGGTTATCTATTCGGTGATATCCTCGCGGTGACCTGGATGGATATCGCGTTGATCTGGGGCGGTGGCACTCTGGTGCTGGTCAGCCTGGTGTTTCTCTGGCGGCCTCTGGTCGCTTCTACAGTCAGCCATGAACTGGCTGAGGCTGAGGGGCTGCACCCGGAGCGGGCCCGCCTTTGCTTCATGCTGCTGATGGCGCTGGTCATTGCAATCGCAATGAAGATCGTCGGCATCATGTTGATCACCGCGCTGCTCATCATTCCCGCCGCAACGGCGCGCCAGTTCGCCGGCAGCCCCGAACGCATGGCGGTTCTCGCCTCCATCTTTGGTGCGGTATCGGTCGTGCTCGGCCTGTTCGGTTCGCTTTATCAGGATACGCCTTCGGGGCCATCTATCGTTGTTGCGGCCCTGCTTCTTTTCATCATCAGTCTTCTGCCGCGACCCGGTCGTCGGGAAGCGCAGACTGATCTCATTTCAGGAGGACGCCGATGAGTACGGTCAATCTCACCAAGAACCAGACTTTGGTGCTCGATGTGCTGACCCGATCCGAGGGGCCTCTGAGCGCCTATACCATTCTCGACAAGCTGCGAGATCATGGGTTTCGGGCACCGTTGCAGGTCTACAGGGCGCTGGAAAAGCTGCTGGAATTTGGCCTGGTGCATCGGCTGGAAAGCTTGAATTCCTTCGTGGCCTGCGCGCATCGCGAACATACATGCTGCTCGCATGGTACAGTGGCTTTCGCGATCTGCGAGAGCTGCGGTCATGTCAGTGAGTTTCATGATCATGTAATCGATGATCAACTGAACCAGTGGACGCGCGGCAAGGGGTTCAAACCTTCGAAAACCACCATCGAGATACGCGGGCTCTGCGCTGCCTGCAACAATTGATCAGGCAGCGAGCGCCGTGGTGATGGTACGGTTGCGTCCGCGCTCCTTGGCCTCGTAGAGCGCTGTATCAGCTGCTTGCATGATGGACGTCGCTGAGGGTCCCGTCATGATGGCCAAGCCGATGCTGACTGTCACGGGCGGCAGATCTTGAGGCCACTGCGCCTGCATTGCCGCGTGAATTCGGGATGCAACGCGATCGGCACCGTCCGGACTGGTATCCCGCAGAATGATCGCAAATTCCTCGCCGCCGATGCGGGCGATGATATCCTGTTCCCGGCGGGTTTGCTCCGAAATTCGTGTGGCCACTTCTTTCAGGCACGCATCGCCAGCCGGATGGCCGTGCGTGTCGTTGTACCGTTTGAAGTGGTCCACATCGATTAGAAGCAATCCGAGGACGCCGTACTGTTCGCGCGCATTCCGGCAGGCAAGTTCGAACTCGAGGTCGAAGCGGCGGCGATTTGAAACACCCGTGAGAGCGTCCGTATAGGAAATTTCGCTCAGTTCCTGGTTTGCCTGTTCCATGTCCTGCGTACGGATCTGTTCGCGCAGAATGAGCAGATACAGGTGCCGCATGGTTGCATCATGTCGGAAGTTGGCAAGCAGGGTAATGATCGTGGCCGCGATCAGGAACGTTATGGCGAGGATTGTCTGGTCGTCGAACTTGACCATTCTTTGCCATGTCATCAGGACGGTGGTCAGACACACGCCGACCGACAGGGTCGTCGCCACCCGCGGCCTGAGGTGAAATACGATATTGATGACGATGAGATAGAGCCCGATGCTGAACGCAAGGTGAGCAGCCGTCGAACCGCGCATTTCGACCAGAACGTTCAGCATGACCGCGCCCCAGACGAGGCTCGCTGCGATCGACCAGTCCCGGAAGACATGGTTCAGAAACCGGTTGCTGACCCAGATCACGAAAAGAATTGGCAGGGTCGTGCAAAAGAAACGGATCCCGAAGAACTGCCAGATCAGACCGGACGCGAATTTATAGTCAAGAATCAGGCCGCAGTTGAAGAGCGCCAGACAGATGGCTGCGGCAGGCAGCGACTTTCGGGATCTCATCTCGGCGGAATAGGCACCGTAGGAATGGGATAGCGCCTTGGGGAAACGCATTTTGCGCGGGGCCTGGGCTAACGCCTCATCCACCAACGATCTGAGTGGACGTTTGTCGTCCAATTGAAAGCGTGTATCGATCATCGATTCCCACCTGTCCGCGTCAAGCGGCGGTCCTATGCTTGAGGCGAAGCTAAGCGGGAAAAGTAAATTTTGTTCTTATGATTTTAATCAGACGTCTATTGCTAAATCTCCTTTAGTTCAGATGCAAAGCGCTTCCAGTTCTCTGTATAGTTGAGTGCCGAAGCTTTGAGCTTCGCCGCTGATGCCTCATCCAGTGTACGGATAGCCTTGGCTGGCGAGCCGACGATCAGCGAATTATCGGGAAACTCCTTGCCCTCCGTCACAAGCGCATTGGCACCGACAAGGCAGTTGTTGCCGATCTTTGCACCGTTGAGGATTGTGGCGCCCATCCCGATCAGCGAATTGTTGCCGATAATGCAGCCGTGAATGATGGCGGAATGGCCGATCGTGCAGTCTTCACCGATTGTTGTCGGCGAACCCCAGTCTGTGTGGATCACGGTATTTTCCTGAATGTTGGTGCGAGCACCGATCGTGATCCATTCATTGTCGCCGCGCAGGACCGCACCGAACCAGATGCCGACATCTTCTGCGAGATCGACCTTGCCCATCACATGCGCGCCGGGCGCGATCCAGTAGCGATCGGATGCAGGTAGCTTCGGTTCGAATTCGCCCAGCGCATATATCGGCATGACAGATGTCCTCCCAGACTTTGATCAGATGACGGTCACAGAAAACTCTGCGACACCTTCCGCGGCACAGGCGATGTGGTCGCCTCTGACGATCGGGCCAACACCTGCAGGGGTTCCTGTCATGATGATATCGCCTGCCGCCAGCGTAAAGAGCTTCGATAGTTCAACGATGATTTCCGGCAGCTTCCAGATCATCTGCGCCATGTCGCCGGTTTGCTTGCGCTCTCCATTCACATCGAGCCAGATGGCGCCTGTATGCGGGTGACCAGTCGTTTCGACGGGAACGAGTGCGGAAACCGGAGCCGATGCTTCAAACGCCTTTGCCGCTTCCCAGGGGCGACCCGCCTTCTTGATGGCGGCCTGCAAATCGCGACGGGTGAAGTCGATTCCCACGCCGTAACCCCAGACACAGTCCAGCGCGTCCGACAGCGCGATGTTGTCGCCGCCGGCTTTCAGCGCCATGACGAGTTCCACTTCGAAGTGAACATCCTCCGAGAGGGGAGGATAGGGAAAACGTCCGTCCGTTACGAGGTTTTGCGGGTTCTTCTGGAAGAAGAAGGGTGGCTCACGGGAAGGATCGTGGCCCATTTCTATGGCATGGTCGGCATAGTTGCGGCCAACGCAATATACGCGGCGGACTGGGAAGGTGGCTGAGGAGCCCTTGACCGGTAGCAGTGTCAGCGGCGGTGCCGGAATGACGGTTGTGGTCGCGTCGGTCATGGTGTCTCTCCTCAATGCCTTTTACAGTGCTGTTTTGCTTAGGACATTTTTCAGAGATCTGAAATTGATTCTGCATGCGAGGATGCAGAATCCTGCATCGGCGAACTTCAGGATGCGGTCGCGAACGCATTTGCGCTTTCGCGACCGATCAGTCGGGAGGAGAGGGTTCGTCGTCAGGTCGTCCAGTCCAGAACGATCTTGCCGCTATTGCCGCCCTGCATGATATCGAAGCCGGTCTTGAACTCGCTGGCGGACATCCGGTGCGTGATGACCTTGCGGACATCCAGCCCACTTTCCAGCATGGCAAGCATCTTGTGCCAGGTTTCGAACATTTCGCGGCCGTAGATGCCCTTGATGGTCAGCATCTTGAAGACGACATTGGTCCAGTCGACGGGCGCAGGGCGTGCCGGAATGCCCAGCATGGCAATCTTGCCGCCCATGACCAGATGATCGACCATCTGCGCGAAAGCGGGCGGAGCGCCGCTCATTTCCAGCCCGATGTCGAAGCCCTCCTTCATGCCTAGGCGGGCCTTTACGTCGTGCAGATCTTCCTTGCTGACATCGACCGGGACAACATCCGCGACCTCACCCGCGAGCGCAAGGCGCGTGGGGTTGATGTCGGTGATGACCACGTGCCGAGCGCCAACATGGCGGGCAATGGCCGCCGCCATGATGCCTATCGGCCCGGCGCCGGTGATCAGCACATCTTCGCCGACGAGATCGAAGGAGAGGGCGGTGTGGACTGCATTGCCGAGCGGATCGAGAATTGCGCCCAGTTCATCATCGACGCTATCGGGCAGCGGTACGACGTTGAAGGCGGGCAGTGCCAGATATTCGGCAAAAGCGCCGGGGATGTTGACGCCGATGCCCTTGGTTTCCGGGTCGAGGTGATAACGCCCACCGCGCGCGGCGCGGCTTTTCATGCCGATGACATGGCCTTCGCCCGATACGCGCTGCCCGATCTGCAGATTGCGGACATTCGAGCCGACCTGAACGATTTCGCCTGCATATTCATGGCCGACCACCATGGGTACCGGAACTGTTCTCTGCGCCCATTCGTCCCAGGCATAGATGTGGATGTCGGTGCCGCAGATGCCGGTCTTGCGGATCTTCACCAGAACGTCGTCCGGTCCGATTTCGGGCACTGGCCGCTCTTCCAGCCAGAGACCCGGCTGAGCGTGCGCTTTGACAAGAGCTTTCACGAGTAATCTCCCAGAAACAAATCAGATGATGCCGAGCGACTTGCCGGCATCGGTAAAGGCGGCGATGGCGAAATCGATGTCTTGTGTCGTCAGCGCGGCAGACATCTGCGTGCGAATGCGGGCTTTGCCCTTTGGCACGACCGGGAAGAAGAAACCCGCGACGAACACCCCACGCTCATCCAGTGCGCGCGCCATGTCCTGCGCCAGCCGTGCTTCGTGCAGCATGACGGGAATGATGGGGGTTTCGCCCTGCAACAGTTCAAACCCGGCTGTCTGCATGCCTTCGCGAAAACGCTTCGTATGGGCTGCCAGCGTTATCCGCCGATCATCGGCCTGTTCTGCAATCTCGATCGCCTTGATGGAACCTGCGGCAACGGCAGGTGCAAGGCTGTTGGAGAAGAGATAGGGGCGGGCGCGCTGGCGCAAGAGATCGATGATCGGCTGCGATGCGGCCACATAGCCGCCCATGGCGCCGCCGAGGCTCTTGCCCAGCGTGCCGGTCAGAATATCCACCTTCTGACCAACGCCGGTGAGGGTGGGCGTTCCTCGTCCTGCTTCACCCAGATGGCCGGTGGCATGGCAATCATCCACCATCACGAGTGCGTTGTAGCGTTCTGCCAGTTCGCAGATGGCGGGCAGGTTGGCGATATAGCCATCCATGGAAAACACGCCGTCGGTGACAATCAGCTTGAAGCGTGAGCCTGCCAGATCCGCCTCTTTCAAGCGATCTTCCAGTTCGTTCATGTCGCCATTGGTAAAGCGAAAGCGCTTGGCCTTGCACAGACGCACGCCATCGATGATCGAGGCGTGGTTGAGGCTATCGGAGATGATCGCGTCCTCGGCTTCGAGCAGCGGCTCGAAGACACCGCCATTGGCATCGAAACAGGCGGCAAAGAGAATTGCGTCATCCTTGCCCAGATAGCGGGCGATGGTGTGCTCGAGTTCACGGTGGAGCGTCTGCGTGCCGCAGATGAACCGGACGGACGCCATGCCAAAGCCGAATGCATCCAGCCCATGCTTTGCTGCAGCAATGATTTCAGGGTGGTCGGCCAGCCCGAGATAATTGTTGGCGCAGAGATTGACCACGCGACGGTCACCACCAGCGGCCGAAATCGTGATCGAGCCGCTCTGTGGACTGGTGATGTTGCGTTCGCGCTTGTAGAGGCCATCCGCCTCAATCTGCGTCAGAACCTGCCTGATGTGATCTTCCAGTTTGAGCGACATGGATCCTCCATTCCGTTATGTCGGAAAAATTCACTATATTGGATCATTCGTCAAGAGTGATCCACTTAAATCGATGCTTTTGATAGTGAACGAATTCCGATATAAAGGAATTCTGGTTCAAGATATGCGAGGATGCCCTTGTCGAAACGAACGCCCAAGATTGGTCCTGCCGTACAGAAGGAGCGCAAGCGAAAGGGGCTGACGCTGGAACAGCTTGCGCTGCGCTCGGGCGTTTCCAAATCCATGCTCAGCCAGATAGAGCGGGGCGAGGCAAATCCCACCTTCGCCGTCGTCTGGAGCCTGACGCAGGCGCTGGAGATCGATGTTGCCGAATTGATCGGCGGGACGTCCTCCCAGAGACAGACAGTGCAGATCGAGATTACCACCGGAACCCTGACGCCGCGTATTCAAAGCGCTGACGGGCTTTGTCAGCTCAAGATACTCGGTCCGCCGAGACTGGCGGGCCAGACCGAATGGTATGAGGTGGAAATTCAACCGGGCGGCAGGCTGGAAAGTGATCCGCATACGCTTGGCACCTTCGAGCATTTCACGTCTCTGGATGGCGAATTCCAGGTGCAGAGCGGCGCGGTGAGTGTCGTCCTCAAGGAGGGTGAAACCGCGCATTATCCCGCTGACGTGGCGCATGCCATTGCCAATGCAGGCACCGAAACCGTGCGCGGACTGCTGGTGGTTCTGTATAAATAGGCGGGTCATGCTGCGGGTTCTTTCCTCCGGCATCCTGTGGTAGAGGGTAGCGCGCCCAAGAGAGCTGGAACGAAATTTCTCCCATGTTGAAAGACAAGTATCTGAACCGCCATAGGCTGTTCGCAGTCGCCCCGATGATCGACTGGACCGATCGACACTGCCGCTATCTGCACCGGCAATTGTCGAGCCATGCGGTGTTGTTTACCGAGATGGTGGTGGCGGATGCGATCATCCACGGTCCGCGCGAGAGGCTGCTGTCGCACCATGCTGCAGAACATCCGGTGACGCTGCAGCTGGGAGGTTCCGACCCGGCCAAGCTGGCGAAGGCGGTGGAGATCGCGGCGGACTTCGCTTACGACGAGATCAACCTCAATGTCGGCTGTCCGTCCGACCGGGTGCAGAGTGGCACCTTTGGCGCCTGCCTTATGAAGACGCCGGACCTCGTGGCCGATTGCGTTGCGGCGATGAAGGCGGTGACGAACCTGCCGGTGACGGTGAAATGCCGCATCGGGGTTGACGATCAGGAGCCGGAAACGGTGCTGCCGGATTTCCTCGCCAAGGTTATTGCGGCGGGCAGCGATGCCGTCTGGATCCACGCCCGCAAGGCCTGGCTGCAAGGGTTGAGCCCGAAGGAGAACCGGGAAATTCCGCCGCTGGATTACGCTCTGGTTTATGCCATGAAGCGCGAACATCCCAATGTTTTCATCGGGATAAACGGCGGAATTCAGGATTTGAATCAGGCGGGCGAGCACCTGAAACATGTCGATGGCGTGATGCTTGGCCGGGCTGCCTATCAGAATGCCGGGTTGCTGACGGGTGTCGATGCGGCGGTCTATGGAGAGCCGGAGCGGGAGTTCGACTGGCTGGCGCTTCGCGATACGATGATGGCCTATGCGGACGAGGTGATCGCCTCCGGCGGGCGCCTGCACCATGTCACGCGGCATATGGTGGGCCTGTTCCAGGGCTTTGCCGGTGCGCGACGGTTCCGCCAGATCCTGTCTTCCGAGGCGACGAAGCCGGGTGCTGACCCGGACCTTATCGCCACCGCTTTTGCTGCGGTTGATCTCTCCGCCGGTCCCAAGGGATCGACGGCGGATGGAGAGCGACTGGCCGGTTGATCGGCTCAGACATCCTCGTGCAATTGTCCCGCAATGCGGCGCTGAACCTGATCGGCGCTGCCGCGCACATAGAGCGAAAGCGGCTTGCCGCCCTGACCCGCCATGGCAAGGGCGATGATCGAGACATCGGCTTCATAAACGGTCACGTAGAGCACCTGCGCCGGATTGATGAAAACGGGCTGGTTGTGCGTGTTGATGAAGCCGATCATTCTCAGTCCTTCTGCGTATCTGCTGTCTTAGGAAGATGTATCGCAAAAACCGGTTGATGGCCGTTTAACAATCAGCAATTCGTGATCAACGCCCGAGCGAAATGAACCAGCGTCGAAGCTGCTTCCACTGCCGACGAGGAATGAGGGCACGAATAGTGCTCTCCGCCACCGCCATTTGAACGGGATCAATCCTGGCCGGATATTCCGGTTGTTTCTGTTTCAGGAGGAAGGCGTTGTGCAGTGCCAAAACGCCTTCGCCAAATGCAAGAGATGGTTCGCCCATGCTGCGCGGCATGCTGGACCAGCAAACCGGTAGGAGGGCATTTTCCGGACCGCAACACGCCAGCCTGCGGCGGCATTCACGGTTGCGGCAATTCAGAAGCGGCATGGCAAGTGCCTCGCTGATCTTGCGTATGGTGTGCTCTTTCTGATCCGTGTCGGGATTATTGACTGTAGCGTCCATCGTCGCTCCCTGTTTTGAAGACGCGCATGCTCGTTCACGCGGCAGAACCTGCCCGTGGTGTGAGGGTCAGTTCGGGCCGTATCTTGTCGGGATACGGGGTATTCGGTCGGGGCACTGAAAGCTGCCTCGATATGGTAGTAGAAGGTGACACCTCTCAGCGCCCCGTTCAGCGGTTTTTGCCCGCGACTTCGGTCTCTCTGCCTGAAATGGCTGCCGGAAAGGTTTGTTGAAACCTATCGGCTCCCGGTGATCCGGCGGATTGACCCGACAGACCTTCCCGACACCATTCCCCATGTGTGCCACACAGGCACGCCTGACGCGCCAGTTCGGAGATGAAATGGAGGGTTAGATCCGAAGCCCTGCCATTTCCCCCGTGTCGCCAGAGGGAGACCATTTTCCGCGAACCCGGAGGTGAAGGTTTTGCGTCTACCCCTTCACACCCGCGCCGGTCCCGCATCGCCAGCACGCCTGCCGGTGTAACCGTTGCGGAACGAGGGAATTGAAACATGGGTGGAATAGGGTGGCGGAGTGAGGGGTGAAAAAATATTGGAGACGGCGACGGTTTTTCGAACGTAGGTGGGTCGGATCGGACTTGAGTGCTCGACGCACAGTCTTTATCCGGGGCTTAACCCCCCTCTGTCCTGCCGGACATCTCCCCCTTGAAGCGGGGGAGATCGGCAGAACGGCTGATGCTCGTACACCATCTCCCGTCGATGGGGTTTGCTACGCACGATAGGGCAAGATCTGGAGCGAAGGGCTAACCACGAATCGATCTCCCCCCCCCTTGAGGGGGAGATGTCCGGCAGGACAGAGGGGGGTACCAAACTTTTGCGTTGCGCCCACGCCCCCAGGCTCTCAAGCGCCTGATTGCATGCGCATGCACGGAATAAATCCCCCACATCTTGCAATTGCAGATGCAACCTCGGCGGCATAGGCTGGCTGCGGAACCGGAAGTAACGGGCCGGTTCCGGGGCGTAGAAACCCCTTCAACAACGGCTGGCATCCGCGATATGAGATGCCCTCTCAGTCACTGGTTGGTGGCTGAGTGATTGAGCTTGCCCTATAAAGCTCTCCACCTTCTATGGCTGGGGAGGCCCTGACGTATGTCCAAGGTGCTTGCACCCAAAGGTCAGGGCGGTCGTGTGTTGACGATTTTCTAACTCCCCGGCCGCCAGAGGCCACGGCACCACCAGCCCCCAATCGGAAACGATTGCGGGACCGGTGCGGCCGTTTTGGTGTTTCACGCTGCCTCATCTGCGATTGGGCATTGCGGGGCATTCCTGTGCAAGCTGGCCTTTGGCGCGCCTTCCCCCGTTTGAAACGATGCGTGTGATGCGATGCGGCGTGCGGGTGGGCGGGCGTGTACCTGCTCACCTTGCTGCCCGCGCTCTGCGCATCAAGGGCGTAGACCGGGAGGCGCCTGAGCCATGGACAACTACAATCTCGCTGCCGACCTGCTCGCCACCTTCCGCGCCTCGCCGGATATCATCAAGGCGCTATGGCTGCTCGTGCCGCCGGTCTTCGTGCTGGGCCTGCTGCATTTGCTGCTGCGATGGCGAGAGGGGCGCGCAAGGCGCTGGCGCGTGGCCGGACGTGGCCCAAACGGCGCGGAAAGGGTGTGGCCCGCCAACCTGCCGCGCGGTGGGGTGATCGAGGACGGGCGGGTGCAGCCGGTGGATGTCGTGGCGCTGGGGGTGAGGGAAGAGTGAGGGGGGGGAAGCCTCCTAAATTTACGACCCCATCGCAACGGCAAGAAGCATGACGTTCTAATGCCAAGCGTCTGAGACTTAGATAATCTGCCGCCATTGACCAACCTCTGATACCGCAATTACGACTTCGGGGTATTTCCAGTAGAGTTGTTGAGGCACTTAAACAAAATGCCGTGCAAAAGTCCGAATGATTAGAGGGTCAAAATCTCAGCGGGCAATAACGTGATTGTGTTTTCAATCTAAGCGCGATAAGTAGGTGCGCATGAATTTGCGGGGCAGCTATGTTAGATGCGCGACATGTAAATATATTGAATCTCAATTCCGATGATGCTTTCAAAAGCGCGGCCATCTATCTTTCCAATTTTCCTGCGTGCTTCCAAGGTAATGAACATCGCTGGCATCAGCTTAAGATGCGTGTTGCAAGTCATTTCTCGATTGAATTAGCGTCGATAAAGCTTGCGGGTTCGGGCCACTTAGGTCAGAGCGCTTTCAAGAAGACGCCCTACAATCCTCAGCGGTCCGATCTTGATCTTGCTATCATAAGCTCGAATCTATTTTCGAAGTATTTAAGCTGGGTAATTACATCCACAAATTCGTTTCAAAATACTAGCAGTTTTCCAAGATTGCGTAAGGGCGAAAGTGGAGTGGAGAGCTTTAAATTTTACGTTTCGCAACGCGGCATGATACGACCAGATCTATTGCCAGCGGGAAAATTCAAATCCGAATGGATGGATTTCTTCAATGAAATTAGAACTGAATATAATGACGTCTGCGCAGAATTGACCGCTGCGATTTACCTAAGCGAAGACTGCTTCATTCAGAAGCAAATTCCAACAATAAGAGAGTTGAGGAAATGATCAGGTATAATGCGCGTACTAAGCAGGTCGTAGACTTGTTTAATGAGGTCAATCAAGGTCGCCTTATATTGTCTCCTTACTTTCAAAGGAATTACGTTTGGCGTGACATACACAAAACAGATTTTATCGATACAATCATAAAAGGGTTTCCTTTTCCGCAGATATTCATTGCTAAAGGGACCATTAATATTGAAACAAAGCAGACTACGTCATGTGTGGTCGACGGTCAGCAACGTCTTACTACGATAATAGACTTTATAAACGGAGGCTTTCGATACAATGGAGAATTGTTTGATGAAATGCCTCAGCAGATCCAGGAAGATTTTCTCAAGTACGAAGTAAGTTTGGTTGATCTCGATCTAGGAGAGAATGATCCTGCTCTGTTTGAAATATTCAAAAGGCTTAATCGCACATATTACTCTATGACCGCCATTGAAAAACTATCGTCCGAGTATTCTTCGGGCGAATTTATGATGACGGCCAAGCTTCTGAATGGACAGCTGGATTTCGAGGATCCAGATGCCGAAGAATTCGATGAAAAGTCTTTTGTCTATGATCCGAACATACCCAAAGAATTTCTAAATTGGGCCAGAAAGGTGGATGTATCCGAGTTCAAAAAATGGATTCTTGAAAGTAAACTTTTTACCGAATATGAAATTCAGAGAATGAATCATCTCATGTTTACGCTAAATCTAATGGCTTATAACTTGAAGGGGTCTTATAACCGAAATGAGAGGGTGAAAGACTGTCTCGATGATTATAATAATTCTTTTCCAGACCGTAATATTATTATCAAAAATTTCAATTTTGTTGCTGGTGCAATTAACTCTTCCGAGGCCTCCAAGCAAAGCTTCTGGTTGACAAAATCGAACGCGTTCTCGCTTTTTTGCGTTCTTGCGAAGAATAGCGATCTAGCCGAAAAAGCTGCTGCTGGCTTATTGGATGGAGCCCTAATTGAATTCCCGCAGGTGGTGTCAGGAGAGTACCTGATTGCGGCGCGTGAAGGCGTAAACAATAAAAAGGAGCGCGATTTACGCTATAAGGAGGTGAAAGACTTCCTAGGTGAATTTGATAGGCGGCTGAATAGTTGACGCCGTCCCTCCATCATTGAGGAATGCCACTGCGTAATTTCGAGTTTCCGCTGACTGCTTTGGGAATTTCCATAGACAGCAAAGGCCGCGATTTTGCGCGGTTACCGGCGGTCATGTAGCTGAGAATATCACCCAGAAATTCGAGGAGCGCCATGACCAGGACTTACCGCCCTGGTCTGCCGGTCTTGCCCTTGGTGCGGCTCTTGCGCTTTTGTTCTGCCGGATCTTCGTAGGAGCCGACGCCGACTTTGCCGCGCACGAGGGGGCGGGGGTCGTCTGAATTCAGACGTTCCGGCTGGCCTTCTAGAAGTGGAGAGTGGCGGGGCTTGCCCCCCTCTGTCCTGCCGGACATCTCCCCCTCAAGGGGGGAGATCGACTCGTGGCTTCTGTCATGCCGCGGCTTCTCCGGCAGCTTGCCGGGTACGGGCTTTTCGGTTCGTCCAACCGTCATTTCGTCCAGAGTGTTCTTGCGGAACAGCGGTTTGGCCGTATCGGTGCCCGGTCCCATGTCGTCGAGGGAGGGCTTGGCGAAGTAGCTGCTGCCTGCTTCCGGTGCCAAGGATTGGCGCGTGGCCTCTGCGCTGCGTCTTACGCCTTCCTGCGCCTTGGCCTCATCCTTCGCAATAGGGTCATCCATGCTGGCGAGTTCGACCGCCTTGAGGCGCTTGATTTCGTCGCGCAGGCGGGCGGCCTTTTCGAAGTCAAGGTCTGCGGCGGCATCGCGCATGCTCTTTTCCAGCGCATTGAGGTGAGCCTGCAGATTGTTGCCCACCAGATGCCCGCCGTCGGCAAAGCCCTTGCCAGCGGTACCGGAGATATCGGCACGCACGTGATCGCGCTCGTAGACGCTATCGAGGATATCCGAAATACGCGCCTTGACCGATTCCGGCGTGATGCCGTGCTCGGTGTTATAGGCCATCTGTTTTTCGCGGCGGCGGCTGGTTTCTTCCATCGCGCGCTTCATGGAGCCGGTGACATTATCCGCATAGAGGATGACCTTGCCATCCACGTTACGGGCCGCGCGGCCAATGGTCTGGATGAGCGAGGTTTCCGAACGCAGGAAGCCTTCCTTATCCGCATCGAGAATGGCGACGAAGCCGCACTCTGGAATATCCAGACCCTCGCGCAACAGGTTGATGCCCACCAGCACATCGAAGGCGCCGAGGCGCAGATCGCGGATGATTTCGATGCGTTCCAGCGTATCGATATCCGAGTGCATGTAGCGCACGCGCACGCCCTGTTCGTGCAGATATTCGGTGAGGTCTTCCGCCATGCGCTTGGTGAGAACCGTGACCAGCGTGCGGTAACCCTTGAGCGAGGTTTCCTTGATCTCGCCCAGAACATCGTCCACCTGGGAGCGGGCGCTGCGCACCTCGACCGGCGGATCGATGAGGCCCGTCGGACGGATGACCTGTTCGGCAAACACGCCGCCCGCCGCTTCCATCTCCCAATTTCCCGGCGTGGCGGACACGGCCACCGTTTGCGGGCGCATGGCATCCCATTCCTCGAAGCGAAGCGGGCGGTTATCCATGCAGGAGGGCAGGCGGAAGCCATATTCCGCCAGCGTCGCCTTGCGGCGGAAGTCGCCGCGATACATGCCGCCGATCTGCGGAATCGTGACGTGGCTCTCGTCGATGAAGATCAGGGCGTTATCCGGAATATATTCGAACAGCGTCGGTGGCGGCTCGCCGGGTCTGCGGCCCGTGAGATAGCGCGAATAGTTTTCGATGCCGTTGCAGGAGCCCGTGGCTTCCATCATCTCGACATCGTAGCGGGTGCGCTGCTCCAGTCGCTGCGCTTCCAGCAGGCGTCCCGCCTTTTCCAGCTCCGCCAGACGATGCTTCAGCTCTTCCTTGATAGCCTTGATCGCGCCGTTCAGCGTGGGGCGCGGGGTGACATAGTGCGAATTGGCGTAGATCTTTACCGACTTCAGGTCGCCGGTCTTGTGGCCCGTCAGCGGGTCAAACTCGGTGATCGAGTCGATCTCGTCTCCGAAAAGCGAGATGCGCCAGGCGGCATCTTCCAGGTGGGCAGGAAAGATTTCGATTGTATCGCCGCGCACGCGGAAGGAACCGCGCACGAAATTGATGTCCTGCCGCTTGTATTGCTGCGCCACGAGATCCGCCAGCAACTGCCGCTGGTCAATACGGTCGCCGACTTCCATCTGGAAGGTCATGGCGGTGTATGTTTCGACCGAACCAATACCGTAAATGCAGGATACCGAGGCGATGATGATGCAATCGTCACGCTCCAGAATCGCGCGCGTGGCCGCGTGGCGCATGCGGTCGATCTGCTCGTTGATCGAGCTTTCCTTCTCGATGAAGGTATCGGAGCGCGGCACATAGGCTTCCGGCTGGTAGTAGTCGTAGTAGGAGACGAAATACTCCACCGCGTTGTCGGGAAAGAAGTTCTTGAATTCCGAATAGAGCTGCGCCGCCAGCGTCTTGTTCGGCGCGAGAATGACGGCAGGGCGCTGCGTGGCCTCGATGACCTTCGCCATCGTGAAGGTTTTGCCCGAGCCGGTAACGCCGAGCAGAACCTGGCTCCGCTCGCCGCTGTTCAGTCCGTCCACCAGATCGGCAATCGCCGTGGGCTGATCGCCCGCCGGCTGATATTCCGACGCCATGCGGATGGGAATGCCCCCTTCAGACTTGGCCGGACGGGCCGGACGGTGCGGCGTCCACAGCTTGCCATCCTTGAACAGCGGATTGCCGCTTTCAATGAGCTTCGACAGCGCATCGACCGTGGCGGTCACAGCCCCGGGTGCAAGGCTTTGCGCCTCCTCCAGCGACATATCCATGCCCGCGACGGGATTGAGACCGGCGGCGGCGCGCGTTTTCGGATCCGACGACGCGCCGATGGACACGCCTCGGGAGGTTTTCTGTGAAGTTGTTTTTTTGTTTGTGCTCACGGCCGCTTGGCCACTGCGCTTCGCTCTGGCTGCCTCTTCCTTCGCTCGGGCGGCTTCTTCTTCCTTCGCCTCGCGGATGGCCTGCTCACGCGCGGCGATCTCGATCTTCTTGCGGTGCTTGCCCGCCTTGGACGCGATTTCGCGCTGCGTTTCGACGGAAGAGGCCTCCGCTTCCGCTTCCAGCTGTTTCACCCAGTCCGACACAGAGCCCGACAAGGAGCCCGACAGGGGGGCGCCTTCGAAAGCGGCCTGCGGCGCTTCCTCGAAACCGTTGCTGGAATTCTGGGGCGGAGATTTTTTCGGAGCTTTCGACATGCACGCGAATATGGCGAGAGTCCTGCCAAATTGGAAGGGCGGCAGCGAAACAAATTAGGAACAGCTCACAGCCGTAGCGACGCAAGCGGGCGCGTTGATCTTTGATCGGGCCGCTCTATATGAGGTCAGCGTTACTTGATGCTATACGCAAATACTGAATTGCCAAATCTTCCCCGTTCCGGAGTTCACATTTCCCATGCTTTCCCTTGAGAAGCGCATCGAGCTGAAGAACAGCACGCCGCGCACGATGCTTTCATTGCATCACACCGAAAACTGCCGTCTGCTTCCCAACCGTACGGAGCTTCTTCACCGGCTTCCCCATGGCGGTATTGTCGCGGAGATCGGCGTCGCCTTTGGCGATTATTCGCGCGAGATCATGGATCACAACCGTCCGGCTCAGCTTCACCTGATCGATCCCTGGGATCTGACGCGCTACAACGAAGGCTATGAGCGCGTCAGCAGCATGTTTGCCAGCGAGATCAGGCAACAGCAGGTGCTGCTGCACCTTGGCGGCTCGACCGAGATGCTGCCGGAATTTGCCGATCATTTCTTCGACTGGGTCTATATCGATACCGATCATTCCTATGCGAATACCTGGAACGAGCTTGTTCTCTGCGACCAGAAGGTCAAGCGTGACGGGCGGATCTGCGGCCATGATTTCTGCACAGGCAATGTCATCAAGCCGGTGGTCTATGGCGTCGTGCAGGCGGTCAACAAGTTCTGCGTCGAGTATGGCTGGCAGTTCGAATATCTGACCGTCGAGCCGGACGCCCACTTTTCCTACTGTCTGAAACGGTTGTAGAGTACCGTGTCGTTTAGGCGACGGCTGCTTTGGGAAGGCTGCGTGCACGTGGATGGCGCAGCCATTCCTCCAGCGCGCGGGCGTTCATCGGACGCGAGAAGAGGTAGCCCTGGCCGATCTGGCAGCCGAGCGAGCGAAGGGTTCTCGATTCCTCTTCCGTTTCCACGCCCTCGGCGAGAATGGTCATGGACAGCGCTTCGCCAAGCCGGATCAGCGCCGAAATGATGGCCTGGTTGCGCGGTGACGCGGCAATGCCGGTGGTAATGCCGCGATCGATCTTGAGGCGATCAACCTTCAGGTCGATGAGGCGGGTCAACGAGGAGTGTCCGGCACCGAAATCATCGACGGCCAGCGCAAAGCCTGATCTCTCCAGCTGTTTCAACTGCTCTCCGGCGATGACGGTATCGAGCAGTGCTTCCTCCGTGATCTCGATCTCGAGCAGGCTAGGCTTGATGCCGTGCTGCTTCACCTTGGCATCCAGCATCTCGGATACGGAATAGAGGGCGAATTCGCGCGGCGAAACGTTGATTGCAACGGTTGCTTCGGGCAGGCCGAGCTCTGGCAGGCGCTTGAGCATCGCGCAGGCCGCATCGGCAATGGCGCCGGTCAGCCGGTCGGATGCCTGGATCGAATAGGCGGCCTGTACGATTTCCGGGGGCGCAATGAAGCCGAGGGTCGGGTGGTGCCAGCGCACGAGCGCCTCAAACCCGAGAATGATGTCCCGCTGCAGACACACCTGCGGCTGGAACCATGCCTCGATCTTGTGCTGCTCGATTGCCTCCAGAATATCGGCTTCGATCTGCCGCTGCCGCTCCGCTGCAATGCGCAGCTTCGGATCGAACTTGCGCCAGCGTCCGCGTCCCTGCTCCTTGGAGCGATAGAGCGCCATATCGGCAGATACGAATAATTCATCCGCCTGCGTCGCGTGATCGGGATAGACCGCCAACCCCACCGAAGTTCCGACGGAACAGTTCTGACCGCTGAGGAGGAATGGTTTGCGGACTTGACGCAGAATGATGTCTGCGGAGCGGGTTGCTTCCAGAACTGCATCGTTACCGGTGACGATTATGGCGAATTCGTCGCCGCCCAGCCGCGCGATGAACGTGTTGCCCGGCGGTAGCGAATTGCGCAGGCGCTGGGCGAACTCCGTCAGCAAGCTATCCCCGGCCTTGTGGCCCATCGTATCGTTCACGTGCTTGAAGCGGTCGAGATCGACGACGAGCAAGCCGATCTTGCCTTCGGTATCGCGGGCTTCCTGGATCGCGTTTGCCAGCGTCGAGTTGAAGGCACTGCGATTGGCAAGTCCCGTCAACGGATCGCAGCTGGCGAGCAGTTCCAGTCGCGCGTTGGCCTGCAGCATTTCCGAATGGGCTGCCGTCAGAGATGTCGCAAGCGCTGTTGCTTCCAGCTTTCGGGTAATGCTTTCGAGAAACGATCTCTCGCTGTTCTGACAGCTTCTGTGCAGGATGATGGTGAGGACGACGACGTTCAGGGCGACGATGATCCCCGAAATGCCGCCAGTGGAGACCACCGACACGATGACAGCGAGGTGGATCGGCGTCGAGAAGGCAACGGACACCCAGCGATAGCCCACCCCGAGCAGCACAGAGCCGATCGAGATGCCAAGCATCATCAGATACAGGCCCGCATCCAGGCTGAAGGCGTTGAAATTGGGAAGAATAAACGGGAGGGAGCCCCAGGCGAGGCCCGACGAGCAGGAGCCCAGCGTAATGAGCGACAGGCTCGCTTCCGGATTTTTCCTGTTCAGATCGAAATGCTTGATGTAGCGCGAGATCCCGAACCGGAAGAGCAGGGACAGATAGATCAGCCCGAGCCAGTAGATACCTTCCTGCCCTGTATCCTGCCGAAAGAAGATGAGCGCATAGGCCGACGCAGAAATGCCCGCATTCGTCAGTACGGTCGACACACTGCGCGCCCAGACAGTTTGCGCCTGTAGCTGACGCACATCGGCATTCAGGCTGTCACACGGCTTTTGTTCGATTGCTGACTTCCGCGGCATCGCCTACACCCGAATATTCACATCGCCGTGTTTTCTAATAGATGCTCAATAAGATATTCTTAAAAGCGGGCGGCAAACCCTTGTAAGACTGAGGCCGTGGCCCATTTTGGATGTCTGATTTCAGGACAAGTTCGAATGAAAGCTAATCGATTATTACCGGACCGATATCCAGATGCTCAAAGTGTCCGAAAATGGTCGTATTGCCCAACTCCAAACACCGTTACATGTTCGACTATGTAAGATGATTCAGAATCATATTTTCACAAGGATTATGGATGGCCGCCTCCTTTTCGACCATCGCCGCGAGACGGTTCTGCTATGGACTGAAACCGCGAGAGACGCCTCCATCTGACATCAATGCGCTGATGCTCCAGCTCCAGAAGGGGTCGAAGTCGGTGCCGCGTTTTCCACGCGAGGGCGCCCTCGGGCGTCGGGAAACGCTGGGTCGGCTTGTCTCCGTTCGGACGGTCGAGGCGCGCGCCGCGCAGGATGGCAGACCCAATCCCGGTCTCCGGCAGGAGACGCAGCGGGAGGCGGAGCGCTTGCTGCGCCGGGATGCCCTGTCGCGTGTCGCGCAGGCGGTTTACTGCGAAAACGGGTTCTTCGAACGGCTGGCCAGTTTCTGGGTCAATCATTTCGCCATCAATGCGACGAAGACCTACGAGATGCGACTTCTTGCGCCGCTGTTCGAGGCAGAGGCAATACGGCCTAATCTCGCTGGCAACTTTGGAGACCTGCTGAAGGCGGCGGTGCTGCATCCGGCCATGCTCATCTATCTTGACCAGGCATCCTCCGTCGGGCCGCAGTCTCCGGTCGCCGAGAGAAGCGGGGGGACACTGAACCAGAGCCTGGCGCAGGAACTACTGGAAGTGCACTCTCTGGGAGATCAGGCGGAGTTTACCGCTGCCGATGTCAACGGCGCTGCGTTGATCCTGACCGGCCTGTCCCTCGATCTCCGCAGCCTTGAAGTCAGCAATCGTCCAGGCCGGGCGGAGCCCGGTGCCCATGTCCTGCTCGGCAAATCCTATAGCGACCGTGCACGCAACGGGTCTGATCACCTGGAGATGCTGGCGGATCTCGCCAATCACCCGGCAACTGCCCGCCACATCTGCAACAAGCTCGTTCGCCACTTCATCAGCGAAGAGGTCAATCCGGACATGCTGAGCGGGATGATCGGGCGCTGGCAGGCGACTGGCGGCAATCTGACGGAGGTCTATCGCGCAATGCTCGAGCATCCGGCAGCCTTCGCGCCGGAGGCCAGCAAAGTCATGGCGCCTTTCGAATTCGTGGTCTCGGCCCTGCGCGCGTTTGACGTGAAGGGTGGTGAGTTCGACGCACTCGTCAATGCCGATGATGATCGCGACGGTGACGATGTGCCGCCACCGGATGGCAAGGTGCCGCCACGGCGAAAACCGGGCGTGGCGCGATTGCTGACGCTCCAGTCTCTGCGTCGCATGGGGCAGCCTGTCTGGGAGCCGCCAAGCCCGGCCGGTTTTCCGGACGATGCGGCGAGCTGGCTGATGCCAGGTCATCTGGCCGAACGTGTCGCCTGGGCGCGGATGGCGGTGCGACTTCTGGCATCCGATGTGGCGCCGCTGGCGCTTCTCGACACGGTGCTTGCCGATCTTGCCAGTGCTCAAACGCGGGAACTTGTTTCAGCAGCGCCCAGCAAAGTGCATGGGCTGACCATGGTGCTGGCGTCACCGCAGTTCAATCGGAGATGACGATGGCGGCCAATCGCGAATTCCGGCTCAAACGCCGCGGCTTTCTGGCATCACTCGGTGCTGCTGCGGCTTCATCCCTATTGCCGAATGTCAGCCTAGCCGCGACATCGGGCGACCGTCGCCTTGTCGTGATACTGCTGCGCGGCGGCATGGATGGGGTCGACCTCGTCCAGCCCTATGGCGATGCCAATCTCGGCGTCCTGCGTCCAGACCTTGCCCTGACGCCAGCGAGCGGATTGATCGACCTCGACGGCTTTTTTGGTCTTCACCCTGCGGCTTCTGGTCTGATGTCGTTGTGGAGAGCGGGTCATCTGTCCTTCGCGCATGGCATTGCCAGTCCATATCGAGGTCGCTCCAGCCATTTCGAGGCACAAGACGTGATCGAAACGGGAAATCCCATCGGAAGCGGATCACGGACCGGCTGGTTGAACCGAGCACTTGCGTTGATACCTCGCACGGCTTCGCGCGCAGCGGTCGACATAACCACCAGCGTCGAACTGATCATGACGGGCGGTAACAAGACCGACGTCTGGGCGACACAAAGCGATTTCCCCTTGGCTCAGGACGAAATCAACAGTCTGCAGGCACTGTTTCAAACTGACCCACTTTTTGGCAAGGCGGGTGCTGGCATGTCCGATCTTGATCCGCTGCCGCCAATCGTGAATCCGCAGGCGCGCATGACAGGCATTGCAGACCTGGCGAAACTTGCCGGCTCGCTACTGGCGGAGGATTATCGTGTCGCCAGCTTCTCTCTTGCCGGCTGGGATACGCATCAGGAACAGAAGCGGAGTTTCGCAGAAGCAGTGCGCCTTCTGACCGAGGCAATTCTGCACCTTCAGGCCGGTATGGGTGAGGCTGCCTGGCAACAAACCGCAGTGGTGGCCATAACCGAGTTCGGTCGCACGCTTCGTTTGAATTCAATGGGCGGCACGGATCACGGTACAGCAAGCGCGGCCCTCCTTGCCGGAGGGGCGATTGCCGGAGGGCGCGTTCTTGCCGATTGGCCGGGACTGGCCGAAGGACAATTGTTCGAGGGGCGGGATCTGGCCCCCACGCGTGACATTCGCGAACTGCTGGCGGCACTCCTTTTCCAGCAGTTCGAGATCACGGCTGCCAACCTGAATGCGAAAGTATTCCCTGGCCTCGGCTTCGACCCCAGCAGTCTTTTCGTAAAGACGAATTGATAATGTCGCCTGTCAGGCAGGCACAGCAACCGGCTGTCCGACTTCGTCGATGGCAACCATGATGAAGGTTGCTTCCGTTACCTTTTCCGTGATGCCGTGCCGTGATCGGATAGCCCAGGCTTCCACATGCAGCGTGATCGACGTTCGTCCGATCCGTTCAATCGAGGTGTAGATGCTGAGTGTGTCGCCGATCTTGACCGGTCGCTGAAAGGCCATCTCCTTCACTGCAGCGGTTACGACCCTGCCACGGGCGCGCTCACCGGCCCGGATGCCGGCCGCCAAGTCCATCTGTGCCATGACCCAGCCACCGAAAATATCGCCCGCCGGGTTGGCGTCTCCGGGCATGGCAAGGGTCCGCAAGGTCAGTTCGCCATCCGGCTTCACATTTTCGTTTGTGTCGCTCACTCGGTCGTCCCCTTCATGCTGAATGTGCAAGTAGCGTGCAATAAAATACAGAATTCTGCTTGAGTGCCGCACTCACAATCTCTCAGAACGTGTTGCGCTGCAATATACCAGTGGGGAAAATGTCAGAGTATTGAAGCGTTTAACCGTAGCGATTTGATGAATGACAAGAGTCTTGCTCGGAA
Organism: Rhizobium sp. Root149; assembly: GCF_001427345.1. Taxonomy (NCBI): domain Bacteria; kingdom Pseudomonadati; phylum Pseudomonadota; class Alphaproteobacteria; order Hyphomicrobiales; family Rhizobiaceae; genus Rhizobium; species Rhizobium sp. Root149. Next base: position 445,734 of record NZ_LMGD01000012.1, read on the forward strand.
TTTACCGAACCGTAATAAGCTGCTTCTAATTTGAGTAAAATTTTTTTTAGATGGGGTACTTCCATGAAGAAATTCGGTCTATCGACGCGGCTATTCATGCTGGTTGGACTTGCAGTGGTTATCCTGATTTCTGCCATGGCCATCAGTCTGATGCAAAGTTACTCAGCAGTCGAGGCCGAACGCAAATCGGCTCTTGCCGCGATGAACGCGAATGCGATCAGCTTGCTGAAGGCTGCCTACGACCAGGAGAAGAGCGGCAAACTGACACGCGAGCAGGCCCAGGCCGAGGCAAAGCGGGTGATCGGCGCGATGCGCTACGACAATGGTTCAGGCTATTTCTGGATCAACGACATGCATCCGCGCATGGTCCTGCACCCGATCAAGCCGGAACTGAACGGTGCGGACCTGACGCAGAACAAGGACCCGAACGGCAAATTTCTTTTCGTCGAGTTCGTCAAGACCGTGAAGGCCGGTGGTCAAGGTTACGTCGATTACGACTGGCCGAAGCCGGGCGCTGACAAGCCGGTCGGCAAGTATTCGCATGTCGTCGGTTTCGAGCCCTGGGGCTGGATTGTCGGCACGGGCGTCTATGTCGACGACCTGCAGGCGCTGTTCCTGAAGAAGGCTATCCGTTTCAGCATCGTCTGCGGCGTCGGTCTGCTTGTGCTGGCTGCAGCTGCCTATGTCATCGTGCGCGGCATTACGAAGCCCATCAACGCGATGCGTCAGGTTCTGGGCCGCATGGCACAGGGTGAAGCCAATGTGGCTGTCGAGATTGGCACAGCTTCTCGCGAGTTGAACGAGATGGCGCATTCCATCGAAGTTCTGCGCACGGCGGTCAATGAACGCACCGAACTCCAGGCACGCGATGCGGAACAGCAGCGCGCCATTGCTCAGGACCGGGAGCAGTCTGCGCACCAGATCCGTGCGGCGGCCGAGGGCCAGCAGCGGGCCATGGGCGCGCTGGGGCACGGACTTGAAGCCCTTGCGCGTGGCGATCTTTCCATCGCGCTTGACGATCTCGGGGCGGACTACACGAAGCTTCGCAACGACTTCAATCTTGCTGTGAGTTCGCTGCGCTCGACCATACAGCAGATTTCGGAAACGGGTCACGTTGTCCACAGCAGTTCCGCCAACATCTCCGATGCGACCAACAATCTTTCCCGCCGCACGGAACAACAGGCTGCTGCCCTGGAACAGACGGCTGCGGCGCTGGAAGAAATTACCTCGACAGTAAAGACAGCTTCGGAGCGCGCCGTGGAGGCCCGCGCCATGGTGGCGGAAACCAAGAAGAGTGCCGGCCGCTCCGGCGAAATCGTCAGCGAGGCGATCACCGCCATGGGCCGTATCGAGGACTCCTCGAACCGTATCGGCCAGATCATCGGCGTGATCGACGAGATCGCTTTCCAAACCAACCTCCTGGCGCTCAACGCCGGTGTGGAAGCGGCCCGTGCGGGTGAGGCAGGTCGCGGCTTTGCGGTGGTGGCGCAGGAAGTGCGCGAACTTGCCCAGCGCTCTGCCAATGCCGCCAAGGAGATCAAGCAGTTGATCCAGAATTCGGCCCATGAGGTCGAGGCGGGCGTCTCGCTGGTTCGCACCACGGGCGACGCTCTCGTCGAGATCGTCAAGCTTGTCGAACAGGTGAATGCGCAGGTCGAGGGAATTGCGACAGCGTCCCGCGAACAGGCCACGGGTCTGCAGGAAATCAATACCTCCGTCAGCCATATGGACCAGATGACCCAGCAGAATGCTGCCATGGTGGAGGAAACCACGGCCTCCAGCCAGACGCTGGAAGAACAGAGCCGCCAGTTGCAGAGCCTGCTCTCCGGGTTCCGTCTTGGCCAACAGGACATGCGCATGCACCGCGCCGCCTGATAAGCGAGTATCGAGACCAAACGAACGCCCGTTGCGAAACCGCAGCGGGCGTTTGGCATTTGAGCGATTTTCAAACACGATCGTTCAGGTCTGAGGCGGTTCCATCAGTCGTTGCTACAATATTGCCCTGAAAAGACCCCGATCTCGAAAGTCTTTGTTTACCCTGTGTGCCTAGAATTTTGAGGTGTGGCATTCCGGCAAGGGTGGCACACGATGGCCCTGGATGATCGTTGCACGTTCAGGACGACGGCCCGGTTCCCCAATGTGAGCAGCTTGTATGGCGTATGCTTTGAACACCCGAAGGGCCGTGGCCTTCCTGATGATCTCCACGATGCTGGTGGGTTGCACCGCAGACGGGCTGGTGCCGCCTGCACCTATTGACCGTGGCACGCGGGTCAGCGCCATTCCGCCGGGACGGGTTCCGGTTCAACAGGCGCCTTCCATGGACGCCTATGCCGCGCCAGCCCAGCAGCCGATGGAGCAGGTGGGCAACCCTTACGAGCCCGCCGCGCAGCCCATGCCCCCGGCAGCGACGCGCCAGGCGCGTCTTCCCATGATAGACAGCGACGAGGCGATGACACAGCCCCGTCAGATGGGTGAGCCTCCAAAGACCCTTGGCACGCTGACCTATGATGCCAATGGCGTCAATATGGATGCGGCGCTTGGCGTCGGCGGCGGACAGCCTGCTCCGCATGTGGTTGGCCTTGCCGAGGAGCAGAATAACGATATTGCGGAAGGCAATGCCTCGCAGCCTGTCGTGGACGGCATCGGCACCGATGCGCCTGTCCAGCGCAACAGGCCCACCCAGCGAAGCGCGCAACCCTATGCAACAAGCGCGCCTGTGCAACCGGCGCAGGATCTCTATCTCCAAAACCAGCCGCAGCAGAATTCGCTCGCGCCCAAGCGGGTGCAACAGCCGGTGCGGGGCGATCTCGCCGCAACTCCACCCCGCTGGAGCGATTCCCGTCCAGTCGTCGCCCCGAGCAGGATCGAGCCGGAGCCGCAGCAGGTAGCGATGCTGATGCCGCGCAACCCGACAATCGCACAGCAATCCTCCCGCACCGACGCCTCTCCCATGCCGGCATCCGAAGCGAGCTGCCGCGCCCAGTTGAAGCGCATGGGTGTGCTTTACCGGGACAAGCCGCAAATTTCCGATGGCCCGAGTTGCGGCATCGACTATCCGGTTGAGCTCTATGGCCTCTCCGGAGGCGTGCAGGTCAAACCGGCCGTGACCCTCAATTGCCAGACGACGCTTGCCTTTGCCCAATGGGTGAAGAACGAGCTCGTGCCATCCTCGCGCGTTCGCTACTGGAGCGGCATCGGCAAGATCGAGCCCATGGGCGGATATTCCTGCCGTCGCATGAACAACAGTCGCCAACGCTACAACCCGATGTCCGAGCACGCGCGCGGCAATGCCATAGATGTCGGCAAGTTCGTATTGAAGAACGGCCACGAAATCGATGTTCGAAAGAAGGGCCTGTTCTCGTTCCGCGAGGGAGCGCTGCTGAAGGCCGTTCGTGACGATAGCTGCAAGTATTTCAACACGGTTCTCGGTCCGGGCAGCAATGCCGAACACTGGAACCACTTCCATTTCGATCTGCGCAGTCGTGCTTCCGGCAATCGATACTGCGACTGATCTGAATTCCCGGCTGATATATCTTTCACTCCGGCGGCGCCTGCGATAAATGCGCTGCAACAAAGGCGGACGGCCATGTTCCGGCCGCCAACGGGTGAGGACGGGAGTGGAATTTGCAGATCATCAAGACTCGTGAGGAATTGCGGGCCGCTGTCCGCGCTCTGCGTGGCGACGGCAGGAGGATCGGCTTCGTTCCCACCATGGGATATTTGCATGTCGGGCACATGACGCTCGTGGAGCGCTCTCAGGCCGAGAACGGTGCTACCGTCGTTTCCATTTTCGTGAACCCGCTGCAATTTGGCAAGAACGAGGATCTGGACAAGTACCCCCGTGATCTGGCCCGCGACAGCGCGATGCTGGAAGCGGCTGGTGTCGATATTCTTTTTGCTCCTGACGTCAGCGAGATGTATCCGAGCCCCATGCTGACCGTGGTGGATGTGCCGACCATTGGCAGCCAGCTGGAGGGTGAGGTTCGGCCCGGTCATTTCGCAGGCGTGGCAACCGTCGTGACGAAGCTGTTCAATCTTGTTCAGCCGGATGTCGCCTATTTCGGCGAGAAGGATTATCAGCAGGTGCAGATCATTCGGCGCATGGTCGAGGATCTGGCGCAGCCGGTGCGGGTGGTTGCCGTTGCCACTGTTCGCGAGCCTGACGGACTGGCCTGCTCGTCGCGCAATGTCTATCTCACCGAGGACGAACGGAAGGCAGCGGTCATCGTACCGCGGGCGCTCGACCTTGCCGAGCGGCTTGTTCGCGAGGGTCTGAAGGATCCCGTGGCGCTGGAGGCGGAGCTCACGGCATTCCTGAAGCGCGAACCATTGGCCGAGCCGGATGTGGTGGCCGTGCGCCATGCGACCACGCTGCAGCGCGTGACGGACCTGAGCGATGAGGCGGTGGTCGTTGCTCTCTTCGTTCGCTTTGGAACGACACGGCTATTGGACAACCGGGTCATTGCTCCCGTTTCTCGTGCAGAGGATACCCATTGATGAGCGCACCGACAAAGGTTCGACGCAAGACGATCACCGCCATTCGCGCGATGAAGGGGCAGCAGAAAATTGTTTCGCTGACCGCCTACACCACGCCTATGGCGCGCCTGCTGGATCCGCACTGTGATCTCTTGCTGGTCGGCGATTCACTCGGAATGGTGCTGTACGGCATGGAGACGACCGTCTCGGTGACGCTCGACATGATGATCGCGCATGGGCAGGCCGTGATGCGCGGTGCAGCCCAAGCCTGCGTGATCGTCGACATGCCCTTTGGCAGCTACCAGGAATCGAAGGAGCAGGCCTATCGCAACGCCGTTCGCATTCTGCAGGAAACTGGCTGCGATGGTATCAAGCTCGAGGGCGGCGCGGAGATGGCCGAAACCATTCATTTTCTCTCGACCAGAGGCGTGCCTGTGCTGGCACATGTGGGTCTGATGCCGCAGATGGTGAATACATCCGGCGGCTTTCGTGCGCTGGGCCATAGCGATGAAGAGGCGACAAAGATCGCCGCCGACGCTGCTGCGGTTGCGCAAGCGGGTGCATTTGCGGTGGTGATTGAAGGGACTGTCGAACCGGTTGCCCGAGAGATTTCACAGTCGCTGGCCATCCCGACAATTGGTATCGGCGCCTCCGCCGCTTGCGATGGGCAGGTGCTGGTCTGTGACGACATGCTGGGTCTGTTCGATGCGTTCAAGCCACGCTTCGTCAAACGCTATGCTGAACTCGGCGCTCTGGTCTCGCAATCTGCGGCGGACTATGCACGCGACGTGCGGGAGGGTAGCTTTCCGGCGGAGGAACACACATTCCAGCCCCGGCGCAAACCGGATTAAGTCAGACAGGAGTTCGCTACCCTTGCCGCTTGAGCCGCCCATCATCCAGCTTTGTCCAGTCACGGCTGACCTTGTGCCGAAGCTTCTCGACCTGCGTCTTCGACCGGATCAGGTGCGGATGGTGGCGAGCGTTGCCGATTCTCTTGAGGAGGCCGAGACTGACGAGGACGCAAGACCGCGCGCCATTCTGCACGATGGTGAGCCTGTCGGTTTTCTGATGTATGACGCGACCAGTGCTGACGATGTTGCGCAACTCTACCGCTTCATCATCGATGAACGGCAGCAGGGTAGGGGTTTCGGGCGGGCTGCTCTGTCCGCAGTCATCGCCGAGATTCGCCGCGAGCCGCATGTCTTAAAGATTTCCATCTGTTACGAACCGGAGAACCTGGCTGCGCGCCAGCTTTATCTCAGTGCAGGCTTTGTCGAGCAAGGGTTGGATGAGGATGGCGAGATGATTGCCCATCTGCCGTTGCCGCCTTCCTTCTGATCTCCGAATATTTGACCTCCCTTTTCGGAGGTGGTTGCCTATATACGCTGCGGGATCGTTGCAGATTCCGCCTGCCATGTTTCTACCCTCCATAATTTACGCGAAGGTCCGCGATGCCCGCGATTGTTTCCATTCGAAATCTTCAGAAGACCTATGCCAACGGATTTTCGGCGCTGAAGGGCGTCAACCTCGACATCGAGGAAGGTGAAATTCTCGCGCTGCTCGGCCCGAACGGTGCGGGCAAGACAACGATGATTTCCATCATCTGCGGGATTTCCATGCCCACGGGCGGAACCGTGATGGTGGGGGGCCATGATGTGGTTCGCGACTTCCGGCAGACACGCAAGCTCATCGGCCTCGTGCCGCAGGAGTTGACGACGGATCAGTTCGAGACCGTCTGGAATACAGTCAGCTTTTCGCGTGGTCTGCATGGCGAAAAAGCCAACCCCAAGCTTATCGAACAGATTCTCAAGGATCTCTCGCTCTGGGACAAGCGTGACAACAAGCTGCGCGAGCTTTCCGGCGGCATGAAGCGTCGCGTGCTGATTGCCAAGGCGCTGGCTCATGAGCCGCGCATTCTGTTTCTGGATGAACCGACGGCCGGCGTAGATGTGGAGCTGCGACGCGGCATGTGGGCGGCGATTGACCGCCTGCGGGAGGGCGGCGTGACGGTGATCCTGACCACGCATTACATCGAAGAGGCTGAAGAGATGGCGGACCGGATTGGCGTCATCAGCGGCGGCGAGCTTCTGCTGGTGGAAGAAAAGCGTGCGCTGATGCAGAAGCTGGGGCGAAAACAGCTGCGGCTTGAACTGAAGTCACCGCTTTCCGCTCTGCCGCCCTCGCTTGAGGCTCTGCAACTTAATCTTTCGGAGGATGGGCGAGCCGTCATCCACGAGTATGGAAACGGCGCTGGCGAGGCACGCATTGGCGCGGTTCTGGCAGCTATGGAAAGCGAAGGCCTGATGATCAGCGATATTTCCACCCATCAGAGTTCGCTTGAAGATATCTTCGTTTCGCTCGTGGGAGATCGCGCATGAACTGGGAAGCGATCAAATCCATCTACCTTTTCGAGATGGCCCGAATGAAGCGGACCCTGCTGCAAAGCGTGATTTCGCCAGTGATCACCACCTCGCTGTATTTCATCGTGTTCGGAACGGCCATCGGTACCCGCATCCAGGAAGTCAACGGCGTGTCCTACGGGGCATTCATAACGCCGGGACTGATCATGCTCACACTCCTTGGCCAGTGCATCAGCAATGGCGCGATCGGCATCTATTTCCCGAAATTTACTGGCACGATCTACGAGATCCTGTCAGCGCCCGTGTCCATGACGGAAGTGGTGATCGGCTACGTCGGCGCCGCGGCCAGCAAGGGAATCATTATCGGTCTAATCATCCTCGCTACGGCCTCGTTCTTCGTGGACCTGTCGATCCAGCATCCCGTCATGATGCTCGTCTTCATGGTGCTGACGGCAATAACCTTCTCGATGGCTGGCTTCATTATCGGTATCTGGGCGGACAACTTTGAACAGTTGAACCTTGTGCCCATGCTGGTGGTGCCGCCGCTGACCTTCCTCGGTGGCAGCTTCTATTCCATCGACATGCTGCCGCCTTTCTGGCAGACGGTCAGCCACTTCAATCCGGTGCTTTATCTGGTCTCGGGCTTCCGCTGGAGCTTCTACGGCATTGCTGATGTGAACCCGGTGATCAGCCTCGTGATGATTGCGGTGTTCCTGACGATCTGTCTCAGCCTGCTGTTCTGGATCTTCCGGACGGGTTACCGGCTGCGGAAATAACTCACGGCCAACGATATTCAGTCGCGCAAGCGGAGCTGATCTGTCTGCATCTGAAGTGAGCCGAGGGTGGAGAGGAAACTCATGCCCAGAAGGCTTTGCTCCAAGCGGCCCTGTTCCGCCACCAGCGCTCGCAGGTTTTGCCGGGCGATTGGCCCAATGCCGACATTATCCAGACGGACTGGTGCCGCCATGGCTCGCCCATTTGCGGTCATGACGGGTGTTGTGAAATCGAGCTTCGAGGGATCAAGGCCGATTGCTTGCGCATCGCGCCATGACAGGACGATGGAACTCGCGCCCGTATCGACAAGCATCGGGATCGTCTTGCCATCGACGCTGACCTGCGCCTGGAAGTGACCGTTGCGGGCGCGGTAGAGCACGACTTCCGAACCGCCTTCACTCGTCGTCATCACCATCGGACTACCGGGGATCAGCCCAGCGGTCACGCGTGCGCCGATGCTGCGGAAATCATCCCGGTAGACGTAGCCAGCGACCAGAACGAGCGCGACAACCAGCCAGATGACGATGTTGCGGAGCACCTCGGATGCCTTGCCTCTTCGTCCCGCCAGAACGCCAGCCGACAGCAGGATGGCAATGGCCGACAATTGAACGAGATGGGCGAAATCATCATTGGCGAAGCCAAAGGTCTGGCCCGCATCGTTGTTGAAGATCAACAGCGCAAGACCGGCACCGAGAATGGCCAGCACGATCATCAGCATGGCTGGGCGTTCTCCTGTTGCGGAGGATCGACGGGGCCAAGCGTTTTCAGGCGCGCAGGGAGGAGTTGCATCAGCGCGATCCTCTGCGCCTCCGTCATGCTGGTCCAGCTTCCTATCTCATCGCCCGTGCGCCCACAGCCGACGCAGATGCCGGATTGCGGATCGAGAGCACAAACAAGGATACAGGGCGTCACCATGGCCATTATATTGGCTCTCTACAGACTGATCACAAGAGCGGCGAGACATGCCATTTCCGTGATCTGCTGGGTCGCGCCGATGGTATCTCCCGTATGGCCGCCGATCTTCTCCCGCACGTAGCGGATGAACAGGAAAGCGGCGCCTGCCGCGCACATGAGCATGGCAATGACCGAGCCCAGGGAGGCGCCCGCAACGATGAGCAAAAGCGCGAACCCGAGAGCGGAGAAAACCGCGACGCGCACGGCGGAGGATTGGGGCTGGCCCATGGCAACCGCTGTGCCGTTGACGCGCGCAGGGGGAAGATGGGCCCAGTGCCAGACCATGAGCGCACGCGAGATTGCGGCCGCCGATATCAGTGCAGAAGCGGCGAGTGTGCCGCCATGGGTGGAGATAAGGGCCGAAAGCGCCGCCGCACGAATACCGAAGCTTGCGATGAGGCCTATGACGCCGAAGCTGCCGATGCGGCTGTCCTTCATGATGGTGAGCGCGTGCTCCTTGTCGCGGCCACCGAACAGGCCATCGGCACTATCGGCCAGACCATCCTCATGCAGGCCGCCCGTGAGCAAAGCGGCAAGCGCGAGCGCCAGAAATGCAGCAAGCAGAGACGCTTCGGGACTACCTTCCATCAGCCAGATGAGCAGCGCGGAGGGCAGGGCGATGAGCGCGCCAGCAGTCGGGAAGGCACGACATGCGCGGGCCACGGAGCCATCATGCCCCTCGAAAAAGCGTGCGGGAACGGGCAGCCGCGACAGGAATGCGACGGAGCGCGCCAGATCGGTTATGAATTCAGGCACGTTTTGCAGTTGTTCCTCCGGGCTGCTCTCATTAAGGAGGACGCAGCAAATCAGATTCCATCGCCTAACTCAAAGGGCGAACTGGACTTAACGACAAGGAAGATTGATCCGATGAGCATGAGCGGCCTGCCATTCGATGATTTTCGCACGCTGTTGCGCGAGCTTCCCGGCCCGGACACCCGTGCGCTGGTGGCTGCGCGTGAACGCGATGCGCAGTTGACCAAGCCCAAGGGATCGCTGGGACGCCTGGAAGAAATCGCCTTCTGGCTGGCCGCCTGGACGGGACGCGCCCCTGCCGTGACACGTCCGCTGGTCGCGATCTTCGCCGGTAATCACGGTGTCGCCCGCCATGGCATCACACCCTATCCGCCATCGGTCACGCAGCAGATGGTTGAGAATTTCGCTGCTGGCGGCGCGGCCATCAACCAGATCTGTGCGGCCAATGATCTGGGCCTGAAGATTTTCGATCTGGCGCTGGACTACCCGACGGGGGATATTACCTGCGAGGCGGCTCTTTCCGAACGGGATTGTGCTGCGACCATGGCATTCGGCATGGAGGCGATTGCCGGTGGCACTGATCTTCTGTGTATCGGCGAGATGGGCATTGGTAACACGACCATCGCGGCGGCCATCAATCTCGCGCTTTACGGCGGAGAAGCTGAGGACTGGGTTGGTCCCGGAACAGGGTCGGAGGGCGAGGTGCTGGCCCGCAAGATCGCGGCAGTCAAGCAGGCAGTTGCTTTCCACCGCGATCACCTGTCCGACCCGCTGGAAGTGCTGCGCCGACTGGGCGGACGCGAAGTGGCGGCCATGGCGGGTGCCATTCTCGCGGCGCGCGTGGAGAAGATCCCGGTCCTGATCGACGGTTATGTGGCAACGGCTGCCGCCTCCATTCTGAAGGCAGCGAACCCGACCGCCCTGGACCACTGCCTCATCGGCCATGTGTCCGGCGAGCCCGGCCACCTGCGCGCCATCGAACGACTTGGCAAGACGCCGCTTCTGGCGCTGGGCATGCGGCTTGGCGAAGGCACGGGCGCAGCGCTTGCCGCAGGCATTGTGAAGGCAGCTGCCGCTTGCCATTCCGGCATGGCGACGTTTGCACAGGCAGGCGTCAGCACGGCGGGAACACCGACTCCGCATCACCATTAATTTTGCAGCTTCAGCCAGCCGCTTTTCGGCGGCTGGTATGGAGAACGCGGAGAATGACGACTTCGCTCTCAGTGAGGCGGTAGAACAGGACATATGGATAAGGCGTAATAGCCAACCGACGAACGGTTGGGATATCCGTTTGCCTGCCGGCGCCTGGTTGCTCTTTAAGCAGGGTCAGTACCGCATCAAGCCGGGCTGCGACATTCGATGCGCCTGTCGGAGAACTGTCGCGGATGAATTCAAGTATCGTTTCGATTTGCTGAGCAGAACGCTTGGTAAGGCGAATTTTCATCACTTGAATCTGTTCAGCAACTTCCGTGCCTGGGCTTCGTCCACGAGTTCGTCCTGATCGGCCTCTTGTAGGCCAGCGTGGACCTCTGCCAACTCTTCCTCGCTGAGGCGATAGACGGACTGGTCCTCGCTTGCCATCTGCAAAACCAGACGTGCAATATCATCCTGCTTCTCGGGCGGAAGCTGGCGGGCGGTCTCAACGGCGATGTCGAACAGCGTTGTCATGGTGCCATTATGCGCTGCCTGGCGCTTCGAGGGAAGGGGTCAGGCGAAGCTTTTGCGGCGCGGTTCCACCGCGCGCGTCGCTGCTACGGCGGGCAGACTTTGCAGAACGCGAGTGGCGGGAAGGATTGCAATGACTTCGGTGCCCTCACGCAATTTCGATCGCAGGATGAACTGACCGTCGTGCTTTGCCAGGATCGCCTGCACGATAGGAAGCCCGAGGCCGGTGCCTTGCTCTGCGCTCTTGATCGCGATGGAGCCCTGACCAAACGCCGACAGCACGACCGGAATTTCATCTTCCGCAATGCCCGGTCCATTGTCCTTGATGGCGACATACTGACCGCCACCGGCGGTCCAACCGACTTTTACCGTGACCTCGCCACCCTGGCTGGTAAACTTTACCGCGTTTGACAGCAGGTTGAGCAGGACCTGCCGCATTGATTTCTCATCGGCCCAGACCTGCGGCAGGTTTGGCTCGAACTGCTGATGGATGCTGATGTTCTTGGCGCGTGCGCGCAACTGCACCATGCCGATGCAATCCTCGGCGATCTCCAGCAGTGAAAGCGCTTCCTCGTTCAATTCATAACGACCCGCCTCGATGCGCGACAGATCGAGAATCTCGTTGATGAGGTTGAGCAGATGCTGGCCTGAGCGGTGGATATCACCGGCATATTCCCGGTAAGTGCCATTTCCCATCGGTCCCAGCACTTCCGAACTCATGACCTCCGAGAAGCCGAGAATAGCGTTCAAGGGGGTGCGCAGTTCGTGCGACATGGATGCGAGGAAACGCGACTTGGCCAGATTGGCCTCTTCCGCGCGACGGCGGGCTTCATCCGAAACCGACTTGGCAACCTCGAGTTCGGCAATCAGATCGTCCTTTTCCGACTGGTAGGACATCAGCGTCAGGTTGGAGCGATAGAAGCGGTTCGAGATGTAGTGGAAAAACAGAACGGCCGTGGCGCATAGACCGAGAAGCCCGACATCGAAGACGTTGCGGCTGTCGAGGGCGATGAGGCCAAGGCTGATCATCGGCAACAGGAAGGCAACGATGACCGCCATGCGCAACAGGACATTGCTCATGGCTGTGATGGATATCGCGATCAGCAGCACCGCGCCCTTGTAGAAGTAATAGCCATCGCCGCCGCAGACTGCGCATTCGCTAAAGGCAAAGGTTGCCCAGCAGGCGCCCATCAGGAACTGGCCGAAGATGAACATGCGCTGCCAGCGTTGGGTATTGAGCGCCGTCAGTTCAGTCTTCGAAGCGCGACGCGCAAGCAGGAGGTTCAGCGAGTGCGCCGCAAGCGTGAACAGCGCCCAAGGCAACAGGGAGGAATCGCTGGTGATATAGGTGCCGACTGCTGCGACGAGGACGATGAAGAAGGGCAGGATGAGCGCACTTTGCAGCATGTTATTGACATGCAAGGCAAGCGCATCGTGATCGAAGGCGTGGCTGCCATTGGCGCTGGACTGCAAGCGCTCACGCGTGGCGCGAACCGCCTTCGACACCGCTTTGTTACGGTGGTGCCGCGATTTGTCCACGATGATCTTGTCGGTGGATGTGCTGACGCCGCTACTCATGGCCAATTTTCAATCGAATACGCGTTTTGGGAATGGTAGGGTCTAAATCTTAAGAAGATCCTGACGGAAAGGTTTTGTTTGCCATCTTCGGCAGCCTTCCGTTTGCAATTAGAGCGGAGTTCAACCTGATTGAATCATTCTGCAGCAATGGATTTTCGTCAGGATCAAGGATTTTGTCGATGGGCATATCGGGACATACGCCCGAGGCGAAAGCCGAAGGTAATGGCGAAAATACATGCTGCCCAGCGGGTTGGCCGAAACCGGCCGTCCACTTTGTCGAAGGGCTTGGGCGTATGCTATGGCTACGCCACGCGCCCTTCTCCTCGTGGAACAACCGGTTTGGGCCAACAGAATTGATCCAATCAGGTCGAATTCCGCTCTAAGATCGAATTTGAATGAGTGCATATAGAAGGCATCGACGTTACCGAAGGGCGCAGGACTGGATCCTGACTGCTTGTTTCATTCTGGGACTTCTATTTGTGGCCAACATGCTGCAGGGCGGGGGCGAGCAGAAGGTTTTCCGTGGCCCCTTCCATGTCATCGATGGCGATACGCTTGCGCAGATGGGGACTCGTTTGCGGTTGTCGGGCATTGATGCGCCGGAGCTGGACCAAACGTGCCGCACCGTGGATGACCGGCCCTGGCCTTGCGGAAAGGCTGCGCGGGAGCAACTGGTGGACCTCGTCAAGGACGGTGATGTCGAGTGTCGTGGTACGGAGGTGGACCGTTACGACCGCCCGCTCGTCATATGTTATCGGCAGAATACAAATCTGAACGTCCAGATGGTTCGTACAGGGTTTGCGCTTTCAGCGGGGTTGCTGACCTATCAGCGTGAACAGCTGAAAGCCGAAAACGAAAAGCGCGGCATCTGGGCCGGACGGTTTCAGCGTCCGTCACAGTGGCGGAGAGAGCGGAAGCGTGAAAATCAGGGCGTCGATTTCTCCAATATGCTTGATGGTTTGAAAGGAGTACTGTCTCTGCAATGGCTTTGACGGGTGATGAGCAGCGTATCGAAATCTTGCAGACGGCGATTTCTGCCTGCCGGATCTGCCGGGATGTTCCTGCCAAAGGCATTGAGGACCGGCTGCCGCATGAACCCCGGCCCGTTGTCGTCATGTCCTCTACAGCCAGGATTTTGATTGCGGGGCAGGCGCCTGGGCTTCGCGTTCATGAAAGCGGCATACCGTTCGACGATGCATCCGGCGACAGGCTGCGCCAATGGTTGGCTGTGACGCGCGAGGAGTTTTACGATCCGGCGAAGTTTGCGATCGCGCCGATGGGTTTTTGCTTTCCCGGCTACGATGCCAAGGGGCATGACCTGCCGCCGCGCCGGGAATGCGCGCCCCTGTGGCGTCGTGCCGTGATTGATGCGATGCCGCAGATCGAACTTGTTCTCGCAATCGGTGGGTATGCCCAAGGCTGGCATCTGAACCACGCAGGCAAACAAAGCATGACAGACACGGTGTTCAACTGGCGACGAAGTTTTATGGTCAATGATGGTGTGCGCATCCTGCCGTTGCCGCATCCAAGCTGGCGCAACAGCGGCTGGTTGAAGCGCAATCCGTGGTTCGAGGCAGACCTGCTTCCCGTTTTGCGACAGAGTGTGGACAGCCTTATTCGTTGAAACGATTTTCGGTTACTTGCTCCAAATTTCAGGCTATGAAGAAAAATAATCTCTGAAGGAGCGAATATGGATCGTCTTGACCGCAAGATTCTGCGCATTTTGCAGGAAGACTCGACACTTGCCGTGGCCGATCTTGCCAAGAAGGTCGGTCTTTCCACCACGCCTTGCTGGCGCCGCATCCAGAAGATGGAAGAGGATGGCGTTATTCGGCGTCGCGTAGCGCTGCTCGATCCGGCCAAGGTCAACACCAAAGTGACCGTTTTCGTCTCCATCCGCACCAACAGTCACTCCATGGAATGGCTGAAGCGTTTCTCGGAAGTCATCTCGGAATTCCCGGAAGTGGTGGAGTTCTACCGTATGAGCGGCGATGTGGATTACCTTCTGCGCGTCGTCGTGCCGGATATCGCCGCCTATGATGCATTCTACAAGCGGATGATCTCCAAGATCGAGATCCGCGATGTGTCCTCGGTGTTTGCGATGGAGCAGATCAAGTACACGACGGAATTGCCGCTGGATTACATGATGCTCGACAACCAGCGTTCCGGCGAAGAGTAAGCGGCAGCCGAGCTATCCGCACGGCCGTCTACCGTTTCGACAGGTGGTTCCTCGGATCAAGTTGAGGATTGATGGAGACGTCCCAGATCGAAGAGCGGCGCATCCGGTTCGAGGCCAGGAAACTGGCGGTCGAACTGCTCGTGAAAATCCACCTGGAGCACCTGGAAGGTTCACGTCACCTGGTGATGAACCACTACCGGCTAAATTTCGGTCTGTCGCTGAGTGCTGTCGCCGGTCTGGTAACACTTTATGCAGCAGCGATCCGTCTGGGTGCCGAGTTGGGAAGCGACCCCGGCAGCCTGATACGGATCGGGTTTGCACTTCTGGCTATTGGTTGCCTCGTCGCATCTGCCATGCTGGCTACACGCGCCTTGCGAAAGCTTGCATCCAGTTCGGCACACTTGCTTCGCGACCCGTTTCCCAATGCGGAGACTGAGCTGGCAGAGATTTTCGAAAATCCGAATGCGGATGAGACCAGCATCGTGCGCAACATCCTGCAGGTGATGAAGCTGAGAGTGGAATCCGAACCTGCGTTCAATCACACCTCAGGACGGAATACATTTCTACTGGTGCTTGGCGTCATCTTCGGACTAGCGCCTTTTGTTGTCGTCTGGCCGCTGCCGATGTAGGAGGCAGCCTCGTACCGGATTGGCCCGAGGCTGCAATTTTCTTACTTCTCGAGCCGTGCCAGCAGGGATGAGGTGTCCCAACGGTTGCCGCCCATTTTCTGAACCTCGGCGTAGAATTGATCGACAAGCGCTGTCACGGGCAAGGTTGCGCCGTTGCGCTTGGCCTCGGTCAGTACGATGTCAAGATCCTTGCGCATCCAGTCGACAGCAAAGCCGAAGTCGTATTTTCCTGCGTTCATCGTCTTGTGGCGATTTTCCATCTGCCAGGAGCCGGCCGCGCCCTTCGAGATGACTTCAACCACCTTTTCGATATCCATGCCTGCCTTCTTGCCGAAGTGAACAGCCTCTGAAAGGCCCTGAACGAGACCGGCAATGCAGATCTGGTTCATCATCTTGGCCAGTTGGCCTGCGCCGACCGGACCCATGAGGCCGACCATGCGGGCATAGGCATCGATGACCGGTTTTGCTGTATCGAAGGTCGCCTGATCGCCACCGCACATGACGGTGAGGACGCCGTTTTCCGCGCCTGCCTGGCCGCCGGACACCGGGGCATCGATGAAGCCACAGCCCTTGGCGGAGGCCGCCTGCGCCAGTTCCCGCGCCACTTCTGCAGAAGCGGTGGTGTTGTCGATCAGAATGGCGCCCGGCTTCATGGCGGCAAGAACACCGTCCGGTCCAATGGTAACCGAGCGAAGATCATCATCATTGCCGACGCAGGTGAAAACGAAATCGGCACCTTCGGCAGCTTCTGCCGGTGTCTTACCCAAACGACCGCCAAACTTCGACACCCAGGCCTCAGCCTTGGCGGTTGTGCGGTTGTACACAGACACCTCGTGTCCGCCTTTTTCCTTCAGGTGTCCCGCCATTGGAAAGCCCATAACGCCGAGACCGATGAAAGCTACCTTTGCCATTACCCATTCCTCTTTGAGTGCTGGCTTTCATTAGACCAGTTTTTCATCCCACGGAAGCACGCGAAATCCAACACGCCGGAAGTGGATAATCATAATAGTCCATAGAATTGGAAGAAATTATCGTTTGCATCGCTGAAAAGAGATTTTCTTATGTCGATGCTATTGGTCGTCTATGGGAGCCTTACCTCATCGCTGAACCACCGGACGCTCGGACGCCGGTTGAAAATCTGGAGATGGGGACATGACTGATTTTTCACGCCGGCAGACGCTGGCTCTATTCGGTGGCGCTGTTGTCGCTTCCACACTAACGCTACCCGGCATCACACGAGCCGCGACCACGACCATCAGAATTGGTTGGCAGAAGGGCGGCGTTCTGGCGCTTGCGAAGGCAGAAGGTGCGCTGGAGAAGCGTTTTGCGGCCAAGGGTGTGACAATCACCTGGTCCGAGTTTTCATCCGGGCCGCCGCTTTTGGAGGCGCTGGGTGCTGGCGCGCTGGACTTCGGGCCAACGGGCGATGTGCCACCGCTGTTTGCACAGGCTGCGCGTGGTAACCTGGTCTATGCAGGAACGTACAAGGGCAGCTCCGAAGGCTCGGCAATTCTGGTCAAGGCGGATTCGCCGATCAAGACGATTGCCGATCTGAAGGGCAAGAAGCTGGCGTTCAAGCGCGGCTCCAGCGCACACAATGTCGCGGTGAAGGTTCTGCGCAAGGGTGGGCTTTCCCTGACGGACGTGACGCTGGTCGACCTTGCGCCACCGGATGCTGCAGCGGCATTCAAGAATGGCAGCATCGATGCCTGGTCGATCTGGGATCCCTACACGGCGGTTGCTGAAGCTGATCCGCAGACGCGCGTGCTGACGACGGCGCAGGGCATTGTCGACAGCTGGAGCTACTTCCTCGCCAACGGCGATTTCGCCAAGGAAAACGGTGGGCTCATTCTCGAGATCTTCGACGAGTTGGCGCAGGTGGGCAAGCGGGCGCAGGCCAACCTGGACAAGACGGTTCCGGCGCTCTCTGCCATCACCGGCGTGCCGGAAGACATTACCCGCAAGACGCTTCAGCGCACAGGCTTCAACCTCGGGGACGTTGGCACGATCTCGGATCAGGCGATTGCCTACCAGCAGGCGCTCGCGGACGAGTTTTTCGAACTCAAGATCATTCCGAAGAAGCTGACGATCACGGACATCGTCTGGCGCCCGAAGGCAAGCTGAACCCACGAAAGGGAGTGACACAATGTCTAATACGCAAAAACCCATCGATTTTCTGTGGTTCATTCCGACCAGCGGCGACGGCAGCTATATCGGAGCCAGTGATCTGAACCGGGCGCCGGACAATCTGTATCTGCGAGAGATCGCGGTTGCGGTGGATCGTCTCGGTTACAGCGGCGTGCTGTTGCCGACCGGCGTATCCTGCGAAGAGAGCTTCGTGACAGCGGCCTCGCTGGCACCTTTCACGGAACGCCTGAAGTTTCTGGTGGCCATTCGCCCAGGCACGGCATCGCCAGCCTATTATGCGCGCCTTGCATCGACGCTGGACCGCATCACGGAAGGGCGTCTTCTGCTGAACATCGTTGTGGGCGGTGCGCCTGCCGAACTGGCTGGTGACGGGATCTTCCTGCCGCATGACGAGCGATACGACCATGCGGAAGAGTTCTTCCAGGTGTTCGAAGATCTGCTGGCGACCGGCAAGGCGGACCTTGATGGCAAGCACATCAAGGCCAAGGAAGCCCGCCTTGGCTTCCCTTCGATCCAGCAGCCGCGCCCACCGCTGTATTTCGGCGGCTCTTCCGATGCGGGGATAGAATTCTCCACCGGGCGTGCAGACAAATATCTGACCTGGGGCGAACCGCCGGAACAGGTGGCGGAGAAGGTGGCGCGGGTTCGCAAATCCGCCGCGGCAAAGGGCAGGGACGTTTCATTCGGCATTCGCCTGCACTTCATCGTTCGTGAGACGGACGAGGAGGCGTGGGAAGCGGCCGACAGGCTGATCTCCAAGCTCGACGACGAAACAATCGCCAAGGCACAGGCGCATTTTGCCACGGCCTCTGATTCCGTTGGACAGCAGCGCATGGCGGCTCTTCACGGCGGCCGTCGCGACAAGCTTGAGGTTTCCCCGAACCTCTGGGCGGGTATCGGGCTCGTGCGATCCGGTGCAGGCACGGCGCTGGTTGGCTCACCGAAGACCGTGGCAGCACGGCTGCGCGAGTATCAGGAGATCGGCATCGAGACGGTGATTGGGTCCGGCTATCCGCATCTGGAAGAGGCGTACCGGGTGGCCGAGCTTCTGTTCCCGGAATTGGGAATTACCACGCTTCCGCAGCGCACAGGCTTCGGTAGCGAGTTTTCCCAACGCACGGTCTTTTCCGGTGGTGGGCACCAGACACTGCGAGCAGTGGCAGCTTCCTGAGCTGCTTCTGCTGAATTGAACCCGGTTTGAGGAGACTCTCATGGCACTTGCCGATCTCACGTTCAGCCGCACGCTGAAGCAGACGAACAAACGCATCCCTTCCTTCCCAAGACTTGGCCGCGCGCATGTTCTTCCGCTTGTCGTGCCTGTGACCCTGATTGCGCTATGGCAGTTCGGGTCCTCAACCGGGTTCATATCCGACCGGATCATGCCGTCACCGGTTGCGGTTAGCCAAGCCTTCTGGAGCGAAGCCGCGAGCGGTGACCTCGGGCATAATATCCTCGTCAGCGCCGGACGCGCGCTGGCGGGTCTTCTGGTCGGTGGCACGATCGGCTTTCTTCTCGGCATCATCAACGGTGTGTCGAAGCTTTCCGAACAGCTGACCGATACGACGCTGCAAATGGTTCGTACCATTCCGCATCTCGCTCTTATTCCGCTGGTCATTCTGTGGTTCGGGATTGGCGAGGAGGCAAAGCTGTTCTTGACCTCACTGGGTGTGCTGTTCCCGATCTATCTCAATACCTATCACGGTGTGCGCAACGTGGACCGGGATCTGTTGGAGATGGGCCGGATTTACGGCATGAGCCGTTGGTCTCTGTTCCGCAAGGTCATCTTCCCCGGTGCGCTTCCCTCCATCTTCGTCGGTCTACGCTATGCGCTCGGCATCATGTGGCTGACGCTGATCGTGTCTGAGTCCATCGCAGCATCTTCCGGTCTCGGCTACATGGCCAACAACGCCCGCGAGTTCATGATGACAGACGTCGTCGTGCTGGCGCTTGTGATCTACGCGCTGCTTGGCAAGCTTGCCGATGTGATTGCACGCCGCCTGGAAGGCTGGACGCTTTCCTGGAATGCAGCCTATCAGAAGTGAGGATCAGCGATGTCTCTCCATATTCATGAACGTCCGGCAACATTAGCTTCTTCTAGCAGCACGCATGGCCCTCGTCCCGATGTTGCATCCACGACAACGCAGGCGGTTTCTCTCCATCTGCGTGGCGTTGAAAAACACTTTGGCGACAATCAGGTGCTGCGTGGAATCGATCTCGATATCGAGGCCGGGCAATTCGTGGCCATTGTCGGGAAAAGCGGCTGTGGCAAGAGCACGCTTCTAAGGCTGCTGGTCGGTCTCGACCAGCACACTGGCGGCGAGATTGCATTTCGCGACGAGGGCGGGAATCCCGCCAAGGCCGACGCGCGCATCGTGTTTCAGGAGCCTCGACTGCTACCCTGGTTCAACGTCGCCAAGAACGTGGCGGTTGGTCTGGGCGAGGGTGTCGACAAGGACGAGGCCCGGACGAAGGCGCTTGCAGCGCTGTGGGAAGTGCACCTGCGCAACAAGGCTGAGGAATGGCCCTCCCAGCTATCGGGCGGTCAGAGGCAGCGCGTTGCTCTTGCAAGGGCGCTGGTCAGCAGGCCCGGCCTTCTGGTGCTGGATGAACCGCTCGGCGCGCTGGATGCTCTCACGCGCATCAGCATGCAGACCCTGATCGCCCGTGTCTGGCGGGAACTGGGTTTCACCGCCGTTCTCGTTACCCACGATGTGAGTGAGGCGGTGCATCTGGCCGACCGGGTGATCGTGCTGGACGAGGGCCGGATCTCGCTCGACCTTGCCATTCCGCAGCAGCATCCGCGCAAGCACGGGGATGCTGGACTGGCGGAACTGGAAGGCAAATTGCTGGCCGCGATCCTGAAGGATCGTTGAACAGCAACGATCAGAAGGGTTTCACGATCGCCAGAAGTACGATGACGATGGTGGAAACAAGCACGATAGGCATGCCCGCGCGCACGAAAGCAGGGGGATCCAGAAGCGGGTTGGCTTCCATTCGGCGCAACCAGGCGCTCTGCATGCCATGCAGGGCGGACAGCATGACGACGATCAGTAGCTTCAGGTGAAGCCAGCCGCCGGAAAAGCCAATATAGCCGATTGCCAGAATGAGGCCGAAGACCCAGACGCCCGCAAGCGCGCCGGTGGTGACGATGCGATCATACCGGCGGAGGGCCGTGATGACGCCACCGCGGATGGGGGCGGGCACCATGGAGATGACGAAGGCGTTGATCAGCATGCCGCCGACCCAGATGATGTCCGATGCGACGTGCAGGGCCTTGAGAAGGAAATACAGCATAAGTTCCGTTCCAGATCGGGGAGTCTATGGGACAGGCAGCAGGCAAAGACCGCCAAGCAACGTCGAGGCCCAATGCGAGCCCCGGCGCTTCTTCAATCTAGAGCGGTTCCAAACAAATTGGAATGGCCGGATCGCGTTGTTCAGCCCTTCAGGCGGGCAATCACCAGATGTCCGGGGGTAGGGTTGCCATCCTGCATGCGCACATTGATTTCGGATATCTCGATCAGTTCGAAACCGGTGGCGGCAAGGCGCTCGCGCACATAGGCTTCAGCGTGGGCAAAGCGCTGATGCGGGCCGACCATGTAGGAGCGGCCTGCGAAAACCTCTTCCGGCAATGTTTCCGACGAGAAGACGAAAATGCCGCCTTCCACCATGTTTTCCGCCGCGCCGAAGAAAAGTGGCTCCAGCGCACCCAGATAGGGAAGGACGTCGGTTGCCGTAACGAGATCAAAGGCTTCATCGTCGTTGTCTTCGAGAAAGTCCTCGACTTCCGCGACGTAAAGCGTCTCGTAGAGATCCTTCTCGTGGGCGATCTCAACCATGTTTTCGGAGATGTCGATGCCGGTGATATCGTCCACCATGTCGCGCAGGGTGCCGCCGGTAAGGCCGGTGCCGCAACCGAGATCCAGCATGCGCTTGAATGGTCCGAGCTTCAGATCCTGAAGGCGCTGGCGCACCAGAACGGGGACCGCATAGCCAAGCTGTTCGACAAGGATATCCTCGAAGCTCTCGGCGTGCTGATCGAACAGCGTCTCGACATAGGCATCCGGGGCCTTGGGGGGTGTTTCGCCACGGCCCATGGCCGCAATGCGGACGGCCGCGCCACCATGATCGTCCGGATCGATTTCCAGCACCTGCTGGTAGGCAGCAACGGCTGCATCGATCTCGCCCGACTTTTCCAGCGCAAGCGCACGGTTATAGGCTTCCGCCAGTGCTTCTTCGTCGATCTTGCTCATGGCTGCCTCTCGTCAAAACTTCGTCTCTAGAGAGGCGGCTTTAAGCTGAAGGTCGCCGGAAGGCAAGCGCAGGCGGCATTTGCCGACATTTCGTGTTCTCAGTGGATGATGAATTCGCCCTTCAGAGCACGCCATTCATTGGCCGCGATGAGTTTTCGGTGGACATAGCGCACCGAGTGCAATGGCCCGTCCAGCTTCTCCTGCCAGAATTTGAGAAAGGTCTTCATTTCCGGGAAGTCCGGGGCGAGATCGTAATGCTGCCAGATATAGGTCTGCAGCAGGTTCTTGTGGTCGGGCATGCGATAGAGGATCTGGGCCGTTGTCATGCCGTAGCCCTTCAGCATCAGTTCCATTTCAGGCGTCATTCCGTGGCTCCGTAACGTCGATCTCTTCTGCGGCAATTTGCGGTTTGCCAAGAAGATTGGACCATTGGAGCCTTAACCGAAGCTTAAGGTCAAGACGCTAAATCACGCTTATTATTGTTTGTATTCAATGTCTTAGCACTCAATATGAATAACTGCTGCCAAAGCGATTCATCGCCGGTTCAGGCGGCGCGGCGCCAATTTCCCTCTGGAACAAAGTACTGACCTTCCCGTTGGTGCGAGCCGAATGCCCCTGAAAAAGAAGGGTATCGGCAAGGGTGTCCTACCATCGTCGGTATGACACCCTTGCATCTGCATCTACGCATCGTTCTTGCCGAAAATCCCTGATTTTCGGGCCGATGCTTCGGGACGACCGACTGATAACGCAGTTAGGGAGCAATCATGCCCAAGCGTACAATACTCCTCGCCAGTGTGGCGATGCCATTGATTTCCATCAGCCTTCTGGCACCCAGCGTGCATGCCGCGATGCCGGGCATTCAGGTGCCTGCACAGGGCATCCAGTCCGACATCATTCACGTTCAGGCTCCGCCGCCGGGACCGGAAGGTGCAGCAGGCGAGGAAGAGCAGAAGAAGCGTCGCCCGCCGCCAGAGGCGCAGGGCGGAGGCCCGCGTGGAGAGCCCGAGCAGCCGCGCGGCGCGCAGGGTGGCGCCCGCCCGGAGCGTCCCGCCGCTGAACCGCAGGCCGAGCCGCAGGGTCGCCCGCGTGGTGAACCTCAACGTGCTGAACCGCAGGGCGAGCAGCCGCGACCCAAGCGAGCCGAGCCGCCAGCGGAAGCACCTGCCCGTGCAGCGCCCGAACCCAAGGCAGAACAGCCCAAGGCAGAGCAGCCAAGAACCGAACAGCCCAAACCGGAAGCCAAGCCAGAGCCCCAGAGAGAGCCGAAGCCGCAGGGCGATAATCCGCCACGTCGGGAGCCGAAAGCTGCAGAGCCGGCACCTGCCGAACGTCCCGCGCCGCCTGCCGAGCCAGCGCAGCGCGCGGCACCACCGGCTGAACCTGCGCAGCGCCCAAGTGCCGAGCGTCCAAGTGCCGAGCGTCCTGCGGGAGAGCGCCCGGCAGGTGAACGTCCAGCGGGTGAACGTCCGCGCAACGATGCGCGACCTGAAACACGCCCCGGTGTAGCGCCTCAAGGTCAAGCGCCCCAGGGTCAATCGCCTCAGGGTCAGGCGCCTCAGGGCGAGCCCGGGAGACCGGCACCTGCCGACCCTCCTGCAGTACCGCCCGCTGCCGGCACGCAGCCATCCGTTCCACCTGCTCCTCCAGCAGCACCCCCGGCAGCTCCGCCTGCTGCCCAGCCACCGGCTGCACCTGCACCCGCCCAGCCGCCGGTAGCGCCGGGCCAGCGTTCCGACGCTCCAGCCGTTGCGCCGGCTCCCGGTCAAGCAGCAGGCCAGGCAGCAGGTCAGCCTCCTGTTGCTGCGTCACCGACCACGCCGCAGGAAATCGAGCGGGCAAAGGCCATCGCCAACAATCCCGCGCAGGCTCAGGGACCAGTGGTCCTGCCTGTCCAGAATGGTGCCGCTGTGCTTGATAGTGCCAAGGAAGCGCCTGCCGCTGCCGCAGCACCGGGCCAGCCCGGAGCACCGGCTGCTCCGGGTCAGCGTCGAGATGGTCAGCGTCCCGGTATGCCTCCGGCGCCAGGTCAGGCGCAGGCGCCTGTACCAGCACCGACAGCTCCGCCGCCACCACCGCCGACATCCGATGCCGCTGCCCAGGCAGCCGCGCCGGGTGGGCAACAGGCAGCACCTGTTCGCATCGAGTCCTTCTCGCGCGTTCAGGGTGAGAGATTGCGCGAGCGCCCGCGCTTCGAAGACCCACGTGGCTGGGATGACGTGCGCCGTGCCGATGATGGCCGCGTGATCATTCAGTTCGATAACCGGACCTTCGTTCGCCATGACGATAGTGAGCGTTTCATCAGCGACGGCTATCGTCCCGAATATGACCGTCTGCCGGGTGGACGCACCCGTGAGATCTACGAGCGTGATGGCGGCGTGCAGATCGTGACGATCCGAAATCGCTATGGCGATGTGGTCCAGCGTTCTCGCGTCGGACGCGATGGCCGCGAAATCATCCTGTTCTATGCGCCGGAGCTTGCCGATGAACGGGCCGATCGCGACTACCGCTGGCGTGATCCGGGTGCCGAATTGCCCCCGATGCGCCTGACGATTCCGGTCAACCAGTATATCATAGACACGACCAGCGATCCGGATCGCGACTACTATCGCTTCCTCGAACAGCCGCCTGTCGAACGGGTGGAGCGGGTCTACTCCGTCGATGAAGTGCGTTACTCGGCCCGTATCCGCGACAAGGTTCGTCGTATCGATCTCGATACAGTCACTTTTGCCACGGGCAGTGCCGACATTCCGATGAACCAGGCATCCAGCCTGCGGAAGGTGGCGGACGCCATCAAGAAGGTTCTGGATCGCGATCCATCCGAGACCTTCCTGATCGAAGGCCATACGGATGCTGTCGGCTCTGACGAGAGCAATCTTGTGCTTTCCGACCGCCGAGCCGAATCGGTTGCGCGAGTTCTGACGGATGCCTTTGGTATTCCGCCGGAAAACATGGTGACGCAGGGCTATGGCGAGCGTTACCTCAAGGTCGCGACACAGGGACCAGAGCAGCAGAACCGCCGCGTGACGATCCGTCGTATCACTGCGCTGGTGAAGCCGGTCGCACAGAACCGCTAAACGGTATCCGAATGATGCAGAGACCGCCGGGCCAGATCGTTCCGGCGGTCTTTTCGCATCAGGCTTTCAGGCCTGTCGTCTCGATGACGAAATCGACAATCGCATTGGTATCATCGAGATCGAAGACGGGCAGGGCGGTGTCTTCCACGGCATGATCCGCAGCGATGGCCAGAATGAACGGATCGCTGGGTGCCAGCGGTTCGCGCTTGGCTGCTTCAAGGCGGCGTGCCTCGATTTTCGGGATCGGTTCGCGCTTGTAGCCCTCGATGATGACGATATCGCACGGAGCGAGGCGGGAGATGATTTCCTCGAAGCTTGGTTCATCGGCACCACGCAATTCGTGCATGATTGCATACCGCGTGCCGGAGACGAGGGCGACCTCGTGCGCGCCTGCCTGCCGATGACGGTAGCTGTCTGCGCCGACCTTATCGATATCGAAATCATGATGCGCGTGCTTGACGGTCGAGACGCGAAAACCGCGGCGCGTCAGCTCCTCCACCACGCGTACGGCGAGGCCCGTCTTGCCGGAGTTTTTCCAGCCAGCAATACCAAACAGCTTCGGGGTCATCCCACAAACTCCACGTAGCGATGGGCCAATTGCAGGTCCTCCGGCGTATTGACGTTGAAGAAGGGGTCGAACGGACCAACGGGCGTATCGATGTCGGCAAACTCGACAGTCCGGGTATCGTGGCGGGACAGAAACGTCTTGATGCGCGGATTTTCCGGACCTTCGAGAAACGCCTGCAACTCATCGGCCAAACGGATCGGCCAAAAGCCGACGACCGGATGGAGAGCGCCTTGCGACACGGCGATCACGATGCTTGCATCGGATGTCGCAGCCGCGCTCAATCTGGCCGCAAGATCCAGCGGTATGAAGGGGCTATCGATCGGCACCGTCAGCACATGGCTCGTGGGATCGCGCAGGCTTGCGCCGTGGCGCATGGCGGCAAGAATTCCGGCAAGCGGCCCCCGATGACCCTGCAGCGTATCCGGAACAAGGGGGAGCGACGTTCCGAGATCATCCGACGCGTTGAGGAATACGGACAGGTTCTGGTGACGCAACCGGGCGGCCACGCGATCCACCAGTCTGGTTCCCGCCAGCAAGACTTCGGCCTTGTCTCGACCCATCCGGCGGGAAAGACCCCCGGCGAGGATGACGGCGACGGCAGGCGCGGAAGGCAGGGGCATTTGCGTTCTCAATTGGGTGTCTGCGTACTCTTGGCAGCGGGCGTTTCCCGTGTGCGCTGTTTCTCACGGTAGAAGGCATAAAGACCCGATGCAACAATGAGACTGGCGCCCAGTGTCATGTAGCCGTCCGGTCGCTCCTGAAACAGATAATAGCCAAGGCTCAGCGAGAAGATGAGGCTCGTGTAGCGAAACGGCGCGATGAAGGAGATGTCTCCCGTTCGCATGGCACTGATGATCGACAGATAGCCCGCAATAATGAAACAGGCGGCCACGACGATGATGAGCACGGAGTGACCGCTCACGGGCATCCAGCCGCCCATGGGAACAATGAGAACCGCGCCGAAGACCGTGTTGGTCAGGCCGGCAAAAAGCGAGACGAGCAGGGTCGGGATGGCTGAGTTGATCCGCCGCGTGGTCAGGTCGCGGCCGGCTGTGAAGAAGACCGTGATGACCGCCAACAGAGATGCGGGCACGAAAGCTTCCGGGCTCGGCTTCAGGATGATGATGACACCGACGAAGCCGACGATGATGGCCAGCCAGCGCCTCCATCCGACCGGTTCCTTGAAGAAGGCCCAGGCTCCGAAGGTCACGGCAAGCGGCAGAGAGAGCAATATTGTCGCGGCGACAGACAGATCGATGTGCGAAAGGGCGCTGATATAGGTAATGGTCGCACCGATCTCGAAGCCGGATCTGAGGATGACGGCCTTATTGAACATCAATCGGAACTGCCCGAGGATTCCGTAGGACCAGGCCATGACGGCGAGAATGATGGCTGTCGCGATGCCGCGCAGAAAGATGATCTGCGCAATGTTCAGGTCATGCGTGATCGATTTGATGAGCGCATCATTGGTGGTGAAGGCTCCCATGGCAATCGTCATCATCAGGGCGCCACGCGAATTCGATGATAACGGCATTCTCGATTCCCTCAGGCATATATTAGCGATTTCGCTGTAGTCGATCACAGCGGCACGCACCAGTTGTTTGGTTATGAAAAGACGATTTCATCGAACAGCATGCCAGGATTGGCGCGCTGTTCCGGCAGACGCTTCAACACTTGGCGGGGATGAGTGGAAAAGCAAGCCTTTAGAGTATCCGTGTTGATCAAGCCATCTTCGGGACCCCTTGTACGGTGGAAAACGCGCGTCAGAAAAACGGTCTTGCGTTCCGAGACAAGGGCCATGGTTTGCGCGCATTGTCTCATCCCGGAAATCCAAATTGCTTGTAATGTCGGTCAAAAACATGACATGGGAACAGTTTTAAAAATAAATTGTTGAATTAATGTTGCATATTTCGAAATTCATCTGAATTGATTGTCCTCATATTATTATTTACTGCAGTTTATACTTCTAGATCGAATTCGATGGCATAGGTTTCAATTTTCGATTGTAAATCCATGTCAATTGGTAGAGTTCTGAATTAACGATTGCTCAATAGCTAGTTGGCAAAGCTTCGTTTCAAGCTCCCGCATGATGAGGGATGGCCGTGTACCGCCGCCCATGAATGGACGCGCCGAAGTTGCACGAGGAGGTGCAATGTCGTTCCTGGATCGTTTGTTACAAAGCCGCCGTATCGTCACGAAGGTTTTGCTGTTTGTCGTTCCCCTTATCCTGTTGATCGCAGGCGTGGGGCTCGCTGGTTTCTACACCGCGCGCATGCTCAACGGGCACATGACCGTGACACGCGCCACCATCGAGAACATTGGCGATTTCGAGCGACTGCAGGCTTCCCTTCTCGGGTTTCTTGCTCAGCCAAGTAGCGCAAGCCTCAAGGCATTGAACGATGCGATTGCCGAGCAGGAGAAGGGAATCTCCATTCTGGAAGGGCTGGTGGTTACGCCTGAGGATCGGCAGCGTCTTTCTGTTGTCCAGCAGACCGCGCCGGCGCTCAAGCAGTCTACTGCCGGGCTTTGGGAAATCGAGCGCAAGACGACCCGCACCGAACAGACCATGGAGGCCAGCGTGGACGAAATCCGCGCGCTTGCCGGTGCTGTCAGCGCGCAGTTCGAGACCGTGCGGAAGGAAGGCGAAAGCAAGGAGAAGTTTGCGAAGGGCGCGCTTTTCGATGCCTATGCGCTGAGAACAACAGCGGCCCGCATGGATAGCCTGTTCGATGCGGTGAAGAACATCACGAATGACGAGGCTCTGCCGCGTGCCGCGGTGACCTATATCGGCGTTCTTCGAAAGGATTTGCCGAAGCTTGAGGCAAAGGCCACCACGAAGGCATTGAGTTCGCTCTCGACGCTGAAGGACAAGCTGACCGCCATCGAGACGATTGCCAAGAGCGACCAGCCTGCTGCCGACAAGGCGAGCGCCATTCGTGACGCGATGGCTGCTCTCCAGCCGGTTCGCGATACCTATCTGATGACGGCGAACCAGAACACGAATACGGCAGCGGACCGGTTCGCGACACTGGAAGACGATCTGCAGATCAACCGTGCGCTGGTCGAGCAGTTGACCGAATCGTTGCGCCTGAACGACATGCTGCAGCTGCATACTGAACGTTTGCGGGTGGCTTTGACAAACAGTGCCCGCGAGGAACTTCTGTCCGACATCCGTGCGCTTCGTGCAGCCAGCGAAAAGGTTTCCGACCTTGGCAAGAAGAACCCGACGATGCGGGACTTCGCATCTCAGGTTACACCGATTCTTGACACTGTCGAAAAGCAATCCGCGACGATGCTGGAGCTGGCGGGGCAGTGGAAAGCCGCACGCGTGACGACCGAGAAGCAGTTGCTGGACGGCATGGCTGGCCTCAAGAATTTCGTGGCCCAGGCTCAGGAGGCTGGCAAGCAGGATAGCGAACGCTCCGCCAACCTTTCGATCGCCGCAACGGTCATCGGCACCCTGCTGGCCATCATCGGCGCTCTGATGCTGGTTGAAACGCTGCGGGCGCCGCTGCGCCGCGTTACCGAAATCATGACCCGTCTCGCAAGCGGCGATCTGGAGGTCCGTATCGAGGGACGTGAACGCGGCGATGAAATCGGCGACATGGTTCGTTCCGTCACCGTCTTCCGCGATGCGGCGCTGGAAAACATCCGGCTCGAGCAGGAAGCCTCTGCTGCGCGTGACGCCACGACTGCTGAAGCCGAACGTCGCGCCGCAGAGCGTGCCAAGGTCTCGAACGAGCAACGCATGGCGCTTTCGGCCCTCTCCGACGTTCTGCATCAACTTGCTGAAGGCAACCTGCAGGTCGAGATGAACGAAAACCTGCCAGCCGATTTCGTCGATATGGCCCGTACCTATAACGTGGCTGTCCGCACGCTTTCAGCAACACTCGCAGACGTTCGATCGGTCGCAGCCGACATCAACAGCGGCTCCAGCAACCTCTCCAGTTCTGCGGATGACCTGGCACGGCGCACCGAACAGCAGGCGGCGGCACTGGAACAGTCCACGCGTGCCCTGAGACAACTCAGCGATATCGTCAAATCGACGGCAGGCAGCGCTCAGCGCACGTCGGAATCAGTCAACCAGACGGAAGCCTTCGCGGTGCAGTCCGGTCAGGTCGTAACCAACGCCATCACTGCCATGGGTGAAATCAGCCGGTCTTCCGAAAAGATCAGCACGATCATCGGTGTGATCGACGAGATCGCGTTCCAGACGAACCTTCTCGCATTGAACGCAGGCGTCGAAGCGGCGCGTGCAGGCGAGGCAGGCCGCGGCTTTGCGGTGGTGGCACAGGAAGTGCGCGAGCTGGCGCAACGCTGCGCGAATGCTGCCAAGGAGATCAAGGGGCTCATTTCCCAGAGTGCGCATCAGGTATCCAACGGCGTTCAACTGGTGGAACAGACCGGTGAGGCTCTGAGCCAGATCATCTCCCATGTCAGCACAGTCCAGAAGCTGGTGGCCGATATTTCGTCAGCGACGCGCGAGCAGTCGGTGGGTATCGGCGAGGTGAGCCAGGCGCTTGGCGAGGTCGAGCTCATCACGCAGCGCAACGCGGCGATGGTGGAGGAAAACAATGCCGAAATCCACGGACTGAGAGGCCGTGCGGTGGCGCTTGCCGAAAAGATCGAGCACTTCCGCGTTGGAGATGCCGGTGGCGGCCAAGCGCGGCGTGGCTGGGCTGCCTGATCAGCATCGCCTCGTGCAAACATTCGAAGGGTCGCGCTTCATCGTGCGGCCCTTTAGCTTGCGCCGAACTTCGGGGGCTTGCGTTTCGCTCAGATTGGCCGAATACGGCGAACTTCATCCCCCGCAAACAGGATGAGGTATCCGCCTTCAGCCTCGCTTTGGCGTGCGAGGTCCTTGAGCATTGAGGCGTAGTGACCCTGTTGCCAGGCTTTGCCAAGGCTCGGATCGACAAGGACAGTTCTCTGGGCCCCCTGACGATAGACCATCATGTAACAGTCGAGCGGGTTCCACGCGTCATCCAGAGCCGGATCAGTCAACCAGTCGCATTGGAATTGCCGGCAGGTGTGGGGGCGCTTTTCATAGGTACGACAGCCGAAGCCTTCGACGCAGTGGACGCAATTGACGTTGGCCGGCTTGTCGAGTTCATCGATATCCGGAAGGCGGCAGCACAGCGTACATCGGGCGCAACTGCGGGTCTGAAAATTGACTTCGGGCATCCTGGCAACGCATCCGCTAAACTTCGATGCCGTCACAACACAAATTCTCAACCAGTGGAAGTGGTCCTTGATATTTAGCAATTAATTAAATGCTGATGAGTTGTAATCCGCAAGTTGTTACTCGCTCGGATTTTAAACACATGGCCATTCGTCACCTGTTCAGTGCATCCCGCCTTGCCAATGAGATGGCGGCGATCTCTCGCTCTCAGGCGATGATCTGGTTTGATCCGTCGGGCAGGATTCTCCATGCCAATGAGAATTTCTGCAAGGCGTTGGGGTATGAGATCGGCGAGATCATTGGCCAGCATCACCGGCTCTTCTGTACCGAGGCTCTCCGTTCTTCGGAAGAATATCGCAGGTTCTGGGCCGACCTTTCCGCAGGTAAATTTCAGCACGGCCAATTCCTTCGCCAGACGAAGGCGGGGAACGATCTCTGGATCGAGGCGTCCTATAATCCCGTCATGCAAAATGGCAGGGTCGTGCGGATCCTGAAGATTGCGAGTGACATTACAGCCAGCAAGCTTGCCGCTCAGGATGACGAGAATCGTCTGATTGCGATTGACCAGAGCCAGGCGATCATCGAATTCGAACGCGACGGCAGAGTGGTGAAGGCGAACGAGAACTTTCTCGGTGCGATGGGGTATCAACTCAGCGAGATCGTCGGTCAGCATCACTCCATGTTCTGCGATCCAGACTATGTGCGCAGTGCCGAGTATGCCGCGTTTTGGGAACGGCTGAGACGGGGGGAATTTGTCGCCGATAACTTCATTCGCTTCGGAAAGGGCGGACGAAAGGTATGGATTCAGGCTGCCTACACGCCCGTCTTCAATTCGAAGGGCGTGGTCTACAAGGTCATCAAGGTCGCGACGGATATTACGGCGCGCATGAGTGCCGTTGAACGGATCGGCGCGGCTATCGGCAGGCTCGCCCACGGGGATCTGACCGCGCAGATTGACGACAGACTGGACCCGGCGCTGGAGCAGGTTCGGCTTGATCTCAATCTGGCGTTCCAGACGCTCGGTGAGACGGTGTCAGGCATCAAAGCATCGGCTCAGGGCCTGACCGGAAACGTGCAGACAATCAATTCGGTCTCGAACGATATTGCGCGCAGCGCCGAAACGCAGTCGGCGTCTTTGGAGGAAACGGCTGCCGCGCTGGATCAATTGACGACGACGGTGCGAGACGCCTCCCATCGTGCCGCAGAAGCGCAGCGCCTGGTGGAGGAGACGCGCCGGGGTGCAGAGAGATCGGGCGCCATTGTCGAAAATGCGACTGCGGCCATGGCAAAGATCGAAGCGTCTTCCCGTGAAATCAGCAATATCATCGGCGTGATCGATTCCATCGCCTTCCAGACGAACCTTCTGGCCCTCAACGCGGGCGTTGAAGCCGCACGTGCCGGGGAAGCCGGGAAGGGATTTGCCGTCGTCGCCCAGGAGGTTCGCGAACTTGCACAGCGATCTGCCAACGCGGCCAAGGATATCAAGGGACTGATTTCCTCGTCCGGTGCAGCGGTTGCCGAGGGCGTTTCACTCGTGAACCAGACAGGGTCTGCGCTCGACGAAATCGTCCGACAGGTCAAGGACGTCGATATCAACGTCGTGGCAATCTCTCAGGCCTCTCGCGAACAGGCGACCGGTATCGCCGAGATCAGTTCAGCGGTGAATGTTCTGGATCAGACGACACAGCGAAATGCCGCAACAGTGGAAGAGGCCAGTGCTGCCGCCCAATCCCTGGCGGAAGAAGCCCGCGCTCTCTATGAGCGGATTTCAGGCTTCGTCATTCAGCAACCGGCACAGGTGGCTATCAGACGGGCCTCCTGAAGGATCATCCGCCTGTGACGCTCATATGCCGGCTGACGGCAGGCCGGTTGTTCCGGTCGATGATGAAGTCGTGGCCTTTCGGCTTGCGTGAGATCGCCTCGTCGATGGCCGCCGAAAGATAGGCGTCATCCGGGGATGCCCGCAAAGCGGTGCGGAGATCGGCCGCATCGTTCTGGCCAAGACACATGTAGAGCGTTCCTGTGCAGGTGAGCCGGACGCGGTTGCAGCTTTCGCAGAAATTATGGGTCATGGGAGTGATGAACCCAAGCTTGCCGCCCGTTTCCTGAACAGTGACATATCGTGCCGGACCGCCCGTTTTGAACGGGATATCCGAGAGGGTGAACTGTTCCTCGAGCGAGGCTCGCACCTGGGAGAGCGGCAGATATTGATCCGTCCGATCCTCTTCGATCTCGCCCATCGGCATGGTTTCGATGACCGTCAGATCCATGCCGCGTTCATGCGCAAATCGCAGCATTGACGGGATCTCGTGCTCGTTAAAACCTTTCAGAGCCACTGCGTTGAGCTTTATCTTCAGGCCCGCCTTGCGAGCGGCTTCAATGCCTTCAAGAACCTTCTGAAGGTCACCCCAGCGTGTGACGGCCTTGAACTTGTCCGGATCCAGCGTGTCGACGGAGACGTTGATGCGCCTGACGCCGCAATCGTAAAGCTCTTCGGCATAACGCGTTAGCTGCGAGCCGTTTGTCGTCAGGGTCAGTTCCTCCAGCGCACCGGTTTCGATGTGCCGACCGAGCGCCCTGACGAGGTACATGATGTTCTTGCGCACAAGCGGTTCGCCGCCTGTCAGGCGCAGTTTGCGGACGCCCTTGCCGATGAAGGCGGAACAGAGTCGGTCCAACTCCTCCAGCGTCAGAAGATCCTTCTTCGGAAGGAAAGTCATGTTTTCCGCCATGCAATAGGTGCAGCGGAAATCGCACCGATCCGTCACGGACACACGGAGATAGCTCACCATGCGACCGAATGGGTCAATCATTGGATGCGCATTCGTGCGCAATGGCGTATGGGTATCGTTGGGATTGACCAGACTGTTCAAGGCGCGTGTCCTCCTTCGCGGAAGATGGGACTTGCTGCGACATGCGTCAAGGCGGATGGAAATGGTTTTGACAGAAGATGCTTGAATGGTCACCAACATCCGGGCCAGCAAGCATAGAAGATGCGGAATAGACGATATGAGTGATGCAAGCGCCTCTTCCTGGCCCACCGAAATCAAGGTGGCAGCCGACAAGCGCAGCCTGACAATCAGCTTTGACGACGGAGCTGCTTTTGCCGTACCTGCAGAAATGATGCGGGTTCTATCCCCCTCAGCGGAGGTGCAGGGGCATGGACCGGGGCAGAAGGTAACGGTGCCGGGCAAGCGATTGGTGGGCATTCGAAACGTTGTTGCTGCCGGTAATTATGCGATCCGGATCGCGTTCGATGATGGCCACGACAGCGGCATCTTTACTTGGAAATACCTGCGAGAACTGGGTGAAAAGGGACAGGATCTGTTCGCGGAATACGAACGGGAGCTTGCCGCGAAGGGGATGAACAGGGACACACCCGGCATCGCGCGCTAAAGCGTATCGCGATCTTTCAGATTCGCTCCTGACGCTTTAACTCTCTGTTTTGTCGCACGTCGTTATCGCAAAACCGCTGCACACTTTTGCGCGACATGCGCTAACTTGAACGTAGACAGATCGATATTGATGGAACTTTTAAGCCGCCAGTGATTTGACGGGCGCACGGCCTCGTGCGTTTCCCGGCCTCTCATAGAATGCTTACGTTTCATGGCGCACACCGACACCAAAGCCGACGACCATTGGGTCAAGGATGGCGACCAGCGTGAACGCACGGTCGGGTTTCCCGAACTTTTCTTCGACCTCGTCTTCGTCTTCGCACTCATCCAGCTTTCCCATTTCATCGTGGAAGACTTTACGCTGGCGGGACTGACAGAAGGCGGCGTTTTCGCCCTTGCCCTCTGGTGGGTCTGGATTCATACGGCCTGGGTGACGAACAGGCTGGATCCGGAGCGCATGCCCGTTCGGGCGCTGCTGTTCGGCC
Source organism: Rhizobium sp. Root149 (assembly GCF_001427345.1). Classification (NCBI taxonomy): domain Bacteria; kingdom Pseudomonadati; phylum Pseudomonadota; class Alphaproteobacteria; order Hyphomicrobiales; family Rhizobiaceae; genus Rhizobium; species Rhizobium sp. Root149. The sequence continues at coordinate 480,204 of NZ_LMGD01000012.1, forward strand.
TCATGTTTCTCGGCCTGCTGATGTCTTCGGCCATTCCCAAGGCTTTCGAGGAACGGGGCCTGATGTTTGCTGCGACCTATGTCGCCATGCAGCTGGGCCGGTCACTGTTTGCAATCTATGCCTTCAACGGCGTCATGGAAAATGTCCGCCGCAACTTCGTGCGGGTTTCCCTCTGGTTTGCACTGTCCGCCATTCTTTGGATCTGGGGTGCGCTGAGCGATCCGCATGCGCGATTGATCATCTGGTATGGCGCCCTGCTACTGGAATTTCTAGCCCCCGAGCTCAGGTTCGTGGTGCCCGGCTATGGTCGCTCTACAACCGAAGACTGGGACATATCCGGCGAGCATATGGCCGAGCGTTGCGGATTGTTCGTCATGATCTGTCTTGGCGAGTCGATCCTGGCAACGGGTCGCAGTTTCTCGGATCAGGACATATCTCCGCTGATCGTTGTCATTCTCGCAGGTTCATTTCTGGCGACCGGCCTCATGTGGTGGATCTATTTTCACTTCGGTCACGAAAAGGCATCGCAGGAGATCGAGGAGTCGGACGAGCCGGGTGAGGTCGCGCTCCATGTCTTCACCTATGCTCATATCCCGGTCGTGGCCGGTATCATCCTTTGTGCCGTTGCCGCCGAACACCTGATTGCGCATCCGGTCGAAACCGGAGGATTGGCCAGAGCCTTGGTGATATGTGGCGGCCCGATGGTATTTCTGGCCGGGAACCTGTGGGTCAAGCGCGTGACGACCGGTTATCTGCCCTGGTCACATATTGCCGGTATTGCAGCTCTCCTTGCGCTTCTGCTTGTCACGCGGGGATGGGTAACTCTCTGGACTGCTGCGCTTGCGGTTTGCATTCTGTTTGCGGTTGCGATCTGGGAGTACAGGCGCCTGGCGCGCATACCCCATGAGGCGGATGAAGTGGGAGAGCTGCGCGGCGAGTAGAGCACAAGAACGCGCTTGCAGCCCTGGATCGCGTGATTTACTCCAGTGATGCAACGGGAGGAACACATGACCGTCATCACATCCGTCGAGCAATTGCGGGACATCTACAAGAACCCGAGCGAAGCGTCTCTCGTCAAAGTGACACAGGCGCTGACGCCGGAATATCGCCAGATGATCGAGGCATCACCTTTCGTCGCGCTGGCAACTGTCGCACCGGAAGGATTGGACTGCTCTCCGCGCGGAGACCTAGGCGGCGTTGTCCGCATTCAGGACAATCGAACGATCCTGCTTCCGGACTGGAGAGGCAATAATCGTGTCGACTCGCTTGAGAATATAGTTCGCGACCCGCGTGTTGCGCTGATGTTTCTCATTCCGGGATCCACCAGCGTGATGCGCATCAACGGTCGGGCTGTGGTTTCCATCGAGCCTGAACTGCTGCAGAGCTTTGAGATGGATGGGTATCATCCGCGCAGTGTCACCATTGTTACCATCGTGGAGGTGTATTTCCAGTGCGCGCGTGCAGTCATGCGTGCCGAGCTTTGGAACCCGGACAGATTTGCCGACCCGCAGACACTGCCAACTCCCGGGCAGATGCTGAAGGGAGCGAAGGCGGATTTCGATCAACAGACCTATGACAGGGAATGGCCTGAACGCGCAAAAGCGACCATGTGGTGATGGTCGCTTACGGCGCAGGCGATCTATGCCGGATTACTTCTTGTAGATCAGCCAGCTCTTGCCGCCATAGTCCTTGCGCATGCCGTCCTCGAAGAGCATCAGGCGGTTGCGGCCGGCATTCTTGGCGCAATACAGAGCCGTATCGGATTTGACGTAGAGATCACCGGCGTCATCGGCCTGCGATGCCATGGCAACGCCGATCGAAATCGTGATCGGTCCATAATCCATGCCCGTGCGTGAATTGCGGAATGGCCTTGTTTCGAGCGCCTTGCGCAGACGCTCGCAGATGGCCATCACTTCTTCGGTCGTATTGCCCTCGATGATCAGAGCGAATTCCTCGCCGCCGGTTCGGGCTACGAAAACATCCTTGCGGACGCTTGATCTGAGGACGGCAGCAACGGATGCAAGGATCTTGTCACCCACCGGATGGCCGTAGGCATCGTTGAATTTCTTGAAATGGTCGATATCGGCCAGCACGAGCGCCGTGACGGGCAATTGCATGCTATCGTCGTAAAGCGTCGCCAGCTTCTCGTCGAAGGCGCGGCGGTTCGAGAGACGGGTCAGCGAATCCGTGTTCGCAATGCGCTTGTACTCGTCCAGTTCCTTACGAACCTGATCCACTTCCTGGCTGCGTTGAACCACGCCTTCAACCGTTTTCTCACCCTGTGCAAGGGTGTCGCCGGTCGCCTTGCTCAGGAGAGATATGGCGTTGCGCAGCAGGTCTGCGGAGAAATTGTTCTTCGCGTTGATGGTCGTGGCAGTTTCATCCAGCAGACGATTGTAGCTTTCGAGCGAGGTCTGTTCCCGGCGCAAGAGGCTGAGCAGCGCATCGAGCTCTTCCACCAGCCTGCCGTGGGCTTTCTCCATCATCGAAGCCTGACCGGTTCCAATGAATGTTGCGGCAAGCTCGTCGAGTTCTTCCTGGCGAGGCCGGTTCCCCAGCAGCGAGAGTTCCCGGGTCAACGCCGGGTTCGTACCTATGTAGGCCTCGTAGAAGAGCTGGTAGTTCCGCGGGATGGGAGAGACATTCATTACACGCATGGCGTGTATGATCTGTCCGGCCACATCGGCGGCTTGCGCCTTCTGCGCAGCTGCCGTCGTCATTGCTCTGCTCCGGTCATCGATTTGAGACTGATGGTAATGGTTATTCGCAATTTATTGGAAAAGCATTAATGTCGGAGCGCCTAGCGCGCTAAAATACCATTGCAATTAAACAATTACAGAGAGGCCGCGAAGTCGGGCTTGATTATAGTCAAGTGTCAGCGCGGTTGTTCGTCCAGTGATGAGCGCAACCCTTATGCTGCAGATCCCTGACGCAAGGGAAGAATAGAAATTCTATCCAGTCACATGCGTCAGGGAACAGCTTCTTACTTTGGTCCGATCATGTTTTCAGGGCGGACATACTGGTCGAATTCCTCGTTCGTGAGGTATCCGCCGCCGACTGCCTCTTCACGCAGGGTCGTGCCGTTCTTGTGCGCGGTCTTGGCGATCTTGGCGCAGGCATCATAGCCCAGCTTGCCGTTCAGAGCCGTGACCAGCATCAGCGAGTTTTCGACGCCGCGCTTGATGTTGTCTTCGCGCGCCTCGATGCCGACAACGCAGTTATCCGTGAAGGAAACCGCTGCATCTGCCAGAAGCTGGACGGACTGCAGGAAGTTGTAGGCCATCATGGGGTTGAACACGTTGAGTTCGAAATGGCCCTGGCTGCCAGCGAAGGTGATGGCCGCTTGATTGCCGAAGATATGCGCGCAGACCTGCGTCAAGGCTTCCGACTGGGTCGGGTTGACCTTGCCCGGCATGATGGACGAGCCCGGCTCGTTTTCCGGCAGGGCCAGTTCACCGAGGCCGGCACGGGGGCCGGAGCCGAGGAAGCGGATGTCATTTGCGATCTTGAACAGAGCAGCGGCTGCGGCATTGATGGCGCCGTGAGCGAAGACCATGGCATCATGCGCCGCCAGTGCCTCGAACTTGTTCGGCGCGGTGACGAAGGGCAGGCCGGTGATCGCGGCGATTTCTTCGGCAACCTTTTCAGCAAAGCCGACCGGCGCATTGAGACCCGTGCCTACGGCTGTGCCGCCCTGCGCCAGTTCATAGAGGCCCGACAGGGAGACTTCGATCCGCTTGATGGCGGAAGCCACCTGCGCGGTGTAACCGCCAAACTCCTGACCCAGCGTCAGGGGCGTTGCGTCCTGCGTGTGCGTGCGGCCGATCTTGATGATATGCGCGAAGGCTTTCGACTTCGCATCCAGCGCCGCATGCAGGTGCTTGAGGCTTGGAATGAGATGGCGAACGATCTGTTCTGCGCAGGCGATGTGCATGGCCGTCGGATAGGTGTCGTTCGACGACTGGCTCATGTTGACATGATCGTTCGGGTGAACAGGCTTCTTGGAGCCCATGACGCCGCCGAGCATTTCGATTGCCCGGTTCGAGATAACCTCGTTGGCATTCATGTTCGACTGCGTGCCGGAGCCGGTCTGCCAGACGACAAGCGGGAAGTGATCATTCAGCTTGCCGTCGATGACTTCCTGCGCGGCGGCGATGATGGTTTCGCCGATCTTCGCATCCAGGCCGCCGAGGGCCATGTTGGCGCGCGCCGCAGCCTGCTTGACGATACCAAGCGCACGGATGACGGAGAGGGGTTGCTTTTCCCAACCGATCTTGAAGTTTCCAAGCGAGCGTTGCGCCTGAGCGCCCCAATAGCGGTCGCTGGCAACTTCAATCGGGCCAAATGTATCGGTTTCGGTGCGCGTAGTCATCTTAAAGCCTCTGCGTGACACGGACGTAAACTGGTTTGCTCGGCTGCACCTATGCGGTGTCGGTTTCCGATGCAAGGTCGGGCGCGGGCATTACTATACGTTTGTTTTGCGACTGCAAGCACTGCGAAGGTTGATGAGGAGAGGCTAAATTGTGGGTTAGTCGCGTGTTTTTAATGACACGCCAAGGATTTATATTGAGCCCGATCAAGCGCCTGTGAACCGTCTTGATGCCTCTTCAAGCAAGTTATCAGTAAAAAATTAACCAATGATTTCTTAATGTTCCGGCAACGATCGCGAGCAGGATCAGCGCTCTTTCACCGGTCAGGCATCGCTTTTCGTTTACTTTTCACAGCGCTCACGACCAGCTATTCAGGCGCAAAGGCTCACAAGGCCCGCTGATTCAAGGCCCTCAACGTGACGGGGATGACGTTGCCGCACGCATACACAAAGACTTCTCTCGCAATCGCCCTGCTTTCCGGCATTGCTTCTTCTGCCATCGGCGCAGGTACGGCCAACGCCTTGACCCTTATGGACATGCTGCGCGGCGAGAAGCGCCAAAGCGTTCAGGAGCAGGTTGAAGGTCGCGTGCCGACGAGTGTGCAGCCACCCATCAGCCAGCGTGCGATTGATCTCAGCGATCCGGAGCCACTGCCGAAAGTTTCGGCCCCGAAATATTTCACCTACAAGGCAGACGCCTTCCGCGCCGTGAAGACCTCTGGTTTCGCGACTGCGTCGGCCACGGATGCCAGCCGTTTCCTTGCGCAGGCAAAGGTTTCCGCGCCGAGTGATGTCGCGAACGCGGTCGAAGCCTTCTACGCCAAGAACGCCGCTCTCCTCTGGGTAGACAAGGAAGATGTGAGCGAACGCGCCCGTGCGGTAATAGCGTTGATGGAAAAGGCTGGCGATTACGGTCTGAACCCGGCTGATTATCGCATTCCGGTGCCGACTTTCGTGACATCCAGCGTGTCCGATGCCCAGAAGCCTGTTGAAGCACCGGCGGTTACGCCTGTATCGGCCGATGCTTCTTCCGTACCCACTCCCGCTGCGGAGAGTCCTGCTGCCACGGCGGTCAAGCCTGCTGTCGCTCAGGCTCCAGATGAGCATCAGAAGGAACTGATGCAGTTCGAGCTGGCGCTGTCTGCCAAGGCTGTGCTGTTTGCGCAGGATATGGCACGTGGCCGGATCGACCCGAACCGGATCTCGGAATATCACGACCTGAAGCGACGCGACGTCAACCTTTCCTCCATTCTGCCAGGGCTGCAGAGTGCTGCAGATGCAAGCGTCTATCTGGACGGCATGGCGCCGAAGAGCGCGCAATTCCTGGCGCTGAAGGCGGAGCTTGCCAAGGTGCGCGCCGCTGCCGGGAATGAAGCGCAAGCGGTGCAGGTGCCTGAAACACTGAAGCTGAAGCCGGGTGAAAGCAATGCTGATCTGGCCAAGGTGATTGCTGCTATCCAGCACAAGGGTTCTGATGCCTTGAAGACGCAGCATTCCGCTGTCTTTGCGTCATACCAGAATACGCCGACCTACGCGCCGGAGCTGGTGGAGGTCGTCAAGAGCTTCCAGAAGGAAATCGGCCTGAAGGCCGATGGTGTCATCGGTCCGGCGACAGTGCGCGCCATGACCGGCCATACCTCCGACGACAAGATCGAGAAGCTGATCGTGGCGATGGAGCAGAGCAAATGGTTGCCGGACGATCTCGGCAGCCGCTATGTCTTCATCAACCAGCCAGCATTCCGGGTTTACTATCACCAGAACGGGCAGGAGCAGTTCTCCATGCGCGTGGTGGTGGGTTCGCCGAGCCATCAGACCTTCTTCTTCCAGGACGAAATCCAGACGGTCGAGCTCAATCCGTATTGGGGCGTCCCGCAGTCGATCATCATCAATGAGATGTTGCCGAAGCTTCGGCAGGATCCAAGCTATCTCGACCGCATGGGCTACCAGGTGGAAGTCTCTGGCAAGGCGGTCTCATCCACTGCCGTCGACTGGCGCGGATCCACGCAGGCGATTTCCGTGCGCCAGCCGCCATCGAGCGACAATGCTCTGGGCGAGTTGAAGATCCTGTTCCCGAACGCCCACGCCATCTATATGCATGACACGCCGCAGAAGAGCTTCTTCCAGCGTGACATGCGCGCGTTGAGCCACGGGTGTGTGCGTTTGGCGGAGCCCCGCAAGATGGCTGCCGCCGTGCTGGGCATTACCGAACAGGACCTGGCCGGCAAGATCGCTCAGGGCAAGAACCAGGCTATACAGGTTCCGCAGAAGTTCCCGGTCTATGTGGCTTATTTCACGGCATGGCCGAACAAGGACGGTCACATCGAGTATTTCGATGATGTCTACAAGCGTGATGTTGCTGTTGAAAAGGCCTTCGAAATCACAAGCAAGGCGCGCGGCGCCTGATTTCCGAATGCTGATGTAAGCATAGGGGCCAGCCTTTCAGGCTGGCCTCTTGCGTTCAGGCGGTGACCGGGAACGGGGCGCGATGGCTTGCGGCGAGCGTTTCCTGCACCAACTCGACGGTCAGTTCGTCGAAATGGCTGATGATGCGTGTGGGGTTCAGATCGGCGATCGGCACATCGGAATAGCCGAATGTTACGCCAAGCGATGCGACTGAGGCATTGTGGGCCGCCTGGATGTCGTTGACGCTGTCGCCGACCAGTAGGCTTTTGGCAGGATCGCCGCCTGCCAGTCTGATCGTTTCGAGCAGATGCCGCCCATCCGGTTTGCGGAACGCAAAGGTATCTCCCCCAGTGATGACTGCCATTCGGTCCGCGAGGCCCAGCTTCCGCAGAAGGGGCACTGCCAGCTGTTCTGCCTTGTTCGTGCAGACAGCAACGCGGCAGCCATCACGTTCCAACCGGTCCAGGCTTGCCTCAAGACCGGCGAAAGGCCTGCTTTGTCCTGGCATATGCGCCTTGTAGTGATCGATGAAGCGATCAAACAGCGGGTCGACTTCCTGATCCGACAGCGGATATCCGCGCAGGTCAAATGCACGCCGGATCATGACCCGTGCTCCTTGTCCGACCAGATGCGTCAGATCATCGAAACTGACAGGTTCCAGATCGCGTGCTGCGATGGTGTGGTTGAGGCTTTCGATCAGATCGGGCGCAGTGTCGATCATCGTGCCGTCGAGATCGAAAACAACAAGGGTAGCAGTCAAAATCAAACCTTCCGAAGCAGAGAATGGGGGTGTCGCCAAGTCCATGGGTGGCGCGAGATTATGGATCGTGAGCAAGAATTGCAAATGGAGAGGAGAGAGTGTGCCTTTGTATTCTGCTCTTCGAATAGTCTCCAAGAAGCAGAAACTGGGACTTTTGTTTATCAGGCGGGCCGTGTAAACAGCACACAACGAAACAGATGGGAGCTTGCGGCGGATGGACGCCCGGGAAATGAAAATCAAGGCAGCCGAGGCTGCGCTCCAGCATGTTGAAGACGGGATGCGTCTTGGAATCGGCACCGGATCGACGGCGGAAGAATTTGTTCGACTGCTTGCGGAAAAGGTGTCGGGCGGCCTGCGGGTTCAGGGTGTACCAACATCGGAGCGAACCGCGCGCCTCTGCCTGGAGCTTGGTGTTCCACTCAAATCCCTGGATGAACTTCCCGAGCTGGATCTGACCATTGACGGTGCCGACGAAGTCGACGGCGCGCTGCGTCTGGTCAAGGGCGGCGGCGGCGCCTTGTTGCGCGAAAAGATCGTCGCGTCTGCGTCGAGCCGGATGATTGTCATTGCGGATGAAAGCAAGGTCGTGGAAACTCTCGGCAAATTTCCATTGCCGATCGAGGTCAATCCGTTTGGACTCGCCACAACGCGCATTGCGATCGAGAAACTGGCTTCCAAGCTTGGGCTTTCGGGCGATTTGAAGTTGAGAAAGTCGGACGATGGCGCCTTCACGACCGATGGCGGCCACCTGATTCTCGATGCTTTTTTTGGCCGTATTCCTGATGCAGAGGCATTGGCTACCCAGCTGAATTCAATACCCGGCGTCGTAGAGCACGGGCTGTTCATCAATATGGCATCGTTTGCGATCATTGCCGGACCGGCGGGTGCGCGAACGATGCAGGCGAAATAAGACAGGAGCATTGACACATGATCAGACAAGCGGTTTTCGGCCGTACCGCCGCGCTCGCCATTCTTCTTTCCGGTGTAGCGCTGAGCGCCCCCGTCAGCGCCCAGGAAATTCCTGCCGATCATCTGAAGGCGGCACGGGATGCGATTGCAGCCCTGAATGCCACGGATCGTTTCGATGCCATTCTTCCGAATCTCGCCGAGCGCCTGAAGAACGAATACACGGTTGCTTCGCCGAACTTCCAGACGCAGATTTCAAAGACTGTCGAGGCGGAGGCCTTGGCTTTGGCTCCGCGTCGTGCCGACCTGGAAAAAGAAGTCGCGGTGACCTTCGCGAAGTCCTTCACGGTTGATGAGCTGAAGCAGATCGCTTCTTTCTACTCCTCGCCAGTTGGCAAGAAATATCTTCAGACGCTCCCGCTCGTGCAGCGCGAAACGATGCGCGCCGCAGAAATCTGGGCGAATGGCATTTCGCGTGATCTGACTGCCAACAGCACCGCCAAGCTGCGCACCGTGATGGATGCCAACAAGGTGAAGGCTCCGACGGCAGATGCAACGGGCAACGCTCCGAAGCCCTGATCTACCGCTTCCAGATGTTTATAAGATGAGCCCGGTTCTGCCGGGCTTTTCCTTGTGTGCCATCGCACACTATATGAAGTGCCAATCCCGTTCGCCGGACAATCCACAGGAGCCTCACATGACCAGCTATGATTACGACCTCTTTGTTATCGGCGGCGGGTCAGGTGGTGTAAGATCCGGACGGCTTGCGGCCTCGATGGGCAAGAAGGTGGCGATTGCGGAAGAATACCGTTTCGGCGGCACATGTGTCATCCGCGGCTGCGTGCCGAAGAAACTATTCGTCTATGCTTCCCAATATCATGAGCACTTCGAAGATGCGGCCGGATATGGCTGGACTGTCGGTGAAAGCAGCTTCAACTGGCAAGCGCTCATTGAAGCCAAGGACAAGGAAATTGCCCGCCTTGAAGGGCTTTATCGTCGCGGGCTCGAAAATGCCGGGGCTGAAATTCTGGATACGCGTGCAGAACTTGTGGATGCCCATACGATCCGTCTCGTCAAGACGGACACGACCGTGACGGCAGAACGCATCGTGATTGCAACCGGCGGCACGGCAAACCCGCACGCATCGCTGCCGGGCTCCGAATTCTGCATCACCTCCAACGAAGCCTTCCATCTGGAGGAGCTACCGAAATCCATCCTGATCGCGGGCGGTGGCTATATCGCTGTCGAATTCGCCAACATCTTCCATGGGCTTGGTGTTGACACGACACTGATCTATCGCGGAAAGGAAATCCTGTCCCGCTTCGATCGCGACATGCGTGAGGGCCTTCATAAGGCGATGGTCGACAAGGGCATCCGCATCATGCTGACAGACGTGATCGAAGAGGTCACGAAATCTCCGGCGGGCGGGCTGACAGCGCGCACCAAGGCGGGCGCCAGCGTTTCTGCCGATCAGATCATGCTCGCACTCGGCCGTGATCCGAACACTGCTGGCCTCGGTCTTGAAAACGCGGGTGTCGAAATCGATGCGCGGGGCGCCATTGTCGTGGATGCCTATTCACGCACGAATGTGCCGCATATCTTCGCGCTGGGTGATGTGACGGATCGGGTCCAGCTTACTCCAGTCGCCATTCACGAAGCGATGTGCTTCATCGAGACCGAGTTCAAGAACAATCCGACCGCACCGGACCATGATCTGATTGCGACCGCCGTGTTTTCCCAGCCGGAAATCGGCACGGTTGGGCTTTCCGAAGAAGAGGCCTGCAAACGCTTCGACGAAATCGAAGTGTATCGCGCGGAGTTCCGTCCGATGAAAGCAACACTTTCCGGACGCGCCGAAAAGATGATCATGAAGCTCGTGGTCAATGCGGCAGATCGGAAGGTGGTCGGAGCGCATATCCTGGGGCACGACGCGGGTGAAATGGCGCAGCTGCTGGGCATTTCGCTCAAAGCCGGCGTGACCAAGGACGACTTCGACCGCACCATGGCGGTTCATCCGACCGCTGCCGAAGAGCTTGTGACCATGTACAAGCCGAGCTACCGCGTGAAGGGTGGAGAGCGCATCAACGGTTGATGCGTTCGCTTTGCTTGATTTTTAGGAAGCGCGAGCCAGGGCTCGCGCTTCGATATTCCCAATATGGCACTTAGGTTGTCAGGCGAGGGGAGTTCATCAGCTTGCGGAACAGGGTCTGCATGGCTTTGCCGATGTCTTCGTTCGGAGATGCTTCAATAAAGTAACCGGGTGTTGCGCAAGCTTCCATGCTCGGGCGCAGACGCGAATCAAAGGGCTTGATTCTGTTCACCCAAAATTTGTCGTCCGGCAATGGAATGTAGGTGGTGTAGACGACGGCGACCTTGATGCCTTTGTCTTTCAGGTCCTTGCATGCAGCTGGATCTATAGGTTCCATGCAGCGGTCATCCTTCTGGCTGCCGGAGCAGACCGCCTTTTCTGCATCGGTCATGCCATCTGAAACAAGAAAGACTACCTTTTGCCGATCAGTCGTACTGTTGCCCGTGCCAACTGTGCCGACCACCGGCTTGATGCTCGCGAAAGTGCTGGCAAAGTCTGTCAGTGTATTTTCGTTATAGTTGTTCTTTACCGTGGACATCAAATCAAGATTGGTTACGGCTTTATCGACATCGTCCATGTTGGATGTCAATTTGGCAATTTCCTTCAGTCCGAGATTATCCGCGTTTGTGCCAAATGAATAAACCGCCATGCGGTATTGATTGTTTACCAGTTTGTATAGGTCGACGTCTTTCGTGAGCTTCTTCGTTGTATCACGCACAACATCAATACGCAGTTTTACGCTCAGGTTACGGGCAGCCTGTAAGGTATTGTCCTCGGCTTTCCCGGTGGCGTGACAGGCAAAAGCGCAACCGAAGTTTGCCTCCAACTTGTCGATATCGGCATTCGTTGCGCCCAGACCCATGGAAGGTGTGTTGTCCAGCAGCATGAAGAAATCGATGAAGGCGTTGGTCTGGTAGGTCGCCTTGGCCGCGCCGCTGACCCCGATGCTCTCCTTGCCAATGACGCCCATGAAGGCTGTGGGTATGGCTGCCGTGAAGCTGACATTGGAAGTCAGTTCCGAATTCTCACGCTTTATACTCACGCTGACGGATTTGAGACGGTCGCGAAGTGTCTGTGGCAACTGCGCCAGGAAAAGCCGTCTGGCATCATCATTGCCTAACTGGATTTCGCCGTTCGCGGGCATGGTCATGGCTTGCGCCACGGATGTCGATTTTTCCGACAGGGCTCCTACCGCCGCCGCATCGGCGGCATTCATCAGCGCGGTTCGCTCATCCACGGCCATGCCAAAATCTACGGCCAGACCGGCCGCAGCGATGAGCGGTACAATGAGGAGGGCAGTCATGACACCGAAGTTTCCTTGCTGGTCCGACGTGATCGCCCTGTAGTTGTTTAGTCGAAATTTTTTCATTAAATCGTCTCGGCGGCGAAAATATTAGCTTTGTCTATCCATATAGTACTATGTATTGCTATCTTCGAAACGAGATTGGTTTAACATAGATTAACTTATATTAGAGTTAATTTACATCAGAGCTGACTTATATTTTGGAACGATGAAGTAGGCAGCGTTGGCAGGCATTGCCTGGTTCGGTCTCTGCTGTGCATGAGATGGCCTCTTATTGGTCCCGATACAGGCCAGACATGCGCCTTTCCGCTCTATGCAAGGCTGCCTCAAAGGTTTATAAGCCGCCAACTTCAAACGAGGTGCGATGAGGCACTGCGTAATCAAAACGGACGAAAGACAATGGCAGAAACCTGGACACCAAGCACATGGCGGCAAAAACCGATCCAGCAGGTTCCGGATTATCCGGATGCGGACGCGCTGAAGGCGACGGAAGCCCAGCTTTCCACGTTCCCGCCACTCGTCTTTGCAGGTGAGGCGCGTCGTCTCAAGAAGTCTCTCGCCAATGTTGCCGAAGGCAATGGCTTCCTGTTGCAGGGCGGCGATTGCGCGGAAAGCTTCCTGGAGCATGGCGCAGACAATATTCGCGACTTCTTCCGCGCCTTCCTGCAGATGGCTGTCGTTCTGACTTTTGGCGCGCAGCAGCCAGTGGTCAAGGTTGGTCGTATTGCTGGCCAGTTCGCAAAGCCGCGCTCCTCGAACTTCGAGAAGCAGGGCGACATTGAGCTTCCGTCCTACCGCGGCGATATCATCAATGGCATCGAGTTCACGCCGGAGGCGCGCATTCCCGCGCCTGAGCGTCAGCTCAAGGCCTATCGCCAGTCGGCAGCCACGCTGAACCTTTTGCGTGCCTTTGCCATGGGTGGTTATGCGAACCTCGAAAACGTTCATCAGTGGATGCTGGGTTTCGTCAAGGATAGCCCGCAGGGTGAGCGCTACAAGAAGCTGGCGGATCGCATCTCCGAAACGATGGACTTCATGAAGGCCGTCGGCATTACGTCGGAAAACAATCCTGCGCTGCGTGAAACGGATTTCTTCACCAGCCACGAGGCGCTGCTGCTGGGCTACGAAGAGGCATTGACGCGCGTCGATTCGACGTCCGGCGACTGGTATGCCACGTCCGGCCACATGATCTGGATCGGTGACCGTACGCGTCAGCCCGATCACGCTCATGTCGAGTTCTGCCGCGGCATCAAAAATCCGATCGGTTTGAAGTGTGGTCCATCCATGACTGCCGATGGTTTGCTTCAGTTGATCGATATCCTGAACCCGACCAATGAAGCAGGCCGTCTGACGCTCATCTGCCGTTTCGGCTACGACAAGGTTGCCGAGCATCTGCCGCGCCTCATTCGCGCCGTAGAGCGGGAAGGCCGCAAGGTGGTCTGGTCCTGTGATCCAATGCACGGGAACACAATCACGTTGAACAACTACAAGACACGTCCGTTCGACCGCGTCTTGTCAGAAGTGGAAAGCTTCTTCCAGATCCATCGTTCGGAAGGCTCGCATCCGGGTGGTATCCACATCGAGATGACCGGCAAGGACGTGACCGAATGCACTGGCGGCGCGCGTGCCGTATCGGCTGGCGATCTTCAGGATCGCTACCACACGCATTGCGATCCGCGCCTCAACGCCGATCAGGCGCTTGAACTGGCATTCCTGCTGGCAGAGCGCATGAAGTCGGGACGTGAGGAAAAGCGTTTGGCGGTTAACGCCTGATCCTGTCTCTCAGGAAAGCTTGAAAAAAGGAAAGGCCGGTGGGGGGAACCGGCCTTTCTCTTTGTGAGGCTGTGCTGGCAAAGCCTCATGTCTTGGATCAAAGTGGAAGGGCACTTTCACCCAAGGTTTATTACTGCTTGCTGATGTAGCTCAGGTTATAGTTGTGTTCTTACTAATTCATTAATGGTTGAGGGATTGCAAAGCTTTGCACGCAGAATTTTGGGAGAAAGTTGCTCAACTTTCTGACATCGGCCGCATCCGCTTCGGCTGAAGTTTACCGGCGAAATTTGTCTCATGCGCGTTGCGGAGCTTTGTCCTGCACGCTAAATCAGGGGCATGACTCAGGATATCGCTTCGACTTTCCATATCGCGCTCGCTCAACTGAATCCGACAGTCGGTGACGTCGCGGGAAACCTTGCTCTCGCCCGCCAGGCCAGGCGCGATGCCGCCAAGAGCGGGGCGCATATCGTGGTCTTCACCGAACTCTTTCTGAGCGGCTACCCCCCGGAGGATCTGGTGCTGAAGCCTGCTTTCTTGAAAGCATGCTGGAAGGCGCTGGAAGACCTGGTCGAGGACAGCAAGGATGGTGGACCGGGCTTCGTGATCGGCCTTCCGCGCCAGAGCGACAAGGGACGCCACAATTCCGTTGCCATCGTCGATAACGGTCGGATTCTGGCGCTGCGCGACAAGATCGATCTGCCGAACTATGGCGAGTTCGACGAGAAGCGCGTGTTCGTTGAAGGTGAGATGCCGGGACCGGTGAATTTCCGCGGTGTGCGCATCGGTGTTCCGATCTGCGAAGAGATCTGGAACGATCTTGGTGTGTGCGAAACACTGGCGGAAAGCGGTGCCGAGATCCTCATCGTGCCGAATGGCTCGCCCTATTATCGCGGCAAGGTGGAAGTTCGCCATCAAGTGGCGCTGAAGCAGGTTATCGAGAGCGGTCTGCCGCTGATTTTCGTCAACCAGCTGGGCGGTCAGGACGAACTGGTTTTCGATGGTGCGAGCTTCGGTCTGAATGCTGACAAGACGCTTGCTTTCCAGATGGCAGAATTCGAAACCGGACTGGAGACGACGGATTGGGTTCGTTCCGACGATGGATGGCGTTGCAATAATGGACCCGTTGTCACCATTCCTGAGCGGGAAGAGGCGGACTATCGCGCCTGCCTTCTGGGCTTCCGCGATTACGTGAACAAGAACGGGTTCAAATCTGTCGTCCTCGGCATGTCCGGCGGCATCGATTCTGCCGTCTGCGCTGCGATTGCCGTGGATGCACTCGGAAGCGACCGGGTGCGCACAGTCATGCTGCCTTACCGCTACACATCCGAAGAAAGCTTCAAGGATGCGGCAGAATGCGCGAAGGCGCTTGGTGCGCATTACGATATCGTGCCGATCTCTGAGCCGGTTGAAGGCTTTCTGTCGGCGCTTTCGGAAATGTTCGAGGGGACCGAGGAAGGTATCACGGAAGAGAATCTGCAAAGCAGGACGCGTGGCACCATTCTGATGGCGATTTCGAACAAGTTCGGGGCCATGGTGGTGACAACCGGCAACAAGTCCGAAATGTCGGTTGGCTATGCGACGCTTTACGGCGATATGAACGGCGGCTTCAACCCTATCAAGGACCTGTACAAGATGCAGGTCTATGCGCTGGCAGCCTGGCGCAATCAGAATGTGCCGCAAGGGGCGCTCGGTCCGGTTGGCGAAGTCATTCCCGCCAATATTCTGTCCAAGGCACCCTCGGCAGAGCTGCGCCCCAACCAGACGGACCAGGATTCGCTGCCGCCTTACCCCGTGCTCGACGACATTCTCGAATGCCTTGTCGAGGGCGAAATGGGGGTCGACCAGATCGTGGCACGCGGCCATGACATTGCAACCGTACATCGCGTGGAACATCTTCTCTATCTGGCGGAATACAAGCGTCGTCAGTCTGCGCCCGGCGTAAAGATCACGAAGAAGAATTTTGGCCGGGATCGCCGCTATCCCATCACCAACCGTTTTCGCGATCGGTGAGGTAGGGCGGAGCTTGATCTCGTCTTTCTCTCTGTCCGTCGACGCTGGCTGCGTCTTCAGGCTGAAAGGCTTCCCGTTTGTTCCGGCCATCGATGTGAAATTGAGAGGTATGTCGGCGTGCGAGACTGTATGGTCGATGGTGAAGCCTTTGCAGCCGACGCCCGGGAGGCCGTATACCGAGCCATTCACACGCGCCGGGACGTGCGCGACCAATTCTTGAGTGATCCTCTGCCGGATGATCTGGTCCGTCGCTTGCTGAAAGCTGCCCATGCCGCGCCCTCCGTCGGGTTTATGCAGCCCTGGAGCTTCATCCTGGTGCGGTCAGAGGAAACGAAGCAAGCAGCCTGGAAGGCCTTCAGCAAGGCGAATGCAGAAGCAGAGGCGATGTTCGCCGACGAGAAGCGAGAGCTCTATCGGAGCCTCAAGCTTGAGGGCATACGCAAGGCGCCGCTGTCCATTATCGTGACCTGCGATCCGGACCGCGCCGGACCGGTGGTGCTGGGGCGTACCCATAATCCGCGCATGGATGTCTATTCGACCGTCTGCGCCGTTCAGAACCTCTGGCTTGCCGCACGAGCCGAAGGGGTAGGTGTTGGCTGGGTCAGCATTTTCCAGGATGACGATGTTCGCGCGCTGCTCGGAATTCCTGAGCGGATCCAGATCGTGGCATGGCTTTGCCTTGGCTATGTGCGCGAACTCTATCAGGAGCCGGAACTGGCGGTGAAAGGCTGGCGGCAAAGGCTCGATCTCGACCAGCTCATTTGCGAGGAGCGCTGGCGAGAGAGGTCGTAACGTCTAGGCCGCTTATTACTGAGTCGGCTCTATGCCGGGCCGGTTCAACTCCGCGTCCTGACTGTCCGGATAGAATTGCGGGCCAACCGTGCGAACCGGCTGATCCGGTTTCCATTCCCTGACCGGCGGGACCGGAGAGAGATCCTTTGGCGTGGAGGGGCGCATTTTGCCAAGCGTGATGACCGAGGAACCCGGTTTCTGCGTATCCGTCCGCTGAATGGACGATGAGGCTGCGCCCGGAGCATCGGGATTGATCGAGGCCGGCACGTTGGCATAGTCGATCTCGCCGCATTTGAGCTGCAGCATTTCCTTGCGGATGACCTCTGGATCCCTGCCGAGAGAATTCACCAGCTTTCCCTGTGCCGTACGAGAGGCAAGGACGGCCTGCCTGTCTCGCTCCGTATCGGCAAGTTGCTGCTCCAGATCCCGACAGGGGTCGTTTCGCCCGAAGGTGACGATGCTGCCGGTGCCGCAACGAAGTCGCTGCATTTCGCCGCGAATTTCGCGGGATGCTGCGGTGATGTCGCTCAACGCCTTTGCGTGGGAATTAGCCGTCTGCGTGCTGCCAATGACAGTCGTCGCACCTGACAGTTCCTTGCCGAGAGCCACGCAACGTGCCGCATTATCCGCTGCAGATGCGACTGCTGGCAGACACAGGACAATAGCCGCGAATAGCTGGCGATGAGGCATGAACGATGCTTCCCTGCTTCGACACAAACGAAAACCCGGAGGCAGTTTCCGGCCTCCGGGTTTAAATTATCATAAACGGCCTGTGTGAGGCTTAAGAGATCGCGGCGAAATCCGTATGGGATGCCTCCACGACTGCCAGCGCCGCCATGTTGACGACACCGCGGGACGTGACCGAGGTGGACAGGATATGCGCCGGCTGGGCCGCACCCAGAAGGATTGGCCCGACATGCAGGGCGTCCATCATGGTGCGAACAAGACCCAGCGAGATGTTCGACGAATCGAGGTTAGGAAACACGAGAAGGTTCGCTTCGCCCGACAGGTCGCTATTGGGCATGGCACGCTTGCGCAAACTTTCCGACAGGGCAGAACCTGCCTGCATCTCACCATCGACTTCGAGGTCGGGAGCACGCTGGCGGATGATCTCCAGTGCTGCGCGCATCTTGCGTGCGCTTTCTGAATCACGGCTGCCGAAGTTGGAATGCGACAGCAGGGCTGCCTTTGGCACGATGCCGAAGCGGCGGATTTCCTGAGCCGCCAGAATGGTGATCTCGGCAATCTCCTCATGCGTCGGGTTGTCGTTCACGAAGGTATCCGTGAAGAAGACCGGGCCCTTCTGCGTGATCAGAAGGCTCAAGCTGGAGAAGGCGCAGACGCCCTTCCGCTTGCCGATGATCTGGCTGACATCACGCAGGTGACGGTCAAAACCGCCTTCGACGCCGCAGATCAGGGCATCCGCATCGCCACGCTTGACGGCAAGCGCGCCGATTACGGTGTTGTTCGTACGCACAATGGTGCGGGCCGTTTCCGGGTTGATGCCCGCGCGACCGACAAGCGAGAGATATTCATCGACATAGTCGCGGTAGCGCGGATCATCCTCGGGGTTTACCACCTCGAAGTCTACGTTTGGCCTGATGCGAATGCCGAAACGCTGCAGACGTGCCTCGATGACCGATGGGCGACCGATGAGAACCGGTACGCCTGTTTTTTCTTCAAGCAGCACCTGGGCCGCACGCAGCACGCGCTCGTCCTCGCCTTCGGAGAAGATCACGCGCTTCTTTTCTGCGGCGCGCGCACTGGTGAAGATCGGCTTCATGACGAAGCCGGAGCGCCAGACAAAACGGCTCAACTGATCCAGGTAGTGATCGAAGTCAGCGATCGGGCGGGCCGCGACGCCGCTCTCTGCCGCAGCCTTTGCCACTGCCGGCGCAATGCGCAGGATCAGGCGCGGGTCGAAGGGCGAGGGGATAAGGTAGTTTGGTCCGAATACCGGCGTCTCATCAGCATAGGCGCGTGCGGCGACATCGGAAATTTCTTCGCGTGCCAGACCGGCAATCGCCTTGACCGCCGCCATCTTCATTTCTTCGTTGATGGTCGTTGCACCGCAATCCAGCGCACCGCGGAAGATGTAGGGGAAGCAGAGGACGTTGTTGACCTGGTTCGGGAAATCGGAACGACCAGTACAGATCATCGCGTCCGGACGGGCAGCGCGCGCAAGTTCAGGCATGATTTCCGGGGTCGGATTGGCGAGCGCCATGATGAGCGGCTTTTCGGCCATCTGCTCCAGCAGTTCCGGCTTCAGGACACCAGCGGCGGAGAGGCCGAGGAAAACGTCCGCACCGCCGATGCTTTCGGCCAGCAGACGCTTGTCGCTCTTCTGGGCGTAGATTTCCTTCCACGGGTCCATCAGAACGTTGCGGCCATCATAGACCAGACCTTCGATGTCATGGACCCAGATGTTTTCGCGTTTCGCGCCCAGCGATACCAGCAAGTTCAGGCAGGCCAGGGCAGCGGCGCCAGCGCCCGAAGTGACGATCTTGACGTTCTCGATGTTCTTTCCGGCCAGTTCCAGACCGTTGAGGATAGCTGCGGCGACGATGATGGCTGTACCATGCTGGTCATCATGGAACACCGGAATATTCATCTTTTCGCGAAGCTGGCGCTCAACCTCAAAACATTCCGGCGCCTTGATGTCTTCAAGGTTGATGCCGCCGAAGGTGGGCTCCAGAGCGGCAATCGTGGAGACCATGCTGTCGACCGTTTCGGCAGCGATCTCGATATCGAAAACATCGATGGCAGCAAATTTCTTGAAGAGGACGGCCTTGCCTTCCATCACTGGCTTGGAGGCGAGGGGACCAATATTGCCGAGGCCAAGAACAGCGGTTCCGTTGGAAACGACCGCGACCAGATTGGCGCGGGCAGTGTAGTCGGCAGCGGCTTCCGGATTGTCGCGAATCGCAAGGCACGGAGCTGCAACGCCCGGCGAATAGGCGAGAGCCAGATCGCGCTGGTTGCCCAGAGGCTTTGTCGGCTGGATTTCAAGCTTTCCGGGGCGCGGATAGCGGTGGAAGAACAATGCCTGTTCATCAAGATCCGCCTGTGGGGCTGCTTTCGCCGATTGATCCTTGCCCTGCTGCTCCATCGCCAGCTCCTTCCGTTTCATCATGTGCTTCGTGGTCTCTTACAACAATCCGTGGCTGGGAACAGTACTGAATTCTTGGGTATCACATACTCAAGGGCACATCTCACGGCAGTTGAGAGACTGCAAAATCCGTTATCCCGGTCACCTGTCATCTTCCTGATAAATGACTCTGATTTCTGAATGTCATGGGGGCGGTGCGACGAAAGGAAGATCTCGTGACTGTGACGACGGAAACCAGACACTTCAGAACGCTTTTCATCTCGGATATCCACCTGGGATCGAAGGCGGCGCGGACCGACTTTCTTCTCGACTTCCTGCGGTACCATGAAGCGGAAACGCTGGTTCTTGTCGGCGATATTGTTGATGGCTGGCGCCTGAAGCGTAACTGGTACTGGCCGCAGGGCTGCAACGATGTCGTCCAGAAGCTCTTGCGCAAAGCGCGCAAGGGAACGCGTATCGTCTACATTCCCGGCAATCACGATGAGTTTCTCCGCTCCTTCCCCGGCGTTCACTTCGGCGGCATCGAGGTGGCCGAGCGCATGATCCACGAAGCGGCGGACGGCAAGAAGTATCTGGTTCTTCATGGCGACGAGTTCGATGTCGTGGTGCGCAACATCCGACTGCTCGCTTACCTGGGCGATTGGGCCTATGATGCGGCTATCGCAATCAACGTGGTTCTGGCGGCCATTCGCCGCAAGCTGCATCTGCCTTACTGGTCGTTCTCCGCCTGGGCCAAGCTGCAGGTAAAGCAGGCCGTCAATTTCATCGGCGAGTTCCAGAACGTCGTTGCCGAGGAGGCGCGCCGCAACAACGTGGACGGCGTCATCTGCGGTCACATTCATCACGCCACGATGGAGGATATCGGCGACATTCGCTACATCAATACGGGCGATTGGGTGGAAAGCTGCACGGCCATAGCCGAGCATATGGATGGTACGTTCGAGCTGATCTCCTGGCAAAAGGTTGCCGTGACCGCCGATATCAAGACACTGCCCATGCCTAAGGACCAGCGTGAGGACATGCAGGCAGCATAGGGCAGGATCCAAACAAAGGCCTGCATGCTGCCCGTGCTTGCGTGGCCTCTATTGCCGTTGCGCAACATTGCCGAGGCTTTATCAGAATTGCCGGTCTGGCTGCCCAAACCGCTGCAACCGGGGCTGTCAAACATCCGAAATTTCTTTAAGAGAGGCGATCTCTGAATTCGAGAATCGCCGGAGCCCGCCGTGGCCGAGACTGCCGTTCCTTCCGCACCTTCGGGCTTTGCCGTGCGATGCGCCTTTGCCTATGCGGCGGCGATGAGCGTGAACGGTATCCTGCTGCCTTTCTTTCCCGCGTGGCTGAAGTCGCTATCCCTGAACGAATTCGAGATCGGCGTCATTTTGACAGTTCCGATCATCCTTCGACTTGTCTCCGCGCCGCTTGCGGGCGCCCTCGCAGACCGTATGTCGGAGCGTGTTCTGGTCCTCATCGTTTCTGCGGTGCTTTCCCTGATGACCGCCGTGCTTCTGATCTGGGCCGGTGGCTTCTGGACGGTTCTCATTATTTTCAGCCTGCAGGGCGCAGCTTTTGCTCCGTTCATGCCGGTTCTCGAATCGATTACTGTTATGGGCGTTCGCCGCTGGGGATATCGTTACGGTACCATTCGTGTCTGGGGATCGATCGGTTTTGTGGTTTCGACCCTGATCGCCGGTTGGGCGATTTCGCATCTCTCCAGCCGGATTGTTCCGGAAGCGACAGCGCTGACCTATCTCCTGACACTGTGTGCTGCCCTGATGGCGCCGCGCCTGGGAAGAGCGATGAGAGCGCCGACGGCTGATCCGACCGGTATGCGGCAGGTGGCCCGCTTGCCGTTTCGTTCAAGTCTCAACCTGCTCATGATAGGCTGTACGATCGTGCAGTCCACACATGGAATGTATTACGCCTTCTCTGGAATTTACTGGCAGGGCATAGGCTTCAGCGGTCAGGAGATCGGCATTCTTTGGGCATCCGGCGTCATTGCCGAGATTCTGTTCTTTTTCTGCGCGGGACGGATTGTCCGGCATGTTTCAGCGGTCAGTCTCATCCTGATCGGGTCAGTGGCCGCCGTGATTCGCTGGTCGCTGTTTGCAACCCCCTTGAGCTTTGAAGCCTCTGTCCTGCTACAGTGCAGCCATGCGCTGAGTTTCGCGTTTCTTCATTTCGGAATGCAGCAGAAGATCGTCGAGGTAGTGCACGAAAGTCAGGAATCCTCCATTCAAGGCACGTTCTTCTTCTACAATGGCGCCTTCCTGGCTGCATCTACCTTCCTGTCAGGCTTGATCTATCATTCGCTCGGGCAGAATTCCTACTACGTCATGTCTGCGGTGGCAGCTTTCGGCTTGTTGATTACATGGACCGTTTCACGCCGAGCCTGGAAAGCGTAGATGGACAGAGGTTGAAGTTGCAGACTATTGATGGCCTAACCTGAAATTGTTCTGTGGCTTTAGGGTTACTGGAGGGTGATTTCAGGATCGGATGCCATGGCATTTCACAGACTGGCGGATATATTGCCGACAGGTTCTATTCAATTTTCGAAAGCGTATCGAGCACCCCTACATGCAGGCAAAGCCGAAGTCGGCCGATGAACAGGCCGCAACCCTTGAGATGACCTCTACGGCTGAGAGTGTTGAACGCTTCGTTCTGGCTGGAGACTGGCGCAACCGTGGCATCAGCCAGGTTCTGAACGACCTCATGGCCGCCGAGCAGAAGCAAGGCCAGGGGAAACTCGAAATCGATGCATCCGGTATCGACGCTGTCGATACGTCCGGCGCCTGGCTGATTCGTCGTCTGATCAACGGCAAGCAGGCCGAAGGACGCGATGTGGAACTGATCGGCGCAAGCAAGACGCTGTCCGATCTGGTTGACGTCCTGCCGGAGGACGGGCTGAAAAGACCGTCTTCCGATAAAGATCAACGCACATTGTTCCAGCGCATATTTGAGCCAGCAGGCAAGGCCGTCTGGAGCTTGGGGCAGGACGCGCTGGCGGGGCTGCACATCCTCGGCTCAGCCGTCGGCGGCGCGCAGCTCAAGGGTGGTCGCGGCGCTGGCGTTTCCCCGGCATCTGTGGTGACGCACATCGACCGTATGGGTGTGCGGGCTGTACCTATCATCGTCCTGATGTCCTTTCTGATCGGCGCCATCATTGCCCAGCAAGGCGCCTTCCAGCTCCGCTATTTTGGCGCTGAACTCTTCGTCGTGGATCTGGTCGGCATTCTGCAGTTGCGCGAAATCGGCGTTCTGTTGACCGCCATCATGATTGCGGGCCGGTCTGGCAGCGCCATCACCGCCGAAATCGGCTCCATGAAGATGCGCGAGGAGATCGACGCCCTGACGGTAATCGGTCTCAATCCTGTCGGGGTTCTGGTCTTTCCGCGTCTCGTTGCGCTGACGATTGCGCTGCCTTTGTTGACGATCATCGCCAATTTCGCGGCCCTGTACGGTGCGGCCATCGTGACCTTCATTTACTCCGGGATCACCTTCCAGACCTTCCTGTCACGGCTGCATGAGGCGGTGGATTATTCGTCCGTCGCATCTGGCATGATCAAGGCGCCGTTCATGGCGCTTGCCATTGGCATCGTTTCGGCTGTCGAAGGGATGAAGGTAGGTGGCAGTGCCGAATCGCTCGGCACACATGTTACGGCCTCGGTGGTGAAATCCATCTTCGTGGTCATCCTTATGGATGCCCTTTTTGCAATCTTCTATTCCGCAATCGACTTCTAGGATGAGCATGGCAGTTCAGGACGATACCACGGCTGAAGAGAAACACCCGGATGATGACCGGGTGATCCTGTCCGTGCGGGATCTGACCGTCAGCTTCGGCACCAAGACCGTGCTGGATCACCTTGATCTCGACGTTTATCGCGGGGAAATCCTGGGCTTTGTCGGCGCGTCCGGTACGGGCAAATCCGTTCTCATGCGCACGGTTTTGCGGTTGGTTCCGCACAGTTCGGGATCGATCCATATCCTCGGTGTCGATTACGAAAAGGCCGATGTGAAGACCCGCATGGCGCTGGATATGCGCATGGGCGTGCTGTTCCAGCATGGCGCTCTTTTCTCCTCGCTCACCGTGAAGGAGAACATCCAACTGCCGATGCGGGAATATCTCGATCTGCCGCAATCGCTCATGGATGAACTGGCCTATCTCAAGATCGACATGGTGGGCCTCGCGGCGGATGCGGCTGACAAATATCCTTCAGAGCTTTCGGGCGGCATGATCAAGCGTGCGGCGCTTGCTCGCGCTCTTGCGCTCGATCCGGACCTCGTCTTCCTCGATGAGCCAACCTCTGGTCTTGACCCCATCGGTGCCGCCGAGTTCGACATGCTGATTGCCCGATTGCGTGATACGCTGGGGCTGACGGTTTATATGGTGACCCACGACCTAGACAGCCTGTTTTCTGTCTGCGACCGCATTGCGGTTCTGGGCCAGAAGCGAGTGCTTGTGGAAGGGACGTTGGACGACATGCTGGCCTGCGACGATGCGTGGGTTCAGTCTTATTTCCGCGGAAAGCGCGCCCGGTCCGTTACAACGGATTACGGCGATGCGAATGCGGTGCCAGGAAAGTAACGCCCATGGAAACTAAAGCAAACTACGCCCTTGTCGGCTTCTTCACGCTGCTGGTGGTCGCTGCCGCATTCGGCTTCGTCTACTGGATGGCGCAGTATGGCCGCAGCGGGCCCATGGCCGAGCTTGCCATTCGTATTCCCGGTTCCGCAAACGGTCTATCGGTCGGCTCCGCGGTGCGGTTCAACGGCATTCCCGTTGGTTCCGTTCGCAGCCTGAATATCGACCCGGATGATCCGCGCTATTCGATCGCGTTCACAGAGGTCCAGACCAGTGCTCCGGTATACCCTTCGACGAAGGCGGTTCTGGAAGTGCAGGGCCTGACAGGTGCTGCCTATATCGAATTGTCAGGCGGCAAGACCGGCGAGGACAACCTGTTGCAGAAGGCGCAGGATACGGGCCGGCCAGCGGTGCTGATCGCGGATCAATCGAGCGTGACCAACCTTCTGGCGACCGCAGACAAGATTCTGCAGCGTGCGGATGATGCAATTGGCCAGATTCAAGGTTTCGTAACGGATGCGCGCGGTCCGCTGACCCGGACGATCCAGCACGCTGAAGCCTTTACCGGCGCCCTGAGCGCGAATTCGGATGCAATTGACGACTTCCTGCGGAGCCTTTCCGCGCTTTCCGGCACGTTCAACCGTGTTTCGGAACGTCTGGATTCGACGCTGGCAGCGGCTGAAGGTCTGGTAAAGGCCGTTAATCCGGACAAGATCAACAATATCCTGACAAACGCTGAAACCGTGACGGGCAACATTGCCAAATCGTCCGACAAGATCGACGGTATCATGCTGGAAGTGCGTGATGCGGCTGCCGGGTTCAACAAGGCAAGCGAAGAGGCGCAGTCGGTGCTGAAGCGAGCCGATCAATTGCTGGCGGCGGTCGATCCGAAAAAGGTCAATACCGCAGTCGACAACATTACCTCTGCGACAGCGGATGCGCGCAGCGCACTATCTTCCGCACGCGAGGTTGTGGATGGAGTGGCTGACCGCCGCGATGAGATCAACAAGGCGATCGAAGATTTCACGCAGTTGGCGCAGAAGCTGAACCAGGCGTCCACACGTGTCGACGGCATTCTGGCCAAGGTGGATACGATGGTCAGCGGCGATGAATCCAAGGGTCTGTTCGCCGAAGCGCAGAAAACCCTGCAATCCATTCGGGCCACCGCCGACAATCTGAATTCCCGGATCGGGCCGATTGCGGACAACCTTGCCCGCTTCTCCAATACCGGCCTGCGCGATGTTCAAACCTTGATTGGCGATACCCGCAAGGCTGTTCAGAATCTCAACGAGACGATCACCAACTTCGACCAGAACCCGCAGCGCCTGATCTTTGGCGGGGAAACGGTGAAGGAATATGATGGCAGGACGCGGCGCTGATGCGAAGATTTGATAAAACCGAGGTGCAGATGGTTCCGGCAATTTCCATTCCCAAGGCGCTCTTTGCCCTTCCGGTCATGGCCCTGCTGCTTGTTGGCTGTGGTAGCAAGGCGAACAATGACACGTTCGATCTGTCGATCACGCCGATGGCGCAAGGACCTTCTGCCAAGAGCAAGCAGATCCTGGTTCCAGAGCCGACCGCACTGAAATCGCTGGATAGCGAGCAGGTGGTGGTGCGCGTTTCGCCTTCTGAAATCCAGTATCTGGCGAATTCACAGTGGGGTGACAGGCTGCCGAAGATGGTGCAGTCCAAGCTCGTCCAGGCATTCGAAAATTCGGGCAAGCTGGCGGGTGTCGGCAAACCGGGGCAGGGCCTTGCCATCGATTATCAGGTGGTCGCGGATATTCGCTCGTTTGAGATCGATACGTCCGGCCCACGGACTGCGAAGGTTGAGATCTCCGTCAAGATTCTCAACGATCGCAACGGATCGGTGCGAGCACAGAATGTCTTCCGGGCTTCTGTACCGGTTTCCGGCGAAGACAATGCAAAGTTCATTGGCGCTATCAATCGAGCCTTCGCAAAGGTGGGAGCCGATATCGTGGACTGGACGCTTCGCTCGATCTGAGTTTTCAAAGATCAAGGATTTTTCAGGGAGGTGCCGGCAGCGCCTCCCTTTTTTTGATGCGCCATATCCGGCCGGGGCCGCGTACGCTGCGCGTTTGCAAAATCTGATTGTGTGGGCTATCTAGCTTTATCCACAAGGACCCGGTGAAAACCCGGGTGGCTCTTCTGGCCGCCGATCCGCCAGACAACACAGCAACGCAACCAATTTTCGCTTTCAAGGACCGAGTCTTTCTCGGCCCGTTGCATCAACTGTGAAAAAAAACCTCCATGCAAACACTTTCAAACTACCGTCAGGAGTGGTTCTCCAACATTCGTGGCGACATCCTCTCCGGCATCGTCGTCGCCCTTGCGCTTATTCCTGAAGCGATTGGCTTTTCGGTCATCGCGGGTGTCGATCCCAAGGTCGGCTTGTATGCCTCCTTTGCAATTGCCTGCGTTGCAGCCTTTGTTGGAGGTCGACCGGGCATGATTTCCGCTGCGACCGCAGCAACTGCCGTCGTGATGATTTCGCTCGTCAAGGAGCACGGGCTGCAATATCTCTTCGCCGCCACCATCCTGATGGGCATCCTTCAGATTGCAGCCGGCTGGCTGCGGCTCGGGCGCGTGATGCGGTTTGTCTCTCGGTCCGTCATCACCGGCTTCGTCAATGCGCTGGCAATCCTGATCTTCATGGCGCAGTTGCCGGAGCTTGTTGGCGTTCCCAACCTCACCTATGCAATGATCGCAGCCGGTCTCGCCATCATCTATCTCTTCCCTTATGTCACCAAAGCCATACCGTCGCCGCTTGTGGCGATCGCTGTCCTGACTGCCGTCGCTTGGTGGTTCGGCATGGATTTGCGCACCGTCGGGGACCTCGGCGAACTCCCATCGACGATCCCGTTTCTAACCCTCCCGCAGGTTCCGCTAACCTTTGAGACGCTCCAGATCATCTTTCCCTATTCGGTGACGCTCGCTGCGGTCGGTCTTCTTGAATCCCTACTGACGGCACAGATCGTCGACGACATGACAGACACACCAAGCAACAAGAGCCAGGAATGCGTCGGACAGGGCGCCGGGAACATTGCCTCGGCGCTTATTGGCGGCATGGGTGGCTGCGCCATGATCGGCCAGTCGGTCATCAACGTGACTTCCGGGGGCCGGGGGCGCCTCTCGACATTCGTCGCGGGCGCCTTTCTGCTGTTCCTGATCGTGGTGCTCAACGATCTGGTCAAGATCATTCCCATGGCAGCGCTTGTCTCCGTCATGATCATGGTTTCGATTGGCACTTTTTCCTGGAGATCAATCCTTGATCTGCGACGCCATCCGCTGCCGTCCTCCGTGGTCATGCTGGCGACGGTAATCACTGTTGTCGCAACCCATGATCTGGCAAAGGGCGTGATCGTCGGCGTGCTGCTGTCGGGCATCTTCTTTGCCGGCAAGGTAGCACGGCTTTTCAAGGTCACGCGCCAGATGAAGGCTGACGATGATAGCGTGACCTATTCGGTCGAAGGGCAGGTCTTCTTTGCCTCGGCGGAAGCCTTTATCCATTCCTTCGATTTTTCCGACGCCACCAAGCGGATTACGATCGATCTCACGAAGGCCCATCTGTGGGATATCACTGCCATTGGCGCGCTGGACAAGGTGGTGTTGAAGTTTCGCCAGGCCGGTCACGACGTGCAGGTTCTTGGGTTCAATGAAGCCAGTGCCGACATGATCGACCGCTTTGCCCTGCACGACAAGGACGAACGGCTTGCGGCGAGTGCTTCCCTGCACTGAAGGCAGGTAGCGGGAAACCCGGACCACTGGGTTTGGCCTTGCCAACCAATCCTGAAACGACAACAGCCGCCTCATGGGGCGGCTGTTTTGCATTTATGGTCCGGTCTCTCTTGCGATCAGCTGTTGAAGCGTCCTGCCGCGTGAGCAAGCATTGTATAGACCTTGCCGGTATCGGAGGTCAGGTAGCTCTGCGTCACGGTACGATCACGGTCGGTGCGGGCAACATCGGAAAGAAGCTTTTCGAAGTCGGCGATATAGCGGTCTACTGCGACACGGAATTCCGGTTCCCGCTGATACTTGCGCTGGATCTCATCGAACGTCTGCTGCCCCTTCAGTGTGTAAAGCCGACGGGTGAAGACATCGCGTTCGCCACGCTGGTAACGACGCCACAGGTCGACGGATGCATCATGGTCGATCGCGCGGGCGATATCGACGGACAGTGAATTCAGCGATTCAACCATATGACGGGGATTGCGGCTATCGCCATTGCGTACCGGCTGCTCTGCCGGGCGCGCCTGGGTACGCTGAACCGGGCGTTCCTCGTGGCCATCATCGTCGCGCGACGCGCCGCGAAGGAGGTCGCTGATCCAGCCACCGGTCTGCGTTGCCTGCGCAGCAGATTCAGGACGCCGCTGAGCCGAAGCCGATGGGGACTGAGGTTGAACCGGGGCCTGTGGCGGTGCCGGACGATCTATGGGCAGGCTCCCGCGCAGCCCGCCGCCGAAGTCGTCATAACGCGGTGTGGGCTGTTGAGGTGCAGCCGGCGCACGTTGTGTCATCCGCTCTGGCTGGGGCTGAGGTTGCGGTTGTGCTTCGATACGTTGCTGCGGCTGCGCTTCCGGACGAGCTACCTGAGCGCGCGGTGGGGCGGGCATGGGTGCAGGCGCCGGGGCAGGTGCCGTTGTTGTGACACGGGCAGACGGGGTCGTTGGCCGCGAGACTTCAAGCGACTGGCTGGAGCGCCCAACCAGCGCCGAAATATCCTGCAACGCCTTGATCTGCTCGGAGACCGCACGGCGCATGGCAGCAGCGCTTTCCTTTGCTTCTTCAGGAAGATCGAACGCGCCGCGCTTCAGTTCGCTGCGCGTATCATCAAGCTCGCGGCGAATATCCGACGAGGCACGGCGGATTTCATCGGTGGCACCGGCAAAACGCTGTACGGCCTCTTCCACGGACCGGCGCAGGCTGTCGCGCATATGCTCCGCGGTCGCATCGGACTTGTCCGCCGCGTCTGCCAACACCTTCTCGACATCCGCCAGCGAACCGGCGATTCCACCGCGCATACGATCTGCCAGCAGGCGTGAACGCTTCTCGGCTTCCGACAGGGTTCCTTCGATGGCCTGGGTTGCCTGTTCGCTGGCACTCATCAGGACGTTGCGCATGCCCTCTGCCGTCTGGGCGGCTTCTCGCTGGGCTGCATCGAGGTTGCGGCTGATATCGGTGAACGACGACTGGAGGTTCTGGCGGATGGTGCCGCCAACCTCTGCGGAACGTTCTTCGACACGCTGCAGGGCACCTTCCACGATAGTGGAAATGTTGCGCATGTTCGTTTCGATCTCTTCCGAGCGCTGAACAAGGCCGGAGGAGAGGGCGCGCAATGCATCCTGACGTTCGGTCAGGGTGCTGGACAGGTTCGACTGGGCGGCAGACAGAAGCTCCGAAGCCTGATCGAGCACGCGCGTGTATTCGTCGAAACGACCGACGATGCTGCCAACCTGACCAAGTGTGTGGCCAGAGATGTGGGTGAGCCGATCGACGTTGTTGTCGAGCAGACGGCTGGAGCTTGCGACCATATCGGCAGCGTTGGAGGAGCTTTCGGTGAAGCGGGCTGCCGCAGCGTCGAGTTTCTGATCGGCAGCCGCGAGACGTGCCGAGGCCTGATCGACCGTGACGCCGATCTCGCGAGCGGCCTGATCGATCAGCGAGGAAATGCCAGTATTGCTGGCTTCCAGACGGCTGACGAGATCTTCGACATTCCGCAGCAAACCGCTTTCGAGGTTGCGGACGGTGCCTGCCGCCATCTGTGTGCGTTCGGTGATCGCGGCCAGCGTTTCATTCGTGCGTGCCGTGATGGCTTCGACGATCGACGCGCTTTCCTGACGGACCCGAACGCTGCTGCCTTCCGCAGCTGCGGAGACGCGGCTTGCGCCTTCTTCCGCGGCGGCAGCAAGACGTTCCGCGGCCGAACGGCCGGTTTCCGCATACTGGTTCACAAGCGGACGAGCCTGCTCCTCGATGAGACGCGAGAGCTCTGCCGAGCGAGACGCCAGCATGGAGTTCAGGTCGCGGGTGCGGTTATCAAGGTTCGCCCGGATCGCTTCGCCACGCGCTTCCAGAGCCTTGTCGACGGCCTCGATCGCAGTGTTGATGTCATCCGCGGTCTGGTTGAGTGTGGCACGCAGTTCGGCCCCACGGTTGACCATCGTCTGATCGACAGACTGCAATGTGCCCTCGATGGAAGCAACCGTCTGGCTAAGCTTGCCGCGAATGGTTTCGCCCCGTTGATCCAACTGCTGCTGGGCCGCATCAAGCGATTCATTGATGGTGCCGACCTGCTTTTCAACGAGAGATCCGGCTTCGGCAACCTTATGCATGATCGAGTTGCCAGCTTCAGAGAACGCCTGTGCGACGGCAGCAGCTTGACCCGCAAGGCGGTTTTGCGTTTCACCGATGCGACCGGCGATTTCATTCGAGCGCTCTTCCAGCGCACGCGCGAATTCCTCGTTCTTCGAGCCAAGCTGTTCGGAAAACTGAGCGCCAGCCTTGGTCAAGGCCTCGGAAGCCTGGAGCGCTTCTGCATCGAATTCGCGCGCAGCCGTTCCAATTGCATCGCGCAGGCTTGTCGCCAGCGATGCGGCGCGGCCTTCGATCGTCTTGCTGACATTCTCGAGACCGATGCCGATAGCGCGGTCCATCGTCGAAAGACGCTCATCGACACGGGACGTTCCGGTCGCGAAGGTGCTGTCGAGTCGGTTCGACGCATCGCCTGCAATTCGCTCGAAATCGGAAACGCCCTTCGTGACGGTTTCACTCAGACGGTTGACGCTCTCGGTGCTGACGCGCTCGATCTCGCTCGTGCGTTCGGCCAGACGCTGCGACAGATCCTGTCCTGCCAGCTCGACCAGTCCGGTCACATCATCGATATGGCCACGGATACGCTGCTCAACACCGCCGAAGGTGGTTTCTATGCGGTCGCCTGTCTGGGCGAGGGACGATTCAACGCCGCTCACCGTCTGCTGGACCCGCGACGACAGGGTCTCTGCGGAACTCTCAATCTCGGTCGCCGCAGAACTGAGACGTTGCGTGATGGTGCCAGCCGTATTGCGGAGCCGCTCATCAAGGCTGGAACCTGCGGCCTCGATCTGGCTGCGAAGCTGGTCAGCCTGGTTCTCGAACGACATTTCGAGCATGCCAACGCTTGTGGCTACCGTAGCGCCGATCGACATCGACTGATCGGTCATCAGATCGCTGAGGCGCGTTTGCGCATTGTCCAGCGTAGAGTTTATCGCGCTTTCGCTGTTCTGCAGCGTGTCGCGCAAACGATCATGGCCGGTATCGAATGCCTTGGCGAAGTTCTCCGCGGCGGAATCGACAACCGTCGAGATCTGCGCCTGGCCACTGCCGATCACGTCGGTGACACGTGCAATGCCGGTATCCAGGCTACGTTCGATGCTTGAGGTGCTGGAGGCCAGCGCGTTGTCGATCCGCTCGGCAGCTGTGCCGACGGTCCGATCAATGGCTTCCGCGCCGGTATAGAGCGTCCGGGCAATCTGGTCATGGCGGCTGGCAAGCGTTTGGTCAAGCCGCTGCTGGTTGTCTTCGTAGGCAGAACGGATGGCTTCCGCCCGCGAGGAGAAGCTCTGTTCGATACGCGCGTCGGCCTGCTCGGCCGTCGA
Organism: Rhizobium sp. Root149; assembly: GCF_001427345.1. NCBI lineage: Bacteria > Pseudomonadati > Pseudomonadota > Alphaproteobacteria > Hyphomicrobiales > Rhizobiaceae > Rhizobium > Rhizobium sp. Root149. The sequence continues at coordinate 511,952 of NZ_LMGD01000012.1, forward strand.
CATCAGCGATGCTGCCTTTTCCTCGAACAGCATCGAAAGACGATCTTCATTCAGCGCAAACGTGGTGCTCAGAGAGAGTGCGCGGTCATCAAGCGATTCGCCGATCCGCTCGCCAGCGCCACTGACGATGGAACCGAGTTCCTCGACGCGGCGACCGAGTTCGCTCTCAATCTGCTGGTGGCCTTCGGTCAAGGTGCGGGATACTCGCTCGGTTCCGCTGTGGAGAAGGTTGCCAAGCCGCTCCTCACCCGTCGAAAGTGCAGTCGCGAAGGCCGTGGCGCGGTCGTCCAGAACAGAGGTGATCTGTTCGCTGGCGTTTCCGAGAGTGCCGGACAGCTGATCGACACGGCGTTCCAGATCCGAATCCAGCTGGCGATGACCGTCCGACAGGGTGCGAGCCATGCGCTCAGACTGGGTATCCAGGACCGAGCCCAGACGATCCTCGGCCAGCGAAAGGGAGGTGCCGAGCGCCAGAGTACGATCGTCCAGGACATCTGCGATACGCTCGCTTGCACCAGAAACCGTGTTTGCCAGCTGCTCGACCTGTTGCCCCAGGCCTGTTTCAATCCGATCCCGCGCTGTTGCCAGTCTGCGCTCCGCAGTCTCCACATGCTCATCCAGAACCTGTGCGAGCCGATCTTCGCCGAGTGTCAGCCCGGTCGACAGAGCGAGCGTGCGGTCGTCCAGTGTTTCTGCGATACGTTCCGACGCGCCAGCGACAAGCCCGCCGATCTGGTCAAGACGGCTGCCGAGATTCTCTTCAATTCGCCGATGCGCAGATAGAAGGCGACCTTCGGCATTGTTGGCATGATCTTCGAGCGCCTGTGCGAGCCGATCTTCGCCGAGTGCCAGCCCGGTCGACAGAGCGAGCGTGCGGTCGTCCAGTGTTTCTGCAATCCGTTCCGACGCGCCAGCGACAAGACCGCCAATCTGGTCAAGACGGCTGCCAAGGTTCTCTTCAATTCGCCGATGGGCAGACAGAATGCGGCCTTCGGCATTGTTGGCGTGATCTTCAAGTGCCTGGGCAAACCGATCCTCGCCGAGAGCGAGACCCGTCGTCAGCGTCATGGCCCGATCGTCAAGCGCTTCGGTAATGCGTCCGGTGACACCCTCGACCATTTCGCTGAGTTCGCCGATTCGGCGACCGACACCGGCTTCCAGTTTTTCCTGCGCCTGCACCAATTTGCGCTCGGCGGCATCCGTGCGCTCGTCAATAGCGCCGGTGATGCGATCTTCGCTGAGCGACAGGCTGGTGGTCAGGGCAAGCGCATGCTCGCCCATGGAATCCGCAATGCGATCACCAACTTCGCCGACCAGAGTGCCGAGTTCATTCACGCGCTGACCGAGGTCGCCCTCGATCTTCTGATGAGCCTGCGACAGAACCCGCGATGCCGATTCCGTATGCATCTCGATCGCTTGTGTCAGGCGATCCTCGCCAACGGAGAGGCTGGTCGTCAGGGCCATGGCCTTGTCGTCTAACGTGTCTGCGATCCGATCGCTCACGCCGGTCACCAATTCGCCCAGTTCGCCCATGCTGCGGGACAGGTTGGTTTCGATGCGGCTTTGACCCTCGCTCAGGACGCGCGACATTCCGCTGATGCGCTCGTCCAGAACATTGGCCATGCGGTCCGGTGCATTCAACACAGCAGCTTCGAGAGCCGTGGTGCGAGTGGTGATCGTGCTCTGGAAGCGCGCTTCGCTTTCCTGAAGTGCGGAGGTGAGCGCTTCGCCGCGTTCGTTCAGAACGGTCTGCATCCGCTCGTGCGCATTGGCGACATTGTCCGTAATGACGGCACTATGTGCCGCAAGAGCGCTCGCCATTTGCAGGTTTCGGTCATCGAGGTCCTCGATCAGAGCGGCGCTTCGGCTTTCCAACGTCTCCGACAGACCGCGCGTTCTCTCTTCAAGGCCGCCGAGGAGCGCCTGCTGATGCGAGTTCAGTGTCTGTTCGAGGCGCTGGTTGTTCTGGGCGAGGGCGGTATCAATCGTTGTCTGGCGTTGATCAAGTTCTGATGTCAGAGCCGCGGCCCTGCTGTCGAAGGTATCCACCAGCGCCGTGCGGCGCGAATCGAGCATTTCCGTCAGGATGGCGGTCCTGATCTCGAGACCGTCCGACAATTGGCCTGCGGTCTGGCTAAAGCTCTCCGTCACGGCGCGACCGCGTGTCTGAAGATCGTCGATCAGGACGCGACCGCGTGTTTCAATTCCTTCATTCAGAACACGGTTACGTTCTTCCAGCTCAGCAGTCAGCTTGCGGGTCCGGTTATCGAGCACATCGCCCAACTGGCTGGAGCCGCGCTCGAGCGAGCTCTCCAGAACCTCCTGGCTGGTGCTCAGCGTCGTCGCGATCGAAAGCGAATGATCGGTCAGGGTTGATCCAAGGCGCTCGATACTGGTCGAAAGAATGCCCTCGATGGAGTCGGATCCGCCGTTTACCGTTTCGCTGATGCGGGCGAGACTCTCGGTGAGCTTTGAGGCGAGCGTGCCGGAACGCTTGTCGAAGGCTGAGGTGAAATGCTCCAGTCCGTCATCGAACGTGGTGCTCAGCTGGCCAATGGAAGCCTGCAGCCGATCCTCGAAGAGACCTGTTCGCAGGTCGAGATCCATGATGGCGTCATCTGCCGCGGTCTGGAGGCTCTGGCGGAAGCTTGCGCCCTTGTCTTCCAGCGACTGGTTCAGAGACTTGAGGACGGTATTCAGGGAGCCGGTAATCTGGCGCTCGCCGCCTGTCAGGCTCTCGCTGATCTCGCGGGTACGGGTAACCAGCGTCTCGTTGAGCAGGCGGGTGCGCTCGGCAAGCGCGGCATTGAGCTTTTCCGTGCTCGCGTCGAGCGTCGAGGCACGGGTTTCAAAATCCCGCAGGATTTCACGGCCACGAGAGGCAAGCGTGGAATTCAGGTTTTCAAGGCGGCTGTCGAATTCATTCGCCAGGCTGGAGCCGGACGCTCCCAGCGCCTTGACGAGACTTTCCGTCTTGGCGGCCAGAAGCGTGCTCAAAGCTTCTCCTGCTGCGTTTGAACGCTCCATGAGCGTCGCCGCGCGGGTGTCGATCATCGACGCGAAGGCTTCGCCGGAGGTCGCAAGGCGAACGGCGATTTCCTCCGTTGCCAGCGACAGGTCTTCCTTCAACTGATCATGGGCGCCGACGATGGACGAGCGGATGCGTTCAGCGTGATTGACGATCGCGTCGCGCTCCGAGCCCAGTTCATGCACGAGACCGCGTACGCGAAGCTCGTTGTCGGCATAGCTACGCTCCAGCGCGCTGACTTCCGAGTGGACAAGCGTTTCCAGTTCCGTGGCACGGGCAATGGTCCGCTCGATGCCTTCGTTCATGGCAGAGACTTCGCGCCGGACGGCCTGACCGACCGACATGATACGTTCGGATGCAATCGTCTCGGGTTCGGCAAGCCTGAGTGCGACTTCCGCCATCGAGCGTGCGGCGTTTCGCAGATCCTGTGCGCGCGCCATCATGATCGCGAAGGCGAAGAACAGCATGATCGGCACAATGATGCCGACGATCACGGCCAGAATGCCGGGACGCGATACGACGTCCGCCGTGGAGCCTACATCCCAAAGAGCGCTGCCGAAGAGGAGTTGTGCGAGGCCCAGACCTCCAACGGCCCAGAGGACCGAAATGATTGCCGCGTTGCGGAGCGCCGAACGCATCGAGCCGCTCTCAAGCGATCGCATGATGGCAGAGGTCGTACGCCGACCACTATCATTTGCCGGCGCGAATGCGGGCGACTTTGGTGCCACCGGCTCGGAGCCGCCTTTGAGGTTCTCCTGAAACTGGCCCGATCCGCCTCCGGAGGTCTTCTGCTGCGATGCTGATGAACGCTGCTGCGGTGTTTCTGGCACCGGCGCCTCCTGGGCAGATGATGATAACTTTCGACGCGGCGCTGCCTTGGGCTCCGGCTCATCGTTGAAGTCGATTTTCAGCGCATCTTCCAGTGCCTGGAATGCGGTCTCGTCCATCGACTCGCTGTGCGGATTCTTTGCCATGCAGGTTACGCCTCGTTACATACTCGTCCGGCCGATTGCGGTATACGCCGTTGTGCCGCTCGCGAAACCATCAATCAAGCCAACGGCTCTGCGCAGAAAACCTTGCAAAAGCCGCCTATTCACTTCAGTCCGTACCTTCCTTGCAAACAGGACTTAAGAAAGGCTTGGTCCAATAATTTAGCAGTTGAGAGCGTCATGTTCACACCTGCTGTAAGCGTACTGTAGTGGCACATTACCGCGTGTTAGACAATTCAGCCTCCCCAGTGTGGATCAACAGCGGGTTGTTGTTAACAGTTTTTAAACCGGATCACGGATCGATTCCCGTTAATTTGGTAGCGCTTAGCGCAAATTAACCATAAGCAAAGAAATAGCGTCGCTGCTGTGCCGAAATTAAACCGAACTCCATCCTGTTCCTTCTTGATGTAGGCTGATCGTAAAGGCCAAGGCAAAAGAGGTATCGGGACATGGCATCGGCAAGCATCGCATTCGAAGCTCCTTCGCTGGAAAAGCACGGTCGCATGAGCTCGGGAAGTCCAATTGATCTGGTGCATCTTGCCGTACAGACCATGGGCGACAAGGCGCTGGAAGACGAAATACTGAACCTGTTCGCGCGGCAGGCGCGCGCCGCCCTCCATGACATGGCGGTTGCCGAAGGCAAGGCACTTTCCGATGTTGCTCATCGGTTGAAAAGCGCAGCGTCCGCTGTCGGTGCGTTTCGAGTTGTCAAGCATGCCGAGGCGCTGGAAGCCAATCCATCCGATGCAGGGCATCTTGCTTCCATCAGCGCCGCAGTCGTTGAGGCCGAGAACTTCATTTTGAAATTGATGCGCTGATCTGAAAGCCTTCGATCAAGGCTCGATTGATTAAGCCCAGATCTCGTTGACTGAGGCGGAGAATTGTCGGAAGACATCGCCGCCTCTTTTTGCATTCGGGAAACAGCCATGACAAAAATTACCATCGTTGCCTTTGACGGAACTCGCTTTGAACTGGACGCGCAGCCAGGTTCGACTGTCATGGAAAACGCTGTCCGCAATTCGGTTCCGGGCATCGATGCCGAATGCGGCGGTGCCTGCGCCTGTGCCACCTGTCATGTCTATGTCGACGATGCCTGGACTGCCGCGGTTGGCGGACCAGCTCCAATGGAAGAAGACATGCTGGATTTTGCGGCCGATGTCCGGCCTAATTCCCGCCTTTCCTGTCAGATCAAAGTCACGCCGGAGCTTGATGGGCTGGTCGTGTCTGTTCCGGAGCGTCAAGGCTGATCGAGATCAGCTTTTCTGTCTGGTGTAAGCGCGCAAAAAAATGCCTCGCCGCGGATTTTGCAGGCGAGGCCAAGGCGGGCGTATCACCATAAGGCAAGGGAGGAGTCACCTTCGGTATCCGGATACGCCGGGAGAACAGGGTCATTCGCGAACTCGGGAAAACAATGACACGTCATGTGCCGCAGGGGTCAGGCACGTAAAACAAGGGTGCAGCGAACTGCGCAGGTTTAGTGCTCACTGCGGAGATATGCTCCGCGCACCGGAAGCTCATTCAAGGGCTCCGTGATCGGAGCGTCCTCGGGCAAAGTTGACGCAGTCATCATCGAGCCAACGCGTCATTGCCGGGAAGTCTGGATCACCCAAAGACGGTGCATGTCCCGGGTGGCATTCAGTGTTGTGGGCGTTGCCGCATGCGCCGCCTCGCATGCGGCAACGGGACCATAACTTCCAAAGACGTCTCGTGTTCGTCTCTTTCAGTGAGGCTTAATGTAGCCGTTAACTGACGCAAACTCTATTGGAAGTTTTCACCGATCAATCACGGCATGTCACGCAAGCTTGACGCAAGCTTCGATGCTGATTCGTTTGTATACAGTTGCTGGCAGGGCAGGGTTGTAATTGGGCTGATTGGATGCCTGAATTTCAATTCGCGGCTGCTGAACGGTTCTTCAGCAGCCGCATCATGCGAGAATCGAAGTTCTTCGACTCGATGATGTCGAACTGGAGCTGATCGCGATCATGATCCTCGATCATGCTCTTGGTCAGGCGACCGACTTCGCTTTCGAGTTCCTTGCATGTCTTGCGGGAACCAAGAGACTGCAAACTGTTCTCCAGTTTTCTCGCATAGCCACGCGCAATTTCGGCATGCCGTTCCTCATGTCGCTTGATATCGGCCGAGAGCGTATCCCAGATCAGGCCAAGCGTGTCTGTCGCTTGTCTGCGATTGACCCAGCGGGGCAGGGTAATATGGGTCTTCAGCGTGACGTTCACGTCGCCGATCGAGCAGTTCCGATCTGTTTCGAGATATGTCACTTCACCGCCAAACTTGATCTGCGTGGCGCCGGGGTGTCTGAAACCCGTCGAGCGGGTCAGTGGGCCATGCTTCTGGAGCTGATTGTCCAGATCGTCTGCCGTTCGCCCGCTGATCGAGAAATAGGAATAGGTCTTCGTGATGCGTGGACTTGCGCCAGCGAGCAGTGGAACAAGCAGAACGACGAGCATTGCGCCGAAAACGCTACTGATGCGGCGGGCGACCAACATTCTGTGCCTTATTGAGATTGCAGTTGGCGGAAGCTTGGGGCATAGCCGTCGCCATCGCAACAGCGCGAGCGCGAAAATTTTCGTTACCCAAGGCTATTGAGGCAAACGTGATATCTCCCGGCAACAGACTATGGACAGTGGGAAGAGACCGGACACTGCCACTGGGTCCGACAGGACATCTGATGGCGATCATCAACGTGACGCCCGATTCCTTTTCGGATGGCGGTCGCCACATGAATGTCGATGTAGCCGTAGCCCATGCGCTCAAGGCGGTTGAGGAGGGTGCGGTCATTCTGGACATCGGCGGCGAGTCGACCCGGCCAGGTGCAGAGCCGGTGACGCCGCTGGAAGAGCAACGCCGCATTCTCCCGGTTATTGAAGCGCTGGCGAACAGCACGGATTGCCTGATCTCGGTAGATACTTACCGGGCCGAGACCGCAATGCTTGCGCTGGAAGCGGGTGCTCATATCGTGAATGACGTGTATGGTCTGCGCCATGACCCTGCCATGACAACGGTGGTTGCCGAAACCGGCGCAGGGCTCATCATGATGCATACCGGGCGCGGTCGCGAAGCCGAAAAACTTGCCGACGTCATCGACGATCAGCGCTTCTTCTTCTCCCGGCAAATGGATGTTGCTGCCAAGGGCGGTATTGACCGAGACCGCATCATTCTTGATCCAGGTTTCGGTTTTGCCAAGGACCGGGACGAGGATTTTTCGCTCATGGCGCGCTTCGAAGAACTGACCAGCCTCGATATGCCGCTTCTTGTTGGGACGTCCCGCAAGCGCTTCATCGGGTTCACGACGGGCCGAGATCAGGCCGATCAGCGGGACGTTGGAACAGCGGCGACCACGGCAATGCTGAGACTGGCGGGGGCTTCCCTGTTCCGGGTTCATAATGTTGCCGTCAATCGCGATGCACTACGCATGGCGGATGCCGTACTGCAGGCGCGCGGCGCCGATACGGAGACGGACAATTGAACATCTACACGATCACCCTCAAGAACTGCGCTTTCTTTGCGAGGCATGGTGCGATGGCGGAAGAAGCCGTTCTTGGACAGCGCTTTTTCGTGGATGCCGAGCTGGACGTGCCGGCGAACGCTGCGTTGACCGAGGACGATCTGGACGCCACCATGCATTATGGCCATGCCTTTGCGGTGATCGAGGAGGTCATAACAGGAACGCGGCGCGCTTTGATCGAGGCCTTGGCGCAGGATGTGGCACTGGCACTCTGTGCGCGATTTCCGATGATACGCCGCGCGGCCATCACCGTTCGCAAGCCGAGCGTGCCGATCCCCGGAATTCTGGATTATGTCGAGGTGCGCGTTGAGCACCGGCCCTGATTCCCGAATGGTGCAGGCAAGCATCGGCCTTGGAGGCAATCTCGGCGATCCGATCAAAGCCATGGCCGAAGCGCTTCATGCTTTCGACCAGCATCCGGATTGCTCCCTGACAGGTGTGTCCCGTCTCTATCGAACACCACCATGGGGAAAAACGGATCAGGCCGATTTCTTCAACTCCTGTGCGGTGCTGCGCACCAGCCTGGAGCCGCTCGCGCTCTTGGAGTTGTGTCTCTCAATCGAGAAAAGCATGAAGCGGGTTCGCATCGAGCGATGGGGTCCGCGGACCATCGATATCGATGTGCTGACCTATGGTGATGCCGTCATCGATGTCGAGGGGCTGGAAGTTCCGCATCCGCGCATGACGCAGCGCGCCTTTGTTCTGAAGCCGCTTGCAGATCTGCTGCCTCACCACATCGTGTCTGGAAAAACGGTTTCGGCCTGGTTGAACCAGGCCGACAAAGCAGGCATCGAGATCGAAAGCCGAGACGGCAACTGGTGGCTAAGCCACCGGTGACTACTCGTTTGCTGCGATGGCGCCGACGGCCATCTGGTCCGTATCGCGTTTCAAGGCTAGCCCGATGACTGGAACCATCTCGTCCTCGACCTTGACCGAGATCGTGATGTTCATCGCATTGTCATCCTGCATGCGGGCGATCATGGCGCCATTCAGCTTTGCACGGTTGATACCAACGACGATCTTGTCGCCATTCACTGCGCCTGACACAATATCAAGGCCCTTGCCAGCAGCGCCATCAAGGAACTGTCCCTTGTAGGAGCCGCCCGCCTGCTTGATGACGGCGGACATTGGCTGCTTGAACACGCCTACCCGGCAGGTGCCATCCAGCTTGATACCGGCATCGCCATCCTTGTTGGGTTCGCCAGTCAGGTTGCAGGTGAATTTGGTACCCTTGTACTTGCCTGCAACGATCTCGCCCGGACCTGACCAGACGCCAGATGCAGTCTGGAAGAAGGCCTTATCGCGAGACCCTGCATCTGCGAAGGAATGCGAGGCAACGAGCGCGATGCCTGCAATGAGAAAAAGCCCGCCTTTGGGCGAAAAGAAGCGCGAGACCATTTGACTTTCCTTGGGCGAGCAGCGTCCTGAACTGTCTTAACCATACGTCGGGATGGTTAATGAGCGGTTTCTTTTTTGACATTGTCCGCCTTTGCACTGATCAGGAAGGGGACTGATCAGGAAGGCGATTTCGTCGTCGACAGGATGTCCGACATGAAGTCGCCGATACCCGGTCTTTTCAAGGCCTTGAACGGCAGTGGACGGCAAAGATCCATGGCCGCTATGCCGATCCGGGCTGTCAGGAGCCCGTTTATCACACCCTCGCCGAGGCGCGTGGAAAGCTTCGCCGCCAAGCCATGTCCAAGGACCTGCTGCGCAAGGCTGTCGCCAACGGCGATGGAACCGGTTACGGCCAAGTGTGCCACGACATCCCGCAAAAGACGGATCAAGCCCAGCGTCCCCGGCCGGCCACCATAGAGCTCAGCCATGGCGCGAACGAGCCGCGTGACTTCGAACAAGACATAGGCGAGATCGACAATCGCGCGGGGGCTGACCGCGGTGACGACCGAGGTTCGTTTGGAGGCCGCAAGGATCATCGTCCGGGCACGGGCATCCAAAGGTGCCAGAAGTTCGCTTTCGGCCAGTTCAATCAGCTGCGGGGCATCAATGATGTCGTCCTTCGTCGCTGCAATGGCGGCACGCCCCCGTGCGGTTTCCGCGCGATGGGAAATAATGGTTTCAAGCCGCGTGACAAGCGATCTGGCCTGACGCGGCGAATCTTTCGGTAAAATTGACTGAGCTTCATTCTTGATGTGCTGGATCGCACCAATGCGCATCAGGCCCAGCACTTCTCGACCGACCACAACGACCAGGGCCAGTGCTGACAAAGCGAGGAGCGAGACGGCCGCGTAGCCAAGCCAATCTGACCGCGCGAACAAATCTCTAACGATCTGATCAGCCCAAAGCCAGAAGGCCATGGACAGGAAAGCGCCTATCCCCGCCGCCGCCAGCTTTCCAAAAGAGAAGCGACGTTTGCGTGGACGCGCTTCAAGCTCTGCCGCTGCGCCCAGTTCAGACGCCTGTAGAAACACATCCTGCTCGTCCGGCACAACGGTGAAACCTTCATCGAAGGCTTGCGGCTTGCGCGGCGCGGCAGCGGTATTCCCGGTTTCCAGAGAAAACGCCTCTGGTCTTCTTGGGGAGAAGGGCGGTGGTGTTTGTTTATCCGTCGTCATGCCAGACGATCTCCGATCAGAAACTGGAGCGCCCGATCAAGGCGGATGTGCGGGATGGACAGCGTTGCGCCTGAGCCGCTTTCCTCCAGGTTGGGCGGGCGAAAACGCACGATGTTCAAATGCGGTAGGCGACTTTCCTGAGATATTGAATCGGAAGCTTGAAAAAGTGAATCCGATCTTTCCGGTAAGTCACCGGGAAATATTGCTGTTTTCCGGTTTCCATCGAATGTCTCGCCGCCGATCGTCTCGCCTTGCATGGGGGTGCCCGTGATAACCGGAAGATCCTGTCCATTCTGCCGCACGACGGCTTCACGCGTCGCCCTCACGGAGGCCATGGCCATGACCTCTATGCCAGCCCCCGCCATTCCTATGCGCTCGATGGCGCGATCGACGATACGGCGCGTGATCGCTTCCAGCCGGTCATGGCTTTCGTGATGCAGGTGATCGGCCTTGGTCGCGGCAATCAGAACCTTGTCGATCCGTCTGCCCATCAGGCTGGAGAGAATGGAATTGCTGCCGGGTCGGAAACAGGCGAGAACATCCTGCAGGGCCCGTTCCAGATCCTGCACAGCTTCCGGTCCACGGTTCAGAGCCTGCAAGGCATCGATCAGCACAATCTGACGATCAAGCCGTGCAAAATGCTCGCGAAAGAAGGGTCGAACAACGACCGACTTATAGGCCTCGAACCGCCGCTCCATCATCGCGCCAAGGCTACCTTTTTCGAAGCGCTGGTCGCCAATGTCGGGCAGCGGGGCAAAGGTGAGGGCGGGCGAGCCATCCAGATCGCCGGGCATCAGGAAGCGTCCCGGTGGCAGTGTCGACAGCGATCTTTCGTCCGATTTGCAGGCACGCAGGTAGGCTGCAAAACGCTCCGCGAGACGCTTTGCCGTCATTTCGTCCGCCGGCCCGTTCGGATCAAGCGTCGCGGCCAAATCCAGCCATTCCGCGGAAAGTTCTCGGCGCACCCCGGATCTGGCCAGTCTGGTCGTGTTTTCGCTAAATGTCCGATAATCCTGACCCAGGAGCGGCAGATCGAGCAGCCACTCGCCCGGATAATCAACGATGTCGATGGACAGCTTCCCGGCTGAAAACATCCGGTTCCAGCCGCTTGCGCTCTCATACTGGATCGTCAGCCGTAGTTCGGAAATGGCGCGGGTCGAGTCCGGCCAAATGCGATCTCTCACCAGCGCCTGGACGTGATCCTCATATTGAAAACGCGGGATCGCATCATCCGGCTGAGGTTCAAGGCGAACCGATGAGACGCGTCCTGACCGAACTGCCTCGAAAAGCGGCAGGCGACCACCGTGAAGGAGATTGTGCACAAGCGATGAGATGAAAACCGTCTTGCCCGCGCGTGAAAGGCCGGTGACACCCAGCCTGACGGTCGGGTTCAGCAGATTGGTCGCTTTATCGCCCAGGCTGTCCAGCGCAATCAGCGCATCATCCCGGAATGTCGTCAGTGATGGAGACAATGTAAGATCCGTCCATTTCGCTTCCCTCCATATAGAGATTGGGCCAACGCGAAAAAGGGAGAGGATTCAGATTCTCATCATGTGCCAACGGCGCATTGAACGGCTATTTCCCGTACCATGGGCAAGAAGCGGATCTACGGGGAGAGAAACGCCTTCAACTGCCAGGGCCCGCGGGTGGGGCCGTTGCCATGATCATGACCAAGTGCAGCAAAGCCAGCGGTCGGGAAACCCGCCGGGACAGTCGATGCCGTCAGGTCGGAACCAATCATCGTTTCCAGCAGAACCTCAATCGAAGGATTGTGGCCGATGATCATCAATCGAGTGACCGTCTGCGCCCTTATGATCGCCAGATAGGTCTCGACGGGCGAATTGTAGAGTTCGTCCAGATATTGGACCTGCATATCCTCATCGATGGCTTCGATGACGGAGCCGGCCGTGCCGCGGCAGCGATGTGCTGACGAACATAGAAGCAGATCCGGCCTGAACCCGCTACTGGCGGCCATGCGAGCAACGGCATTTGCCTCCGCTATGCCACGCTCATCCAACGTGCGGTCAAAGTCGCGCTCTCCGGGCTTCGGCCAACCGGAATGGGCATGCCGCATCAGGTAGATTTCGAAAGGGGGCGGGTTCGGTTTTTCCATAAAACATTCGTAAGATAAGGAGGCTCAAAGGGAAGTAACAAGATCGCGTTATGGCCGTCAACACCACTATCTTTAGCGGATAACATATCAGCTACAGATCAGGGTTGAGGAGGCGGGTCTATATGACTCTGACTAAAAGCGCATAAAATATAGTCGTTTAGCCGAAATTTATGACAGATTTAAAAATGTATTGATAAGGCTCACAAGGCTTGTGCAAGTCTGGTGTGTTGGAGTATAGGACGCCGCGTGAGAGCTGTTCTCCAGGAGAATTGCGTTGAGTGAGAAGATCGACCTTAGCAGCTACGTCCTCTCGGAAGACGAAGAGTTCATGAATGCCAATCAGCGGGCATACTTCCGAGCAAAGCTCATAGCCTGGAAAAATGACATATTGAGGGAAGCACGCGAAACCCTCGACCATCTAGCTGAAGAAAGCGCCAATCATCCCGATCTTGCCGACCGGGCATCTTCCGAAACCGATAGAGCCATCGAACTGCGTGCTCGCGATCGACAGAGAAAGCTGATCTCCAAGATCGATGCAGCGCTCCAGCGCATTGAAGACGGTACCTACGGCTATTGTGAAGAAACCGGCGAACCAATCGGGCTGAAGCGTCTGGATGCTCGGCCGATAGCGACGCTTTCGATCGAGGCGCAGGAGCGCCACGAGCGACGGGAAAAGGTTTATCGCGACGAATAATCGCGCTCAACCCGATCCGACTTCAAACTTTCCAGGCACGCCAACAAGCGTGCCTTTTTTATTTCGGCCATAGATCGTCTGATCTACTCACTTCCCATCGCGCGTCACGGACATTTCACCGAAAATCCGCGCAATCTCGTTTTGAAGCATTGGCTCCGCCGTAGCGCCGGTAACCCGCGGATTTGCCGGATCCCTGCGCGGCAGCATGGGCGTGAAGCTATCTTTCGCCGGGTCGCTCTTTTGCGCTGACAGGTTGTTGGCCATTTCTTCCTCAAGGATGCGATCGAATTCGCTGCCAAGAGAACGTGGCTTTGCTGCCTCCATGTCCGGTTCTTTGGCAACCGGCTGGGGAGGAGGGGAAACCGGAGGATCGGCTTGAACCGGCTTATCTGCTGAAGCGGGATCAAGGACCGCCGGTTCTGTTTTCGCAGGCGCAGGTACGGGGCTGCGGTCCATGGCCGGTTGGAAGACGCGCCGGCGCGCTGCGTCCAGCGCATCGCTGGCAGCACCAATATCCGGCGCCTTTGATACTTCGGTTATGCCATTTGTTGGACGGACCGGCTCTGTCACTGTCTGAACGGTGGGAACTGGCTCCATCAAGACTGGCTCGATGACGGTAGGCTTCTTCTGCCCTGCCTGCGGACGCTTTGCCGCCTCCACCACCGGCTCAAAGGATTTGGCCGGTTGGGCCCGTTGCGATGGCGTGGAAGGCGCCTGCGCCTCGGCAGGTGGGCTCTTGGGCTGAATTGAAGCTGTCGGTGCAGTGGGCGCGACATTAACGTCAGGTTTGGCGGCGGCGATTTGAGGCTGTGGAGCGGGAGCTTCGAGCCGAACATCTGAACTTGCTGCGGATGGCAAAGCGGTCGCCGTTGAGTAGGCAAGCGTTTCGCCATCCCGCGGCGCACCAATGCCGCTTTCGATAACGACATCCGTTGGACCGCCGATCATGACGAGATGTTCAACGTTGTCACGCCGGATCAAAACGATACGACGACGGGCGTCGACTGCCGCCGCGTCCAACACCTGGAGGCGTGGCTGACGGTTCTTTCCGCCACGCAGAAAGGGAGAGGGTCCGCTGCGACGGCGGATGAGATAAAGAATGCCGATCAAAAGCAGGAGGCCAATGCCGACGCCAAGGACGGCGATGACCAGGCGGCTCCCGTAGGCAGTCATGAATTCATCCACCATGGTTGTCTTCTACTCCAACTGTTTCAGCAATCTCGACCCGTACGGCAGGAAGCTCACCCTACCAGCAGGCCTGAGCAAGCGGCAAGATATGGATCAAGTAGCCATGCGTAGCACCGCTTCGGCCATCCTGCAGTGCGAGATATGGCCGGAATCAGAAGCGAGACAATGCCGTAGACTGCTTTCTCAACGGGTTTCTTTGCTGCGGCGCTTTTTGCGGCCTCGCCAAATTGCTATGGAAGTTGTTGGATCGATTCCACGTTCGCGCTTGGCGCGGGTCTGGGCTCGGCTTCGAGAGTGCGAGGTGTGATGACGAAATCGCAGCCGACAGGCAGCATGGATGCGCCGCTGGTGGATCGCGGCAGACGCAGCGGAACCGTTTTGCGGCTGCTTGTGCTTGCGCTGATTCTCGTGGGCGTTTCGATTGCGTTCGTCCTGTTCAAGGAGGCCATGAACAACGAGTTCGTCCTTGGCGTCCTTGGCATCCTCGCTATGGTCGGCATCTTCTTTATCGTTTCGTCGATCATCGGTCTTGTGGAGGTCATGCCGCAGAGCCGTTCGGACGAATTCGCGGGCACCTACCTGGCCAGTCATCCCGACGGCATTCTGGTGACCGATGAGCGCGGCCGAATTCTCTATGCGAACGCGGCCTATGGCCGGCTGACCGGCGCAACCAAGGCTGCCAATGCTCAATCCCTCGAGGCGCTGCTTTCAAAGAACAAGGAAGCGACCGAGGCGCTTTACAGATTGACGGCGGCGCTACGCGAGGGGCGGGAGAGCCATGAGGAGTTTCGCCTGCTGAAACCGCTCGGACGCAGTTCGGGCAGCGGATCGGGTGCGCACTGGTATCGGCTGAAAGCCCGTATTCTAAAGTCCGCCAACCAGAAGCAGCCTTTCGACGTTTGGCAGCTTTCCGACATTACCGCTGAACGGGACGATCAGGAGCGGTTTTTCCGCGAACTCCAGAATGCCATCGATTATCTGGATCACGCCCCTGCGGGCTTCTTCTCTGCGGGCAAAAAAGGCGAGATCTTCTACCTGAATGCGACGCTTGCGGAATGGCTGGCTCTCGACCTGACCAAGTTTGCACCCGGTTCGATGAACATCACCGACATTGTTGCGGGCGAGGGGATGGCGCTTATCCAGTCTGTGCAGCCGGGTGCCGGCCAGACGCGGACAGAGACGCTCGATCTCGACCTTCGACGCGCGAACGGGCAGAGCTTGCCCGTCAGGCTGGTGCACAGTGTATCTTCCATGCGAGACGGTGCTCCGGGCGAGAGCCGGACCATTGTTCTCGACCGGCCACGCGGAGAGGGTGCCGACGGCTCTGCCTCGGCGATGCGTTTTACACGCTTCTTCAACAATACGCCGATGGCTATCGCGTCGATCGGGGGCGACGGCAAGATCCTGCGTATCAATGCACCATTCCTGCGGCTGTTTGCGGGCGTGGTCTCGCGCGATGATGTTGACCGAGGCGTAACGCTTGATGTCATCATCCATGAAGGCGCGCGCGCCGACCTGATGCGTGCGCTGGCGGCTGCGAAGGATCGCCAGGGCGATATCGCGCCGATTGATTGCCGCCATCCAGGTGACGAAGCGCGTCACGTGCGTTTCTACGTCAACGCGGTGATCGACGAGAGCGATGAGGCACCGGAAGAGGTTGCAATCATCTATGCTGTAGAAACGACCGAGCAGAAAGCGCTCGAGACGCAGATGGCGCAGACCCAGAAGATGAATGCTGTCGGCACCCTCGCCGGCGGCATTGCGCATGATTTCAACAATGTCCTGACGGCCATTCTCCTATCGTCGGATCATCTCTTGCTGCAGGCGCGTCCATCCGATGCGAGTTTTGCGGATCTCATGGAGATCAAGCGGAATGCAAATCGTGCGGCCGTGCTGGTTCGCCAGTTGCTGGCATTCTCGCGCAAGCAGACCATGCGTCCGGCCGTTCTGAACCTGACCGATGTGGTCGGCGACCTGCGCATGCTTGTGGATCGCCTGATTTCCGGCACCAATGTGAAGCTCGACGTGCAATATGGCCGCGATCTCTGGCCGGTGCGGACTGACCTGTCGCAGTTCGAACAGGTGCTGATCAACCTGTGTGTTAACGCGCGCGACGCCATGCCGAGTGGCGGCCAGATTCGTATCAGGACGAGGAATGTCTCGCGGGACGAAGTTGGCGGCTTCGCCAATGCAAGGCTCCCGAACGAGGACTTCGTTCTGGTTGAAGTGTCCGACAATGGCACCGGCATTCCGCCGGAAATCATGGACAAGATCTTCGAACCCTTCTTCACGACCAAGGAAGTCGGCAAGGGAACCGGTCTCGGCCTTTCCATGGTCTATGGAATCGTCAAGCAATCGGGCGGATACATCTATCCGGAATCAGAAGTCGGTGTCGGTACGACTTTCCGCGTCTTCCTTCCCCGCCACATTCCAGAAGTTCAGCCAGTCGTTCCGGGGGCGACCGGTTCTGCCAGTGGGGCAGCAGCGGAAGCGCCGCCGTCCGCCGCTGTATCTGAACAGGCCGTATCCGCTGCCAGCAACGAGAACGTCGATCTCACCGGTAACTCTGCCGTCGTCCTTTTGGTGGAGGATGAGGAGGCGGTACGGCGGGGCGGCAAGCGCATGCTCGAGACCAGAGGGTATACGGTCCACGAAGCTGGCTCGGGAACCGAAGCACTTGAAATAATGGAAGAGCTTGAGGGCAAGGTCGATATCGTCGTTTCAGACGTCGTCATGCCGGAAATGGATGGGCCGAGCCTGTTGCGGGAATTGCGGAAATCCTATCCCGATCTCAAGTTCATCTTTGTTTCCGGCTACGCGGAAGATGCGTTCGCCAAGAACCTTCCGGCCGATGCGAAGTTTGGTTTCCTGCCGAAGCCCTTCTCGCTGAAGCAACTGGCTGTCGCCGTGCGGGAAATGCTCGACCGGAACGATTGAGAACAAAAGGTGGTTGGGAACAAACGGCGTACGCTAAATTAGTGGCGAACGCAGAGTGAACAAGATCGCGTTTTTCCATTGTTGTCAGGCTCTTAGCTGGGGCTTGCCAAATGAGAACAAAGTAGGTACAAATGATTCATCGGCTGGTTCGTTGCGAGCCCTGCTGCTTAACCCAGAGGTGAATCATGGCTCAGAATTCGTTGCGGCTCGTAGAGGAAAAGTCAGTGGATAAAAGTAAGGCGTTGGAGGCAGCACTTTCTCAGATCGAACGATCCTTTGGTAAGGGTTCGATCATGAAGCTTGGCGCGAACGAAAGTGTCGTCGAAATCGAGACTGTGTCGACGGGCTCGCTCAGCCTCGATATCGCGCTTGGTATTGGTGGTCTGCCGAAGGGGCGTATCATCGAAATCTATGGACCGGAAAGCTCTGGTAAGACGACGCTCGCCCTTCAGACGATCGCTGAAGCCCAGAAGAAGGGTGGCGTGTGTGCTTTCGTTGACGCCGAGCACGCTCTCGATCCGGTCTATGCCCGTAAGCTGGGTGTCGATCTCCAGAACCTCCTTATCTCGCAGCCTGACACGGGCGAACAGGCGCTGGAGATCACCGATACGCTGGTTCGCTCCGGTGCGGTTGATGTTCTCGTGGTCGATTCGGTTGCTGCCTTGACGCCTCGTGCAGAAATCGAAGGCGAGATGGGTGATAGCCTTCCGGGCCTTCAGGCGCGCCTGATGAGCCAGGCTCTGCGCAAGCTGACTGCTTCGATTTCCCGTTCGAATTGCATGGTCATCTTCATCAACCAGATCCGCATGAAGATCGGCGTCATGTTCGGTTCGCCCGAAACAACGACAGGTGGCAATGCGCTCAAGTTCTATGCTTCTGTTCGTCTCGATATCCGCCGTATCGGCGCGGTCAAGGAGCGTGAAGAGGTTGTCGGCAACCAGACCCGCGTGAAGGTTGTCAAGAACAAGATGGCGCCTCCCTTCAAGCAGGTTGAGTTCGACATCATGTACGGCGAAGGCGTGTCCAAGACTGGTGAACTTGTTGACCTGGGTGTGAAGGCGGGTATCGTCGAAAAGTCGGGCGCCTGGTTCTCTTACAACAGCCAGCGGCTGGGGCAGGGACGTGAGAACGCCAAGACGTTCCTTCGCGAAAATCCGGAACTGGCGCGCGAGATCGAAACCGCCCTTCGCCAGAACGCCGGTCTGATAGCCGATCGCTTCCTGCAGAATGGTGGGCCGGACAGCAATGCTGACGATGGCGATCCGGATGCCTGATGCATCGTTTGCAGTGATTGCATGATCATTGGAATGGCTGCGTGGTGTAAACCGCGTGGCCATTTTCTTGTTAAGCTGGACAGTATTCAGCGAGAACGTTAAAAGCCAAAAGCTTTGAAAGATGGGGACCGCAGTTGGCGGTATAGAAGGGTTTTGCATGAGTGGCGTGAATGAGATCCGGTCGACCTTCCTCGACTATTTCCGGAAGAACGGTCACGAAATTGTTTCGTCGAGCCCGCTGGTGCCGCGCAACGACCCCACCCTCATGTTCACCAATGCCGGCATGGTGCAGTTCAAGAACGTATTCACCGGACTTGAGACGAGACCGTACACGACAGCTTCGACTTCCCAGAAGGTCGTGCGCGCCGGCGGCAAGCATAACGACCTCGACAATGTCGGCTATACGGCGCGCCATTTGACCTTCTTCGAAATGCTAGGCAACTTCTCGTTCGGAGACTACTTCAAGGAACGGGCAATCGAACTTGCATGGAACCTGGTGACTAAGGGTTTCGACCTTCCGAAGGATCGCCTGCTGGTAACCGTTTATGCGGATGATGACGAGGCAGCATCGCTGTGGAAGAAGATCGCCGGGTTCTCGGATGACAAGATTATTCGCATCCCGACCTCCGACAATTTCTGGCAGATGGGTGACACCGGCCCGTGCGGTCCCTGCTCTGAAATCTTCATCGATCAGGGTGAACATGTCTGGGGCGGCCCTCCGGGTTCTCCGGAAGAAGATGGCGACCGCTTCCTCGAATTCTGGAACCTCGTCTTCATGCAGTTCGAGCAGACGGCGCCGGGTGAGCGTACACCTCTACCACGTCCGTCGATTGATACCGGTCTCGGTCTCGAGCGCATGGCCTGCATCCTGCAGGGCGTGCAGAGCGTGTTCGAAACCGATCTCTTCAAGACCCTGATCTCCGCGACGGAAGATGTTGTAGGCGCCAAGGCTGAGGGTGATCAGGCCGCAAGCTTCCGGGTCATTGCCGATCACCTGCGCTCTTCGGCGTTCCTGATTGCCGACGGTGTTCTGCCTTCAAACGAAGGTCGCGGTTATGTTTTGCGTCGCATCATGCGTCGCGGCATGCGCCACATGCAATTGCTCGGCGCGCGCGAGCCCCTGATGTACAAGCTTCTTCCGGCTCTGGTCGGTGAGATGGGGCGCGCCTATCCGGAACTCAATCGGGCCGAAGCGCTGATTTCCGAGACGCTGAAGCTGGAAGAATCGAAGTTTCGCACCACGCTGGCGCGCGGTCTTTCGCTTCTGTCGGATGCGACCGAGACCTTGCATAAGGGTGACTCGCTTGATGGCGAAACCGCTTTCAAGCTCTACGATACCTATGGTTTCCCGCTCGATCTGACGCAGGATGCTCTGCGTGCACGCGGAATCGGCGTCGACCTGACGGGCTTCAACGATGCGATGCAGCGCCAGAAGGCTGAGGCGCGCGCAAACTGGGCAGGTTCCGGCGAAAAGGCGACGGAAGGTGTCTGGTTCGAACTCAAGGAGAAATTCGGCGCCACCGAATTCCTGGGCTATGACACAGAGGCTGCGGAAGGCGTTGTTCTGGCGATCGTTCGTGACGGTGTGGCAATCGACAAAGCGGTTGCCGGCGACAAGATCCAGATCGTTGTCAATCAGACACCGTTCTATGGCGAATCGGGCGGTCAGATGGGCGATACCGGTATGATCTCGACGGATCATGCCAAGGTGATTGTTTCCGACACGCAGAAGAAGGGCGAGGGGCTGTTCGTTCACTCGGCCACCATTGCCGAAGGCGGTCTGAAGGTCGGAGATGCAGTTGTCTTGACGGTCGATCATACTCGCCGGTCGAGGCTGCGTGCCAACCATTCCGCAACGCACCTGCTGCATGAGGCGCTGCGTGAAGTTCTCGGCACGCACGTCGCTCAGAAGGGCTCTTTGGTCGCGCCGGAGCGCCTTCGCTTCGACGTCTCTCATCCAAAGCCGATGTCTGCGGAGGAACTGCAGAAGGTCGAAGACATGGCCAATGCCATCATCTTGCAGAACGCGCCGGTCACAACGCGCTTGATGAGTGTGGATGATGCCATTGCCGAAGGCGCCATGGCGCTTTTCGGCGAGAAGTACGGCGATGAGGTTCGGGTCGTGTCTATGGGCACCGGCATTGAGGGTAGCAAGGCCTGTAAGCCGTATTCCATCGAACTTTGCGGTGGCACCCATGTTTCCGCTACGGGCGATATCGGTCTGGTGCGTGTGCTGGGCGAAAGCGCGGTCGGTTCGGGCGTGCGTCGCGTCGAGGCTGTTACTGGTGAAGGCGCTCGGGCCTATCTTGCTGAGCAGGATGAGCGCGTGAAGGCTCTGGCGGGGCTGCTGAAGGTGCAGCCAACCGATGTCTATTCCCGTGTCGAAGCCTTGATGGATGAACGCAAGAAGCTCGAGAAGGAGCTTGCGGATGCGCGCCGGAAACTTGCCATGGGTGGATCTCAAGGCGCAGCTGCACCAGAGGCTCGTGACGTCAACGGCGTCAAGTACATTGGTAGGGCCGTAACCGGCGTCGATGCAAAGGACCTTAAGGGTCTTGTCGACGACGCCAAATCTTCTCTCGGTTCCGGGGTCGTGCTGCTGATTGCTGTCAGTGACGATGGTAAGGCGAGCGCCGTTGTCGGTGTGACCGAAGATCTGACGGCTCGCCTCAGTGCCGTCGATCTCGTCCGTGTTGCCTCGGCAAGTCTTGGCGGAA
Organism: Rhizobium sp. Root149; assembly: GCF_001427345.1. Taxonomy (NCBI): domain Bacteria; kingdom Pseudomonadati; phylum Pseudomonadota; class Alphaproteobacteria; order Hyphomicrobiales; family Rhizobiaceae; genus Rhizobium; species Rhizobium sp. Root149. The sequence continues at coordinate 532,988 of NZ_LMGD01000012.1, forward strand.
AGGGCGGCGGTGGTCGTGCTGACATGGCGCAGGCCGGTGGTCCTGACGGAAGTCAAGCCGAGGCGGCGATCGAGGCCGTTGCCGCGGCGATCGCAGGCTGAGACGCGAATAAGAGAGCCCGGTTTCTTTTCTTGCGAGACCGGGTTCATTCGGATGGAGAAGAGCGTGACGCTGGCAGCGCCGATTGAAGATATGGACGACGCGGCTGACGTTGAGAATTCTTTTCCCAACGATCTCTATGCGCATGCTCCACAGACAACAGCGTTTAACAAGCTGAGAAAGCGGCTTCTGCGGCAGGTCCGTCAGGCGATTGAAGATTTCAATATGCTTGGCTCGCAGAAGCGGTGGCTGATCGGCCTTTCAGGCGGCAAGGATTCCTATTCATTGCTGGCGCTGCTGATGGATCTCAAATGGCGCGGCTTGCTGCCGGTCGATCTCATCGCCTGCAACCTCGACCAAGGTCAGCCGAATTTTCCAAAGCATGTCCTGCCGGATTATCTCAAGGGTATCAACGTCCCGCATCGGATCGAGTATCGCGATACCTATTCCGTCGTGAAGGAAAAGGTGCCAGAGGGCGCAACCTATTGCTCGCTCTGTTCCAGGCTGCGGCGCGGCAATCTGTATCGTATTGCCCGCGAGGAGAGCTGCGACGCGCTGGTTCTGGGTCATCACCGGGATGATATTCTCGAAACCTTCTTCATGAACCTCTTTCACGGCGGACGCCTGGCGGCGATGCCGGCGAAGCTGTTGAATGACGAGGGCGATCTGTTCGTGTTACGGCCGCTTGCCTACTGCGCGGAAGAAGATCTGGCCAAGTTTGCAGCGCTGATGCAGTTTCCCATTATTCCGTGTGATCTCTGCGGTTCCCAGGATGGGCTACAGCGCAATGCCATGAAGCAGATGCTATCGACCATGGAACTGCAGATGCCCGGTCGCAAGGACCGGATGCTGCGGGCGCTTTCCCATGTCAATCCTTCCCATTTGCTGGACCCGAACCTGTTCGACTTTGCGGGTCTGACGCCTTCCCCCAAGAGTTGAGGTCATTCATGCCCGTTGATGTTATTGTACTTGCGGATGTTCTGAGACAGGCCGCAAAAAGCGAAATCGTGCCTCGTTTCCGGCGCCTGGAGGCCCATGACGTGCGTCGGAAATCGGAGCCTTCGGATCTGGTGACCGAGGCTGATGAACAGGCAGAGCGCTTCATCAAGGCGGAGGTCGAGCGTCTGGCACCGCAGGCGCTTTTTATTGGCGAGGAAACTGTTGCGTCAGACCCGGATCTATTGGGGAAGCTGAAGGACGCAGAACTCGCGGTCATCGTCGATCCGGTAGATGGCACTTTCAATTTCGCCAGCGGCATTCCGGCGTTCGGCGTCATGGCGTCGGTTGTCTACAAAGGTGAGGCCGTGGCCGGGATCATTTATGATCCGATGAGTGATGACTGGGTCATGGCCGAGAAGGGAGGCGGTGCTTTCGCTCGCAGGCCGGATGGGCAGTCAGCGCGTCTTGCCGTCGCAGAGGCCAAGCCGCTTGACCAGATGTATGGGATGGCATCGGGCGCCTATTTCTTTGATGAGGAGCGTTTACGCGTCCTCACCAACCTTGCGAAGGTCCGCTTCTTTGCCAGTTACCGGTGCTCCGCGCAGGAGTACAGAACGATCGCAAGCGGCCATGTTGACTTTGTGATCTACAATAAGCTGATGCCGTGGGATCATGTGGCCGGTTCACTGATCGTGCAGGAAGCGGGAGGGCATGTCGCAAAATTCGATGGCTCGCCCTACAGACCGTCGGAATTTACGGGCGGTCTGCTTGCGGCAACCAGCAAGGACAGCTGGGAGATCCTGCGCCGCGAAATCATTGGCTGACAAAGCCGTCGAGATCGACCCCGAGGCAGACGCATCGGGGTCGCTTGGATCAAACGCGTGGATTGTGCTGCTGGAAGAGCTTCCCCTTCTCCGCGATCAGCACAAAGATCAATCCAATGATCGAAACGCTGAAGAAGCCCGCGACCATGGGAAGGGCTGTTCCGTTAAACGCTTGTCCGATCACTGCGCCGATGGCGGCACCTCCGATTGTGCTCATGAAGCCGAGGACGGACGATGCTGTTCCGGCGACATGTCCGAGTGGTTCCATGGCCAGTGAGTTGAAGTTTGCTCCGATCCAGCCGAACTGGAACATGGCCAGTGCAAAGAAACCCAGGAATAGCAGGAATGGCATCGGTTCCGTGCTGAGCAGTTGAACTGTCAGCCAGACGAACGTCACCAGTATGAACCCGAGAAGAGAGCCGTGTGACAGCTTGCGCATCCCAAAACGACCCACGAGCCGGGCGTTGATGAATGAAGCCAGAGACATGAAGGCTGCCACCGCTGCGAAGGCGACTGGAAACCATGGTCCCAACCCGTATATCCCGACATAGATCTGCTGCGCTGAATTGATGAACCCGAAAAGCGCCCCGAAGATGAATGTCGCAGAGATCGTGTAGCACAGCGCGACGCGGTTCGTCAGAACGATGCGGAATCCGCCGAGGATCGAATTGAGCGTCAGTGGACGGATGTCCTCCTTTGCCAGTGTTTCCGGTAGGCGCATCATCATCCACGCCATGATCGCGGCGGCCATGATGGCGATGAAAAGGAAGATCATATGCCAGTTGCCGCCCAGCATGATGACCTGTCCCGTGCCCGGTGCGATGATGGGTACAATCATGAAGACCATCATGATGAGTGACATGACCTCGGCCATGGCACGACCACCGAACACGTCACGGACGATAGAGACAGTGATGACGCGAGTCGAGGCCGCTCCGGCACCCTGAATGAACCGCAGGAGCAGGAGCATGCCGAATGAGGGGACGATCACGATCATTAGCGAGCAGATAATATAGACCGCAAGACCGAAGATCATCGGTGCACGTCGTCCGAAGCGATCGGAAATTGGTCCGTAGACCAACTGGGCAAAACCGAAGCCGAAGAGGTAGGAGGACACGATGAACTGCCGCTCATTCACGTCTTCGACCTTGAGGTCGGCACCGATTTCCTGAAGAGCAGGAAGCATGATGTCGATCGCCAAGGCGTTCAATGCCATCAGCATTGCCATCATGCCAATGAACTCCGCCTTGCCCATGCCCTGAAGGCGTGCAGGAGCTGTGTTGGTCGCAGGTTTCACGAAAAAAATCCCGAAAATGAAAAGGCGCCGCAAAACAGCGGCGCCTCAAACTTGAAGTTAGCCAGCAGAGCTGGTTGAGGCCCGTTTAGGCCGCGCCGCGTACGGCGATGCCCTGATCCTGGAAATGGGTCTGCAGTTCGCCAGACTGGAACATCTCGCGCACAATATCGCAGCCGCCTACGAATTCGCCCTTGATGTAGAGCTGGGGAATGGTCGGCCAGTTTGAATAGTCCTTGATGCCCTGGCGGATTTCTGCGTCGGCAAGAACGTTGACGCCTTTGTAATCCACGCCGAGGTAATCGAGAATCTGTACGACCTGGCCAGAGAAACCACATTGCGGGAACTGAGGTGTTCCCTTCATGAAAAGCACGACATCGTTGCTCTTCACTTCGCTGTCGATCAGCTCATGAATACCGCTCATGATCGATTTCCTTTTCTTATCTGGAGTCAAGGTCCAGATATTATGGTTAGCTTATTATCACGAAATCCGCTGAATTCCAGTCGGTAAATGCGATTGCATCTATGATTTCGTGTGATGGTTCTATCGACGAAGTCCGGGTGAAGATCAGTCTGGAGCTGATGTTTGCAAGGCCAGCGCGTGCAAAACGCCGCCCATATTACCCCTCAAGGCCTCATAGACCATTTGATGCTGCTGGACCCGGCTTTTGCCTCGAAATGCTTCTGCAACAACCTCGGCTGCGTAATGGTCCCCGTCGCCTGCCAGATCCCGGATTGTGACTTTGGCACCCGGAATCCCTGCCTTGATCATGTCTTCAATTTCACCGGGACGCATCGGCATCTGGTCGTTCCTTCCTTGTTAGGTATGGTTGTTTTCGACCAGAGTGCCAAATTTCCGCGGATTCTCAAAGCGTCTTGATGCCTGTCACGCCATAAAGGTGGGGAACCAGCCTTCGTGCGCCTCAACAAGCTGCGCAACCTCAACCCGTACCAGGGTGTCAACCTCAAGGGTGTTGCCACCGACATTTCCAAGGGTACGGAAAGGAACGCCCGCCGACTCTGCGCTTGCGCAGAGGAAGTTCGCCAGATCGGCCGGTACAGCGATGACATAGCGGGCCTGGTCTTCGCCAAAGAGCAGTGCATGAGGCAGCCCCTTGCATTCACCAAGCGAAAGCTTCGCACCCTTTCCGGAGGCCATCGCCATTTCTGCCAGCGCGAGCAACAATCCGCCGGAGGAGATATCGTGGCAGGCCGTGACCTGACCGTTGCGGATGAGCCCGCGGACAAAATCGCCGTGGCGACGCTCAGCCTTCAGATCGACCTGCGGGGCTGGCCCTTCCGATGAACCCAGGATATCGCGGAGGTAGATTGACGATCCCAGATGGGAACCATCGACGCCGATCATGATCACAACATCGCCGTCCTTGGCTGTTCCGATCCGCGCCATTTTCGACCATTCTGGCAAAAGGCCAACGCCCGCAATGGTGGGTGTCGGCAGGATCGCGACGCCGTTGGTCTCGTTATACAGCGAGACGTTGCCGGAGACGATCGGGAAGTCCAGCGCGCGGCAGGCTTCACCGATACCCTGAATTGCGCCAACCAATTGGCCCATGATCTCTGGCTTTTCCGGATTGCCGAAGTTCAGGTTGTCTGTTGCAGCCAGAGGCTCGGCACCGGTTGCGGTAATGTTGCGCCAGCATTCCGCAACAGCCTGCTTGCCGCCTTCGACCGGGTCAGCCTCGACATAGCGGGGCGTGACGTCCGACGAAAACGCAAGCGCCTTGCTTGCATGGCCTTCCACGCGCACGACACCTGCATCGCCGCCGGGCAGCTGCAAGGAATTGCCCTGGATCAGGGTGTCATACTGCTCATAGACCCAGCGTCGGCTGGACTGGTTCGGCGAACCGACAAGCTTGAGCAGCGCATCATTGTAATCGCCTGGAGCGGCAACGTTTTCCGCGGGCAGGGCAGGCCGCGCAGCAGAAGGCTGCCACGGGCGGTCGTATTCCGGTGCTTCGTCACCGAGTTCCTTGATGGGAAGATTTGCTACTTCCTCGCCCTGATGAAGGATACGGAAGCGCAGGTCATCGGTCGTCTTGCCGACGATCGCGAAATCCAGTCCCCACTTGACGAAGATGGCCTTGGCCACCTCTTCCTTCTCGGGACGCAGAACCATGAGCATACGCTCCTGGCTTTCCGACAGCATCATCTCATAGGCGGTCATGCGCTCTTCGCGAACCGGGACCTTGTCGAGATCGAGTTCGATGCCGAGGTCGCCCTTGGCGCCCATTTCGACAGCAGAGCAGGTGAGGCCAGCCGCGCCCATGTCCTGGATCGCGATCACGGCGCCGGTTGCCATGAGTTCCAGGCAGGCTTCCAGCAGGCATTTTTCGGTGAAGGGATCACCGACCTGCACGGTGGGACGCTTCTCCTCGATGGATTCGTCGAATTCCGCCGATGCCATGGTTGCACCGCCGACGCCATCGCGGCCCGTCTTAGCGCCAAGATAGACGACAGGGAGGCCGACACCTTCAGCCTTCGAATAGAAAATGGCATCACTCTTTGCGAGGCCAGCGGCAAAGGCATTGACGAGAATATTGCCGTTATAACGCGGGTCGAACTCGACTTCGCCACCGACAGTGGGAACGCCGAAGGAGTTACCGTAACCGCCGACGCCGGATACGACACCCGAAACGAGATGGCGTGTCTTTGGATGATCCGGTGCGCCGAAACGCAAGGCGTTCATGGCTGCTACCGGACGCGCACCCATGGTGAAGACGTCGCGGAGAATGCCACCGACGCCGGTTGCCGCGCCCTGGTAGGGCTCAATGTAGGACGGATGGTTATGGCTTTCCATCTTGAAGACAACGCAGTCACCGTCATCGATGTCCACAACGCCAGCGTTTTCGCCAGGGCCCTGAATGACACGCGGGCCCTTGGTCGGCAGCGTGCGCAGCCAGCGCTTGGAAGACTTGTAAGAGCAATGTTCATTCCACATTGCAGAAAAGATGCCGAGTTCGGTGAAGGTCGGTTCGCGGCCGATCAAGTCAAGAATGCGCTGATATTCATCAGGCTTCAGTCCGTGGGCAGCAACAAGTTCTGGTGTAATGGCGATCTGGTTCGGAATAGTCATCGTCTTCCCTACAGGCGGTCCGGGCTGGCGTCTCTTTATCCTAGAAGAAGCATGGGCGCGACAGGAAATTTCCTGCCACGCCCATATGATTCACTTCGAATGTGCAGGGCTGTGGGTGGCCCTTAGGATGTGTGGTTCAGCGACCGGTTTGCGGGCGAAAGCGTTTCGCGATCTTTCAAATTCGCTTCTGGCGCTTTGTCTCTTTGTTTCAACGCATGTCGTTTTCGCAAAACCGCTGCGCACTTTTAGCTACGGCATGCTTCAGAACTTGTAGCCGACGAGCACGCCTGCGCGCGTGAGGCCGCTGTTCCAATCGCCGCAAAGCCCGGCATGGGACGAGTGCTCGACCTGGGCGACCACGCGCCAGTTATCGTTTACGTTGACGCCTGCCGCCATGTATTCGTGAAACAGCGCATGGCAGCCAAGATAGGGGCCGCGTCCCCCATCAAATCGGAGCTTGCCATCATTCACGCTCCCGCCGAAACCGGCCTCAAGAAAGAAGCGTTCGTTCAGGTCGAAGGTCCAGGAAAAACCGGCATAGGCCTGGTTGGTTTCGCCTGCGGTACTGATGTCAGCACCGACATGGACACGGGGGCGGGCGAGCTTCTGCCATCCTTGTGCATTGTCATGATCCCACGGATCGAAAAACAGCATGCCAGTGACGAAGAACCCCTTTTCATCGTTGCTGTATGTATTATCGATTGCGCCATAGGCTCCGAAGCGGGCTTCGTCGAAGATGGGGCCGGCTCCAGGGGCGATTGCGGTGTCTGCCGCCATCACCGGCGAACACAGTGCAAGCAGAATGGCAGTTGTTCCGATCAGGCTCGAAACCAGCTTGTGCGTCATAGATCTACCGCCCCCGTGGCCGCCTTCGGTAAGGCAGCGAATCTCTGGAGGTAGATTAGGTGTTAGTTAACTATAGCGGCAAGCAACCTTGAACGGACCGGAGTCCCGCTCGGGCGATTGTTTTCGAAGATCACATTTTTGCCACAACAGGGCGGGCGGTTCAGCAGTTTTTGCCGCCGTTTGCCCAGCGCACCACATCCTGCTTGATGCGGGCGCCCTGGGGGCCATCGGCAAGCGGGCCAAATGCGTCCAGCCGAGCGGGATTCCCCTCCGCCTGGACGACGAGAAGGGGTCTTGATTCGGGACTGTGGCGCGGCACCGCCAGAATACGAGGACGGCCGGAGAAGGAATTCAGTTCTGGCGCGAGACGATAATCCTTGAACGCCGCGTCACCCGATTTGAACCAGCAGGAATTGGCCGCGAGCGCTACCCTTTCCATGGTGGGCAGCGCAGCACGGTTCTGGGGCTGAGGCTGTTGACGATCGGACTGACAGGCCGTGAGCGCTGTTGCTGCCAGAATTGTCACGAGGCCGGTCGTCAACTTGTGCATATGTCTTCTCGATATTTCTGGCGGTTGGTCAGGCAGCCGCAACGACTTCGAGAGCCGAGGCGAAGATGCCGCGTCCATCATTACCGCCGTGGGCGGCTTCGATGAGATTTTCCGGGTGCGGCATCATGCCAAGCACATTGCCCTGCTTGTTCACCACGCCAGCGATATCCGACAGCGAACCGTTAGGGTTGGTGCCTTCGGCATAGCGGAAGACGATCTGATTGTTGTCTTCGAGCGACTTGAGCGTTTCGCTTTCCACGAAATAGTTGCCATCATGGTGAGCTACCGGGCAGCGGATGATCTGGCCCGTCTCGTAAGCGCGGGTGAAATCCGTATCGGCGTTCACGACCTCAAGCTTGATTTCCTTGCAGACGAACTTCAGCGAGACATTCCGCATCAGCGCGCCGGGAAGCATGCCTGCTTCCACCAGGATCTGAAAACCATTGCAGACCCCAAGCACCTTCACGCCAGCCTCGGCCTTGCGGCGGATAGCGTCCATGACAGGCATCCGGGCGGCGATTGCACCGCAGCGCAGATAGTCGCCGTAGGAGAAGCCGCCGGGGATGACGATCAGATCCACATCCGGAATTTCCGATTCGGTCTGCCAAACGGTGACTGGCGCCTGACCGGAAATGCGCGTGAGAGCTGCAATCATGTCACGGTCGCGGTTCAGACCGGGCAATTGAACGACGGCGGATTTCATGGGCTTGACCTCACCAGAGTTTTGCAAAGAAGGCTGTCTATTCAATACGCATTATGTTCGAGCCCTGCAGGGACTCGCACAATGGGGACTTCGGGCAGGGATGAGCTGCCCGAAAAATGGTTCAAGCAAGACTAATCGAATAGTTCTCGATCACAGTGTTGGCCAAAAGCTTTTCGCACATGGCCTTGATTTCTTCTTCGGCCTTCGCACGATCGCCGGTTTCGACCTCGAGATCGAAAACCTTGCCCTGCCGAACCTGATGGACACCTTCGAAACCGAGGCTGCCCAGCGCGCCTTCAATGGCCTTGCCCTGCGGGTCCAGAACACCGTTCTTCAAAGTGACGGTAACACGTGCCTTGATCACTGCTTGCTCCCTGACGGCTTACTGTACGAGAACCGGACCCGTTCCGCGGATCGGCTCGTTTTCGTTGATGATTCCGAGACGGCGCGCAACTTCGGAATAGGCCTCCAGAAGGCCGCCCAGATCCCGGCGGAAGCGATCCTTGTCCATTTTTTCCCTGGTTTCGATATCCCAGAGGCGGCAGCTGTCTGGCGAGATTTCATCGGCCAGAATGATGCGCATCATGTCGCCTTCGAACAGGCGTCCGCATTCGATCTTGAAATCGATCAGCTGGATGCCAACACCGAGGAAGAGACCGGACAGGAAGTCGTTGACGCGAATGGCGAGCGCCATGATGTCGTCGAGTTCCGCAGGATTCGCCCATCCGAAAGCAGTGATGTGCTCTTCGGAAACCATGGGATCGGCAAGGGCATCGGACTTGTAGTAGAATTCGATAATCGAACGGGGGAGAACAGTGCCTTCCTCGATACCCAAACGCTCCGACAATGACCCGGCCGCGACATTGCGTACAACGATCTCCAGCGGAATGATTTCCACTTCGCGGATCAGCTGCTCACGCATGTTGAGGCGGCGAATGAAATGGGTAGGGATGCCAATCTTGTTCAGATGGGTGAAGATATACTCGGAAATTCGGTTGTTGAGCACACCCTTGCCATCGATCACCTCATGCTTCTTCTTGTTGAAGGCGGTGGCATCGTCCTTGAAGAACTGAATCAGCGTGCCCGGTTCGGGACCTTCGTAAAGGATCTTGGCCTTGCCTTCGTAAATACGGCGGCGACGGTTCATGACATCTTGTCTCGTTGTTCGTGCGCATTGCGCTGCGCTGTGGAATAGGATTGAGCGGTCCCATAACGGAAATTGTCTCGTTTCACAATGCGCGTGGATGGAGAACCGTTCTGTTGATTGTCAATTGGAAGCATTTATTCACCGTGCCGTTACACGCTTCCGCAAATATTGGTGTGCATCATTCTATCGGCCTTCAATAATTCGCTTCTGAACGAAGGGCTGAAACAGGGGATGTTGATGATTACGATGCGTGACCGCGCGCAAGCGCTCGAAATGAAATACACCCAGGAACAGACTTGGCTTTTCCGCGCGGAAGCGCGACGAAACAAGCTGATCGGCCTTTGGGCGGCAGAAACCATGGGGGCGCAGGATCCTTTGGGCTATGCAACCAATCTTGCGGAATGGGGTGTCGAGCATCCCACTGATGTTCAGCTTATCGACAGATTGCGGCAAGACTTTACTGCTGCCAACGTCGTTTTGAATGAAGACGAAATCACATCGCGCATGCATGCACTCTTGATCGAAATCCTTGAAGAGATGCGCACCTGACAAGCCTTTCCGAGGCAGCGGGGACGTTGCCTCGGCCCCCGATTCTGTGTCAGCGATACGTCGCTGCGTCGAAGACTGCATGGCGCCCCTTGCCGCTGTGCTTGGCCTCGTAGAGTGCCGTGTCCGCATCCAGCAAAATCTGATGACCGTTAATGGATGAGCCGGATGCGTAGGCCACGCCAATACTCGCGCCAAAGTGGCAAAGCTTGTCGCCATATCGGAAGGGCCTGCTCATCGCCCCAACGATCCTGTTTGCCAGAATGGAAAGCCTGTCGGGCGTTCCAGCGAAGGGCACGAGCACCACGAACTCATCGCCGCCCGCGCGCGCTACGAAGTTTCTCGCCCCAGCAATCTGCCGCAACTGTTCGGCAACGTGGGAAAGGACGGCATCACCCACACTATGGCCGAATCCGTCATTGATCTGCTTGAAGCCATCAAGATCGATATGCAGCAGACCAAGACTGCGATTTTTCAGGCTGCAGCTTTTCGACAACTGATCCAGCGCCAGATCCAGATAGCGACGGTTCGGCAGGCCTGTCAGGTAATCGTGAAGCGCATTGTGCTCGATCTGATCGCGGGTTGCTTCCAGTTCTGCATTGCGCGCCTCGGCGAGGCTTTTTGCTCTTTCCAGTTCCTGTTGCAGCAAAACGTCATTCGTCACGTCCCAATTCGCGCCAACCAGCTTCAGATGACCGTCAACGTCAGTAAACGTCATGCTGCAGCTTTTGATGATGCGCTCTTCGCCGCCGGCAAGAGTGACATGATAGCGATCCCAGAAGCATCCTTCGCGCCCGTGATGCGCGCTGACATTGGCCAGCACGCGTTCCCGATCGTCCGGACGGAGAAAGCTCTCCCACGTTACACCAAGGCGGATTTTTTCGCCTTTGGGAACCCCGAAAATTTCGTACATGCGGACATCCCAGTCCACCTCGCCGGCCGTCAAATCCGCTTCGAAGACGCCGACGCCGGAGATGGCGAGCGCCATCTCGAGGCGGCGCGCGATTTTGGCGGCACGGTGTTCTGCATCCTTCCGGGGTGTAATGTCATTGTCTGTGCCGACGACGCGCATGGCGCGTCCATTTTCGTCACGATCAATGCAGGCGCCACGACATTCGATCCATACCCAATGGCCGTCCTTATGACGCTCGCGGTATTCAAAGACCTGGAAAGCCGGATCTCCCGCCTCCTGTCGCTCCATGGCGTGAAGCGTGAAGGAGCGGTCGTCCGGGTGAACCAGATTGAGCCAGGCTTCCTTGGAGGCGGGCAGGGGATCGGCCGGCGACATTCCGCGGATCCACCGCCAGATTGGCGAATAATACTTGCGGCCTGCGCGATAATCGTGGTCCCAGACGCCGGATTCCGAGCTGACCAGTGCGCTGTTCCAACGCGTTTCTCGTGCGACGAGATCATCCACCATCAGCTTGTCGTCCGTAAAGTCGACAAGTTGCACCATGAGCAGGGTTGCATTCGGCGCCAGATCAAGTCGAAACGGGCTGACGAAGGCTTTCGCCCATCGAGTGCTGCCGTCGATCATCGGAACGCGTATCAGTGTCGAGCGCGTGGTTTCGGGTGACGTATCTGCCGGTCTCTCCGAAAGAAGTGCCGAAACACTGACCAGATCGTCACTATGGATGAGGGATGTCAGATCCGAGACACTGCGGGCCACCCACTGCTGTTTGAAAGCCTGATTCGCGTGAACAAAGCGACCGGCTCCCGGCTCAACAACAGCTGTTGGCAGAGGAAGAGTATCGATGCAGGTGATATATGCAGCCAGTTCCCCCTGTTTAGGAGAAACGGCCATCGTCTCAGGTTTCATCCGCAGCCAACCCTAGCGTTGATGCTTTTATCAACGCTAGCAAGTGCGTGTTAAGCATCTCTTAACGTAACGCATATCCTTGGTTGTGAATGCGAAAGGTCCGAAGGCGGCCTGCCTCAAGGCTTGAGATTTGCCAGAAACTTGGCAAAAACCATCGTCCCTTCCGGCCACGGACCGTGACCCGACTCCGCATTGATATGGCCCGACTCGCCAGCATCAATCAGCAGCGAACCCCAGGCATTGCTGATGTCGTCTGCATGATCGTAGCTGCCGAACGGATCGTTGCGGCTTGCAATCGTCAGTGATGGGAACGGCAGAGGATCGCGCGGATAGGGCCCAAATGTCATCAGATGCTTCGGTCGGATCTCCGGATTGGTGACATCGGGCGGCGCAACGAGAAAGGCGCCTGCGACCTTCTTGCGAAAATGAGGGATCGCATGGATGGCCGTCGGAACTCCTAGCGAATGGGCTACGATCACGACCGGACGCGTTGCTGAATTCACTTCCTCGACAATGCGAGCAACCCAGTGCTCGCGAACGGGCTTCGACCATTCGGCCTGCTCCACACGCCGCGCCGTTTGCAGCCGGCTCTGCCATCGGGTTTGCCAATGTTCGGGCCCGGAATTCGTGTAGCCAGGAACGATGAGAATATCTGCGTCTGATGCTTTCATGGCCCCTTAATTGCGACTGACGAGCGAATGCGTCAAGCCCGGATCAGAGAGGATTTTTGTTTTCAGTTATTACTGTTGCGAATGAAATTGTTATGTTAGCCTCACTTCGGGAATGAAGCTCACACTTCGAGGAGGAAAGTATGAAGTCAGTCATTTTCATGAGTGCGTCCTGCCTGACAGTTTTTGCCGCAACTGATGCCGCCTATGCTTTGACTTGTGCGGACCTGCCGAAGGGGGAGAGCTTTGTGGCAGGGCTTAACGTAACGGAGGCCGTTGCAACACCCGCTACAGACGAGATGCCGGTTGCGCATTGCATCGTTCGCGGCTTGACCGGGCAGCGAACAGGTGTCGACGGCAAGAGCTATGCGATCCGTTTCGAGCTGCGACTGCCAGACACCTGGAACGGACGTTTCGTTCATCAGTTCAACGGCGGCAATGATGGAACCGTGGTTCCAGCCCTCGGCCCTGTCATGGGCGGAGACAAGAAACAGACGGCACTCTCTCGCGGCTATGCTGTGGTTTCCAGCGATGCAGGACATGACGGCAAGGCGTATGCCGAGCGAGGTATTGCCGGTGGTGCGGCCTTTGGCTTCGATCCGCAGGCCCGCATCGATTATGGCTATGGCGCTGTTGCCAAGCTGCAACCGCTAGCCCGCGCGGCGGTCGAGACATATTACGGAAAGCCGGTGGCCTTTGCCTACGGCATGGGGTCATCCAATGGCGGACGACATGCATTGGTGGCCGCGTCCCGCATGCCTGCCGCCTTCGACGGTCTGCTCGCCGGATATCCGGGGTTGAACCTGCCGAAGGCAGCGGTGCAGCATGCCTGGGACGTGCAGACATGGGCTAGCCTGAACCCCGACATTGCCAAGGCCTTTTCCCGTGACGACATGAACCTTCTGGCCAAAGGCATTCTGGCTGCGTGCGATATGACGGACGGCGTGAAGGATGGTATCGTTTCCAATGCAGATGCCTGCGAGACCACGTTCAAGCCGCAGGCGCTTCAATGCGCCAAGGAAGGCGACAAGGAATGCCTGACGGCTGCGCAAGTTGCCGCACTGGTGAAAATTCAGGGCGGACCGAAAAACAGAAAAGGTGAAAATCTCTATAGTTCCTGGACCTGGGATCCCGGCATGGCGTCCGGCAACTGGCGGGGGTGGAAGCTGGAAAGCGCCGTTGACGCCTGGGGAAAGAAGCCGATCATCGGTGTTCAAGGTGCGTCCTCGCTGGCACAGATTTTTACAACGCCACCCGTCAAGGTGGGCGGCACCCCGGATGAGCTGCAAAACTTCCTGCTCAAGTTCGACTTCGACAAGGATGCGCCCAAGATCTTCGCCTCTGAGCCACCTTTCACCGAATCCTCAGTTCAGTTCATGATACCGCCGGGTACGGACAATCCGGACCTCAAGGCATTCAGGGAGGCCGGACACAAGTTGATTGTCTTCCACGGCAATGCCGACCCAGTGTTTTCGGTGGTCGATACGGTCAACTGGTATAAGAAGCTTGATCAGAACAACGGCGGCAAGGCCTCGGATTTCGCCCGCCTTTATCGGATTCCCGGCATGCCCCATGGCGCCGGTGGTCCATCCTACGATGATTTCGACTTCTTCTCGCCGTTGGTGGCGTGGGTCGAACAAGGCACCAAGCCGGAGAGCATTGCTGCGGGTGTTACGCCCGGAAACAAGGAAGCGGCGCACCTGTCTGGGTCCAGGTATGTCTATTGCCCTTACCCCAGCGTGACAGTTGCGTCGGGTACGGCCGATGCCAAGGACGAAGGGCGTTATGCCTGCAAGTGAACTGTAGAAACGAAATCAGCCGGGGAAAGACCCCGGCTGACGTGCTCTCTATAAAAATCGCTCGGACTTAGCCGAAGACTCGCTTGAAGATCGTGTCGACGTGCTTGGTGTGGTAACCGAGATCAAACTTCTCGCGGATTGCTTCTTCAGGAAGTGCGGCACGGACTTCAGCATCGCCCAGCAATTCCTCCAGGAAATCGGCGCCCTTTTCCCAGACCTTCATCGCATTGCGCTGAACCAGACGATAGGAGTCCTCACGCGATACACCGGCTTGCGTAAGGGCAAGCAGAACGCGCTGCGAGTGAACAAGTCCACGGAACTTGTTGAGGTTCTTCAACATGTTGTCCGGATAGATCACCAGCTTTTCGATGACGCCTGCAAGACGGTTCAGCGCGAAATCGAGCGTGATCGTCGTATCGGGGCCGATGCCGCGCTCAACGGAAGAGTGGCTGATATCGCGCTCGTGCCACAGTGCAACATTTTCCATGGCAGGGGTTACAGCCATGCGCACGAGGCGGGCGAGACCGGTGAGGTTTTCCGTCAGAACCGGATTGCGCTTGTGCGGCATAGCCGAGGAGCCCTTCTGGCCGGGCGAGAAGAACTCTTCCGCTTCCAGGACTTCTGTGCGCTGCATGTGGCGAATTTCGATGGCCACGTTTTCGATCGACGATGCAATGACGCCGAGGGTGGCGAAGAACATGGCATGACGATCACGCGGGATGACCTGTGTCGAAACCGGCTCTGGCGCAAGGCCGAGCTTGGCGCAGACATGTTCCTCCACGCGCGGATCGATGTTTGCAAAGGTACCGACCGCGCCCGAGATGGCGCCGGTTGCAATTTCCGCACGGGCATTGATGAGGCGGGCGCGGTTACGGTCCATTTCGGCGTAGAAGCGCGCGAAGGTAAGGCCCATGGTCGTCGGTTCGGCATGGATGCCGTGGCTGCGACCGATGCGGATGGTATCCTTGTGCTCGAAGGCACGTGTCTTCAAGGCCGCCAGGACGCGGTCCATATCGGCAATCAGAAGATCCGCCGCACGGACGAGCTGGATGTTCAGCGTCGTATCCAGAACGTCAGACGAGGTCATGCCCTGATGGACGAAACGGCTGTCCGGGCCAATGAATTCCGCCAGATGCGTCAGGAAGGCGATGACGTCGTGCTTGGTAACGGCTTCAATTTCATCGATGCGAGCCACGTCGAATTCCGCAGCGCCACCTTTTTCCCAGATGGTCTTGGCGGAATCCTTCGGAATTACGCCAAGATCTGCGAGAGCATCACAGGCGTGAGCCTCGATTTCGAACCAGATGCGAAACTTGGTTTCAGGGGACCAGATGGCGACCATCTCTGGCCGGGAATAGCGCGGGATCATCGAAGCTCGTTCCTTACGGCTGTCAAAGTTGGCCCGCTTTACCAAACGCGGCAGGTAATCTCAACGCACGGAGCGAACAAGAATGGCTGCTGCGCCAAGTAAAAGCGGCATTCCCAGCGGAAAATAGTAACGAAGACCGATAACGAGGAACTGGTACACGGCAGATGCAGATGTGAACAGGAACTGAAGTATCCAGATCCGGGTGAACGCATGCTCGTGCCATTGGGCATAGAAGCTGCGATATTGGAGTGCGAAGAGGCCGGAGGTCACCGCGACAGTGGCTGTGGCGAGCAGCGTGACCGCCAACAGGTAGAGCAGCCAGTTTCTCCAGAACAGCCGCCGCACGCCGAAGAGACCAACGGCGGCAACAAGCCAGCCGGATGATGCGCCGACGCCATAGAGAACTATGAGGTCTGAAAGGTGGAAGCCGTGAAAGCGCTCCAAGCTAAACATCTGCCATGCTATGAGGGCAGAACAGCAGGCGCCCCACAAGAGCGCGAAGCCGAGATTGGTTACAGCCGATGAGACGAGGCTGACGCGCAGCATTCGGTTTGCGTCAGCCTTCGTCATGTTTTTCTTATGCTCCAGCAGCTGACCGAAGGGCGGAAATATTGGCAGAATAACTCTCGACGCTATTGCCCTTGAACACCGCAGATCCCGCCACGAAGACATTGGCGCCAGCCTTCGTCGCTGCGCCGATCGTCTCTGCCGTGATGCCGCCATCAACCTGGATGTCGATCGGACGGTTGCCGATCAACGCGCGCGCGGAACGGATCTTCTCGTTCATCGCCGGAATGAATTTCTGTCCGCCAAAGCCGGGATTGACGCTCATGATCAGGATCAGGTCCACGTCGTCCAGCACGTTTTCCAGCACGGACAGGGGAGTTGCCGGGTTCAGCGTGACGCCGACCTTCTTGCCGAGGCCCCGAATGGTTTGCAACGAGCGATGCAGGTGCGGGCTGGCTTCTGCGTGCACCGTAATGCTGTCGCAGCCAGCCTTGGCGAAGGCCTCGAGATAGGGGTCGGCGGGGGCGATCATCAGATGGCAGTCGAAATAGGCGTCGGTGTGCGGGCGCAGCGATTTGATGACATCCGGACCGAAAGAAATATTGGGTACGAAGTGACCGTCCATGACATCGAGATGGATCCAGTCGGCGCCTGCCGCCACGACATCACGCACCTCCTGCCCGAGTTTGGAAAAATCGGCAGCCAGAACCGAGGGGGCGATAAGAACAGGGGCAGACATCAGGATCCTCCAGAAGAATGTATGCCGCGCCTCTAGCACCCAAGCAAGACCTGCACAATTACCGGATTTAGCAGGGACGCAGCTACTCGGTCGGCGTCTGCTCCATTGACCAGCCGTTCTGGCGCCAGGTTTGCAGTGTGAACAGGTTCTGCTTCAGTTCGCCATTGCTCTGGAAAGCAACCGGGCCGATGGCGCTTTGAACGGTTTCCTGCCGCAGTGCATCTGTCAGCGAGAGAGCGTGGGTTTGAGCGGCGTTGAGCGCCTGCTCGGCCACCTGCACTGCGGCATAGGCGGGCAGGGTGTAGCCATCGGGATCGACGCCTGCGACGCGCAGGATTGAAACGGCACCATCCGCATCGACTTCCTTGCTGAAATCGGGAAGTGCTACGGCCATGACGCCTTCCGGGAGGCTGACGGGCCGGTTGGCCGCGCGCATCACATCCCCACCAACGAAGGTCAGTTTCGCGCCGTCCTTTTCCGCGTCTCTCGCCATCACGGCAATGTCTGTGCGATCTCCTCCGACGATGACCCGCGTTGCACCGGCCTTGGCCAATCTTCGAACGAGAGACAGCTGTTGTTCCTGACCGGGCCGGAAGGTATCGACGAAAACCGGCTTTATGCCTCCAGCTTCGATCCGGCTACGAACCGCGGCGATCAGGTCACGTGCGTAGATCGTGCCATCGTCGATGAGCGCTATCGGCTGGTTCTGCCACCGTCCGAGGATAATGTCCGACAGGGCTGCGGCTTCCTGGCCTTCCGCAGGTGCAAGGCGAAAGAACGACCAGCCTTGACGTTGCGCGTCTTCCGATAGAATACGCGAGCGAACGGAGACCGTGATAGCAGGGATCCCGGTTCCTTTCAGCAAAGGCAGCGCATCCGTCAGTGTTTCGACGCAGAGAAAGCCGATGGCGATGCTGACGCCCTGTGTCTTCAGCTGCTCCGCCACCTGTTTGCCGCTGCCGGGCTCGCATGTTTCCGGAACGACGACGATCTGGTTGCCATCACCGACCGCCGCGCTTGCACCATGCTGGATCTGCTCGCCGAGCCGGGCATAGGGTCCAGACGTCGGAGCTACGACGCCGATAACCGCCGCCGAGGCCGGTTGCGCAAGAAGCGCGCAAAGAGCCGCAGACAGGATAGCACTGGAACGGATAAAGGAAGAGTGGCGCATGAATGACATTTATCCGTTCACCAAGGCGCGTCAAAGACTTTTGCGTATTAACTTCAACTCACGTGTCGGCATTGCGTGGAAAACTGCAAGCAGGTTATCCATATGCGAGAGATCACACGGCCACCGGCCGGGGAGAAGATGTGTGGATATTTCCGAAAGACTGGCCGCTGAAGCGATCGATCCTGCACGCTATCGGGATGGCATGGCGCGGTATGCCGGTCATGTTCAGGCCGTCACGACTGAGTGGGAAGGCGTGCGGCGTGGTGTGACTGCGACCGCTGCGTGCTCGATTTCTGATAGTCCCGCAACAGTGTTGGCTTGCCTTAATGCAGACAATGCCAAGAACGAGATTTTCGAGAAGAGCGGGCGTTTCGTTCTGAATGCGCTTGCCGTTCACCATCAACCGCTGGCGCGGGCGCTTGCCGGTTTCGAGAACCTGCCGAACGACCAGAGATTTGCGCTGGGTGACTGGATGGAGCTTACCACAGGTGCACCGGTCCTTTCGGACGCGCTTGCGGCTTTCGATTGCCGTCTGGTGGAGGTGCGCCGTATCGCGACCCATTTCGTCATGATCGGCACCGTCGTCGGCTTGCATCTTGGACCTGCCAACCCTCCGTTGATCTATCTGGACCGTGCGTTCCACTCGCTGTAGCATCATCTGAAACATGGGGAGGAACCATGCCGGATATGACCGCGACTGCCACGCCTTTTTCAATCGAGGAGACCATCAGCCTTCTGGCGCAGCAGGATTATCTGGCTGGACGAAGCCTCGGGACAGTCGTGTTTCTGGCTCTACGGATGAAGCGTCCGCTTTTTCTCGAGGGTGAGGCGGGTGTTGGCAAGACCGAGATTGCCAAGGCGTTGGCGAAAGGGTTGAACCGGCCGCTGATCCGTATGCAGTGCTACGAAGGTCTCGATGTTTCGTCTGCGGTCTATGAGTGGAATTATCCGGCGCAGATGCTCGATATCCGCCTGTCGGAAGCGGCGGGTCTGGACGATCGCGACAGGATCGAATCGAGCCTCTATTCCGAGCGCCATCTGATCCGTCGACCCGTGCTGCAGGCTTTGGCGCAGGCGGGCGAGATTGCCCCCGTCTTCCTGATCGACGAACTCGACCGAACCGACGAAGCCTTCGAAGCGTTTTTGCTGGAGGTTCTTTCCGATTTTCAGGTGACCATTCCCGAACTCGGGACGATCAAGGCTAGCGAGCCGCCAATCGTCATCATCACCACCAACCGCACCCGCGAGATCCATGACGCCCTGAAGCGGCGCTGCCTCTATCACTGGGTCGACTATCCGGACGCTGAGCAGGAACTTGCCATTCTGCGTCGCAAGCTGCCCCATGCGGCGGAGGCGTTGTCACGTGAGGTTGTTGCTTATGTTCAGAAGCTCAGGACGATCGATCTCTTCAAAAACCCAGGTATCGCGGAGACGATCGACTGGGCGACAGCCCTGACGGAACTCGATCGGATTGCTCTCGATCCCGAAACGATTGCCGATACGCTTGGAACGCTGCTCAAGTACCAGGATGATATCGCGCGTATGAAAGAGGGTGAAGGAGCAAAGCTTCTGTCTGAAGTGAAGGCCGAACTGCTGGCTGCGGGTTGAGCAATGAATGGCCCGAATGCCAGCGATGGTGCGATCTTGCCTCCGCTACCGATGGGGGACGGAAAGCTCGCCGAAAACATTGCCCATTTTGCTCGCGTTTTACGACGGGCAGGGCTTAAGACCTCGCCTCAATCCACGATGGATGCGGTGGAAGCGGTGCAGGCAATCGGTCTTGGATCAAGGCAGGAGTTCAAGGCAATTCTTGCGGCCATCTTCGTCAAGCGTCGCGAGGATATTCCGGTTTTCGACGAAGCCTTTGGCATCTTCTGGCGCCGTCGCGATCTCGTGGAAAAAATGATCCAGATGATGTCGCCGAAGATTGCGGATCATCGCGAGAAGGAAAAACCGAAGCCTGCCGCCGCGAGAGTGAGCGATGCCCTGACCGCCAACAGACAGAGACCGGCAAAGCAGGAGGTCCGCGAAGAGATCGAGACGGATGCGCATTTCACCGCTTCGTTTTCCGAAGTGCTGCGGAAGATGGATTTCGCGCAGATGAATGCCGCCGAGTTGAAGCAGGCGCGTCAGGTCATATCCGGGCTTGTCATGCCGTTGCAGACGGTGCCGACACGAAGGTTCCAGCCCAGTCGGCAACCGCGCAGGATCGATGCACGCGCCACCCTGCGCCATGCCATGCGAAGCGGGGGCGACCTGCTGCTGCCGAAGTTCAAGACGGTGCGCTGGCGTGAGCCGCCCTTGGTCGTTCTGGCGGATATTTCCGGCTCCATGAGCCAGTATACCCGCATCTTCCTGCATTTCTGTCACGCATTGATGGAGCGTCGGCGGCGGATGCATGTCTTCCTGTTTGGGACGCGGCTGACAAATGTAACCCGGAGCCTGAAGCATCGTGACCCTGATGAGGCTCTGGCTGCCTGCACTGCCTCTGTCTCCGACTGGTCAGGGGGGACGCGGATAGGGCCAGCGCTTGCCCGGTTCAACAAGGATTGGAGCCGGCGTGTCATGAGCGGTGGCGCGGTCGTCTTGCTGATCACGGACGGATTGGAGCGGGACGATGTGGGTGAGTTGTCTAGACAAGTAGACAGGTTGCATCGAAGCACCCGTCGGCTCATCTGGCTCAACCCTTTGCTGCGCTTCGACGGCTTCGAGGCAAAGGCCAAAGGCGTACGTGCCATGTTGCCGCATGTGGACGAATTCAGGGCGGCGCACAATATAAGCTCGATCAGCGAACTTGCAGAAGCACTCAACGGCCAAGGTTTCAACCGAGACCATGATCCCCGCCGCTTCCTGGAAAGGAACCACCAGCATGTCAGCCGCATCCCTTGATCCTCTCACTCTTGCCGAAACCTGGAAAGCGGAAGGTCGCGATGTGGCGATTGCGACCGTCATCGAAACCTGGGGTTCGGCGCCGCGTCCCGTTGGCAGTCACCTCATCATCGATGCGGAGGGGAACTTCGAGGGCTCGGTTTCCGGTGGCTGTGTCGAGGGGGCGGTGATCACCGAGGCTCTGGACGTGCTTGAGGCGGGAACGCCAAAGCTGCTGGAATTTGGCGTGGCGGACGAAACCGCGTGGCGCGTCGGCCTATCCTGTGGTGGGCGTATCCGCGTCTATGTGGAGAAGCTCAACTGATGCAGATCGAAGTTCTCAAACAGGTGAATTCTGCGCGGCAGGCCCGTCAGGCCGTCGTCATCGTAACGGATCTTGCCGCAGGTTCGACCGCGGTTTTTACCGAAGGTCAGCCGGTGCCGGACGGTTTGCGCGATGTGGTGGGTAAAGCTCTGCAAACGGGGAAATCCGGCCTGGCAGAGGCGGATGGCGCTCAGGTTTTCCTGAATGTCTACCTGCCGCCGCCGCGTATCGTCGCCATCGGTGCCGTACACATCACACAGGCTCTGGCGCGTCTGGCGCCGATGATGAATTTCGACCTGTCGATCATCGATCCCCGCACGGCTTTCGCCACGCCGGAGCGTTTCGAAGGTGTCGACCTGATCGCCGACTGGCCGGAGGACGTGCTGAAGGATCGCGGGCTTGACGCCTATACAGCGCTTGTGGCCGTGACGCACGATCCGAAAATCGATGACTATCCAATCGCGGACGCTTTGCGCAGCCGATGCTTCTATGTCGGGGCGCTCGGTGGTCGCAAGACCCATGCCAAGCGCATCGAGCGATTGAAGGAGGTGGGACTCAGTGACGAAGACATTTCATCAATCCGTGCGCCCATCGGTCTTGATATCGGTGCTTCCAGCCCGGAAGAGATTGCCCTCGCCATCATGGCGGAGATCGTGCAGGCCTTTCGTCGGCGTCCTATCTCCGGGCAAAGCGCATGAAATTCGGTCCGGTTGGGGTTGAAGAGGCGCAGGGAGCAATTCTCGCACACAGCATGATGGTCGCGACCGGCAAGCTGCAAAAAGGGCGACGCCTGTCAGCCATCGATGTCGAGGCGCTTCGCGATCACGGTGTGAAGCATGTGATCGTTGCCCGTCTTGATGATGACGATTTGACGGAGGACGAGGCGGCAGAACAGCTCGCTCGTCTTCTGCAACGGGAGAACCTGCGGCTCTCTCCGGCGGCGACCGGACGGGTTAATGTCTACGCGACCCGTAAGGGTTTGTTCCGCGCTGATAAACAGCTCGTGGACCGTTTCAATCGCGTTGATCCGGCAATCACATTGGCGTGCCTGAAGGACTACAGCCAGGTCTCGGATGGCGATATGGTCGCGACAATCAAGATCATACCGCTCGGTGTCAGCAAGCGTCTCGTGGATCAGGCAGCAGAGATTCTCGCCCTTGCCGACGCGGTCACCGTTCATGCCTTCCAAGCGCATTCCGTCGCTCTCATTCAGACGCAATTGCCGTCGGTAAAGCCATCGGTCCTCGACAAAACCGTGCAGGTTCTGCGACGACGTCTGGCGCCGTCCGGCAGCGTCATCGTCTCCGAACGTCGGGTAGTCCACGAAGAGAATGCTGTCGTGCGTGCCATCTTGGACGCCGAACGTGAGTTCGACGGCAGCGGACCGCGCATGATCATTCTGTTCGGAGCGTCGGCTGTCTGTGATGCCGAAGACGTGCTTCCGAACGCATTGCGGCTGGCAGGCGGTATAGTGGATCACGTCGGCTTACCGGTCGATCCCGGTAATTTGCTGGTTCTTGGACACAAGGCAGATACAGCCATCATCGTCGCGCCGGGATGCGCACGTTCGCCCAAGGAAAATGGCTTTGACTGGGTTCTGGATCGAATACTGGCAGGACAGCCGCCGACGCCGGACGACCTGATGGGGCTTGGCGTGGGAGGGCTGCTTATGGAAATACCAAGTCGACCGCAACCCAGGGAGCTTGCAGGCCATGCGCATAAGCTGCAGCTGGGCGTAGTGCTGCTTGCGGCCGGTCAGGCGCGGCGCATGGCGAGGGCAGGGCACAAGTTGCTGGCGGAATTTGACGGCGTTCCACTGGTCAGAAGGATGGCAGAACGGGCGGTGAAGGCCGATATTGGCCCTGTTACGGTAGTAATAGGCTATCGCGCTATCGATGTTAGCGCTGCGCTTGAGGGACTGGACGTCGAAATCCTTCATAACGAATTATTCGAAACGGGGATGGCGAGCTCGATCAAGTGCGGGCTTTCCTCTGCGTCCCGTCAACAGTGCGATGGTCTGATGGTTGTGCTAGCGGATATGCCGGGGATCACGAGCCACGATCTCAAGGCTCTGGCTGATGCCTTCGTTCAGGCTGAGGGGCGTGCCATTGTTCGCGCTGTGGCGTCCGGCAAACGCGGCAATCCGGTCATATTGCCACGAGCGACCTTCGACGATCTTGAACTCCTGGACGGAGATGTGGGTGCGCGGCATGTCATCGAAACTTGTGGCCTGCCGATCATCGACGTGGAGCTTGGTGCGTCTGCCCATCTTGATGTCGACACTCCGGAGGCTGTCGAGCGGGCTGGCGGGATTCTAAGGGGATAGAGAGCAATGGATAACGAGGCGATCGAGGAAATGTTCGAGGCGGTTTCGCCGATCTCCATTCGAAAGATGTTCGGTGGCAAGGGAATTTACCGCGATGGCGTTATCTTCGCGCTGGAACTTCGCGACGAGATCCTTTTGAAGGCCGACGCGGAAACGGCTCCGCTGTTCAGCGCTGCCGGAGCGCGCCAATGGACCTATGAAGGCAAGAAGGGCAAGCCTGTTCTCATGCCCTATTGGTCAGTGCCGGATGCGGCGCTGGATGATCCCGACGAGATGGCGAAGTGGGCGCGTCTGGCCTGCGAAGCCGGTTTCAGGACAGCCAAGACGTAGTTCGGTTGCTCATTTCAAGAACCGGATTGCGTCCTGCGTAAAGGCGGAGAGGGGCGCGGGCAACGCATCCATAGGAAACCAACCGAATTCCGAAAGCTTGTCCGGCTCTGTCAGTCGCGGTTCACCGGTGAAATCATCCGTCCGGTAGATCACCGATACCCAATGCTGCCGGTCTGCCTGAATGATCTGTTCCGACAGGCATAGAAAATCGACAGAATGGATTGTCAGCCCGGTTTCCTCCTCCGCCTCGCGGCGGGCAGCGTCAGCCGAATGCTCAAGGTGATCGACCTTGCCGCCGACAATATTCCAGAAACCGGCTTCAGGGGCACGAAGACGCTTGTACAAAAGAATATGACCATCCGCATTGCGGATGACCAATCCTGTACCGACGCCCGGAAAATCCACACCAGGGCGTAATGTCATGGGCTGGATCAGCCCTTGGCGTTTGCGACGATCAGCATGAATGCCGGGATATCATCGCCAAAGCCAACCGGTGTCGGACCATCGTCATGGTCACGGTGGTGGCTGCGGCGGCGGCTCTGATTATCGTCGTTCGCCGGGTAAGGACGGCTGTTGCGGCCCTGGTTGCTGCGGCGATTGTCGATCTTGGCCTGTTCTGCGTTCACGCTTTCTGTCCTTGCTTCAGGTGTTGCTGCCACGTTGCTCTTCGGAGACTCTTCCTGAGTGCGAGCCTCTGTCTTGGAGCCCGAACCGCGTTTTCCGCGACCCCGGTCCTTGTCACGATCACGGCCCTTTTTGCCGCGATCATTGTCATGGCTTTCCATCGGAGCCGGCAGGGCGGACAGATCACCTTCGTGCCATTCGATTTCCTGACCGATCAGTTTTTCGATGGCGTCTACATATTTTGCGTCCGCTTTGGTCACAAGCGTAAAGGCGCGGCCCGAGCGACCGGCACGGCCCGTACGACCAATGCGGTGGACATAGTCTTCGGCGTGGATTGGTACGTCGAAGTTGAACACGTGACCGACATCAGGAATGTCGAGGCCGCGCGCAGCAACATCCGAAGCGACCAGCAGCGTGATATTGTTGTCCTTGAAGTTTGCGAGCATCGTCGTGCGGGACCGCTGGTCCATATCCCCGTGAAGGGCGCCGACTGAAAAGCCGTGACGATCCAGCGAACGGAAGAGATCGGCCACATCTTTCTTGCGGTTGCAGAAGATGATGGCGTTCTTCAGATCATCCTGCGCACGGATGAGGTCGCGCAGCTTTGCGCGCTTCTCGTAATCCTTGTTGTGGGATGCAACCAGACGCTGGGTAACCGTTTTCGCCGTAGAGGATGGCGGGGCCACCTCGATACGTTCCGGATTCTGGAGGAAACGATCAGCCAGTTTCTGGATTTCCGGCGGCATTGTGGCCGAGAAAAACAGGGTCTGACGTGTGAACGGGATCATCTTGGCGATCCGCTCGATATCCGGAATGAAGCCCATGTCCAGCATGCGGTCGGCTTCGTCGATGACGAAGACTTCGACGCCGGTCATCAGCAGTTTGCCGCGCTCGCAATGATCGAGCAACCGGCCTGGCGTGCAGATGAGAACGTCAGCGCCACGCTCGAGCTTGCGATCCTGCTCTTCGAACGAGACGCCACCAATCAGAAGAGCCACGTTGAGCTTGTGGTTCTTGCCATATTTCTCGAAATTCTCTGCGACCTGGGCTGCCAATTCGCGCGTCGGCTCCAGAATGAGCGTACGCGGCATGCGGGCACGGGCGCGTCCCTTTTCCAGAAGGGTCAACATCGGCAGCACGAAGGAGGCTGTCTTTCCGGTCCCGGTCTGCGCAATTCCGCAGATATCACGGCGCTGCAAAGCATGCGGGATGGCGCCCGCCTGAATAGGCGTCGGGATCGTG
Source organism: Rhizobium sp. Root149 (assembly GCF_001427345.1). Classification (NCBI taxonomy): domain Bacteria; kingdom Pseudomonadati; phylum Pseudomonadota; class Alphaproteobacteria; order Hyphomicrobiales; family Rhizobiaceae; genus Rhizobium; species Rhizobium sp. Root149. Next base: position 558,817 of record NZ_LMGD01000012.1, read on the forward strand.
TAACCCGCGTCGGTTACAGCAGAGAGGACTTTCTGGCTCAGGCCGAGATCAGCAAATGTGGTCAATGAGAAAACAATTTCCGTTCAGGTTCGCAAGGAACTCAGGTGAATCGGAACCGCTTTGCGTCCGATGATGGCCGCGAGATAAGCGCAAAGTGTGACAAAGTCAAGAAAACTGCCCGGATACCAAGCGTAAATGGTAAATTAACAAGTGTTTTTGAGCGATTTTGACAAAATCCAAGCTCAGTTCATGTAAGTGGTGAGCTTGAGGCCTGCATTCAGAAAGCGCATTGGATCGACGGCGTCTCCGTCTCGGCGAACTTCATAGTGGACATGCGGGCCCGTGGAGCGGCCAGTGCTTCCTGCCCGGCCGATCACCGAACCTGCCTCGACCTTATCGCCCACGGACACGAGAATGCTGGACATGTGACCGTAGCGTGTCGTGATACCCTGACCGTGGTCGATCTCGACCATATTGCCATAGCCACCGCTCATCCCAGCCGCAATGACTTCGCCTGCGCCGGTCGACTTCACGCTCGCACCCGTATCGGCCTGAAAATCCACGCCTGCGTGCAGGGCCAGTCTTCCGAGAAACGGATCGATGCGGTTACCGAAGCCGCTCGTGATCTCCCGCCCGGGTGCCGGATTGCCGAAGGGCAGCTTCTGCGCCGCCTCCCGCACCGCGTCCAGACGATTGAGGGCGGTATCCAGATCGGTCAGTGACGTTTCGAACCGGTTGATTCCGAGGGGTTCGACGAAGGGGCCGCCCATGCCGGCCTGCTTGCCGGAGGCCGCATCAGGCACATCCACGCCAGTCCGGCGCATGATTGTCGCCATGGCATCTGCGGTGCGATAGGCATCGTCTGCAAGGCCGCGTATCCGGCGAAGCTGTTCTTGCTCGATGTTCTTCAGCGAGAGCGTGACTTTGGAAAATACGCGATCTGCGCGATCCGCAATGCTGCCCGACTGAGGAGCCACTCCGCCGGGCTTTGCCCCGGAGGCTGCTTTCCCATCCTGTGCCAGCAGGCGATCGATTGCCTTCAGACCGCCCGTTACGCTCGTTTGCTTTTCCTTCAGTTCTGGCTGGAGAGCGGAAGCTGGTGCTTCAGGCACAGCAATGCCTGATTCCTCCGCGCGCTGGAGCAGGCTGCCGAGTTTGCCGTGGCGGGAAAACAGAGCATTCTGTTGCTCGAGCAGTTGCTCTACCTTCTGTTCGACAACCTGCTGATCGAGAAGCTGGCGGGAGGTAATGCGATCGAGCTGGGCACGAAGCGCTGAAATGCGATCTTCGTAATCATATTGGATGCGTGCCTGACGCGCCATTGCCGCGCCGATCAGGTCATCGCGCAGTACGAGATATGTCGTGGCGCCCAGATAGGCGGTGGTGAGCAGGGCTGCGAAAGCAACACAGAATGCAGTCATCCAGGGACGGATTGTCATATGCCGGACGCGATCGCCGGAGGCCAGGATGAGAACGTGTTCAGTCGGCTGCTTGCCAAAGATGCGGTGTCCGTCACCCTTCGCCACGTCGTTCTCCTGCCGTGAATCGCTCGCCCCTAACTGTCGCGATTACATCCTGTTAGGGTTAACGGGCAGTTAACTATTCACGCTTACGCGGAACTTATGGGGCTGAGAGAGCGGTAGAACGATGGGGTCAGGCCAGCCTCTGCCCTGGCCAGATCATTGAACGGCGGTTTCAGAGGTCCGCGGAAATTTTCCCGCACCAGACGTTTGAAGGTTTCAGCCGGATCCTTGCGTTCGCGGGCACAGAGAAAGCGGAACCATTTCGCGCCAATCGCGACATGACCCTTCTCGTCATTGTAGATGACGTCGAGAATATCCGCCGTTTCGTGGTCGCCCGTTTCCCGCATCTTGGCCTGGAGCGAAGGTGTCACATCCAGACCTCGCGCCTCCAGAATGAGCGGTACGACGGCGAGGCGGGCGGTCAGGTCATTGCGCGTGGAGTGGGCGGCTTTCCACAAGCCGTCATGGGCTGGCATGTCGCCATAGTCAGCACCCAGTTGGCGCAGGCGGTCGCGAACCATGTTGAAGTGCTTGGCTTCTTCGAATGCGACCTGCATCCAGCCATCGAAAAACGAGTGCGGAACGGGCTCAGTCACGTAGCGGACAACGATGTCCAACGCCAGATCAACCGCATTAAGTTCGATATGCGCGATGGCGTGAAGCGTTGCAATTCGGCCATTCATCGTATGCAGCGAACGCTTTTCGACCGCTTTCGGCGGCACGAGCTCCGGCTTTTCAGGTCTCCCCGGCCTGTCTGGAACCGGCGGATCAAGTGGTGAGCGCAGCGACAGTTTTCGCTCGAACCAGCGGGTCGCCAACTGCTGCGCGAGGCGTGTCTTGATGTCGAGGTCGTCCGAGGAGACGGCGGCAATTGCGCCGCCGCGCAGCGTCGTCACAGGAGGAAGTTCGAGATCCGGAGCCTTTGTCATGGCTCCGACCTCTGTCACAAGGTTTTCACTGCTTCAAGCACTTCTTGTGCATGGCCTGCGACTTTTACCTTGGGCCAGATGCGGGCGAGATTGCCGTCAGCGTCAATCAGGAAGGTGGAGCGCTCGATGCCCATGTAGGTCTTGCCGTACATGCTTTTTTCTTTCCAGACGCCATAGGCATTGGCGGCCACCTGCTCCTCGTCCGCTGCAAGGATGATGCCCAGGCCATGCTTCTTGATAAACTTGTCGTGCTTGGTGACGGAGTCGGGAGAGATGCCGATAATGCTTGCTCCAGCGTTTTCGAAATCTGGAATTAGCGCAGTGAAATCAAGTGCTTCCGTCGTGCAGCCGCTGGTGTCGTCCTTGGGGTAGAAATACACGACAACGGGCTTGCCCTTCAGGCTGGAAAGCGAGACCATACCGCCGCCATCGCGCGGCAGGCTGAAATCCGGTGCGGGGTTGCCGGGTTGAAGTTCGGACATGATATTCCTTTCTTTGGAGAACGAGCACAGCAATCTTGCCGCAATCGGTATATACTGGCGCGCGTCTGGTCCAGATCACATGATTCTGATGAGCCTTCACTGCGCGGAGAGACATGGCGGAAATTCGAGGTGAAAAAGTCAGTTTCCGCCGTAAGGATCTGATTCCGTTGCATGATCTTCCTTCGGCGCAGGCGCATGATCCAATGATCGTGCATTGCCCGCCGCCCGCATCGCGCTGGCGGGGGATCTTCAGGCTCTGCGTGATCTTCATCCTTCTCGTGGTTGCGGCAATCGGCAGCGGCTTTTTCGCAATCGAAGGTGGCTTCATCGACAGCGCTTTGAATGCGCGCGCGCAGGCCTCTCTCAATGCAGCGATTGGCCCTCGCTATCAGGCGACCGTAGGCTCTACCGTCATCCGTTTCGATTCGGATTTCCGCCTGGCACTCGAAGCACGCGAAGTGGACATTATCGAGGTGGCGACGAAGGCCCATTTGACGAATACGGGTGCCATTCGCCTCACCATAGATCCGCTGGCGCTGGTCAGTGGTCGCGTCTCCATCCGGCATCTCGAAGCCGAAAAGATCAACCTCGATACAGCCTTGCTACCGGCTGGCGACCCCATGGATCTGTCCAAGGCGCGCGTGGATCGTTGGCCTTCCACCATGGAGCAGGCGTTCCAGCGTCTTGATGAGGCGCGAGGGCTGATCGAGAGGACTCGAACCGGCTCGGTCAATATATCCGGCATCAACATTCAGTTTCCGCCGGATCGGGAGGGTCGCGTATCCACGCTCCTGATCGATGACCTGACATTGACGCTGGATGACCAGGGGCAGGTGCAGCTCAAAGGTCTGATGCATCTGGATGGACGGCGCGCGGATCTGCAGGTGAATGCGACTGCGCAAAACGGCGTCACCAAGGCGCTGATGGCCCAGATCTCCGGGTTGGACCTGACGCCCTTTCTCCTGCAACGCATGGAAGGCGGCCTGCCGCGTGAAGGTCTGGAGGGGTCGATCAACATCACGCTGAACGCATCGCGCGATACGGCAGAAACGAAACCTTCCATTCGAGCCGATATCCACCATGCTCCCGGCAAGATCTACTTCGATGGCGTGCCGCAGGATCTGACAGGAGCCGAAGTCCGGGTTGCCTATAATTTCGCACGCAATTCGATCGAGATCTTGCCCTCCGAAATGCGATTTGGCCCAACAGTGGTTCCACTCACAGGCGCGATTGTCGATCTGAACCGGTTGAACGCGCAAGACACCCGTCCGGGCTTCGGTCTGGATCTGCTGGTGAGCGGCGGCCGCGCGCAAGGTGCGGTGGGCGGTGAAGCGCCGGTTCTCTTCGATCTTCGGGCAGCCGGCCGGTTCCTGACGGCTGAGCGACGCCTCGAATTCAACGATATGCAGGTCTCCAGTCCTCTTGGGCAAATGGCGGGTTCGCTGCAAATGCGCTTTCTCGGAGCGCAATCGCCGGAGATCAGTTTTGGCGCGCAGCTGCCACGTATGGATGTCGCGGGCGTCAAGCAGCTATGGCCGTTCTGGATGGCCCACAAGGCGCGCGACTGGGTGGTGGCCAACATGTTCGGAGGCACCGTAACCAACGGTTCCATAGCCGTCTTCATCCCGGCAGGCCGGATGAAGGGGCCCAACGTACCATTGGAACTTGCCGCCAACGAATTGCGGATCGCCTTCGATATTGCAGACAACCGGTTGAATCTTCCCGGCGAGCTTCCCCCGGTTCGAAACGTAGCCGGACACTTTGACCTCGTAGGCGAGCGTTTGAAGTTTGATGTACGGCAGGCTGCCTCCTACTTCGGATCCGACCGGTCAGTCGATATTCAGGGCGGTTCGTTCAGGATACAATCCACCTATGCGAAACCGCTCATGGCGGAGCTTGACCTTCAGATCGCGGGGAATGCGGACGCGATCGCGGAAGTTGCCTCCTTCAAGCCGATCAACGGGTTGAAGAATACCGAATTTGCGCCTGCGGATTTCTCGGGCAAGGCGGTTGCTTCAGTCAGTGCACGTTTCGGGCTGGTCAACGATCAACATCCGCCGCCGCCACAGTTCAAGGGCAAGATTGCACTTCAGGATGTGAAGATATCCAAGAAGATTGCCGATCGGAGCGTCTCTGCCATCAATGGTGATTTGCAGGTGGATTCTGACGCTGCGCGGCTGGATGCCAAGGCGGAGATCGATGGCGTTCCGGCCGAAATCTCGATGGTTGAACCGTTCAACGGACAGTCCAAGATCCAGCGCGAGCTGACGGTGAATGCTACACTCAACAACGACCAGCGCGACAAGCTATTGCCGGGGCTTGGCGATATCGTCAACGGTCCTGTGGAACTGGAACTGTCACGCATTGATTCAGATCGACAGGGGGTCACTCTGGATCTGTCCAAGGCGAAGCTCTCAGTACCGTGGCTGGGCTGGACCAAGGGCAGTGGAATTCCAGCCAAGGCCTCGCTTGAGGTTGCCTCGAAGGACGGAAATATCAATGTCCGCAATCTTGCGATTTCCGGAGAAGGCTTCGGCGTTGCCGGCGACCTCAGTCTTAAAAACGGTGCTCTCTCCAGCGCGGAGTTTTCAAGGGTCAAGCTTTCGCCCGCAGACAGTTTTGCGATTTCCATTCGCCGTGCAAAAGGCGGGCTTGAGGTTTCCGCATCGGGTGATGCCGCCGACATCCGGCCTGTTCTCTCCAAACTGAAAGGTCAGGGCGGGTCGGAACCTCGATCTGGTGCAGCCGCCAAGGCGAGCGATGCTGCGCGGGTCCGTCTGAAGCTCGACAAGATCATTGGTTTCAATGATGAGGTTCTGTTCAATACGACAGGAGATATTGCGGTCAGTGGCGGCGATCTGCAGTCCATTGCATTTTCCGGTGTCACTGAGAGCCGACAGGCCGTCGTGGCGCAGACTGCTGGCAGCGGGCAGGGAAGCGTGTTGACGCTGACCAGTGGCGATGCAGGCTCGCTGGCGCGGTTTGCCAACCTCTACGGCCATATGCGCGGCGGCCTGCTCAACGTGCGTTTGAACAATGAAAGCGGTTCGAACTGGAGCGGAAACATCGATATCCGCAGCTTCGCCCTGGTCGAAGAAAACCGATTGCAATCCATCGTCTCCACCCCGGGTCAGGATGGACGCAGCCTGAATTCGGCAGTCAAGCGTGACATCGACGTCAGCTCCGCAAAGTTTCAACGGGCCTTCGCCCGTATCGTCTATCGGGATGGGACGCTCTCGGCAGAAAACGGCATTGTGCGCGGCGAGCAGATTGGCGCAACATTCCAGGGCATGATCCGCGATGCGGTCGGCAATCTCGATATGACTGGCACGTTCATGCCCGCCTACGGGCTGAACCGTCTCTTCGCGGAACTTCCCGTGATCGGCACTCTTCTCGGCAATGGTCGGGATCGTGGCTTGCTGGGGATTACATTCAAGGTAACCGGTTCGATCGACAAGCCGCAGCTCACCGTCAATCCGCTCTCTCTTATTGCGCCGGGCGTGTTCCGCCAGATTTTCGAGTTTCAGTAGAGGAATCTTGATGAGCGCAATATCCTTATCCCAGCTCTCCAAGAGTTTTGGCTGGGGCGCTCGACGGCTTCAGGCTCTGGATGCGGTGAGTTTTGAAGTGCCGGATGCAGGCGTCTACGGCCTGCTGGGGCCCAATGGGGCCGGCAAGAGCACGCTGTTGCGTATGATTTGCGGGCTCATTCAGCCGGATAAGGGAGAAATCAGGCTTTTCGGTGAACCCGCCAATCCGCATTCTCGAAAGAAGCTCGGTGCGCTGATCGATTCCCCGACCTTCTATCCATTCATGACGGCGCGGCAATTTCTGTTCCTGCTCAGGGACACTTCGGGAGTGCGGGCGGATATCGACGCAGTATTGAAGAGGGTGGATCTGTTCAGTGCTTCAAATCAGAGGATCGGTGGCTTTTCGCTAGGGATGCGTCAGCGCCTTGGTATTGCATCGGCTCTCATTGCGAAACCAAGGGCGGTCATTCTCGACGAGCCCACAAATGGGCTCGATCCGGATGGAATGATAGAGATGCGCGACCTTATCCGGCATCTGGCCCAGGACGAAGGGGTTGCCGTGCTCTTGTCCAGCCATCTTCTTGATGAGGTGGAAAAAGTGGCGGATAGGGTTGCCATTCTCAGCCACGGGCGTCTGGCGGCAGAGGGCAGGGTCTCCGATCTGCTCGGAGGTGGCGAATATTTGTGGCTTGATGTTCGCCCCTTAAATCCCGTGCTGGCGAAACTCGGCGATCTGGCTTGGAAGGAGGGGAATGGATTGGGAGTCCGCGTTCCTCGGGAGCAAGTGCCGGAACTCGTCAAAGCGCTCGTTCTTCAGGGAATGGATCTACACGAAGTGAAGTGGATCAGACCCAATTTGGAAAGCTTCTTTCTGGCGGAAACGCGTCACACACAAGCGGCTGGTGTTTGACATGGTTCGTCTTGTTGGAGCAGAATTGAAGAAATTTGTGGCGCAGCGCGGCTTGTTCATGGCTGCGGTCTTTATCGTGCCAGCCTTCGCCACCCTCATCAAGATTTTGATGCAGGTTGTCGTATTCAGGCGTGTCGGCCAATCCAATCTCGGCAGTTCGGTTGATCTTGTTGCGGAAGCGAGCCGATCGTTCGGCCTATCGGGAAACACGCTGGCGCACCTGTTCTTTGCCTTGGGTGTCGCCTCCATTTTCGTTGTCGATTATCGTTTCTCCACCTGGCGTCACTTTGTGCCCCGACGCAGCCGAAGCCAGCTGTGGCTGGCAAAATTTCTGGCTGCATGCTGCTGCCTGATTCTTAGCCTGCTGCTGGTTACTTTCAGCGATCTGTTCGTCACGATGCTCGTTATGGCAGTCGATGGAACTGTGTTGACGCCTTTGGCTGGTCTCGAACAGCTGTTTTTGCTTTTTTCAGTCGCCGTTCTGGAACTCTTGGCTTTGGTGAGTGTGACCGCGCTCCTGACAGTCCTGTTCCGATCATCCATGGCCGCCGTTTTAATCGCATTTCTGCTGACATTGGGTAGCGTGCTGGTCCAGGCCTATCTTGGCGCAGGACAGGACCTCTGGTGGTTGCCGTCAATCGCCGCCAATGATTTGCGCATCCTTGTCACCAGTTCGGCGTCATCCGGGGCGGTCACTCCTCTGGCAGCGCTATTGGCGTGGATGCTCGTGCCCGGCGTGCTTGGCCTTGTGCTTTTCAACCGACAGGAGCTTGCAACAGAATAAGGGCTGGCGATGTTTCGCGCCAGCCCTCGAAATTCTGGGGATTGTGCAGATCAAGCCGGGCGAACGAGAATGTGCTTCTTCTTGCCAAGCGAGAGCTTGATGACGCCCTCTGCCGAAATCTCGCCCGTTCCGATATTCATGCGCTCATCAGTCACCGCCACGTCGTTGATCTTCACCGCACCACCCTGAACATGTCTGCGGGCTTCGCCGTTGGATGCAGCGAGACCTGCGCGAACGATCAGGTTCAGCAAGCCAATCCCCGCTTCGAGATCCGGCTTGGCAATGTCGATCGACGGAAGCGTGTCGGCCAGAGCGCCTTCCTCGAAGGTCTTTCTCGCGGTTTCGGCGGCCTGCTCTGATGCTGCACGACCGTGCAGGATGGCCGTGACTTCTGTCGCGAGAATCTTCTTGGCCTCGTTGATTTCCGATCCGCCGAGAGCTGCGAGACGCGCGATTTCGTCCATCGGAAGCGTTGTGAAGAGCTTCAGGAAGCGGCCGACATCCGCATCCTCCGTGTTGCGCCAGTACTGCCAGAAATCATAGACTGGCATCAGATCGGCATTCAACCAGACGGCACCGGAGGCAGACTTGCCCATCTTCGCGCCGGAAGAGGTGGTGAGGAGCGGCGAGGTCAAGGCATAGAGCTGCTTGGTACCCATGCGGTGACCAAGATCGATGCCATTGACGATGTTGCCCCACTGGTCGGATCCGCCCATCTGCAGGCGGCATTCGTAGCGCTTCGCCAGTTCGACGAAATCATAGGCCTGGAGGATCATGTAGTTGAATTCCAGGAAGGACAACGATTGCTCGCGATCAAGGCGCGTCTTCACGCTATCGAAGGAGAGCATGCGTTTGACGGAGAAATGGCGGCCGACATCCCGCAGGAATTCAAGATAGTTCAGTGCGCGCAGCCACTCCGCATTGTTGATCATCAGTGCTGCGTTCTGCGGCCGCCCGTAATCGAGGTACTTCGAGAAAGCGGTCTTGATCGAGGCGATGTTCTCTTCGATCATTTCGACAGTCATCAGCTTGCGGGCTTCTTCCTTGAACGAAGGGTCGCCGACCATGCCTGTTCCGCCACCCATCAGCGAAATCGGACGGTGTCCGGTTTGCTGGAACCAGTGCAGCATCATGATCTGGGTCAGATGGCCGACGTGAAGGCTGGATGCCGTCGGATCATAGCCGATATAGGCAGTCACGCTTTCCTTGTTCAGCAATTCATCGAGGCCGGCTTCATCAGAAACCTGATGGATGAAGCCCCGCTCATCGAGCGTGCGGAGAAAATCGGACTTGAACCTGGACATGATACGACTCTGACAGGATGGTGTTGGAATTATTCGTTGGGGCCTCTAACACTGTTTGAGGGGAGAATCACTCCAAAAGTGACAGGAAAGTCATTGGCATGTCCTGAGTAGAGCATAAGCTCCCATGCGGTTGGTAAGAGTTGATTATGCTCTTGCTGCTAAGTTTCGGGAGCCCAATGAGTTCGGGCATTGAAGGCCAGTGGATGTGTTCAACGGCGCTAATCTATATCTGATCGTCAACTTCGTGATCGCGATGTCCTTCGCGGGCGTCTTCTTCGCTGTTTCTCGGCGGAGCAGGTCGCGTGCCGCTGCGCGTTGGATCGGGCTGGGTTTCGCTGTAGCGTCGCTTTCGGTGCCTGCCGAACTCGTTATCGCGTATACGCCGTTCGTCAGGCCAGGAGCGGCGGTCGCTTTCGCCGCCGTACTGGCAGGCTTGCTCCTGATCCGCATGGGTGTCGGCAGTCTTTACAACGTAACTACACGGCCAGCTCCATTGGCGATCTTCTTGGTCGTCTGCACGGCCATCGTGATCGCCATTTACGACCAGCCACGCAGTACGCTCTCGCATTCGATTCCCTACCAGACGCCGTTTGCCATATCCTGTCTGCTCAGCGCGGCGGCGATCGCATTCTCGTCCCATCGCGCCCCTGTCGATCGTTGGATGATGTTCGTCTTCAGTCTGACTGGAGCCCACTTCTTTCTCAAGGCTTACCTCGCCGCGGCGGTGGGCGCCGGTCGCGTGGCCAGTGACTATCTGTTTTCCAATTATGCCGTCATTTCCCAGAGCCTGACCGCAGTGCTCATGGTGATGACGGGCCTCTCCCTGCTCGCTGTACTGGTCCTCCAGATCATGGCGGACGAGCGGAGCAATTCCGAAATTGACTCTCTGAGCAGGCTTCTGAACCGCCGTGGTTTTGAAAAGCATGCCGGTGAAGCGCTCCGGCGCAGTCCAATCGGACCGCACTCGGTGATCTTCTGCGATATCGATCATTTCAAGCGTGTGAACGATACCTATGGTCACTACGCCGGGGACGCGGTTATACGGACGGTCGGGCAACTTCTTGCCGAAAGCGTCTCAGATTCGGCGGTCGTCGGTCGTTTAGGGGGCGAGGAGTTTGGAATTCTGTTGCCGCGCGTACAGCTGGACGCTGCCATGCTTCTTGCCCACGCTATCCGCGGCGCAATTGCGGTGCACAAGGGCAGCGGGATGCCTGACACGCTCAGCATCACGGCGAGTTTCGGCGTATCGACGTTCAGCGAGACCGGCGGATTCGCGCGGGCGATGCGCCTTGCGGACAACGCGCTTTACGATGCGAAGGCGGCTGGCCGAAACTGTGTAAAGTACAGGCTTGAGCCTCTGGCAATAGTTCCTGCTGTAGGGTGATCAGCCTTCGGCAAAAAGAAAGGCCCCTTGCGGAGCCTTTCGAAAACACTGACGTTTAAATCCGATCAACGGATCCGCTTGGCCGCCGGTTCGGGAACCAGCTCGCCGTTCAGGCGGCGATCGAGGTAGTCCTCGCACTCGCCCATCAGCGGTTCGACCTTGTTGTTGAAGAAATGATTTGCCCCTTCAACAGTGCGGTGCGTGATGAGGATACCCTTCTGGGTCTTCAGCTTTTCGACGAGACCGTTCACATCTTTTTCAGGCGCGACCTTGTCGGAATCACCGTTGATGATCAGACCGGAGGATGGGCAGGGGGCCAGGAACGAGAAGTCATAAATGTTCGGCTGCGGCGCGATCGACATGAAGCCTTCAATCTCCGGACGACGCATCAGGAGTTGCATGCCGATCCAGGCGCCGAAGGAGTAGCCCGCGACCCAGCAGCTCTTGGAATCCGGATGCAGGCTCTGCACCCAGTCAAGCGCGGAAGCCGCATCCGACAATTCGCCTGCACCATGGTCAAACTCGCCCTGGCTTCTGCCAATGCCGCGGAAGTTGAACCGCAGTGTCGTAAAGCCGCGCTTCTGGAACATATAGAAGAGCTGATAGACGATCTGGTTGTTCATCGTGCCGCCAAACTGCGGATGCGGGTGCAGGATGATGGCGATCGGGGCGCTCTTTTCCTTGGAAGGCTGATAGCGGCCCTCAAGGCGGCCGGCAGGGCCGTTGAAAATGACTTCAGGCATCGGTACTCCGGTCAGCTTTTCATGTTTCCAATGTTTCATTGACGCCGAGACTTGACGAAGCCGGTCATCTTTTCTAGAAACAGTTTAGAACCATTCGAAAGTTGGGCTGCGCAAGACGTGCCGCCCAGTTGGTCGTCTCATACGGCATGCGCGGCGAAAATTTCAAGGAAAATGCGTCGCCAAGCGTGAAGTAGGCTTTAAACCGGATCGGACAATGGCTTTTGATCGCGTATATCTGGACTGGAACGCGACAGCGCCCCTGAGCGGCGTTGCTCGTGAAGCCATGTTGAGTGCGCTGGAACTGCCGGGTAATGCATCTTCCGTGCATGCAGAAGGGCGTGCGGCGCGAGCGGCAATCGACAAGGCGCGTCGGCAGGTGGCGGCTCTCGTCGGTGCTGATCCGCAACACGTCATCTTTACCAGTGGTGCGACTGAAGCGGCAAACTGGGTTTTGACGCCTTCGTTCAAGATGGGGCGCTCGCCGCTCACCATCGGACATCTTTATGTTTCGGCAATCGAGCATCCGGCCATCCGGGAGGGCGGCAGGTTTGTGCGTGAGCAGGTGAGCGAGATCCCTGTCTTGGCGACTGGGCTCGTTGATCTCGATGCGCTTAAAGTCTTGCTTGACCGTCACGATAGTGGGGCCGGCCTGCCGATGGTGGCGGTCATGCTGGTCAATAATGAGACCGGCGTCATCCAGCCCGTCGCGGAGGCGGCAAAGCTTGTGCGCGCTGCGGGTGGATTGCTTGTCGTGGACGCCGTCCAGGCCGTTGGACGCATTGCGGTCGACATCACTGAGCTGGATGCTGATTTCCTGATCCTTTCCTCCCACAAGATCGGTGGCCCCAAGGGCGTCGGCGCGCTTGTCATACGGGGTGAGGTGATGATGCCATCTGTTCTGGTTCGCGGTGGCGGCCAGGAGAAGGGGCATCGGTCCGGTACCGAAAATTTCCCGGGAATCGTGGGTTTTGGTGCCGCCGCTGAGGCCGTTAATCGCGATCTGGACCTCACGCGTGAACGCTTGCTGCAACGTCGGCAAAGACTGGAAGCCGGTATGCGCGCCGTTGCTCCAGATGTGATCATCCACGGTGAAGGCTCCGAGCGCGTGTGTAATACGACGTTCTTCACCCTTCCAGGCCTGAAGTCAGAAACGGGCCAGATCGCCTTCGACCTTGAAGGCGTGGCTTTGTCCGCGGGATCGGCTTGCTCCTCCGGCAAAGTCGGGCAAAGCCAGGTGCTGATGGCGATGGGGCAGGATCCAGCGATGGGCGCGCTTCGTATTTCTCTCGGAGCGACAACCGACGACATTGCAATAGATCGTGCGTTGACTGCCTTCCAGCGAATAGCTGCGCGCCGAAAGATGCCTGAACGGGCCGCGTGATTGGTCCAGGAGTTGCGGAAACGCAAAAAATTAGCTTGCCAAAAGGTGTTAAAACCTCCTTCTGGCGCCTACATACGGGGCTGATCCCCGCCAACAGATGACAACCTGCCGGACCCTTGATTCCGGCGAGATTGGAGAATGAGTATGGCTGCCGTGCAGGAAACGATCGATCAGGTCCGCCAGATCGATGTTGACCAGTACAAATACGGTTTCGAGACCGTAATCGAAGTCGACAAGGCCCCAAAAGGTCTATCGGAAGAAATTATCCGCTTCATTTCGGCCAAGAAGGATGAGCCGGATTGGATGTTGGAATGGCGCCTCGATGCCTATCGCCGCTGGTTGACGATGGAGGAGCCGACCTGGGCGCGCGTCGATTACCCGAAGATCGACTTCAACGATCTCTACTATTATGCGGCACCGAAGAACACGCCCGGCCCGAAGTCACTGGATGAAGTCGATCCCGAACTTCTCAAGGTTTACGAGAAGCTGGGCATTCCGCTGAAGGAGCAGGAAATTCTTGCTGGCGTGGACAAGCCCCGCGTTGCCGTGGACGCTGTCTTCGACTCCGTCTCTGTCGTGACGACCTTCAAGAAGGAACTTGCCAAGGCCGGCGTCATCTTCATGTCGATTTCGGAGGCTGTTCGCGAGCATCCGGACCTTGTGAAGAAGTATCTCGGCTCCGTCGTTCCGACGTCTGACAATTACTATGCGACGCTGAATTCCGCTGTCTTTACGGATGGCTCATTCGTGTTCGTTCCTAAGGGCGTTCGTTGCCCGATGGAGTTGTCGACCTATTTCCGCATCAACGAAAAGAACACCGGACAGTTTGAGCGGACACTGATCATCGCTGAAGAAGGCGCTTACGTGTCCTATCTTGAGGGCTGCACGGCACCGCAGCGCGATGAGAACCAGCTTCACGCGGCTGTCGTTGAACTTGTGGCTCTCGACGATGCCGAGATCAAGTATTCGACGGTGCAGAACTGGTACCCGGGCGATGCCCAGGGCAAGGGTGGTATCTACAACTTCGTGACGAAGCGTGGCGATTGCCGTGGCCATCGCTCCAAGATTTCATGGACGCAGGTCGAAACCGGCTCTGCGATTACGTGGAAATATCCAAGCTGCATTCTGCGTGGCGATGACAGCCGTGGCGAGTTCTACTCGATCGCCGTTTCGAACGGCCATCAGCAGATCGACAGCGGCACCAAGATGATCCATCTCGGCAAGAACACGTCGAGCCGCATCATCTCCAAGGGCATTGCCGCCGGCGTTTCGCAGAACACCTATCGCGGACAGGTTTCGGCGCACCGCAAGGCAACGAATGCTCGCAATTTCACACAGTGCGACTCGTTGCTGATCGGCGACCGTTGCGGCGCACACACCGTGCCTTACATCGAGGCAAAGAATTCGTCGGCTCAGTTCGAGCACGAAGCGACGACGTCCAAGATCTCGGAAGACCAGCTGTTCTACTGCCTGCAGCGCGGCATTCCGGAAGAGGCGGCTATCGCTCTCATCGTGAACGGCTTCGTCAAGGAAGTCATTCAGGAACTTCCGATGGAATTCGCGGTCGAGGCGCAGAAGCTGATCGGCATTTCGCTTGAGGGTTCGGTGGGTTGATGGATGAAGCCTCGCGTTGATAGCTCTGTCGTCATCCTCGGGCTTGTCCCGAGGATCCGCTGAGGGTTGCTATGGTCGGATTCGCTTACATGATGTCCGATAAGCCGCGCGGAGTCATATACACCGGTGTTACCTCTGATCTTGCCGGGCGTGCGTGGCAACATCGAAATGAGATAACGAAGGGCCTCACCTCGAAATACAATGCCAGGCTCCTCGTTTGGTTCGAAAGGCACCCCAATATTGTGCTGGCCATCCAACGAGAGAAATCGCTGAAGCGTTATAAACGAGAGTGGAAGATAAAGCTGATTGAAGGGTTCAACCCGACTTGGCTCGATCTTTATGAGGCACTGGATCAAAGGGATAACCCATACATGCCGCACCTCAATACGAGGGAGTGGCATCACTACAATTGAACAACGGTAGATCCTCGGGACAAGTCCGAGGATGACGGACATGGAGCGCTAGAGGCGCTGAAGGAACGGACAGGCGGCTCTTTAACCGCCCTATGAAGGAAGTGATCATGCTTGAAATTCGCAATCTGCACGCACGTATCGCCGAAGACGGTACCGAGATCATCCGCGGCCTGAACCTCACGGTGAAGGCCGGCGAAGTTGCCGCCATCATGGGCCCCAATGGCTCGGGCAAGTCGACACTGTCCTACATTCTGTCTGGCCGTGAAGACTACGAAGTGACCGAAGGTGAGATCCTCTATAATGGCGAAAGCATTCTGGAACTCGATCCGGCCGAGCGCGCTGCCAAGGGCATCTTCCTGGCGTTCCAATATCCGGTTGAAATTCCCGGCGTTGCGACGATGCAGTTCCTGAAGGTTGCCATGAACGAGCAGCGCAAGGCGCGCGGTGAGGCTGAGCTTTCTACGCCTGATTTCATCCGCAAGGTCAAAGAAGCGGCTGCCGAGTTGAAGATTAACCCGGACATGCTGAAGCGTCCTCTGAACGTCGGTTTCTCCGGTGGCGAAAAGAAGCGCGCCGAAATCCTGCAGATGGCTCTTCTGGAGCCGAAGCTGTGCGTTCTGGATGAGACGGATTCCGGTCTCGACATTGACGCTCTGAAGATAGTTGCCGACGGCGTGAATGCTCTGAAGTCTCCCGACCGCGCCGTGATCGTGATCACGCACTATCAGCGCCTGCTGGATTACATTGTGCCGGATACGGTGCACGTTCTCTACAAGGGCCAGATCATCCGGACCGGCGACAAGGAACTGGCGCTGGAACTGGAAGCCAATGGCTACGCCGATATCATCGGCCAGGCCGCCTGAGCTCTCCCGCGGAAGGAAATTTGGCATGAATATGCAGGCACAACACCGCCAGACGGCGGCGGAAACTGCGCTTCTGGATAGCTATAATGCCCAGATCGGCGAATTGCCGGGCAATGGAGCTGTCATCAGCGCGCGAGACCGCCTTGTCGATGATCTCAAGACCAACGGGCTTCCCACACGTCGTGTCGAGGCCTGGCACTACACGGATCTCAAGACCTTGCTGCGCTCTATTCCCGCCAGCGGTCCTGCGAGCTCGGTGCGCAACCCGGCCCCGCTTGTCGATGCTGCGGCGCTGATCAAGACGCGTCAGGGCGAAGCGGATGGAAACGTTTCGGTTGATGGCATCGTGGTCGGTTCCTACGCGGATATGCTGCGGGAAGGGACGGCGGCACCGGGTCTTTCTGTGATCGACAAGGATGATACGATCGGCAAGATCAATGGCAGCTTCGTGCGCGATGGTTATGTCCTGGAGTTTCCAGCAGGAGCCGAGATTGCACAGCCGATCGAGATTCAGGCGCTGCATGGTGCTGGCCAGGCCCATACCCGGTTCCCGGTCAGCTTTGGCGCCGGCTCCAAGGCAACGGTGATCGAGCGGCATATCCAGACGACCGATGGCCAGGCGTTTGTCTCCTCGGTTAGCGATATCTCGCTGGAGGATGGCGCCGAGGTTACCTGGATTGTCGTGCAGGAGCAGGGCGCCGATGATACGCATCTGGCACAGGTGCGCGTGCGTGTTGGCGATAACGCCAAGCTTCGCCTGTTCGTCATTAATGCCGGTGGCAAGCTGGTGCGCCAGGAACTGCGCATTGACGTTGCGGGTGAGGGTGCTGATCTCCAACTGCGGGGTGTGAACCTTCTGGGTGGTGATACCCATACGGACGTGACGCTGGTGCTGGGGCACAACGTGCCGAACACGACGTCGACGGAAATTTTCCGCAACGTGGTGTTCGACCGCGCGCGAGGCGTTTTCCAGGGCATGATCAAGGTCGCGCTTGATGCGCAGAAGACCGATGCGCGCATGGCCTGCAATACGCTTCTGATGTCCGATGATGCCGAGTTTGCTGCGAAACCGGAACTCGAAATCTTTGCTGACGATGTACAGTGCGGCCATGGTGCTACGGTTGCCGATATCGACGACAACCATCTGTACTATTTGATGGCCCGCGGTATTCCCCGCAACAAGGCACGCGCTATGCTGGTCAATGCGTTCGTGGCTGAGATCGTGGAAGAGCTGGAAGACGAGGCGCTTGTCGAAGCGCTTGAGGCGATCATTTCCAACTGGCTGGAAAAGCATGCCTGATTGACTTTGCCGCAGGCAGGGGCGCGGGCCCTTGCCTGCGGGCGACGCAGATGATGGTGCGGCCGATTGAGCCGCCGGTGAGATAGCTGCCCATGACTTATGATGTCGAAGCGATCCGTCGCGATTTTCCCATTCTTTCCACGTCCGTTCACGGCAAGCCGCTTGTCTATCTGGACAACGGTGCTTCAGCGCAGAAACCGCAGTCGGTGATTGACGCGATCAGCCATGCTTATTCTTCCGAGTATGCAAATGTGCACCGCGGGCTTCATTACCTGTCCAATGCCGCTACCGAAGCCTATGAGGCGGCGCGGCAGAAGGTGTGTAATTTCCTGAATGCCGGATCTGTGGACAATGTGGTGTTCACCAAAAATTCGACCGAGGCCATAAACACAGTTGCCTATGGCTGGGCGATGCAACACCTGAAGGAAGGCGATGAAATCGTTCTGACGATCCTCGAGCACCACTCCAATATCGTGCCGTGGCATTTCCTGCGCGAGCGTCAGGGCGTGAAACTGGTGTGGGTGCCGGTGGATGATGACGGCGCTTTCCATCTTGATGAGTTCGAGAAGTGCCTGACTGAACGAACGCGTCTGATTGCGATCACACAGATGTCGAATGCGCTCGGCACCGTGGTTCCGGTGAAGGATGTTTGCCGTATCGCCAAGGAACGCGGCATCCGTGTTCTCGTCGATGGGAGCCAGGGCGCTGTCCATATGCCGGTCGACGTGAAGGACATCGATTGCGACTGGTACGTGATGACCGGTCACAAGCTCTACGGTCCATCTGGCATCGGTGTTCTGTACGGCAAGCCAGAGCGTTTGCACGAGATGCGCCCCTTCCAGGGTGGCGGCGAGATGATCATCGATGTCGCGGAAGATTTCGTGACCTACAACGACCCGCCGCACCGTTTCGAAGCTGGAACACCGCCTATTGTTCAGGCGATCGGGTTGGGTCATGCGCTCGACTATATCGAGAAGGTCGGCAGAGACGCGATCGCTGCGCACGAAGCTGATTTGACGGCCTATGCCAATGAACGCTTGCGGTCCATCAACTCGCTTCGCATCATCGGGAACGCACCCGGGAAGGGCGCGATCTTCTCCTTCGAGCTTGCGGGCATCCACGCACATGATGTCTCGATGGTGATAGATCGGAAGGGTGTTGCCGTTCGCGCTGGGACACATTGCGCCATGCCGCTCTTGAAACGCTTTGGCGTAACTTCCACTTGCCGTGCATCATTCGCGATGTACAACACACGCGCCGAAGTCGATGCGCTGGCCGATGCGCTGGACTATGCGCGAAATTTCTTTGCTTAGGGACGAAATGATGTCGACCGAAGAAACCATACCGAAGTGGGATGCTCGTGAGGGCATCATCCAGTCTGCCATTCCGCCTGAAGAAGTAGCCCGCCTGTCGGATGACATCATTGCGGCGCTTAAGACCGTCTATGATCCGGAAATCCCGGCGGACATCTTCGAACTTGGCCTTATTTACAAGATCGATATTGAAGACGACCGCATGGTCAAGATCGTGATGACCCTGACGGCACCTGGCTGCCCGGTGGCAGGCGAGATGCCGGGCTGGGTTGAAAACGCTGTTGGCGCGGTTGAAGGCGTTTCTGGAGTTGAAGTCGAAATGACGTTCGATCCGCCGTGGACGCCTGAGCGCATGTCGGAAGAGGCGCAGGTTGCCGTCGGCTGGTATTAACTTGTTCCGCCGATCCTTCGGAATCATTGATCCTTAAGCCTCAAGCGACTACATTCAGACCGAAACCTCCGGACCTTGAATCCGGATGTGTGAAGGAGATCAGGCCCATGGGCTTTGCAGTAATGAGCATGACAGACGCTGCCGCAGGTCGCGTCAAGGCAATCGTCGAAAAGTCAGGTCCGAATGCCAAAGGCATTCGCGTCGGAATCAAGAAGGGCGGCTGCGCCGGTATGGAATATACCGTTGATCTGGTGACCGAGCCGAACCCAAAGGATGACCTGATTGAGCATTCCGGGGCAAAGGTCTGGATCGAACCTTCCGCTGTGCTTTACCTTCTTGGTACACAGATGGATTTTGAAACGACACAGATGCGCTCCGGTTTCATCTTCACGAATCCGAACCAGACCTCGGCCTGTGGATGCGGTGAGTCAGTCGAGCTGAAGCCCGCCGATTTGGCGGCACTTGCCAAGCAGCGCGCAACAGAAAGCCCGTCTGCCTGATTCAATCGGTAACACAGCAATAGTGCAAATCAGACCTCGCGCTCGTTGCGGGGTTTTTTGTTGGCGTATCAGATGTTCTCACTCATGTAATCAAGCAGCTGCTCTGTCGCTGTCGCGGCTTCAGCACCGTTTCGCTGCTGTATTGCACGAATGATGCTGACATGAAGTGTGACCGACCGATCCATGGATGAAGTCGTTGCCGTGGAGAACCACAGCCTGCGGGCGTGCGTTTGTAGTGGCGCCAGGGAGCCGACAAGAAACTTGTTGGGGCAGGCCTCCTCTACAATCTCGTCAAAACGCTTATCGGCAGACAGGAACGCATTCACGTCTCCTGTTGCCGCCGCAGCGCCCATGTCTCGCGCGCAGTTTACCATCCTGCGACGCTGCTCTTCGTTGGCATGTGTCGCCACCAATTCTGCCGCCATGGGTTCCAGTCGACGGCGAACGCAGAGAATATCCCGATAGTCGGACGGATTGATTTCGGAGATCTGCAGCCCGATACGGGCGCGAACCGCGAGCAGACCCTGCCATTCCAGCTTCTGGATCGCTTCGCGGACAGGCGTGCGTCCATGACCGGAAAGATCAATCAACTGCTTCTCTGTCACCAGCGCGCCCGGTTTGAGTTTCAGCGTGACAATCAGGTGCTCGAGAGCCCGGTAGGCTTGGCGACTGTAGGATTCCTGTGCTGCGGGGGAGGCGTCGACTTCATCCATGGTACGTTGATATACCAGTTGGAGACGCCTCTCAACGCACCTGTTGATATATCAGTAACCAATCGTGCCATTCGTGGTGACGTGCAAGATCGGGTCCATCGTTGCTGCACGTGTCGCGTGAAATTTGCCAAAGATCATGCCGATCACCGCCGAAAAAGCGGAAACCGATTTCGCGGGCGCGTCCTGTAAGGGACACCAGCATGATGTTCATGATGCCAATGCCGTCGAACAGCAGGCTCACCGAAGTACCAAGTTTCGGATGACATGAGTCTGGGGTCTTGCATAGTTAAAAATCCGTAATGCTAGCCGTTAGTGATGTTTCGAATTGAACATTGTTGAATGAAATTTGATGAGCTAATGCTGATGGCGCCAAGATGACGAGGTGATTTAGGGGATAATTCGATGAAATTGCGACACGTTGTTGCGTTTTCTGCCGCATTTGCGGCTCTAACGTCTTCCGCCAAAGCGGAAGATCTGGTGTTTATGCTAACGAACAATACACGTTCTACGCTTGAACGCTTTTATACTTCACCTGTTGGTGTCAACGACTGGGAAGAAGACGTGTTCGGCAACGACGTTCTTCAGCCCGGTGAAAGCATCAAGATCACCATTCGCGATGGCCGGACAGTGTGCAAGTACGACATGCGCTTCGAGTTCACTGAAGATTCTGACCTCGATACCACAGAAGATACGCAGAACCTCTGCGAGCTTGGCTCCTATACCATTCATGAATAAGAGCGGCTCCCAAACGCTCTAAGGGGATCCTTTGCTGCATGAATGCGTTCAATGCAGGTAGCAGCAAAGGAGATCCAGCAATGATCGAACCAAGCCGTATCCGTGAGCATGCAGAAGTGATTGGAGCCGACGGAGTGCATGTCGGCACAGTTGATCGCGTTGAAGGTGGCCGAATCAAACTTACGAAATGTGATAGCGGCGAAGGCCGCCACGAAGGGCATCACCATTTTATTGCACTTGATTTGGTGGCTGATGTCGAGGGTGATCGCGTGCGTCTCTCAGCAAATGGCGCGGAGGCAGTCAGCTTCGAAGAAGAGCCTGATGGCAAAGGCATTCATTGAGAAAGATTGTTGTCCACAATCCAATTTTTTGCCCTTTGCGGGTTGACCGCAGAGGGCCATCTGCATATGTTCCGCCCACTTTCAAGGCGCCAAGCGCTGTTGGTGAGAGAGCATAGCTCAGCCGGTAGAGCAACTGACTTTTAATCAGTAGGTCCAGGGTTCGAATCCCTGTGCTCTCACCACTTTCTCCAAGACTTCCTGCAACATATCGATGGTGTGTTTCGCTGATGTCTCGAGATTTCAGAATGATCGGGAATATTTGAAGCGTGTTACCAGTCTAACGGTGTGATCCGCTTTGACCTCATAAAGCTCCTGATATCGGTCACCAAACTCATCCCGGACATCATAGCTAAACGAACTTCCAACGGGCGCGTTCACGATGGGTGACCGTCCCCCATAGGTGAGGCTGGCCGGAAATGGCTTTATCGAATCGGTCGTCGTCGAGCATCCGGCGAGAGCCAGGAGGATGATCAGGTATTTCATCTCAGGCATTCCTTCCATGAACGCGCCGCATCCAAGCGTCATTCATCCAACATTCAGATTTGGCGATATTCTGCCACATTACCCCTCCAAGGTCTTACGCATCTTGCTCGCTCGCGCAGCATACAGTCAGTTGAGCGCAACTCGGAAAAAAATGGGTTTGAAATGATACGCTTCAAGGGTGTCCATCCCGCTCGGCAGGAACAGCTTCAAGCGCTGGATGCCGGCGAATATCCAGTTCAGTTCACCAAAATGGCGGCATAATGCCGTTCATTCATCCTATCGCTTGCTGTCGGCCCATGATCCTGCTCGGGTTCATTGCGATTCCTCTTGTGAGCCTGCACCCAACCGTAGGCGTGGCTGAGGACAGTGGGCTGATATGGAAACCGTCGAAGCTTTCCAACACATCCTACGAAGCGAGCATTGGACTCGCTGCTCCCGATTGGACCGATGTTAGCGGCGGAGTACAGATTGGTCTTGAGAGCGAAACGCCCGGCGGACGGGTTCGTGCGCCTGTCGCGTTCTGGGCGCGGATCGTGGACCAGTCATCCAACCTTGCGGCAATCAGAGCCGCCCGTGAGGTCAATTTCGGCTATGCGACCGAGACTGGCGTGGCAGACGTAGCGATGTCCCAACAGGTGAAGCAGATCCTGACCGACAGTCTCGATATCGAGGTCAGACGACACCTTACGCTTCAATATGACCGAAACGGCAATCAGGTTGATTTTTCGGATCTGGAGCAATCACTTAAGTTAACCCATGTTCCTAGCGGCGCAGCTTTCGGCCTGCAGGTATCGGCGGAGCCAGGCCTGAGAAAGCTGAGACCAGCCGTCACCCTCGAAAAACGGTTTTCATCGCATTTGAAAGTCGTTGGTACGCTTTCCAATATAACGACCACACAGCCCAATGCTGCGGTCCGGGGACGCTATTCGATCCGCTGGTAGGGTAACATCCTGGATCGGATGCGCTACCTCTGTGCTGATTGCGTACACTGGCTGCGGCTTTGAATGCTGTGTCCGCGCTCGGCCCGAAGCTGGCCACAAGCGCTCTAGCGCCTCATTCGGTGGAGCTTTCCAGAACGAAAATGGCCGCGCCCTGGTTCAGGTGCGCGGCCTTATGTCTTTCGACTTGATAAAGAGGCATTTTCGATGCCTCCGTTGCCCTTGGGGACATTTCAAGCGAGATCTGGATCGCTCAAAATGCTACCAGTTCCCGTCACTCGATGCAAAACCACTCACGCGGTTCTGCTGGAGTGCGCTAGTGAAGGATCTGGCTCAGGAAGAGCTTGGTCCGTTCGTGCTGCGGATTATCGAAGAACTCTGCCGGTGAGTTCTGCTCGACAATCTGACCCTGGTCCATGAAGATAACCCGGTTTGCCACCTGGCGGGCGAAGCCCATTTCGTGGGTGACGCAGAGCATGGTCATGCCCTCTTCAGCGAGGCTGACCATGGTGTCCAGGACTTCCTTGACCATTTCCGGGTCGAGCGCCGATGTCGGCTCGTCGAACAGCATGATCTTTGGCTTCATGCAGAGCGAACGAGCAATAGCAACGCGCTGCTGCTGGCCGCCGGAAAGCTGTCCGGGATACTTATGAGCCTGCTCCGGAATCTTGACGCGCTTGAGGTAGTGCATCGCAATTTCTTCCGCGTCCTTCTTGGGCATCTTGCGGACCCAGATCGGGGCAAGCGTGCAATTCTCGAGAATTGTCAGATGCGGGAAGAGGTTGAAATGCTGGAAGACCATTCCAACTTCGCGGCGAACCTCATCAATCTTCTTGAGATCATTCGTCAATTCGATGCCGTCAACGACGATCTGGCCAGATTGATGCTCTTCCAGTCGATTGATGCAGCGGATCATCGTGGACTTACCGGAACCGGACGGGCCTGCGATGACGATACGTTCGCCACGCATGACCTTCAGGTTTACATCTCGGAGGACGTGGAAGTCTCCGTACCACTTGTTCATATTGCTGATCTGAATTGCGACGTCGGTGTCGGAGACCGCCATGGTCGCGTTCTTGGTGTTCTGTGCGGACATGAAATTCTCCTATTAACGCTTGTGACCGGTATCGAGATGACGCTCCATGAAGAGCGAGTAACGTGACATCCCGAAGCAGAAAATCCAGAACACGAAGCCAGCAAACAGATAGCCGGTGACCGGGGTTACGGGCGTAGCCCAGTTCGCATCAGACTGGTTCAGGGTCACGATGCCGAGCAGATCGAACATACCGATGATCGATACCAGCGAGGTATCCTTGAAGAGACCAATGAAGGTGTTGACGATACCGGGGATGACCAGTTTCAGGGCCTGAGGCAGGATGACAAGGCGTGTCTTCTGCCAGTAACTCAGGCCAAGCGAGTCGGCACCTTCATATTGTCCGCGTGGCATAGCCTGCAGACCACCGCGTACCACTTCCGCCATGTAGGCTGATGCGAAGATTGAAACACCGATCAAGGCCCGGAGCAGTTTGTCGAACGTCCAGCCATCCGGCAGGAACAATGGCAGCATGACGCTGGCAAAGAACAGAACCGTGATCAACGGTATGCCACGAACGACCTCGATGAACAGGATGCAAAGCATCTTGATGGCCGGGAGGTTCGACCGTCTTCCCAGAGCCAGGAGAATACCGAAGGGCAGGGACACCGTGATCCCGAAGAAGGACAGGACCAGGGTGACCATGAGGCCGCCCCACAGCTGCGTTTCGACATAAGGCAGACCAAACCCGCCAGTCAGCAGGAAGAACGATACCGTTGGCAGAACGATGAACAGCGCCAACGCATTCCAACCCTTGAACGGTGCCTTGGGGATGAGCATCGGAATGAGGAGGAGCGTGAAGGCAACCATGACGGTGATTGGACGCCAGCGTTCCTCAAGCGGATAGCGACCGAAGATAAACTGCTCGAACTTCGCCGAAACGAAAGCCCAGCAGGCACCATATTGACCATCTGGCAGGGCACCGCCCTGCGACACTGTCGTGCAGGCTGTGCGGTTTTCGCCAGTCCAGACCGCATCGATGAAGACGAAGCGGAAAATGGAAGGAAGAATGTAGGCCAGCAATGCAATAGCAAGAATGGAGAAGATGATATCGCGGGGTGTCGCGAACAGATTGACCTTCAGCCAATGGCCAATGCCTTTTGCATTCGATGGCGCTTCGCGCGCGGCGACCATTTCCTTACGAACGTAGGTAAAATCAACATTCGCCATCTTATCTCTCCACCAATGCCATCTTGGCGTTGAACCAGTTCATGAACAGCGCTGTCGTCAGCGAGAGTGACAGATAGATAACCAGCCAGATCGCGACGATTTCAACCGCCTGTCCTGTCTGGTTCAGCATGGTCCCGCCAACCGCAACGATGTCAGCGAAGCCAACCGCGACGGCCAAAGACGAGTTTTTCGTAAGGTTCAGGAACTGGCTTGTGAGCGGCGGAATGATGATCCGCATCGCCTGGGGAACAACGACAAGGCGGGTAATGATGTTGGCACGCAGACCAAGGGCATTGGCAGCCTCCGTCTGACCCTTCGGTACCGCCTTGATGCCGCCGCGAACGATTTCCGCGATGAACGAGGCTGTATAGAAGGACAAAGCCAGGTAGAGCGAGATGAATTCAGGTCCGATACTGGTTCCGCCAGACAGATTGAAGCGACCAGCAACGGGGTAGTCGAAAGTCAGCGGCGCGCCAAGAGCCAGGAAAGTAACAGTCGGCAGCAGGATGATCAGGCCAAGAGAGGTCCATCCCGACCGGAACTGCTGACCGGTCCTTGCCTGTCGCGCACGTGCCCATTTGACAATGACGATGGAAGCGACGATCGCAACGCCGAGGGCCGCAACAATCATCCATGAGCCTTCGCCCCAGATTGCCTTCGGGAAGAACAGGCCACGATTGTTGAGGAAGCCGCCGAGTGGCAGCGCAACGGAATCACGCGCCTGCGGAAGGATTGCGATAACCCCCTTGTACCAGAAGAAAATGACCAGAAGGGGTGGAATATTGCGGAAGATCTCAACGTAGGCCTGAGCCAGCTTCGCCAAAAGCCAGTTGTGGGACAAACGTGCGATACCAACCAGGAAGCCGAGAATGGTTGCGGTGATGATACCGAAGAACGCGACTTGCAGCGTATTCAGCAAACCGACGAGGAGCGCACGACCATATGTCGAGTCGCTGTTATATTCGATAGCCTGTTGACCGATGTCGAAACCTGCCCGCCCCTGCAGGAAGCCGAAACCAGATGCAATGTTGGCTTTCTCGAGATTGTGGATCGTGTTCTGGGTGATGATCCAAACGAACAGGGCAACAGATGCCACTGTTACGACCTGGTAAAATATTCCGCGCGCTTGCGGGTCATAAATCAGCGAAGAAAAACTCTTTCGAGGTTTCCCTGAGCTGAGCGCGTCGCCTGCCATGGGTATTTTCCCTCTTACATGCTCTTTTGAGCTTTTTGCCCTTTACGGGAATTGTTTAAGCCGAAGGCGGAGATTGCTCCGCCTTCGGTATTGGTCAAATCTGTCGCTCGATTAGCGGATCGGCGGGCCGTACTGCAGGCCGCCCTTGGTCCACAGTGCGTTGATGCCACGCTTGATTTTCAGCGGGCTGCTCGGGCCGACGTTGCGCTCGAACACTTCGCCGTAGTTACCAACCTGCTTGATGATGTTGTATGCCCAATCATTCGTCAAACCGAGGTCTGTACCGATCTTCGTGCCTTCTTCGGCACCGAGCATGCGCTTGACGTCCGGACCGCCGGACTTCTTCATCTCGTCAACGTTCTTGGAGGTGATGCCGAATTCTTCAGCATTGACCATGGCGTAGTGAACCCATGAAACAACGTCGAACCACTGGTCGTCACCCTGGCGAACGGCCGGTCCGAGCGGCTCCTTGGAGATGACTTCCGGCAGAACTTCGTTTTCGTCCGGGTTCTTAAGCTTCAGACGGATGGCGTACAGGCCGGACTGGTCGGTCGTGTAAACGTCGCAACGGCCAGAGTCGTAGGCGCTGGTGGCGTCAGCTTCTTTTTCGAAAACCACCGGGTTGTACTTCAGGTTGTTTGCCTTGAAGTAGTCGGCGAGGTTGAGTTCGGTCGTGGTACCCTGCTGTACGCAAACTGCGGCGCCGGACAGTTCGAGCGCAGACTTGACGTTCAGGCCCTTCTTAACGATGAAGCCCTGGCCGTCGTAGTAGTTGACTGTCCGGAAGTTGAAACCGAGCGACGAGTCGCGGCTGATCGTCCAGGTCGTGTTGCGCGTCAGTACATCGACTTCTCCCGACTGCAATGCAGGGAAGCGGTCCTTACTGGACAGAGCAACGATCTTGAACTTCGATGCATCACCGAACACAGCTGCAGCGATGCCGCGGCAGTAGTCGATGTCGATACCGGACCATTCGCCCTTGTCGTTCGGGTTAGAGAAGCCCGGAATACCATTGCTACCGCCGCAGGTAACGAAACCCTTAGCCTTCACATCGGCAAGCGTGGCAGCGGATGCAGCCGAGGCGAAGCCCAGGACTGCCGCGCCAATCGCGGCTGACAGGATTGTCTTTTTCATTTTCCCAACCTTTGTCTGTTTGTTTTTTAGCATGTTTATCCCGCACCATGGCGCAGGACCGGCTCGTAAGGCCTCCCGAAGCGAGCCGCGCCTATCACAGTCGGAAATCTTCGCGAGGGTCAAGTCTCACACTTTATATTAGCGCCCAAAATTCGACAAATTTCGCTGAGCTGCTGATATATTAGGCTGGTTGTGCGTTTTTGCGCAGGCGTTGCCTCTTATTCGGCCAGCATCCATCGCAATTTTGCATGACTTCAGTGAGCGTTTTCGTATGTTGACGCGGCACCTGTGGATAGCCACAATGATGAGGCTATCATATTAGAAAGCTTCAGGTTTCATGAGTAGAAATAAAGCAGAATCTGACACATTGGGTACGAGTACCCGGCTCGTTCATCTCGGAAATGACCCGCACAGTTTTCACGGCTTCGTCAATCCGCCCATCGTTCGGGGATCGACTGTGCTGTTTCCCGACTGCGCAACAATGGAGAGCCGCAACCAAAAGTACACTTACGGGACCCGTGGTACCCCGACGACAGACGCTCTGTGCGAGGCACTGAACGCGTTGGAAGGGGCTGCCGGGACAGTCCTCGTTCCCTCTGGCCTCGCGGCGATCACCGTTCCTTTCCTTGCATTTCTCTCTTCGGGAGATCATGCGCTCATTGTCGATTCCGTCTATGGACCGTGCCGTTATTTCTGCGACACGATGCTGAAGCGTCTGGGCATCGAAGTGGAATATTACGATCCAGAAATCGGCGCTGGCATCGAAGCGCTTCTTCGACCCAACACGCGCCTGGTGCACACGGAGGCTCCAGCCTCGAACACATTCGAGATGCAAGACATTCGAGCGATCTCGGATGCTGCACATCGGCATGATTGCATCGTGACGATGGACAATACATGGGCAACGCCGCTCTATTTCCGTCCGCTGGATTTTGGGGTCGACGTTTCTATCCATGCGACGACTAAGTATCCGTCTGGTCATTCCGATATCGTCATGGGTTCCGTATCTGCCAACGCTGCTGCATGGCCTCGGCTCCTGGAGGCGCAGACCGCACTCGGTATCTGCGGTGCGCCTGAGGATTCCTATCTGATTTTGCGGGGCTTGCGTTCCATGGCGGTGAGGCTCGACCACCATCAAAACAGCGCGCTTGCGGTTGCCCATTGGCTTGAAGGCATCGATGCAGTCGAACGTGTTTTGCATCCTGGCCTCGAGAGTTTCCCGGGCCACGAGATCTGGAAGCGTGACTTCAAGGGGTCTTCCGGCGTCTTCTCATTCGTACTGAAGGCGGCCACGCCCGATCAGTTCAAGCCAAAAGCCCACGCTTTCCTGAATGCCTTGTCCCTTTTCGGTCTTGGCTATTCCTGGGGCGGCTATGAGAGCCTGGCGCTGCATGTGAATCTCAACGACCGAACAATCAGGAAAGCGCCTTCGGCCGGACCGGTGATTCGTCTTCAGATAGGCCTTGAAAACATTGAAGATCTGAAGAGGGACCTGGAAGTGGGGTTCAGAGCCGCTGCGGCGGTTTGATCAGGCGCCGTAGCCGTAAAGCCAATCAAGGTCTGCCGCGAGTGATTGCGGCGGACGCAACGACAAGACCAAGTCCCGTCCAAGCCGGATCGGCCCGCCGGCATGGTAGACGAAACGGTTGAAGTTACCTCGTGCCTTAACTTTGGCAGCGCGTCGCTGGCGGACACTCTCAAATTGGCTCAGGGCTGATGCAAGCGGCAGCGTTGTGACCGTCTGCGCCAGCTCCCAGGCGTCTTCGATTGCCATGGCAGCGCCTTGTGCCGCAAACGGCATCATTGCGTGCGCTGCATCACCGATCAGAACTTTCGAAACGTGATCGGTCCAGGCGCCGGCGCCCAGTTGGTAGAGGGGCCAGAAACGAGGATCTTCTGCCGTTTTCAAAAGCTGCCGGAAAGCCGGATGCCACCCCTTGAATTCTGCCAAAAGAAGCTTCTTCTGATCCGGCGTCGAGTGAGCGTTCCAGGTGTGACCGGGTGAAACGCCAGCGGCAATGGCAACAATGTTGAACTGGCGAACCTCCTGAAGCGGATAGCACACGGCATGAGCCGAACGTCCAAGGAAAGCCTGCACGCTTCTGTTGTCGAGAAAATCCGGAGCCTCCGAGAAGGGAATAGTGAAACGCCACGCGATATTGCCGGAAAAGTCTGGCTCCGGCGACTTGTCGATCGTTTCGCGTACAGCAGACCATACGCCATCAGCGCCGATGATCAGATCGGCATTCGCTCCAATCATATCACTCATCTCTCTGGCGGTGGCACCATCAATGCGTTTGCCGAGGTAGATCGTGCAGTTCTCCTGGGCGTTGCAAGCATCGCGAAGAGCATTCTGCAAGGTGGAACGATGCAGCACACCATAAGGCGCCTTCCATCTCTGACGAGCGGATTGGCCGACGGGGACCTGACCCAGCAGTTTCAGTGATTTTCCGGAGTTCAGCGACACGCGTTCCGGCTCAGTCCACACTTTTTCGAGTGCGGACAGGACACCCAGCCGATCCAGTATGCGTGATGCGTTCGGCGATATCTGAAGCCCGGCTCCAACTTCTGCCAGATAGGGTGCCTGTTCAAGCACATGCACCTGAACGCCGCGCCGAGCGAGCGCGAGCGCCGCAGTCAAGCCAGCCATACCGGCACCAATGATTGCGGCGGTCTTTATCGTCATCGGTTCTGCTAACGTCAGGCTGCCTTGACGTGGAATACGCAGCCAGCGGGGATCGTTTCGCCGGATTTCAGGGACGCGTTATAGCGATAAAGTGTCGAACAATAGGAACATACCTTTTCGTTCTCATCGCCCATGTCGATGTAGATATGCGGATGATCGAACGGCACATTAGCGCCCGTGCACATGAATTCCTTCACGCCCACTTCAATGACCCTATGTCCGCCGTCGTTCTGGAAATGAGGGATACCGTGACCGGCCATGATAGTCTCCAACGTTTTTCTGTTGCCGGGACATTATCCATGCCGCAGCAGATTGTGTAGAGGGAAAGCCCTACTGAGCTTAAATTCCTGTGTTCTCTCTTGGAATTGACAGGTATTTGGACCTATGTTCCGGCCGCAATAGGAAATTTCTCGATGAACCTCAACACGCCCAGCTTTACCCGCTTTTCACATGACGGTCTTTCGATAGCCTATTTCGATGAGGGGCCGCATGATGTCGAGGCCGTGATTCTCATTCATGGCTTTGCTTCGAGTGCGAATGTGAACTGGGTCTATCCTGGATGGTTGAAGACGCTCGGGGAGGCTGGCTACCGAGTGATCGCGCTGGATAATCGCGGCCATGGCGCCAGCGACAAGCCGCTCGATCCGGAGGCCTATCGCCCCTGGATCATGGCGGATGATGCGGTTGCTCTTCTGGATCACCTCGAGATCGAAGCGGCTCATTTCATGGGCTATTCGATGGGGGCGAGGATCTCGACCTTCGCTGCGCTCAACCATCAGCAGAGACTGAAATCCCTGGTGCTTGGCGGCCTCGGGATCGGATTGACGGATGGCGTCGGAGATTGGGACCCTATTGCCGATGCGTTGCTGGCGCCCGAACCGGACGCGATCACGCATGAGCGTGGCAAGATGTTTCGTGCCTTTGCCGATCAGACAAAGAGTGACCGAACAGCGCTTGCTTCCTGTATCAGAGGATCGCGGGATCTTGTCGATCGGGCCGCTGTGGCGTCCATCAAGGTGCCAACGCTCATCGGGGTGGGGACCAAGGATGATATTGCCGGTTCGCCGCACGAGTTAGCCGATCTGATGCCGAATGCGCGGGCACTGGATATTCCCAACCGCGATCACATGCTTGCCGTTGGGGACCGTATTTTCAAAGCTGCGGTGCTCGATTTCTATAATGAAATAGGGTGAAAGCCGGTCAGGGCCTCGGGTGGTTTTTTTACCCGACGTTCTATATAGTAGATCCATCGATAGGGGTTGGCTCACATGGTTGCTCGCACTGAAATTCGCTCAAACGACCAGGTCGCCTCGGTAGATCCAATCTGGGACACCTTGAAGTCTGAAGCAGCTATCGCGGCGGAGCGTGACCCCCTCTTGGCGGCCTTCATTTATTCGACCGTTCTAAACCACCGTACGCTGGAGGATTGTGTCATCCACCGCATTTGCGAGCGGCTGGATCATGCCGACGTGAAGGCCGTTCTTCTGCGTCAGACGTTTGAAGAAATGATGGTTGACTGGCCCGAATGGGGCTCCATCGTGCGCGTCGATATTCAGGCCTATTATGATCGAGATCCGGCATGCACGCGGTTTCTTGAGCCCGTTCTCTATTTCAAGGGCTTTCACGCGATCCAGACTCACAGGCTGGCGAACTGGTTGCTGAAGCGGGATCGTCGCGACTTTGCGCTTTATCTGCAGAGCCGGGCTTCCAGTATTTTTCAGACCGACATCAACCCGGCTGCGCGCATCGGCAAGGGGATTTTCCTGGATCATGCCACGGGGCTTGTGGTCGGCGAGACGGCTGTCATCGGAGACAATGTCTCAATCCTTCACGGTGTGACGCTGGGTGGAACGGGCAAGGAAGGTGCGGACCGGCATCCAAAGATCCGGCACGGCGTTCTGATTGGCGCGGGTGCGAAGATCCTTGGAAACATCGAGGTCGGGAATTGCTCTCGTGTTGCTGCGGGCTCAGTTGTTCTAAAATCGGTTCCGGCCAATTCTACCGTCGCTGGCGTGCCCGCCAAGGTGGTGGGAGAGGCGGGTTGCTCTGAGCCATCCCGGGTCATGAACCAGATGCTTGCTGCCGAGGACTAAGACCCCCGTTGGTGGACGGAACTGTCTTTACTTTCGTCTGTTTCCCGTGCCAAAAGCCCGCAGCCTTAATGAACACGACGGAGAATGACCGGTGAAAGCTGACGAAATCAAGAAACTCGACGCCTACTTCAAGCGCGTCTTCAATCCCTCGATGTCGGTCAAGGCTCGTCCGCGCAAAGATGACTCCGCTGAAGTTTACGCAGGCGACGAGTTCCTGGGCGTGGTTTACGTCGATGACGAAGACGATGACCGTTCGTATAATTTCTCTATGGCGATCCTCGACGTGGATTTGTGATCCGATCCGATTCGGATCCGCAACGATTGGAATCAATTTTTCCTGTCGGTTGAGTGACGTTTCTCGTAATACTTATCTCTGGTAGAGTTGTGGGCGGGCAGTGTTGCCCGCTATTTTTTTGTCTTTTTCCATTGCATTTCGCAAGTGCGAAGGAATTTCGCTTGACTTTCGCAGTGCGGAATCATTGACTTCGGGCTCAATTTGTCCAGGAGGTGGGAAATGTTGAATATCGAAGAAGCCAATCGCAAGAGCAAAGAAGCTGTCGATGGCGTTCTGAAGAGCTATTCCGAAGTCGCTAAGAGCTGGCAGGCGATTGCGACGGAAACGGGCGAGTTTTCGCGCAAATACATGCAGGACGCGACATCCTATTTCGAGCAATTGATGGGTGTTCGCACCATCGAGGCAGCTCTCGAGTTGCAGACCAACTTCGCGAAGTCTTCTTACGAGACTGCTGTGGCGCAAACCAGCAAGTTGACAGAATTGTATTCCGAACTGGGCAAGACTCTCGTCAAGCCATTGGAAGCGGCAGCAAGCCAGTCAACATCCGTCTTCACGAAGACGACCCTGTAATCGGATCGAGTGAATCTTACGTATCATGGCCGTCGCGACACGTCGCGGCGGCTTTTTTCGTTTGCGCTCAGGTCTGGGCAAGCCAGTTTTGGTAGGGTAGCCAGATCGGGTCGAGGAATAGTGATTGCGTGGGATTTCAGGGGGCTTAAAATCCCGACACGGTGAACTAAATATGTATGACTGATGTCTGGTTGCGATGAACGACACACCTGAATTCGCCAGACAATGGGGAAGAATGAAAGATGATCGCAAAGCCGATCTTGATGCAGGACGATGGAAACGAAAACGGTAATCGGGCCAATCGCGGCACGTCTGTTATCACGCGTACCCAACCCAAAACGAAGCGTCCCAATCTGTACCGCGTTCTATTGCTGAATGACGATTACACGCCAATGGATTTCGTCATTCACATTCTGGAGCGATTTTTCCAGAAGGACCGTGAAGCGGCCACTCGCATCATGCTGCACGTTCACAATCACGGTGTGGGCGAATGTGGTGTCTTTACATATGAGGTTGCTGAGACGAAGGTAAGCCAAGTCATGGATTTTGCCCGCCAGCACCAGCACCCGCTGCAATGTGTCATGGAAAAGAAATGAGGAACCCACGTGCCAACTTTTTCGCCTAGTCTTGAAAAGGCGCTGCATCAGGCACTGACTTTCGCCAATGAGCGGCACCACGAATATGCGACGCTGGAGCATCTGCTGCTGGCGTTGATCGATGATGCCGATGCGGCGGCCGTTATGGGTGCTTGCAACGTCAACCTCGACGTTCTGCGCAAAACCGTCTCCGATTACATCGATAACGATCTCGCAAACCTCGTGACCGGCTATGATGAGGACTCGAAGCCGACTTCCGGCTTCCAGCGGGTCATTCAGCGAGCCGTCATTCACGTGCAGTCCTCCGGCCGTGAAGAAGTGACAGGCGCCAATGTACTGGTCGCGATTTTTGCTGAACGGGAAAGCCATGCCGCATACTTCCTGCAGGAGCAGGAAATGACGCGCTATGACGCGGTCAATTACATCTCTCACGGGATTGGAAAGCGTCCAGGGTCTTCGCAAGTTCGCACGCCTCGCGGCGCCGAAGAGGGCGAAGCCGAATCCAAACCGGGTCGTGAGCAGGAAGAGGGAAGTGCAAAGAAGGCTCAGGATGCTCTGACCGCCTACTGCGTCAACCTGAACGAAAAAGCCAAGAATGGCCGGATTGATCCGTTGATCGGGCGTCATTCGGAAGTGAACCGTACCATCCAGGTTTTGTGCCGCCGCTCCAAGAACAACCCGCTTTACGTGGGTGATCCTGGGGTAGGCAAGACCGCCATTGCCGAAGGTCTGGCTAAGCGTATCGTTGAAGGCAAGGTGCCGGAAGCGCTTGCGGATGCCACAATCTTCTCGCTCGACATGGGCACGCTGTTGGCCGGTACGCGTTATCGTGGTGATTTTGAAGAGAGATTGAAGCAGGTCGTCAAGGAACTGGAAGAGTATCCGGGTGCCGTGCTCTTCATCGACGAAATCCACACGGTAATCGGAGCCGGTGCGACCTCCGGCGGGGCGATGGATGCTTCCAACCTCCTGAAGCCAGCCTTGTCTTCAGGTGCGATCCGCTGCATCGGTTCGACGACCTACAAGGAATATCGGCAGTTCTTCGAAAAGGATCGCGCACTCGTGCGCCGCTTCCAGAAGATAGACGTGAATGAGCCTTCGATCGAGGACGCGATCGAGATCATGAAGGGCTTGAAGCCCTATTTCGAGGAGTATCACAAGCTCCGCTATTCCAACGATGCGATCAAATCCGCAGTCGAGCTTTCGGCTCGCTACATCTCGGACCGGAAGCTTCCGGACAAGGCGATCGACGTGATCGATGAAACTGGAGCAGCTCAAATGCTGCTTCCGGCATCGAAGCGCCGCAAGCTGATCACGGAAAAGGAGATCGAGGCCACCGTTGCTACGATGGCTCGTATTCCGCCCAAGACCGTATCCAAGGATGACGAGGCGGTTCTTGCCAACCTCGAGAAGGAATTGCGGTCGGTCGTCTATGGTCAGGACAATGCGATCGAGGCGCTTGCAACCGCAATCAAACTTGCGCGGGCGGGCTTGCGCGAGCCGAACAAGCCGATTGGTTCCTATGTCTTTTCCGGCCCGACAGGCGTCGGCAAGACGGAGGTAGCCAAGCAATTGGCGGCGTCTCTGGGCGTGGAACTGCTCCGTTTCGACATGTCGGAATACATGGAGCGCCACACGGTTTCGCGCCTGCTCGGAGCGCCTCCCGGCTATGTCGGTTTCGATCAGGGTGGTCTGTTGACGGATCAGGTCGATCAGCATCCGCATTCGGTCGTGCTGCTGGACGAGATCGAAAAAGCACATCCAGACATCTACAACATCCTATTGCAGGTGATGGATCACGGCTCGCTGACGGATCACAACGGCAAGAAGATCGACTTCCGCAATGTGATCCTGATCATGACGACGAACGCTGGCGCGTCGGAGATGGCGAAAGCGGCGATCGGCTTCGGTTCTTCGAAGCGGACCGGTGAAGACGAGGAGGCTCTCAACCGACTGTTCACGCCGGAATTCCGCAACCGTCTCGATGCGACCATACCGTTTGCGCCGCTGCCAACGGAAGTCATCCATCAGGTCGTCCAGAAGTTCGTCATGCAATTGGAAAGCCAGCTTTCCGAGCGCAATGTCACCTTCGATCTGCATCAGGATGCCATCGCTTGGCTGGCGGAAAAGGGCTACGACGAGCGCATGGGTGCACGGCCACTGTCTCGTGTCATTCAGGAGCATATCAAGAAGCCGCTTGCGAATGAGATCCTGTTCGGTGCGCTTCGCAAGGGTGGTGTCGTTGAGGTCACTGTCGGCAAGAAGGAAGACGGCAAGGATGGTCTGGTTCTCAAGTCCATTCCCGAAGCCGTTCCGGTGAAGCCTAAGCCTGAAGCAGAGGTCGAGGAGGCTGCCGAAGACAGCGGCTCTTCGAAGCAGAAGACTTCGAAAGCCAAGGCATCCACGAAGCCCGACACAAAGGAAAAGACGGTGAAGCCGAAACTTCAGGATGGAGATGTCATCACTGACGAACCGGCCAAGCCGCGCAAAGGAAGTACGGTGCCACGGGTTCCAAAAAAGAAGTAACTCGACTGGGTTACCGATGCCGGGGATTTTCCCCGGCATTTTCAATTTCAGCATCACCTAATCGTACGGGCTGTGCTAGACCCACCGCGCCGACACAATTTCTACGCCAGCACTCTGTGGTTTTGCTGGG
The DNA here is from genome assembly GCF_001427345.1 of Rhizobium sp. Root149. Classification (NCBI taxonomy): domain Bacteria; kingdom Pseudomonadati; phylum Pseudomonadota; class Alphaproteobacteria; order Hyphomicrobiales; family Rhizobiaceae; genus Rhizobium; species Rhizobium sp. Root149. The sequence continues at coordinate 594,879 of NZ_LMGD01000012.1, forward strand.
GTAGCGCTGGAAACGATCGATGCAAGCTTCCCCGACTGAGTACCGCTCCAATACCGCCTGGTTTGTGACTGGCATGCGCGGAATAATTTCCATACCAGCCATAATCCTTATGACGTCTTTCGTCGGATTCAGTGCCTTCGCCCTCGAATCAGGAATTACGCGAGCCGAGGCTGTCTTCATGACACTGTCTGTCTGGGCGTTGCCGGCCAAGATGATCCTGATCGGGACTATGGCAAGCGGTGCACCCGTTGCCGCGAGCTTTCTGGCTGTGACGCTCTCTTCCATCCGTATGATGCCGATGGTTGCCTCCATCATGCCGGAAATGCGCAATGAGCGAAGTCCAACCTGGCTACTTCTGTTTCTGTCGCATTTTGTTGCGATAACCTCGTGGGTCTTTGCCATGCAGCACATGCAAGCTGTACCGCGAGACCGCAGGCTCGCTTATTTCGGAGGTTTCGCGATAACGCTCACGCTGCTGAACGGCGTTATCGTCGGTGTCTGCTATGGAATTGTCGCCCAGTTTCCGCCCATTGTGGCCGGCGCATTGTTCATGCTGACGCCGATCTATTTCTTCGCGTCGATTTGGGCGAGCGCTCGTCATTCTGTCGTGAAGCTCGCCTTTATTGTTGGCGTCATCGGTGGGCCGCTAATGGCGACCATCGAGCCTCGCTTTGATATCTTGTACGTGGGTATTGGTGGAGGAACGGCAGCTTACCTGATTGATCGCTATTTTATCCGCAATCGAACGTCCAAGTCTCCGAAAGCTGAACCGCGGGAGGAGCTGCCATGACTGAGAGTTGGTGGTGGGTGTTTCTCGTCATTGCCGTTGCTGGATGGCTGGCCACGGACATTTGGCGCTGGCTTGGCGTTATCGTCGGAAACCGGCTCGATGAGGATTCCGAGGGCCTGCAATGGGTACGCGCCGTTGCAACCGCGTTGGTGATGGCGGTGACGGCAAAACTGGTTGTCTTTCCCACCGGCACAATTGCCGATGCCCCGCTTTGGCTCCGGGCAGGGGCGGTGGGAATTGGCTTTGTTGCCTTTTTGATAGCAGGCCAGCGGGTTATCGTTTGTGTGGTCGTATCGCTGGTGTGCCTTGTCAGTGGATTGTTGATCGTCTGACTGGGCGAGCAATTCGGCCGATAAGATCAGCTTCGACAAAACTTTGGAGTCCGTCGATTGCGATGCGGTATGCTCGGGCAATGCCTTGCATGACCCGAGCATGAGCTATCAGTTGGTCAGTTCAGCACGGATCCGGGCAGCGTGGTCTGCCAGAATTGCCTGGTCTTCCATCTTGCCCGAATGTGGCTTCAAAGGTTGCCCTTCATGCCGGGGAATGACGTGAAAGTGCAGGTGGAAGACCGTTTGTCCAGCGGCTGGCTCATTGAATTGCGCGATAAACACGCCGTCTGCATCAAACGCGTCTTTCGCAGCAACGGCAAGCTTCTGAACAACCGGCATCAGTTTGGAAAGCGTTACCGGATCTGCGTCCAGCAGGTTGCGGGACCCCGATTTGGGTATCACTAACAGATGTCCGGGAGCCTGCGGCATGACGTCCATGAAAGCCAGCGTGTCCTCGTCCTCATAAACCTTGTGAGAGGGGATCGTTCCGGCAATGATCTTGCTGAATATGTTGTCTGGATCATACGTCATCTATGTCTGTCTTCCCGATATTTATGCGGTTGGTTTCAGATAGGTCGCCCTTTCTGAAAGGGCTGTGTTCACTGAGATATTCGCCAGCGTACTGCACTTCGCGCCGCTCCCTTTCAAGGTAATCGTCGATTGCGCGTCTAAGACCCGCATGGGCGATGAAGTGGCAGGAATGTGTGGTCACCGGCAGGTAACCGCGGGCGAGCTTGTGTTCTCCCTGTGCACCAGCCTCGACCCGCTGCAAACCCTTGGCAAGGGCGAAATCGATTGCCTGGTGATAGCAGACTTCGAAATGCAGAAATGGTTGATCCTCGATGCAGCCCCAGTGACGACCGTACAGCGCGTCTTCGCCAATAAAGTTGATGGCACCTGCGATATAGCGGCCATTTCGTTTTGCCATGACGAGCAGGATGTCTTCCGGCATCCGCTCGCCGATCAGCGAATAGAACTGCCGCGTGAGGTAAGGCCGACCCCATTTCCGGCTGCCGGTATCCATGTAAAAGGCGAAGAACTGATCCCAAATATCTTCGGTCAGATCCGAGCCCGTCAACCATTCGATGGTGATGCCATTTTCCACGGCAGCGCGGCGTTCCTTGCGCAGGTTCTTCCGCTTCGATGACGAGAGCTCATTCAGGAATTCATCGTGATTTGAATAGCCACGGTTGATGAAGTGGAACTGTTGATCGGTCCGGTGCAGAAAACGAGCCTGCTCCAGGAACGGCAACTCTCGCTCACTGAGAAACGTGACATGGGCGGAGGAAAGCCCCGTTTGCAGGGCGGCCGCGGCGACGCCCTGAGCAAGTGAGGATCGCACATCATCTGCTGACGATCCGTCGCGAGCCAACAGGCGAGGTCCGGTGGCCGGGGTGAAGGGTATGGAACACTGGAGCTTGGGATAGTAGCGACCACCGGCGCGCTCGAACGCGTCTGCCCAACTATGGTCGAAGACATATTCGCCCTGACTGTGGCTTTTCAGATAGGCCGGAACGGAGCCTATCAGCATTCCCGCCTCGTCTTCCAGAAGCAGATGGTGGCCCTGCCAGCCAGTCTTGGCCGTGGCCGAACCAGACGCTTCCAGGGAAGAGAGATAAGCGTGAGACAGGAACGGATTGTAAGGTGAACCACCTCCGCGTCGAGCGCCCGTCAAATGCGACCACTGCTCACTGGCGATGTTCTTGAAAGATCGTTCGACGCGGATGGTGATTTCTTCAGTCATTTACGCAGCGTTTCAGCTTTCTCGTGGGTCGAAACCCTCGAATGTCATCTGGTCTGCATGAGTATAGGTATGAGACCGCGCATTTTCATCCCTGACAGTCCAGGTGATAACGGGAATTCCGCGGCTTCTTTGAGCCTCAACGAAACTGTTCGGCAGGTGCGCCCAGTGGTAGGAAATAAAGTCCAGACCAGCCTGCATGGCTTCATCATGCTCGAAGAACTTGTCCGGATCATTCCCTTCCGCGGTCAGGCCCACAGGGAAGGGTGAGCCTGCCTTTTTCAGTGCGAAAAGCAGATGATGATCGAAGCTCATCAAAGCCACTTTGCCCTGATAGCCTTCCAGAACCTCCAGAACGGCTTCCGCAAATCCATCGTCTTCTTCTTCCGTGCGACCCTTCAGCTCGATAACCAGGGGGACCTTGCCCTTCACGAGATCCAGCATCTGGCGCAGTCTGGGCACCTTGTCGCCGGTTCCGCCGACGGACAACAGGCCGAGTTCAGCCGCGGATTTTTCGCGCACGTCTCCCGCAATCCCACAGAGGCGTTCCAGCGTGTGGTCATGAAAGACCATAGGCACGCTGTCCGAAGACAGCTGGATATCGCATTCAATGGCGAAACCGGCTTCTACCGCCCGTGAAAACGCGGACAGCGTGTTTTCCCAGACCTTCTTGTTCTGATCGTGATAGCCGCGATGGGCGACCGGGATATCCTTGATCCAATCAGCGTTCATGCTCATGCTTCGATTTCCAGGATGGCGTCGATTTCTACAGCGGCGTTGAAGGGCAGAGCGGCCATACCCACCGCGGCCCGAGCATGTTTGCCCGGAGCACCGAGCACATTTGCGATGAGATTTGAGGCGCCGTTCATCACGATATGTTGTTCAGCGAAGCCAGGCGCGGAGGCGATGAAGCCGTTCAGCTTGAGCACTTGCCGGATACGGCTTAAATCTCCACCCAGTGCGGCCTTGGCTTGAGCGAGAATGTTGATGGCGCAGAGTTCAGCCGCGCGCTGGGCTGTCGGCACGTCGACTTCAGCGCCAACAAGCCCGGTTATCGCAATTTTTCCGCCTTCCATGGGCAATTGGCCCGAGATGTAGAGAGTGTTGCCGCTGATCGTGAAGGGCACGTAGTTCGCAGCTGGCGCGGCTGCTACGGGTAATTCGAACCCCAAATCCTTGAGCCGTGTTTCGATGGCTGCGGACATTTCATTCTCCTGTTTGATTGTAAAATTGACGCGATTCCGTCACACATGAAGGACGCACTGCTATTGTGGCGTACATATAACATCGTGGGCTGAGTCCCATAGGAGATTGTGGATGAACCGTTACGGCCTCGCTGGTGTTTTTTACGCCTCGACCCTGCTCTTTGCTCCCGGGGCAGCTCACGCTGGCGTCGAAACCGCACTTTCGCTCGTTCCCCATCGCGCAGTTTATGATTTGAAGTTGAAAGACCTGTCCGATCGATCCGGTATTGAAGGCATGTTCGGCCGCATGGTCTACGAGTTCACGGGGTCTGCCTGCAGCGGGTTCACGACCAATTTCCGCTTTGTCACCAAGATCGATACGGGCGAGGAACAGCGCGTCACCGACCAGCAGACGACAACCTTCGAGAATATCAAGGCACGTCAATTTCGCTTTGACACCAAGTCCTTCACGGATGAAAAGCTCGACAAGCAGGTGACCGGGGAGGCGACTGACGCAAAAACCAATCTTGCGATCTCACTTGCCAAGCCGGACAAGCGGGATGTGACGCTGACACCTTCCCAGTTCCCGACGGAGCATATGCTGGAGGTCATCGATCACGCCAAGCAGGGCAAGCGCTTTTTCGAGGCGCGTGTTTTTGACGGCTCAGAAGACGGAGACAAGAGTCTGCTGACATCCACGGTTGTCGGCGCGCAGCAGCAGCCGAAGTCCGATGATGAAGAGGCGCAGCTTGCTGGTGAATTCGCCAAGACACCGTACTGGCCAGTCACGATTGCCTATTACAACGAGGACGCCCAATCCGATTCTACGCCCGTCTACCGCATGTCGTTCAAGCTTTATGACAACGGCATCACGCGCGACCTTACCATGGACTATGGCGACTTCGTCCTTTCCGGCACGCTGTCAAAACTTGAGGTTCTGGGGAAGCCGGCGCAGGAAAAATGTAACTGACGTTAGGTTAGCGCACTGCCGTGTCTTACTTGCAGGTAAAGGTGCCACCCATCTTCGTGTCGAGTTGCTGGGTGCAGGTCGCTACCTTCTGCTTGATTTCGATCATCAGAGGTTTTTCTGATGATCGATAGCGGCACGCTAAGTTGAGCATTCGGCCCTCCTTGTAGACGGAACTCACTTGCCAGATCGCTTTCCCCTTGGTCGCATTTCCTGATGACTGGTCTGGCGCGAGCACCACGTTATCTGCCACCGGACCATCGAACAGCTCTATGAAAATCAGCGGATCCGATGCACGAACAGGACATGCTGCATCCGACGCATGGGCAAGCGAGGCTGCAAATACAGGTATAAAAGCCAGAACAATTGCAGGTTTGTTCATTCTAATCGTCCCCAGCAAGTTTCTTAAGCAGACTGCAAAATTCCAGACTTGATGTCTATGGAGGCGAAGCAATCTCCGGAGCAGGGTCGTTAAAATATCGGTGCGGGTCTTGCAATTGGATGACAAGGCGGTTATGCGCACCTTCATTCCACACGCGAAGCTTGGGATTGGCCGGGAGAAATCCGGTCTGTTCCGCCGGTGGCTGTTTATGCAGCTGTTCGTTTCGCGGGGGTTAAACCGGAAACTAGGAGTATAAGGCATGGCATTGCCTGATTTCAGCATGCGTCAGCTTTTGGAAGCTGGCGTTCACTTCGGTCACCAGACACATCGCTGGAACCCGAAGATGAAGCCGTACATTTTCGGCGATCGTAACAACATCCACATCATCGACCTGGCGCAGACTGTTCCTATGCTGTCGCGCGCTCTGCAGGTGATTTCCGACACGGTTGCCCGTGGCGGCCGCGTTCTCTTTGTTGGCACCAAGCGTCAGGCGTCTGAACTGATCGCTGATTCTGCCAAGCGTTCTGCCCAGTATTACGTCAACTCCCGTTGGCTCGGCGGCATGATGACGAACTGGAAGACCATCTCCAACTCCATCCAGCGCCTGCGCAAGCTCGACGAAATCCTGAACTCCGAAGCCCAGGGCTTCACGAAGAAGGAGCGCCTGAACCTTGAGCGCGAGCGCGAGAAGCTGGAAAAGGCTCTCGGCGGTATCCGTGACATGGGCGGCACGCCGGACCTGATGTTCATCATCGATACCAACAAGGAAAAGATCGCTATCGACGAAGCCAAGCGCCTGGGTATCCCGGTCGTGGCCATCATCGACTCGAACTGCGATCCAGACCTCATCGACTACCCGATCCCGGGTAACGACGACGCTTCGCGTGCGATTTCGCTTTACTGCGACCTCGTTGCCCGCGCTGCAATCGACGGTCTTGCTCGCCAGCAGGGCGCTTCCGGTCGCGATATCGGCGCTTCTGCCGATGCTCCGATCGAGCCGGCTCTGGCTGAAGACGCTCAGGCGTAATTTGCCGGGGAGCTTCGGCTCTTCGGTTCATGATTTGAAGGTCGCCCTCGTGGCGGCCTTCATTCGAATGTAGACGCTCCGTGGCCGAATGCACGCTGTTGATAGCTTGATGCGCCGGAGTGCCATTCATAACGCTGTTATAGTCCCGAGTACATTCGTGCTCCAAATTGGCGCCGGTTCCTGATTCCAGCAGGCGCATCCGACAAATCGATAAGAGGCGAAAATGAGCGAAATCACAGCCGCAATGGTCAAGGAACTGCGCGAAAAGAGCGGCGCAGGCATGATGGACTGCAAGAAGGCGCTCGCCGAAACCAATGGCGACATGGAAGCCGCGATCGACTGGCTGCGCGCCAAGGGTATCGCCAAGGCTGACAAGAAGTCTGGCCGTACTGCTGCAGAAGGTCTCGTCGGCATTGCCAGCGCTGGCACCAGCGCCGTGGTTGTCGAAGTCAACTCCGAAACCGACTTCGTTGCCCGCAACGATGCGTTCCAGGATCTCGTCCGTGGCGTTGCTTCTGTTGCGCTGACGACTGATGGTTCTGTTGAGGCTGTTTCGGCTGCAACCTACCCAGCGACCGGCAAGTCCGTCACCGATACGATCAAGGACGCAATCGCCACCATCGGCGAAAACATGACGCTTCGCCGTTCTGCAAAGCTTTCGGTCGAAGACGGTGTGGTTGCGACCTACATCCACAACGCTGCTGCTGATTCGCTCGGCAAGCTGGGCGTTCTGGTTGCTCTCAAGTCGACCGGTAACAAGGATGTTCTAACAGCTATCGGCCGCCAGGTTGCCATGCACGTTGCCGCAACCAACCCGCTGGCTGTTCGCGCCGAGGAAGTCGACGCTGCCGTTGCCGAGCGTGAGCGTAACGTCTTCATCGAGCAGTCCCGCGCATCCGGCAAGCCGGACGCGATCATCGAGAAGATGGTTGAAGGCCGCATGCGCAAGTTCTTCGAAGAAGTCGCGCTTCTGTCGCAGGCATTCGTCATCAATCCTGACCTGACGGTTGCCGCTGCTCTCAAGGAAGCGGAAAAGGATGCCGGCGCGCCGATCGAAGTTACGGGCATCGTGCGTCTCCTGCTCGGCGAAGGCGTCGAGAAGGAAGAGACGGATTTCGCTGCAGAAGTTGCTGCGGCCGTTAAGCACTAAGCTTTCGTCCTAAAACCTGTAAAAGCCTGGGGCATCGCGTGACAATGCGATGCCCTTCGTGTATCCGGCATTCGGTGCGATCCTCGAAGGAGTTTCCATGTCTTCCACTCAACCCGTCTATAAACGTGTACTGCTGAAGGTCTCTGGTGAGGCGCTGATGGGCAGTCAGGGCTTTGGCATTGACGTCACTGTCGCCGATCGTATTGCCGCCGACATTGCCGAGGCCGTCTCCATGGGAGTGGAAGTCGGCGTGGTCGTAGGCGGAGGCAACATTTTCCGCGGCGTGGCTGTTGCGTCCAAGGGTGGAGATCGCGTCACTGGCGATCACATGGGCATGTTGGCGACTGTGATCAATGCGCTGGCGCTGGCGACGTCGCTACGCAAGCTCAATATCGAAACGGTGGTTCTCTCTGCGATCGCGATGCCAGAGATCTGTGAAAGCTTCTCACAGCGGCGCACGCTTCATCATTTGGAGCAGGGCCGCGTGGTGATTTTTGCCGGCGGAACGGGCAACCCCTTCTTTACGACCGATTCGGCTGGCGCGCTCAGAGCCGCCGAAATCGGTGCACAGGCTATTTTCAAGGGTACGCAGGTAGATGGTATCTATTCTGCCGATCCGAAAAAGGACCCGAATGCTTCTCGTTTCGACAGACTGACGCACAGCGAAGTGCTGGAGAAGGGACTGGCCGTCATGGACGTAGCCGCCGTGGCTCTGGCGCGTGAGAACAGTATTCCAATCATCGTGTTCTCGATCCACGAGAAGGGCGGTTTCGGCCAAATCTTGACGGGTGGTGGCCTGAAGACCATCGTAACCGATAACTGACATCAGGCGCGGTCAGGATGCCGCGACAGCAAGAAGAATGGAGTTGTATGATGAGCGGAACGGATCTCAACGATCTCAAGCGTCGTATGGACGGCGCCATTGCAGCATTCAAGAGCGATATTGCGTCCTTGAGAACAGGCCGTGCTTCGGCAAACATTCTGGATCCGGTCACCGTGGAGGCCTATGGCTCGCGTGTTCCGCTGAATCAGGTCGCCAACATCAGCGTTCCAGAGCCGCGTATGCTATCGGTTTCCATCTGGGACAAGACGATGGTCGGGGCGGTGGACCGTGCTGTCCGGGAATCCCACCTTGGACTGAACCCGATCGTCGACGGCCAGACACTGCGCATTCCGCTGCCGGAACTGAATGAAGAGCGCCGCAAGTCCCTCGTGAAAGTGGCACATGATTACGCCGAAAAGGCAAAGGTTGCCGCTCGCCACGTTCGCCGCGACGGTATGGAAGCTCTGAAGAAGGCTGAGAAGGACGGCGTCATCGGTCAGGACGACAGCCGTGCACAGTCTGAAAAAGTGCAGAAGATGACGGATGATACGATTTCCGAAGTAGATCGCTTGCTTGCTGACAAGGAAAAGGAAATCATGCAGGTTTAAATCCCCTGCTGCGCTCACCGGTTGAATCGGCACGAAATGAACGGATATTCCATGAATAGTGGCTCGACGCCGAATGTGCCGAAGCACGTTGCCATCATTATGGATGGCAACGGTCGCTGGGCCAAGGAGAGGGGCCTGCCACGGACCGTTGGACATACCAAAGGTGTGGAAGCCGTTCGTCGTGCGGTCGAAGTGGCCGGTGACTATGGCATACGCTATCTGACCTTGTTCGCGTTTTCGTCAGAAAACTGGAGCCGGCCGGAAGCAGAGGTTTCTGACCTTCTCGGGCTTCTGAGACGGTTCATCCGACGCGACCTCGCTGAGCTGCATAAATCCAATGTTCGGATCAAGGTCATCGGTGATCGGGAGAACCTGAAGGGCGATATTCTGCCGCTTTTGATTGAGGCCGAGGATACCACACGTGGCAATTCCGGCCTCACATTGATCATTGCTTTCAATTATGGGGCGCGCGACGAACTCACGCGTGCGGCCCGTCGTCTCGCGAATATGGTCGAAGCAGGAGAGCTGGCATCACAGGATATCACTGAACATCACCTTGCATCACAGTTGGATACGTTCGGAATTCCTGATCCTGACCTGATCATTCGAACCAGCGGCGAGGAGCGCCTCTCGAACTTTTTGCTCTGGCAGGCCGCCTATGCCGAGTTGGTTTTTCTGCCCGGTTATTGGCCTGATTTCGGCCGCGAGATGTTCGATGAGGCCCTGCGAATCTTCGCTGCGCGCGATCGTCGTTTTGGCGGCCTGTCCGAAAGTACAACCGCGGTGGTAGGGTGATGTCGTCTGAACTGAAGAAGCGAATTGTCTCGGCCATCGTTTTGGCAGTCGGTTCGTTGTGGGCGACATGGATGGGCGGATTGGCCTTCGACATCCTTTCGGCCGTGATCATGATCTCGATCTACTACGAGTGGTCTACGATGACCGGCCTGTCGGCACGGCATTACCCTTCCTACGCCTTCGGTTGGTTCGCGATCGCTCTCCTCTCCTTGAATTTGATCGTGGGTGATCCGGCTCTCGGCGTTCCCCTGCTTGCTGGTCTCACCATGACCGCATTGATTTTGCTCTATCTGAGAGATTGCAGCGGTTGGTTTCCGGGTGGTATCTTCTACGCAGGCCTCAGTGGCATTTCGTTGGCCGCAATACGTGGAAGTGATGCCACAGGTTTCGTTGCGATGATCTATGTCTTCGCAATCGTTTGGGCGACTGACATTCTCGCATTCTTTGTTGGACGCGCCATTGGCGGGAAGAAACTGGCGCCACGCATTTCGCCCGGGAAGACCTGGTCCGGTGCCATTGGCGGGACCGTATCCGGGGTGATTGCCGGAGGCGCTGTGTCGTTTTCCTTCTTTCCCCAGTTGAGTTTCCGGACGCTGGGCCTCGCGCTACTGCTGTCCATTGCGAGTCAAATCGGCGATCTCTTCGAGTCGTTCATCAAGCGTCGCTTCGGTGTGAAGGACTCCAGCCATCTGATTCCCGGTCACGGTGGAGTGATGGACCGGGTTGACGGCCTCGTTTTCGCCGGTTTCACAGCTTTTCTTCTTGCGGTGATCCATGCGGCGTGGTCTGACGCAGGTGGTACATCAGTTGCAGCTTTCGTATTTGGCTTGTAAATTCAGCCGGATCTTGCTCGGAGGATAAAATGGCCATTTTTGGCTTCATTACCGGCTATTTGATTCCATTTATTCTTGTGCTGTCTTTGCTCGTCTTCGTTCATGAGATGGGGCACTATCTCGTTGGTCGCTGGAGCGGTATTCGAGTCACCGCATTTTCCATCGGCTTTGGCCCGGAACTCATCGGCTTCAATGACAAGCACGGCACCCGCTGGAAAATCTCCGCGATCCCATTGGGCGGCTATGTCAAGTTCTGGGGCGATGAGGATGCTTCGAGCCGACCTGATTTCGACGGCCTTGATCATCTGACGGAGGCGGAGCGCGCCCAGACACTTGGCGGAGCCAAGCTCTGGAAGCGTGCTGCAACGGTTGCTGCCGGTCCGATTGCGAATTTTCTCCTGGCAATCGTCATTTTTGCCATCCTGTTCGGTGTCTACGGACGATCCGTATCCGATCCCGTTGTTTCAGAAGTGCGCGCGGACAGTGCCGCGTCCGCCGCTGGAATCTTGCCGGGAGATCGCCTCGTCGCGCTGGATGGATCTGCGATCAAGACATTCGATGACGTTCGCCGCTACGTCAGTATACGCCCGGAAACACCGGTCATTGTGACCATCGAGCGCAACGGCCAGCGCCAAGACATTCCTCTGGTGCCGAAGCGGACCGAACTCACCGACCAGTTCGGCAACAAGGTCGAAATGGGTTTGATCGGCGTCGTGACAAACGAGCAGAGCGGTAACTTCCGCCGTGTCCAGTACACACCGATTGAGGCGGTGAAAGAAGGTGTGATCGAAACCGGGCAGATCATTTCCGGCACGTTCCGCTACATCGGAAATCTTGTTACCGGTCGCATGAAGGCAGATCAGCTGGGTGGTCCTGTGCGGGTGGCGCAGGCATCCGGTCAGATGGCGACTCTCGGAATTGCCGCAGTGATACAACTCGCCGCCGTCCTGTCCGTTTCAATCGGTTTGCTCAATCTCATGCCGGTTCCGGTACTTGATGGTGGTCACCTTGTGTTCTATGCCATTGAGGCCATTCGTGGAAAACCACTTGGGGCGGGTGCACAAGAGATTGCGTTTCGTATCGGACTGGCTATGGTTCTGAGCCTGATGGTATTTGCGACGTGGAACGACATCAGCAATCTCATAGGCTGAGGGCGTTCGAGGAAAGAGTCTGTTTACCTTGTTTGCAAGTCGCCGTGTCGATTGAGACACTGCTTGCAAGGAAGTAAATAGAAATTAACGGGAAACCTTGCTTGTAGGGTAAAAGCAGGTAAAACGACACACGTGGCCGGAGTCGGGTTACCGCCCGCCGAGGGACAACGGGAAAAGGTAAGAATTGAAATGAAAGCTGGTTCAAAGTTTTTGAACGCAGTGTCGGCGTTTGCGCTGTCTGCTGGTGTTGTCGTGTCGGGCGCAAGCGTTGTGGTGCTTGCATCGCCTTTGGCGGCTGAAGCCGCTGTGATTCAGCGCATTGATGTGCGGGGCGCCCAGCGGACTGGCCAGGAGGCTGTCCGTTCAAATCTTACCATCCGTCCAGGGGTCGCGTTTTCCAATTCGGACATTGATGAGTCGGTTAAGCGCCTGTACGCAACCGGCTACTTCTCTGACGTGAAGATTTCCGTTTCGGGCGGGACTCTGGTGGTTTCGGTCAATGAGAGCCGCCTGGTCAATCAGGTTGTTTTCAACGGCAACCGCAAGATCAAGGATGACAAGCTCCAGGCAGTCGTGCAGACACAGCCGCTTGGACCATACTCTGATGCAATCATCCAGGCGGATATTCAGCGCCTCAAGGAAGCCTATACGTCGATCGGTCGTAGCGATGTACAGATCACGACCCAGACGGCTCCAGTCGGACAGGGTCGAGTGAACTTGGCTTTCGTGATCAACGAAGGCGAGCGCACGAAGATCTCCTCAATCAATTTTGTCGGTAATCAGGCTTACGGCGACCGTCGTCTTCACGATGTGCTGGTCACGAAGGAAAGCGGCCCGCTTTCGTTCATCACGCGTAAGGATGTCTACTCCGATGACAAGCTGCGTGCTGATGAAGAGGCACTTCGCCAGTTCTACTATAATCACGGTTATCCAGACTTCCGCGTCGTCTCTTCCAATGCTGTGCTTGATGAGTCGAAGAACGAGTACACAATTACGTTCACCGTCGAAGAAGGCGCGCGCTACAATTTCGGCAATGTAGCTGTCGAATCAACCGTCAGCGGTATCAGTGGCGAGGAGTTGCAGGGTCTTGTACAGACCAAGAGCGGCAACACATACAACGCCAAGGAAATCCAGAAGACGATGGAGGCGATCTCCAAAAAGGTCGCTAGCGCAGGTTATCCGTTCGCGCGTGTTACGCCGCGCGGTGATCGTAATTTCCAGACGAACACCGTTGGTGTGACCTACCTGGTGGATCAGGGTGAGCGCGCTTACGTTGAGCGTATCGATATTCGCGGCAACACGCGTACACGTGACTATGTCATTCGTCGCGAATTCGACCTGAGCGAAGGCGATGCCTTCAATCAGACAATGATCACGCGTGCCAAGCGCCGCCTGGAGGCCCTCGGCTATTTCGGTAAAGTCAATATTTCTACGCAGCAGGGCTCGTCTCCTGATCGCGTTGTGATCGTTGTCGATGTTGAGGATCAGGCAACCGGTTCGTTTGGTATTGGTGCAGGTTATGCGGCCAATGACGGTGTCGTTCTTGAAGCCTCAGTCGAGGAAAAGAACTTCCTGGGTCGCGGTCAGTACATTCGTGTCGCTGCCGGTGGTGGTCAGGATAGCTCGCGCACCTACTCCTTGAACTTCACTGAACCTTACTTCCTTGGCTATCGCCTTGCTGCTGGCTTTGACGTTTTCAAGAGCCAGACCTCTTCGAACGACTATTATACCTATGAAGAGCAGGGCTTTACGCTGCGTGTGACGGCCCCGATCACGGAAGAACTGGCGACGACATTCCGGTATAACTACAAAGAAATCCAGTATAGCGGTGATGGCGACTGGAAGACGAGCCTGTCGCGTCCGTATCTGGATCTCGTGAATGGCGGTACCTATGTCCAGTCGTCCGTTTCGCAGACGCTGACATACAACACGCTGGATAGCATGACGCTCCCGCGTCAGGGCATCTATGCAACGGTTACGCATGAATATGCCGGTCTCGGTGGCGATTCCGAGTTCTACAAGATCTATGGTCGCGCTCGTTACTTCCACACGCTTTCGGATGAAATGGACCTCATCGGTCAGTTGTCTGTTGGTGCGGGCCATGTTGTTGCAACAGGCGACAAACTGAATGTGTTTGACCAGTTTACGCTGGGCGGCCGTCAGGTTCGCGGTTTCGAGAACGATGGTATCGGTCCTCGTATGCGCAATGGTGACACGATCGGTGGTACGACCTACTTCACTGCTTCTGCGGAAGTCACCGCTCCGTTGCCGGTTGTTCCGGAAGACTTTGGTCTGCGCGCAGCATTTTTCGCAGATGCGGGTACGCTTTACGGCAACGAAGTTGCCAATACAGCCGGTATCCAGGGTACGAGCTCTGCATGGCGCGCATCTGTGGGCGCAGGCATCACCTGGGCCTCTCCGTTCGGAGCTCTGCGCTTCGACTACGCGGTTCCGGTCATGAAGGAAGACTACGATCAGGAACAGCGCTTCCGCTTCAGCATGGCGAACCAGTTCTGATCTTGTCGGCCCTCGAAAGAGGGCCGATTGCTCTTCGGGAGCTTGACTTCATGGATAGACATTCTTTCTTTCCGCCTTCTGAGGCGTTCAGTTTGCGCGAGCTCGCAAACCGGTGTCAGGCTGAACTCGTGGATGAAGGTGCTGGTAGCTCGATCATCAGGGGTGTTTCGCCTGTTTATCGTGCCAAGGAAGGCGATGTTTGCTTCATTGCATCCAGGAAGTACCGGGCCGAACTGGAAACCTGTGCTGCCACCGCCATCATCTGCGGCTCAGGACTTGAGGGTTATGTCCCAGCCGGAATTTCCATTCTGCGTGCGACGTCGCCCCAAACCTCATTTGCGTTGATGGCCTCGCTTTTGTATCCAGCGGCATTGCGGCCGACGCAGGTTCAAACATCGGGCATTTCGCCATCTGCCCATGTCGATCCGACCGCGCGTCTTGAGGCGGATGTTAGCATTGAGCCATTTGCCGTCATTGGTGCTGGCGTTGAGATTGGAGCTGGCACGCATATTGGTTCTAGCGTGACCATCGGACCCGGCGTCAAGATTGGTCGGGGCTGTTCTATTGCGTCCAATGTTACGCTTGCCTGCACCTTTATCGGCAACAACGTGATCATTCACTCTGGCGCTCGCATCGGACAGGACGGATTCGGCTTTGCGCCCAGTGCAACCGGCATGGTGAAGATCGTTCAGATTGGCCGTGTGATCATTCAGGACAATGTCGAAATTGGCGCCAACACAACGATTGATCGTGGTGCGATGGATGATACGGTCATTGGCGAGGGCACCAAGATCGATAATCTCGTTCAGATCGGCCATAATGTGCGGGTCGGCCGGCATACGGCGATGGCGAGTGGTGTCGGGGTTGCAGGGTCGACGGTGATCGGCAGTGGAGTCCAAATAGGCGGTGCTGCTGGGGTAAATGGGCATATTTCCATTGGTGATGGTGCCCAGATCGCGGGAATGAGCGGCGTGATTACACCCGTTCCTGCCGGTGCAAAATATGGTGGAATGCCTGCGCGTCCCCTGGGCGATTTTTTGCGAGAATCGGCGGAGATCATGGTGCGTGCCGAAGGTCGCTTGAAGAAGAAGGGTGAAAATAATGGCTGAAGAGTCGCAGCACGTGCTGGATTCAGTCGACATCATGGAACTGATGGAGCTCTTGCCTCATCGCTATCCGTTTCTCCTTGTTGATAAGATCGTTGATATCAATGGTGACGATAGCGCAGTTGGTATCAAGAATGTCACGGTCAACGAGCCTCATTTTCAGGGGCACTTTCCGACTCGACCCATAATGCCCGGCGTCTTGATCGTGGAAGCTATGGCGCAAACGGCTGGCGCCATCTGTGCGCGGAAGCAGGGTGCTGGCGGCAATCTCGTCTACTTCATGACAATTGACAATGCTCGCTTCCGTAAGCCGGTTGTTCCTGGCGACCGCGTTGAAATCCGGGTTCAGAAGCAGAAACAGCGTGGTAACATCTGGAAGTTCCACTGCGATGCTCTGGTTGACGATGTGCTCGTCGCCGAAGCAGATATCGGCGCCATGATGCGCCCGAAGGAAGCTGAATGAGTTCGATAGCTTCAAGTGCACGTATTCACCCGCTCGCTGTTGTCGAGGATGGCGCAGTCATTGGTGAGAACGTTGTTGTCGGTCCCTTTTCAAGAGTGGGCTCGCGCGTTGTCCTGAAAGATGGCGTTCACATCATTTCGAATGCCGTGGTCGACGGATTTACGGAAGTTGGCGCCGACTGCCGTATCCATCCGATGGCCGTTATCGGTGGTGTTTCGCAGAGCCTGCATGAAGCCGGTGAGGATTCGAAACTTGTCATCGGAGCGCGTTGCACGATTCGTGAAGGCGTAACGATGAATTCCGGTACCGTGGGTGGCGGTGGCATAACGAGCGTCGGAGATGACTGCCTGTTTCTCGCCAATTCGCATGTTGCCCACGATTGCCGTCTCGGCAACAATATCATCCTGTCCAACAATGTCATGCTTGCTGGGCACGTCATTGTGGGAGATCGCGCTATCCTGAGCGGTGGATGTGCAGTGCACCAATTCACAAGGATTGGCAGGCAGGCCTTTATTGGTGGGCTTTCTGCGGTCAACTACGATGTCATTCCCTATGGAATGTTGAACGGCAATCCCGGAATTCTCGGCGGCCTTAACGTTGTGGGGATGACGCGTGCAGGCATAGAGCGGGCCGTCATTCACAAGGTGCGGCGAGCCTACAAAGATATTTTCGAGGCTGAGGGTTCCGTTCGCAGCAATGCCGCTGCGTTGCGGAACGACTATCTGGACTGCCCTGAGGCGCTCGAGGTGATTGACTTCATCTGTGCCGAGAGTGATCGCGCCATTTCGTCTCCGTATCGCGGGAAGGCTTGAGCCGGTGTCTATGGTCGGTGGTGGAGGCCAAAAAGGTAGGCTCGCCATCATAGCAGGGCGTGGTTTCCTCCCTCTGTATGTGGCCGAGGCAGCGCGCCGAGCGCAGGATGATCCCTATATCATCGCGCTCAGCAACGAAGCGGATGCTGACTTTTCGGGCTTCTCCACTCAAATTGCAGGCATTGGCGATGCGCGCCTGATTGAGCAGATCGTCCGGCGCGAAGGGATCGGCCGCGTTGTCATGTCTGGCGGTGTTCACAAGAGGCCAGATTGGGGCAGTATTCACCCGACGTTGCGGGTGGTTTTTCGCTTGCCTTCGATTGTGAGGACGCTGATCAACGGCGGAGATGACGCTGTCCTGCGGATGGTCATCGGCATCTTTGAGGGCATGGGTTGCCGTGTTTGCGGCGTCCATGAAATTGCCCCTGATCTTCTTGCGCAAACCGGGTTGCTACATGGTCCAGCTTTGACGGATCAGGATCGGATAGATATCAAGGCCGGAGTAGATGCAGCAAGCGCTCTCGGTCGGCTGGATATCGGGCAGGGGGCTGTTTGCGTTGGTGGCCGTATCATCGCCCTGGAGGGTGCAGAGGGCACGGACTCAATGCTTTCCCGTGTCGCTGACCTGCGTCGATCAGGACGCATATCCCAACGGAAGAATGGTGTGCTTGTAAAACTCTGCAAGCCTCAGCAGGATCTGCGTGCAGATCTTCCAACGATTGGTCTGTCGACGATTGCAGCACTCTCGGCCGCGGGTCTGGCAGGGGTTGCCGTTGAGGCAGGGCGCTCGCTGATTGTCGAGCGGGCTGCGGCTGGGGAACTTGCTGAGCAACATGGTCTTTTCATCGCTGGCGTTGATCTGGGATTGGATGGGTTGGGACTGCCGTGAACGGAAGAGAACTCAAGGTCGCGGTGGTTGCGGGTGAAGTGTCTGGGGATCTCCTCGCTGCCGATCTCATGCATTATCTGCGTGCAGAACACGGCGGCACGATCGAACTCGTGGGGGTTGGCGGGGATGCGCTGGAGGCACAAGGGCTCCGGTCCTTCTTTGACTATTCTGAACTTTCCATCATGGGAATAACGCAGGTTCTGAAGCGGTTGCCGCAGCTTCTGCGCCGCATACGGCAGACTGCCGACAGAATAGTTGAAGCCAGGCCTGACCTGCTGGTCATTGTCGATAGTCCAGACTTCACCCATCGTGTCGCCAAACATGTCCGCGCGAAACTGCCGGGCTTGCCCATCGTGAATTATGTCTGTCCAAGCGTGTGGGCCTGGAAAGAGTACCGCGCCCAGGCGATGCTGGGATATGTCGATCACGTGCTTGCTGTCCTGCCCTTTGAACCACAAGAGATGGTTCGCCTGGGTGGACCGAAGACAACGTTTATCGGCCATCGATTAACGGCGGATCCGAACGTTAAGCGCGTGCGTGAGCAGCGCCAGATTTTGGCAGAAAATCAAGTCACTGGTCACGGCTCCGGTCCATGCGTTCTGCTTTTGCCGGGGTCGCGGTCCACCGAGATCAAGGGCCTGATGCCAATTCTCAAGGACACGGCCGACCTCATCCGTAGCCGCAATCCGTCGGCGACCTTTCTTCTTCCAACGGTTTCGCGTCAACATGCTCTCGTCGAATCGCTGCTTGCGGGCTGGAGCGTTAAGCCAACGGTCACGCGGACTCCGCAGGAGAAATGGGACGCTTTTGCCAAGGCGGATATGGCTCTTGCCGCCTCTGGGACCGTGACGCTGGAGCTTGCACTGTGCGGTGTCCCAACCGTTTCCATGTACAAGACGGATCTGTTGATGCAGCTGTTTCTGTCACGGATCAAGGTGTGGTCAGCCGCCTTGCCCAATCTCATCGCGGACAAACCTGTCATTCCGGAACACCTGAATGATCTTTTACGCCCTGGCTACTTTGCGCGCTGGGCGGAGGTGCTGTCGCGCGACACGCCCCAATTGCGGGCAATGCAGAGCGGGTTCGACGAAGTCTGGGCGAAGCTTGCGACCGACACTCCTCCGGGTCTCGCCGGAGCCAGGGTTGTACTGGATCTGCTCGCAAAGCAAAACAAGCTTCCTGTTTGACCTTGTGCCGGGTCGGAGTTCCGCGGGAATTTCACATCGTTCGTTCCTCAGATCAGAAGCTCCAATGACAAAAAAGCCCGCCATTCGATCGAATGGCGGGCTTTTTCTCATGTCAGATACGCCGTTCAGCGCTTGGACAGCGGCAGGTAGTCGCGCTTCGGCGCGCCGGTGTAGAGCTGGCGCGGACGACCGATGCGCTGCTGCGGATCTTCGATCATTTCCGCCCACTGAGCGATCCAGCCCACTGTACGGGCCAGTGCGAAGAGCACGGTAAACATGGTGGTGGGGAAGCCCATGGCCTTCAGCGTGATGCCGGAATAGAAGTCGATGTTCGGGTAGAGCTTCTTCTCGATGAAGTACTCGTCCGTCAATGCGATCTTTTCCAGTTCCATCGCGACCTGCAGCAGCGGATCGTCCGAATGGCCAAGTTCCGCCAGCACTTCATGCGTGGTCTTCTGCATGATCTTGGCGCGCGGATCGTAGTTCTTGTACACGCGGTGTCCAAAGCCCATCAGGCGGAACGGATCGTTCTTGTCCTTCGCGCGAGCGATGAATTCGGGAATACGGTCCGGAGTGCCGATTTCCTGAAGCATGTTGAGCGCTGCCTCGTTCGCGCCACCGTGTGCAGGACCCCAGAGGCAAGCAATGCCAGCAGCGATACAGGCGAACGGGTTAGCACCAGACGAACCGGCGAGGCGAACCGTCGAGGTCGAAGCGTTCTGCTCGTGATCGGCATGAAGGATGAAAATCCGGTCCATGGCGCGGGCAAGAACAGGGTTAACCTTGTATTCCTCGCACGGTACGGCAAAGCACATACGCAGGAAGTTCGAGGCATAATCGAGATTGTTTTGCGGATACACGAAGGGCTGGCCGATGTGGTACTTATAGGCCATTGCAGCAATCGTCGGCATCTTTGCGATCATGCGCAAAGATGCAACCATACGCTGATGCGGGTCCGTGATATCCGTCGAGTCGTGATAAAAGGCGGAAAGGGCGCCAACAGTGCCGACCATAACGGCCATTGGGTGAGCGTCACGGCGGAAGCCGGTGAAGAAACGGCTCATCTGCTCATGCACCATCGTGTGATGGGTTACACGGTGGTCGAAATCCTTCTTCTGAGCAGCTGTTGGCAGTTCGCCGTAGAGCAGCAGGTAGCAGGTTTCCAGGAAGTCGCCATGCTCTGCGAGTTGTTCGATCGGGTAGCCGCGATGCAGAAGTACGCCTTCATCGCCATCGATGAAGGTGATCTTGGATTCGCAGGATGCAGTCGACGTAAAGCCGGGATCGTAGGTGAAGGTGCCGGTGTTCTTGTAGAGCGCGCCAATGTCCAGAACGTCCGGCCCGATCGTGCCCTTGCGCACCGGAAGGTCAACCTTCTTATCGCCTAGTCCAAGATGTGCATTTGTGTCCGTCATACTGATCCTCCGATGGGCGGAACGGCGCAGGACGCGCCAGGAAAAACTGAAGCTGTGCAATTAGCTATATGATCTCGCAGCCCCTGCCAAGCGCTCGACATGATGTTTTGTGCACCGCGAAAGTAGGGCTTAACGACCTCACGTCGAGACAGTAAAGAGGGTGCCCCGCGAATATGTTGAATTAAATCGATCCAACACAGATTTAGCCAACAAGTTTGGTTTGACGCCGATTGACGCGCCCGTTCACCACATGCAGTCTGCCCTTCATATTTAACTTAGCAAGCGATTTTCAAGGCAGCATATAGTGGATCGGGCACTTGTTGGGCGTGCATTCTTACGTTTTCGCCGCCCTAGAGAGGCGACTCAAATCTGGGTGCACTTGGCCGATGCATCTCGGGAGAAGACCGCCTCGCCACAACTCCCAACGCGTCCGTCATCGAATGACCGCTATAAGCCGCCGCCTGCTGTTGAAAGCAAGAAACCTTGGTACCAGCGTATATGGGCCGAAGAGGTGTCTTTTGGACACGTTTTCCTTTTTCTGCCCGTCGCTCTGGGCACCGGTGCGGCAATCTGGTTTGCACTTCCGTTTGAACCTCCTTTGGTCCAACTCTGGTCAGCCTGCCTCCTTCTTGCTGCGGCATGTCTGTTGGGGCGAGCGGGCTATCAAAAGCTGTCACTTGCTGCTGCCATTCCCGGTCTTCTGGCAGGGGGGATGCTGCTCGCCAGATTCGAATCCGACCGGCTTGCGACAATCATTCTCGATAGCCCGGTCACGACGACTGTGACCGGAGTTGTCGAGCGTCGCGAAGCTGTCGGCGACCAGCGTTGGCGCTACGTCCTCAACATCCTGGAGACCTCTGGACCGAAGCTGAAGCGCGCCCCTGAACGTGTGGCGCTGATCGTGCGCGGCAAGACAGACCCTTTGCAGACCGGCGCTGTCGTGCGGGGGCGCGCGCGATTGACGCCGCCGTCAGGGCCGGCGCTTCCCGGTTTGAGCGATTTCAGCTTTCCGGCCTATTTCGACGGCATTGGTGTAACGGGCTTTTTCTACGGCAGCCCCGAGATACTGGGTGCTCGGGAAGCAATAGGGGTTTGGCAGCAGGCCGTGCAGTTTGCCTTCGCATTGCGCAGCTATGTTGGCGATCGTATTCGGCAACTTAATCCCGGCGATGAGGGGGCATTTGCGGCTGCCATCGTAACGGATGAGCGACGAGCGATTTCGCCAACGGTCGTGGAGGCTCTCAGATCATCTGGGCTAGCCCATATCGTCGCCATATCCGGCCTGAACATGGCGCTCGCTGCGGGAATCTTTTTTGTCGGCCTACGAACCGTGCTCGTTATGCTGCCGGGCGTTTCAGCGCGTTTACCTGTCAAAAAAGTCAGCGCATTCGGTGCGCTTCTGATGGTGACGGCCTATTATTGCATCTCCGGTTTCGGCGTATCAGCTGAACGAGCATACATCATGATGGCGATTCTTCTGATTGCCATCCTCTTCAACCGCCCTTCGTTGAGTATGCACAACATCGCCCTGGCGGCGTTGGTGATCATCGTTCTTCACCCATCCAGTGTCATGGGCGCCAGTTTCCAGATGTCGTTTGCTGCGACTGCTGCTCTGCTTGCCTGCTATCGCATCTGGGCTGATCGCGCTCATGAGTCCGATCAGGCGCTCGTTTCCGGCATTTCATTTCGTAGCCTTTTGTCCGGCGTCTCTCGGGTTCTGGGCGGGACGTTGATGACATCCCTGATCGGAGGATTGGCAACTGCGGTCTTTTCCATTGCGCATTTCAATCAGCTGACTGCCTATGGCCTCGCTGCCAATCTTGCGACCATGCCCATCATCTCCCTCATTGTCATGCCTTCGGGACTCATCGGCATGCTTCTGATGCCCTTCGGGCTCGATCAACCGTTCTTCATGATCATGTCTCTTGGCTTGAAGCTGGTAATCGCGGTGGCCCTGGAGGTGGCCTCTTGGGGCGGAAATATAGAAACGGGGCGTGCCGCAAGCTGGCTTTTGCCTGTTGCCACCGCCGGTCTCATCATCTTCTCGCTCTTGCGGACACGACTGCGATGGTTTGGCCTCGTCATTCTTGTGGCTTCAGTGTGTGTCAACGGACTGATGGAGCCGTCCAGACCCGATCTCATAATTGCAGAGGATGGAAGAATGGCGGCGCTCTTAAGTGGGACGTCGGCATCCGTCACGACGGAAAGACCATCCGAGTTCGTATTCAAACAATGGAAGAACGCGCTGGGCCTTGAGGAACTCGTGATGCCGGTCGTGACGAGGGTAGATCTGGGTAAGCGCGAGGCGGCACCAGAATCAAACGGGCCAGTAACAGGAACGGTTTCAGGGAAGACACCGCGTCATGTATTGACGAGCAAAGAGATCGCGCTCATCGACATAGCATTGGCAATAGACCGTTTGCCGCCGCTTCAAATGCCGCGCTTCTCTTGCGTCAAAAATCTGATTTGCATCGGACGCAGTCCATCAGGTGCCAGAGTTACGATCGTGAGTGACACACGCCTCACAGGATATGCGTGCGATAAGTCTGACATCGTCGTCGTATCCGGCTCGCCCTTTACACAATGCCGCTCTGGTGCGTTGCTCCTGACGGGTTCAAAACTGAAGCAGACAGGCTCCATTGAAATTTGGTTTAACGGTCAGCCTCATCCAGGTTCCTGGATGCTGGAGTCTGCGCTTCAGGGCAACGAAAGACCTTGGCAGTTGCACCGTCTCTACGACTGGCGAACCAACACATTCCAGCCGTTGGACGACGAGACTATCCGTCGACTTCGGGTTCAGTGATAGCGCCGAATGAGGCCCACCAGCTTGCCCTGTACCTTGACACGGTCTGGCGGGAAGATGCGCGTTTCGTAAGCGGGGTTCGCAGCTTCGAGCGCGATCGATGCGCCTTTGCGGCGAAAACGCTTCAACGTCGCTTCCTCGTCGTCCACAAGTGCTACGACGATATCGCCGGGGCTGGCTGTCGTGCCGTTTCGAATGATTACGGTGTCGCCGTCCAGGATCCCTGCCTCGATCATCGAATCACCCTTGACCTCGAGCGCGTAGTGTTCTCCCGGCCCAAGCATTTCCAATGGAACGCTGATGGCATGGGTATTGTTCTGAATCGCAGAGATCGGCACGCCAGCGGCGATGCGCCCCATGACAGGAACCGATGCGGACTGGCTATCCTCTTCTGCGGGTTTTGACTGCACCGGAGCAGGTGAAGGCGGCTGCACTTTGCCAAGCGATCCCTCGATGACGCTTGGCGAAAAGCCGCGTTTGGGTGTCGCAGGCGTTGCACCGAAGGGCTCGGGCAGCTTGATAACCTCCAGCGCCCGGGCGCGGTTGGGCAGCCGACGGATAAAGCCTCTTTCTTCAAGAGCAGTGATCAAGCGGTGAATTCCCGACTTGGAGGCGAGATCCAGAGCATCTTTCATCTCGTCAAATGACGGCGGCACGCCCGACTCCTTCATCCGTGCATGAATGAAAAGAAGCAGTTCCTGCTGTTTACGTGTCAACATGCGTCGTCATCCTGTTGGGAAACAAATCCAGAACAGACACTATCTGTTCCATATGTGTTCCGCAAGAGGTTCACGGCAAATATAGCTTGCAGAAACACATGGATAATGGTGGGTTGCAGGCCGTGTTACCGACAGGAGCTTCTTTTTTGACTACTCCGAACATCGATCATCTGGTCTTGCCGGTCGAATCGCTGGTTGGCGCGCGCAAGCGTTGGCAGGAGCTTGGCTTTACCGTGGCGCCGGACGCGTTCCATCCTTTCGGCACGTCCAATGCCTGTGTCTTTTTCAGCGACGGAACCTATCTTGAGCCACTTGCCGTTCAAGATGAGGCTCTCGCAGGCCAGAGCATTACTGCAGGAAACTGCTTCGTCGAAAAAGATCGTACGTTTCGGCAAGCCGGAGCTCGTGAAGGTTTTTCTGCTTTTGTTTTGCGTTCGACGGATGCGGTGACGGATGATGAACGCTTCCGGCAATCCGGGATCAGCGCCGGGAATCGCCTGGACTTTTCGCGTACGGTCGTTGATGAGAACGGTAGCGCTTCGGTTGCCAGCTTTCGACTGGCCTTTGCCGATCTCGATTCCTCGAGCTTCTTCGCTTTCACGTGCCAACGAGTGAATGCGGCATTACCAACTGCGGGGCCGTCCGTAGAGCATAGAAATGGTGCGCTCGGACTTGGCGCTCTCTTCCTCGCCGCAGAGGCGCCCAAGGGAATTGAAAATCTGGCAACGATGCTTGGCGTTCACGCGCAGGCAAAGGATCACAAGCATGTGTTCCCGCTGGGCAATTGTGACGTCGAGGTCGCGATGGAAATTGCCCCCGAATTAGACCACACTCCAAGGTATCCCACAGGTCTCCGCGGGATCGGCATTCGGTTCCGCGTCAGGAACATTGCAGAAACCCGCGCCGCGCTACAAGAAGCATCAATTCCGCATGAGAGCAGCGGCGAGCGCCTTATCATCGCGCCGGCGCAAGGACAGGGATGCATTGTGGAATTTGTCCAAGCCTGATGTTTACGATTGACAAGGTCGTTGCGAGATGAACCCTGCGCAAGTCAAGACGCTCCCGATATCAACGACCGTGGCTGCGAAGGGTGCGTCGCTCCTCCGGGTTGAAGAGCTTGATCAGCATCTCATGCAATATAACAGCGCAACACAGGCACTCGATGTCTGGTGCGATTTGCGAGGTTTCTCGCTGCGTGAGAGAAGCTATGCGAAGCGCGTTGACTCGATAGTGGCATTGCCTCCAACCTATTTTGTGGCCGCTCTCGGGTTAAGCGACGGCGAAGAAATCGAGTATCGCAAGGTTCAGCTGATGCGCGATGGACTGGTTCTTTCCGAGGCTCACAACTGGTATCGGCCAGACGCGCTGACCATCCAGATGAAAGAGTGTTTGGCTCAAACAAATGTGCCGTTTGGCCGGGTCGTGCAGGCTTTACAGTTTACTCGGAGAACATTGCAGAGCGAAATCCTCTGGTGTCCACCAGAACCCATGCCGTACTTCGTTCTTCGACATCACGCGGTCCTGCACAAGCCGGATTCGATGCCCTTCAGCTTCGTTATCGAGACCTATACGCACCATTTGCTGCTCGATCGAACGAGGTGAGAGTGGCATCCATTTCCAGTGGTGACAGTTACACGCTCGACTGTTATGCACCGCGCGAGCGCATCGGTGCCATTCTTGGGTGATATCCGGACTGTACGATGCCCGAATCGAAAAGGCCTGAAGCTTTCAGCAATTTGCCGACGCCTCAAGCCGAGCAAGCGGCTGACGCCGGGAAGGATAAGCTTATGAGTGTTGTCGCGAATTCCGTGGTTGCCGTAGGCGAAGGCAAATCCCGCGTCGAGTTTTCCAATGCAAAGCCTCTCTCGCTCATTTGCGGGCCGTGCCAGATGGAAAGCCGCGACCACGCCTTCATGATGGCAGGTTCGATCAAGGAGATCACTGACAAGCTGGGTATCGGGCTCGTCTACAAGAGCTCCTTCGACAAGGCCAATCGGACGTCCCTTTCCGGCAAGCGGGGTATCGGCCTGGAGAAGGCGCTTGAGGTCTTCGGCGACCTCAAGAAGGAGTTTGGCTTTCCGGTCCTGACCGATATCCATACCGAAGAGCAGTGTGCAGAGGTCGCGCCGGTCGTCGATGTTCTGCAGATTCCTGCTTTCCTTTGCAGGCAAACGGATCTTCTCGTTGCTGCAGCCAAGACAGGTCGTGCGATCAATGTGAAGAAAGGGCAGTTCCTGGCCCCTTGGGATATGAAGAACGTGCAGGCCAAGTTCACGGAGAGCGGTAATCCGAACGTCATGCTGTGCGAACGAGGCGCTTCTTTTGGCTATAACACGCTTGTATCCGACATGCGTTCATTGCCCATCATGGCTGCCATGGGCTCGCCGGTCATCTTCGATGCAACCCACTCCGTTCAGCAGCCGGGCGGGCAGGGTGGCTCCACTGGCGGACAGCGCGAATTCGTCGAAACACTGGCGCGCGCCGCTGTGGCCGTCGGTGTTGCCGGCGTCTTCATCGAAAGCCATCAGGATCCCGACAATGCACCTTCTGACGGACCGAACATGGTCAAGCTTCAGGACCTTCCGCGTTTGCTGGAAACATTGATGGCCTTTGATGGCGTAGCCAAGCGTTCTGCTTAGTGGCGCCCAATGGCAGCTTGAATATCGAGCTGTCATACGCGTGCCATTGTATTTTCTGCCTTGTTGGGTAAGACAGGCACATACTTTCACCGCACAGCACAGGATGAGCTTATGACAGCTATTACGGACATTATCGCGCGCGAAATTCTCGACAGCCGTGGCAACCCGACCGTTGAAGTTGATGTCCACCTCGAAGACGGCAGCATGGGCCGTGCGGCTGTTCCCTCCGGCGCATCCACGGGTGCACATGAAGCGGTCGAGCTTCGCGACGGTGGCAAGCGTTACCTCGGCAAGGGTGTCGAGAAGGCTGTCGAAGCCGTCAACGGCGAGATTTTTGATGCTGTTGGCGGTCACGACGCTGAAAACCAGATCCTCATCGATAACCTGATGCGTGAGCTCGACGGCACCCCGAACAAATCTCGCCTCGGTGCGAATGCTATCCTCGGTGTTTCGCTTGCCGTTGCAAAGGCCGCTGCAGAAGCCTCTGGCCTGCCGCTCTTCCGTTATGTCGGTGGCCCGAACGCCCGCCTGCTGCCGGTTCCAATGATGAACATCATCAACGGCGGTGCGCATGCCGACAATCCGATCGATTTCCAGGAATTCATGATCATGCCGGTCGGTGCGGAAAACATCCGCGACGCCGTACGCATGGGCTCCGAAGTCTTCCACGTTCTCAAGAAGGAACTGTCGGCACAGGGCCACAACACCAACGTCGGTGACGAAGGTGGTTTCGCGCCCGGCCTCAAGAGTGCACCAGAAGCGCTCGATTTCATCATGAGGTCGATCGAAAAGGCTGGCTATCGTCCGGGCGACGATATGCAGCTGGCACTCGACTGCGCTTCTACTGAATTCTTCAAGGACGGAAAATACGTCATGGAAGGCGAGGGTCGCACGCTCGAGCCGGAGGCTATGGCTGATTATCTGGCCGAGCTTGCCGCCAAGTATCCGATCATTTCCATTGAAGACGGCATGGCGGAAGACGACTGGAACGGCTGGAAATACCTGACCGACAAGATCGGTAGCAAGGTTCAGCTTGTAGGAGACGATCTGTTCGTCACCAACTCGTCGCGTCTGCGTGACGGCATCAAGATGGGCGTTGCCAATTCAATCCTCGTGAAGGTCAACCAGATCGGCTCACTCACCGAGACTCTGGATGCTGTGGAAACGGCGCATAAGGCTGGCTACACTGCCGTCATGTCACACCGCTCTGGCGAAACCGAGGATTCGACGATTGCCGATCTCGCCGTCGCGACCAACTGCGGACAGATCAAGACGGGTTCGCTCTCACGTTCCGACCGTATTGCTAAGTACAACCAGCTGATTCGTATCGAAGAAATGCTGGGCCCGCAGGCGGCCTACGCAGGTCGTTCGATCCTGCGCGCATAATTCGGTCTTCCGGTCACGATTTCGAGGCGGCAACCCATTGCGGTTGCCGCCTTTTTTGTTGTCCGCGTCCCGCTGACATTCATGGTCAACGATTGATTAAGCAAACTCTGGCAATCTGCAGACCGTAATGCGTGTCAGGAAATCGATATGTGGACCAAGCATCATAAAGAGCGAAAACTGGGGCGTTTGGTCCTTCCCGCTATTACCATCGCCTTCGTCTCCTATTTCAGTTATCATTCCATTCATGGTGATCTTGGACTGATCGCCACGGAGAAATTCGAGCGTACTCGGGTGGAGAGAGCTGTTGCGCTTGAAAAGCTGGTAGCAAAGCGGGAGGCTTTGGAACGGCAGGTTCGCCTGTTGAGCGACGGTTCGCTGGAAAAAGACATGCTGGACGAAATTGCGCGATACCAGCTCAATGTTTCTCGCAAAGACGAGATCACCGTTTTTCGCAGCTATTTCTGAATTAACCTAAAATTGGTTAAATCAACTTTTTCTTAGTGATTTCAGATAGTTGATTATCATGTGAGCCATGCATTTATGGCATTGCTGAGGCGTGAATTCTTCCCTATGGTACGCGCAACCAAACAAACGCGCAGGGAGGTTATGAATGGCGCCGAAGCAATCCGCGTCCGCACCCGTCCGTAAGGCGGCTGCGAAGCCTGCAAAGAAAGACTTCAACGGCGGAACCATCGCCGAATTCAACAAGAACGACGAGCTGAGCGCCTATCGCGAGATGCTGCTCATCCGCCGCTTTGAGGAAAAGGCCGGCCAGCTTTATGGCATGGGCTTCATCGGCGGTTTCTGTCACCTTTACATCGGCCAGGAAGCTGTCGTCATCGGCATGCAGATGGCGATGAAGGAAGGTGACCAGGTCATCACCGGTTACCGCGACCACGGTCATATGCTGGCAACCGGCATGACGGCACGCGGTGTCATGGCAGAGTTGACGGGGCGTCGGGGCGGCTATTCCAAGGGGAAGGGCGGCTCCATGCACATGTTCTCCAAGGAAAAGCATTTCTATGGCGGCCACGGCATCGTCGGTGCGCAGGTCTCTCTCGGTACAGGTCTTGGCTTTGCCAACAAGTATCGCGGCAATGACAACGTTTCGATCGCCTACTTCGGTGATGGCGCTGCCAACCAGGGTCAGGTCTATGAAAGCTTCAACATGGCCAACCTGTGGAAGCTGCCGGTCATCTACGTGATCGAGAACAACCGCTACGCCATGGGCACCTCGGTCGCGCGCGCTTCCGCGCAGACGGACTTCTCCCAGCGTGGTGCGTCCTTCGGCATTCCCGGTTATCAGGTCGATGGCATGGATGTTCGCGCCGTCAAGGCTGCGGCCGACGAGGCGATGGAACATTGCCGCTCTGGCAAGGGCCCAATCATCCTCGAAATGCTGACATACCGCTACCGCGGCCACTCGATGTCGGACCCGGCGAAGTATCGTTCGAAGGACGAAGTCCAGAAGATGCGCTCCGAGCACGATCCGATCGAGCAGGTACGCACGCGCCTGCTCGAAAAAGGCTGGGCGACCGAAGATGAGTTGAAGGCGATCGACAAGGACGTCCGTGATATCGTCGCAGACAGCGCCGATTTCGCACAGAGCGATCCGGAGCCGGATGTTTCCGAGCTCTACACCGACATTCTGCTCTAATCGGGGAGGGAACCCATGCCTATCAATATCCTTATGCCCGCCCTCTCTCCGACCATGGAAGAAGGCACTCTGTCGAAGTGGCTCAAGAACGAAGGTGACAAGGTCACCTCGGGTGATGTGATTGCCGAGATCGAGACCGACAAGGCGACCATGGAAGTGGAAGCTGTCGACGAGGGCGTCATCGGCAAGTTGCTGATTGCTGCCGGTACCGAAAACGTGAAAGTCAACACGCCAATCGCGGTTCTTCTGCAAGACGGCGAAAGTGCCGATGCCGTGGCTGCTGCGCCGAAGGCTGACGCCGATACGCCTGCTGCAACCTCTGATGCATCGGGTGGCAAAGCGCGCGAAAGTGCGGATGAGCCTACCGCTGCTGCTGACAGCAAGGTTCCTGCCCAGCCGAAGGTTGATGTCGCCGCTGATCCCGATATCCCAGCTGGGACGGAAATGGTGTCGACCACCGTTCGCGAAGCTCTCCGCGATGCCATGGCAGAAGAAATGCGCCGGGATCCCGACGTATTCGTCATGGGCGAAGAGGTTGCCGAATATCAGGGTGCCTATAAGGTCACCCAGGGTCTGCTTCAGGAGTTCGGCGCAAACCGCGTTATTGATACTCCGATCACCGAGCATGGCTTTGCTGGCGTCGGGGTCGGCGCCGCAATGGCTGGTCTGAAGCCGATCGTTGAGTTCATGACTTTCAACTTCGCCATGCAGGCGATTGACCAGATCATCAACTCTGCTGCGAAGACGCTCTATATGTCCGGTGGCCAGATGGGTGCGCCGATGGTGTTCCGCGGCCCTAACGGTGCTGCTGCCCGCGTCGCCGCCCAGCACAGCCAGGATTATGCCGCTTGGTATAGCCACATTCCGGGCCTCAAGGTCGTCGTTCCCTATACGGCTGCTGATGCGAAGGGTCTTCTGAAGGCCGCGATTCGTGACCCGAATCCGGTGATCTTCCTGGAAAACGAAATCCTGTACGGCCAGTCTTTCGACGTGCCGAAGCTGGATGATTTCGTCCTGCCGATCGGCAAGGCGCGCATTCATCGCAAGGGCAAGGATGTGACGCTGGTTTCCTGGGGCATCGGTATGACCTATGCGGTCAAGGCTGTTGCTGAACTGGAGAAGGCTGGTATCGATGTCGAATTGATCGATCTGCGGACAATTCGTCCGATGGATCTGCCGACCGTCATCGAATCCGTCAAGAAGACCGGTCGTCTCGTTACGATCGAGGAAGGTTTCCCGCAGTCGTCCGTCGGTGACTTTATTGCCAACTCGGTTCAGCGCGAAGCATTCGATTATCTCGATGCGCCGGTCCTGACCATTGCTGGCAAGGACGTGCCGATGCCTTACGCGGCCAACCTCGAAAAGCTCGCTCTGCCGAACGTCGGCGAAGTGGTTCAGGCCGTCAAAGCTGTTTGCTACAAGTAAGAGGAGGGTAGGCTCATGCCGATCAATATCACGATGCCTGCCCTCTCTCCCACCATGGAAGAGGGCAACCTCGCCAAGTGGCTTGTGAAGGAAGGCGACAAGATCAAGTCCGGCGATGTCATCGCGGAGATCGAAACCGACAAGGCGACCATGGAAGTGGAAGCCGTCGATGAGGGCGTGGTCGCCAAGATCGTCGTACCTGCTGGCACGGAAGGCGTGAAGGTCAATGCCCTGATCGCAATCCTTGCTGAGGAAGGCGAGGATGTTTCCGCCGCTGCATCTGGTAGCGCTTCTGCTGCTCCAGCTGCCAAGGCGGAAGCTGCGCCTGCTCCGAAGGCAGAGGCGGCACCTGCTGCCGCCCCGGCGCCGAAGGCTGAGGCCGCATCGGCTCCTGCGTCTTCCGGCGATCGGGTATTCTCTTCCCCGCTTGCACGACGTCTGGCCAAGGAAGCTGGTCTCGATCTTGCCAAGGTTTCCGGATCGGGTCCGAAGGGCCGCGTCGTGAAGTCGGATGTCGAAAAGGCTGTTGCCGGCGGTTCTGCCAAGGCTGCACCAGCTGCAGCTCCTGCACCTGCCGCAGCGCCTGCTCCGTCCAAGGGCACATCGGAAGAAGCCGTGCTCAAGCTGTTCGAACAGGGCTCTTACGAACTCGTGCCGCATGACGGCATGCGCAAGACGATTGCCAAGCGCCTTCAGGAGTCGAAGCAGACGATCCCACATTTCTACGTCTCCGTGGATTGCGAACTCGATGCTCTCCTCGCTCTGCGTGCACAGCTCAATGCTGCCGCACCTGAGAAGGATGGCAAGCCGGTCTACAAGCTCTCGGTCAACGACATGGTGATCAAGGCGCTTGCACTGGCTCTGCGTGATGTGCCGGATGCCAACGTCTCCTGGACGGATAGCGCCATGGTCAAGCACAAGCATTCGGATGTTGGCGTTGCCGTTTCCATTCCGGGTGGTTTGATCACGCCGATCATTCGTAAGGCTGAAACCAAGAGCCTGTCCGCGATCTCGAACGAGATGAAGGACTATGGCAAGCGCGCCAAGGAGCGGAAGCTGAAGCCCGAGGAATATCAGGGTGGTACAACCGCGGTTTCCAATATGGGCATGATGGGCGTGAAGAACTTCGCCGCTGTCGTCAACCCACCACATGCGACCATTTTGGCGGTTGGTGCGGGTGAAGAGCGTGTCGTCGTTAAAAAGGGCGAGATGAAGGTTGCAAACGTCATGACCGTGACGCTTTCAACCGACCACCGTGCGGTCGATGGAGCACTGGGTGCCGAGTTGATCGGTGCGTTCAAGCGTTACATCGAGAACCCAATGGGCATGCTGGTTTAAGACCAGAAAGGCGGCGGTATGAAATCCGTTCTCGCATTTGGCGATAGCCTGACATGGGGATACGACCCGGTAAACCTGGGTCGTCATGCCTATGAGGATCGTTGGACAAGCGTATTGCAGAAATCGCTTGGACATGGTGTCCGGGTCATTGCTGAAGGCTTGAATGGCCGGACCACCGCCTATGATGATCATTTGGCCGACTGCGAGAGAAACGGGGCGAAGCTGCTCCCGAGCCTTCTCGAAACGCACAAGCCGGTCGATCTCGTGGTGATCATGCTCGGCACAAACGACATGAAGCGAGGCATCGCGGGCTCTGCCAATCTGGCGGCCAGCGGTATGAAGCGTCTCGTTGATCTCGTTCGCCATCATGTCTGGGGCTTCGATTATGACGCCCCGGATATTCTGTTGGTTTCGCCGCCGAAGACCTGCGAGACAGCGAATGCCCATTTTGCGGCCATGTTTCGTGGCTCGCTCGATGAGTCGGCGATGCTGGCGACTTTGTATCGAGACCTGGCGGATGAGACAGGCTGCGGTTTCTTCGACGCGGGCTCTGTTGCTGTTACGACGCCGCTGGATGGTATCCATCTGGATGCCGAGAATACGCGTGCTATCGGTCGAGGTATCGAGCCGGTCGTGCGTGTGATGCTTGGGCTGTGAGGTCCTTGAGAAGTTTGATCAGGGTCAAGGAGTAGGAATCCGCAGAAGGTAGCATGGGTACCGAAGTCATCAGACGGAGGTAGTCATGACACATACGCCACATCAGCTTGCAGAAGAATTTCCGGAGCATCTGGGCAAGATGCGCCACCTGCGAGAAACAGACGGCCATTTTCACCGGATTTCGAAGGAATACGACGAGGTCAATCATCGAATTCATTTGGGTGAGACAAACATCGAGCCCTGCGATGATTTCCACATGGCGGATCTGCGGAAGCGCCGGATGACCCTGAAGGATGAAATAAGCGGGATGTTGACGCGGGCGGAGCCGCTGGCCTCAGAAGAGGCCTGATCCGGGCCTAACGCTTCCACTCCCGAGAGAACAACAAGGCAAGCCAGAAGCTTGCGGGAATTAGGTTCTGAAGGAGTGGAAGCACCCATGGCTCAATCCTATGACGTGATCATTATCGGCTCCGGCCCCGGCGGCTATGTAACGGCCATTCGATCTGCCCAACTCGGTTTGAAGACGGCGATCGTCGAGCGCGAGCACCTGGGTGGTATCTGCCTGAACTGGGGCTGCATTCCGACGAAGGCGTTGCTGAGATCTGCTGAAATCCTCGATCACGCCAATCATGCAAAGTCCTATGGTTTGACGCTCAACGGCACCATGACGGCCGATGTCAAGGATGTGGTTGCACGTTCGCGTGGCGTTTCCGCCCGTCTGAACGGCGGCGTCGCGTTCCTGATGAAGAAGAACAAGATCGATGTGATCTGGGGTGAAGCGAAGCTCACCAAGCCGGGCGAAATTGTCGTCGGTGCGCCGTCCAAGCCCGCCGTTCAGCCGCAGAATCCGGTTCCCAAGGGTGTGTTGGGTGAAGGTACGTACACCGCGAAGCATATTATCGTCGCTACGGGTGCACGTCCTCGCGCACTGCCGGGTATCGAGCCGGACGGCAAATTGATCTGGACCTATTTCGAAGCCATGAAGCCTGATTTCATGCCGAAGTCGATCGTTGTCATGGGCTCCGGCGCCATCGGTATCGAGTTTGCATCTTTCTATCGTTCCATGGGCGTGGACGTCACCGTCGTCGAGCTGATGGCAAACATCATGCCGGTCGAAGATGCCGAGATTTCTACATTCGCGCGCAAGCAGCTCGAGAAGCGCGGTCTCAAGATCATCACGGAAGCCAAGGTCTCCAAGGTCGATAAGGGTGCCAATTCCATTACGGCTCATGTCGAGACCAAGGATGGCAAAGTTCAACAGATCACTGCAGATCGCCTGATCTCTGCGGTCGGCGTGCAGGGCAATATCGAGAATCTCGGCCTCGAAGCGCTGGGCGTGAAAACCGATCGTGGCTGTATCGTGATTGATGGCTACGGCAAGACGAACATTCCGGGCCTCTACGCAATCGGCGATGTGGCCGGTCCTCCGATGCTGGCTCACAAGGCCGAGCATGAAGGTGTCATCTGCATTGAAAAGATCGCCGGTGTTCCGGGCGTTCACCCAATGGACAAAGCCAAGATTCCGGGTTGCACCTACTGTAACCCGCAAGTTGCTTCCGTCGGTCTTACAGAGGCCAAAGCGAAGGAACAAGGCCGCGATATTCGTGTTGGCCGTTACTCCTTTGCGGCAAACGGAAAGGCCATCGCTCTCGGTGAAGATCAGGGAATGATCAAGACCATCTTCGACAAGAAGACGGGCGAGCTTCTGGGCGCACATATGGTGGGTGCGGAAGTCACCGAGCTTATCCAGGGTTTCGTTGTCGCCATGAACCTAGAGACGACCGAAGAAGAGCTGATGCACACGATTTTCCCGCATCCGACACTCTCGGAAATGATGAAGGAAAGCGTTCTCGACGCCTATGGCAAAGTCCTGAATGCCTGATGCCAAATCGGCCTCGGGCGGCATTGTAACCGCGCGAGGCCAAGCCCATATCGTGTCCGCAAAGGAGGACGCTGCATGGAAGGTCTCGGTTTCTTCGGAACCATTATCGTTGGCGGTCTGGCCGGCTGGCTGGCGGGCATGTTGATGGATCTGCGCTTCGGCGTATTCATGAATATCGTGATCGGTGTCGTGGGGGCAGCTTTGGCCACCGCGATCCTGGAACGAGCAGGCATCTGGGTTAAACCCGGCGTCTGGGGTGGCCTCGTAAGCGGTTTCCTTGGCGCCTGTGGTCTGCTATTCGTCGCAAAACTCGTGAGACGCTAGCCTTTTTGGTTTAGAAAGCAATTTTACTATGGTCACAATTCTTGATCGCATGTCCGGTGATGATGCCAAGCGCGTTCGCCATCCGGAGAAGGCGCATCGCCCGGATACCGAGGTCATGCGCAAGCCCGAATGGATCCGCGTGAAGGCGCCCACGTCCAAGGGCTATCAGGAAACGCGGGAGCTTGTGCGTAGCCACAAACTGGTGACTGTGTGCGAAGAGGCAGGTTGTCCCAATATCGGCGAGTGCTGGGACAAGAAGCATGCCACCTTCATGATCATGGGTGAGATCTGCACGCGCGCCTGTGCCTTCTGCAACGTGGCGACCGGCAAGCCGAATGCTCTTGACCTCGAAGAGCCTGCCAATGTCGCCAAGGCCGTCAAGCAGATGGGGCTCAGCCACGTGGTGATCACCTCTGTGGATCGTGACGATCTGGATGATGGTGGCGCCGAGCATTTTGAAAAGGTCATCTGGGCCATCCGCGAGGCTTCCCCTTCGACGACGATCGAAATCCTGACACCTGACTTCCTGAAGAAGCCGGGGGCTTTGGAACGTGTTGTGGCTGCCAAGCCGGACGTCTTCAACCATAACCTTGAAACGGTTCCGGGCAACTATCTGACGGTACGCCCTGGTGCGCGCTATTTTCACTCCATCCGCCTTTTGCAGCGCGTGAAGGAGCTTGATCCGACCATGTTCACCAAATCCGGTATCATGGTTGGGCTGGGCGAGGAGCGGAACGAAGTCTTGCAGTTGATGGATGATCTGCGTACGGCAGATGTCGATTTCCTGACGATCGGCCAATATTTGCAGCCGACGCGCAAGCATCACAAAGTCGAGAAGTTTGTCACGCCGGAAGAATTCAAGTCCTATGAGACTGTTGCCTACTCCAAGGGCTTCCTGATGGTTTCCTCCAGCCCCCTGACGCGCTCTTCGCATCACGCTGGTGATGACTTCGCGCGTCTCCGGGAAGCTCGTGCGCGGAAACTCCTCGCTGCTGCGGAGTAGGACCCGCCTAGGTTGAGTTGCTCGACGTGGGTGGTGGTGTGGCGCTGAATCTTATGGTCTTCGCCTCATCCAAGGCCATCCTGATCAAGTATGCCAACATCGGTGCTTCTATTTTTTCGGCGATGTCGCCAGCTTTTTTGAGATGTCTTATCAGTCTGAGCGTGTCATCCATACTGCCATACGCCGATTTCGAAGGGTCTGGGGAAGCGCAGGTTTCCGCCAAGCCCGCAGTTCTTGTAGCTTGATCGACTTCGATTATGGCTAAATTAGAAGTATCCAGTGGTGGTTCGACTAATCGCGGCGAACTGTCACTTGTCTTGACGCTTTTCCGATATTAGCTGAACATCATGCCCAAGTTTGAAAACCATCGCCCCGTACGCCATTCTCCCGAGAACATGTTCGCGCTCGTCGCAGACGTTGAGAAGTATCCGCAGTTTCTTCCACTCTGCGAAGCCTTGTCGGTGCGTTCGCGCAAGGAGCGCGATGGTAAGACATTGCTGATTGCTGATATGACCGTTGGCTATAAGGCGATCCGCGAAACCTTCACCACCCAGGTGCTACTCAATCCAGCCGACCTCGTGATCGATGTGAAATACATCGAAGGTCCGTTCAAGTATCTGGACAATCAATGGCGTTTCCGGGCATCGCCGGAGGGCTGCATCGTAGACTTCCTGATCGACTACGAGTTCAAGAGCAGGATTCTCGGCGCTGTTATGGGCTCCATGTTTGATCGCGCATTCCGCATGTTTGCTGAAGCGTTCGAAGCGCGTGCTGACAAGGTGTATCAGGCCGATAATTCCGCAAGCAGTTGAAGTGCGGTCGTAACCGTCGCCAGTCTCACTTCTGTTCGTCCGATATCGCCGTACTGCATTTCCCTGTGGATCAGGCGACCGTCCCCATGAACGGCGCAGAGGTGGACCAAGCCAACTGGCTTTCCCGGCGTGGCCCCACCCGGTCCGGCGATTCCTGTTACGGCAACGGACAGATGTGCATTGGAACGGATGAGTGCACCCTTGGCCATCTGCAAGGCGGTTTCGCGCGAAACGGCGCCGAATTGCTGCAAGGTCTCTGCTGTAACACCCAGCATATCCATTTTTGCATCGTTGCTGTAGGTGATGAACCCCCGATCAACAACAGCAGAAGAACCGGCGATTTCCGTTAATGCGGCACCGATAAGCCCGCCCGTGCAGCTCTCGGCGGTCGCGATCCTAGTCCGGCGGCAAGCATTCAGCTCGATCACCTTAGTTGCAAGGGTCAAAATCTCCGTTGGAAACTGGCTCATTCTCCAACGATCCCGTAAACCACGGTCGCTGTCGCGATTGCCGCGATTCCTTCCTTGCGGCCAATGAAGCCAATTTTCTCGTTGGTGGTTGCCTTAACAGAGCATCGATCGATCGAGATTGCCAATATTTCCGACAGGTTCTGGCGCATGGCGTCGCGATGGGTAGCCACTTTTGGTGCTTCCGCAATCAAGGAAATGTCGGCATTAGTGATGACGCCGCCTTTTCCACGGACAATCTCCGCTGCGTGTGCCAGAAAAATCCGAGATGCAGCGCCTTTCCATTGCGGATCGGACGGAGGGAAATGGTCGCCGATATCACCTGCGCCGCACGTTGCCAGAAGCGCGTCCGTCAAGGCATGCAATGCAACGTCCGCATCCGAATGACCGCTGAGTTTCTGGTCATGCGGAATAAAGACGCCGCACAGTGTTACGCCATCACCTGGCACGAGTTGATGGACATCGTAGCCATTCCCTGTTCGAACATCCGGGAATCGTTCCTGTGTCTTGAGCTTGGCATCTGCCATGGCAATATCCTGTGCGGTGGTTAGCTTCACGTTGCTTGATGTGCCAGGGCAAAGCCTCACGGCTATTCCCGCCCATTCTGCGATGGAAGCATCGTCGGTAAAATCTGTCCTGCCACTCGTTGCAGCAGCCTCATGAGCGGCAAGAATCGCTTCGAGGCGAAACCCTTGAGGTGTTTGCGCGCCATAGAGGTTTGCGCGGGGCACCGTCTCCTCAACGACGCCTGATGCATCTGCCCGCTTCAATGTGTCGGTCACCGCCATTGCGGGAAGAACGCCGGCTGCGCCCTCTGCAAGAATGTCTGCGATGGAATCGAGCAACTGATGCTCGACAAAGGGACGGGCCGCGTCGTGAATCATGACATGTGTGACGCCTGATCCCTTCAATGCATTCAAGCCGGCCAAGACGGACATCTGACGTGTCGCGCCGCCCATCACCGAGTGTATGCGGTTCGCATTGCTGAGGTCATCAATTGCTGTGGCGAACAGGTCGACATCATCCGGATGAATGACGGTAATAATCGAGACGACCTGATGAGATGTCTGCCACGTAAGAAATGCATTCAACGTGTGCTGAATGACGGGCAGCCCACCGATGGACCGGTACTGCTTGGGCCCTTGCTCAGGTGCACCGGCACGCTCGCCACGGCCTGCTGCCACAATAACAACGCCAATCCTCATGTTTGCCGCCCATCACACATTGATTTTCAGTTCATCCTCTGATTGACAGCGCAGAACTACAGCTTCAAATCCCGGTTTTCCAGCCTCGCGCCCATAAATGACGCATTCGCGAAAACGCTCTTGGCAAAACCTAAATCAATGAATAAAAATAGGGCAGAAATTTCCGATGCCCGAAAGATCATCAATTGAGTCCATTCAATCCTGCAGCGCCATTCTCCATCGGATCGGTCGAGATCCGGAACCGGATCGTGCTTGCTCCGATGTCGGGCGTGACGGATCTTCCGTATAGGCAGCTTGCCTGGCGCTATGGCGCAGGGCTGGTCGTGACGGAAATGGTCGCGAGCCGGGAACTCGTCCATAACAAGGGTGAATCCTGGGAGAGGCTGAAAAGTACCGGCATTCGCCCTCATATGGTGCAGCTGGCAGGCCGCGAGGCACACTGGATGGCCGAAGCCGCCCGGATTGTCGAGGGCGAGGGTGCTGACATCATCGATATCAATATGGGCTGTCCTGCAAAGAAGGTGACCGGTGGATATTCCGGTTCTGCCCTCATGCGGGATCCTGACCATGCACTGAGCCTTGTGGAAGCTGTGGTTCGTGCTGTTCGCGTGCCCGTCACAGTCAAGATGCGGTTGGGCTGGGATGACAATTCGCTC
Organism: Rhizobium sp. Root149; assembly: GCF_001427345.1. NCBI lineage: Bacteria > Pseudomonadati > Pseudomonadota > Alphaproteobacteria > Hyphomicrobiales > Rhizobiaceae > Rhizobium > Rhizobium sp. Root149. Next base: position 634,024 of record NZ_LMGD01000012.1, read on the forward strand.
AACGCGCCCCTGATCGCAAAGCGAGCGCAGGACGCCGGGGTTGCAATGATTACCGTGCACGGGCGGACACGGATGCAGTTTTACGAAGGTCGTGCGGACTGGTCCGCCATTCACGCGGTTCGGGACGTTCTATCCATTCCGCTTGTGGCCAATGGCGATGTCGAGACAGCAGACGACGTGCAGAACATCGTTGCAGCATCCGGTGCGGATGCTGTCATGACTGGCCGAGGCACGCAGGGTCGTCCGTGGCATGCAGGCGTACTGGCTGGTGCTCGGGAACCTGATGTCCGCGAAAAGGCGTCGGTTGCCTGCGAACACTACGAAATGATGCTTGCGTTCTATGGGCGGGAGGCCGGTCTGCGCCATGCCCGCAAACATGTCGGCTGGTATCTCGATCGCAACACGATCGGCGTCCCGGCGGAGCTGAAGGCGAGCCTGATGACAGAGCGGGATCCCGAGCGGGTTCTCAAGGTATTGGAAGATATGATGATCAAAGGCGCGGTTCCTGCGCGTAGGGAGGCCGCATGAGCCCGCAAGCAACAGACAAACTGGCCATGGCGGTTTTGAATTCCGTTCAGAACCCGGTGATCATGGTTGACCAAGAAGGGCAGATTGCGTTCGCAAACTGGGAGGCCGAAGCTTTTTTCGGTGCCAGCGCTACGCATCTCGCCAAGAACAAAATCTCGACCTTCATTCCTTTTGGCAGCCCGCTTCTGGCGTTGATCGATCAGGTGCGGGAGCGTCGTGCGCCGGTCAACGAATATCGTGTCGATCTCTCATCCCCGCGTCTTGGCCAGGAAAAGCTGGTGGACCTGTATGTCGCGCCTGTGGTGACGGATCCGGGCTGCGTTGTCATTGTGTTTCAGGAAAGAAGCATGGCGGACAAGATCGACCGTCAGCTGACCCACCGGGCAGCGGCACGGTCTGTGACCGGCCTTGCATCCATGCTCGCGCATGAGATCAAAAACCCGCTTTCGGGCATCCGTGGCGCCGCACAGCTGCTCGAAACATCGGTCGCAGACGAAGATCGTGCGCTGACCCGATTGATCTGCGATGAGACCGATCGGATCGTTTCGCTGGTCGATCGGATGGAAGTGTTTTCGGATGAACGTCCCGTAGACCGGGTTCCGCTCAACATTCACTCCGTACTCGATCACGTAAAGGCTGTGGCGAAGGCCGGCTTCGCGCGCGATATCAAGATCAGCGAAAACTATGATCCCTCGCTTCCATCGGTCTATGCAAACCGCGATCAACTGGTGCAGGTCTTTCTCAACCTCATCAAGAATGCGGCCGAAGCGATTGGGGACCAGCAGGATGGCGAGATCATGCTGACCACCGCTTATCGGCCCGGCATTCGCCTCTCCGTCGCCGGTACGCGGGAAAAGATCTCTCTGCCACTGGAGTTCTGCGTCATCGACAACGGACCGGGCGTGCCGAGTGATCTTCTGCCCCATCTGTTCGATCCATTCATTACCACGAAAACCAACGGCTCGGGCCTCGGCCTTGCGCTGGTCGCAAAGATCATCGGCGGCCACGGCGGCATCGTCGAATGCGACAGCCAGGCGCGCCGGACGGTTTTTCGCGTACTCATGCCCATGCACAAGGGAGATGACCTTCAGGCTTGAAGGTCGCTGCTGAACACGACAGGAAGTTTGAAATGACTGCTACCATCCTTGTCGCAGATGACGATGCGGCCATCCGGACCGTATTGAACCAGGCGCTGACGCGTGCCGGTTACGATGTACGTATCACCTCGAACGCGGCCACCCTGTGGCGCTGGATTTCAGCAGGCGAGGGTGATCTGGTCGTGACCGACGTCGTCATGCCGGATGAGAACGCTTTCGATCTGCTTCCGCGCATAAAGAAGTCACGCCCTGATCTGCCCGTTCTGGTCATGAGCGCGCAGAACACATTCATGACCGCTATCAAGGCATCGGAAAAGGGCGCCTACGACTATCTTCCGAAGCCGTTCGACCTGACCGAACTGATTGCCATCATCGGGCGGGCGCTTTCCGAGCCGAAGCGCAAGCCGGCCAAGCTGGATGACGACATGCAGGACGGCATGCCGCTGGTCGGCCGCTCGGCTGCGATGCAGGAAATCTACCGCGTTCTGGCCCGCCTCATGCAGACCGATCTGACGCTGATGATTACGGGCGAGTCCGGCACTGGCAAGGAACTGGTGGCACGGGCGCTGCATGATTACGGCAAGCGGCGCAATGGCCCCTTCGTTGCCATCAACATGGCGGCGATTCCGCGAGACCTGATCGAGTCTGAACTTTTCGGACATGAAAAGGGTGCGTTCACCGGCGCGCAGAACCGCTCGACAGGTCGCTTCGAGCAGGCTGAGGGCGGAACGCTTTTCCTGGACGAAATCGGCGACATGCCCATGGACGCCCAGACGCGCCTGCTGCGCGTTCTTCAGCAGGGGGAGTACACGACGGTGGGTGGCCGGACTCCGATCCGTACCGATGTCCGGATCGTGGCCGCAACCAACAAGGATCTGAAGCAGCTCATAAATCAGGGACTGTTCCGCGAGGATCTCTACTATCGCCTTAATGTGGTGCCGCTGCGCTTGCCGCCCTTGCGGGACCGCGCTGAAGACATTCCGGATCTCGTTCGTCACTTCATGCAGCAGGCTGAAAAGCAGGGCCTTGATGGCAAGCGATTCGACACGGAAGCGCTGGATCTGATGAAAGCCTATGCGTGGCCCGGAAACGTTCGCGAACTGGAGAACCTGGTTCGCCGGTTGATGGCGCTCTATCCACAGGAAGTCATTACGCGCGAGATTATCGATACGGAGCTCAGATCCGATGTTCCTGACAGTCCGATCGAGAAAATGGGTGCGCGACCGGATAACATGACGATTGCCCAGGCGGTCGAAGAAAACATGCGGACCTATTTCGCAAGCTTCGGCGAGGCATTACCGCCGCCGGGGCTTTACGACCGCGTTTTGACAGAAATGGAATATCCGCTCATTCTTGCCGCCCTCACGGCAACGAGAGGAAACCAGATCAAGGCAGCGGATCTGCTTGGGCTCAACCGCAACACTTTGCGGAAGAAGATCCGCGAATTGGGCGTTTCGGTCTACCGCAGCTCGCGGACCGTGTAGCCGTCCTTGCCCTTCGAGCTTGACATAGGATCAGGGCTCGTTGCATTTTCGCCACAATGCGTTGCTCAATAGCAACGCAGAAGATAGATCGAGTCGCATCCCGGATGCGGTCGTTTTTGCGAAATGAGCGCGTTGGTCGCTGTTTGAGTGCAGGGACTGGGATTGGGGTTAAGCATGGCAGATGCGTTGTCAGCGGCCGCGGGTGAAGAGCCAGCGGCACTGGTGCAGGACCGGCGTGCATCCTTCGCATTGCCCGGGCTTCTGCTTGCAGGCGGCGCACTCATCTGCGCCGTTGCAACTCTTCTCGTGCTTCTCGGCGCTACGCCCATTGCACCGACGTCAAATGTCGTGATCACCTCGGCAGTTCTCAACACGCTTTTCGTGCTGGGGCTGATCTATCTGATCGCACGCGAAGTTTCACGCCTGGTCAAAGCGCGCAAGCGCGGCCGCGCCGCAGCGCGTCTACACGTCCGTATCGTTGTACTGTTTTCGATTGTGGCGATCACGCCTGCTGTCCTGGTCGCGATTTTTGCAAGTCTGACGCTCAATGTCGGTCTTGATCGCTGGTTCTCCTTGCGCACCCAGTCGATCGTCCAGTCCTCGCTGGACGTTGCGCGCGCCTATATGCTTGAGAATGCGAGCTATCTGCAGGGTCAGACCGTATCGATGGCAAACGACCTCGAACGAAACCGTGCGATGTTCTATTTGGATCGCACCGGATTCGTTGACCTGATGACGCGTCAGGCCAGGGGTCGTGGAATGCTGGGTGCATTCCTGGTCCGTGAAGATGGCGAAGCGATCGCCCAGGCGGATATCCAGACCGAAAAGCCGCTACCTGCAATCCCCAAGGATGCCTTGGCCAGTTCGGCGGCCGGTCAGCCGACGCTCATTCCGCCTGGCATTACAAACTTGGTTGGCGCGATCATCAAGCTGGAAGCCATCCCTGGCGCGTTTCTCTACACCATCCGTGCCGTCGACCCCAAGGTCATGAGCGCCATGCGGTTGATGGAGGATAATCGGGCGGAGTATCAAGCCATGGAAGCAGGCCGTATGAGCCTGCAGGTCGCCTTTGCCGTTCTCTATCTTGGCTTCGCGCTCATCGTTCTTCTGGCTGCGATCTGGACTGCCATCGCCGTCGCCGACCGTATCGTTCGCCCGATCCGTTTGCTGATCAGTGCCGCGGATAATGTCGCGACGGGCAATTTCAATGTCGTGGTGCCGGTGCGCTCTGCGGATGGCGATGTCGGCAATCTATCGCGAACCTTCAACAAGATGATCTCGCAGATACGCAGCCAGCGAAATGAAATTCTGGAAGCGAAGGATGAGGTGGATGATCGCCGCCGCTTCATCGAGGCTGTGCTTTCGGGTGTCACGGCCGCTGTTATCGGTGTCGAAAACGACCACCGGATCACGATCGTCAATCCATCTGCCGAAGATTTTCTTGGCATGCAGGCCGACCAACTGGTTGGCGAGCGACTTGAAGACGTGGCGCCGGAAATCGATCAGGTTCTGAAGGAGGCAGCGGGCAGGGCGCGTGGAGAGCTGCGCAAGGAAGTGAACCTTGTACGCGGTGGCAAGGAACGCACTCTGAGTGTGCAGGTCACGCGCGAAGAGCAGCGCAGCAGCACTGACTCCTATGTCATCACGCTGGACGACATCACCGACCTTGTCATTGCGCAGCGGTCGACCGCCTGGGCCGACGTCGCTCGACGTATTGCGCACGAGATCAAGAACCCGCTGACGCCAATCCAGCTTTCAGCAGAACGGTTGAAACGTCGATACGGCAAGCAGATAGACGAAAGCGATCGGGCAGTCTTCGACCAGTGCACAGATACAATCGTGCGGCAGGTGGGTGACATTGGCCGAATGGTGGATGAGTTCTCCTCGTTCGCCCGAATGCCGAAGCCGACGAAGGAAAAGGGCGATCTTCGGGATATCCTCCGGGATGCAATTTTCCTGCGCGAAATGGGCGCCAGCCATGTAACGTTTTTCCGCGAACTGGGAGACGAGCGCTTGGAGGGCCTGTTTGACTCGCGCATGCTGGGTCAGGCCTTCGGCAATCTGATCAAAAATGCGGTTGAGGCCATAGAGGCGGTCCCCAGTGACGCCGAGCGCGATGGCCGGAAGGTTCTGGTTCGGTCAATGTTCGATGCGGCGAAGGACCAGTTCCGGGTGGACATCATCGACAATGGAAACGGTCTACCGGTTGAAAACCGGCACCGCATTCTCGAGCCTTACATGACGATGCGGGAAAAGGGCACCGGGCTCGGACTCGCCATCGTGAAGAAGATCATTGAGGAGCACGGCGGCCAATTGGAACTGCACGACGCACCGGCGGATTTCGATCAGGGCAAGGGTGCCATGATCCGTGTGATCCTGCCGCATGTTCAGAGTGCTGCCGCGTCTCAAACAGATATGAACAAGGAAGCAGCTTATGGCGTCTGATATCCTCGTCGTGGATGATGAAGCAGACATTCGGGAAATCGTTGCGGGTATTCTGTCCGATGAAGGACACGAAACGCGGATGGCGCATGACAGCGATAGCGCCCTCGCGGCGATCTCCGATCGTGTGCCGCGCCTGATTTTCCTGGATATCTGGATGCAGGGAAGCAAGCTTGATGGGCTGGCTCTGCTAGATGAGATCAAGGTCCGGCACCCTGAGGTTCCGGTCGTGATGATCTCAGGTCATGGCAACATCGAGACTGCCGTATCCGCCATCAAGCGCGGCGCTTTCGATTTCATCGAGAAGCCGTTCAAGGCTGATCGCCTGATCCTGATCGCCGAACGTGCGCTGGAGAATTCGAAGCTGAAGCGCGAGGTCACCGAGCTTAAGAAACGGGCGGGTGACTCCTCCGAACTCGTCGGAACCTCGGTCGCCATATCGCAGCTTCGCCAGACGATCGAAAAGATTGCGCCGACCAATAGCCGCATTATGATTCTTGGCCCCTCCGGTTCCGGCAAGGAACTGGTTGCGCGGATGATCCACAAGCGGTCGTCCCGTGCGGGCGGTCCCTTCGTCGCCTTGAACGCCGCAACCATTACGCCGGATCGTATGGAGATCGCGCTGTTCGGTACGGAAGGCGGGCCGGGGCAGCCACGCAAGATCGGCGCACTCGAAGAAGCGCATCGCGGTATCTTGTACCTTGATGAGGTTGGCGAGATGCCGCGCGAAACGCAGAACAAGATCCTGCGGGTGCTGGTGGATCAACAGTTCGAACGCGTCGGTGGATCCAAACGCGTCAAGGTCGATGTTCGCATCATTTCGTCGACCGCATACCACCTCGAGAACCTGATTGCGGAAGGCATCTTCCGTGAGGACCTTTACCATCGCCTTGCCGTCGTGCCCGTCAAGGTTCCTGCATTGGCCGAGCGTCGCGAAGACATACCCTTCCTCGTGGACATGTTCATGCGACAGATCTCGGAGCAGGCGGGCATTCGTCCGCGCAAGATCGGCGATGATGCTATGGCTGTTCTGCAGGCGCATGACTGGCCCGGCAATATTCGCCAGTTGCGTAACAACATCGAGCGGCTGATGATACTTGCGCGAACCGACGGTCCGGATTCGCCGATCTCGGCGGATATGCTTCCGACGGATCTTGGCGACATGCTGCCGAAGATCTCCACGAAGGGCGATCATCACATCATGACCTTGCCTCTCCGCGAGGCGCGCGAAATGTTCGAGCGCGATTATCTTGTGGCGCAGATCAATCGTTTTGGTGGCAACATCTCCCGCACGGCTGAATTTGTTGGTATGGAGCGTTCAGCACTTCATCGGAAGCTGAAGTCGCTGGGCGTCTGAACTTTGAATACCCACCCGTTACGTTGAAAGAGCAAGATGAAGGTCATCATTTGTGGTGCCGGGCAGGTGGGTTACGGAATCGCCGAGCGTCTTTCGCAAGAAGAAAACGATGTATCGGTGATCGATACTTCGGCGGCGTTGATCAACGCCATCACCGAAACGCTTGATGTGCGCGGCTATGTCGGTCACGGCGCGCATCCGGACGTGCTCGCCAAGGCAGGCGCCGAGCAGGCGGATATGATCATCGCCGTCACGTTGTATGATGAGGTCAACATCGTGGCCTGCGAGGTCGCTCATGCGCTTTTCAGCGTCCCGACCAAGATTGCCCGTATTCGCTCGCAAAGCTATCTGCTGCCGGAATATGCCGATCTCTTCAGCAGCCGGAACATGTCGATCGACGTGACGATTTCTCCAGAAATCGAAGTCGGCAAGATGGTTCTGCGACGTATATCGTTTCCCGGTGCTGTGGACGTTGCCCGCTTTGCTGACGACGCCATCGCGATGGTTGCCATTGAATGCATGGAAGATTGCCCGGTGGTGGACACGCCGCTTGAGCAATTGAGCCAACTGTTTCCGGATCTGATTGCTACCGTCGTAGGAGTTTTGCGGGACGGGAAGCTTTTCATTCCCCGATCGGGTGATCAGCTTCACGTTGGGGATCTGGCCTATGTGATCTGCCAGCGCGAGCATACACGGCGCACGCTTGGTCTGTTCGGCCATGAAGAGCAGGAAGCGAAGCGGATCGTGATCGCCGGCGGTGGCAATATCGGGCTCTATGTTGCACAGCGTATCGAGCAGATGCAGCCAAGAAGCCGGGTCAAGATCATCGAAACAGATCGGGCGCGCGCCACACTCATTGCAGAAGAGCTGAAGAACGCCGTTGTTCTGCAGGGCTCGTCTCTGGAGCAGAGCCTTCTGCAGCAGGCTGATATTCAGGATGCCGACCTGATGATTACGCTGACCAACAATGACCAGGTCAATATTCTCAGTGCGGTCATGGCCAAGGCGCTGGGATGCCGATCCAACCTCGTTCTTGTCAATTCCACCTCGCTGAGCGAGGTGAGTGATTCATTGAACATCGACTCCGTTATCAATCCGCGCGCTGTTACCATTTCCCGTGTCCTTCAGCACGTTCGCAAGGGGCGAATTCGATCTGTCTACGCCGTTCAGAATGGCGCCGCAGAGGTGATCGAAGCCGAGGCTCTGGAAACTTCACCGCTGGTTGGGTCCTGTCTTCGTGATCTCGATCTGCCAGAAGGAATACGAATTGGTGCCATGCTGCGCGACGGAAAGGTTCTGAAACCTGGTGGTGAAACGCGGATCAAGGCAAAGGACAGGGTTGTTCTGCTGGCTACTCGAAAGGCCGTGCGCAATGTGGAGCAGCTATTCCGGGTGTCTATCCAATATTTCTAGAGAATGACCCTGCGAGAATTCCAGCTGGCCTATGCAGGTTGGCGCTGCCAAGAGCTGTGGATAGTTCGATAGCATGATATTCATTAGGCGTCGTATGGACGGCCTATTGAGCTTCGCAAAAAGCGAGATTTCTCGATAAGTAACTGCTTTTACAAGCATTGTTCTCAACAAGGGCCGGTTCTTCGCATATGCGATTGGTCATTGCGCAAAACACGGCGATTTGATAACCAATTGCACGGACGGTGGAGGCAGGAGAGGGTGCTCTACCGAATTTTCCGAGCGTGATCATATCCCGGCCGCATGGCTGGCAAAAAAGAAAGAAGCGGCGCTATGGCGGAACGTTCTCAAAATCTTCAAGACTTGTTTCTCAACACTGTTCGCAAGCAGAAGATTTCACTTACTATTTTCCTCATCAATGGCGTCAAGCTGACGGGTGTTGTAACATCCTTCGACAATTTCTGCGTGTTGTTGCGGCGTGATGGTCATTCGCAGCTGGTCTACAAGCATGCGATCTCTACAATCATGCCTGGACAGCCGATGCAGATGTTCGAAACCGAAGAAAGCGCTGGTTGATCTCGATCAGGGCAGCCATTGAATACCAACACCGGTTGCCCCATCTATCACTCAGGAAAGCCGTCACTTGCAGGGAACCTCAGACCGCCGACACCTTTCGGCGGTTTTCGCATGTCTTAGCGAACTGGTTGTTTCCCCAAACGGCTTAATTGGCTAGAATTGAAGGAAGACTGCGATAGTCACTCGCGATACCTCAAATGAATCCCTGATTCCCGACGCCGAGAAGCGCCGCGATGATATGCGCGCGCTGGTGCTCGTTCCGGTTTTGAAACAGGCGCGATCTGCCGCTTCCGGCCCGTCTGACACGGCGACACCTGCGCCGCGCCGATCCGATGAAGCAAGACTGGAAGAAGCGATGGGTCTGGCTCGTGCCATTGACCTGACGATTGCTCGTGGACTGATCATACCGGTCAGTCAGCCGAAGCCCGCGACACTGATTGGGACCGGCAAGATCGAGGAGATCAAGGCTCTGCTGGACGAGAATGACTGTGGTCTGGTGATCGTCGACCATCCGTTGACGCCGGTGCAACAGCGCAATCTCGAAAAGGAATGGCAGGCGAAGGTGATTGATCGCACGGGTCTCATTCTCGAGATTTTCGGGCGACGAGCCTCCACGAAGGAGGGGACGCTCCAGGTCGATCTTGCGCATCTCAACTATCAGAAGGGTCGCCTCGTGCGAAGCTGGACGCACCTTGAGCGTCAGCGCGGTGGTGCGGGCTTCATGGGTGGTCCGGGTGAAACCCAGATCGAAGCTGACCGTCGACTGCTGCAGGAGCGCATCCTCAAGCTGGAGCGCGAACTCGAGCAGGTTGTGCGCACCCGGCAGCTGCATAGGGCCAAGCGCCGCAAGGTTCCTCATCCGATCGTCGCGCTCGTGGGCTACACGAATGCCGGAAAATCAACGCTCTTCAACCGGATCACGGGAGCAGGCGTGCTGGCAGAAAACATGTTGTTCGCCACGCTTGATCCAACGCTTCGTCGCATGAAGTTGCCGCATGGCCGAACTGTCATCCTCTCCGATACGGTCGGCTTCATTTCGGACCTTCCTACCCATCTGGTCGCCGCTTTCCGCGCGACGCTGGAAGAAGTGCTGGAGGCAGATCTCATTCTCCACGTCCGCGATATGTCCGATCCTGATAACGGGGCCCAGTCGGCGGATGTCCTGCGTATTCTCGATGATCTTGGTATAGACGAGAAGGAGCGCAGCGAGCGCATTATCGAGGTCTGGAACAAGATTGACCGTCTGGAGCCCGAGGCGCACGAGGCCGTTGCTGAACGCGCTCTTGGCCGTGAAAACGTCATGGCCGTCTCGGCAATCTCCGGTGAGGGCGTCGATCGTTTGATGGACGAGATTTCACGCCGCCTGGCGGGTGTCGTGACAGAGACGACCGTCGTGCTTCCGCCGGAAAAGCTGTCGCTGATTTCGTGGATCTATGAAAATGCCATGGTCGACCAGCGAGAGGATCGGGAAGATGGTTCTGTCGCTTTCGATCTGAGACTTTCCGAGCAACAGGCGAACGCCCTTGAACGGAAGCTAGGCGTTTTTCCGGTGGCTGAAAAGGAAGATTGGGAGCGGTAAGCCGCTCCCTATTCTGCTGCCTCTCTAGGATTAACGCCCTTGGCAGCCTGCCAGAAGGCCTCCATTTCCTCAAGCGAGGATTCCGCAGGAGCCTTCCCCAATTTCTTAAGTTCCGTTTCTATATATCTGAATCGGTTTCTAAATTTTGCATTGGTACCACGTAAAGCCTGCTCGGGATCGGCTTTTACGTGACGCCCGATGTTCACAACGGCGAATATCAGGTCCCCGAGTTCGTCTTTTATCTTTACCGATTGCCCCTCTCGCAGAGCCTCTCGCAATTCTGCGATCTCTTCTTCGATCTTGTCGAAAATTGGTTCTGCTTCCGACCAGTCGAAGCCAACAGTTGCCGCGCGTTCCTGCAGCTTCAGTGCCTCGACAAGAGCAGGTTGATGACGAGATACGGAACCCAGGAGGCCGACAGTCTCATCGTCAACCAATCCGCGCTTTGCACGTCGCTCGGCGCGATCTTTCTTTTCGGCGGCCTTGATCTGATCCCACTGGAGTTTGACCGCTTCTGGCGTATTGACATCCGAACGTGCGAAGACGTGTGGATGCCGCCTGATCATCTTCGTCGTAATCGCTTCAACGACATCGGCAAAGCTGAATGCGCCTGCTTCTTCCGCCATCTGTGCATGAAACACGACCTGAAACAGCAGATCTCCCAATTCATCCTTCAGATCTTCCAGATCAGCACGCTCAATCGCGTCCGCCACTTCGTAGGCTTCTTCGATCGTGTAGGGCTTTATGGTCTGGAAATCCTGTTTGATATCCCACGGGCATCCCGTCTGAGGATCACGCAGAGATGCCATAAGTTTCAGGAGATCGGAGATATCCTTGGAGGGCTGCATTGCTAAAGCCTTATTCTATCAGTTCAGGGGAATGCCGTTGTCGGACTTGCTTTGCTGATAGCTTTCCGAGAGTGCATCATACCGGGCTTTGATGGCATTGATCCGCTCGTGAAGTTCGGCACGAAGCTTTTCCTCCTCGGTATCGGCCATTTCGCTGATCGCGAAGGATTTCCAGAATGCGTTCTGCCGATTGTAACCGCCGGGTTCCAAGCCGAACACTTCCTTCAGGATCTTTAGATCGTGGGGGATGGCAAAGGCGTCACGCGAGTCTTCGTGGCTGAAAAAGAAATAGAAGTTATCGAAACCTGCCCAGGTGATTGCCGACATGCACATGGTGCAGGGTTCATGGGTGGACAGGAAAATGAGTTCGCGTGGGTCCGGCCGCTCCGCCATCTCATAGAAGCGCTTCAGCGTATGCACTTCGCCATGCCAGAGGGGATTTTCGAGTTCGTTGTTGGTTTCTGCAAGAACCAGTGAGAGATCCGCCTTGCGGAGGATGGCGGCACCAAACACCTTGTTGCCGAGGGCCACTCCGCGCTCGGTGAGCGGGAGGATGTCATTGTCGATAACATCCAGCAGTCGGGTAGCGATTGTTTTCGGAGTCACGCGCTCATGTCCTTTTTCTGATATTGCTCTACCATACGACAGGTGCGGAGAGCTTGAAAACACCGATTCCCTTTTGACCGCCTACCACGCAGCGTCGCCTCGACGGCGTATCAGGCTGATTTTCTGTGATTTGCCGCACATTCGGAATGAAAATATCAGAAGTCCGGTCTCCACGGATTGCTGTTGCTTCTCGATTTTTCATGAAACTGCGATATTAAGTGCAATAACTCATCATTGTGCGAGCGCACAGGAACGACAGGACCCAGTGATGGCAGACAAGGTGTTGACCGCGAATCGTCTGACCGACGGCATTGCCGTATGGCTTGACGCCAGTGGAGCGTGGAACGAGGCATTGCAGAGCGCCTTGGTGGCGCGGCACACTGAGGCCGTCACGGCATTGGAGGAAATTGGCAAGCGCGACTTTTCTGCAAATCTTGTCGTTGACGTCAACGTGGTGGACGTGGAAGAGGTCAATGGCCTTATCCGTCCTCTGCGCCTGCGTGAGCGTATTCGCGCCGCTGGTCCGACGATGGATTATGCCCCCGGTTACAAGCCCGCTGATCCGGCATTCATTGCTGCCTGAGGAATTCGATGTATCGTTATGATGAGTTTGACCACGCTTTCGTTTCCAGTCGCGTGGAGCAGTTTCGTGATCAGGTCGCGCGCCGCCTATCGGGCGAGCTTGCTGAGGATGCATTCAAGCCGCTGCGTCTGATGAATGGCGTCTACCTGCAGCTTCATGCCTACATGCTGCGTGTTGCGATCCCCTATGGCACGCTGAATTCCCGGCAGATGCGGATGCTTGCGCACATCGCGCGCAAGTACGACCGTGGCTATGGCCATTTCACCACGCGCCAGAACATCCAGTACAACTGGCCGAAACTTTCCGATACGCCGGATATCCTGTCGGAACTCGCGTCCGTCGAGATGCATGCGCTACAAACCTCTGGCAACTGCATTCGCAATGTAACCGCTGATCATTTCGCCGGTGCTGCTGCGGACGAGGTGGCGGATCCACGTCCATACGCCGAGATCCTGCGTCAGTGGTCTTCGGTCCATCCCGAGTTTTCCTTCCTGCCGCGCAAGTTCAAGATTGCAGTGACCGGCGCTGAACGCGACCGTGCTGCCATTCAGGTTCACGACATTGGTCTGCATCTGAAAAAGAACGACAAGGGTGAGATCGGCTTTGCCGTTTACGTCGGTGGTGGCCAGGGCCGCACCCCGATGATCGCAAAGAAGATCCGTGACTTCCTGCCGGAGCAGGATCTGCTGTCCTATACGACTGCGATCTTGCGCGTGTACAATCTGCATGGTCGCCGTGACAACAAGTACAAGGCGCGCATCAAGATCCTTGTGCACGAGACAGGAACGGAAGAACTCGCTCGTCAGGTAGAAGCCGAGTTTGCCCATTTGCAGGGTGCCGAACTGAAGCTTCCTGAGGCAGACATCGAGGCGATCAGCACCTATTTTGCACCGCCTGCGCTGGTTGCGCGTCCTGAAGGCTGGGCGCAGCTGGCGGGTGCGAAGAAGGCAGATGCCGGTTTCGCGCAGTGGGTGCACCAGAACGTTCAGCCTCACAAGCATCCCGACTACGGCATGGTGACGATTTCACTCAAGCCGATCGGTGGCGTGCCAGGTGATGCGACCGATGTGCAGATGGACGCCGTCGCGGACATCGCAGAGCAGTATGCCCTGGATGAAATCCGGATCACGCACGAGCAGAATATCGTTCTGCCGCATGTGGCGCTTGCCGATCTCGAAGCCGTCTATAGGGCGCTGGTAGCGCAAGGGCTTGCAACAGCCAATGCCGGGCTGATCACCGATATGATCGTCTGTCCCGGTCTTGATTACTGCGCGCTTGCGAATGCGCGGTCCATTCCGGTTGCGCAGGCAATTTCGCAGCGTTTCGGCTCCGCCGAGCGTCAGGCAGAAATCGGTGAGTTGAAGATCAAGATCTCGGGATGCATCAACGCCTGCGGCCATCACCATGTTGGTCATATCGGCTTGCTCGGCGTTGAGAAGAAGGGTGCTGAACTCTATCAAATCACGCTCGGTGGTTCGGCGGACGAGCATACTTCGATCGGTGAGATCATCGGGCGCGGTTTCGAGCCGGAAAAAGTGACCGATGCCGTCGAGAAGATCGTGGATACCTATCTTGGCCTTCGATTGTCCAAGGAGGAAACCTTCCTTCAGGCCTATCGTCGTGTCGGCCCGCAGCCTTTCAAGGATGCGCTTTACGGCGAAGCTGCACAGGCAGCGTAGGTTTAGGGATTGAACATGACACGTATCTGGACAGAAAACGGTTTCGTGGACGCTGATCCCTGGATCATCGAAACGGATGAGGTCAAGGCAGGCGAGGGGCAGACGGCTCTCCTCACCATTGACGAGTTGATCGAGCGCGCCGATAACTCCAACGACGTTGGCTTTGGCGTACTCGTTAAGCCCGCCGATGACGTATCAAGGTTGGAACCCTATCTCTACCGACTGGCGCTGATCGCTGTCGCCTTTCCCGCGTTCAACGATGGTCGTGGCTTCAGCCACGCCTCTCTGCTTCGCGAGAGGCTCGGCTACGCCAATGAATTGCGTGCGGTGGGCGATGTCTTGATCGACCAGGTTCCGCTCATGCTACGGTGCGGCTTCGACAGTTTCGCGGTCACCAATGAGACCGCGTTGCGTCGTCTTTCCGAAAACCGGCTGCCGGGCATTGCTGTTCACTACCAGCCCACGGCTCGTGCAGCAACAGGCGGCGAAGCCTATAGCTGGCGCCGTCGCTCGGCCTGATTAAAGCTGAGTGCAAGAGGCGAATTTTTCCAAGCATCCGCGACATATAAACGCGGATGCCTTCAAAACAGTGTGTTCATGGTATATGTCGCTAGCGCACACGAAGCTGGATAGAACGAGACGCACGAATGAACGTTTCCGCCAAGACTGAAGAATTCGCCGCCAAGGCACCCGCCAATATTCCGGATGGAGTTTATGCGGAAACCGTTCTGGCTGTCGAACATTACACGGATCATTTGTTTCGTTTCCGCATGACGCGCCCTGCGGGCTTCCGCTTCCGGTCAGGCGAGTTTGCAATGATCGGCCTGATGGTTGGCGAGAAGCCGATCTATCGTGCTTACTCCATCGCCAGCCCGGCCTGGGACGAAGAACTGGAGTTCTTCTCCATCAAGGTGCAGGACGGTCCGCTGACGCAGCATCTTCAGAAGATCAAGCCAGGCGACACGGTTCTCATGCGAAAGAAGCCGACTGGCACTCTGGTGCTCGACGCGCTGACGCCGGGCAAGCGCCTGTACATGTTCTCGACCGGTACGGGCATCGCTCCGTTTGCGAGCCTCATTCGCGATCCCGAAACCTATGAAAAGTTTGACGAAGTCATTCTCACGCATACGTGCCGGGAGATTGCGGAGCTTAAATACGGTTTCGACCTGATGGAAGAAATCCGCAATCACGAGTTTCTGGCTGAGGTTGTCGGCGACAAGCTCAAGCATTATCCGACGGTGACACGTGAAGATTACGCGTTCCAGGGGCGCATTACCGATCTGATCGCAAACGGCAAACTGTTTACCGATCTGGGCGTTCCGCCGCTCGATCCAGCTGTTGATCGCGGTATGATTTGCGGATCGACGGCCATGCTCAAGGACACCAAGGAATTGCTTGAAAAGGCGGGACTGACGGAAGGCGCAAACAATAAGCCTGCCGAGTTTGTCATCGAACGCGCATTTGTCGGCTGATCTATAGATATACTTTACGGAAAAGGCTCTGGATCGATCGATCCAGAGCCTTTTTTGTCTTGGGAGACAATGTAATGTCAGTCGCGCTTGATTGTCGCCAATAGCTGCCACAGATCCGCGCCTGTTTCAAAAACGGCGGCGTTGGCTTTGAAAGACAGTGATGCTTCTGTGAGCTCAAGCATTTCCTGCCCGATGTCTACTCCTTCTCCGTCAGCGCTCGGCTGTTGAGATTGAGATAGATCTGCTCGTACGCCACCATCAGGGGTCGTGCTGAATTGGGTGGAGAGGCGGCTGTAGTTCGATGAGTCAACATTTGCAATGTTGTTGGCAGTGGCAGAAAGCCGCGTAACCTGTGCCTGCATGCCAGACAGGGCCGAATTCGTAACACCGCTCAAGCTCATTTTCACCTCTCCAGGCAATTATGCCTGACGATGACCATACCCAACGAATAGTTCGTTGTCGCGGATGATACGTCGGTAGGATTGATGAGATGTAAACTCAGTCACGTGATGTATGGACAGATTGATAACTTCAGCGGGACAATTTACGACTTGGCAATAACCGGTCCAAATTAAGTACAACTTGACAGCAAAGCGGCTCCGTACGTATCTACGGAGCCGTCATTCACAAATCTGATAGGGCGAACATCAGGGCGTCACGGTAAAATTCGCCTTCATGCCTGCTTCGAAATGGCCTTTGATATTGCAGAGCAGGAGATAGTTACCTGCAGCGAGTTTAACCTTGAGCTGACCATCCTTGCCGGGCTTCAGATCGGAAACTTCACCCAGACTTTTGAGCTTCGATTCATCGACCCTATGTTTCGCCGCATTATAGGGAATTTGATCATTGGCACTCTTCAGCTTGACGAGCACCATTTCATGCTCTTCCGTCATGGCGCTATTGTGAACCTTGAACGTCACGTCACCCGCCGGGACGCTGGCTTTATCAAGAGACAATGTCATCGGTTGACCGCCTTCGCCATTGGTCATGACCATGACAGTCGAACCGGCTGCGAATGCGGGTGCCGATGCCAGCAAGCCGCCAGCAACCAGAAGCGATAGTGTTGTAAGTCTGGACATTGAAATTCTCCGTTCGGTATTGCCCCGGAGAATGGCTAGCAACCGATACTGACGGCTTGCTGAAGATCGGCATGCCGGCATTGGCATTCCGCTCCCGGTCAGAGAACCGGGAGCGGGTTTTTTAGTTACTCCGCAGCCTCTGCATATTCCTCCATTGGAGGGCAGGTGCAGACGAGGTTACGGTCACCGTAGACGTTGTCGATACGGTTGACGGGAGACCAGTACTTGTCCACGCGGAAAGAACCCGGAGGGAAGCAGGCCTGCTCGCGCGAGTAAGGACGGTTCCACTCGCCGACCAGATCCTCGACCGTATGCGGCGCATTCTTGAGCGGGTTGTTTTCCCGATCCATCTTGCCCTCTTCGATCTGGCGCGCTTCCTCGCGGATCGCCAGCATCGCATCGCAGAAGCGATCGATCTCCGCCTTTGTTTCCGACTCGGTCGGCTCGATCATCAGGGTTCCTGCAACCGGCCAGCTCATGGTCGGTGCATGGAAGCCGCAATCGACGAGGCGCTTCGCGATGTCATCGACAGTGACACCGGCTGAAGCGCTCAACGGGCGTGTGTCGATGATGCATTCATGCGCAACCCGGCCTGAAGCAGACTTGTACAGCACATCATAGCTACCGGCGAGACGGGAAGCGATATAGTTGGCATTCAGGATTGCCACCTTCGTTGCCTGCGTCAGCCCTTCGCCGCCCATCATCAGGCAGTAAGACCAGCTGATCGGCAGAATGGACGGAGATCCGAATGGTGCAGCCGAGACCGCACCTTCGCGTCCGTCCCATTCCGGGTGTCCCGGAAGATAGGGTGCCAGATGCGACTTGACGCCAATGGGTCCCATGCCGGGTCCGCCGCCGCCATGCGGAATGCAGAAGGTCTTGTGCAGGTTGAGGTGCGATACGTCAGAGCCGATATCGCCTGGGCGGGAGAGGCCGACCATGGCATTCATGTTCGCGCCATCGAGATAGACCTGGCCGCCATGCTGATGGGTAATCTCGCAGATTTCCCGAACAGTTTCCTCAAACACACCGTGCGTGGACGGGTAGGTGATCATGCAGGCGGAAAGGCTGGACGCGTACTGTTCAGCCTTGGCGCGGAAATCATCAAGATCGACGTCGCCGTTTTCCTTCGCCTTTACCGGCACCACCTTCATGCCCACCATCTGCGCCGAGGCGGGGTTGGTTCCGTGCGCCGAGGTGGGGATCAGGCAGACATCACGATGCGTGTCACCGCGGGCGATGTGGTAGTTGCGGATTGTTAGCAGGCCAGCATACTCACCCTGCGCACCGGAATTTGGCTGCATGGAGAAAGCGTCGTAGCCGGTGATCTGGCAAAGCTTGGCGGACAGATCCTCGATCATTTCCTTATAGCCGGCGGCCTGTTCGACCGGGGCGAAAGGATGCATGTCGGAGAATTCCGGCCAGGTGATCGGCAGCATTTCGGCCGTGGCATTCAGCTTCATCGTGCACGAGCCAAGCGGGATCATTGCACGATCGAGCGCGAGATCGCGATCCGAAAGACGGCGGATGTAGCGCGTCATTTCGCTTTCAGCACGGTTCATGTGGAAGATCGGATGCGTCATGTAGGCCGATGTCCGCAGCAGATCCTTCGGAAGACGGTAATCTGCTTCGAAATCCGAGACAGCGAAATTGCCGCCGAAGGCACGCCAGACCGCTTCCAGCGTTGCGGGACGCGTGCGCTCATCCAGTGACATACCGATCTTGGTTGTGCCGACCTTGCGAAGGTTGACGCCTTCGGCAACGGCGGCGCGCAGGATGAGGCCCTGCATATGCCCGACCTCAACGGTGATCGTATCGAAGAATGCGTCAGGCTCTACCATATAGCCGAGCTTTTCCAGGCCCTTGGCCATCAGCACAGCTTTTCTGTGAACCTGCTGGGCGATGGCCTTCAGACCTTCGGGTCCGTGGAATACGCCGTACATGGAAGCCATGACAGCGAGAAGCACCTGCGCGGTGCAGATGTTTGACGTCGCTTTTTCGCGGCGAATATGCTGCTCGCGCGTTTGCAGCGACAGACGATAAGCCCGATTGCCGCGCGCATCGACTGAGACGCCAACGAGACGACCCGGCATGGAGCGCTTGTGCGCATCCTTCACAGCCATGAAGGCTGCGTGCGGACCACCATAACCCATGGGAACGCCGAAGCGCTGGGACGAACCGATTGCGATGTCCGCACCCATTTCGCCTGGAGACTTGAGGAGTGTCAGCGCCAGCAGGTCGGACGCCATGGCTGCCACGGCACCAGTCTGGTGCAGGCGGGCGATCAGACCGGAGAAATCCTGCGCATGACCGTGTGTACCCGGATACTGGAAAATCGCGCCAAACACATCGACAGGATCGAGATCCGTAAACGGATTTCCAATGATGACCTTCCAGCCAAGCGGCGCCGCGCGGGTTTCAATCAATGCGATCGTCTGCGGATGGCAGGCCGCATCCACGAAAAAGGCTGTTGCCTTGGATTTCGCCTGACGCTGGCAGAGCGCCATGGCTTCAGCGGCTGCGGTTGCTTCATCGAGAAGCGAAGCATTGGCGACATCGAGACCTGTCAGGTCGCAGATCATGGTCTGGAAGTTCAGAAGGGCTTCCAGACGACCTTGGGAAATCTCTGGTTGGTAGGGCGTGTAGGCCGTGTACCAGGCAGGGTTTTCCAGAATATTGCGCTGGATGACCGGAGGCGTGATCGTACCATAGTAGCCCTGTCCAATCAGCGACGTCAGGGGCTGGTTCTTGTTTGCGGTCTCACGCAGACGATCCAGGGCCTCGCGTTCGGTCAGAGCCGCACCCCATGCCAGCGGCTCGCGCTGGCGAATGGAGGATGGCACTGTAGCGTCGATCAAGGCGTCTAGCGACGGATAACCGATAACCTTCAGCATTTCCTTCATTTCGGAAGGAGAGGGACCAATGTGCCGCCGATTGGCGAAATCATAGGGCTGATAGTCGGTGAAATGGAAATCGCGGGTGTCAGACATTAGCCAACCAGCTCCTTATAGGCCGCTTCGTCCAGCAGATCATTAGCGTCGGCAACATTGCTGAGCTTCAGCTTGAAGAACCAGCCTGTGCCCTGCGGATCGGAATTGACCAGCGATGGGTCGGAGGTGATCGCCTCATTGATCTCGACGATCTCGCCGTCGAGGGGACAATACACGTCGGACGCAGCTTTCACGCTCTCGACCGTTGCGGCTTCGCCGTTCTTGGCGAATGTGCTGCCAACTTCCGGCAGTTCCACGAATACGAGATCACCGAGCTGGTCTGCAGCGTGCTGCGTGATGCCAACAGTTGCAACATCGCCATCAAGCTTCAGCCATTCGTGTTCAGCGGTAAATTTCAACATGGTTCTCTCCGGAAGTTTTTTAGCGTTTGTAGGTAGGGGTAATAAACGGCAGGGACGCGACCGTCAGCGGCAGGTATTTGCCTCGAACTTCCGCAAACACCTGTTGGCCGGGCACCGCGAGTTCGCTCGGCACGTAACCCATGGCAACGGGGCCTTCGACAGAAGGACCGAAGGTCCCGGATGTCACTTCGCCGATTTCGCGCTGGCCTTCAGCATCCGCAAAAAGCTTGGCATGGGCGCGCACCGGTGCCTTGCCCTCGGGCTTCAGGCCGACGCGGCGGCGGCTTGTCTTGTTCGCCAACTCGCCGAGAATGCGTCCGGCGCCCGGGAAGCCGCCTTCACGTTCGCCACCAGCGCGACGTGCCTTCTGGATGGCCCATTCCAATGAAGCCTCGATCGGTGACGTGGTCGTGTCGATGTCGTTGCCGTAGAGGCACAAACCCGCTTCGAGGCGCAAAGAATCGCGCGCACCGAGACCGATGGCTTCGCAATCTTCATGGGCCAGCAATGCCTTGGCCAATTCTTCGGCTTTGTCCGAAGGAACGGAGATTTCGTACCCGTCTTCACCCGAATAGCCGGAACGGGAAACGATGCAGTCAGCGCCCACCAAAGTCACATCGCGGACGTCCATGAACTTCATGGCGGCGACTTCGGGAGCGAGTGAGGCGAGAACGGCTTCCGCTGCCGGGCCTTGAAGCGCGATCAGGGCACGATCTTCGAGCAGCGTTACAGAACAGCCGGAAAGATGCGCCTTCATGTGAGCGACATCGGCTTCCTTGCAGGCCGCATTTACCACGACAAGCAGGTGATCGCCGCGATTGGTGATCATCAGATCATCCAGTATTCCGCCGTTGTCATCCGTGAAGAAACCATAACGCTGGCGACCTTCCTTCAGGCCCAGAATATCGACCGGAACGAGCTTTTCCAGTGCGAGGGCTGCATCGGCAACGGCGCCCGAGGCTGCCTTCACCAGCACCTGGCCCATGTGAGAGACGTCGAAAAGGCCAGCTTTTGCGCGCGTATGAAGGTGTTCCTTTAAAACGCCTGCCGGATATTGAACCGGCATGTCGTATCCCGCGAACGGCACCATGCGTGCGCCGAGCGAGATGTGAAGTGCATGGAGTGGGGTAGTGGACAGTGGGCCGCTATCGGTCAAGAACGCCTCCAGATCAGGTGCGGCTTGGCCGCACGGGCTCAGTTACTGACGCCAAAACAGCGCCTTTCAAAGAGCCCCCTCTGTCCTTTGCGCCTGAGATTGTTATCCCTTCGGCGAGCCCTTCGCGTAGAAAAGGCTTCTCTCCAGAGTTCTGTAGGTCTCGCTGGTCCTTTTGCCTGAGAGTTTCCGGGGCGGTTGCTCCTTCGGCGCCGCATCGAAGCGGTTTCTCCCAACGAGATGTGCCGTCATTATGAGAGCAGGATGCCAGTTGGCAAGTAGCAAATGTCGCAATGGACACGAAATTTGTCGCGCAGCCTAACTGCGGGTACGGACTTAATCGCTTCGGCTATTACAAGCCGAGATCCTGAAATAACGGAAGACAGGAAGAGCCTAGAGAGCGACCGGCTTACTCGGTTTCCTCATACGCCTTGCTGACATCCTGCAGACTTGGGAAGCTTTCGGCGTTTCGCTGCATGGTATCACCGAGACTCAGTGCAAGCGGAGGTATGAGCGCCACTGCTTCCGCCTTCTCTGCACTACCAGCTTTAGCAATCTCGTTGGTTTCCGCATCGTTTTTCACATCGCGCACCTGATCTTTTGTCGAGATCCTGCGAGCCGGCTTCGCTGCCTCCATGGCGTAAGCGGCTGTTGCGGCGGAAATTGAGAGGACTTGTGTCATGGCCATATCCACGTCTAGTTTCCATGAGTATATCGTCACCGACCTCAAGGAAGCTTAAGTCGTTTCCTAGAATTGTAGACATCCGGACTTTCAACTCATCTGGAACAAAAATGCTGAACATAGTTCTCGTGGCCGTAGGCGGCGCCTTCGGTTCTGTTTGTCGCTATCTCACCGGCATCCTCATGACGAGGCTGATGGGCCCTGCTTTTCCCTGGGGCACAATCACTGTCAATATTGTCGGGTCGTTCGCAATCGGTTTGCTGACGGAGTTGGTTGCGCGGCGCTTCGATGCCTCTTTGGAAATGCGGCTGCTGCTTGTCGTTGGCATTCTTGGCGGGTTCACGACGTTTTCGTCGTTCTCCCTCGATACTGTTGCGCTGATCGAAAAGGGTGCCGTTTCATCGGCCGTGATCTACGTATTTTCCAGCGTCGTTGTTTCGCTCATGGCAACTTTTGCCGGTTTTGCTGTCGGTCGCGCGCTGCTCTAGGGTCAAAACTCAATCAGGTTTCGGGCGTGGCGCGAGCGGATTTTGTTGGCGAGCAGGAGAAGAGGCTGCCGTGGAGCGCCACTCCACAAAGCCTTTTCGACGCCTTCGCAGAGAAAATCTGCCGCGTTCCGCAGGGATATGGCGAAAATCGCTCATTTCTGCGTCGCGAATCCTTGATGGATATTGGATCCACCGGCGGCTTCGCTTCTATAACTGAACGATTTTCTGCCATACCACGCTCCAAATCCCGATTGAGTTTTGACCCTAACCTGTATTTCCCAACTGACCCTTTCCAATCGGAGGTGAAATCATCTAAAGGCTGAACCTTGATAAACAGGTTTCAGGAAAGAGGTTCGATGGCTGGCATCGAGCATATCCGCGTAGACGCGGACGAGGCGGGCATGCGCCTCGATAGATGGTTCAAGATCCACTACCCGGGTCTGGGGTTCGGAGCGCTTCAAAAGCTGCTGCGATCGGGACAGATCCGTGTGGATGGCGGCCGGGTCAAATCCGACACCCGTGTTCAGCCGGGACAGATGGTGCGCGTTCCACCGATGGATGTGGATCCCAAGATCAAGAGCGGCCCGATTGGCGGCAAGGATCTCAAGCACGGTGATGATGCCCAGTTGCTGGCGCGGATGCTGCTGCATGAGGACGACAAGGTCTTTGTGCTGAACAAGCCTGCCGGTCTGGCCGTCCAGGGCGGTTCCGGTGTCGCCAGGCATATCGACAAGATGCTGGAAGCCTGGGTGAGCCAGAAGGGCGAGAAGCCACGTCTGGTACACCGCCTCGACAGGGATACGTCCGGTGTTCTGGTGATCGCGCGCACACGCGGCGCAGCCCAAAAGCTGACTGCGGCTTTTCGTGAGCGCGATACAAAGAAAACCTATTGGTCGCTGGTCAAAGGGCTTCCACGCAAGCGCGAGGACAAGATTTCCACCTGGCTCGTCAAGGAGCAGACCCCCGATGGCGACCGTATGCGCATTGCCAAGCACGGGGAAGAGGGGGCCGATCACGCTGTTTCCTACTACCGCGTGATCGATACTGCCGCGCAAAGACTGTCGTGGCTCGAGATGGAGCCCTATACAGGCCGTACGCACCAGTTGCGTGTTCACGCGCTTCATATCGGCCACCCTATCATTGGCGATCCGAAGTATTTCGAGGACGACCCGAACTGGGATTTCCCGGGTGGTGTGCAGAAGCGTTTGCATCTCCACGCACGCCACATCGACATTCCGCATCCTTCGGGCGGGCGCCTGCGTGTGACGGCGCCGCTGCCTCCCCACATGGTGCAGAGTTGGAACCTGCTCGGTTTCGATCAGGCGGATGGCGCAATTGATGACGATGAGTGATCTGCGTCTCGTTCTTTTCGATTGCGATGGGACGCTTGTCGATAGCGCGAAGCTGATTCACGAGGTGATGGTTCGAACCTTCACCCATTTTCAGTATGCGGCGCCGACGCTGGAGCAAACGAAGTCCATCATTGGATTGACGCTCGATATCGCAATCGCGCGGCTGCAAGGCAAAGCCCATGCCGATGAAGAAGCCGTCGGCATGATGGCCTATTACAAATCCATCTTCCTGCAGACGCGTTCCGAACTCGGGTTCGAAGAGCCGCTTTTCGACGGGATCCGGGAGGTTCTGACCTCGCTTGAGGCTCGCGAGCAATTGCTTATCGGCGCGGTAACGGGCAAATCGCGCCGTGGCTTGAACATGATCGTTCAGACGCATCAATTCGGCAAACTGTTCACGGTGAGCCGGACAGCAGACGATTGTCCCTCAAAGCCGCATCCGGCAATGGTCACCGAATGCTGCGATGAAAGCGGGATCCCACCCTCTCGTACACTTGTTATCGGCGATGCCATCTACGATATGCAGATGGCGAAAGCGGCTGGCGCCACAGCGATTGGCGTTTCCTGGGGCTATGCCTCAGTTGCCGATTTGCTTTCCGCCGGTGCGGACGCGATTGCCCGGACACCAGACGACCTTTTGAGACTGATTGGCTGAGGAAGCCCGAAAATGAGAGAACTCTTTGATCTTCCAGATGGTCTTAGCCATCCAGATCCTACCCGTCGTGCGCAGATTCAAATGCAGAAGCCGCTTCCAAAGCGCTTCTACAAAGAGGTCTCCGTGAGCTTGGACGGTGAAGAGTTTGCCGTCCTGCTCGACGGGAAAGCGATCAAGACGCCTGCAAAGCATCCCCTCAAGGTTCCGACGGAGGCGTTGGCCGCCTTGCTTCAATCCGAATGGGATGCGCAGAGCGAGACCGTCGATCCATCCACCATGCCGGTCACGCGTCTGGTCAACACTGCGATTGATGGTGTTTCGCTTGAGATGCAGGCGGTGTTCGATGAAATCGTTCGCTTCTCCGGCGGCGATCTGCTGTGCTACCGTGCAGATGGTCCCGTGGAACTTGTCGCTCGGCAGACTGCAGAATGGGATCCTGTCATGGAGTGGCTGGCCAGCGAAGTTGGTGCACGCTTCATCCTGATAGAAGGGATCATGCCGCAGGAACAGCCAGATGACGCTATCGCGGCCTTTGCCGATGCGCTCAGACCCTTCTCGACCCCTTTGGACCTCGCCGCGCTCCACACAATCACATCTCTCACTGGTTCCGCCATGCTGGCTCTGGCCTTTGCCAGAGGTTTCATCGGAATGGATGAGGCGTGGAAACTTGCTCATCTCGATGAGGATTGGACCAATGAACATTGGGGCGTCGATGCGGAGGCTGAAGCGAGACGCTCCAAGCGTTACCAGGAACTGCAGGCGGCGGTTGCGGTATTTCGATCTCTGCGCTCCTGATCGGACGAATTTAACCGAAACCTAACCCTGTTCTGAGACCATCGGACAAATTGTTCCGGTGGTCCATGAACAGCGCTTTTGTCCGAGTTTTGTTGCTTTTGCTGGCCTGGCTGACCCTCAGCAGCTTTCGGCTTGCGCCGGGAGATCGCCCTCCGGAAATGGCTGTGCTCTACGATGTCCGTGGTGCATTTGTCAGCGCTCCACCCACCGTATCCCGGCGACTTGTAACGGAAACCGACCGGCTTGTAGATGAAGCCATACGCGCGACATTTCGAGCAACTTTGCTTCCTCGAGCCGTTCTGACTGTCCGGATCATCGAGGTAAAACGACAGGAATACATCGTCGGTGGTCGTTTCAGCGCCGATGTTTCCGTTGACGCTACAGCAGTCGGTAATGGTGAAAAGATCGCGGCCGGAGTTTTCAGCGTCTCCTCATTTTCCCTTCATCCAGAGTATGGCGACGTGGCTTTGGCGAGGCGGATCGCCGATCGCATCTCGTTCGAGTTTCGTCTTCAGGAGACAGGACCCTCAACCCTTGCCACCGCCCTGTTTCCACGGTTCTGAGAATTCATCCAATCGTCACATGCTATCTTTCTAAATGAAGCAGCTTCGGTTTTGATGGCCGGGTTGTGAGCATGATTCCTTTTTGGATCGTTTGGAGGAGATGGTGATGAAGTTTAACCTCCTGGCAGGGGCGTGCATTGTTGGGATGATGGGATCTGGACCGGCCATTGCGGAAAACAGGGCGGAAAACAGGATTGACCAGATCCGACCGGACGCGCCAGAACTGGCGGCCTATGGAACCGCACCGGTTGGTGTGCGAACGCTGAACCTCACCAACCCCAACCAGATCAATGTCGCCAAGGCGGAAGCGGGCAAGGAGCCGCCGCGATATGACAGGCCACTGACGCTTGAAGTCTGGTATCCTGCAAAGACCGACCAGATGGGCGGGGAGTACCGAACGCTTCTTCGTGATGGCAAGACGGAAGTGACGTTGAAGGGCAGGGCGGTTCGCGATGCAGAACCCCTGAAGCCGGAGCCGAAATATCCTCTGATCATCATTTCGCATGGCTATCCGGGCAACAGGATGCTGCTGAGCCCGCTTGCGGAGAATCTCGCCAGCAAAGGTTATGTCGTTGCATCGATCGACCATACGGACAGTACATATGCTGACCGCGGACCCTTCGGCAGCACGCTGGTCAACCGTCCGCTGGACCAGAAATTCGTTCTGGACGAGATTTCGAGACAGGAGACATCTAGCAACAGTTTTCTCTCCGGACTGGTCGATACATCAACCACGGGCCTCATTGGTTATTCCATGGGCGCATATGGTGCAGTCATCACCGCAGGGGCGGGCGTTTCCGACGGCGCCGTGACAGCTGATTGGAGCGCGCCGAACAGTTTGCTTGCCATCCATAAGGCAGGCTCGGAGACGCATCGTCAGCTTTTCGATCAGCGGTTCAAGGCAATCCTAGCCATTGCTCCCTGGGGCATGCAGCGTGGAATGTGGGATGCAGCGGGGCTTGCTGAAATCAAGGTTCCGCTCTTTTTCATGGCTGGCAGTGTTGATGACGTTTCCGACTATCAGAAGGGTATCCGCAAGATCTTCGAAGCGAAAATGCCGGTAGACCGTTACCTGCTCACATTCGACAATGCGAACCACAATGCCGCGGCGCCCATGCCTGCACCCGCTGAAAGCTGGAAGGTTAGTGAGACGTTGGGATATGCACCCTTCGATCACTACGCCGATCCGGTGTGGGATACGGTGCGCATGAATAACATCGCGCAACATTTCGCTTCGGTCTGGTTCGATCTCAAGCTGAAAGGCGACCAGGACAAGGTGCGCTATCTGGATCTGGTAGAGGACGCCGAGAAAGGCGTGTGGTCGGCGCAACAGGGCGGTGGGTTCAAGCCGGATCACACTTACTGGGCCGGTTTCAAGAACCGGACCGCTAAGGGATTGAAGCTGGAGCACCGCAAGCCGGACTGATTTCCAATCTTGCTATCGATATGTGCATGAGCAACGAAGCGGAGGTCGACGGGTTCGATCTCCGCTTCCTTTTGCGTCAACTGGTGAGCTTCAATCCGGCAATGCCGATCAGGATCAGGCCAATGCAGGCTATGCGGGCCACTGTCGCCGGATCACCAAACAAAACCATGCCCAGTGTTACGGCGCCCACCGTGCCTATCCCTGTCCAGACTGCATAGGCTGTGCCAATGGGCAAGTCGCGAACGGCGAGCCCAAGCAGGCCAACGCTTGCAACCATGGACAAGACAGTCAGGATTGTGGGGAGAGGGCGCGTAAAGCCGTCAGTGTATTTCAGGCCAATGGCCCAACCAACTTCGAGCACGCCGGCGAGGAACAGGTATATCCAGGGCATGTATCGCTCCTTTTGAGAGCGAGGTCGTCCCCGCCGGTTCACCATGCTTCGAGAGGAAAAGCATACGCAGTCGTCTGCGCAAGCCAGGAGGTAGTGTGTGACCTGACCTATTTCAAGACCTGCTGAATTTTATCCGAGCCGCTCGGCGTGCCACCGCAGATGATCATTCATAAAGGTCGAAATGAAATAGTAGGAGTGATCATAGCGTTCGTGCATGCGCAAGGTCAGGCCGATTCCTGTGCCCTGAATGGCGTCCTCAAAGAGCCAGGGACGCAATCCGTTTTCCAGAAAACTGTCAGCCTTACCCTGATCAATCAGGAATTCCGGAAAACGGGCTCCATCCTGAACGAGGGCGCATGCATCATAGGCGCGCCAGTTGGCTTTGTCCGAGCCGAGATATTTTTCCAAGGCGGGTGCAGACCAATCCGCAGTGGATGGCTCCACGATGGGGGCGAATGCCGAGCAGCTCTTGAAGCGATCAGGGTTCTTCAGCGCGATCGTCATTGCGCCATGGCCGCCCATCGAGTGGCCGAACATGCCTTGACGTGTCATGTCTGCCCGGAAGTGCTCGCTGATCAGGGCCGGCAGTTCCTCGGTGATGTAGGTATACATACGGTAATGTTCAGACCACGGCATTTCTGTTGCATCCAGGTAAAAGCCCGCGCCTTTACCCATCTGCCAATTCGTCAGCTCGTCCGGGACGTCATTGCCCCTTGGACTGGTATCGGGGCACACGATGATCAGCCCGAGTTCAGCCGCCAGCCGCCGATATTCTCCCTTTTCCATGACGTTGGCATGGGTGCAGGTCAGGCCGGACAGGAACCAGAGTACCGGTCTCTTCTCGGTGATGGCCTGCGGAGGCACGAAAACGGCAAAGGTCATTTCACAATTGCACGCTTCCGACTGATGCTGGAAAACGCCCTGCATGCCGCCAAACGCTGTATTCTGGGAGATGACTTTCATTTCTTATGTCCTTGCGCGGTGTCAGCCTGCCAATGCGACGGCGGCATTGACTGTTGCCGCCACCAGCACCGTATTGAAAAAGAAGGCTGTCAGAGAATGGGAGAGATTGATACGCCGCATCGCAGTCGTCGTGATTGCAACGTCCGATGTTTGCGCCGTCATGCCAATGACGAAGGAGAAATAGAGGAAATCCAGACCGGCCGGTTCTTCCGTCTCGGGAAATGAGAGCCCACCCTGGACCTTGCGAACGCCGTCCGGCCCAGTGACATGCCGCCAAAAATGATGCGCATAGTGCGACGCAAACATTGTATGAAGCGTCAGCCAGCCGCCGATGACGGACAGGAAGGCAAGCGCAATCTCGAAACTACTCACATGCGAACCCCGATTGAGCGCATTGAACAATGCTCCGATTGCCGCGACGACGGCCAGAATCGTGACGAGTATGATGGCGTAGGCGGGCGCATCATCGCGCTCCCGGCTGTTTTTGTAACGCTCTACGGTGAGGTGCGGAATTCGACGGCCCATAATGCCCAGATAGATCAGGAAAAAGGTGACCGCCGCACCTTCAATGAGGAGATTCGGGGCGAAGTAAGCAAACAACGGCACGGCAGCAAGCCCGGCCAATCCCGCACCGTAGAACGGGCTGTAGCGGCGGCTACGCCATTTCAGCTTCACTCTCGGTGTCCCGCTTGTCATCCCGCAGATCCATCCGCGCGCATTGCCCGGCGGCAGAGAACATCCAAGGCGGAGAGAAACGCGGAGCGGTCCTTTTGAGTGAAGGCCGCGTTATAGCCTTTGCTTTCCCCGGTCTCCCGCAAATGCGCACCGAGGTCCCGCATGGCGCTCGCCATGCCGATATTTGTCTCATCGAAAATCCGGCCAGTCGGCCCCGTGACCTGCGCGCCATTGGCGACGCAGCGAACAGCCAGCGGCACATCTGCAGTCACCACGACGTCGCCGGTTCCGGCCCGTTCCGCGATCCAGTCGTCCGCAGCATCGAACTTACCCGAGACAATGACATTCTTGATCATCGGGTCACGAGACGGTCTAAGCCCGGAATTTGCGACGAACGTGACCTCCACCCCGAGGCGTTCCGCAACCTTCAAGATCTCGGGCTTCACCGGACAGGCATCAGCATCGACATAGATCATGATGAAGACCTCACCATATCGACGTGGGGAATACCATCCTCGACATATTCTTCCGAGATCACCGCGAAACCAAGGGCGCCGTAGAAGTGCTGGAGATGGCTTTGTGCGGAAATCTCCACGTCAATACCCGGGAAACGATCGGCGCAGACCGCCAAAGCCTCCCTCATCACAGCCTCGCCCAAGCGTTTGCCGCGATGATGCGGGGATACCACGACCCGGCCGATCCGCGGGTTCTTCCCGTCCACCGGCGGGAGAATCCGCGCAGCTGCCATCAGGTCACTGCCCTGCATTACGCGCAGATGCAGTGCTCCGTCGTCATTGCCATCCAGCTCTTCATAGGCGCATGCCTGCTCGACGACGAAAACGTCGACGCGCAGTTTCAACAGAGCATAGAGTTCGCGTGCGGAGAATTCATCAAGGCTCCGCACGTCCACTGCGTAGGAGGGGTGGCTGATCAATAAACCACCACGCCGCGAATGCTTTCGCCCTTGTGCATCAACTCGAAGCCCTGGTTGATATCCTCAAGCGGCATGGTGTGCGTGATCATCGGGTCGATCTGGATCTTTCCGTCCATGTACCAGTCAACGATCTTTGGAACATCGGTTCGTCCGCGTGCGCCGCCAAAGGCCGTGCCCATCCAGTTACGTCCGGTCACAAGCTGGAAGGGGCGCGTCGAGATCTCCTGGCCCGCTCCCGCCACGCCGATGATGATGGACTTGCCCCAGCCGCGGTGGGAGGATTCCAGTGCCTGACGCATGACCTTGGTGTTGCCCGTGCAGTCGAAGGTGTAGTCTGCACCACCGATCAGATCGCCGTTCCTCTTCGTCATGTTGACGAGGTAGGGCACGATGTCATCGCCGACTTCCTTCGGGTTTACGAAATGCGTCATGCCGAACTTCTCACCCCAGGCCTTGCGGTCCGGGTTGATGTCAACGCCGATGATCATGTCCGCGCCGGCCAGACGCAGCCCCTGCAGGACGTTGAGGCCGATACCGCCGAGACCGAAGACGATTGCCGTCGAGCCAATCTCCACCTTGGCTGTGTTGATGACAGCGCCAATGCCTGTCGTCACGCCGCAGCCGATGTAGCAGATCTTGTCGAAAGGAGCGTCTGGGTTGACTTTAGCGACAGCAATTTCCGGCAGGACCGTGAAATTCGCGAAGGTGGAGCAACCCATGTAATGATGGATCTTGTCCTTGCCGATGGAGAAGCGGCTTGTGCCATCCGGCATGAGGCCTTGCCCTTGCGTGGAGCGGATCGCCGTGCAGAGGTTGGTCTTGCGGGAAAGACAGGAATAGCATTCGCGGCATTCCGGCGTGTAAAGCGGAATGACGTGGTCGCCTTTCTTCACCGACGTTACGCCCGGTCCGACATCAACAACAATGCCAGCGCCCTCATGGCCGAGGATTGCCGGGAAGAGACCTTCGGGATCGGCACCGGACAACGTGAAATCATCCGTGTGGCAGATTCCTGTTGCCTTGACCTCGATCAGAACCTCTCCCGCGCGCGGGCCTTCAAGCTGAACGGTCATGACTTCAAGGGGCTTGCCAGCCTGAACGGCAACGGCTGCACGTACATCCATCTTTAATCTCCCTACATTCTTGATTCATCACGCTTGTTACATGCCCGGCTCAGAGGCTCAAGTCTTCAGTGCGACATTCATTGACGGCCGAAACTCTGTGCGTGTGAATTTACGATCAGGCCTCCAAGCGCGCCCGCGCGACCTGTTCTCGCCAGATGATAAACAGCCCGGACGCGACAATGATTGCAATACCCAGCCACTTTGATGGCGTGGGGAAATCGGAAAACAGCAAATAGCCCAGCACAGTTGCGGAAATGATCTCGAAATACTGAAACGGTGCCAGAAGAGACAGGGACGCCATCCGGAACGCGCGAACCACGAGCAGATGAACGTAGCCGGACAGCGACCCCAGTATGACAAGCAATGTAAGCCCAAGGGTCGACGAGGGCAGGGACATTGCAAAATCTGTCTGGCCCGCCAGATGCCCGATAACCAGGATTACGCCCATGAAGAGTGTACCGCCCAGGCCGGACATCATCTGCATTGTCAGCGGTGAGTCGGCGTCGCCAAGCGCGCGATTGAGAAAGAGGTAGAGCGTGAAAAGGGCGGCGCAGGCAATCGGCAGAAGAGAGGTCGGGCCAAAGATGGCGTAGCTCGGCTGGATGACGATCATCGCACCGGCAAAGCCGACAAGGATGGCCAGCCATCTGCGCCAGCCGACGCGTTCGCCGAGAAAGATTGCAGACATAATCGTCAGCAGGAAGGGCTCGACAAAATAGATGGCGAATACGTCTGCCAAAGGCATGTATTTGACAGCGGTGAAGAACAGCAGGCTGGCGGCTGCATGAAGCGCACCGCGCAGCAGGTTCATCCATGGTCGCTTGACGTTACGGAAGCTGCCAACACTCCAGAAGAAAAGCGGTGCCAGAACAACAAGCTGGAAGAAAAAACGATAGAACGTCACTTGGCCGGGCGACATGGTTTCGAATGTCGCCATGTATTTTGCGATGGCATCCATCATCGGAAGCACGATCATGCAGAAAGCCATGAGCGCCATTCCCGGTACGGTACGGTCGATGCTTGCGCTCGCGCTATGCATGAGTGTTCTCCCTATGTTCGACATCAATCACAGGGACTCACCTTACGTCAAGCGCCTCGTCTGCTCACTCAGACCATTTCCCGTGCCGTTGGTCCAAACACATCCTCGAATGCCTGCCGCAGCCTGACATCGACGTCCGTCATCAAGATCGGCAGGCCGAGATCCATGAGGCTGGTGACGCCGTAGGCGGAAATTCCGCAGGGCACTATGCCTGAAAAGTGCGAGAGGTCTGGATCTACATTGAGCGAGAGACCATGAAAGCTGACCCAGCGCCGCAGCCGGATACCAAGTGCTGCAATCTTGTCCTCGGCTATGGATCCATCTGGCAAGAGCGGTTTTTCCGGCCTGCGAACCCAAACGCCGACGCGATCCTCACGGCGCTCGCCGCGAACATTCATGGAATCTAGGGTTCGAATGATCACCTCTTCCAGTGCGGCGACATAACCACGCACATCTTGGCGCCTGCGCTTGAGGTCAAGCATGACATAGGCCACGCGCTGGCCAGGTCCGTGATACGTGTATTCACCTCCGCGGCCTGTCGCGAACACGGGAAAGCGGTCCGGTTCGATCAGGTCAGCCGAATCTGCACTCGTGCCTGCTGTGTAGAGCGGCGGATGCTCCAGAAGCCAGACAAGCTCGTCCGCTTTGCCATCAGCAATCTCCGCTACCTCGCGTTCCATGACCGCAAGCGCATGGTCGTAAGGCACAAGATCATCAGAGATTCTCCAGCGGACGGGCGGGGAGCCCACCTTCGGCAGCATGGAAACCTCAAGATCGGTGCGCGTCAGCATGGCATGGTTCTCTTTTTTCGATGATGCCCGCTTATATCCACAGGCGTAAAACCCTGCAAATGCGGGCTCCTCCACATATGGGGATTGTTTCGAGAAATTTATCTTTCAAAAAACTGTCACGGCGCTCTTGCGCGGGCCAAAACGCTTTGCTAGATGCTCCCTCGCCGACGCAAGAAGGCCTACCACGATGCGGTCGTGGCGGAATTGGTAGACGCGCAGCGTTGAGGTCGCTGTGGGGCAACCCGTGGAAGTTCGAGTCTTCTCGACCGCACCAAGTACTTGAGAAAAGCGCTGATTTATCAGCGCTTTTTCTCGTTTATGGGACAATGATTTTTGGCGTCGTCCTGTTCACTTTTGCAATCCAGCTTTCCAAGCGCCTGCTTTGCAAGGTTCCACCGTTCTACGCGGCGGGTATAGGCCTCGCTTGTCTTGGCTTCCGAACTGTCGCTAGATTAGCCTTTTAGCTCAGGCGCTACGGTCACAGCGCTGCATCGAATGCGTCGGCTTCACTTTGCTTGAGAAACACAAACGTGACCAGCTCGCTGTCGTCTTGCTGGCGGATTCCAACCGCAGTCACAATCAAGCGCGCGATTTCGTCCTGCGCTTCACTTCCTGATCGAAACGAATGAACAGCGGCTTCGAGTGACTTGGCAAACACCTCGCTGATCAGTCCAAGGCGCATATTGTGCTTCATGATGATATTGCGATCTTCAATGATCGCGACCTGTTCATCCTTCGGAATACCAGCATTGTCCAGCGCGGTGATAGTCGCATTCGTGGCCAGCTTGATCGGTCCCTCTTCCAGCCATCGATCGACCATCTGGTTGAACTGACGCATCCGTGATGCAGGAATGGTCTTCTGTACAGATATGGTCATCCTGAAACCTTCAATTGAACCAAGCGGACGGCCAGCGTGATCTCGCGGCAGCAACGTGACGTCAATCGGTCGCCCGACCCCGTTCTAAAGATAACGGCGGTCGCGTCCGCTCGTCTTTTGGCATGCGAAGCAAGAGAAACCAATCCTCAACTTATGTGAATCCATCCATTTCCCGAGGAACTTGAAGCAGTGCACGCTTCAGGAGGCCATGGTTCATGCAGATTTCCATCGAAGCCTTCGCGGCTTTTCAAGCCGGAAAACACACCTTCCCACAGGCGCCAAAATCGGTGGAAAATATTGTTCCGATGCGGGCTACCGCATTGAAACGTCTTGCACGATCTGAGGCGAAATCGTCCGTACGGTGGCGCACGGTGACAAGCTGAACCGCAAGGGTTAAGATGATACATCGTCAGCTATTACATCCCGGGCGCTGACGGCTGTGAGCCTTAATCGCTTCCGCCTGTTTCAAGGAGGAAAGCGATGCCGTTTTCAAAAGCACAGTATGCGGATCTTAATCCCGACCTTCGATTGATCCTGCTGAGGTGGTCGAAGTGCTTCACGCCGCTCGAATCGGAGCAGCACGCTCTGGTTGAGCGCACGATCGCTTCTGCATGTGAGGATGATTTTCTGGAGATCGGTGAAGATCCGAAATCCAGGTTGTTCTATCTGATGTTGCGGTTGGTCAATGAGGATCAGGTGTCTCGCGACACGCTACGCACATTCGCGCCGTCTTCAGAAAACGCTGATGAGATCAACGATCATGCGATCTCCGCAAGCATCGTCTGCCTCGTGACGAAAAAATAGACTGAGCGCCTCGCCTTGTTCAGGAAGTTTCCTGTCGGAATAGACGTGAGCGGGTCAGGAAACGTTTCTCTCGCCCATTGTCGAGAGAGAACATGCCGCCGCGACCGGGAACGACGTCGATAATCAGTTGGGTATGTTTCCACACTTCGAACTGGCTGCCGCTGATGTAAACCGGTACGCCGCCGATCTCTCCCAGTTTTACATCCGTCTCGCCAACGCGGTATTCGGTCGTGGGATAACACATGGGAGAAGAGCCATCGCAGCATCCAGCGGACTGGTGAAACAGAATATCCGGATAATCCTTCTGAATCTCACGGATGAGCTGGAGTGCAGGTTCTGTCGCCGTTACGCGCGGTTCATCAATTGGTTGATCCATACTCTCGTCCTCATCAATGACTGAATCGCTCCAGTAATCAGAAGGCCCCCGATCGGGGAACGGGAGCCCTCGTCGTCCGATAGTTGGGCGACTATCAGAAGAAGCCGAGCGCTTTAGGGCTATAGCTGACCAGCATGTTCTTGGTCTGCTGGTAATGATCCAGCATCATCTTGTGCGTTTCGCGCCCGATGCCGGATTGCTTGTAGCCACCGAATGCCGCGTGGGCCGGATAGGCATGGTAGCAATTGGTCCACACGCGACCCGCCTGGATCTCACGGCCAAAGCGATAGGCGCGGTTGCCGTCACGCGTCCAGACGCCAGCACCCAGACCGTAGAGCGTGTCATTCGCAATCTCCAGGGCTTCCTGATCATTCTTGAACGTGGTGACGGAAACCACGGGGCCAAAGATTTCTTCCTGGAATATTCGCATCTTGTTGTGTCCGCGGAAGATTGTCGGCTGCACGTAATAGCCGTTGGCAAGCTCGCCTCCGAGATTGTTGCGCGCGCCGCCAGTGAGCACTTCGGCACCTTCCTGGCGCCCGATATCAAGATAGGAAAGGATCTTCTCCAACTGTTCACCGGAGGCCTGGGCGCCAATCATGGTTGCCGGATCGAGCGGGTTGCCCTGCTTGATCAGTTCAACCCTCTTGATTGCCCGTTCCATGAAGCGATCATAGATGGATTCATGCACCAGTGCGCGGCTTGGGCAGGTGCAGACTTCGCCTTGGTTGAGGGCGAACATCGCAAAGCCTTCAAGCGCCTTGTCCAGATAATCATCATCCTCTGCCATCACATCTGCGAAGAAGATGTTCGGCGATTTTCCGCCGAGTTCCAGCGTGACCGGAATGAGGTTCTGGCTGGCATACTGCATGATGAGCTTGCCGGTTGTCGTTTCACCCGTGAAGGCGATCTTCGCAATCCGCGGGCTGGTGGCAAGAGGCTTGCCTGCTTCGAGGCCAAAACCATTGACGATGTTGAGGACGCCCGGTGGCAGCAGGTCTCCCACGATTTCCGCCCAGACCAGAATGGAGGCGGGCGTCTGCTCGGCGGGCTTCAGCACCACGCAGTTGCCGGCGGCAAGGGCAGGGGCGAGCTTCCAGGCCGCCATCAGGATCGGAAAGTTCCAGGGTATGATCTGGCCGACCACACCAAGCGGCTCATGGAAATGGTAAGCGACAGTGTCGTGGTCGACCTCGCCGATAGAACCTTCCTGTGCGCGAATGCAGGCCGCAAAATACCGGAAGTGATCGATTGCCAGCGGAATATCGGCGGCCATGGTTTCCCGAATGGGCTTGCCGTTGTCCCAGGTCTCCGCCTGCGCCAGCACCTCCAGCTTGTCTTCCATTCGCTGGGCAATTTTCATCAGGATGTTGGAACGTTCCGTCGTAGAGGTGCGGCCCCATTTGTCCTTGGCAGCATGGGCGGCGTCCAGCGCCGCATTGACATCATGCTCATCCGAGCGGGCGATCTCGCACAGCTTGCCGCCGGTGACAGGTGTGATGTTGTCGAAGTAGCGGCCATTGATCGGCTCGCGCCATTCGCCGCCAATGTAGTTGCCGTATTTCAGCTTGAACGGTGACTCGACGATTTTCTGGTGCAGCATGTCATCCTCCCATGGATTGAACTGGTTCCTCCGAACCGGTGAGGAGACTGTGCGCCCGTTGAAGACGCGTTCAAAGATGGGGAGTAAGGTTCCGCAGTGCACACTGTCGCAAGTTTGAGACAGTCGAAGCGTGTTCAGTTGAGGTTGAGCTTCTTCATCTTGCGGTGAAGCGTTGCCCGGCTCATTCCAAGAGAAATCGCCGCCTGGGAAACATTGCCGCTCGCGCGCGAAAGGGCACGCTTGAGGGCTGCACGCTCAGCCTGCTGCAGATCCTCGTTATCTGGACCAGTTCCATCCTGAAGCAGGTCCGCAGCCGGAACTCCGGCGCAAATGCGCTCGTCCGTCAACCTCAGCGCAGCGCGGGCGGATCTCGTCGCGCCCAGCACGAGGTCGTTCCGATCAACGGCAAGGAGCGCGGAATTAGCCCCAGTTTCGGTTGGTACCAATATGAAGCGTGCACCGGCATAGGCTCTCCGAAAGAGATTAAGCTCTATGCGGATTGCCGAGTCGCGAACCGTCTGCTGAAGGATGCTCAACGTAATGGCATCCATATCTTCGCGGCAGGTCGATACATCCAGCGCGCCGCACAAGCGACCGAGGTGATCGCGAATGGGCGAGGTGGTGCAACTCAGCGCAATGTTGGAAGACAGAAAGTGCTGGTCACGGATGATCGCAACAGATCGTTCTTCAGCAAGCGCTGTGCCGATACCGTTTGTACCGACACTGGCCTCGGACCAGATCGATCCGGTCCATAACCCGAGTTGATGAAAATCCTTGTCGTCGCCGCGCGTCCCCCGACGCTCCAGCGCTACTCCGTCCTGATCCGTCAGGAGGAGGCAGCAACCGGCCTTGCCGACGGTTTGAAACAGGCGATCGATTTCATCAGTGGAACTTTCGACCAGAGGTGAGGCGCGGTCGCGTGCGCGGCGAAACTCCACCTCTGTAAGCCTGTCGGGAAGCCTTGCCTGTTCCGGTGCCAGCTTGTGCATTGTCATGCAGCGGCGCCAGGAGGCAACAACCGTTGACCCCGCAGCAGTCGACTGCGCGGATGCATAGACCTGATCAGCGTGTGCAACAGTATGCCGCATCTGCTCCTCCAATCAAATGCACGCCTAATGTGCGCGTCTTTTCATCTCAACGCAATTCCCTTTGACAATCGTCAGCCTCTGATTGTCAAACAGCGCTGTCGCCGCCGTACTCTGACTAACTCTATGAAAAGACGTGCAGTTTCAAACTGTTCTAAAGTGGATAGTTTTTAACTGGTTTTCAGCGGATTAAAGTTGACAATTCTAGTCACGTTAGTAGTTATCGCCCGACTTCGTTTCGGCATTTCTCTCGGCCAAGCCTGCTAACCGCCCGCCGCTTCGGGTTCTGATGTCAGTTGCGCTTTGATCAAACAGCTAAGGAGTTCGCGATGACAGATTTGGTTTCGCCCCTTGCGGCACCTGGGTTCCAGAATGCTCATACGTTTCTGCTCTCGGCACCGGAACACGAACTGGAAGCGCATGGCGTGATCCGAACTCTGCCCCGTGGAGCAGCCGATAGCCTGAGCGATCGGGTTTCAGAATTCTTCCAGACTGCGTCAGATGGACCTGCTCTTCTTGTCGGTGCTGTGCCGTTTGCTTCCAGCGACGAGGACTACCTGTTCCAGCCCGCTCGCATTGGTCGCCTGCTGGGTGCAAAGTCCGGTGGTGATGCCGCATCCGGCTCCGGGCGCTGGATGCTACGTGCGTGCCCTTCCGCCGCAGACTATGCCGAAAGCGTAGCAAGATGCGTTGCTGCGCTCACGGATCCCGCGGCTGCAACGCAGGTAACAAAAGCTGTCCTTTCCAGAAGCCTTGAACTGCAGTCGGATTCTGCAATCCCGGTTGGACAGGTCATCAACCGGCTAAGACGCGATTCCTCTGTGACCGTGTTCAGGACGCCGCTTCCCGCCAAAGCTGCGACTGCTCTTGTCGGAGCGACTCCGGAACTGCTTCTCTCGAAGAAGGCTGAACTGGCAGTCTCCTATCCGCTCGCCGGATCCGCGCGGCGTTCGAGCGACCCTTCGGCAGACCGTCAGGCGGCCCGTGATCTTCTGGCGTCCGAAAAGGACCAGCGAGAGCATCGCATCACGCGGGAAATGATTTTCGATACGCTTGGTCCTTATTCGATAGAGATCATAGCGCCAGAGGGCACGACCATCCGCTCTACGGCCACCATGCATCATCTCGGAACCCGGATCGTCGCGAGATTGAAGGACCGCGCTACGCCGGTTGCGGATCTGCTTTCGCTGCTCCATCCCACACCCGCCGTTTGCGGATTGCCGAGGCGGGAAGCGGCAGATCTGATCTCCCGACTGGAAGGATATGACCGCGGCTTCTATGCCGGTGCCGTCGGCTGGATCGACGATCAGCAGGATGGCGAATGGTACGTCTCCATCCGGTGTGCAGAAATTTCAGAGCGTCGTGCACGTGTCTTTGCTGGCGCGGGCATTGTACCGGGGTCTGATCCCGTCAAGGAAACCGAAGAAACTTCCGCCAAGTTCACAGCCATGCTGACTGCGTTCGGCATCGATGAGCAGGGGCGACCCTTGCAGGAGTTTGCTGCATGATTCCGCTTGAGGCAAATTTCCCGACAGACTTCGCTGCACGCTATCGGGAACAAGGTTATTGGCGAGGTGAAACCTTTCCGGCATTGCTGCGTGAACGCGCCGAGCGATTTGGTTCGCGCACGGCAGTGGTCGGAGGGGACCAGCGCTGGACCTATGCCGATCTTCTGGAGAAGGCCGAAGTCGCCGCGTGCGGATTTCTGAAGCTGGGTCTGCAGCCAGGTGACCGCGTCGTCGTGCAATTGCCGAATATACCGGAGTTCTTCTCGGTCGTTTTTGGTCTCTTCATCGCACGTCTGGTACCGGTCTACGCGCTGCCCGCGCACCGCCAAACTGAGATTCTGCATTTCCTTCAGAAATCAGAAGCTGCGGCCTATGTGACAGCTGCCAGCCATGACGGTTTCGATTACCGAGATGTTGCGCGGTCGATCAAGCTTGAGCGACCTGAACTGGAGTGCGTGATCATCGTTGGGGAAGCGCAGGAGTTCATCTCCTTTGGCTCCTTCGAGCGCGACCAGCACATCGCGTTTGAGCCGGCCGACCCTTCCTCTGTCGCCTTCCTGCAGATCTCCGGCGGCAGCACAGGATTGTCGAAGCTCATTCCGCGTACTCATGATGATTACATTTACTCCTTCCGGGCGAGTGCTGAGATCTGCCAGCTGACGGAAGAGAGCGTGTATCTCGTCGCTTTGCCAGCGGCTCATAACTTTCCAATGAGTTCGCCAGGCTATCTCGGGGTGTTCTACGCGGGCGGCACCGTCGTGCTTGCGCCATCGCCCAGCCCTGAGACGGTGTTCCCCTTGGTCGAGCGGGAAAAGGTCACCATCACCGGGCTTGTTCCGCCGCTCGCACTTCTGTGGCTGCAGGCGGCACCTTCATCGAAGCATGATCTTTCCAGCTTGCAGGTGCTGCAGGTCGGTGGTGCGAAGTTCATGCCGGAATCAGCGAAGCGCGTGCGTCCAACGCTCGGCTGCACGCTCCAGCAGGTGTTCGGTATGGCGGAAGGGCTGGTGAACTATACCCGTCTGGATGATCCCGAAGACATCATCGTGGAAACCCAAGGGCGTCCCATCTCTCCGGATGACGAGATCCTGATCGTCGACGATCAGGGCAATCCCGTCGCGGAAGGCGAAGCGGGGAACCTGCTGACTCGCGGCCCCTATACGATCCGCAATTACCATGACGATCCGGGTGCGAATTCGCGTTCCTTCACGCAAGACGGGTTCTACAAGACCGGCGATATCGTGAAGCGCACGCCCGAGGGCTACCTGGTGGTGCAGGGTCGCGCCACCGATCACATCAACCGGGCAGGCGAGAAGATTTCCGCAGACGAGGTGGAAGACCACCTTCTGGCGCATCCGAACGTCTTTGACGCAGCGGTTGTCTCCATACCGGATCCGTTCCTTGGCGAGCGCATCTGCGCTTTCGTTATTCCACAGGGCGAAAAGCCGAAGGGTCCAGCGCTGAAGGCCTTCATGCGCAGTCGCAAGGTCGCGGATTTCAAGGTTCCGGATCAGATCGTGTTTGTCGACGCCTTCGAACTGACGGCAGTCGGCAAGGTCAGCCGCAAAGAATTGCGAGCCCGCCTCAGAGCCCAGTTTCTTGGCGATGAACAATTGAAAGCAGGACAATAGACTGATGGCTTTGCCGAAGATTGCGCCCTATGCGCTGCCCACAGCGCAGGAATTGCCGACACCGAAAGGTCCATGGCAGCTGGAGCCGAAGAGGGCGGCTCTGCTGATCCATGACATGCAGAACTATTTCGTAAACGCCTTTACGCCGGACGCATCGCCCATAACACCTGCGACAGCACACATTGCACAACTGGCAAAGGCCTGCCGCGCGATCGGTATTCCGGTTTTCTACACTGCGCAGAATGGCAATCAGGATCGCCGTGATCGCGGTTTGCAGGCAGATCTCTGGGGGCCGGGCATGACTTCTGCACCGGAGCATCAATCGATTGTACCGGAGCTCCAGCCGGAAGCATCAGACTTCGTTCTGGTCAAGCATCGCTACAGTGCTTTTCAGCGCTCGAACCTCGAAACCATGATGCAGGCGAGGGGCCGCGACCAACTGATCGTCACCGGCATCTACGCGCATATCGGCTGCATGATGACAGCCGCCGAAGCCTTCCAGCGCGATATCGAGGCGTTTTTCATCGCCGATGCCCTCGCAGATTTTTCACGCGATCAGCATGACCTCGCAATCAATTGGGTTGCGGGACGCTGCGGCATTCCGCTGACCACGCAGCAGGCTCTCGCCCGACTTGGAGCGTGAAGGAGAACGCGATGACCATCACTCTCGAAAAGATGCGCGCCGATGTGGCAGCGATCATTCACGAAGATCCCTCCGAGATCGGCTTTGACGACAACCTCATGGATCTTGGTCTTGATTCGATGCGGCTAATGAACCTCATCCTCACCTGGCAGGAAGCGGGCGTGGACCTGGATTTCGGCGAATTTGCCGAGGAGTTCACGTTGAACGGCTGGTGGCGGGCAATCGAGGCGAAGCGGGCAAACGCATGAGCAGCCTTTCGGCCAAGCCTATCGGATCTGCCATGCCATCCGGCGAGCACTTGTTGACGGAAGCGCAGGCGGGCTTGTGGTATGTTCAGCAGATCGACCCTTCAAATCCGATCCTCAACGCCAGCCAATATGTCGAATTGGCGGGTGAGCTCGATGTAGACCTTTTCCGCCGCGCTTTCGCGCAGATGGTCGAGGAGGCCGATTGCCTTTCGCTGACATTCCACAGTGGTGCTTTCGGCCCATCGCAACGTCTTGACGCGAGCACACGTCCTTCCCTCGAGATCGTAGATCTTCGTTCGGAGGCGGACCCGGCCTCTGCGGCGCTTGCGCTCATGCAGGCGGATACCGCAAGGCCGGTCAATCTTGGCCAAGGCCCTGTTGCTCGTTTCACCCTCTTCAGGCTGAGCGAAGACAGACATTACTGGTACGAACGGATTCACCATCTGGCGATCGATGGATACGGGATCGTTCTCGTAACCAACCGTGTTGGCGAAATCTACTCAGGCCTCATATCCGGCGCGAGTACGGGCACACCGTTTGCGCCTTTCATGCAGGCAATTGACGAGGGCGCCGCTTATCTCTCTGACGACAGGCGTCGGCGTGATGCCGAGTTCTGGCGACATGAACTGGCAAGCCTGCCCGAAGTGGTGAGCCTGGCAGGTGGCCGCGCTGTCAGCGAACATTCGTTCAGGCGGGAGACCCGGTTTCTATCCAAAGACCTCTTCGGCGTA
This sequence comes from Rhizobium sp. Root149, assembly GCF_001427345.1. Lineage (NCBI taxonomy): Bacteria > Pseudomonadati > Pseudomonadota > Alphaproteobacteria > Hyphomicrobiales > Rhizobiaceae > Rhizobium > Rhizobium sp. Root149. Next base: position 676,653 of record NZ_LMGD01000012.1, read on the forward strand.
CTCGTAGCGCGAGCGGAGCATGCAAAGGTCACTTGGCCGGATCTTCTAACGGCGCTGGTTGCATCCTATTGCCGTCGTTTTGCGTCGGCTGCCGAGATCGTTGCGGGCGTGCCGCATATGGGTCGGCTCGGAAGCAAGGCGGCGCGCGTTCCCTGTACCTTGATGAATGTTCTGCCGGTAAGGTTCGAAAACACCGATCATCTGCCGCTTGATGAGGCAGCTGTCATTCACACGAAACGCCTTATGGCCTGCCGTCGCCACGGCCGTTATCGCAGCGAACAATTGCGCCGCGATCTGGGCTTGATCGGTGGGCAGCGTCGGCTGTTCGGTCCATTGATCAACGTACAGCCATTCGACATGCCGCCGAAGTTCGATGGTCTTGATGTCAGTCTTCACATCCTGGGCGCCGGGGCAGTGGATGATATCACCTTCACGTTCCGGGGTGATGCCAAAACCAGCCTGATGATGGAAGTGGATAGCAATCCGGCCCTCTATAGCGAAGAGGACACCAAAGCGCATTCGGCAAGGCTGATCGCCTATCTCGAAAATGCTTTGAAGGCGGAGCGCCTGGCCGATGTTGCGCTGGCCAGTGCGTATGAACGCCAACGATACCTATTCGATGCGAACGCCACCTCGCATTCGGTTGAAGATGTCACGCTGGTCGAGTTGATCGAAAGGACGATGAACACGCATCCCAATGCGCCTGCCGTTATCTTCGAAGGCCAGACGCTGACCTATGCGGAACTGGATCGCCGTAGCCTCGCGCTCGCATCGCAACTTGTCGAGAAAGGGGCCGGACCAGACCGCCTCGTTGCCGTGGCGCTTCCGCGCTCCCTTGAGCTGATCGTCGCCCTGTTTGCGATCCTCCGGTCCGGCGCAGCTTATCTGCCGCTGGATGTGAGCCATCCCAAGGACCGCCTGTCGCGCATCCTTTCGTCGGCGCAGCCGGTTCTCGTTCTCGGGGAAGAGAATGCTGCGGATCTATTTGACTACGCGCTTCTGCCGCCAAGTCGCTGGCGATCAGATACGCAGCATACGGAATGGCCGGTCGCTACTACCGACAATCTCGCCTACGTGATCTACACCTCCGGCTCCACGGGCGAGCCAAAGGGCGTGATGATCGAACACCGAGCTATCGTCAATCGGCTCGTGTGGATGCGTCAGCATTATCGTTTCGGCCCAGCAGATCGCATCCTGCAGAAGACGCCCGCGACATTCGATGTTTCGGTCTGGGAGTTCTTTTTGCCCGCGCTGTGCGGCGCGACATTGGTGGTAGCACCGCCGGAAGCGCATCGTGATCCGCTGTCTATCGCGCGCATCATCCGCGACGAAAACATCACGACGCTGCATTTCGTGCCGTCCATGCTGTCCGCTTTCATGGCGGAGCCCTCAGTGGAAGGCTTGGAGGTCTCACGCGTCTTTTGTAGCGGCGAAGAGCTCACCGCCGAGCAGCGCGACCGCTTCCACCGGCTGATCAAGGGCGAACTGCACAATCTTTACGGACCGACGGAAGCGGCTGTCGATGTCAGCTATTGGGAGGCATCGGCATCCGATACTTCTTCGCCACTGCCTATCGGCTGGCCGGTCTGGAATACCAGACTCTACGTCCTGGATGATCATCTTCAGCCATTGCCGCCGGGTGTGGCAGGTCATCTTTACCTCGGTGGCGTTCAATTGGCGCGAGGCTATCTCGGGCGAGACGATCTGACGTCAGACCGTTTTCTACCGGATCCCTTCATAGAAGGTCAGCGCATCTACAAAACCGGTGACATGGCAAAGCTTCGTGCCGATGGCGCCGTCGTCTATCTCGGTCGGTCTGATCATCAGGTCAAAATCCGCGGCCTGCGGATCGAGCTTGGAGAGATCGACACGGCTATCATGACCTCTGGTCTGGTGCGCGAGGCCGTCGTGATCGCGCGGGAGGATCGACCGGGTGACAAGCGCATCGTAGGCTATGTCGTTGCAGATCCATCGCTTGCCATCGAGGCCCTGCGCGAGAGCCTTTCTGCGAAGTTACCGGATTACATGATCCCGGCCGCATTCGTCAGGCTGGATGCTCTCCCCGTCACATCGAACGGAAAGCTTGACCGCCGCGCTCTGCCAGCGCCGGTTATCGATATTTCGGCCGGCCGGCGTGCTTCGTCACCGCTGGAACAGCTTCTGGCCATCCTGTTCAAGGAGATCCTTGAATTGGATGGCGACCCGACCGCGGAGAGCGACTTCTTTTCGCTGGGTGGCGATAGTTTGTCAGCGGTTCAGCTATGCCTGCGCATTCGCACCGAAACGGGTACTGATCCGGGCCTTGGTGCAATCTTCGAGCATCCGGCCATTTGCGATCTCGCAAAGGTGCTGGAGAAAGCAGGAAGCGACGAGGGGCTCGGTCCGATCATCCGTCTTGTGCGGGGCGACGAGACACTGGCACCCGTCTTTCTCATTCATCCGGCAGGTGGCATTGCCTGGGGTTACCGTCATCTGGCCCAGCAACTCGGTCGCCGACCTGTCTACGGCATCCAGTCTCCGAGGCTTTCAAAAGAAGCGATGTCGCCGGAAAGCCTAACATCGCTTGCCGCATTATATGCGGAACTGATCCGCCGTATCTATACCGGCATCTATCACATCGCTGGCTGGTCCGTTGGCGGCATTCTTGCGCAAGCGGTTGCCGTAGAGCTTCAGCAGCAAGGTTTCGATGTTGGCCTCGTTGCGCTTCTCGACAGCTATCCTTGTGATTGCTGGCGCGCGGAGCCGGAGCCTGATGAAACGGCAGCGCTGCGGGCGCTGCTGGCCATTGCCGGTCATGATCCGCTTGAACACCCGGAACTCATCGCGAAGGACGCGATCATCGCATTCTTGAAACAGGACGGCAGCTCGCTGGGCGGACTGCCAAACGCTGCCCTGGACGGAGTTATCCGGTCGGTCCTCGATACGAATCGGCTGGTCCGGGGACACTACCACAAACGTTTCGATGGCACGCTCACGCATTTCCGCGCAGCGCTGGATCACAAGGACAAGAACCTGACTCCGGCGCTCTGGGCTGCCTATTGCGCGGAAGTCGAGACAGTCGATGTCGCATGCCTTCATCCGCAGATGACCTCGGCCGGCGCTGTTCAGACGATCGCGCCTGAAATCCTGTCCAGCCTCACATTGCTTGAAAAGAAAGGAACCGCCTGATGCAGTTGACAGGCATTCAGGGAAAACGCGCTCTTGTCACGGGCGCAGCTGGCGGCATCGGAGCTGCAGTCGTGAAACTGCTCGTACAAGCGGGCGCTCATGTCGTCGCCACCGATCACAATGCCAAGCATCCGCTTGAAATCGGACCAGAACATACGAGCGACGTCACGCTGCTTGAACTCGACGTTCGAGACAGTGCGGCCGTCGATGCGCTGGTCAACGAAATCGAAGATCAGCTTGGACCGATCGATCTCGGGATCAACGTCGCCGGAATTCTGACCACGACCACAGTGGTCGAGACAGATGATGCATCCTGGCGGAACATTTTTGCGGTCAATACGGATGGCGTTTTTCATGTCTCGCGCGCTCTTGCGCGTGTCATGCTGCCTCGCAAACGCGGAGCAATGGTCACAGTCAGCTCCAATGCCGCCGGAATTCCAAGGCAGGCAATGGCGGCCTATGCAGCCTCGAAGGCGGCGGCCACGATGTTTACCCGATGCCTTGGCCTCGAGCTCGCTCCGCACGGCATCCGCTGCAACATCGTCGCGCCCGGTTCCACCCTCACGCCGATGCAGACGGGCATGTGGGCAGACGAGCGTGGCGCAGAGCGCGTGATTGCGGGACTGCCGGAGCGGTTCAAGACTGGCATTCCACTTCAAAAACTCGCGACACCCGAAGATGTCGCGCATTCGGTCCTCTTTCTTCTGTCCGATCAGGCCAGCCACATCACCATGACGGATCTTTATGTCGATGGTGGCGCGACCATGCGGGCCTGATCGCAGGCATCTCAAGCTGTCGGGCAGGGTTCAACCCATGCCGTATTTCCTTCGATCCATCACAGTCATCACAGGATAAAACCAATGACGAAACTTTCGAGATCAAGCCAAATCACCCTGCGCACCGGAGTGGCACGGGTGGCAATCCTCACGAGTGCCATGTTGCTCGGCATGACCAGCGCCTTTGCGCAGGTCGCCTTTGAGCAGCCGGAGAAAGACTACAAGGGTCAGGTCCGGCTTGGTTCCGCAACGCGAGGCCAGCCATTGTTCTCGGGCGGGGAAGTGTCTGTGCAGGGGCAGAACTTCAAACCGGGGCAAAAGGTACAGTTGCTGAAAGGTGCGGTTGCGCTGAGCGAAAACGGTTTCACTGCCGACCAGGAAGGCAAGTTCGAAGGCAAATTCAAACTGCCGGAAAATGCAGTCGTTGGAACTTATCCGCTGATCGTGACGACCGATTCGCCTTATTACGCAGACATTACCAAGCTGAAGATCTCGCCGAAGGTCCCGCTGTCCGGTGAGGACAAGTTCACGCTTTCGTCCGAGAAGCTTTCGCCGGGTCTCTACCAGATCGGCATCAGTGAAAAGAGCAATGCGGTCTTTGTTACGTCCGCGGTCGGTCGCCCACCCGTCAAGACATCTGAGATCCTCAAACTGGATCCTGAGACGCTGAAAGTCGTTGCGCGGGGAAAGCCTGCTGACGCAAAAGACGGCGGTGTACACGCAGTTTACGGTCTGGGTGTGGACGATGCAAAGGGGACGGTCTGGGTGACCAATACCCGCCAGAACACAGTTGCCGTCTACAAGCAGTCAGACCTTTCGCTGGTCAAGCAGTTCGAGCCGGGGCTTGCCCAGCATGCGCGTGACGTGAAAATCGATGAGAAGAATGGCAAGGCCTATGTCAGCCAGGTCGGAGAGCCGGAAGTTGCTGTCTTCGATACCAACACGCTTGAAAAACTACCTTCGGTGAAGATCGAGTCCAAGGTTCGCGGCGAGAAGTTCTCCCCCGCGAGCATCGATTTCGATCCGGCCAGCGGCAAGGTGTTCGTCATCAGCCTCTCGACCAATGAGGTGGCAATCATCGATTCGGTCGCTGGCAAGGTGGACAAGGTTCTGCCGGTGAAGGGTGGTCTTTCTACCATCGGCATCGCGTATGATGCAGCCGACGACCGCATTTTCGTGGCCGGGCAAGGCAGCGATAATCTGCTGATTCTCGATGGGAAGACGGGCGAGACGCTGCACAATGTTGCAGTGGGCGCTGGTTCGCTCAACGTCACTTTCGAACCGGTCAAGAAGCATGCTTATGTCAGCAGCCGCGATGCGGGAACGGTGACTGTCGTTGATGCAAACGGCAAGATCGTCGCCAACCTTCCGGTCGCACCCTTCGCAAACCACGTGGTGGCAGACGGTAAGGGCGGCGTTTACGCGGTCAACAAGTCCATGAACCCGGACGATCCAAACGGCGACCGCGTCACACTCATCACCGCGAAGTAAGATACGGAAAAGGCTCCGGCGCTCATCGTGCCGGAGCCTCTAAATAAGACTCAACATCATTGTTTGCTCAGAAGGCGCTGTGGCGCTTTGCGAAGGCTCGGAGATTGGCTTGCTCTCGGCGCAACTCGCTGATGGTGGAGGCCACTGTCGCTACAAACATGGTGCTGATCAATCCAGCAAGTGCAATCATCGTAACGTACATAGGCATCTCCCTTCTGATCAAGGAGCCCTATTCTCAGTAATAGGGCTGTCCGTAGTGTTGACTGGTCAGCTGCGTGTACTTCACAGCCTGAGTTTCATTTCTGTCCTGGTAGAGTGTCACAGTAGCGGTCATCATGACTGCGATAACGGCGGTCCATACGAGGTTGATCATCGTAATGGTGTCCGGCATTGCCGTTTTCTTCTTGGCGAACATCTCCGAATTCCTTTTTCATGACCAGAACGCGTTAAACGCGAACCGGTTCCGCACCAGTATGAAAGAATGGTTAAACGACGGGCTCTGAAGCGACCCTGAAAGCGCCGTTCATCTGGCGTTCAGGATTCAACCTCGTTCCAGTTCTCACGGATCGCCTCGATTGCGAGTTCCACAGCAAATGAAACAAGAACTGCGACAGCCATCAGCAAGATCAACATCGTTTTCCCCATCTCCAGTCAGGGCGTCCTTGCCTCTGCCTTGGATGATCCCACTTAACCAGAGCGCGTCTGAAACGGCCTTGAACGCCGCATTCATCTGGCGTTCAACCGCTGCGGGGTGCGCTGTCTTGCGATTTGCGGCAGTCCATGACACAAGGCGAACGCGACGCTGGAGGTATGCTTGACGAGCGCTTTCTATCCCGGATCCTTCGATCCCATGACAAACGGCCATCTGGATGTGCTTGTTCAGGCGCTGAATGTTGCCGAGCGCGTCATTGTCGGCATCGGCGTCCATCCCGGCAAGGTGCCTTTGTTCAGCTTCGAAGAGCGTGCCGCCATGATCCGCAGCTCGCTGACGGAGGCTCTGCCGGACCGTGCGGCTTCGCTGGAGGTGGTTTCCTTCGATGGTCTCGTGATCCATGCAGCGAGAGCGCACAATGCGCGCCTGCTGATCCGGGGGCTGCGCGATGGGACAGATTTCGACTACGAAATGCAGATGGTCGGCATGAATGCGCAGATGGCGCCGGACATCCAGACCGTGTTTCTGCCGGCGAGTGTTTCGTCCAGACCCATAACGGCCACATTGGTTCGCCAGATCGCGAAAATGGGCGGCGATGTAGGCTCGTTCGTACCAGCTTGCGTCGCAGGTGCCTTGGCATCCCGGTTCGCAAGCTGACGATCTTTTTCAAACGGAGTTCACCATGAAGCTTCTTTCTCTCGCATTTGCTGGCGCACTGGCCGCAGCCTCGCTCGCTTCACAAGCCTTTGCGGCTGCCGACGATTTCCTGACAATCCAGCTGAAGAATGGTCCGGTGGTCGTTCAGTTGATGCCGGAAATCGCACCGAAGCATGTGGCGCAGGTCAAGAAGCTGGCCGCAGAAGGCAAATATAACGATGTTGCCTTTCACCGCGTGATCGACGGTTTCATGGCGCAGACCGGCGACGTGAAGTTCGGCAACCTGACGAAGGGTTTTGACGCCCGCCGCGCCGGCATGGGCGGTTCCGATCTGCCGAATATTCCTGCCGAATTTTCCAAGGTTCCATTCGAGCGCGGCACGGTTGGCATGGCGCGTTCGCAGGATCCGAATTCCGCAAACTCGCAGTTCTTCATCATGTTCGCACCGGGCTCGTTCCTCAACGGTCAGTACACCGTGATCGGCAAGGTCGTTTCAGGCATGGAAAATGTCGACAAGATCAAGCGCGGCGCAGGCGGCAATGGCGAAGTTTCAGATCCCGACCGGATGATCAAGGTCACCGTCGGCAAGTAAAGGGCGGACATTCCGCATAGAAGGAGAGTGACTATGGCCGAGATCAAGGATCCGGAAAACACCATCATCATGGAAACGACAAAGGGCAAGGTTGTCATTGCTCTGATGCCGGATCTCGCACCGGGCCACGTTGCCCGCATCAAGGAACTGGCACGTGAAGGCGCCTATGACGGCGTTGTCTTCCACCGCGTAATCGCAGACTTCATGGCCCAGACCGGCGACGTGAAGTTCGGCAAGAAGGGCGGCGAGAGCTTCAACCCGGCTCGTGCCGGTATGGGCGGCTCCGACAAGCCGGACCTGAAGGCCGAATTCTCGGCTGTTCCGCATGTTCGCGGCACCTGCTCCATGGCGCGTTCGCAGAGCCCGAACTCCGCCAACTCGCAGTTCTTCATCTGCTTTACCGATGCTCCGTGGCTCAACAAGCAGTACTCTGTCTGGGGTCAGGTCATTGAAGGCATGGACTTCATCGACCAGATCAAGAAGGGCGAGCCGGTTTCCGATCCGGACTCCATCGTTTCGATGAAGGTTGCTGCCGATATCGCGGCCTGATCTCCCCATCGTGAGCGAATTGAAGCGCTCCGGTGTGGCCGGGGCGCTTTTCTTTTTGGGATGATGCCTTTATCAGCGTGCCTGATTTTGAGCATCCCCTATCCAACGAACGGCCTTTGCACATGCGCGTCGATCTTTTCGATTTCGATCTGCCAGAAGAAAACATTGCATTGAGACCCGCCAATCCGCGGGATAGCGCGCGGCTGCTGCTGGTTCAGCCGCAGGGTGAAACCGTGTTGTCGGACCAGATCGTGCGCGATCTGCCGCGCTTTCTGAGAGCGGGAGACGCGCTGGTCTTCAACGATACCAAAGTCATTCCCGCCCAGCTTGAAGGTGTTCGAACCCGCGAAGGCGCGCCCGATATCGCCGTTTCCGCGACGCTTCACATGCGCACCGAGCCTGATGTCTGGAAGGCTTTCGCCAAGCCGGGCAAGCGCCTGAAGATCGGTGACCGCATTCACTTCGGCCATTCGGCGGAAACCTGCGCTCTTGGCAGCCTGGACGCGACGCTGGAAGACAAGGGCGACGGCGGCGAAGTAACCCTGCGCTTCGATCTGTCCGGTCCGGCGCTGGATGAGGCAATCATGGCTGTCGGGCATATTCCATTACCGCCTTACATCGCTGCAAAGCGACCGGAAGATGCGCAGGACAGCAAGGATTACCAGACCATCTATGCGCGGGAAGAGGGCGCTGTTGCTGCCCCGACCGCCGGATTGCATTTCACACCGGATCTTTTCGCGGCGATCGATGCAGCGGGGATCGAGCGGCATTTCGTGACGCTGCATGTGGGCGCGGGAACATTTCTGCCGGTCAAGGCGGATGATACGACCGAACACAAGATGCATTCCGAAATCGGCTATGTTTCGCAAGCGACAGCCGATGCGCTGAATGCCGTGCGGGCGAGGGGCGGGCGGATCGTGTCCGTTGGCACCACATCACTGCGTCTTCTGGAAAGTGCCGCAGCTGACGATGGCAGCCTGAAGGCCTGGAGCGGCGCGACGGATATCTTCATCACGCCCGGCTACCGCTTCAAGATCATCGATGCGCTGATGACCAATTTCCACCTGCCGCGCTCGACGCTGTTTATGCTCGTTTCCGCTTTTGCCGGTTACGAGACGATGCGCGCGGCTTACGATCATGCGATTTCCACAGGCTATCGCTTCTATTCCTATGGCGATTCCAGCCTGCTTTTCCGGAACGATTCACGATGACCGAGAACTTCACGTTCAACCTCAAGGCCACTGACGGCAAGGCGCGGCTTGGCGAAATTACCATGCCGCGCGGCACCATCCGTACGCCCGCCTTCATGCCTGTCGGTACGGTTGGCACGGTCAAGGCCATGTATCTGGATCAGGTGCGGGACGCCGGTGCCGATATTATTCTCGGCAACACCTATCACCTGATGCTTCGCCCCGGCGCGGAGCGGGTGGCGCGCCTCGGTGGCCTGCACGAACTGATCCGCTGGCCGGAACCGATCCTCACCGATTCCGGCGGCTTCCAGGTCATGTCGCTTTCCGGCCTGCGCAAGCTGGATGAGCAGGGCGTGACCTTCAAGAGCCATATCGATGGCTCCTTGCATCATATGTCGCCGGAACGCTCCATCGAGATCCAGGGCCTGCTGGATTCCGATATCCAGATGCAGCTTGATGAATGCGTGGCGCTTCCGGCTGAGCCGAAGGAAATCGAACGCGCCATGGAGTTGTCGTTGCGCTGGGCAGAACGCTGCCGGGTGGCCTTCGGCAACCAGCCGGGCAAGGCCATGTTCGGCATCGTGCAAGGCGGTGATCAGCCAAACCTGCGTATTCGTTCGGCCGAAGGCCTGAAGCAGCTGGACCTGAAGGGCTATGCGGTGGGCGGTCTTGCCGTGGGCGAGCCGCAGGATGTCATGCTTGACATGCTGAACATCACGCTGCCGGTGCTGCCTACCGAGAAGCCGCGGTACTTGATGGGCGTCGGTACGCCGGACGATATCATCAAATCGGTGGCACGCGGTATCGACATGTTCGACTGTGTCATGCCGACCCGGTCCGGTCGCCACGGTCTGGCCTTCACCCGCAAGGGTAAGGTCAACATCCGCAACGCCAAGCACGCCGAGGACATGCGTCCGCTGGACGAACAATCCACCTGCCCGGCGACGCGCGATTATTCCCGCGCCTATCTGCACCACCTCGTGCGCTCCAATGAAGCGCTCGGCGGCATGCTGCTCTCCTGGAACAATCTTTCCTATTATCAGGAGCTGATGCAGGGCATTCGCAAGTCGATTGCCGAAGGGCGCTTCGAGGATTTCATGGCTGAAACGCAGGAAGCCTGGGCGCGCGGCGACGATTGATAAGTCTGAGACCGATTGTCAAAGAGCAGACGCGACTTCGCGCGCACGCGGCAGAACCTGCCCGTGGTGTGAGGGTCAGTTCGGGCCGTATCTTGTCGGGATACGGGGTATGCGGTCGGGGCGCTGAAAGCTGCCTCGATATGGTAGTAGTAAGTGACACCTCTCAGCGCCCCGTTCAGCGGTTTATGCTCGCGACTTCGGTCTCTCTGCCTAGAATGATGATTTGAGCCCTTTAACCGCCGCCTGCCCGATGAAACCGGACGGACCACAAGCGGCGAAGCCCAAACCACCATTCCCCATGTGTGCCACACAGGCACGCCTGACGCGCCAGTTCGGAGATGAAATGGAGGGTTAGATCCGATGCCCTGCCATTTCCCCCGTGTCGTCAGAGGGAGACCATTTTCCGCGAACCCGGAGGTGAAGGTTTTGCGTCTACCCCTTCACGCCCGCGCCGGTCCCGCATCGCCAGCACGCCTGCCGGTGTAACCGTTGCGGAACGGGAGTAGTGAAACATGAGTGGAATAGGGTGGCGGAGTGAGGGGCGAAAAATATTTGAGACGGCGACGATTTTTTCGAACGTAGGTGGGTCGGATCGGACTTGAGTGCTCGACGCACAGTCTTTATCCGGGGCTTAACCCCCCTCTGTCCTGCCGGACATCTCCCCCTCAAGGGGGGAGATCGATCCGTAGGTAGCCCTTCGCTCCAGATCTGACCCTATCGTGCCTAGCAAAACTCCATCGATGGGAGATGGTGCGCGAGCATCTCGCACAGTCTTTATCCGGGGCTTGCCCCCCCTCTGTCCTGCCGGACATCTCCCCCTCAAGGGGGGAGATCGATTCGTGGCTAGCCCTTCGCTTCAGATCTGGCCCTATCGTGTGGAGCAAAACTCCATTGACGGGAGATGGTGCGCGAGCATGTCGCACAGCCTTTATCCGGGGCTTAACCCCCCTCTGTCCTGCCGGACATCTCCCCCTCAAGGGGGGAGATCGGCAGAACGGTAGACNTGCGCGAGCATGTCGCACAGCCTTTATCCGGGGCTTAACCCCCCTCTGTCCTGCCGGACATCTCCCCCTCAAGGGGGGAGATCGGCAGAACGGTAGACCTTCGCTCCAGATCTGGCCCTATCGTGCTTAGCAAAACTCCATTGACGGGAGATGGTGCGCGAGCATGTCGCACGGTCTTTATCCGGGGCTCAACCCCCCTCTGTCCTGCCGGACATCTCCCCCTCAAGGGGGGAGATCGGCAGAACGGTAGCCCTTCGCTCCAGATCTGACCCTATCGTGCCTAGCAAAACTCCATCGACGAGAGATGGTGCGCGAGCATGTCGCACAGCCTTTATCCGGGGCTTAACCCCCCTCTGTCCTGCCGGACATCTCCCCCTCAAGGGGGGAGATCGGCAGAACNGGTAGACCTTCGCTCCAGATCTGGCCCTATCGTGCCTAGCAAAACTCCATCGACGGGAGATGGTGCGCGAGCATGTCGCACAGCCTTTATCCGGGGCTTAACCCCCCTCTGTCCTGCCGGACATCTCCCCCTCAAGGGGGGAGATCGGCAGAACGGTAGACATTCACTACCCATCTTCCGTTGTGGGACTTTCCTGCACCCAACAAGTCAGGATTTTGGAGCGAAGGGCTAACCACGAATCGATCTCCCCCGCTTCCAGGGGGAGATGTCCGGCAGGACAGAGGGGGGTATGCGGCGTCCGCGCCCTATGGGCATCGCCCGAACTTACTTCCAAAGGTAAAGCGGCTGATTGCATGCGCATGCACGGAATAAATCCCCCACATCTTGCAATTGCAGCTGCAACCTCGGCGGCATAGACTGACCGCGGAACCGGAAGTAACGGGCCGGTTCCGGGGCGTCGAAAACCCCTCCGAGAACGGCTGGCATCCGCGATACGAGATGCCCTCTCAGTCACTGGTTGGTGGCTGAGTGATTGAGCTTGGCTTATAAGCTCTCCACCTTCTATGGCTGGGGAGGCCCTGACGCATGTCCAAGGTGCTTGCACCTAAAGGTCAGGGCGGTCGTTTTTCGGCGATTTTTCGAACTCCCCGGCCGCCAGAGGCTTCCAAGCAACTTGGCCTTTGGCGCGCCTTCTCCTCCGTTTCAAACACTGCGTGTTACACGATGCGGCGTGTCGGTGGGCGGGCTTTTGGTCGTTCACCGGCTGCCCGTGTTCCGCGCCTTGAAGACGCGTAGACCGGGAGGCGTCAAAGCCATGGACAATTACAATCTCGCTGCCGACCTGCTGGCCACCTTCCGAGCCTCGCCGGATATCATCAAGGCGCTATGGCTGATCGTGCCGCCGGGCTTTGCATTTGCGGTGCTCAAACTGCTGCTTTCAGGACGAAAGGCGGCGCGACTACCAGCGAAGATTATTGATCAAGGCGCTGCAGCCCCTTCGACTGCCCAGCTTGATCTTGAGCCTTTCGCGATCACGCATCTTTCGGCGCCAAAACTCGCATGCGTCATTGACCAGCCGCTGCCGGATAGACGCGATTGATGAGAGCGATGCGCGAAACAGTTCAGATTCCCTGGCTGGTGGTCTTGGCCAGCATTCGAACGCCATTCACCTTGTAGGTGCCATCATCCTGCAGGCGCATGTCGTAGATCGCTGTAGAATCCTTCGTTCCGCGACCCGTCAGAATGACTTCCTGGAATACGACCTCGCCGCCACCGACAAGTTTTGACCGACCGAACGCGTAGTTCACGGCGTGATAAAGCGGCTCGTATTTCTCACGCACCATGGTGAGGAAAACCCGCTCGTCGGGGAACATGCTGCGGATGCCGGGCGATGCGAAGGAGTAGGCGGTGCGCGCGTCATCGGTTTTCAGGGCCTTGATCTGATCAGCGATGATTTTCTGCGCTTCCGCGACCGGATCTTCCGCAGAAGCCGGGCGCACGAAAGCAAGGACGAGGGCAACAAGAGCGAATGCGAGTCGAAATGCCATGCGCGTTCTCCTCGAAGATGGAGTGACAGGATAATCCAGATTTTGCCGAGGTGAAGAGGGGAAACCGCGCATACCTTCACAAAGCCGACACAAACTGTTTCCGAGACGCAACTACGGCGATAATTCAGAATCCGATCATGCATTGGTTTGGGCGGCGATCTTGTTTCCGCCACAGCGAAGTGAGATTCGTTGGTTCGCACTCCCTCCCGGTTATCTCGACATGAAAATCCTTGGCGCTCCGGCGTTGCTGTTTTTCTGCAACGCCATTGTCTTCGTTACATTGTTCACCCGTCTGCCTGCGATCCAGCAAAGCCTGGGCGTGGACAAGGCGTGGCTTGGCCTCGCGCTTCTTGGCGCGCCGATTGGCACTTTTCTGGCGCTGCCCGTTGCAGGGCGCGTGGTGAATGCGCTCACCCCTCGTGTAGCTGCACCGCTTCTGCTTTCGGCTGCGGCGCTGACGACGCCATTCCTGACCATCGCTCCCTTCTGGGGGTTCTTTCTCTGCTTCCTGCTGTTTGGTTTTTTGCGCACCATTCAGGATGTCGCAGCCAACATGATTGCCACCGGGATCGAGCAGCGGACGGGCAAGAAGGTGCTTTCGCGAAGCCATGGTTTCTGGTCGATCGGTCTTCTGATCGGTTCGCTGGCGTCGGGGTATCTGGCGGAAGCAGGGCTCAGCCCGTTCCTGCACCAGTCCGGTGCGGTGCTTGTGGTTTTCCTCTGCTGCTTTACGGTCTGGCGCATCGCGCCGCCCGACATGCAGTTTACGGCGACGGCGGGAAAGCGACAGGTTTTCGTGCTGCCGGACCGCATCATCATTCTCATCTGCGTGATGGTCTTCGGCATCTGCATCAGCGAAGGGGCCGTGTACGACTGGGGGATTTTCTACCTCCGGGAAGTTCTTTCCGCCGATGCCTCGACCGCCGGCATTCTCTATGCGCTGTTTACCGTCGGCATGGGTGCCACGCGACTGGTGGGTGACAAGCTGCGGGAGAAGTTCGGTGCCAAGACGCTGGTGCGAGGTTCTGCAGGCGGCGTCGCTGTTGGGATTGCGCTGCTTTTGTCTGCGCAGGGCCTTTGGCAGGCGGGCATTGCGCTCTTCCTGATCGGATGTGGTGTTGCGCTTGCATTTCCATTGGCCGTGGCCACGGCGATCGAACGGGGGCAGGGGCAGCCCGCAGACAATCTGGCCGCGCTATCGCTGACGCTTCTGCTTTCGAATATCGGCGTTCCACCACTCCTCGGGTTCGTTGCGGAACATGCCGGGCTTCCGGCAAGCTTTGCTGTGCTCTTGCCCTTCCTGGTCATAAGCTTCATCATGGCGCCCGTCGCTCAGGGACGGGTGCCCCGATTGCTGGCAGGGCGTGTGCCTGTTGCTGCAAATGATGGGGAAAAAGAGGTGCTGGCCGCTGTTTCGCCACAAGATGCGGCGAGGGGTTGAGGCGAGCGATGTGACGCAGTACGAGAGGGTGACCTTGGAAAATCTTGCACCAGGTGGAACCGTGATCGACCCATACAAGATGCTGGGCGTGGCGCGCGATGCAGACGGCGCAGCCATCAAAACCGCCTACCGCTCCCGAGCAAAGACAGCACATCCGGATGCAGGCGGTGATGTGGACGCATTTTCGAAGCTGACGGCATCTTATGAACTGCTGCTCGATCCCGTGCGCCGCAAGGTTTACGATGACACGGGTTATGATCCGCAACTCACCGACAGCAAGGATCTGGAGGGACTGCTGGTCCTCGACACGCTGGTCAACGAGATCATACTGGATGAGCGGGCACCCGGCAGCTTCGACCCGATTGCCGCCATGCGCCGCAAATTGACAGACCGGATCGTCAATACACGTTTTCATATTCTGGAGCTGGAGCGCCATCGCGGTCGTATTCGCAACCATATGGACCGCATGGGCAGGCGCCCGGACAGCGACGTCATAGGCCGCATGCTGACCGCCCGTTGCGATACGATTGCCGATGCCATTACCAAAGCCGAGGGTGAGATCAAGGTGATTGAACAGGCCTATTCCATGCTCGACGGCTATACCTATGAGCTGGAAGTGGAACTTCCCAAGGCTGCGGAATAATACGGAAGGGTGATCCCGGGCTGGACAGGTGGGAAGCTCGCCTGCCTGTTCGTTGGCCATAGGCAGAAAGCGGAAAAATGCCTATGTTCTCCATCCCTGTCGCGTCCGCTTGACACAGCCCGGGTTCGATAGCCAAACCGGCACAACCCCAGACTGTTCCAGACCAGTTACATAAAAAGCGGGAGTTGGGCGGACGTTTCTGTTGCTTCCTCGCTGAGGCTGGACAGCGTGACGCCGAGCAATCGCACACCCTTGCGAAACGGATAGACGGTTTCCAGAAGCGATTCCGATATGCCCAGAACTTCTGCCTCGTTCACAAAGCACAATGTTTGGGTGCGACTGCGGGTAATCTGCTGGAAATCGCTGTACTTGACCTTCACCGTGACTGTCTTGGCGGTCATGTTGCGGGCGCTACAATAGGCCCAGATCTTGGCGACAAGCGGCGCAAGTTCCGCCTTTGCAGCACCAAGGTCGCTGATATCGGCCGCGAACGTATCTTCCGAACCGATGGATTTGCGCACGCGATCCGGCTTCACCTGACGGTTGTCGATGCCCCGCGCGATACCGTAAAAATAGGGGCCGGACTTGCCGAAATGATCGGTCAGGAAGGACAGCGATTTCGTCTTGAGGTCGCCGCCTGTATGGATGCCGAGCCGGTGCATTTTCTCCGCCGTTGCAGGACCGACGCCGTGAAACTTCTTCACCGGAAGCTGTTCCACAAATGCCGGGCCGTTGCGGGGCGTGATGACGGCCTGACCATTGGGCTTGTTCAGGTCACTCGCCATCTTGGCCAGAAACTTGTTGTAGGAGATGCCCGCCGAGGCATTCAAGCCTGTGACAGCCTTGATCTTCTGGCGGATCTCCAGAGCAATTTCCGTCGCGATCGGCATGTCCTTCAGGTTCTCGGTCACATCGAGATAGGCTTCATCCAGCGAGAGCGGCTCGATGAGCGGCGTATATTCCGCGAAGATCTCACGGATCTGCTGCGACACGGCCTTGTAGACCTCGAAGCGCGGGCGGACGAAAATGAGGTCTGGACATTTGCGCGCCGCCGTCACCGAGGGCATGGCGGAATGGACGCCGAATTTGCGCGCCTCGTAGCTGGCGGCGGCCACGACACCGCGCGCCGCTGCCCCGCCAACGGCAACCGGCTTGCCTCTCAGATCCGGGTTATCGCGCTGCTCCACAGATGCGTAGAAGGCATCCATATCGACATGGATGATCTTGCGGATCGCGTATGTCGATATCGGCGCCGCCTTGGACAACTCGACGGACTGGTTTTCTGCAGAGGTCTGCACGGCGAATTCCATCATCTCTCATGGCCGGAACAAATATGGAACATATCAGCCCTGCCTTGATGTTGGAAGACGAATTTAGCGGTTGTGGAGAATGTTCCTTCAACTCCCCATGGAAAGCAACCGAGGAGTCGCAGAGTGACGGAACCGGAGCGGGGGTCTCGTGATTGATGCGAGCCGCACATCGAGGGCTTTCCGTGACCGCTCCCACATCTTCCGATCTTCGCCGCTCCATCTATGCGCTTGCTGCGCTGAACTTCTTTCTGGCCGATGCCCGAGATGGACTGGGACCGTTTCTGGACGGATTTCTGGCCACCCGCGGATGGGAGCCCTTCACGCTGGGCCTCCTGGCGACAATCGGCGGCGTGCTCGGCATGGTCGCGACACCGCTTTTCGGCGCGCTCGTCGATGCTTCCTCTCGAAAGCGAACGCTGATCATCCTGCCCGTGGTGCTTGTGACCGCCATGGCGCTCTGGACGCTGGCCACGCCCAACAATTTCTCCGTCTTCGGCGGGCAATCGGCAACGGCTGTGGTTGGCGCGGTAATCGGGCCTGCCCTGATGGGGCTGACGCTCGGGCTCGTTGGCGAAAAACGATTCTCGGATCAAGTCTCGCGCAACGAGTTCTGGAACCATGCAGGCAATGTGTTCTCTCTGGGTGCAATCTATGTCGGAAGTCTCTACTTCGGCCTGAACGGGGTCGTGGGCCTGATGTTGTTGACGGCCCTGGCGGCGATCATCGCGACATTGGCAATCAACCCCGCGCATATCGACAACCGTGTGGCGCGCGGCATGGGGGCAAAGGAGCAGGACGATGGGCCATCCGGTCTTTCCGTACTCACCCATAGCAAGGGCCTCATCCTGCTGGCGCTTGTGCTGATGATTTTCCACTTCGGAAACGCGCCGATCAGCCGGCTGATTGCGCAGGATTTTTCGATCCAGCTAGGCAGCCCTTTTCGTACGACGGCCATTACGACGGGCATATCGCAGGTTTCCATGATCGTCATGGCCCTGATCGCACCGTGGCTCATCACCCGGTTCGGGCTGGGCTTCGTGTTCGTGGTCGCGCTGATGGCTCTTCCAATCCGCGGTGCTATCGCAGGGAGCTTCTCTGACTTCGCAGCCATTTATCCCGTGCAGTTTCTCGACGGGGTGGGGGCGGGTCTCATCGGCATTGCGACACCGCTGGCGGCAGAACGAATTCTGTCCGGCACCGGGCGCTTCAATGTCGGGCTTGGAGCGGTGATGACAGTGCAGGGGGTTGGCGCTTCGCTGAGCAATATCGTGGCCGGATGGCTGACGGATCAGGGTGGCTATTCGCTCGCCTATTTCGTCCACGGTGGTGTTGCTGCCTTCGCGCTCCTCCTGTTCATGTTTGGCGCAAAGGCGATCGCGCCTGAGCCGCGTAAAGGCGTTGCGTAACAATTGCGATGGATCCCGCGTAGGAGGATCGGAAATTCGCTCACTGCGCCTCGCCAGTTGCAATCCTTGCACTAGATGAAGCCCGGTCCAGATCCGCTGGCGCCAGTCTGTGCGTTTTCGTCTGTACACGTTTTTTCATGGCTTGATCCGGGGAAGGGATTTTCAATGACTGCCATCCGCAAACACATCAGCGCGCTCGTCGTGGCGCTTGGACTATCGGTCACAGCGGCACAGGCCCAGGTCGTCGTTTCCTCGAAGATCGACACTGAAGGCGGCGTGCTGGGCAACATCATTCTCAGCATGCTGAAGGCAAACAACATCGAAGCAACCGATCGTCTGCAACTGGGCGCAACGCCGATCGTACGCAAGGCGCTTCTGGCCGGCGAAATCGACATCTACCCGGAGTATACGGGAAATGGCGCCTTCTTCTTCAACAAGGCGGACGATCCGGCCTGGAAGGATGCGGCAAAGGCGTTCGAGACCGTAAAGAAGCTGGATTACGACGCGAACAAGGTGGTCTGGCTTTCAGCTTCACCGGCCAACAACACCTGGGCAATTGCCCTTCGCAAGGATGTGGCCGACAAGAACAAACTGAAATCGCTTTCGGATTTCGGGAAATATGTGACCGGTGGCGGGCAGGTCGTTCTCGCAGCGTCTGCGGAATTCGTCAATTCCGCTGCAGCTTTGCCAGCCTTCCAGACGACCTACAGCTTCAAGCTCCAGCCCAACCAGTTGATTACGCTTTCCGGTGGCGATACGGCCGCGACAATCGCGGCGGCGGCCAATCAGACCAATGGCGCAAATGCTGCCATGGTCTACGGGACCGACGGTGGCATTGCGCCATCCGGGCTTGTGGTTCTGGAAGACGACAAGGGCGTGCAGCCGGTCTACCAGCCGGCGCCGGTCATTCGCGAAGACGTTCTCAAGAAGAACCCTAAAATCGAGGACATCCTCAAGCCGGTTTTCGCAAAGCTAGATCTCGTGACTTTGCAGGAACTGAATGGACGCGTTCAATTGGGTGGCGAACCTGCCAAGGCAGTGGCCGATGATTTTCTGAAGAAGAACGGCTTTCTGAAGTAATCCTATGATTGATCGCGGAGCCGGATCGTCTTCCGGCTCCGGTCGGGAAGCGTGAAACGGGCAGGGCGGATTTGATCAAACAAAAGATCGACAAACTGGGGGTTGTCATCGCGCTCATCGCCATGCCAGCGCTCCTCTTTGTCCCGTTCGTCACGTTCAAGGCCAACCGGATTGTACAGGGACAGCCGGTTTGGGTTTTCTCGGCCTTGCCTGCATGGGCCGCCGCCTGTTTGACGCTGGTGGTCGTTGCGGTGCTCGTAAGCGCGATCTTGAAAGCGGGCGTGCTGGTCAGAATGATCGCGGCATGCCTTGGTCTTGTCACGGTACTCGTCGCGATCGGCCTCGCAGCCAGCTTTCTCACGCCGGAAGGCAACAGTTTTGCGCGCGTCTCGACGGCGAGCGGTTTCTGGATGCTGCTGTTTGCGTTTTCGATGCTGCTGATTGATGCACTGGCCCGATTGCGTCCAAGACCACTGGTCCGAATTTTCCTTCTCCTGGCCGGCCTCGTGCTGTTGGGACTGCTTGCGCGGAGCGGCGTCTGGAATGAGCTTTCTCTCTTGAAAGAGTTTTCAAGCCGAGCTGACAGCTTTTGGCGCGAAGCGTGGCGACATCTGGCGCTTGCGGTCGGATCGCTCGTGACTGCCTTTGCCATGGGATTGCCGCTTGGCATTCTGTGCTATCGGGTCGAGCGTTTGAGAGCCGCGATACTGAACGTTCTCAATGTCATTCAAACCATCCCATCGATCGCGCTCTTCGGACTGCTGATCGCGCCGCTCGGTTGGATAGCGGCAAATCTGCCTGGCGCATCGGAACTCGGCATCCGGGGTATAGGAGCCGCACCCGCCTTCATCGCGCTCGTTCTCTATGCGCTGCTTCCCATTGTGGCCAATACGGTGAGCGGCCTGGTTGGCGTGGATGCTGCCGTCAGCAATGCTGCCAAAGGCCTTGGCATGACCGATGGACAGATCCTGCGACGGATAGAGTTGCCGCTTGCCATGCCCGCCATCCTCACGGCCATTCGCATTGTCTTGGTGCAAAACATCGGCATGGCGACGATCGCGGCGCTGATTGGCGGTGGCGGCTTCGGCGTCTTCGTTTTCCAGGGAATAGGGCAGACTGCGACGGATCTTGTGCTGCTTGGGGCGCTGCCAACTGTCGCGCTTGCGCTTAGTGCCGCCGTGATCATGGACGCGTTGACCGAACTTGCCACCCGCGCTCGCAAGGAGATTGCTACCGCATGATCGAGATAGACGAGATCTCCAAACTTTACGATGGGCGCGCTGTCGTGGACCGGGTTTCGATGCAGATTCCAGCGTCGACGATCACCGCGATCGTGGGCACATCCGGCTCCGGCAAGACCACGCTCATGCGCATGGTCAATCGCCTGATCGACCCCACCTCCGGGAAGATCAAAATCAACGGGCAGGATATAACAGGCACACAGCCCCACGAATTGCGGAGGCGAATCGGCTACGCCATCCAGGGACACGGCCTCTTCCCGCACCAAACGGTCTACGACAATATCGCGACGGTACCGCGTCTCCTGAATTGGGACAGAGCAAAGATCGAGCAAAAGGTGCGCGAACTGCTGGCCCTTTTTCAGCTGGAATTCGACAGCTTCGCGCGGCGATATCCGCATGAATTATCCGGCGGTCAGCAGCAACGCGTCGGTGTAGCACGCGCCCTTGCGGCAGAGCCCGACCTGCTGCTGATGGACGAACCTTTCGGCGCGCTCGATCCGATCATCCGGGCCAAGGCGCAAAGCGATTTGCGGGATATTCAGCGCAAACTCGGCACGACGATTCTGCTTGTGACCCACGATATGGACGAAGCATTTCGTCTTTCCGATCGGATTGCCGTGATGAATGCGGGCAAGTTGCTGCAGTATGCAGAACCGCGAACGCTTTTGACGCATCCAGCGGATTCCTTCGTGGCGGAAATGGTGGGGCAGGCAGAGCGCGCTTTCCGCCTATTGTCCCTGAATGGCGTGGATGCGATTGGCGAAGATGGGCAGGCCGCTGGCGCAGCTTTGCCCGCGGATCTGACCCAGCGCGAAGCCTTGTCAGACCTTCTCTGGAGCGGACGTGATGCGGCGCCTATTGCCCAGCCGGAAGGGCTGCCGCCAAAACGTGTAACGCTTTCGCGCCTGCTTGCGGCGGCGGCGGAGCGATGATGCAGATCACGGCGGGTTCGTTGACAAGAGCGCTATTCGGCGTCGGCATTCTGGCCTTTCTTGCGAGGCCGGAATGGTTTGAACCGGTTCTCCGGCTGCTTGTCGAGCAGAACATGCCGGTCATCTACCTTCAGGGCAACCTGCTGTCTCTTCTGCTTCAACATCTGGCCCTGGTTCTTGCCGCAACAATGGTAGCTGCCATCCTGGCTATCAGCGCCGCCATTTTCGTCACGCGGCCGGTCGGTAGTGATTTTCTGCCGATTTCCCGCAGCATCGTTTCAATCGGCCAGACCTTTCCGCCCGTTGCAGTTCTGGCCCTTTGCGTGCCCGTTCTGGGGTTCGGCAACGGACCCACCCTCGTAGCACTGATCCTCTACGGCCTTCTTCCAATCTTCGAGAATGCGCTGACAGCGCTGCGCACGATAGATCCGGCGGTTCTGGACGCGGCACGAGGCAGCGGGATGAGCGAGCCACAAAAGCTCATGCGGGTCGAACTGCCGCTCGCCATGCCCTTGATCATATCCGGCATTCGACTATCCGCAGTCATCAGCGTTGCGACGGCCACGATCGGCTCCACGGTGGCGGCAAAGACGTTGGGCGAAGTCATCGTTGCAGGCCTGCAGAGCTACAATTACGCCTTCATTCTCCAGGGAGGAGTGCTTGTGGCGGCACTGGCTTTGCTGATCCATGATACCCTGATGATCGTGGAATATCGGGTCCAGCGGCTTCGACGCCCCTTGAGTGAATGAAGATACGAACCAGTGCGTTTCCGGGCGCCTGCAAACAGATCCCGTCGCGCAGGTCAACCGACTCGCCGTCGGCGCTGCCATCCTGGTAGACGGGCAAACGACAGTCGTCCCGCACATAAAGCGTAAACTCGCGCATGCGCGCCATTCCGTTCGGAGCCGGGCGCCGGACACCATCGCGGCGAACCTGCAAGGCCAGACGATGGGTAAATTCGCCGCCTGCACTCAGATCGCCAAAGCCGTTATCCGGCAGGAAACGGTTTTCTCGAAAGCCAAGCGACTTGAAGAAGGCATAGTCTGTTTCCAAACCGGAAACATCGAGATGAAGATGGCCGATATAGGCGAGATCGGAAACAGGAGCGACCGCGGCCAGATCGCAGACCTGTGCCAGTTCCCATTCCACATCGAGTGGAAGAGGAGGACCGAGAGGGCGATCCGAAACACCAGTCGCTGCAAAGCGGGACCCTGCGTCGAGCTCCGTGCGCCGCCGCTCCGGAGTTTCCAGAGTGACCTCCACACCTAATCCGTCAGGATCCGTGAAATACAATGATTTAGCGATGACCCGGTCGGTTGCTTCCACCTCTACATTCTTGCCGAGGAGACGCCTGAAGATACGGGAAAACTCTGCCTGGCACGGAACATGGATCGCAAGATGATGAAGTCCGTCAAAACCTTCTTGCGCGGCAACCTTTGCGCACGGGTGGAGCACGATCAACGTGCGCCACGCTGTACCGAGCTCTGCGACCGCGCCGAGTCTCCGAGGTTTCAGACCGACGACACCCTGCCAGAATGCAATTGCACGCTCAAAATCCGTCACCTCCAGATGAACGCATCCATAGAATGTCGTCTCCTCGGTCAACGAAAGAGGAGACACGGTTGCATTGTGGTTTGCCAAAATTTCCAATGTCACCCTCCCAGGAACATAGAATAAATAAATACGATTTAATTCGTCACTTCTAAATATTCGCAATTTTCATTATTGGCATCCGAATAGATAACAGAGGTTAGTTCAGCGATTTGCTTCGTGTTGATCGAAAATATCTCTTTATTCTCATGTGATCATGATCTAGATTGTGAATGCTCGATTTCTCAGGTGTTGATGATGGACAGTCTGCTCAGCTTGCGGGTTTTCGCAGCCGTTGCCGAATTGCGGAGCTTCGCCGCCGCCGCAGAGCGCCTTGAACTTTCTGCAGCCATGGCCAGCAAGCATGTTCAGAAGCTTGAACAACGGCTCGCGACGCGACTGCTGCATCGAACCAGCCGGAGCGTGAGCCTGACGGAAGACGGCGTCATCTATCTTGAGCGGGTTCGACGGCTTATCGAGGGCCTTGACGACGTGGAGGCCCAGATTGGCGAGAGCCGACAGGTACCCCGAGGTACATTGCGGATCAGCGCGCCGCAATACCTTGCAAATCCTGGCTTTTCGCAATGCCTTGTCGAGTATGCACAGCGTTATCCAAACGTGAAAATGGATATCGATCTGGAGGGCAGGGTGGTTAACCTTGCGGCGGAAGGTTTCGACATCGCATTGCGGACAAGCTACTCGCTTGACGAGGGATTGATCGCGCGCAAGCTGGGACATGTGCCGTTTCATCTCGCCGCTGCACCGTGCCTGCTCGAAAAATTGGGTCGGCCAGCACAGATTTCCGATCTGAACGACAAACCGTTTCTCTGTTATTCTCCGTACGGGACAGATGGTCGTATCCGTTATGAGGACGGCAATAGGATTGTGGATCTCCAGTTCAAACCGGTGTTTTGCAGCGACCACGAGCAGCTACTTCTTCAATGCGCCAGGAAAGCAATGGGGTTCATGTTCCTGCCCGCCATATTGGCAGAAGAGGAATTCTCTCACGGCAGGCTGGAGCGTGTTTTGCCGAGCGTCATCAACGTTGCTCCACCCCTTTATGCGGTTTACTCTTCCAGCGCCTATCTTCCGGCGAAGATCAGAACATTCCTGGATTTCATCCGCCATCGCAGCAATCTCGGCTGGTTGATCAACGGTGATGAAACAACTTCGGAATCGGGCTCATTGTAGCAAGAGAACCAGGGATTACGTGACGCTGTGAACACCATTCCGTGCACTCCCAGACAGGAGGCGAATATGGCGGAAGAGGTGGGATTCGAACCCACGGTACGCTTTCACGCACGCCGGTTTTCAAGACCGGTTCCTTAAACCACTCGGACACTCTTCCATGTCTGCCGACGCAAAGCGCGACGGCTCGGTTTGGAGCGGTTTATAGTGATGTGATGGCTTGCGTCAACTGCACTCGTACCGCACGCAACGGATTTTCCATGATCGTCAGACAATGGCGCGCATCCGAGCGAAATGGTGGCTCAACCGGTCGCGGCGCACCCTTCGGATTTTAGTCAGATATTAACCATATTTGCGAGTAATTTTAATTATCCACTCTTTTGGATCGCAATTTGGCCACGTTGAGGGCAAAACTTCGGGCACATGAGAGCGACAGGGTCTCGGCCCTTGCTTGCTCGCCGTTTTGGGACGGCGCCTGTAGTGTGTTATGCGTGGGGCAAGAGTTTGAGTTCGCGAAAGAATAAGCTCGTTTTGGGTGCAAAGTGGCTTGGCGTCGCCTTTGTTTGTGCAAGCATGGCATCCTGCGCTTCGACATCCAACACGCCGACGGCGGCGAAAAAGAACAAGCCCAAGAGCAAGGAATACTTTGCCGAGAGCGAATATGGCGTGAAGGCCAGTCCGCGCGTGGTGGCCGATGGCCAACCCGTACCGAAGGGTGGTGGCCGCTACATGGTGGGCAATCCCTACGAGGTCAAAGGCAAGGTCTATGTTCCTAAGGAAGATCCCAACTACAACAAGACCGGCCTCGCTTCCTGGTACGGATCAGCCTTCCACGGTCGTTACACCGCCAACGGTGAGGTCTATGACAGCGAACATCTGTCTGCGGCGCACCCGACGTTTCCGCTGCCGAGCTATGCCCGCGTGACCAACATGGATACCGGCTCGTCCGTTGTTGTTCGCGTGAACGATCGCGGTCCATTCCATCCGGGTCGTATCATCGACGTCTCCGACAAGACGGCTGAACTGCTGGACTTCAAGCGGATCGGCACGGCACGCGTCAATGTTCAGTACGTCGGCAAGGCGGATCTCAGCGGCCATGACATGCCGTACTTGATGGCATCCTATGTGCGTAAGGGAAATCGCCTGCCGGGTATCTATCCTGATCCGCAGATTGCAACAGGCGTGATGGTGGCTTCCAACCAGCCGCTGGGCGACCAGTTGCAGAGCTTTGCCCGCAATGGCGGCACGACCACCCCAGCGGCGCGCCCCAATACGCCCAAAGCAGCAAAGCCGGAAATGCGCATGCCCGCCGCGCCTGTGATGGCGCAGACCGCCGCTGTTTCTGCTCCGAAGCCGGTTCAGACTGCGGCACTTTCCGCACCGAAGCCGAGTGACAGACCGGCCAATCTTCCCAGTGCACGTCCGCAAATCGCGGCTGCCGCTCCCGTTGCTGCGCCAGTGACGTCCAGGCCCGTGGCGGCACCCGTTCATGCGCCTCAGCCCGCGCAAGTGGCAGTTGCCGCACCTCAGCCCAAGAACGCAGTGCAGCCCGTCAAGCGCAGTGCTGCGCCGGCCTACACGTCTGAAACTGCCTATGCGGCACCGGCAAAGCGCGCACCAAGCGGGCCGCAGGTGGTTTTTGGAAACGTCATTCTGCGCGATGACGGAATGATGCAACAGGTCAACGATTCCGCAGGGCAAAAGCCTGCCAAGCGCTGATCCTTTGGTTGCGCAGGCGCTACTGCACTGCTAGCTATGCAAGCATGCGCTTGACGAGTTTCACCATGATTTGCGGCTATACCCGTTCGACGCTTCTGATGGTCGCCGCCATGGCTGGCGGCCTGTTGACTGCCAGTCCTTCGGTTGCGCAGGGCCTGACCGACCTGAAGGCGAAGCAGGTTTATCTGGTTGAATCAAAAAGCGGGACGGTGCTCCTCGCCCAGAACGAGAACCAGGCGTTCCCGCCCGCCTCGCTTGCCAAGCTCATGACCATGGATCTGGTGTTCGAAGCACTCACGCAGGGTGAGCTACAGCCGGACAAGACCTTCCCCGTTTCGGAAAACGCGTGGCGAACCGGCGGGGCACCGTCTGGCACGACGACCATGTTTGCCGCTTTGCGATCCCAGATCCCGGTGATGGATCTGGTGCGCGGGGTCGTGGTTCATAATGCCAATGATGCCTGTATCATCCTTGCAGAAGGCATCTCTGGAAATGAGGCGAGTTTTGCTGCCCGGATGACTGCCAGGGCGAGAGACCTCGGACTGACGCGCACCACCTTCGGCAATTCGACCGGTCTTCCCGAACAGGAGAGCCGCACGACGGCGCGTGATCTGGTTGAACTTGCCCGCCACATCCACACGGCATATCCGGATTTCTACAAGCTCTACAGCCAGCCGGATTTTACCTGGAACAAGATTTTTCAGCGAAACAAGAATCCGCTTCTTGCGCTGGGCATTGGCATAGACGGACTGGGAGCAGGCTATGCCGAAGGTGCCGGTTTTGCAGCCGTTGCATCGGTGGAACGCAACGGCACGCGACTGTTCATGGCGCTCGGCGGGCTTGCCAGCGACAAGGAACGTTCCGAGGAGTCGCGCCGGATCCTGGAATGGGCTCTAAGTTCGTTCGAAACCAGAACGGTTTTCAAGGCCCAGGAAGTCATCGGGCAGGCCGCCGTCTATGGTGGTGATCGTTCGCACGTGGATCTGGTGGCCAAGGATTCGGTGGATGTCTATGTGCCGACCAAGAACCCGGAGCGGCTATCCGGGCGTATCGTCTATCACTGGCCTTTGCGTGCGCCCATCGAGCAGGGACAGCAGATCGGAACGCTCCGGATTTCGGAAGGCGAACGCGAGATAAAGACGGTTCCTCTCTACGCAAATCAATTCGTTGGTGTCGGCGGACTTGTGTCGAAGGCCACGGATGCCGTACTGGAACTCATGTTCTTCTGGCTGTGATCTTGCGGCCAGTCGATCAAATTCAATTTTGGCGTGGTTGCAGCCGGTACAGGACGACGCACCGACCAGCGCCACCGGAGACATGATGACCGTGACTGGAGCCACTGGCTTGTTCGTGACATTCGAAGGCGGCGAGGGGGCTGGCAAATCCACCCAGATCCGCCGGCTTGCCGCGAGCCTGAAGGACAAGGGCCATGATGTGTTGGTGACACGCGAACCGGGCGGATCGCCGGGTGCGGAAGCCGTGCGTCATGTGCTGCTGTCCGGTGGCGCGGAACGCTTTGGCGTTCGCATGGAGGCCATGTTGTTTGCAGCGGCACGCAACGACCATGTGGAGCAGGTCATCCGGCCAGCACTGAACTCGGGCAGGGTGGTGCTGTGTGATCGTTTCATCGATTCGTCGCGGGTCTATCAGGGTATAACCGGCAATCTGGATGCTGCTTTCGTCGATGCGCTGGAAGAAATCGCAATCGATGGAGTTCGTCCCGATCTGACGATCATTCTGGATCTTCCGGCTTCGGTTGGCCTTGCCAGAGCACGCCAGCGAGGCGAGGCGGAAGGCGCATCGGGCGCGCCGGATCGCTTTGAAAAGGAAGAGGTCGAAGTTCACGAAAAGCGCAGGCAGGCGTTTCGCGAAATTGCTGAAGCCGCCCCAGAACGCTGTCGCCTGATCGATGCGCAGCAGACCGAAGAGGAGGTCGCAAGCGAGATCATGGCCATCGTGGATGCTATGATGCAAGAGCGCGGCGGCACGGGCATGGAACAATGAGCGAGACGAGCGGCGCGGTGCTGGATGGGGCAATCCCACCGCAACTGAACAACCGTTTGTTCGGGCATGAACAGGCCGAGGAATTTCTGGCGCGCTTCTACAAGTCCGGGCGCAGTCATCACGCGATTCTCATCGAGGGCCCCGAGGGGATTGGCAAGGCTACGCTTGCCTTCCGGTTTGCGAATCACGTGCTCTCTCATCCCAACCCTGAAGAGGCGCCGGATCATCTGGACGATCCTGACCTCGACAGTATGGTCAGTCGACAGATTGCATCGGGCGCATCGCACAATCTGCTGCATCTTGCGCGACCCGTTGACGAAAAAACCGGCAAGACAAAGACCGCCATCACCGTTGACGAGGTGAGGCGGGCAGGGCACTTCTTTTCGCAGACCTCCGGTACCGGCAATTGGCGTATCGTGATTATCGATCCAGCCGACGATCTCAATCGCAATGCTGCAAATGCCATTTTGAAGATCCTCGAAGAGCCGCCCAAGCGCTCATTGTTTCTGGTGCTGAGTCACGCGCCGGGCAAGCTTTTGCCCACCATTCGCTCGCGCTGCCTGCCGCTGAAACTAGACCCCCTCTCAACTGAAGATCTGACGCACGCGCTCGGTCACCTACGGATCGAGCTGGACGGTGGTCAAACTGCGTTGAACGTGCTTGCCTCTGCTGGCGGTAGCGTATCGCAGGCGCTGAAGCTCCTGAACTATGGCGGCACGGAGATCGTCTCGGCCTTCGATGATATCCTTGCCGCGGAAGGACCTTCGGCCCGACGCGCAATGCACAGACTGGCCGATGTCCTGTCCGGCAAGGACAATGACGTGATCTTCGGATTCTTCCTCGATCACATTTCTACCCACCTGATGCGACGTGCGCGCGATGCGGCTCTCGCGGGAGATCTGAGGCAAGCGGATCGTGTATCCCGTCTGGTCTCGGAGGTCAGGGAGCGCATTTCGATCTCGCAAGGGTACAATCTCGACCGCAAGCAGACCATCCTTTCACTGCTCGAAGACATTGCCCGCTGAGATTACGCAACTTGCTTGTTTCGCGATGCCGAAACATGGGGTAAGACGCGGGCGATAGAAATCACGAACTGAACGCTGGCTTTGATGTCCTCAAAAACGCCCTACTACATTACGACCGCCATTTCCTATCCCAACGGCAAGCCGCATATCGGCCATGCCTATGAGTTGATCGCGACCGATGCCATGGCACGCTTCCAGCGGCTGGACGGCAAGGACGTGTTCTTCCTCACCGGAACGGATGAACACGGCCAGAAAATGCAGCAGACGGCGCGCAATGAAGGCATTACGCCTGCGGAACTGGCCGAGCGGAACTCCAATGAATTCCGCGAGATGGGCAAGCTGCTGAACTCCTCCAACGACGACTTCATTCGCACGACCGAGGCGCGTCACCACGCGACCGTGCAGGAAGTGTGGCGCCGGATGGAAAAGAACGGCGACATCTACAAGGACAGCTACGCAGGCTGGTACTCCGTCCGCGATGAAGCCTACTACCAGGAAGAAGAGACGGAACTGCGTGGCGATGGCCTGCGCTATGGTCCGCAGGGAACGCCTGTCGAATGGGTGGAGGAGGAGAGCTATTTCTTCAAGCTGTCCGCCTATGAAGACAAGCTGCTGAAGCTTTACGAAGACCAGCCGGATTTCATTGGTCCGAATGAGCGCCGCAACGAGGTCATCTCTTTCGTCAAATCCGGCCTCAAGGATCTTTCGATTTCGCGCACCACATTCGACTGGGGCATCAAGGTACCCGGCGACGACAAGCATGTGATGTATGTCTGGGTTGATGCCCTGACCAACTACATTACCGCCACCGGCTATGTGGAAGATGAGAACGGTCCGCGCGCGAAATACTGGCCTGCGGATGCGCACATCATCGGCAAGGACATCATTCGCTTTCACGCCGTCTATTGGCCGGCCTTTCTGATGTCGGCGGGCCTGCCGCTGCCGAAACGCGTCTATGCACACGGCTTCCTGCTCAACAAGGGCGAGAAGATGTCGAAGTCGGTGGGCAACGTGGTCGATCCGGTCAATCTGGTGAACCATTTCGGTCTCGACCAGGTGCGCTATTTCTTCCTGCGCGAAGTGTCGTTCGGTCAGGACGGCAGCTATTCGGAGGAGGGGATTGCAACCCGCATCAACGCCGATCTCGCCAATGGCATCGGCAACCTGGCATCGCGTTCTCTTTCGATGATTGCCAAGAACTGCGAGGGCAAGATCCCTGAACCCGGCCCGCTGACGGATGCCGACAAGGCCATTCTGGCAACGGCAGACGAGGCAATCGCCATCTGCCGCGAGGAAATGGGCCGCCAGCAGATCCACAAGGCCGTGGCTGCGGTGATCAACATCGTCAACGAAGCCGACCGCTATTTCGCGGCGCAGGAGCCATGGGTTCTGCGCAAGACGGATGTCGCCCGCATGGGCACGGTGCTGTGGGTGACGGCAGAAGTCGTGCGTCAGATCGCCATTCTCTTCCAGCCGATCATGCCTGCATCATCAGCCAAGATCCTTGATCTGGTGGCTGTTGCAGAGGAAGACCGCACCTTCGACAAACTGGGCGAGGCGGGTCGCCTGAAGCCCGGTACCGTACTGGAAGCGCCGAGCCCGGTTTTCCCGCGCTACGTTGCCCCGGAAGCAGACAAGGCCTGATAGTCGAAATGCTGATTGATACCCATTGCCATCTGGATTTTGCCGACTTCGATGCGGAGCGTGACGAGCTTGTGGCTCGCGCGCACGCCGCAGGTGTCAAGCAGATGGTGACGATCTCGACTCGCGTGCGCAAACTTCAGACCTTGCTGGATCTGACCGAGCGCTACGACAGTGTATTCTGTTCCGTGGGCACGCACCCGAATAATGCTGCTGAAGAACTAGACGTAACCGCCGACGATCTCGTGCGGCTGGCGGAAAGCCACGAAAAAATCGTGGCGATCGGCGAGGCGGGTCTGGATTACTTCTATGACACGCAGAAGCCGGAAGACCAGCAGACGGGCCTTCGCCGCCACATCGAGGCGGCGCGACGCACACGGCTTCCACTGGTGATCCACAGTCGCAGCGCTGATGAAGACATGGCCGCCATCCTGCGTGAGGAGACTAAGAAGGGGGACTTTCCCTTCATTCTCCATTGCTTCTCCGCAGGTCAGGCGCTTGCCGATGCAGGTGTCGAACTCGGCGGGTATGTTTCCTTTTCCGGTATTCTGACATTCCCGAAGTCCGAGGACATCCGCGAGATTGCGAAAACGGTCCCACTCGACCGGCTGCTGGTGGAGACGGATGCGCCGTACCTTGCGCCGAAGCGCTGGCGTGGGAAACGCAACGAGCCTTCCTATGTCGTCAACACAGCGGAAGTACTGGCCGAGGTGAAGGGCATCTCCTACGAGGAGATGGCGCGCGTCACGACGGAGAATGCGTTCCGCTGCTTTTCAAAGATGAAGAAGGTCGCATAAGTGCTGGCAAAGGGTTACAGGCGGCGGTTCACCATACTGGGATGTTCGTCGTCTCCCGGCGTGCCGCGCCTGGATGGTGACTGGGGCGCGTGCGACCCTCTGGAACCGAAAAACCGCCGGCGGCGCGCTTCGTTCCTTGTCCAGCAGATTGCCCCGGATGGCGAGATGACCACTGTCGTCATCGACACCGGGCCGGACTTTCGCGAACAGATGATTTCGGCTGGCGTGAAGCGGATCGATGCCGTGCTCTACACGCATGCGCACGCCGATCACCTGCACGGTATCGACGATATTCGCGGCTATTTTCATTCTCAGCGGATGCGGATTCCGATCTATGCGGACCCGTTCACGATGGATCGCATCCGGGCCGGTTTCGGTTATTGCCTCGAAACACCGGCGGGCGGCAATTATCCGCCAATCGTGACGCCGAACCTGATAACCGATCTCGATCAACCAGTTATCGTTGAAGGGCCGGGGGGCGCGATCCCGTTTGTCGCGCATCGCCAGCTTCATGGAGACATCGAGTCTCTCGGTTATCGCATCGGCGATGTGGCCTATTGCAGCGATGTGAGCGGTTTTCCACTCGAAACGCCGGAAAAGCTGCAGGATCTCGATACGCTGATCATTGATGCACTTCAGTATCGTCCGCACCCCAGCCATTATTCCCTGAGCGAAGCGCTGGAGTGGATCGACAGGCTCAAGCCACGCAAGGCCTTGCTGACGCATATGCATATTCCGCTGGACTACTGGACGGTGCAGCAGGAAACTCCCGACCATGTCGAACCGGCCTATGACGGGCTGAGTTTCGAAGTGCACGGACACGATTGAAGCTAAGGATTGAAGCGTATGGGTCTGCTGATCTGGAACGGTATTGTGATCGGATTGGCGGCGACCGTCGCGATGGATATCTGGGCACTCATCCTGCATCTGGTTTTCAAGCAGAACAAGCCAAACTGGGCGCCAGCGGGGCGCTGGTTTCACCGCGTCGCGCGCGGACATTTCCTGCATCAGGATCTCAGCGCAATCGAAGCGTTTCCTCAGGAACAGGCAGTCGGCTGGTTTGGTCATTACGCGGTTGGCGTTGCCTACGGGATCATCTTCGCGCTGATCGTCGGGCCTGTCTGGTTCGCAGCGCCAACATTCATCCCGGCCTGGATCTTCGGGATCGTGACCATCGGCGCCGGTTGGTTCATCATGCAGCCAGGGATGGGGCTTGGGATAGCTGCGTCGAAGACACCCAATCCAAACAAGGTGCGTCTCTTGAATTTTGCAGCTCACACGGTATTTGCGCTGGGCATGTATGTGAGCGCGCTGATCCTGATCGCATAGCGATGATCAGAGGATTGCCGAACCCAGGAAGAAAAGGGCACAACCAAACATATATTCTTGAACAACCACTGATTGAAATCAGATAAGGAAGATTATGGAACTTGATTGGATATGGGAGGCAAATGCGATGAACCGAGTGCCGGTAGATCTATAACCGAGCCTATTGAACGGCATCGCATTTGCGGGACATGACGGCTCAGGCACCGCCGACATACTGGAAATAGGCCCAGACCAAAACGAAGGCTGCGATGACACCCACGACAATCAGCGCCTTCTTGGCTGCAGGTGGCGTTTTACGCGGAGGCTTGACCGGCTTCGGCTTGTTAAACTTGATGACGTCGCCCATAAGAAATTCCGTATTCCTGATCTGTTGCGTTTGTCCGGCCGATGCTGTCGCACCGTATCGGCAATTCGTGTGATGATTCCGGTCTGTTCGCCATTCTAAGGCCTGTATCGTTCATGGCAACATCACTGATGCACAGGACAATTCAGAGACCGCAATATCCAAATTCGAGACACGGAGCAGGGCCGCACCCTACCCCGCTTGAAACAAAGAGCGTGTAAAAACATCACGTGTCGCAAACGCGATATACAAAATCTAGATTTTTTTATGGACTTTCCAGCATATAGCCTATATGTAGAAAGAAATTGAACGTCGATCCAGAGGCCATGTCGCTTTCTGATCCTTATCGACTTTTCCCGACTCATCGCCTTCGGCCGGTCAGGAAACAACTCAGCTCAGGTGCGGCGTCCTCTCGCCGCGTTACAATAACCGGACCTCTTGCGCCCTGCATTCACCGCAGGCGGCGCATTTGCGTCCCTCTAGAAGGAGCGTTCTCCCGGCTGTCGAGCCGGGGGCTGGATAACCTATGACCATAATCGCTGAAGCTGACGTTTCGCTGCAAAGCGTGACGCCCAAGATCAGTCTCAAATCCGTTTACAAGGTATTTGGCGAGCGTGCCGACAAGGCGCTTGACCTTTTCAAAGCAGGCAAATCGAAAGCCGAAGTGCACAAGGCCACAGGCAGCACGATTGGTGTTTCCAACGCCAGTTTCGACATTCACGCCGGCGAAATCTTCGTCATCATGGGGCTTTCCGGCTCTGGTAAATCCACGCTGCTGCGCCTGCTGAACCGTCTGATCGAGCCCACATCTGGCGCGATCGAGGTCGACGGAATCGATATTACGCGCATGTCGCGACAGGAGCTTATTGCACTGCGCAGGCGCGAAATCAGCATGGTGTTTCAGTCCTTTGCGCTTCTCCCCAACCGGACTGTTCTCAGCAATGCAGCCTTTGGTCTGGAAGTAGCAGGCATGGCAGAAGCCGAGCGCAACAAGCGCGCCATGGCTTCACTTGAGGCCGTGGGGCTTTCCGGTTACGCCAACAGCATGCCGGACCAGCTCTCCGGCGGCATGAAGCAACGCGTCGGGCTGGCGCGAGCCTTGGCAAGTGAGCCGACAATCCTTCTGATGGACGAGGCCTTTTCGGCGCTCGATCCGCTTATCCGAACCGAGATGCAGGATGAGTTGGTGCGTCTTCAGGCAGAGCACAGCCGCACAATCGTCTTCGTCAGCCACGATCTCGATGAAGCCATGCGCATCGGCGACCGAATCTGCATCATGCAGGACGGCGAGGTGATCCAGGTCGGCACGCCCGACGAGATCGTCACCCAGCCTGCCAATGATTATGTCCGCTCATTCTTCCGCAATGTGGATATTTCTCACGTCTTCAAGGCAGGCGATGTTGCGCGCAAGACGCAGGTAACGATCATCGAGCGCCAGGGTGTGACAGCCGCGGCAGCACTGGAGCGGATGAAGAGCTTTGACCGCGATTATGCAATCATCCTCGGTCGCGACAAGACCTATCACGGTGTCGTCTCCCGCAATTCCCTGATCGAGAAGCTGAAGGCGAAGGATCCGGATCCTTATCGCAGCGCGTTTCTTCGAGACATCGATCCAATCGCCGCTGACGAACCGCTGTCGAATGTGCTCGGTCGTGTGGCGGGCAGCGTCTGGCCCGTTCCGGTTATCGATGAGCACAAACGCTATCTGGGCTCCATCAGCAAGTCCACCTTGCTCGAAACGCTTGACCGCACCAACTGAGGAGAAAGCCCATCATGGATTTTGAAATCGGTAGCGGCGTGGATAGCGTCGTCAATTATATTCTCGACAATTTCGGTCCGATGCTGGACGCCATCGCCGCAGGCATCGGCTTCGTGACGGATGGAATCCTGAACACATTGACCGCCGTTCCCATGCCGGTGGGAATCGCCATCTTTGCAGCGCTCTCGCTGTGGCGCGTCGGTGTCGGCTTTTCGGTCTTCACCGTCATCGCACTGTGGCTCGTGCAGCATATGGGGCTTTGGCAGGCAACGATGGAGACGCTTTCGCTGGTCGTGGCATCGACCTTCATCGCCATGCTTATCGGCCTTCCGCTCGGAATTGCCATGGCGCGGCGCGATAGTGTTGCGGCCGGTGTTCGGCCGATCCTGGACCTGATGCAGACCATGCCTGCCTTCGTCTATCTCATCCCGGCCGCCATGTTCTTCGGGCTGGGTGCAGTACCGGGCACGATTGCAACGGTCATCTTCGCGATGCCTCCTGTCGTTCGCCTGACAAATCTCGGCATCCGGCAGGTGCATCCGGAGTTTATCGAAGCCGGTCACGCCTTTGGCTGCACGCCGTCACAACTTTTGTTCAAGGTACAGCTGCCGAATGCCCTGCCCTCCATCATGGCCGGTATCAACCAGACGATCATGCTCTCGCTTTCCATGGTGGTCATCGCATCGATGATCGGAGCAGGCGGTATTGGAAACACGGTCCTCACCGGCATCCAGCGCCTTGACGTCGGAACCGGTTTCGAAGGCGGTCTGGCCGTCGTGATCCTCGCTGTCATTCTGGACCGCATCACGCAGAGCCTTGGCAAAAAGCCCGCAACCTTGACCCGGCTCTTCGCCTTCCGGCCTACCCGGACCGGAAGCGAGGCACAGGCTGCCGCAGTCCTCAACCCAACGACCTGATCACGCTGGCCATCGGGTCAGCTGACTATGGCGGGTGCTGAACCCGCAAATGCAAACCTCCCGAAAGGAGATACCATGTTGAAATCGCTCGCGTCCTTCGGCGCTACCCTCACCCTTGCCGCCAGCGTCGCCTTCGGCGCATCGACAGCAGCGGTCGCGCAGGACGCAAAGCCGGTGAAGATCGGCTGGGCTGCCTGGTCTGATGCGGAATTCGTCACCAAGCTTGCGGCAAAGCTGATCGAGGACAAGCTCGGTCAGAAGGTTGAACTCGTCCAGACGGATGTGGCGCCGCTCTATCAGGGGGTCAGCCGCGGTGACATCGATTTCATGATGATGGCCTGGCTGCCGCAAACACATGCGGACTATTACAAGCGCGTTGAGAGCAAGGTGGAGACGCTCGGCACAGTGTATGAGGGTGCCAAGCTCGGCTGGGTCGTTCCCAAATATATTCCTGAGAGCGAGATCGGCTCGATCGAGGATCTCAAAAAGGAAGACGTCCAGAAGAAGCTGTCTGGAACGGTTCAGGGTATCGATCCGGGTGCGGGGCTGACACGCCTTTCCGAGGAAGCGCTGAAAACCTATGCGTTGAAGGACTACAAGCTTCAGATCTCGAGCGAAGCCGGGATGCTGACGACGGTCGATCGCGCCTATCGTGGCGAGAAATGGTTCGTCGCAACCTCCTGGAGCCCTCACTGGATGTTCGGGAAGTACGAACTTCGTTATCTGAAGGATCCAAAGAGTGCGCTTGGCGAGGCGGAACATGTCGACGTTCTGGCGCGCAAGGAGTTCAAGACCGAAAATCCGAAAGTTGCAGAATTCATGTCGCGGATGAAGCTTCCGATCGCCGATCTTGAAGCAGCAATGTTTGACGCACAGGAGACATCCTACGAGAAGGCCGTCGACAAATATATTTCCGAACACCCGGACCAGATCAAATCGTGGCTTGGCCAGGAAGGTTAAGCTTTCGAGGGTCGGCATTCGTGCCGACCTTTTTTCGGTGGCAGGAAGTCTGCATGACAGCGCCTCAATGGAGCCAAGGGAGCGGAAAATGAGATGCAACGGTACTGCGGGTGACGAGCCGGAACAGGACACGATCGGCGGCCGTATCTCGCTCGCCCGTGAGGCGCTGGACCTTTCTCCAATCGAAGCCGCCGGGGCAGTGGATGTCGGCCCAGCCGTCTGGTCTGACTGGGAACGCGATCGCAGCGAGCCACCACCGCAAATGCTGGCTCGTATTGCCGAGACCCTGCAGGTGACCCTCTACTGGCTGTTGACTGGACGTGGAGTCGGGCCGCGTTGGCAGGATCTCATTGAGATTTCGGCCTCTACGTTGGAGTGCTGCTGGCAAGCGATGGAGCCTTCCCCTCTGGTCGATATCTTTTTCCCGTCAAGCCGGTTGACTGCTCGTCGTTAACGGCTATCTCTCGCCTCCTCGCACCGACGAATCCGAATCTTGATTTGGTCCGGTCCAAATTGGAACCGTGACCCAAATTGGGACGTTTTGTCGATGTAGATCGGCGTGATGGCTGGGGCGGATTCCAGCCAGACGCAAGCATGAGGTGGTAACCCTTATGTCACAGCCAGGATGAACCGGGCGCAGAAAGGGGCAATGATATGACCGACTTGGAACAACATATGGACTCACAAGAAGCAGCACTCGCACTCTACCTCGAAGAGAACGACGGTGACCGGCTGACTGATATCCTCGTTGCTGCGCTTGATGACGCCCTTCGCCTGATGCAGGAAGATGCCGGGCGCGAAACCCTCCACTAAAGCGCGTCGCGATCTTTCAGGCTCGCTCCTGACTCTTTAGCTCCTTGTTTTGACGCATGTCGTTATCGCAAAATTGCTGCACACTGTTGGCTACGACATGTTTTGACCGGTCCATCGCCGTGCATTTGAGTGTACGGCGATAAAGAGTTCCAGCGCTTTGCCTGGGTGCCTGTAAGCGGGTAAACCTTATCCTACAGTGAGGCGGGAAGATCAATTTTCACGATCAGGCCACGCTGGTTTAACCCCGAGCACAATGAAACAGACCCACCGTGCACAGTGGCTATTTCCTCGACAATGGGGAGGCCGAGACCCGTGCCACGATCATCAGCCCGGTCTGCCCGGTCGAACCGTCTCATGACGGTTTCGATCTTGTCCTGCGGTATTCCCGGTCCATTGTCTTCGACCTCCAATCGAACGAAACGCTCGGTTCGTATGACGCGCGTTGTGACCTCGGCGCCCTGCCCGGCATAGAGCAGCGCGTTCGAAATGAGGTTCTTCAGAAGTTCAGCGATGAGAAGCGGTTCTGCCCGAATGAACGCCTCCCCCTCGCCCTCAAAACCCAGATCAATTCCGGCTTCTGCTGCCGCCGGTACGTATTCGCCCGTGACATCGCGGGCCAGATGAACAAGGTCGACCTGTTCGAGCTTGGCAATGGAAGATGCGGTTGCGTCGAGCCGCGACATGGTCAGCAGTTGCGCAAGCACCCGTTCGGCACGAGCGATTGCCGCGTCGGCATGCTCGATCGCTTCTCGTGCAACAGTCGGATCATTCGACCTGGCGGCCAGAGCAAGCTGCGTTCGCACCACAGCGAGCGGTGTCCGTAACTGATGGCTGGCATTGCCGGTGAAGTGACGGAGCGCCTCCAGCGAGGACTGAAGCCTGATCATGAAGGAATTGATGGTCTCCACGAGGCCCTCGACCTCTGACGGGACTGTCTCCTGAATGGGTTCCAGATCTTCGGGATTGCGCCGGGCAATGGCCGCTCCCAGACGATTGAGCGGTCGCAAGGCAAGAGAAACCGCCACCCAAACGATGACAGCCGCTCCAGACATCATCAGGATCAGCCGCAACGCCGAGTGCAGAAGGATCGACCGCGCCAGTTGCCGCCGTGCAATCGTTGTTTCTGCAACCGTAACCGTGAAGGGAACAGAGGAAATGCCTGTGGAGGCAGAGCGGGCAAGGGTAGCCACTCTGATAGGGTCGCCCCGGAACAGCAGATTGTCGAAGACCGCCGCCTGCCCTTCCTTCTGGGGAAGCGTCGGCAAGGTCTGATAGCCCGTGATGAAGCTGCCCGATGGGCCATCGACCCTGTAGAACACACGGTCCTGCGCAGCGGATGTCAGCATTTCCAACGCAACGTAGGGAATATCCACTTCCAACGAGCCGTCTTCGGCAACGACCACCCGCTCGGCAATTGCCAGCGCAGAGCCAGCCAGAACGCGGTCAGATACCTCGTTGGCCGTTTGCTGCGCCTCTCTCCAGGTATCGACCAGAGCAATGCTGCCGAGCACCGCCGTACCGGCCAGTAGCCAGAGAAGCAGGCGTCCGCGGATGGAGTGCGTGACAGACCTCATGTCTCGGTCTGTGCCTGATCAAGGTAATATCCTATTCCGCGAGCGGTCTTCACGGTCAGCCCATAGGCTTGCAGCCGTTTGCGCAGGCGGCTGACATATTGCTCGATCGCATTCGCGGACAGATCATCATCGAAACCGGAGAGCGAGCCGATGATGGCATCCTTGCTGACCACTTTCCCAGCCCGCAAAAAAAGAAGCTCCAGCAGAGCCAGTTCACGCGCCGGAATATCGACCGGACGCCCTGCACTTGTGAAGCTGCGCGATGTCAGATCGAAAGCCAGCGCTCCAAACTCGACACGCGAACTGCGCAAACCCGCCTGACGCCTGAGGAGGACGCGAATGCGCGCTTCAAGCTCGGAAACATCAAACGGCTTCGTAAGATAATCGTCTGCGCCAAGATCCAGCCCCCTCACCCGTTCTTCAGGCGCGCCACGCGCGGTAACGATGATGACGGCTGCCTGATTCTGGTGCGAGCGAAGAGAGCGCAACACATCCAGCCCATCCATCTCCGGAAGGTTCAGATCGAGGATGATGAGATCGAAGGCTTCCGCTCTTGCGGCCGATTCTGCCGAGAGACCGTCACCCACGACATCGACCGTGTAGCCGCTGCCGCGCAGGATTGTCGCCAGACCTTCCGAAAGCGTTGCGTTGTCTTCAACCAGCAGAATTCGCAAAGAAATCTCCCCCTCGATATGCATCACGATAGAGGCGAAATGAGCGCCTGTCACGCCGCGGTGACCCAGATTCGCGAGCTTCCGCTTGTGGATAGCGATGGCGTTCGGCATCATGGCCAGCATGAAAGCCTCACGCCTTGCCATGTTCATCGCACTTTTTTTCTCCGCATCGGTCGTGCATGCGGAAGTCACACTGTTTCCGGCGATTTCCGGACGGGCCAACGCGCCGGAACTGGTGGTTTATTCCTCGCTGGACGAACCACTCGCGAAGCCGATGATCGTGAAGTTCCAGCAGGCGAACCCCGACATTGCCGTCCGTTATGAGGATATGCTGACCGGTGTCATCTACGACCGGATCGTACAGGAAACGGACGCCGGGCGGAAAACGGCGGATTTCGCGTTTTCATCGGCCATGGACCTGCAGGTCAAACTGGCCAATGATGGCTATGCGCAGGCGAGCCATCTGCCGATGAGCCTTCGGTGGCCGAACTGGGCGAACTGGCGTGATACCGCCTATGCGCTGACCTTCGAACCTGCTGTCTTCGTCTATCACAAGCCGAGCTTCAAGGACCTGACGGTGCCTTCAACCCGCGCCGAATTCATTCAGTTCCTGCAGAGCCAGGGCGATGCCGTACACGGGCGCATCGCAACCTACGATATCGAGAGATCCGGCGTTGGTTTTCTTTTCATGTCTCGGGATCAGGAACAGTTCGACGATATCTGGTCCGTCGTGAAGGCAATGGGCGCAGCGGGCGTGAAGCTCTATTCTACAAGCCAGGCGATTCTGGAACGGGTTGCGGACGGGCGCTTCGTGCTGGGCTACAATATCCTGGGCTCCTACGCCGCTGATTGGGCGGCACGTCACCCCGATGTCGGCATCGTCCTGCCAAAGGATTACACCGTCGTCATGTCACGAATCGGGCTTGTTCCGCAGGCGGCAGCCACGCCGGAACTGGGGCGCAAGTTTCTCGATTTCTTCATGTCGCGGGAGGGCCAGACCATCCTGACACAGGAACTGCAGATCCCGGCCGTTAATCCTGACGTTGCGGTTGGAAATACGGCGACGACGATGCGCGAAATGCTGGGAGGTCAGTTGAAGCCGGTACCAGTCAGCCCCGGCCTCATGGTCTACTTGGATCAGGTCAAGCGCTCGCGACTCATAGCGAAGTGGAACGACGTCCTGAGATTGCAATAAAGTAATTGTAATTCGCGTATCAGGGGAATTTGTTAAACGTCAGTTAAATGTCAGGATAATGTGGTCGCTTAATGGCATTCGGGATCGTGGAGGCGCTCCCGATGTGACTGGGGGGAGTGAGCCGATCCGAGCCAGGATTGGCCGAATGACGTGAACCGTTCTCCTTCCGGCACAGCCAGAACATGCGCAGCCAGTGCGCCAACGGAGGATAACACTTGAAACACGTATTTCTCGCATCCCTGATTGCAGGTTCCATCGCTCTTCCGGCCTATGCCGCTGACTACACCATCATGGCTCCCGCAGCGCCAGGCGGCGGCTGGGACCAGACGGCGCGTTCTCTGCAGACGGCATTCCAGCAGGAAGGGGTTTCCAAGAACGTACAGGTCATGAACGTTCCGGGCGCCGGCGGCACCATCGGTCTCGCACAGTTCGCCAGCCAGCAGAAGGGCAAGGACAACGCCCTGATCGTCGGCGGCTACGTCATGGTTGGCGCAATCCTGACCAACAAGTCCCCGGTCACCTTGAAGGACGTTACCCCGATCGCACGTCTGACCGGCGAAGACGAAGCGATCGTCGTTCCTGCATCCTCGCCGATCAAGTCGATGGCCGACCTCGTCGCTGCCCTCAAGAAGGATCCGGGCAAGGTTTCCTGGGGTGGCGGTTCCGCAGGCGGCGTGGACCACATCGCTGCCGGCCTGATTGCAAAGGCTTCCGGCGTTGATCCGACCAAGATCAACTACATCGCGTTTTCCGGCGGCGGTGAAGCGCTTGCTGCCATTCTCGGCTCGCAGGTGACCGTCGGCATTTCCGGCTACGGTGAATTCGAAAGCCAGGTCAAGTCCGGAACGCTTCGCCTGCTGGCCACGTCTGGCGAGAAGCGCATTCCGGGCGTAGATGCCCCGACGCTGAAGGAAGCCGGCGTGGATGTTGCCGTTCAGAACTGGCGCATGGTCGCTGCAGCTCCTGGCCTTTCCGCAGAACAGAAGGCAAAGGTAACGGCTGACGTGCAGAAGCTGGCAACCTCCAAGACCTGGCAGGAAACGCTGAAGACCAAGGGCTGGCAGGACACCTTCCTCGCAGGCCCGGCTTTTGAGGCGCAGCTTGCCAAGGACATCTCCGCCACCGAAGGCATCCTGAAAGATATCGGTCTGGTGAAATGAGCCAAGAGCCTTTGATCAAGGCAGAACAGCGCCGCCCCGATTGGGCGGCGCTTGTTATCGCCGCTATCCTCATTGCCATTGCTGGCGTCATCTTTTTCGATGCTGCACGGCTGCGCGAAGTGACCGGTTATTCTCCGGTCGGTCCCGCAACGGTTCCCCACTGGATCGCGATCGGTCTGGTTCTTCTGGCCATCTGGACCATCATTGCAGCCTTCCGAGGCGATTTTCCAGAGCGTGAAAAGCAGGAAATCAAGCCGGTTGTATGGGTGATCGGCGGCCTTGCGGCACAGATGCTTCTCCTGAATACGGCCGGATTCTCCATTGCGACCGGCATCCTGTTTGCCGCGACTGCTGCCGGTTTCGGCAAGCGCAAGATCTGGATCTCACTGCCCATCGGGATCGTGCTCTGTCTTGTCGTATGGCTGATCTTTGCCGGATTGCTGCAGCTTTCGCTTCCTGCCGGTCCGCTCGAGCGCCTCTTCCAGTAAAGGTATTGCCATGAGCACTTTTGAGTTCCTCATGCAGGGCGTCGTGGTTGCCATGCAACCCATGAACCTGCTCTACGCCCTGATCGGCGTTACGCTCGGCACGGCTGTCGGTGTGCTTCCGGGCATCGGTCCGGCATTGACGGTCGCCCTTCTGCTGCCAGTTACATACCAGTTGGACCCGGCCGGCTCTCTCATCA
Source organism: Rhizobium sp. Root149 (assembly GCF_001427345.1). NCBI lineage: Bacteria > Pseudomonadati > Pseudomonadota > Alphaproteobacteria > Hyphomicrobiales > Rhizobiaceae > Rhizobium > Rhizobium sp. Root149. Next base: position 719,244 of record NZ_LMGD01000012.1, read on the forward strand.
TGTTCGCCGGGATCTATTACGGCGGCATGTATGGCGGTTCGACAACGTCGATCCTTCTCAACACGCCAGGAGAAAGTGCCTCCATCGTCACTGCGCTTGAAGGCAACAAGATGGCACGGGCCGGACGCGGCGGGCCTGCGCTGGCGACAGCGGCGATCGGCTCCTTCGTTGCGGGCCTCATTGCCACCGTCGGCCTTGCTTTCATTGCTCCTTACATCGTCAAGCTGGCGCTGGTTTTCGGCCCCCGCGAATATTTTGCACTCATGGTGCTCGCATTCATCACGGTCTCCTCCGCATTCGGCGATTCCACGCTGCGAGGCCTCACATCGCTCTTCATCGGTCTTGCCCTGTCGCTGATCGGCATCGACCAGTTGACCGGACAGACCCGCCTCGCCTTTGGTGTGCCCGACCTTCTGGACGGCGTCGAGGTCACCACGCTGGCGGTTGCCATGTTCGCCATCGGCGAAACGCTGTTTATCGCTGCGCAGGGGTCGTTTGGTCCTGATAAGGTCGAGGCTGTCAAAGGCTCGATCTGGATGAGCGCGAATGACTGGGCGCGTTCCTGGAAGCCGTGGCTGCGCGGCACAGCGATTGGCTTCCCTATCGGCGCAATGCCGGCGGGCGGCGCTGAAATCGGTACTTTCCTTTCCTATGCCGCCGAAAAGCGACTGACGAAACATCCGGAAGAGTTCGGCAACGGCGCAATCGAAGGCGTTGCCGGGCCGGAGGCTGCCAACAATGCATCTGCTGCGGGAACGCTCGTGCCGCTGTTGACGCTGGGCCTTCCGACGACCGCGACTGCCGCGATCATGCTTGCGGGCTTCCAGCAATATGGTCTCCAGCCGGGTCCACTGCTGTTTGCCACCAATCCGCAACTGGTCTGGGGCCTGATCGCCTCGCTGCTGATTGCCAACTTCATGCTGCTGGTGCTGAACCTTCCGCTGATCGGTCTCTGGGTCCGCCTGCTGACAATCCCGAAGCCCTGGCTTTACGCAGGCATCCTCGTGTTTGCCACACTCGGAACCATCGGTGCGAACCCCTCCGTCTTCGAACTGGGCATGCTGCTTGCGTTCGGCGTGATGGGCTACATCATGCGCGTTCTGGGCTACCCAATCGCACCGGTCGTCGTTGGCCTGATCCTCGGGCCTCTTGCGGAGCAGCAGTTGCGTCGCGCTTTGGCGATCAGCCAAGGTGACTTCACAGTGCTCTTCACATCACCGATTGCGGCCGTACTTCTTGCCATTGCCGCGCTGGCGCTGATCGTACCGCTTATCCTGCGGGCACGCGGTCGCGGAGAAGTTCTCTCCCAAATGGCTGCCAACGAGGATTGATCCAAAACCGATTACCCCCGCTCATTTCAGAGCGGGGGTAATTCCGTTCGAGGCTGCAAAGACGGAACCATTGTCCCAGGGTCGCGTTTAGGCGGATCATTGGGGACAGCATACATGACAGGCCTTGCGGCGCCTTTTTTCCTTCGCTCGACGCGCATTGCAACTTGCACACTTCGGCATAGCGCGAGGTGCGGAAAATGAGCGGCAAAAAGCGCCTCTTCACCTACGGCACAATGGTGTTCGGCTTTGCGATCGCCGCCTATCTTCTCTATCGCGGCCTGAGCCAGTTTACCTGGGATGAAATCGTCCAGTCTGTTACTGCGATTCCGACGAAGAACCTGCTTCTGGCGCTGGCCTATTGCGCCGGTTCGTACATTTGCCTGACGGGGTTCGACTGGACAGGCGTTCGCTATGTGAAAAGCGACCTGCCCTACCCCAAGATCGCACTCGCATCCTTCGTTGCCTTGGGCCTTGGCCAGAGCATCGGGCTCGCAGGTCTCAGCAGCGGCGCCATCCGCTATCGCTACTACGCCCATTGGGGCCTCTCGACCGAGGATGTTGCGAAGATCGTTCTTTTGTCGGGCGTGACGGTTGGGCTTGGGCTCATGGTTCTGGGCGGATTCGTGATGGTGCTGAACCCGGATGACACGGCAAAGATCCTGAAAATCGGTCCCTCCGCAGTTCTGCTGATCGGGATCGGGCTTCTGCTCGCGGCAGCCGGTTATGTGCTGTTGGCAGCGTTTGCCCGAGCACCGGTGAAGATCCGCAAGTGGACGTTCAAGATGCCGACGGCGCGTCTAGCGGTCGCACAGATCGTGATCGGTACAATCAACTTCGCACTGGTTTCTGCCTGTTTGATGGAGCTGATGCAGGCGACTGAAAACGTCAGCTACCTGAAGGCTGCAACGGCCTTCGTGCTGGGCAATATTGCTATTCTCATCACCCATGCGCCAGGTGGGCTCGGTGTTCTGGAAGTAACGGTTCGCCATGTGATGGGCGAGCAGGCTTCCATCGGTGCGCTGGTTGCGTTTCGTGTTATCTACTTCTTCATCCCATTCTTCGTGGCACTGCCGATTTCGCTGATTGGTGAAGCGGTCTTTCGGGCCCGCAAGGGACGCGATAAGACTGAACCCGCCGCATCTGTCTGAGGTTCATGTCTGGACGGTATCCGATAGGCTACAGGATCGGGTTCCGCCCGCGGAGAGCAAGAATCGGGATCTGCTCACGATGAAATCCTGTTCCCATTGGCGCGACGCTGCGAATGCAGTGCCTGCTGTGCAAGTTGATTTGACGGAGAACCTGTTCCTTTTCCGCTCCCACACATGAATTCTCACGCTTCTTTTGGTCGGACATACCTTCAATTCTCGTGCAGTTTGTTCTAGAGACATTGCTCCAGACCCGCCGGAATGGCGGCTTTCGTATGTTTTGCAAGGTAATGTCGATCGATGCTTGATACGCTTAGAAGCGCCGCCCGGTCCTGGGTCGCGAAATTGCTGCTGATGCTGCTCGTGGTTTCCTTCGCCATTTGGGGCGTCTCTGCATCGATATTCAGTGGTGCCAGCAACTCGGTCATGACGGTGGGCAACCAGCGCGTCTCACCTGAAGAGTTCCGCCTGGCCTATCAGAGGCAGCTGGGCGCAATCAGCCGTCAGCTCGGCATGCAGTTGACCTCTGAGCAGGCACGTGCCTTCGGCATCGAACAGCAGACCTTCTCGCAGCTTTCTGCCGGTGCCGCGCTGGATGAACTCTCTTCCAAGATGCGCCTGGGCCTGTCTCAGGACCGGCTTGCCAACCTGATTGCAGAAGATCCTGCATTCCACGGAAACAACGGCCAGTTCGATCGCAACGTGTTCAGTGCGCGCTTGCGCAATGCCGGACTGCGTGAACAGGACTACATTACCGAACGAAGCAAGGTCGCCGTGCGCAGCCAGGTGGTGGACGCCATCGCCGACGGCTTCCAGGCTCCGACAGTCATGGTCGATGCGCTCAAGAAGTACCGCGACGAAAGCCGCGATCTGGAATTCCTCGTTCTCTCCAATGCGAATATCGATCCGATCAAGGCGCCGACCGAGGCCGTTCTTGCCGCATGGTTCCAGACCAACAAGAACAAGTACCGCGCACCGGAACTGCGTCGGTTCGCTTACGTGACCCTGCAGCCGACGGATGTTGCCGACCCGGCAGCCGTGACCGATGAGCAGGTTCGCGCGGAGTATGATCGTCGCAAGGATGCCTACAAGACACCGGCAACCCGCACCATCGAGCAGCTGGCTTTCCCGAGCAAGGAAATGGCCGTTGCAGCGCTTCAGCAGATGAAGGAGCGCCAGCTGACCTTTGACCAGCTGGTTGCCGATCAGGGCAAGACGGCTGCGGACGTGATGCTCGGTGACTTCACCAAGGACCAGATTCCGGATCAGACGATTGCTGATGCGGCATTCGCGGTGCCCGCCGCTGGTGGCACGACCGGCATCATTCAGGGCTCCTTTGGTCCGGTGATGCTGCGTGTGACCAATGTGCGCGCCGAAACCACGAAGTCGTTCGATGAAGTGAAGGACGAGGTTCGCAAGACACTGGCGCTTGCTGCCGCAAGCCAGGCCGTTCAATCCGTACATGACCGTTTCGAAGACTTGCGCGGCTCCGGCTCGTCGCTCGAAGAAGCTGCGTCTCAGTTGAAGCTGAAGACTGTTACAGTAGCGAGCGATCGTACCGGCCATGATGGCGACGGAAAAACGATCGACCTGCCGCCTGCCGACACACTTCTGACCGATGTTTTCCGGACGGATGTGGGCGCTGAGTCCATTCCATCCAACCTCGGCAACGACGGCTATGTCTGGTTTGATGTGCGCGAAGTCATTCCTGAGCGTGATCGTGCGCTGAGCGAAGTGCGTGAGCGCGCCACTGCCGACTGGACAGCAGAACAGCAGCGCGAAGCGCTTTCGAAGAAGACGATGGACCTGAAGGCGCAATTGGACAAGGGCGGATTGACGTTGGCCGCCATTGCGACCGAACTCGGCCTGACCGTGGAAACCAAGACGGGTCTGCGCCGCCAGAGCAATGACGCAATCCTGGGCGGTGACGCAGCCAAAGCGGCCTTCTCGGGTCCGAATGGAATCTATGCCACGGCACTGGCAGCCGATGGCGAATCGCGTCTTCTGATGCACGTGACCAACGTGCAGCAGCAGCCGTCCGACGCGCTCGATGCCAATGATCAGCAGATCAAGCAGATTGCAGGCGCGGCAGGTGACGATCTTCTGGATCAGATGGTCGTGCAATTGCAAAACGATTATGGCGTTTCCATCAATCGCGCGCTCGCCGAACAGGCAATGGTTCGCTAACGCCGGGGAAAACCTGGTCGGTGGCTGGCCTTAGGGGGAACTGAACAATGCCGGATCTGAAGGCCTTTATCGGCAAAGTGGCGACGGGAGATCCGCTCTCGCGCGAGGAGGCGCGCGCCGCTTTCGACATCTTGATGTCGGGTGAGGCTACACCATCGCAGATCGGTGGCTTTCTCATGGCTCTGCGGGTTCGCGGCGAAACCGTCGAGGAAATTGCCGGTGCGGTTTCGACCATGCGGGCGAAGATGCTGCCGGTTGCGGCGCCTGAAGGCGTCATGGACATCGTCGGGACCGGCGGCGATGGGCTTGGCACCTACAATATCTCGACCCTCGCCGCTCTCATCGTGGCGGGTGCCGGGGTTCCCGTTGCCAAGCATGGCAACCGTGCGCTCAGCTCCAAGTCTGGCACGGCAGATGCCCTGACAGCCTTGGGCGTGAAACTTGATATTCCGCCGCAGCAGATCGCACGATGCATTTCCGAGGCCGGGATTGGCTTCATGTTCGCTCAGGTGCACCACGCCGCCATGCGACATGTCGGTCCCAGCCGCGTGGAGCTTGGAACACGCACGATCTTCAACCTGCTCGGTCCGCTTTCGAATCCGGCAGGTGCCAAACGGCAATTGCTGGGAGTCTTCTCTCCTCGCTGGCTGCAGCCAATCGCCGAGGTGATGCGCGATCTCGGTTCCGAGGCGATCTGGGTCGTGCATGGCGACGGCATGGACGAAATCACTACAACGGGCGTGACTCATGTTACGGCTCTCGAGAACGGGCAGATCCGCAGCTTCGAGCTGACACCGGAAGATTTTGGCGTTGGGCGTGCAACGATCGATGAGTTGAAGGGTGGCGACGGCGAAGTGAACGCCAAGGCGTTGCGGGCTGTCCTTGGCGGCGCAAAGAACGCCTATCGCGACATCGCACTTTGCAACGCTGCGGCCTCGCTGGTCATCGCAGGCAAGGCAGCCGATGTTCTGGAGGGCATGATCCTTGCGACGCAATCACTTGAAAGCGGCAGCGCGGCCTCTGTGCTCGACAAGCTTGTCGCCGTCTCGAACGAGGATATCTAAGCTGTCATGAGCGACATTCTGCAGAAAATCGAGGCCTACAAGCGCGAGGAAATCGCAGCAGCCAAAGCGCGCGTTACCCTGGCAGACCTGAAGGCCATGGCACAGGATCAGCCTTCGCCACGCGGCTTTTACAAAGCGCTCGCGGACCGTCGTGCGCGCGGCGAACTTGGCCTGATAGCCGAAATCAAGAAGGCGAGTCCATCGAAGGGACTGATCCGCCCGGATTTCGATCCTCCAATGCTGGCCAAAGCCTATGAGGCCGGCGGTGCGGCCTGCCTTTCCGTTTTGACGGATGCTCCGAGTTTCCAGGGTGCGCCCGAGTTTCTGACGGCAGCACGCAATGCCTGCTCGCTTCCGGCCTTGCGCAAGGATTTTATGTTTGAGACCTATCAGGTGCATGAGGCTCGCGCCTGGGGCGGCGATTGCATTCTCCTGATCATGGCATCGCTGACCGACGACGATGCGAAGCGTCTTGAGGATGAAGCATTTTCGCTTGGTATGGACGTTCTGATCGAGGTGCATGACGAACAGGAAACCGAGCGTGCGTTAAAGCTCGCCTCGCCCATGATCGGCGTCAACAATCGCAATCTGCGTACCTTCGAAGTCAGCCTCACGAACAGCGAAAGGCTGGCCCCAATGGTGCCAGCGGACCGGTTGCTGGTGGGCGAAAGCGGCATCTTCACCAATGCGGATTGCCTGCGTCTGAAGGCGGTCGGTATCTCCACCTATCTGGTCGGTGAAAGCCTGATGCGTCAGCAGGATGTTTCGGCTGCAACAAGGCTGTTGCTGACCGGTGAGAGCGCAAGCCAGGCAGCAGAATGAGCATGACCGAGCAGGGCCTGACGCATATTACCGAAAGCGGCGAGGCTCACATGGTGGATGTGGGCGGCAAGGCTGAGACGGTGCGTGAGGCAACCGCCGAAGGCTTCGTGCGAATGTTGCCGGAAACGCTTCAACTCATCCGCAAGGGCGATGCCAAAAAGGGCGATGTCATCGGTACGGCCCGGCTGGCGGGCATCATGGCGGCCAAGCAAACCTCCAGTCTCATTCCACTTTGCCATCCGCTGATGCTGACCAAGGTATCCGTTGATATAGCGGCAGACGCGGATCTCCCCGGCCTGCGGGTCACGGCGACAGCAAAGCTGACCGGCAAGACGGGCGTCGAGATGGAAGCGCTGACGGCGGTGTCCGTTGCCTGTCTCACCATCTACGACATGGCGAAGGCCGCCGACAAAGGCATGGAGATCGGCGGTATTCAATTGCTTGCCAAGAGCGGCGGAAAATCCGGCGACTGGCGAAAAACCTAGGAATTGACTGTGGCGTCACCTCTCCTTCCCGTTTCCGAAGCTCTGACACGTTTGCTGGAACCGGTGCGAGCGGTTGCGGATAACGAGAGCGTTCCCCTTGATGAGGCAGCAGGCCGCATTCTGGCCGTTGATCTGGTCGCGAAACTCACACAGCCGCCATTTCACGCCTCCGCCATGGATGGCTATGCTCTTCGCGCCGCCGATGCTCCAGATCTTGGGGCAGAACTGACGGTCGTCGGCCAGGCAGCGGCGGGCCATGCATTCAACGGCCAGGTAGGACCGGGAGAATGCGTGCGCATTTTCACCGGTGCTCCATTGCCAGAAGGTGCCGACAGCATTCTCATTCAGGAGGATGCGGAGCGACTGTCTGAAAGCCGAATTCGCACGAAGTTTCCGGTAACGGTCGGGCGCCATATTCGCCCGCGCGGGCAGGATTTTGCTGAAGGCGAGACGGTGCTGCGCGCTGGGGTCCGGCTCGACTATGCCCATCTGACCGTTGCAGCGGCGACGAACCACCCGCAGGTCGAGGTTCTGCGTCGGCCGCGCGTGGCGGTGCTGGCGACCGGTGATGAGCTGGTGCACCCCGGCAGCAGTTTGCAGCCTTCACAGATCATCGCATCCAATACATTTGGCATCAGCGCCCTCATTCGCGCCAACGGTGGCGAAGTCATCGATCTCGGAATCATACCAGATCGCCAGGATCTGATCGAGAATGCGATTGCGAAGGCTGTGGCGGAAAAAGTCGACGTGCTGGTAACGCTGGGCGGGGCATCGGTCGGTGACCACGATCTGGTGCAGGCCAGCCTGAAAGCCCAAGGCATGTCGCTCGATTTCTGGCGTATCGCCATGCGCCCGGGCAAGCCACTGATGGTGGGCTCGCTGGGAGATATGCGCGTGCTGGGCCTTCCGGGAAATCCGGTTGCGAGCCTTGTCTGCGGCACGCTGTTTCTGGAGCCAGTCGTCGCCAAGCTTTCCGGCACACGACCGAAGGCGCGGATGGCCGAAGCCCTTGCCGGAAAGCCGCTTGCCGCCAATGACCAGCGACAGGACTACCTTCGGGCACGGCTGAGCCGTGACGCTGACGGCCGTCTGATTGCTGAACCTTTCGACAAGCAGGATTCTTCGATGATGAAGATTTTTGCCGATTCGGATTGCCTTATCGTGCGCCCCCCGCATGCACCGGAACTTGCCGCACTGACGCCCTGCCCTATCCTTCTGCTGAGGGATTTCGATCGGTGATCCGCGTTTGATGTTGAGACGTAAATACCGGTAATTATTCGATAACCGGAGTTTACGCCTTGTCGTCAGATCATCAGCCGCCAATCCTTCTCTGGTTTCGCAAGGATCTCCGTCTCGACGACAATGGTGCGCTGTCGCAGGCCTGCGAAAGCGGCAGACCGATTGTCTGCGTCTACATCCGCGAACCGAAGCAGGACGGCATCGGTCCGCTGGGCGGTGCTCAGGAATGGTGGCTGCATCACTCGCTGGATGCATTGGCTGCAGCGCTTGCCGACAAGGGCAACAGGCTGATACTGCGGAGCGGCGAAGCAGCCAAGGTGCTTTCCGGACTGGCCAAGGAGACGCAGGCCGAAGCGCTCTTTTATAACCGTCACTATGAGCGTGATGCGGCCGACAAGGATATCGTCGGTGCCCTGAAGTCGTCAGGGCTGGAGATCAAGCGCTTTCGTGGCCAGCTACTGCACGATCCAGAGACGATGAAGACCGGTTCTGGTGGTGCTTACCGGGTTTATTCGCCGTTCTGGCGCGCGCTGGAGAAGGATGGTGAGCCGCGCGATCCGGTGTCGGCTCCATCCAAGATCGCCGCGCCGGGCTCTTTCCCCAAATCGGAGGCGCTCAAGGACTGGAGCCTGCTGCCGACGAAACCGGACTGGGCGACCGAGTTCGGACGGATATGGCAACCGGGGGAAGCAGGCGCGCACAAGAAACTGAAGCGTTTCCTGAAGAAGCCGATACAGACCTACAAGAGCGATCGCGATCACCCCGGTCTTGAGGATGCGACATCGCTGCTTTCCCCTCACCTCGCCTTCGGCGAGATTTCGCCCGCCCGGATCTGGCATGAGACCAAGGGGCTGGAGGCAACGAATGACGTCATCCATTTCCGCAAGGAACTGGTCTGGCGGGAATTTTCCTACCATCTTCTCGTCGAGTTTCCGAAGCTTGCCACCGATAACTGGAACGATAAGTTCGATGCCTTTCCGTGGCATTTCAGCAAGGCACAATTTTCTGCCTGGACCAAAGGCATGACCGGTTACCCGATCGTGGATGCCGGAATGCGCCAGCTTTGGCGCCATGGATACATGCATAACCGCGTTCGCATGATCACCGCATCTTTCCTGATCAAGGATCTGATGATCGATTGGCGCAAGGGCGAGGAATGGTTCAAGGACACGCTCGTGGATGCGGACCCAGCCTCAAACGCCAGCAACTGGCAGTGGGTCGCGGGATCCGGCGCTGATGCCTCCCCCTTCTTCCGGGTCTTCAACCCGATCCTGCAGGGCGAGAAGTTCGATCCGAATGGCGATTATGTCTGCCGTTTCGTGCCGGAACTGCGCAAGCTGCCGAAGAAATATATCCATCGACCCTTCGAGGCGCCAAAGGAAGTTCTGGAGCGTGCCGGGATCAAACTTGGCGAGACCTATCCCAAGCCCATCGTCAATCACGGTGAGGCGCGTGACAAGGCACTAGCCGCCTACGCACATGTGACGGGCCGCAGCAGTGACGCAGATCCACGCGATTGAGCATTCGACCGTTTAGATGTGACAAGGGCCGGAGGATAATCACCACCGGCCCTTTGGATTTCAATCTGGTACCTGATCAGACCAGTCGGCTCTGTTCCAGCGCCGCCGTGATGAAGCTGGAGAACAGCGGATGCGGATCCAGCGGGCGGCTCTTCAGTTCGGGGTGATACTGAACGCCAATGAACCACGGATGGTCTGGATACTCGATCGTTTCCGGCAGCAGCCCATCCGGGGACATGCCCGAGAAGACGAGGCCGCAGTTTTCCAAACGGTCCTTATAGTCCACGTTCACCTCATAACGGTGACGGTGACGCTCGGAGATATCCGTCGAGCCATAGATCTCTGCGATCTTCGTGTCGCGCTTCAGCGCCGCCTTGTAAGCTCCCAAGCGCATGGTGCCGCCCAGATCGCCGGCCGCCGAACGCTTCTGCAGCTCGTTGCCCTTGACCCATTCGGTCATGAGACCAACGACAGGCTCCTTGGAAGGACCGAACTCGGTGGAGCTTGCGTCTTCAATGCCAGCGAGATTGCGCGCTGCTTCCAGAACCGCCATCTGCATGCCGAAGCAAATGCCAAAATACGGCACGTTGCGCTCACGCGCAAAGCGGGCTGCGTTGATCTTGCCCTGTGCGCCGCGCTCACCGAAGCCACCAGGCACCAGAATGCCGTTGACCTTCTCGAGGTAGGGCGCCGGATCTTCCTTTTCGAAGATTTCCGACTCGATCCACTCAAGCTTGACCTTGACCTGGTTCGCGATGCCACCGTGATAGAGCGCCTCGATCAGCGACTTGTACGCATCCTTCAGGCCGGTGTACTTGCCGACGATCGCAATGGTGACTTCGCCTTCCGGCGTACGGATGCGGTTCGAAACCTCTTCCCAAGGCTCCAGACGCGGCTTTGGTGCCGGCTCGATGCCGAATGCCGCCAAGACTTCCGAGTCCAGGCCTTCCTTGTGGTAGGCCATCGGCACGTCGTAGATGTTGGAAACGTCCAGCGCCTGAATGACAGCGGACGGACGGACGTTGCAGAACAGCGAAAGCTTGCGGCGTTCCGCTTCCGGGATCTCGCGGTCGGCACGCACCAGCAGGATATCGGGCGCAATGCCGAGCGCCTGCAGTTCCTTGACCGAATGCTGCGTTGGCTTGGTCTTCAACTCGCCGGCAGCCGGGATGTACGGCATCAGGGTGAGATGCAGGTAGACGGCGGTTCCGCGCGGCAGTTCGTTGCCAAGCTGACGGATCGCCTCCACGAAGGGCATCGCCTCGATGTCACCGACGGTGCCGCCGATTTCGCAGATCACGAAATCATAGTCGTCATTGCCCTCGACCACGAAATCCTTGATCTCGTTGGTGACGTGCGGAATGACCTGAACCGTCGCACCGAGGTAATCCCCGCGCCGTTCCTTGTCGATGATGTTCTTGTAGATCCGACCCGTGGTGATGTTGTCGGTCTTGGTCGCAGAGCGTCCCGTGAAACGCTCGTAGTGACCGAGATCGAGGTCGGTCTCCGCACCGTCATCGGTTACGAAGACTTCGCCGTGTTGAGTCGGGCTCATGGTGCCCGGGTCAACGTTGAGATAAGGATCGAGCTTACGTAGCCGAACCCGATAACCTCTCGCCTGTAGCAAGGCTCCGAGGGCTGCGGCCGCAATTCCTTTTCCGAGGGAAGAAACCACGCCGCCTGTGATGAATACATATCGCGCCATGGGAGTCACCGGATACCTTTTCACGATCGATTCCGCCAGCCCAAAAATTCTTCGGGACGGTTAAAGCTGTGGAATCTGAACAAAAGAAAACCGGCAGGCTTTTCGACCTGCCGGATGATGGGAGCTTGACGCGGCTTAGTTGCCGGTCGGAACAGAAGACGGATTTGCCGGAGCCGGGGCCGGAGCTCCCGGTGCAGGCGCTGTGCCATTTGCCGGTGCACCAGGCGTTGCCGCCGGACCGAGCGAATCGAGGATTCCGTTGCCCTGACCCTGCTGCGTTGCCGGGATGCGGTTCAGAATGTCCGTCGGGCGAGACTCGTGACGCGCCATGATTCCAAGCGCCATGGAGGTCACGAAGAACAATGTCGCCAGGATTGCGGTCGTGCGGGTCAGAGCATTTGCCGTGCCGCGCGCCGACATGAAGCCGGAACCGCCGCCAATGCCAAGGCCACCGCCCTCGGAACGCTGGATCAGCACCACGCCAACAAGCGCAAGCACGATCATGAGATGAATAACGATCAATACGGTCTGCATATCAGTCCAGTCCTGCGCGCGGGTTGCGGCACATATAAAGCTTTGCCGGTCCTTTAGCTCAGCCGGACCGGCATTCCAAGGGGCTAGTGCCGATTAAACGCGATTTAACGCACCAATGCCTCATACGCGCCATAGATGGCGAGGAAGTCTGGGGCTTTCAAGCTGGCGCCGCCAACGAGAGCACCATCAACATTGCTGATAGCCATCAGTTCCGCGGCGTTGGAAGGCTTCACCGATCCGCCATAGAGAATGCGGAATTTCGCGCCTTCCGCACCGAAGCGGCTCTTCAACTCATCGCGCATAAAAGCATGCGCCTTTTCGACATCGTCAACGGTCGGCGTGAGGCCAGTACCGATGGCCCAGACAGGCTCATAGGCGATAACCGTGTTCTCGGCATTGGCATCGTCAGGCACCGAGCCTGCAAGCTGGCGCTTGAGAATCTCCAGCGTCTGGCCCGCCTTGCGCTCATCGGCCGTCTCGCCAATGCAGATGATGGCGGTCAGATCGGCTGCATAGGCGGCTTCGGCCTTGATGCGAACGAGATGATCGGTCTCGGCGTGGTCCACCCGACGCTCGGAGTGACCAACGATGACATAGGTGCCAAAGCAATCGGCAATCATTTCGGCGGAGATGTCACCGGTATGAGCGCCGGATTTGTTCTGATGGCAATCCTGCGCGCCGATCATCAGCGGGCTGTCGGTGCACAAGGCCGTCGCCACATAGAGAAGCGTTGCAGGAGGGCAGATCAGCGCGTCAACCTTCTCAGCCAGCGGGCCGCTCACTCCGGCAGAAATCGCCTTGATCTGATCGAGCGAGTCCCGCGTTCCGTTCATCTTCCAGTTTCCCGCTACAAGCGGACGAACATCCGGCGTCATATCTGCGAATTCCCTTATGCTCCCGGCCAGCAGTCGCTGGCCACCCCGTTGACCTGATCGAACCGTCATAACCGCAATGCGGCCGCAAGCCCATTGCTTTCATAGGATCCGTTTCAGGAATGTCGGTTTAGCGGATGCGGTCGAAGGATCAACCTGCCGCGAGCATAAAATTGAGAATTTCCCGCCAATCGCTCATCCGGATCGGCGTTCCATGGCCGCCGGTCTGAAACAGCCGGAAAATCGTCGGATAACCGGCCTTTCGCATCTTTCGGTACAGAGCGATCTGCTCCTCCGCCTTGTAAACGCTATCGGCGCTGCCATGTGAAAAATAGACCGGGATCTTCAGCTTGGCCGCAGGCGTCGTCAGGAACCCCGGATCCGACGGGCCGCCCATGACGACCAGACCCTTCAGATATCGAACGGCTTCCTTGTCACGCGTCACACTCTGGCAGATGAAGTTGCCCATGGAGGCGCAGGCAAGAATGACAGGACGACCGGATGACAGCTCGAAAACATGCCGAATGAGGGCGGCGATATCGGCCGCGCCATTGGGATCGAAGGATTTGACCGAGGGGGCGTAATAGGCACCGCCGCTCTGCACGACGAGATTTTTCAGCCGGTTGAAGTTGCCGCCGAAAGTGTAGTCATTCACTCCGAGGCGACGATCCCCGCCCCTGCCATGAATGAAGATGATGGTGAATGTGGCGTCACGCATGCGCCCGACGCGCGCAACATCGAGGCGGCTGGAGGCAATCGTCAGCGTTTCGTTGGCCTGAAACTCCCGCACTCCAAGATCGACATAGTCTCGCTTGACGCGACGCTCCGGCTCCTCATCGCGCTGGTTGATGTCGCGCAGTTCCTGATAATCGAGCACCTTGAAGGCGCCTTCATCCTCCGTCTTCAGGACCGCTTGGGAAGAGAACAAGGCATCCTTAAAAGGGCGAACCGGCCCGTCTGCCGCTGCCGTAGCGGACGCGAACAAGCACAGGCAGAGGGCCACCAGTACGCGCAAACTCAAATGATCTGTGGACATAGGCGACCGGTTTCGTTTCCTTGAAGCAGCACGACTTGCGTTCTTCATCGCTGCGGCGCAAATCCTGATGCGAACCATTCGTGAACGAACAGGTCGCGAGACGCCGTTTTATCTGGCACACTCGCCAGCGATTCGAAAGCCGATAAGGGCAATCAACGCGACTGCGTTCAGCATGCCATCCATTCAAGGCAAGGCCAGCGAACCCATATGGATAATAACGACCTTTTTGCCAGTCTCCCCGCGCAGCCGGCAAAGCCGTCAGAGCCGAAGGGCAAGACCGAGGCTACCGCCAAGCCCGCGACGGTTGCGGCAAGCACTGCGGCACCTTCCCCTGCGACCAACCCCGACACCTATGATGCCTCGTCGATCCGGGTTCTGGAGGGTCTGGAGCCGGTCCGGATGCGCCCCGGCATGTATATCGGCGGCACGGATGAAAAGGCGCTGCACCACCTGTTTGCCGAAGTCATCGATAACTCGATGGACGAGGCTGTGGCAGGTCACGCCAATTTCATCGAAGTGCATCTGGATGCTCAGGGTTTCCTGACGGTCACTGACAACGGTCGCGGTATTCCGGTGGAAAACCATCCGCAGGTGCCGGGCAAATCCACGCTTGAAGTCATCATGACCAAGCTGCATGCGGGCGGAAAGTTCGACGGAAAAGCCTATGAGACATCCGGCGGTCTGCATGGTGTCGGCGTATCCGTCGTCAACGCGCTGTCGGATGTGCTGGAAGTAGAGGTTGCGCGCAATCGCAAGCTTTATCGCCAGCGTTTTTCCCGCGGCGTTCCGCAGGGTGGCCTGGAAGAGCTGGGCGATGTGCACAACCGTCGTGGCACGCGCGTGCGCTTCCATCCCGACCCGCAGATTTTCGGAGAGCATGCCAAGTTCGATGCGGGCCGTATTTTCCGCATGGCGCGCTCCAAGGCCTATCTTTTTGGTGGCGTTGAAATCCGCTGGAGCTGTGATCCGGGCGTCGTTGTCGCCGGCGGTGAAATACCGGATAAGGCCGTGTTCCATTTTCCGGGCGGGCTGAAGGATTATCTCTCCGCGACACTTGGCAAGGACTTTACCGTCACCCGTGAGATCTTTTCGGGCAAGACGGAAAAGACCGGTGGTCATGGTGCACTGGAATGGGCGGTTACCTGGTATGGCGGAGACCCGCAGATCCACTCCTACTGCAATACGATCCCAACACCCGAAGGCGGCACGCATGAGGCGGGCCTGCGCATTGCTCTTCTCAAGGGTCTGAAGAATTATGCGGAACTGACGCAGAACAAGCGTGCCAAGGACATCACTACCGACGACGTGATGATCTCGGCTGTTGGCATGCTTTCGGTGTTCATCCGCGAACCGGAATTCGTTGGCCAGACGAAGGACAAGCTTGCCACCGTTGAGGCACAGCGGATAGTCGAAAATGCATTGCGCGATCCCTTCGATCACTATCTCGCAGGCAATCCCGGCGAAGCAGCCAAACTTCTCGACTGGGTCATCGAGCGCGCGGAAGAGCGCCTGCGTCGCCGCAAGGAAAAGGAAGTCAACCGCAAGACCGCCGTTCGCAAGTTGCGCCTTCCCGGCAAACTGGCCGATTGCTCCCAGAATACGGCGGAAGGTGCGGAATTGTTTATCGTCGAGGGTGACTCGGCTGGTGGCTCCGCGAAGCAAGCCCGCAACCGCATGAACCAGGCCATTCTGCCGCTGCGTGGCAAGATCCTGAACGTGGGTAGCGCCAGCCGCGAAAAGCTATCGGCAAACCAGCAGATCGCGGATCTCATTCAGGCACTGGGCTGCGGGACTCGAACCAAATACCGGGACGAGGATCTTCGCTACGAGCGCGTGATCATCATGACCGATGCGGACGTCGACGGCGCCCATATCGCCTCGCTGCTGATTACCTTTTTCTATCAGGAGATGCCGGAGCTGGTGCGCGGTGGACACCTGTTCCTCGCGGTGCCGCCGCTTTACGTGATCCGTCAGGGTGCGAAGACAGTCTATGCCCGCGATGACGTGCATCGTGCGGAACTGATGGAGACCGTGTTCAAAGGCAAGAAGGTGGAAATCGGTCGCTTCAAAGGCCTTGGCGAGATGATGCCCGCCCAGTTGAAGGAAACCACCATGGACCCCGCCAAACGCACGTTGCTGCGCGTGGCGATCGATGAGGTAGATTTTGAAGGCACACGCGAAGCCGTCGATAATCTGATGGGTACCAAGGCGGACGCCCGCTTCCGCTTCATCCAGGAGCGGGCTGCCTTCGCAGACAATCTCGATATCTGATGATTTCGTGAAAACGTCCGTATCGGGTTTCAACAACCCGATACGGACCTAGTGAACATTGTCTCGTGCCGCAAGAACGCGCAGAACCGCGCCGACAAGAGCTGTCGCCTCGTAAGGCTTGCGCACGACCGGAGCCGAGAAGCTGGCCGGAACGACGGAACGATCGCTGTAGCCCGTGGCGAAGATGAATGGCACGCCACGCCGCTCAAGTTCTTCTGCAATGGGAAGCGAGGTACCGGTACCGAGATTGACGTCGAGAATGGCGACATCCGGCGTAAAATTCTTCAGCCGCTTCATCGCTTCATCAACCGAGGGTGCGGTCGTGACGTTGTGCACACCGTTCTCTGCCAGCATGATCTCGACGTCAGCAGCGACCAGCATCTGGTCTTCAACCAGCAGAACTTCGATCTCCTGCAAGGTGTCACTGATCTCTCGCGTCGAGGCGGAATTGAGATCCGCATCCGAGACCGTCTCGGCACCCTCGCCGCCCTGAACGTGCTTTGCAGGAACCAGAAACCGCGCGTTTAGTCCACCTTCCAGATATTCAACCGAACTGTCGCCAGAGAGTTCGTACGGAATGCTACGCTCGATCAGAACTGTACCGAAACCAGCGCGACTGGGCTTTCTCACCAGTGGTCCGCCAGACTCGCGCCAGGAAATCTCCAGATCTCCCGCCTCGGTGCGCTTCCAGTTCACGTCGAGCCGACCGCCGACTTCGGACAGGGATCCATACTTGGCCGCATTCGTAGACATTTCATGGAGCACGAGTGCCATGACGGAGAAGGCGCGGCTATCCAGCCAGAATTCGCCACCTTTCATCAAGATGGTACGATGTTCGCCACTATAGGGCTTGAGTTCAGCCTCAAGCAATTCCTTCAGAGATCCCCCGTCTGCTCCGCGCACAACCTGATCATGCGCGAAAGACAAGGCTTGAATTCGCCCCTTCAGAGTCGAAACATACTCGCCAATGTCACGCCCTTCCCGGACCGGATGACCGACAAGCGCCTTGATGACCGCCAGGATATTCTTGACGCGGTGATTCAATTCCTCGTTCAGCATGCGCTGGCGCACATCCGCTTTGCCACGCTCATCCGCAAGCAGTTCATTATGATGCAGAACGACCTCGACCAGGACAGCGCGAATGGCTTCTGCGATCTCCCACTCTTCCTCCGTCCAGCGTTGAGCTTTCAGGTGAACCGTTTCCTTCCAGATCGCGAAGCTTTTGCGCGGAGTCAGTCGATCGCCCAGCGGTCCTATCTCGTAGGATTTCTCGGGATTTCCGGCCCAGTTCAGCGTCTGGACTAGCTCTTTGCGGAAGAAGAAGAGGTAGTCCTTCGGTCTTTGCGACAGGGGTATGGCCAGAACACCGCAGGCGGCAGAGGCGTAGGATGCTGCTTCCGGCAAATGTAGCGCCAGTTGATCCGTCCCCCAGATACGTCCACCGGAGGCTGTTCCGACCAGTTCCGCAATCTTGGCAATATCCGGCAGCGGCGGCACAGATCCCATGCTCGTCCAACCACCCTCAAGCCACAGCCCAACACCGTCGCTCGGCATGATATGCGCGAATTCAGGCAGGGAATCGCGCAGCAATTGCGTGATGTCGGCGCTCTGGGAAGCGGCCTGAAGGAAGCGATCCAGCGAACGGCGCGCACGGTTGGCTGTGTCCAGAATTTGTTTCTGTTTCAGGGCGCTCAGATGCAGTGATAAAAACTCGCCAAACATTTCTGCGGCCACCCGCTGCTGCATGGCCAGAGACTTGGGCGAATAGTGATGGCAGGCGACAAGTCCCCACAGCTCCCCGTCAACGACGATGGAGATCGACATGGACGCCGCCACGCCCATGTTGCGGAGATATTCGCAGTGGATGGGCGATACGCTTCGCAAGTGAGCGAAGGACAGATCCAGCGGTTCGTCCGATGCGCGACCATTCGACACAATTGGAATGCGCTCGTCCTGCGCGTCGGAAATAATGCGTATGGTGTTCTTCAGATACAGGATACGAGCCTGCTTCGGGATGTCGCTCGCTGGAAAATACTGTCCCTTGAAGCTCTCGAGATCGCGACGCTTATGCTCGCTGACGACCTTGCCGGAACCATCATGTTCAAACCGGTAGATCATGACACGATCATAGGCCAGCATCGCAAATATCAGGCGAACCGACTTGTCGACGAGTTCATCGATGCCTCCAATCGATCGCACACGGCTGATGAGCATTCGTGCGGTCTCGAGAGGTTGGTCAGAATGTTTGGCGTGCGGCTCGAACTCCATGAACGCACCCTGAGGCGTCCTGTGAACCGCTGCATCGAACAATCCGCCAGGAAGCTCGAGTCCCATTCGCAACGCTGGGCGGCTGGGGTCATCACTTGTCGCCAGTGCATTGCGCAGCGTGTGCGCTACATCCGGCCCCACAGCGTCCTCAAGCCGACTGCCTTCGACCGGTGCCAGGATACCCAGCATGTCTGCAGTATTTGCGGAGTAAGCAAGAACGTCGCCGCCGGTACCATCGCAAACGATGAGAGCGCCATGCGCCTGGATGCTTCCGGGTATGTGGATCGGTTCCCGGTCGCAATTTGTCAGATCGACCTTTGGCGCTTCATTCATTCACATTGTCCTTGAAGGCCGTCTCTGCCCATTGGAAGGCCAGGTCTGAAGCCCCTATTACCTTGTTCATATCGACATCGGGTGCGGCATCGAGGATCTGAAGGAAACGGGAAAATCCATCCGATGCGGCTTGACCCTGAAGATGCCTTGCCCCGTGCGTACCGCTCAGTCCGAGCTCATTTGCCCTGCGGTACAAAACGCGCGCGCCCAGCGTCGAGCCCTCCAGTACGTAGAGCGTACCCAGCAGGCTTTCCAGATCGGCGGTTAAGGAAATTGGATCCGCGGGCTTTTTCGGCGCGAGGGCGAGATCGTTCATATCCGCGACAATAAGAGGGCTTATGGCCTGAGGACGCCAGGTTCCGAATTCAACGGGGAAACGGCATGATAACATTTGGTCATCCAAGGGCCTGCGAAAGGCATGCAGACCTTGCAAATAGGCCTTGTAATGTACCAATGTACGAAATGAGCCTACGGCAGCGTCAACCGCTGCATGGCGATCTGACGTACGCTCCCGCAGGAGGAAGCGGCGTGACGATGGGGGCATGTATTGTAAAGCTGAGTTGACGTTACCCATATTTCTAGCGCATCTGCGCTTTACGGCAAGCTTGAATCTTCAATATCTCTAATCTTAGCTCTCGTCAGGTGCGCCTGGAGACAAACGAGAGACGCAAACAGGATGGCAGTCAATCGTGCGTGAGAATGACAGACCGAGGACGGAACCGCGCTGGCTGGGGCCCGTCGCGCCAATGCGCATAGCGCTCATTCCGCCCATATCGGCTGCGCGATGGCTTCTCATTCTCATAGTCTTTGCCGGGATCTACTTCTTCCACGGCTTCGTCATCCCTGTTCTCGCGGCCCTCGTCATCGGTTTTGCGAGTTGGCCGCTCTATCGCGATCTGTTGCGTCGCGTCGGCGGCAACACGACCATCGGCGCGACCATCGCCATTATCTGCGTTTTAAGTTTCATCATCATCCCCATCAGTATCGCTCTGACCTATGCGATCGGTGAATTGCGGGACTGGATTGGCTGGGCACTCCAGATCAACCGGGTCGGGTCTGCGCCGCCACAATGGATCGTGGAACTGCCGGTCGCTGGTGAATGGCTTTCAACGCAATGGGAGCGCCACATAGGCGAACCGGGCGCCATTGGCCAACTGGTTCAACTGGTCAGCGGCGCCAATATCGGCAACATCTACCGTGCGGTGATCGCTGCCGGGGATGGCGCGTTTCACCTGCTTCTGACGCTGCTGTTCATGCTGATCGCCCTGTTTTTCGTCTATCGTGACGGTGCGGCCTTCGCGCGCCAGATGGATTTGCTGGGCGAGCGCATTCTCCCCTCGCGGTGGGAGCGCATATCGCGGGTGGTCCCGGCTACCATAAGCTCTACCGTGACCGGCATGACGCTGATCGCCATCGGTGAAGGCATCATTCTTGGCATTGCCTACTGGATCGCCGGCGTTCCGTCCCACGTAACACTCGGTGTATTGACCGGCATCATGGCTTTGATCCCCGGCGGCGCGCCCTTGTCGTTCACGCTCGTATCGATCTATCTCGTTGCCAGCGGATCGCTTTTCGCAGGCGTTGCCTTGTTTGTCTGGGGCTCGGTCGAGCTTTTCATCGTCGACAAGACGATACGCCCGCGCCTGGTCGGCGGCCCTATCAAGCTTCCATTCCTGCCGACCTTCTTCGGCCTCGTGGGCGGTGTGAAGACGCTCGGTTTCCTCGGCCTGTTCATCGGCCCGGTTCTGATGGCGCTGCTCGTTGCGATCTGGCGTGAATGGATGCGTGAGATCGAGCTTTCATCAAGCGCTGATGCAGTAGAGACCCCGACCGTCCCGGAGCCTCCCAAACGCCTCAAGGCTGATCCGGCCCCCATTAACGAAGGCGCTTCTCCATAAACAGGCTGAGTGGATCAAGCTTGTAGCCGCCGAATGGCGGAATCTCCTCGTATCCGGCATTCCGATAGAGGCCAATCGCCTCTGGCTGGTAGATTCCGGTTTCGAGACGGATGATCGATATGGCAAAGCGCCGGGCCTCGCTTTCGAGCTGATCAAGCAGCCGCTTGCCGAGTTTCAATCCTCGTGCCGATCCGTCAACGAACATGCGCTTGATTTCTGCCGTGCCATCATCATGCCGGACAAGGGACGCACAGCCAACAATGTCGTCACCCCGACGCGCCACGAAGAACGAAACCGTCTCGGCTTCCAGTTCCTCGATCGGCAGCATATGGTTGCTTTCGGCAGGGTAGAGCGATGCGGCGTAGGCGTCGGACAATTCGAGCAATCTCAGCACACCCGGCTGCCGAGGCGCTTCTCGTTGAATGACCAAATCCTGCATTGCCTGTCCTGCCTGCCTTCACAAAGTCGCTATGCTGCGTCTTAACGTTCTTACAAGATCATATGCAAGGAAGTTCATATGCGCACCGCGATGGTCATCATGACGATACTTGGCTGCGACGACAGCGCCACGGACTGCCAATATGTGGCAACGCTTAATCAACGCTGGCCCAGCGTCGAACTGTGCAATGCAGTTTCTGAAAAGGAATTGGGCCGGTTCGCCAATGTTTCCTACCCCGTCGTCATTGCCGTTTGCCAGGATCCGACCGTGGCGAGCGCATCCCCGACCGCACCGAAATCTACCGACACACCAGACGCCCCTGCACCGACACCGGAGGAAACAAGGCAGGAGGAACAGTCGATGGCCGCCAAGGCCATGGACCGTGTAAAGACAATCCTGCCGACGCGAGATAACGTCGAGAGCCTGATCAAGGGACCGGTACGGATTGTGGAAAGTGGGTATTCCTGGGTCGCCCAGCGACTGCGCTAGGCAGCGTAGGCAGTCTGCTCAGCGTAAGCGCGGGCCATATCCCTGTATTCCTGGCGCTGCAGTGACTCGACGATGTCGAGAAGCTCGTTGATGGTGGTGTAGGTATCAACCGTGCGCGGATACCGTTCGATCAATGCGTCGAAGATTCCCTCGCCGCTGCCTTGCACCTCCCGCAGTTTCTCGCGCCAGAGCATGGTCGCCTCGACAAAGACTTCCGAGATTTCACGAGACAAACCGCAGGATTCGTAGAGAGCGCGGATCGCATGCTTTCGGCCGGTTGCCATAATGGAGCGAACGCGACGATCGTCCAGGCCCGAAAGGTCCGTCATGGCAGCAGCAAAGAATTCAATCCGTCCCGAGCATAGCGCGTGCATGAGAAAGGCCGACGTGAGGCGCCCATCCTCACGCATCGTCTGCACCAGCAGCGGAATTTCATCCGACAGAGCGTTTCCGACGAGACGTAGCGTGGCGAGCGTAGCCGCCTCTTCAGTCAGGTATGCAATGCGCGGTGCACTCAACGTCGCCTGCACCAGCAGCGAACCGGCCAATGCGCGGCTGATTTCGCGGACGAGAACATCGCGCGCTTCCGCGGGGAGATCCTCGCGGTCCAGAAGCAGGTTCCGCACCTCGCAACTGCGGGCGTGGCGCTCTGCCAGCCGCTTGAGTACGTATCGGGAGAGATCGGCCGAATCGTTTTCCAACAGGATGACGGCCTCAGCCGTATCACCAATCTCGGCAATTGCTGCCGCGACGCCGCGGCCCAGTTCAGGACGGGCCGCAATTAAACCGCGGGTCATGCTGGATCCTCGACCTGCAATGTCGACTAGATCCATATCCGTCAGTACCGGTGAAAACGTAATGACAGGACATGCGATATCCGGCTGGTCCTCAGCAAGTGCCAGCACCACGGCGCGTGGTGCTGACGGCTCTTCAGCAAGGCTCTCGGAAAGCGCGAAGCGAACGGCTGACGAAGGGTCATCCAGCAGGTGAATCATGGCATGCAAGGCCGCCTGCTTTTGCGGATCATCCGGACGGAGACGGAAGTAGGCCTTGGCCAAGGCGCGCGCTGCCTTGGCGCGATCTGCCGCGCCTGCTGTTTCCGCCCATCGCAAAAAAGCCTGGATAATCAACTGACCTACCTCAAACGCCGGAGCGACTCTACGCTCTCCATTCGTCCATGAGGCCAAGCTAGTCAGAAATAGTTTACGATCGGTTCACCATACGCCTTAAGGATCGTGAAAAGAGGCGAACAGCCTTCGAATATAATCAATTCCCAGCGTATGTGTGGGTCTTCAGAGCAACCCCTTCGCGCGTAGCAAGACAGAATTGGTCGCTCTCAGGCAAAACAGCCTGCACTATCGCATCAGACCCTACTAATACTCAAAGGTTTCTATCGAGTCGGCCGTTGCAGTTGAAAAACATCGCTGCCGCCATCCGCGTAATCCATGTAGCCCATGCGAGCTACTGGCTTGGCCAAGGCCATATCAATGCGACCATCTCGAACAATGATCTCACTGAGATGGATTCCGACTACCTGACCGAACACAATAACCGACTCGGACATGGTTTCATTCAAGCCCTTCGGTCGAAGGACCTCCGTCACCTTGCATTCGAGCGCAGCATAGGCCTCGGCCACGTATGGAGCGTCCACCAGCTCACCAAGTTTCGGCGTCAGTCCAGCGAGATCGAATTCGTTGACACCATAGGGCACCGGCGCAGAGGATGCGTTCATCGGTTCGACGAGATTGCGGCTGACGAGGCTTGCGGTGAAGACGCCCGTCTCTTCGGCGTTCCGGCTACTGTGTTTCGGCGTACTGGATGAGAACATCACCATCTTTGGATTGTCCGAGACGATGTTGAAAAACGAATAGGGCGAGAGGTTCAGCGAACCATCCCTGCCCTTCGTACCGATCCACCCGATGGGTCGCGGCGCTACAATGGCCTTGAACGGGTCGTGCGCAAGACCATGCTGGTTGAGATCGGTGGTATAAAACATTACTCGCTTCCCTCACCAACCCAGCTGACAATGTCCTTGAGTTCAGGGCGCGGACGGTCGGTTTGCGGGAACGTCGTGGAGCCGATGTAAACCAGACCAGCGATTTTTTCTTCCGGCTTCACGCCAAGAACGGTCTTGGCATCGGCGTCATAGGCGACCCATTCGCTCAGCCAATTGGCGGCATAACCATGGGCATTGGCAGCCATGAACAGATTGAGGCAGACGGCGCCAGCAGACAATTCCTGTTCCCAGACCGGGATCTTGACGTGCTCCGCCGCAGTGCTGACCACAGCAATGACGACTGGAGAACGCGTCAAGCGCGACCGCTCGATCTGCCGGGCTTCTTCGGTCATTTCGGGGTTCTTCTTCAGCGCAATGGACAGAAGCTGCTCGCTAAGTTCTGCCCTCGCCTGTCCCCGATAAACGATGAAACGCCAGGGAGCGAGCTTGCCGTGATCAGGAACGCGTGAGGTGAGCGTCAGGATCTGCTCCAGCTCGGTCCGGTCCGGGCCCGGTTCCGTCATCTGGAGCGCAGGAATGGATCGACGCGTACTGAGATAATCGAAGAGTGGCTTCTGAATGGGCATCCGACGACTCTGTGAATGGAGGGATCTTGAAATTGCCGCTAGGTTGGTTTTGAAGTGACGTTTCAGAATTCAAGAGTCAACGGTCAGCAACCACTATGAACGCAGTTTCTCGGAAGGTCTCGCTCTCGATGGCGCTGCTGGCGGCGCTTGCCCTGGCGCCATCCGCTCATGCTCAGGACGCATTCCAGCCTTTCAAGCAGTTGGAAGGCACGCCAAAGATGCCGAAACTGAATGCTTTTACAGCGCCATCTGCCCGTAAGGTTCCGGCCCTGCGCGATGTGACGCTGGAAGCGAAGTTGACGGCAGATGGAACATCTCTCCAGACCGGGCTCAACTGGCGTGTATTCAGCCCGAGCGCCGGCCCGGATGGCAAGCTTCAGCTTGTTGCCTCCTCGGAAGGCGGCGAAGCCCATCTTCAACTGGCGCCAGGTGATTATTTCGTCAACGTCGCATTCGGACGCGCTGGTATCACAAAGCGACTGAGTGTTCCGGAAAATGGTGACGTCAAAAAGCTATCGTTTGTTCTTGATGCAGGCGGTCTTGTGTTGAATGCCGTTGCGGGCACTGATCAACGGATACAGGCCAACAAGCTGAAGTTCTCGATCTATTCCGCGGAGGTGCGCGAAGACGGCGAGCGTGCGCTTGTGATGGCCAATGTGAAGCCGAACACGATCATCCGGCTGAATACTGGCACCTATCACATTGTTTCAGAATATGGCGACATCAACGCGAGCGTTCGGGCTGACCTTCAGGTCGAGGCAGGCAAGTTGACCGAGGCGACGCTGCAGCACAAGGCGGCGCAGATTACCCTCAAGCTTGTTTCTCAGCACGGCGGCGAAGCCGTGGCTGATACCGCATGGTCTGTGCTGACTGCCGGTGGCGACGTGGTGAGTGAAAGCGTCAGCGCTTTCACAACCATGGTGCTGGCGGAGGGCGAATATACCGCCGTCGCTCGCAACAAGGACAAGATCTATCAACGAGAGTTCACCGTTCAGTCCGGCAAGAACGCGGATATCGAAGTTTCCATGAAGGAACAACAGGCGTCCGTCGTCGGTCAGGATTGATCACCGTGATCGCTTGAAAAAAACCCCGGTGGATCGCTCCACCGGGGTTATTTGTTTTACTCGGCAGCCATCTTGCGTGCTGCCTGACGCCGCTTGACATCCGGCGGCGTTGCTTCTTCCGAAAGCGATGCAACGGCATCTTCCAGCGACATCGGTGTCTGTGCCTGCGAACCCAGACGGCGGATGTTGACTGAGCGGTTTTCGGCTTCCTGACGACCACAGACAATGATGACCGGAACCTTCGTGACCGAATGCTCGCGGATCTTGTAGTTGATCTTCTCGTTGCGGAAGTCCTCTTCCACAATCAGGCCCGCATCGCGCAGTTGCTGGGCAACCTCGCGGCCATAATCATCCGCATCGGAGGTGATCGTTGCGACGACCACTTGAAGCGGTGCGAACCACAGCGGCATATGCCCGGCGAAGTTCTCGATCAGGATCCCGAGGAAGCGCTCCATCGAGCCGCAGATGGCGCGGTGGATCATGACAGGCTGGGTCTTTTCCGAGTTCGCATCGATGTAGAACGCACCGAAGCGCTCTGGCAGGTTGAAGTCCACCTGCGTCGTTCCGCACTGCCAGTCACGGCCAATTGCGTCCTTGAGAGTGTACTCGAACTTCGGCCCGTAAAATGCGCCCTCACCTGGCAATATTCCGGTTTTGATGCGTCCTCCAGACTGCTCTTCGATCGTCTTTAGAACATCCATCATGACCGATTCCGCGCGGTCCCAAAGCTCATCGGATCCCACGCGCTTTTCTGGACGGGTGGAGAGCTTCACCACGACTTCCTTGAAGCCGAAGTCCTCATAGACCGACAGGATGAGATCATTGATGCGCAGGCATTCGGCTGCCATCTGCTCTTCCGTGCAGAATACATGGGCATCGTCCTGCGTGAAGCCGCGAACGCGCATCAACCCATGCAATGCGCCGGATGCTTCGTAGCGATGAACGAGACCAAATTCCGCAAGGCGAACAGGCATTTCACGGTAAGACTTCAAGCCATGCTTGAAGATCTGGACGTGACCCGGGCAGTTCATCGGCTTCAAGGCGAAGACGCGATTATCGGCTTCCTTGTCATCCGGATGGGTAAACGCGTAAGCCGATTTCACGGCGAACATGTTTTCCTGATACCAGCCCCAGTGACCGGAGGTTTCCCATAGCGAGGCATCGAGAACCTGCGGCGCGTTGACCTCTTCATAGGTGTTGGCCAGACGGCGGCGCATGTAGGCGGTCAGGGTCTGGAACATGCGCCAGCCCTTGCCATGCCAGAACACGACGCCCGGACCTTCTTCCTGAAAATGGAACAGATCCATCTCGCGGCCAAGCTTGCGGTGATCGCGCTTCTCGGCTTCCGCAAGTACGTGCAGGTACTGATCCAGTTGCTCCTGCTCTGCCCAGGCTGTGCCGTAGATACGGGTCAGCATCGGACGGGTGGAATCACCGCGCCAATAGGCACCGGCCACCTTCATGAGCTTGAAGGCCGTCCCAATCTGTCCGGTCGAGGCCATGTGCGGACCACGGCAAAGGTCGAACCAGTCGCCCTGAGCATAGATCTTGACGTCCTGATCTTCCGGGATCGCATCAACGAGCTCGACCTTGAAGCTCTCACCCTTGGCAGCAAACACATCCTTGGTCTTCTGGCGTGACCAGACTTCCTTGGTGAAGGGTTTGTTGCGACCAATGATCTCCTTCATTTTCTTTTCGATCTTCGGCAGATCGTCGGGCGTGAAGGGCCAGTCTTCCTTGGTGTCTGGGTGAACGCGCTTGAAGTCGTAGTAGAAGCCGTTCTCGATCACCGGACCGATCGTGACCTGCGTGCCGGGCCAAAGCTCCTGGACGGCTTCCGCCATCACGTGCGCAGCATCATGGCGAATGAGTTCCAGAGCGCGCGGATCTGTGCGGGTAATGATCTCGATCTTGCCATCGGAAACAGGGTCCGACAGGTCGCGGACTTCGCCGTCGATCGCAATGGCGATGGCCTTCTTGGCCAGCGACTTCGAAATCGACTCAGCGACCGCAAGCCCGGTCGCACCGGCTTCATACGAACGGACAGAGCCATCAGGGAATGTGAGGGAAACGGACATTATATTCTCCTGTTATCCAGTCCCGCCAACGAATGCGGGTGGGTAAATCGCGCCGCTTATTGCGACATCCAACGCGCGGGTAGATACCCGCGAAAGCGCGGCGAGTAAAGGCTAGGCTGGTTAGCTCCTGTAGCCCCAAAACGCCAGTGCGCCCTCCGGCAATTGGCCCAGCATCGCCCTCAGCTTTGTCTCATCCACATGGCGACGGATCGCAATCGTCACATCCTCAATCGCCGAGGGGGTGGAGAGATTGTGGTTGTGGCGCAACTGGCGCACTTCAGCCATCATCTGCTCATGGGTCTCGAAAGGCTTCAGCGGCTCATCCGTATTCCAGTCACTCACGAAAATGGCGCGAACGACGGGCGGCAGAATGCCAGCGAACTCAATAGCCTGCGGCAGTGTCAACCGGCGTCGAAAAACCTGCAAAACGGCCTGCAACATCGTGTAGGCCTGATGGCGAGTTTTCAAAAGAGATATGTCCAGCAGATCAGACATGAAGGCGTCGAAATCAGTCGATGCCTGAAAATATTCCATCGGCATCGGCATGACGGTTACTCCTGTTCTGTATGTGCTGTGGTTGGATCTGCGCGGCTGTAGCGCCAGGGTGTCCACCATCGCTGGTGTTGAGGCCGGTTCTCCGGTACGGGATCCAGCCCGGACGAGCCGAATGGCCCGCAACGGGCGAAACGATAGGCCGTCATCCAGCCCCCGAACCAGAGACCATGGCGCGCGACGGCCTCGTAGCCGAACTCAGAACATGTGGGGATGTGACGACAGGAATTTCCGATGAAGCCGGAGAGCGTCAATTGATAGAGGCGGATCAGGCCCATTCCGACAAGACGATCCGGCGTTTTGCGAAAAGGACCGGACCAGTTCCGACCTCTTCTCCGCGGCTTTTCATCCTCGTCATCATGCAGACCAGAACAGTGCTGGCACATGCGTCAGACCGCCTGCGGCTGCGCTTTGGCTTCAATCTGATCGAGACAGTCTACCACGGCATCGAAGGTCAACATGGTCGAGGCATGTCGGGCCTTGTAGTCCTTTACGGGTTTCAGAACGCGCATTTCCTCAAAACGACCGACGGGTCCTTCACCATCTTCCTTCAGCATGGCCAGCATGTCCCGACGTGCCTGACGAATTTCGTCAACAGAGGCACCAACGACCACCCGCGCCATGGCCGATGAAGACGCCTGTCCCAAAGCGCAGGCGCGCACCTGATGTGCAAAGTCGGTCACGATCCCATTGCGCACCTTCAGGAAGACGCGCACCTTCGAGCCGCAGAGCTTCGAGTGCTTCTCGCTGGTCGCATCTGCATCATCGAGCGTACCGGCACGCTGGATGTTGCCTGCCAGTTCAAGAATTCGACTGTTGTAAATATCGTCCATGCCGAAGAATCCTGACGCTACCTGCGTCGCTTGCCAGTGGACAGTGTGTGCTTCAGCCCGCCGACTGGTCGTCCATAGTCTCATGCTCTATATGATGATGGATACGATCGGTTCAAGAAACATGTTTCGCCAAGTCTTCAATCGAGAGTAACTCGTATCTTGTAAAAAGGGATCCGACAGGTCAGATAACGCGTAGCCTGCTTTGAACGTCATTGCAGTTCAAAGAACTTCGGCAGGTGCGGCCTTGAACCGCACGGGAGATATGAACATGGATTCAGTCGTGAAGAATTTCCCTGCGGGGCAGAAGCAACCTCGCCCGACACAGCAAGAGGCCGAGGATGCGGTGCGGGTTCTACTGCGCTGGGCCGGCGACGATCCGTCCCGCGAGGGCCTGATCGACACGCCGAAGCGCGTCGCCAAATCCTATCGTGAACTGTTCGGTGGTTACGACCAGTCACCGGAGGAAATTCTTGGCCGTACCTTCGAGGAGGTCGGCGGCTATGACGACATGGTCCTCGTAAAGGACATTCCGTTCTATTCCCATTGCGAGCACCACATGGTGCCAATTATCGGCAAGGCTCACGTGGCTTACCTGCCGAAGGGGCGTGTTCTGGGGCTCTCGAAGATAGCCCGCCTTGTGGAGGTGTTCGGCCGCCGATTGCAGACCCAGGAGAACATGACCGCACAGGTTGCTCAGGCGATTCAGTCCGGTCTGGCACCGCGCGGCGTTGCGGTGATGATCGAGGCGGAGCACATGTGCATGGCCATGCGCGGCATTCAGAAGCAGGGCTCGACCACGCTTACGACGACATTTACCGGCGAATTCAAGGAAAAGGCTCAGGAACAGGCCCGTTTCCTCAGCATGATCCGTCGCTGATACAGGCTTACAGAGAGTTTCATGACCATCCAGTTTGAACCGGCACCCTCCGACAAAACGCAACTTGAGGGCAACGGTGTTTTCACGCCGCGCTTTGACGACCATGGTCTGGTAACTGCCATCGTGACAGACCATCGCGATGGTGAACTTCTGATGGTTGCCCACATGAACAGCGAGGCGCTGGCTCTCACTATCGAGACCGGAATCGCGCACTATTACAGCCGTTCGCGCGCAAAAATCTGGAAGAAGGGCGAAACATCCGGCAATCTTCAGAGCGTGGTCGAGCTTCTGACCGATTGCGATCAGGATGCCGTGTGGCTGAAGGTGCAAGTGGCCGGACATGATGCCAGCTGCCACACCGGACGTCGCTCATGCTTCTATCGCGCTGTCGAACTTGTGGACGGCGAAGCAAAGGTAAGGATCGTTGATGAGCATCGTCATTTCGATCCGGACGCGATCTATTCGGACAAGGGAACCGATTAGGCAACTGCTTCGTTTTTCGGCAAGTCTGACGGACATGAACTGATTCTAAACCAGTGTCTGCGTTCAATGGTAGTCTGGCTTACATAGCCTGAAGGGCGGGATCAGATGCTGAACTGGAACTGGAATCGCGGTGAGGCTCCGACATCCGGAGCAGATGCAAATGGCGGCGGCAACAAGCCGCCTCATACTCCCGAACACAAACCCAAAAAGCCGAAGCTTGCTCTGGCACTGGGCGGCGGTGCCGCCAGAGGCTGGGCGCATATCGGTGTCCTACGCGCGCTGGAAGAGGCAGGCATCGAGGTCGGCATGGTTGCCGGCACTTCCATCGGTGCGCTGGTGGGCGGTTGCTATCTCGCCGGCAAGCTTGATGAACTCGAAAACTTCGCGCGCTCGCTTACCATGCGGCGCATCGCCGGCCTGCTGGATCTGACCATTGGCGGCGGCGGCCTGCTGGGTGGCATGCGGCTGACGAAACGCATGCAGGAGCATCTCGAAGACGTCGCTATCGAAGACCTTGATCGTCCGTTCGTGGCCGTCGCGACCGAACTTCACAGTGGTCACGAAGTGTGGATTACAAGTGGCTCGCTGATCACCGGCCTTCGCGCATCCTACGCCCTTCCCGGCATCTTCGAACCGGTGAAATGCAACAACCGCACGCTTGTGGACGGAGCACTGGTCAATCCCGTGCCGACATCTGTCTGCCGGGCCTATGAGCAACCGCTCGTGGTCGCCATCAATCTGAACTATGACATTTTCGGCCGATCCGCCGTCGTCAAACACAATGCAAGCGTTCAGCCCGTTCATCAGGGACAGCACACAAAGGTTCAGGAAGCACGAATTGGCATGACTGGCACGATGGTGCAGGCATTCAACATCATTCAGGAGCGAATCTCACGCGCGCGCCTGGCGGGAGACCCGCCCGATCTCGCGCTTCATCCACGCCTCAGCGATATAGGTCTTTCCGAATTTCACCGGGCCGGTGAAGCGATCGACCGCGGCTATCAGGAGGCCCAAAGCCGCATTACCGAACTGAAGCGGATGCAGGAGATATTCACTCTTCCCTGACAAAAGGCAGCCGCCCCACCGGGCGGCTGGTGTGTTCTCAGCTGGCGATATAGGCCCGGATATGCTCGGCCTCGGCCTCAACTTCCTGAATGCGAGCCTTGACGACGTCGCCAATGGAAATGATGCCGGCAAGCTTGCCGCCGCTTTCCACAGGTACGTGACGGAAGCGGCCACTGCTCATGATTTCCATGAGTTCGTTCAAGGTGGTTTCTTCCCGGCAGCGCGTCACAGACGTAGTCATTGCCGATGAAACCGGATTGGAAAGAGCCGCCGGACCCTCTTTCGCAACGCAGCGGACAAGGTCACGCTCCGTGAAAATCCCGGCAATCCGATCTTCGAGACTGGTGACGACGATCGCGCCAATGCGCTTCTGCTCCAGGATCTTTGCGACCTCCTCAATGGTCGCATCGCGTGACACGGTCACGACATCCCGGCCTTTTCTATCGAGCATGTGCTTCACGGAGATAGACATCAATTCCTCCTATTGATCAGCTCTTCGAAACCCTCGACTCGCTCCTCCAAGCGTTTCGAAAGTCTTACGATGGTGCTCCTCAATAGAACGGATTGCAAGCAGCGCACGAGGAGCATACCGGAGAGCGATGCTCCTGCATCGGTCGAGGATTGCGACAAAGTCGGTGGAGGAAATCCGGCCCATCCAGAGGACCGGGCGCTTTTGCTCTTCGGACGTCGTCGAAAATCCGCGCCGGACCTTCAGGTCCGACTGTGGTTTTCTTCTCGCCGCAAACCAAAATCGCTCCGGCGCAATCGGTCCCTATCATCGACATTTGGTATCAGCCTCTGTCAGGCCTTGCGGCGACGCCCGGATCGAAGGCCGAAAACAGCAGGTAGCCAAAGAGGAAACCGCCGATATGCGCGTCCCAGGCGATGGCGGAATCATCCCCGCCCACGAGCGGAATGCCCAAGGCGATCAGCACGTTTCCGAGGAACCAGAGGATGGTAAAAATGAAAACCGTTCTGTTGCGCATTGCGCCGACAATTCCCTGGCGCGGCAGGAGATGAACATCGCGTCCAAACATGCCGGTGCCACTGGCGGGAAACGCGAACCGACATGCGGCGCCCATCAATGCGGAAATCACACCCGATGCGCCGATCAGGATCGTCTCCTGCCCCCAGTTCAGCGCCGCGTGGAAAAAAGCGGAACAGGCAGCCGACAAGGCCCAGAAAACCATGAACCGCTTGAAGCCGATGCGACGAAAGACCGGCGCACCAAAGGCTGCGAGCCAAAGACCGTTAAAGGCCAGATGCTCGACGCTTCCGTGCAGGAAAGAGTAGGTGACCGGAGTCCAAAGCCACTCCAGCCCCTGCCCCGATAGCGGAAACACATACCGTAGCGGAGTAAAGGCAAGCTCGAACAGGAAGTATGCTCGCATCTCGTCGGACAGCACGTAAGCATCCAGGACGAAAAGAATAATTAGAAGTCCGAGAATTGCGAGCAATGGTCCCGGCAGGTTGATCGCCGGTTCGCGGCGCTGCGAGTCGCGGCGATGATCTTCATTCATACCACGATCGCGGTGAATGCCTCGCTGCGCGGGGGTCTCTTCCTCTGGCGGGGGGGCTCCCCAGGGCGTTTCGGGCGGTTTTTCCATGCGGGTCGGGTTCCTCTGCCGAAATCTATTAGCAGATCGCAACTCCATGAGCGAGCAACGATTGCGGGATTTGCCGCCCTTGCACGGCGCCAACCCGTTGGAGTGGCATGCTTTTCGCTCCGTAGCAGAGAAATGACAGGCATGACGCCTGATACGACACAGAATGGAACACAACGTGCAGATGTTGAGCAACCGCAGTAACGAAGTGTTGAGCTATTGGTACAGCCTGCGCCGTGCGAACAAAGCGCCACTCCGGACCCAACTTGATCCCACGGCAATCCGCTCCCGCCTGCCCGATCTCATCATGTTGGGCTGGCAGGATCTCGATCTTGTGTTTCGTTTGGCAGGCACGCGGGTCTGCGAACTTTTCGGCGAGGAGCTGCGAGACCACGATTTTGAGACGTTGTGGAACCCGCGGTCCCGTGATCAGGTCGTTGAAGCCACCTTGTCCGCCTTCAGATCAGAGACCGCGATCCACTGCAGCGTGAACGCCACCCAAGACGGACGTCACGTGCGGCTGGAGATGCTTCTGCTTCCCTTGCGTTCAGCGGAGGGAGCATGTGACCGCTTGCTGGGCTCCATCGTATTGGGAGAAGACGCGCATCCCTCCTATCCCATTGATCCAGGCAGTCTCGTGCTCAAAACATGGCAGCCGGCCTTCCCGCCAGGAACCGAACCGGCCACATCCACGGAATTCGCCAGACACGGCAGCAGCCAGAGCTTCATCAGGCGGCTTTTCCATCTAAGCTGAGCAGTCATTACAACCTCTGACGTCCAATTGACCCAATGTTAACCGGCTGAGAGTAAGCATGTCTGGTAGATGACGGACGAAAGAGTGCAATGTTCTCATTCCAGCCAGCAGCACAAACACAGAAGCCCGCTCCTCCCCGTACCTTCCAAAGAGTGACGGTGAACATGAGCGGTCGTCTTATGCTTGCGTCGCGCGAGGAATATCCCTGCCTTGCCTCTGAAATGTCGCCCGGCGATGTCATGCTCGAATGCATCGGTGCTCCGCGCGTCGGCGAACGGATCATTGCCTACATCGATCATCTTGGTCGGTTGGAAGGCCAGGCATTGCAACTGACAGATACCGGCTTTGTGATGTCGATCACGGCCACGGATCGCAAGCGGGAAAAGCTGGCCGCGCAGCTGACATGGCTGGCAAACCGGCACGAGCTCGGCCTGCCGGAAGACCGACGTCATGACCGCCTCTCACCACGTATCACGCGCGCCGAACTGCGGCTTGAGGATGGTACGAGCTATCCTTGCCGTCTCGTCGACCTCTCGCTGTCCGGTGCCGCGGTGGATTGCGATGTTCGCCCACCCGTGGGCACCCCCGTTTTCCTCAACAATATGCGTGGACGCATCGTTCGCCATTTCGCCGAAGGTGTCGCGATCGAATTTGCGATGGTGCAAACGCGCGAAAGCTTGCGCGACTTCCTCTAGGAACAGCTCACAGTCGCCCCAGATTGAACCCGGCCAACGCGCCGGGTTTTTGATTCCTGGCACCCGAGAGATCCGTTGCCCGAAATGCAGTTCGATGCGTACCGGATTTAACCAATGCTCCACCATATTTTGTGGCGAACAGGGTTTGCGGAGAAAAAATGTACGAAAAAGACGCGGTTTTTTGACGGCAATCTCAGCCTCAACGTCCATCTACAAGTCGTTTCCGCATCCAATTTCCCGCTCGAGCCGTCAGATTTCGGACGCGAACACCGCGTTGATCATCTCCAAGCGCTCGCCATTCCCGGCCCCAGGAGGTCAATACGGCTTCATACGATCCGGACAGACCGAAGCTTTCTCAACCATTTAGCTGATCATCTATCGAATTATCCTCAAACTTGCGCATAATTTGAATGAAATTTGGGTCAAAACCGACTCAGATTCGAATTGCATTTTGATCAAATCAGCGCTCAATTTTAGACGCATTCAATTCAATTAAGCATCTGATTTTACTGTCGATTTTGGCACAGTTTGAAGATGCGTGTGAGACATTCCCTTCATCGAAACGGGGAGAACAAAATGTTTCACATCAAGAAGATCGCCGCAGGCCTGGCCATCGTCGCAGCAGCCCTCAGCGCAGGCAGTGCCAACGCCGCAAGCACTGCACAGATGCAGGTGACCGGCAAAGCCAATCCACCCATCGGCCATTATGAATTCTGCCAGACCTATCGCAGCGAATGCGTTCCGACAGACGGAGACCGTGGTCCTCTGGTTCTGACGGAAGATCGCTGGAGAAAAATTCTCGATGTGAATTTCACCGTCAACTCCACGATCACCCCCATGACCGACCAGGAGATTTACGGCGTCGAGGAACGTTGGGCCTATCCGCGGACAGTCGGTGATTGTGAAGACTTCGTTCTGCTGAAGCGAAAGCTTCTGATCAATCAGGGCATCAGCCCTTCGGATCTCTTGATCACCGTTGTTCTGCAGCCGAATGGCGAAGGCCACGCCGTGCTGACGGTCCGGACCGATCGCGGCGACTTCGTTCTCGACAATATGCGCAACAAGGTCATGCTGTGGTCCGAAACCGAATACACCTATCTCAAGCGTCAGGCCGTCGATGATCCAGGCGCATGGGTGAAATTGCAGGATGGCCGCGCCAACGCGGTGGCCAGCGTCAGAAAATAAGCTTCATCCCCGTGAAGCCAAAGGCGTCGCTCCACTCCCCGTGGGCGGCGCCTTTTTTTGTTTCATGATTGGTTAACCATAAACGCGAATGCTTCGGACAATGATGCGCAGCTAGTTTGGCGCTTCCGGAACGTGGTGTGCGATAATGGCTTCTCATACGAATGATACCGATGAAGGCTTTGAGCCAATCATCTCCAATCGGCTTGCCATCAAATTGCTATCAGCTCTCGCAGCGCTGGTCCTCATCGCCGGGCTCATTACGGCGGCAGGTCACTGGCTTGGTCAGCGAATGGCCTCCGGCGGGCATACGGACAGCACGCAGGAATTCAACATTGCCATTGGCTCGGACATCATTTCGGTGCCGGCCAACATGATCAGGCTGGCCGAGCAACGGACGTCCGGTACGGCTGCGGGTTTGAACCTCTATCTCACCTGGCCTGAAATGCAGGGATATTCGGTCGCAGAGAAGGATCGCTTCGATGCCGCCGACAAGTCCACCGACCTGATTTTCATCGAAGTTTCTGAAGCCACCATGTCCCGCGACATGTCCGGACGATTTGAGCCGATCTATCAGCGGCTCTTGTCCGGCGATTCCTCAGACTTCGGCCATGGCCTCACGCTGCATCATCTGAAAGCCGATAGCGGCTATGGCGACGAAGTTCTTCTGTCCGCCCACCGTCCAGGAAAGCCGGACTATGTGGTGCGGTGCCTTCTGCCCCAACGCGGACAGGAGGCCAGCAGCGCTGATTGTCAGCGGGACATTCACGCCGGAAACGGGTTGAGTATCCTTTATCGCTTCTCATCCACACGTTTAGCCGAGTGGGACCATATTGATGCCGCTATTGGAGCCTTTGTCGCAAACAGGCTAACCGGCCAAAAATCCGACAATCCGTGAAAAGTCGAACAGAGTTTGTAAACGTCTGTTCATCATAAACCACTTGGTAAGGCTAAGCCCCTAAAGTGATGAGAACGGTGCTGCGGGGGCAGCCGGACCCGATAACATGAATTGCAGTGAGTGAGTGCAAACGTGCTGAATTACATCAACACGACATCCTTCCCCAAGGGTGGCGCCTCGATTTTCCAGAAGATCGTCGGCCTCGTTTTCGTCGTAGCCTTGTTCGTCTTGCTTGGCGGGCACACGGCACACGCCAATCCGAAATATGCAGGTATCGTGGTGGATGCCAAAACCGGCAAGGTGCTCTATTCGGACGATCCGGATTCGCTGCGCTATCCGGCGTCGCTTACCAAGATGATGACGCTGTACCTGACGTTCGAGGCCTTGGAGGCTGGTCGCTTCACGCTCGATTCACCGGTGCCGGTATCAGCAAAGGCGGCATCTGAACCGCCATCCAAACTCGGAGTTCGTGCCGGTGGCTCAGTGACTGTAGAGCAAGCGATCCAAGCCCTTGTGACCCGCTCGGCAAACGACATTGCCACTGCGCTGGGCGAATTCATCGGTGGCAACGAAGCCCGCTTTGCACTCATGATGACCAACAAGGCGCGTGCGCTCGGCATGACCCGCACGACCTACCGAAATGCGAATGGCCTGCCGAACACGGCGCAAATGACGACTGCACGTGATCAGGCTCGTCTCGGTATCGCCTTGCGTCAACATTTTCCGCAGTACTACAGCTACTTCTCGACCCGCACATTCAAGTTCGGGAAGCAGGTTATCGGCAATCATAACCGACTGGTCGGCAGCGTTGCGGGCGTGGATGGGATCAAGACGGGCTACACCCGTGCTGCAGGTTTCAACCTCGTCACGTCCGCTCAGCTGAACGGTCGTTCCATCGTTGCAGTCGTTCTTGGCGGCACCAGCACGGCAGCCCGTGATGGCCAGATGCGCAAGCTCGTTGCGACCTATCTGCCGCAAGCCTCTCAGGGCAATGCCAGCAACCTGATAGCACAGGTTCGCACTCCGGCCCCACCTGTGGCGGCCTCCGTTCCGACACCGATTGCTCCACAGCCTTCGCCGGTTGCCGCTGCGACACAACAGGTTGCAGTCAATCTTCCTGCTGGCGCGCCGCGTCCGACCGCCCGCTATGCCGAAGAAAAACTTCCGGGCGCCTCTGCCTATTCGTCTGAACCGAAGGCCAATGGTGCCGCTGCGGCCGTAACCGCTGCACTGGATACGCCACCCTCTGTTATACCCACGCCTGCTCCGGAATACATGCCGACAGCCCGCGTGAAGGATCCAACGGACTCGTTGACGACTGCTTCGACACGGCCGGTCGCTGAAATGGCCCGAGCTGCAGCATCGCAACCTTCGGGTTGGGTTATCCAGATTGGCGTGTCCCCTAACAAGGACTCCGCACTGGAAATGCTTGAAACTGCACAGGCAAAGGTTGGTGGTGCGCTTCGCTCCGCAAAGCCATTCGCTATTCCGGTCGATGCAAATGGCGGTCAGGTGTACCGTGCGCGTTTCGGCGGTTTCGACGACCAGAAGGCGGCCGTGAATGCATGCAACAGCTTGAAAAAGAAGGGCGTTGCCTGCTGGGCTGCACAACAGTGAAATGACCAAGGGAGGCAGTTTGCCTCCCGATACCATCTGCGTTTCGGATGGAAACAGATCCTCGCTTGTATTGCGTTACGAGGTCACTATGGCAACGAATGAGAACAATCTCGACTTTGATTTGCCGACAGGCTCGAAGTCGAAACACCGTGGGGGCGCGCTTCATCCTCTGCACGAGGCCGCCATGCGGCTGGCCGGTATGGGAATGGGCATCGGTCGACCGAAGGAGAAAACACGCGATCTCGTGTCGCTTCTTCTCTCCCATGGAGCCCGGGCCTGGCGCCATACACAGCCAAGAGCCAATATCCATCTGCATCTGGCGGCAAGGAGCGGTCGATCACCGCTGCGTCTGCGGCTCAGATAATTCAATGAGGGCGCAGCGAATGCGCCCTTTTCGCTTTCAGAGCAATCCGAGTTCTGCCAGTTCCCGACGCAGATCTTCGGGCATGGATGCGACATCATCGCCAATCGCACCCAGATCTCGCGGAGCATCCTCCTGCGTCAGATAACGCCAGCCCTGGAACGGACGCTTCGGCTGTGGGACCGTTTCGATGATCTCCGGCGCCAGCACGAGGTTGCATCGGCCGATGCCATCTCCCCCGGTGAAGGTCACGATATCCAGCAGAGGTTGACGTGCTGTGACCTGCCCCTTGATGACCCAATAGAGCGAGCCGCCATCGAGTAGTTCCTCGACGCGTTTTGGCACCATGCGTGTCGTATGCGTCGAGTGGGGTTGAAGTCCGGCAGCAATAGCCGTCAAAGAACGTTCGGCTACCCATTCCCTCAGATCCTGAAGGGAGTCGGCGCCAACGCAAAGCTTGATCAAATGAAGAGCCATAGAATGCTAAAAGACCCTCTTGCCGTTCGGGTCAAGAGGGTCCTTCACAGTCCAATCCTAAATTCCTGTGATCAACATTCGACGACATTGACGGCGAGGCCACCTGTCGAGGTTTCCTTGTACTTCTCGCTCATATCGTTTCCGGTCTGACGCATTGTCTCGATGGCGGCATCGAGCGGGACAAAGTGCGAGCCGTCGCCTTTGATGGCGAGCGACGCTGCCGTGACAGCTTTCACGGCCCCGAGGGCATTGCGCTCGATGCAGGGAACCTGCACCAACCCTGCCACTGGGTCACACGTCATCCCCAGATGATGCTCTAGTGCAATTTCTGCGGCATTCTCGATCTGCTCTGGCGTTCCGTCCATCACGGCTGCCAGACCCGCTGCTGCCATGGCCGCGGCTGAGCCAACTTCGCCCTGACAGCCGACTTCAGCTCCCGAGATTGAAGCATTGTGCTTGATGATGCCGCCCACAGCTGCGGCGGTCAGCAGGAAGGTTCGCACATCCTTGATGGTTGCATCATCGTGAAAATGCAAAAAGTAGCGAATGCTGGCAGGGATGACACCGGCGGCGCCATTGGTCGGAGCGGTGACCACACGCCCGCCACCGGCATTTTCCTCGTTGACCGCCATGGCATAGACGCTCAGCCAATCGTTCGCGAGAACCGGATTCAACCGGTTGCTGCGAGCGTCATTCGTCAGCTTTTCAAAAATGGACTTGGCGCGACGGCGGACCTTAAGGCCGCCTGGCATGATGCCTTCTACCTTGAGGCCCCTATCGATACAGCCGCTCATGGCAGACCAGATTTCATCCAGTCCGCGATCCAGTTCCTCTTCGCTTATGCGCGTCAATTCATTGGCACGCTTCATATCAGCAATGCTGAGGCCGGACGCCCGCGCCATTTCCAGCATCTGTTTCGCCGTGGAGAAGGGATAGGGAACCTTGGCTGCTGGTGCATTATTTTGCCCGCGCATCGCCTCGAGTTCCGTATCGGTCACGACGAACCCGCCACCAATCGAATAATAGATTCGCTTCAGGAGAAGACGACCGTCCTTGTCGAAGGCCGAAAAGCTCATCCCGTTCGCATGACCGGGCAAAGGCTGCTTCTTGTCGAAGATCAGATCCGTCGCGGGCTGGAAATCATAGCCGGGATGGCCCGGCGGCGTAATCCTGCCACTGCGCTCGACCTGCTCGATGACATCGTCCATCCGGTCTGGATCGACAGTGTTGGGCGCTTCACCCATCAGGCCCAGGATCACCGCCCTGCCCGTTCCGTGACCGATGCCGGTGAAGGCCAGCGAGCCATGCAGGCTTGCCTTGATGGCGGAAACTTGTGCACCGGCCGGACGCGGCCATTCATTGGATACGATCAGGTCCAGAAACCGATTGGCTGCCGACATAGGGCCCATCGTATGTGAACTCGACGGACCAACACCAATTTTAAAGACATCAAATACGGATAAAAACATGCTGCTATCGTTCCCACATCGATCTCGTCAGGATGCGACAAACTAGCCGGACTGGAAGCCGAGTCCAGTCCTTGCAGCGACATGTCTATATATAATTAGGGGCATTTCCGGCGAGAGACCTCCCACCGGATTTTGGCTCAGAATGAACCGACAAGATAAGCGATTGCGAGAATACCTGCGAAACCGCAGAGGGCCTTGAAGGTGACACCCCAGCAGGACTTAACGACGCTGTCTTCCATGATTTCCTCAGTTGGCGCACAAGAATTGCGGCGCCGGGATCGATTTTTAGGATTTATTAATCTCCGAAGCTTTTCGCAAGTGCGAAATTTAATCCATTCACTATTGGTTAATCCCGACATCAGGTCTCCTCTGGGCAGCCAGCCGCGGAGGCGGCTTGAGCCGAATCCAGAAGTGGCGCATAGAAATCGCAATTCCTATCGGCAGGGCGCCTCATGACATCGGTCGACATCATCGCACTTCTTCTGTTCGTGGCACTTTGGGTTGGATACTCGTGGCTGACCAGCGGCGACCCGGTTCTGCCGCGCAAGAGCCTGAACCAGGTCATGGCGGAGCGACGCCGGGACTGGATCTACAATTCGCTGAAACGCGACTTGAAGATGATCGATACACAGATCATGGCAGGGCTGCAGAACGGAACCGCTTTCTTCGCATCAACATCCATCTTTGCGATCGGTGGTTGCTTCGCATTGCTGGGTGCGACCGATCGTGTCGATGCGGTGTTTCGCGATCTTGCCTTTGTCGAATATTCCGGGCGTGCCGCCTTCGAATCCAAGGTCGTGGGTCTAACCGCGCTCTTCGGTTATTCCTTCTTCAAGTTCGGTTGGTCCTATCGCCTCTTCAACTACTGCACCATCTTGTTCGGCACCTTGCCAATGGCGAGCGACACTTCAATGCCGCGCAACGAGGTCGAGCGCATTGCGGAAAATGTAATCAGGATGAACATTATCGCTGCGCGGCACTTCAATGCCGGGCTGCGCACAATTTTCCTGTCAATCGGGTATCTCGGTTGGTTTATCGGGCCCTATATGTTCATGGCATCCACGCTGTTCGTGATCGTGGTACTCATGCGGCGTCAGTTCTTCTCGGAGGCGCGCCGTGCGCTCATGGACCACCCGGCCCCGTAATATTCAAGGATATGCAAAGAGTTGAGCCATTCATCGACCAACGTGACCATTCAGCGCGTGCCCCGGCTGCCGTTTATCGATACCCTGCGCGGCGTCGCCCTCATTGCCATGGCAACCTATCACTTCACGTGGGATCTGGAGTTCTTCCACTACCTTGAAGCGGGCACCGCGACGCACGGCTGGCTGAAGATTTATGCCCGAGGCATCGCCTCCACCTTTCTGTTCCTGGTGGGCTTCAGCCTTGTTCTGGCGCACAGCAATGGCATCCGCTGGCAATCCTTCATCAAGCGTCTTGGCATGGTGGCGGGTGCTGCGCTTTTGATCAGCGTCGGGACCTATATTGCGTTGCCGGATCAATGGATCTTTTTCGGCATTCTCCACAACATCGCCGTATCCAGCCTGATCGCCCTGGCCTTCCTGCGGCTTCCGCCTCTCATCACCGGCCTTGTAGCGGTCCTGCTGCTCGGTGGAATGATAGCCGACAATTGGGTTCAGCCCGGTGTTCTGAGCTTCCCGCTTTTTG
Source organism: Rhizobium sp. Root149 (assembly GCF_001427345.1). Lineage (NCBI taxonomy): Bacteria > Pseudomonadati > Pseudomonadota > Alphaproteobacteria > Hyphomicrobiales > Rhizobiaceae > Rhizobium > Rhizobium sp. Root149. The sequence continues at coordinate 761,142 of NZ_LMGD01000012.1, forward strand.
ATTCCCGTTGGCTCGCATGGATCGGCTTCGCAGAGGCCATTCCGCGCTCGAATGACTACGTGCCCCTTTTCCCGTGGTTTTCAGCCGTTCTATTCGGAGTAGCCGCTGCCGGTCTTTGTCTGCGCCATGGGGTCTTTGCATATGTCGAACACTTGCAGCAGAAGCCTAACCTTCTGACAAAGGCCGGGCGTCACAGCCTTCTCTTCTACCTGTTGCATCAGCCGATCCTGATTGCCTGCGTCTACCTTGCGTCGCTGGTCATCCCGCCGCCTGCACCCGATCTGGTGTCCGGCTATGAGCGGGATTGCCGTCCCTCCTGCGAGGCTCAGGGCAATGATGCAGGTCTGTGCGAACGCTTCTGCGGCTGCACAGCGCGGGCCTTGGGTGGTCAATCCCTGCTTCAGCCGCTCTACCGCGGCGAGATCAATCTTGAAGGTGATGAGCGGGTGAACAAGATCGTTCAGGAATGTTCGATCCAATCGCGGTAACGGCTAGCGGGCGGAGGCTAAAGCGCTTTAGAGCGGAGTTCGACCTGATTGAATCATTCTGCAGCAATGGATTTTCGTCAGGACCAAGGATTTTGCCGATGGGCATATCGGGATATACGTCCGAGGTGAAAGCTGAAGGTAATGGCGAAAATACATGCTGCCCAGAGGGTTGGCCGAAACCGGCCGTCCACTTTGTCGAAGGGCTTGGGCGTATGCTACGGCTACGCCACTCGCCCTTCTCCTCGTGGAACAACCGGTTTGGGCCAACAGAATTGATCCAATCAGGTCAAATTCCGCTCTAGCCCCGGCCTCGATCAGGTTCCAACGCCAATTTCTGCGAGACGCGTGAGGCATGCCTCTTCAACGTTATCCAGCTCGCTCAGCGTATCGTCGATATCCTTGCGTTTCTGGCGAAGCTCGTCGCGTTTGACATCCACGCGCTTCATCAGAAGCTTCAACTGGCCTATCTCGCCTGGCGGCTCCTTGTAGACCTGGATGATTTCCCGTATTTCCGCAATCGTGAAGCCAATACGGCGACCGCGCAGGATCTCCTGGATCAGGCGCCTGTCTGCGGCCCGAAACAGCCGGGTCCGCCCACGGCGCTCGGGGTGGATAAGACCTTCGTCTTCGTAGAAGCGCAAGGTTCGGGTGGAAACGCCGAATTCCCGCGTCAGCTCAGTGATGGTATAATACTTATTCACGCCAGTATCCCGTATGAAGCCCTCAAAATAATTGACTTTTACGTGCAAGTCAATTTCGGGTGCGACGGTCTGACTGGCTGGATTCAACTGATCGCAAACCACCAGGTCGCAAGACCGAGGAAGGAAAAGAATCCGGTCACATCGGTCACTGTGGTTACGAAGACAGCGGATGCAACGGCGGGATCGGCGCCAACCTTGTCAAGCAGAAGCGGAATCATGATGCCGGCGAGCGCAGCGGCCATCATGTTGATCAGCATGGCAGCCGCGATGATGCCGCCGATGTTCACATCCTGGAACCATAAGCCAGCGGCGATGCCGATCAGGATACCGAAGATAATACCGTTCAGCAGGCCCACACCCGCCTCGCGTCGAACCACGCGCCATGCATTGTAGATATCAAGATTGCGTGTTGCGAGCGCGCGTACCGTCACCGTCATCGTTTGAGAACCGGCATTGCCACCCATGCCTGCAACGATTGGCATCAGTACAGCGAGCGCGACAATCTGCTCGATCGTCGCCTCAAACAGAGAGATAACCGAGGCGGCCAGCAGGGCTGTCAGCAAGTTCACCAGCAGCCACGGAACGCGGGAGCGCGACGTTTCCGGAATGGTGTCCGACAGTTCTTCGTCACCCACGCCGCCAAGGCGCATGATGTCTTCCTCGGCTTCCTCCTGAATGACGTCGACGACATCGTCGATCGTTAGAATACCGACGAGGCGACCGTTTTCATCCACAACGGCGGCGGATAGAAGGTCGTACTGTTCGAACAGTTGGGCCGCCTCTTCCTGGTCCATATCGGCGGGAATTGGATAGTTGGTTTCCCGCATGATGGTTTCGATCTTCACCTGACGCTTGGTGCGCAAGATGCGGTCAAGATCCACGATGCCGAGAAGCTTGAATGTGGGATCGATCACGAAGATCTGCGTGAAACTTTCCGGCAGATCTTCTTCATCCCGCATGTAGTCGATGGTCTGGCCAACGGTCCAGAACGGAGGCACTGCCACAAATTCCGTCTGCATTCGACGACCGGCGGAACTTTCCGGATAGTCCAGCGCGCGGCGCAGACGTACGCGTTCGGTGAATGGCAGTTGGGCTAGGATCTCTTCCCGATCCTCCTGATCGAGATCCTCCAGGATGTAGACGGCGTCGTCAGAATCCAGTTCGCCGATGGCAGCAGCGATCTGCTCGTTCGGCATCTGATCGACGATTTCGAGGCGGATCGCCTCATCGACTTCCGTCAGAGCCGTCAGGTCGAAATCGTTGCCGAGCAGTTTGACAAGCGCCAGACGCTGATCCGGCAGGATGGACTCCAGCAGGTCACCCAGCTCGGATTCATGCAGGGAAGCGACATTCTGCCGGAGGAACAGCAAATCGCGGTCCGCAATCGCCGCACCAACCATGGCCAGGAAGTCGGAGCGGATCGAGCCGTTCTCCGCGTAGATATCCTCGTCTACGTCATCGGTTTGCGGTTTCGCGCGGCTCTCGTCAAGTTCCGTCATTGCCGCTCCTTGTACCAAACGCCTGTGCCGAAGTGGATCCGCCCGAGTCGGCAGAATGGCTGCGAAAAGTTGATTGTCAACAAATGGATAGGCGAAGCTGGCATAATGATGATCTTTGCCGGAAAGCCTGCCCGTCATGCATTGGACGTGCTAACAGATATCGACCGCAGATTAACAAAGACCAATTTGTAGATACGATGGCTGTACGCACGATTCTTCGTTACCCCGACCCGCTGCTTTCGCGGCCCTGTGCCCGCGTTAGCTCTTTTGACGCCCAGTTGAAGAACCTGTGCGACGACCTGCTGGATACGATGAGAGCAGCACCGGGCGTCGGAATCACGGCTGCGCATATCGGGGTGGATCAGCGCGTTTCGGTCATTCAGCTTGCGCCTGACCAGCCGCTGTACATCCATATCAATCCCGAAATTGTTTCAGCTTCCGGCGATCTCCAGCGTTTCACGGAGGGAAGCGTGTCCATGCCCGGCATGACGGACGATGTGGAAAGGCCCTCCCGCATCGAATTCCGCTATCAGGATCTCGAAGGACAGATTTTAACGGATCATGCGGAGGGGTTTCTCGCCACCTGTATCCAGCACGAAATTGACCAGCTGGACGGCATATTCTGGATCCGGAAACTTTCCCGTCTCAAACGGGACCGGCTGCTGAAGAAATGGGAAAAGCATTCTGTACGCTGAAGAATGAGAACCATAACGCCTTCTGTACGTTGTGCGGCTGAGCAAACTCAGGAGGTCTCATCATGCCCGCCAAGAAATCGGTCAACGACATTTCCCGCGAGGAAGATTACCGCGATTACGACACCCGCAACATCGACGACGGTTGGCCCTATGCGGATCAGGCCGGTGCGACCGCACCGCCTGTTGGCAACGCCGCCTATGGCGATACGGCTGCGAATTTCGACCGCGAGCGCAACAAAGGCTTCCAGGTGGATAGTGCCGATGAAACCGGTCTGGAAGAAGGTGTCACCGATCGCACCACTCCGGCCACAAAAGGAATGGAGCTGAGCGACGATCTGGAAGAGCGGGTCAGTGATGCAATCGAAGAGCTCGACCTTGTTGCCATGGAAACCATCGACATTCGCGCCGACGGGACCACTGTGACCATTGAGGGCGAGGTCGATGACGCGCAGACCGCACGCAAGCTCGTGGCGCATGTCAAGCGCGTACCAGGTGTTGGAAAAGTCGTCAACGAGCTCACGCTGCTGGGTATCGACAGCCTCATTCCCGATGAGGATTAAGCAAAATCGATTGGCAGTCGCTAAAATGTTTATGCTGCCGAATTGACCTGCAACTGAATGGGTGGAGCGGCGGCAAGCGTATTGCTGATCGTGCAAAGATGTTTCGCCAGCGTCGCGATTTCGTGGCGCTGGCTTTCATCATAGTCACCTGAGATATTCAGTGTGGCTGTGATACTTTCGACGCGGGAAGGCTCATCATGCGCCTTCTCTCCGGTGACGATTGCTTCGACGCTCACAAATCGATCCAGAATTTGCAGCTTGATCACTGCCCCCTTGACGCTGAGCACCAGACAGGCCGCGAGCGAAGAATACAGAAGATCAAGCGGATTGAAGCCAGCCTCCGAAACGCCAGTGACCACCTCGAGTTCGCCGCCGGTCACCGTTCGCAAGGTTGCGCGCCCCCGCACGCCCAAGACAGACGTCGCTCCGGTTTCTCTCGTCTTCACGCGAATATCGACCACTGGTTTTTCCTCGACTCATCCATGTGAGGTTAGAAAAGCACCGAACGATCTATCTCGGCAAGCGAAGCTTTTCCAAGCAGAGCCATCGCCACTTCGAACTCTGTCTGCAGAACAGTCAGCATGTGAGCAACCCCCGGCATACCGCCAATGTGGAGGGCGTGCAGGACCGGCTCACCCACCATGACAGCCGATGCCCCGAGAGCCAGAGCCTTGACGATATCCGTGCCGCGACGAATGCCACCATCAAGGATGAGTGGAACTCGTCCATCGAGCCGGTCAGCAATCAGCGGCAAGATATCAAGGCTGGCGGGCAGGCCATCCAGTATACGACCGCCGTGGTTGGACACTACGAGAGCATCGACGCCGACTTCGACGGCACGTAGCGCATCGTGCGGATTGAGGATGCCTTTCAAGATGAGCGGTAGGCGACAATTATCCCTCAGCCACGCGATATCCTCCCATCGAGCCGCCTCTTCGAGCATGCCTTGAAACACGGGGCTGCCATTGACAGCCCGAACCGGAGCGGAGCCTTCCAGCCCATCCAGATTGACCGGTCGGATCTGCATCGGAAGTTTGAAGCCAGCCCTCGCCTGCGCATTCCGCATTCCATTGACCGGCGCATCTACCGTGACGACGAGAGCGCGGTAACCGGCTTCTTCCGCCCGCCGGACCAGTGATAGCGTTTCCTCTCGTCTCCGCTGAAGATAGAGCTGAAACCAAAGCGGCGTTATCGACCGTTTTGCGATCGCTTCCAGCCTGACACTTGAAAGCAGGCTGACCGTCATCACTGTTCTGGTCAGGCCTGCCGCCTCAACAGTCGCCAGCTCTCCTTGCGGGTGCACAAGCTGATGATAGGCAGTCGGAGCCAGAAGGATGGGATAGGCCATCTCCGCACCGAGGAGGACTGATTTCGCGGAAGCGCCGCGCATGTCTGCCAAGACGCTGGGCATCAGACGATGACGCTCAAAAGCCTCGCGGTTCGCGCGTTTCGTCTGTCCGTCTCCAGCAGGGCCATTGATGTAGGACCCGATTGCCGGATCGATCCGTGCGCGAAAGTGGCGTTCATAATCAAGCAGTGAAACGGTATCGTCGGGAATAGCCATTACCGCAGCACCTTCTCTGCCAGCAGCATATCCAGACGTGCCTTCAATTCATCCGCACGCGCGCCTTTGAAACACGAAAGTGCTGCTTGCAGTTGTTGCCAGAAATCCGGAAAGCCGAATGATACCGACCTTTCGAGAAGAACGAAGGCATCCCCGTAATTTCCCTTTGCCACCAGAATTCTGGCTGCATTCAGGTGCGCCCAGCAATCGCCTTGCGCGGCACCCGCGCGATAGAATTCAAGCGCAACGTTTTCATCCGGCGCGACTGTGCGACCATCTTCGTGCAGTAGCCCAAGCATGTTGAGGGACTTTGCATGCCCTTGCCGGGCTGCATCCGCATAAAGGGCGTGGGCTGCGGCTTCATCCCGCTCCACGCCATCCCCACGCAGGAAAAGATCGGCCAGATTGAACTTCGCCCAGACGTCGCCCAGATCCGCCGCTTCACGGTAATAGGCTGCGGCAGTTGAGCAGTCTGGAGGCACACCCCAGCCTCGCTCATAGGCCCGACCCAGCATATTGATGGCACGCGCGTCTTTGGCCCGCGCCGCCGCACGCAGCAGATCCAGCGCACTTTCATATTCCTGGCGATCTAGATGCACCTGTGCGAGCGCGAGTTGCACCTCTACCAGCGTCTCATGACTCTCTGCCGTCACAGTTCCGCCCAGCGCCGTAGAAGATTATGGTAATGATTGACCAGACCAAGCACGGCCGGATTGTCATCACCAAGTTGCTGGCGCGTCTGGATAATCGCGACGTCCAGGTCATAGAGCATCGCGCGCAGACCATCATCCTTCACCATTGACTGGGTCCAGAAGAAGCATCCCCAGCGACTGCCGCGCGTGATCGGCACGACCCGGTGGAGGCTGGACGAGGGATAGACGACCATATGGCCGGCCGGCAGTTTGACCGCGTGAGTGCCGAACGTGTCTTCGATGACGAGTTCACCGCCATCATATTCATTCGGGTCGGTCAGAAAAATTGTCGTGGATACGTCAGCGCGCATCCGCATTCCGCCGGAACCGGGGATGGTGCGAATGGAATTATCCACATGCGCTCCGAAAGTCATACCGACGTCATAGCGGTTGAACATCGGGGGGAGAACGCGAAGCGGCAAGGCGGCAGAGTTGAAGGTCGGGTTTCTGCCCAGCGCATTGAGAACCAGTTCGCCCAGCGCACGCGCCTCATCGCTTTCGACGGGGATCTGCAGATTGTTCTTGGCTTTCGCCGCCTGATCACCGGCGGTGACCTTTCCATCGACCCATTGCGAACCCTCGAGAAGGGAGCGGCAATGGTTCAACTCTTCCTTCGTCAGGACATCCGGAACCTGAAGCAACATGGTATTTCATCCTGTCATGCAAAGACGATGCGCCACCTTGGGGCAGCGCATCGCGTATTCTTGTCTCTAGTCGATGATCAGAAGGTGGTGCCGACGGTCAGCATGAACGTCCGGCCCGACGACGGAACGGCGCGACCGCCCTGCCCCGACTGATAATTCTGGTGATCCGTCAGGTTATAGCCATTGAGGGAGACGCGGAATTTATCGGTTTCGTAGGACACCAGAGCATCCAGCGAGAAGGCGTTCGGGATCTTCTGGGTGTTTGCCGTGTCCAGCCAGTAGGAGCTTGCATAGAGGAAGCCGCCGCCGACCTTGAGCTTGCCTGGAAGAGCAGCCGAAATCTCTTCTGCAATCGTATAGGTGGTCCACAGGTTGAAGTTATGCTTGGACACGTTTGGCGCTTCATTACCGATCTGCGCAACCGTAGCAGACTCGGTGATCTCACCGTCCAGGAAGGCGTAATTGGCGAAGACGGACCACTTGTCTGTCACCTCACCGCTGAGGCCAGCTTCGAAACCGCGAACCCGGCGACCGGTTGCCGCATCGCCTGCACCGGCTGGAAGACCAGTCACTTCGTTATAGGAATTGTCCTTGTCGACCTGGAAGATCGCGCCCGTCAAACCGAGCTTGCCATCCAGAAGGTCAACCTTTCCGCCAATTTCCCACGTGTCCGAACGCTCCGGCGACAGCGGAGAGCTGCTCGATGGCAGTTCTGCGGCATTGCCTGTCAAAGCCGCAATATCGGTGGAGACTGGCTTATGGGTACGAGCGAAGGATGCGTAGAGCGACAGATTCTTGTTCGGCTCCCAGACGACACCAGCAGATGGATTATATGCGGTATCGCTCTGCGAAGCGGAGGCGCCGCTCTGCTCCAACTCTGTCTTGAAGTAATCGATGCGCAAACCACCAAGAACCGAGAACTCATCAGTCAGATAGGCGCGATCACTGACGAAGAAGCCGACATTCGTCGCATCAAGCGTACGCTTTCCGGCATAATCAAAGACCGGCGAGAAATTGTAGTAGTAGCGCGGATTGAACAGGGACTCGATATTGCGGTTTGTCCAGGTCGGCCAGGAACCGTTGACGCGTTCGTCGTTCTGGAAGCTGACATCGAGACCCACAACGGCCTTATGGCGAACGGACCCCGTTTCAAACTCCATCTGTGCTGCTGTGACGTTCTGGATCGCCCAACCTTCCTGATCGTAGGTCAGACCACCGCCTGCACCCAGCGTATAGGTCGCAGCACGATTTCCACGGAAGAAGTTTGTTGCGCAAGCCGCAGAGCACGAGCCTGGAACCGTTCCGCCGAAATCGCGATCATAGATCGTCAACCGCGTGTCGTTCGTGATTGTCAACCAGTCCGTCAGCTCCGAACGGAAGGATGACCCCAGCATATGGTTGTTGGTGACATCCTTGTTGGTCGAGCGCACATAGGAGATCGACGGATCGAAGCCATACTCCGCGGCTGGAAGATAGATGCCATTCGAGCCCTGCACCATCGGCTGCCCGTAGTCCGGAACACCATCGCCATGCAAATAGCTATAGCTCAGATGCCATTCCGTCTCGGTGCCGATACCCATGCCGAAATCGACGCCGAAGCCACGACGATCCGAGGTCACGTTATCGCGGTCTGCGACATCCTGCTTGTGGTAGACGCCGTTGAAGCGGATCGCCGTCGTATCATTGATCTGGTAATTTGTGTCGACGGTCGTGCGGTAGGTCGGTCCTGTCCCGACGGACTGGTCGACCTTCGTGAAGTTTTCGAGACGAGCCTTTTTGCTGCTCTGGTTGATCAGGCCGCCCGTGTTTCCAGCGCCGAAATTATCACCAGATGGACCTTTGAAGACCTGAACATCTTCCGTGTTGAACGTATCGCGGGAATAGACGCCGAAATCGCGCAGGCCGTCGACATAGATATCGCTGCGTGCCTGGAAACCGCGGATACGGAACTGGCTGCCGTTTTGTCCGCCATTGCCTTCGCCCGTGGAAAGCGTGATGCCAGGAACGTTGCGCAGTGCCTGCTCCAGCGTCGTGGCGCGCTGCTCTTCGATGATCTGCGCCGGCACGACATTGATCGTCTTTGGCGTTTCCTTGATAGAGGCCGACAGCCGAGAAATGCCCGTCGTACGTTCGTTGGTATTGGGACCCTTGCCACCCTGGCCGCTGACTGTTACGCGGTTCAACACCGTTTCGTCATCAGTTGCCGCAGCGGAACCTGTGCGCGCATTTGTTGCCGCCTGCTGGGCGTTGGCGACGACAGGCAAACCGGCAATCGACATTGCCAGACCAGCTGTTGCCGCAGCACCAGACATCAACGGCCGCAACGAGGCCAAATTTCTCTCAATTTCCATCACACTCTCCTGAACCCCTGAGAGGAAGCAAAGGCGCGTTCGCGGGATCGGAAGGACCACCAGGCAAACGTCGCGCCTAAAACTTGTCTCGATTTGTCCAGTATTGTGTCATGAAAGTGGAGTCAATTAGTCGTCTATAAGATTCGAAAAATTCCTGTCGCGTTTTCAGAGACTTTGCCAATTTGCCGCACTCTCTTGTTTCCCAACGCAACAGGCGCATCTCGGGAGGCTGTGGTCTTTATCAAACGAAAAAGCCGCACCGATGAGATCGATGCGGCTTCTTTTTGTTTTATGGTGTCGGCTCTTACTCGGTAGTTGAACCTTCGCCTGAACTGTCTGACGGTGCGGCGCCAAGGTCACCGGTTTCAGCAGCGATTTCCTCAGGCAAATTGCCCGCCTCGTCGCCTTCCGGTTCGCTGATACGCTCGACCGACACCACCTTCTCGTCCTTCGCCGTCGAGAAGATTGTCACGCCCTTGGTAGCGCGGCTGGCAATGCGGATGCCATCGACCGGAACGCGGATGAGCTGGCCACCGTTCGACACGAGCATCAGCTGATCCTTGTCCTCGACCGGGAAGGCCGCAACGAGTTCGCCAATTTCGTTCGTCTTCGAGGTATCCGTTGCGCGGATCCCCTTGCCGCCACGACCGGATGTCCGGAAATCGTAGGACGACGAACGCTTGCCGAAACCACGCTCCGAGATCGTCAGAACGAACTGTTCATGCGCTTTCAGATATTCGTAACGCTCATCCGAAAGCTGCCCTTCCTCGGTCACTTCCTCGCCGACGAGCGCGATATCATCTTCGTCGACACCTGCGGCACGACGTTCCGCAGCCGAACGCTTGAGATAGGCCGCACGCTCCCATGGTTCTGCCGCGACGTGCCCGACGATTGTCATCGAAATCAGACGGTCGCCTTCTGCCAGCGTAATGCCACGGACACCGATGGAATTGCGTCCGGCGAAGACACGCACGTCTTCCACAGGGAAACGGATGCACTGGCCAAGGGCCGTCGTCAGCAGGACGTCATCGCCCGGCAGACCGAGATCCGCATTCGGCGGAGAGCAGGTCTCGACGGAGAGGATTTCATCGCCCTCTTCCTCGAGCTTCATCGCGATCTTCCCGTTGCGATTGACCTGGATGAAATCGGACAGCTTGTTTCGACGCACGGTCCCGCGCGTTGTCGAGAACATGACGTCGAGGTTTGCCCAGCTGTCCTCGTCCTCCGGCAATGGCATGATGGTCGTGATGCGTTCGCCTGGCTCCAGCGGCAGCATATTGATGAGCGCCTTGCCACGGGACTGCGGCGTGCCAATGGGGAGCCGCCAGACCTTTTCCTTGTAGACGATACCGCGGGACGAGAAGAAGAGTACCGGCGTGTGCGTATTGGCAACGAACAGGCGCGTGACGAAATCCTCATCGCGAGTCGCCATGCCCGAACGGCCTTTGCCACCGCGACGCTGGGCGCGGTAGGTCGTCAGCGGCACGCGCTTGATATAGCCGAGATGCGAAACGGTGACGACCATGTCTTCCCGGGCGATGAGATCTTCATCGTCCATGTCCGGGCCGCCTTCCATGATCTCCGTTCGGCGCGGGGTGCCGAACTCGTCACGGACTGCGGTCAGTTCATCCTTGACGATCTGCTGGATGCGCAGACGCGAGGAGAGAATATCGAGATAATCACTGATCTCGGCACCAATCTTGTTCAATTCGTCCGCGATTTCATCGCGTCCGAGTGCCGTCAGGCGGGCAAGGCGCAGTTCAAGAATCGCGCGGGCCTGCTCTTCCGACAGATTGTAGGTACCGTCTTCGTTGATGCGATGGCGCGGATCGTCGATCAGGCGGATCAACGCATCCACATCCTTGGCGGGCCAGCGGCGCTCCATCAATTGCTCGCGCGCGGTCTGCGGATCGGGAGCACGACGGATGAGATTGATGATCTCATCAATGTTGGCAACGGAAATGGCAAGGCCCACCAACACATGGGCACGATCGCGCGCCTTGCGAAGCAGATACTTGGTGCGGCGGCTGACGACTTCCTCGCGGAAGCTGACGAATGCCCGCAGCATGTCGAGCAAAGTCAACTGCTCCGGCTTGCCGCCATTCAACGCAACCATGTTGCAGCCGAACGATGTCTGAAGCGGCGTGTAGCGATACAGCTGGTTCAGAATGACTTCGGCATTCGCATCACGCTTCAGCTCGACGACGACACGGTAGCCCTGACGGTCCGACTCATCACGAAGGTCCGAGATGCCCTCAATGCGCTTTTCGCGCACGAGTTCGGCCATCTTTTCGATCATTGCCGACTTGTTCACCTGATAGGGAACTTCGGTAATGATGATCTGCTCGCGATCGCCGCGCATCGGCTCAATCGTTGCCCGGCCGCGCATGATGACCGAACCACGACCCGTCTCATAGGCCGAACGGATACCGGACCGGCCAAGGATCAACGCACCGGTCGGAAAGTCCGGACCCGGAATGATCTGCATCAGATCAAGGAGTTCGATCGCCGGATTATCGATGAGCGCAATACAGCCATCAATGACTTCGCTCAGATTATGCGGCGGAATGTTGGTCGCCATACCGACCGCGATACCACCTGCACCGTTGACGAGCAGGTTCGGAAACTTCGCAGGAACGACGACAGGTTCCGACAGCGTACCGTCATAGTTATCGCGGAAATCGACAGTTTCCTTGTCGAGATCATCCAACAGCGAATGGGCGGCCTTCTGAAGACGGCATTCCGTGTAGCGTTCGGCCGCCGGTGGATCGCCATCGATGGAGCCGAAATTCCCCTGGCCATCAATCAACGGCAGCCGCAACGACCAGTCCTGCGCCATGCGCGCCAATGCGTCATAGATCGCGGCATTGCCGTGCGGATGGTATTTACCCATCACGTCCCCGGTCACGCGGGCGCATTTGACGTATTTCTTGTTCCAGTCGATGCCGAGTTCGGACATGCCGTAAAGGATGCGACGATGAACAGGCTTCAAGCCATCACGCACATCGGGCAGCGCCCGGCTCACGATTACGCTCATCGCGTAGTCGAGATAGGAACGCTGCATCTCTTCCATGATGGAAATGGGTTCGATGCCTGGAGGCAGCTTTCCGCCGCCGGGTGTGCTCTGGTCAGTCAAATCGGGTACGATCTCTGTTCGGAATCAGTCTTGTGTGTATAGACCATGCACAGTTCAAACGCCAATTTTGCGGCAGGTTTTGAACAGGCTTTTGGCCTATCTGGCAAGCTGACCATAGTGTTTGCCCTCATGGATGCGCAAGCCAAACATGAAATGCACAAGATGAACGCGTTAATCGGTGAGCATGCGCCAATTATCTGCTGGTAGACCGCTTCCGCGACGCGTACATTTCGCCTAAACGGGGCGTAGAGCATAAAGAGTAGCGGACGGGGGAACGATGGCATCTGCCGATAATATCATGAGTGCCTTCACAACCCTGCTGGTTACACTCGACCCGCCCGGTCTTGCGCCGATCTTCCTCGGACTGACTGCGGGACTTGATGCGATACAGCGGCGTCAGGTTGCTATTCGCGGCACCATCATTGCCTTCGGGATCCTGGCGACGTTCGCCATTTTCGGTGCAGGCATCCTTTCGATACTCGGCATTTCCATGGGCGCCTTCCGTATTGCCGGCGGCCTGCTGCTGTTCTGGATTTCCTTCGAAATGATTTTCCAGAAGCGCAATGAGCGGAAGGAAGAGACGTCCAAGGCCGCCATTTCCATCGATCATGTTCAGCACATCGCCGTTTTCCCGCTGGCCCTACCGCTCATTGCCGGGCCCGGCGCAATTTCTGCAACCGTGCTTCTGGCAGGTTCCTTTGCAGCGCCTCTGGACCGTGCGCTGCTGATTGGCATGCTTGCCTTTGTCATGCTGCTTGTGCTGCTGGCGCTGATCGTTGCTGAAAAACTTGACCGCTATCTCGGCGTCACAGGTCGAGCACTCCTGACCCGATTGCTGGGCGTATTGCTCGCTGCGCTGTCCGTACAGTTCGTGGTCGATGGCATCAAATCGGCCTTCAATACCTGAGGCACGACCAGATCAGGTGAAGCTGGTCAGACGGGCCAAACAATCAAGGCGACCGAGAACCTCGGCCGCCTTTCGATTATTGTTCTCAGAACGGGATGTCATCATCCAGATCACGGGCGAAGCCACCGCCGCCACCGGAGGACTGACCGCCGCGTCCGGAGCCTGAGCTTGAAGTGGATGGCGCACGATCGTAATCGTCACCATAGCCGCCGCCAAAATCACCACCACCGGAGGATCCTCGGCCGCCACCATAGCCGCCGCCGGCACCACCGCCCTCACCGCGACCATCAAGCATGGTCAGCGTGGAGTTGAAGCCCTGCAGAACGACTTCCGTCGAATAGCGGTCGTTGCCGTTCTGGTCCTGCCATTTGCGGGTCTGAAGCGCGCCTTCGATGTAGAGCTTGGCGCCCTTCTTCACATACTGTTCGACGACCTTGCAGAGGCCCTCATTGAAGACGACGACGGTGTGCCACTCGGTCTTTTCCCGACGCTCGCCGCTATTGCGGTCACGCCAGCTTTCCGAGGTTGCGATTCGCAGATTGGCGATCGGGCGACCGTCCTGCGTGCGACGAATTTCTGGATCGGCACCAACATTCCCAATCAGAATGACCTTGTTGACGCTACCTGCCATCTTAACACCTTGTCTGCCGGTCGAACGGCATCTCCTATTTCGCTTGCGCAATACCTTAAAGCATCCGCCCAATCGGCGCGATGTTGATACATTTAATCCACAACCAAATTTGTTCTTTATTTGTTCTAGTATTTGGTTATGATCCTGTCAACGGGATCACACGTAGCCAGCGTACGAGATATGAACTTATGCCAAAGTGCCTCGACAGTGGCGATGAGATCACTAGATAAGAGGCCAGACCTCCCACAGAGCCAAGAGACGATGAGCGAACTCAAGACGATTTCCATTCGCGGTGCCCGCGAGCATAACCTCAAGGGTGTAGATCTCGATCTGCCGCGCAACAGCCTGATCGTGATGACCGGCCTTTCGGGTTCGGGCAAATCCTCGCTCGCTTTCGATACCATCTATGCAGAAGGTCAGCGCCGCTATGTCGAGAGCCTCTCGGCCTATGCGCGCCAGTTCCTGGAAATGATGCAGAAGCCGGACGTCGACCAGATCGACGGGCTGTCTCCCGCAATTTCGATTGAACAGAAGACGACGTCAAAAAACCCGCGCTCGACCGTCGGCACGGTGACCGAGATCTACGACTACATGCGCCTGCTTTTTGCGCGCGTGGGCGTGCCCTACTCTCCGGCAACCGGACTGCCGATCGAAAGTCAGACGGTAAGCCAGATGGTAGACCGTGTGCTCGCCCTTGGGGATGGGACGCGCCTCTATATTCTTGCTCCCATGGTGCGCGGACGCAAGGGCGAGTATAAAAAGGAGCTGGCGGACCTGATGAAAAAGGGCTTCCAGCGCGTCAAGGTGGACGGCCAGTTCTATGAGATTGCCGAGGTGCCGGCGCTCGACAAGAAGTACAAGCACGACATCGATGTTGTGGTGGATCGTGTCGTGGTGCGCAATGATATTGGCGCTCGTCTGGCCGACAGTCTGGAGACCTGCCTGAAGCTGGCGGACGGTCTTGCCATTGCTGAATTCGCAGACAAGCCCTTGCCACCGGAAGAGACCTCAGCCGGGGGATCTGCGAACAAATCGCTCAATGAAACGCATGAGCGTGTTCTGTTTTCGGAGAAGTTCGCCTGCCCGGTCTCCGGTTTTACAATTCCGGAAATCGAACCTCGCCTTTTCTCCTTCAACAATCCGTTCGGCGCATGCCCGACCTGTGATGGCCTCGGTGCCCAGCAGAAGGTGGATGAGCACCTGATCATTCCAGAGCCTGATCGGACGCTGAAGGATGGCGCGATTGCGCCCTGGGCGAAATCGTCGTCGCCCTATTACAATCAGACCCTTGAGGGACTGGGCAAGGTTTTCGGGTTCAAGCTCTCCGATCGGTGGTCGAAGCTGTCGGACAAGGCGCAGAAGGCAATCCTCCATGGGACCGAGGAGAAGATCGAGTTCCAATATGCGGATGGAGCGCGATCCTACAAGACGACCAAGACCTTCGAAGGCATCGTTCCCAACCTCGAACGCCGCTGGAAAGAAACAGACAGCGCCTGGGCGCGCGAGGAAATCGAGCGCTACATGTCTGCGGCTCCCTGCCCGGCCTGTGGCGGTTTCCGTCTGAAGCCGGAGGCCCTGGCGGTCAAGATCGACAAGCTGCATATCGGACAGGTGACCGATATGTCGATCCGTAAAGCGCGTGACTGGTTCGAGGATCTTCCCGCGCGTCTCAATGCCAAACAGAACGAGATTGCTGTTCGTATCTTGAAGGAAATTCGCGACCGGCTGCGCTTTCTCAACGATGTGGGGCTGGACTATCTCAGCCTTTCGCGAAATTCCGGCACGCTTTCCGGCGGTGAAAGCCAGCGTATCCGCCTCGCATCGCAGATCGGTTCCGGCCTGACGGGTGTTCTCTACGTGCTTGACGAGCCCTCGATCGGATTGCATCAGCGCGACAACGCCCGATTGCTGGAAACGCTGAAGCATCTTCGGGATATCGGCAATACGGTGCTGGTTGTCGAGCATGACGAGGACGCCATTCTGACAGCCGACTACGTTGTCGACATCGGTCCGGCAGCCGGCATTCATGGCGGCAAGGTGGTTGCTGAAGGCACGCCACAGCAAATCATGGATAACCCGAACTCGCTCACCGGCAAATATCTATCGGGCGAGCTTGGAGTCGCGGTTCCGGCAGAACGACGCAAGCCCAAGAAGGGCAAGGAGATCAAGGTCGTCGGCGCACGGGGCAACAACCTGAAAAACGTCACCGCTTCTGTGCCGCTTGGCGTGTTTACAGCCGTGACCGGTGTTTCCGGCGGTGGCAAATCGACCTTCCTCATCGAAACGCTTTACAAATCCGCTGCACGTAGAGTTATGGGCGCTCGCGAGATTCCAGCGGAACACGACCGCATCGATGGTTTCGAGTTCATCGACAAGGTCATCGACATCGACCAATCGCCGATCGGGCGCACGCCGCGTTCGAACCCGGCCACCTATACCGGTGCTTTCACACCGATCCGAGATTGGTTCGCAGGCCTGCCGGAAGCAAAGGCGCGCGGCTATCAGCCGGGACGCTTCTCCTTCAACGTCAAGGGCGGGCGATGCGAAGCCTGCCAGGGCGATGGCGTCATCAAGATCGAAATGCACTTCCTTCCAGATGTGTACGTGACCTGTGATGTTTGCCATGGCAAGCGCTACAACCGAGAGACACTCGACGTGCTGTTCAAGGGCAAGTCGATTGCCGACGTTCTGGACATGACGGTCGAGGAAGGCGTCGAGTTCTTCTCCGCCGTGCCCGCGGTCCGGGACAAGCTGCAGGCGCTTTTCGATGTAGGTCTCGGCTATATCAAGGTCGGTCAGCAGGCAAATACGCTCTCGGGCGGCGAGGCGCAGCGCGTAAAACTGGCCAAAGAGCTTTCAAAGCGCTCCACGGGCCGCACACTTTACATACTGGATGAACCGACGACCGGGCTTCACTTCCATGATGTCGCCAAACTACTGGAAATGCTGCATGAACTCGTCAACCAGGGCAATTCCGTCGTGGTGATCGAGCACAACCTTGAAGTCATAAAGACTGCCGACTGGATCATCGACATCGGCCCCGAAGGCGGAACCGGGGGCGGTGAAATTGTGGCTTGCGGCCCTCCGGAAGACATCGTCAAGGAAAAGCGCAGCTACACCGGGCAATTCCTGAAGGAGCTTTTGACGCGCAGACCGCAGCGTAAGGTCAAGGCCGAAGCGGCAGAGTAGCAGACGGAACTGAGGGGGACGGCGAGATGACAGCTCAACGCGCAGCTACCGGCAAAATCCGCACCGGGATCGGTGGCTGGACGTTTGAGCCTTGGGAAGGAACGTTTTATCCGGAAAAGCTGGCCAAGAAACGGCAGTTGGAGTTCGCCAGCCGCGAACTGACGGCGATCGAGGTGAATGGCACCTACTATTCAAGCCAGAAGCCGGAGACCTTTGCAAAATGGGCCTCAGAGGTTCCAGATCATTTTGTCTTTTCGTTGAAGGCCAGCCGCTACTGCACGAACCGGAAGGTGTTGGCAGAGGCCGGCCCATCCATCGACAAGTTTCTGAACCAGGGAATTGCCGAACTTGGGCCTCATCTCGGGCCTATTCTCTGGCAATTCATGGCAACGAAAGCTTTCGATCCCGCTGATTTCGAAGGCTTCCTGCAACTCCTTCCAAAGTCGCTCAACGGCCTGCCTCTTCGCCACGTTGTGGAACCGCGGCATGCGAGTTTCTGTTGCGAGGCGTTCGTGGATCTTCTGGCAAAGTACGACGTAGCAGCAGTGTGTGCTGACCATGAGGAATACCCTATGTTTGCGGATGTGACGTCGGACTTCGTCTATCTGCGCCTGCAGCGCGGTTCCGATGATGTGAAAACCTGCTATCCGGAACCTGAGCTCGAACGATGGGCAGACCGCATCTCAGTCTACGCCGAGGGCGGCACGCCGGACGATCTGTCGCTGAACGCTCCAAACCGGAAGGCCGCGAAGACCCCTCGGGACGTCTTCGCTTTCTTCATCACAGGGGGTAAAGTCAACGCACCCAACGGTGCCCGTCGGCTTTTCGACAAGCTCAAAGGGGATTGAGGCTTTCGAGCGCGGACGGAATTGCCGTGACAAGGTCCTCTGCCGTCATGCCTCTTTTCGCGTGTTGCGCCGCTTGCGCATGAAGCCAGACTGCAGCGGCGGCGGCCTCATAGGCGGGCATTCCCTGCGCCAAATGTGCGCCTGCAATTCCGGCCAACACATCTCCGGATCCCGCAGTTGCCAGCCAGGGCGGCGCGTTCTCATTGATCAGACAACGTCCATCGGGTGCGGCGATTACCGTGTCCGGTCCCTTGTCGATGACGACTGCGCCTGAGCGGGCGGCAGCAAGTCTGGCCCGTTCGAGCTTGCCCAGGCTGTCATTTCGAGCCAGATCCGGAAACAGCCGTGCGAACTCGCCTTCATGAGGCGTCAGAATATATGGACTTCCGATGTTCTTGAATGTCGCGAACAGTTGCCCGGGATTAGACGAGAAGGACGTGATTGCGTCGGCATCGATAACGCAGGGCTTGGCAGCCAGGACTTCGATGTAGTCCCGAATCGTCTCTCCGACACCAAATCCAGGGCCGATAACGCAGGCGTGGATCTTGGCCTCGGAGAGCCACTGCTCCACGTCCAGTCGCGAACTGACAGACCGGACCATGACCGCGGTCAGCGATGCGGCAGCGACATCGAGTGCATCCGGCGGAACGCCCACCGTGACGAGCCCTGCCCCGGCATGAAGGCCTGCGGCAGCGGCGAGACGTGCGGCTCCGGTATGGCTGCGTCCCCCGGAAAATACGGCCAGATGCCCGCGACGGTACTTATGCGTATTGGCTTCAATCAAGGGGTATTCGATTTGCCAGGCTTTCGGATTGTTGACCGAGACTGATCGGGCATGTTGCTCGACGATCCGTCTTGGCATGCCGATCGACGCGACCTCCACTGTGCCGCAGAATGCGCGGCCCGGCATCAACAGATGTCCCGGCTTGCGAGCCTCGAATGTGACGGTGACATCGGCATCGAACGCCGCACCCCGCATGCGCCCTTGATTCCCGCAGATGCCGGTTGGAAGATCAACCGCCAGGACCGACGCATCGGCAAGCTTCACAGCCTCGATCAGGGTCTGGACAGGCTCGGGCAAAGGTCGTGTCAATCCAGCACCAAACAAGGCATCGATGACCAGATCATCTCGTTCAGGAGCGTAGGCGGAAATGGGTTCTATCGGCAGCGGGCACCGCTCTCGTGCATCTCTCGCGGCCCCCTCAACGCTCGACCTTCCCCAGGAAAAAACGGCGACATTGCATCCATGGCTAGCGAGAACCTTGGCAGCGACATAACCATCGCCGCCATTGTTACCCGGGCCACAAAGAACTGCGATCTTCCGAGCCTCTGGAAAGTGCCGAAGTGCGGATGCAGCCACGGCATAACCCGCCCGTTCCATAAGAGCAGCGATCTCAATTCCACGCCCTACCGAATCCGCATCAGCGGCTGCAGCCTCCTCGGTCGTGAACAGGATTGTCTCATCACGCAGCATCTTTGAGCATTTCCCCAAGTTTTCATTCTTGAACGTCAAACGAGGTCCCAATTTAAGATGATTTTTTGTGCTTTTGCATATTTTTTAAACTCGCTTAAATGCGACTTTCGTGTGCACTTTCGGACTAACCCTCTCTCACCAGCTTCCCCTTGCATTGTGCATCGTGAAACCATAGCCTGCAATCAAGCAGGAGGAGGGTTCTAGATCCGGAACCAAAAATTCTTTGCCGCTCCATGCGGTTGGCACGCTACGTGCATCTAGTTGGGCAAACGGGCATCACCCGTTTTCGAGGGAGAAGCGGAGAGTTATTTTCTCATGAAAAAGATTGAAGCGATCATCAAGCCTTTCAAACTGGACGAAGTCAAAGAAGCGCTTCAAGAGGTCGGGCTGCAGGGCATTACAGTAACGGAAGCGAAGGGTTTCGGTCGCCAGAAGGGGCATACCGAGCTTTATCGCGGCGCTGAGTATGTTGTTGACTTCCTTCCGAAGGTTAAGGTGGAAGTGGTGCTGGCTGATGAAAACGTGGATGCGGTGATCGATGCGATCCGCAACGCGGCTCAAACTGGACGCATTGGCGATGGCAAGATCTTCGTCTCCAACGTTGAAGAAGTTGTTCGCATCCGCACCGGCGAAACCGGTGTAGACGCAATCTGACAAACCCGGCCGACTAGAGCCGGGCAAACGACTAACATATTGATTAATGGGAGATTCCATGACGACCGCAAGCGACATCATGAAGCAGATCAAGGAGAATGACGTCAAGTTCGTGGACCTGCGCTTTACCGACCCCAAGGGTAAGCTGCATCACGTCACGATGGACGTCGTAGCCGTCGACGAGGACATGTTCGCCGATGGCGTCATGTTCGATGGTTCCTCCATTGGCGGCTGGAAAGCAATCAACGAATCCGACATGGTACTGATGCCCGATCCGGCAACAGTACACATGGACCCCTTCTTCGCCCAGTCCACCATGGTCGTGATCTGCGACATTCTGGATCCGGTTTCCGGCGAAGCCTATAACCGCGACCCACGCGGCACAGCCAAGAAGGCCGAGGCATACCTCAAGGCGTCTGGCATCGGCGACACGGTTTTCGTCGGACCTGAACCGGAATTCTTCATCTTCGATGATGTGAAGTACAAGGCTGATCCATACAATACGGGCTTCAAGCTCGATTCCTCGGAACTGCCATCTAACGACGACACAGATTACGAGACCGGCAACCTTGGCCATCGCCCGCGCGTCAAGGGCGGCTACTTCCCGGTTCCGCCGGTCGACAGCCTTCAGGACATGCGCTCCGAAATGCTGACGGTTCTCGCCGAAATGGGCGTCGTCGTTGAAAAGCATCATCACGAAGTGGCCGCTGCGCAGCATGAGCTTGGCGTGAAGTTCGATACGCTGGTTCGGAATGCCGACAAGATGCAGATCTACAAGTATGTCGTGCATCAGGTCGCCAATGCTTATGGCAAGACCGCTACCTTCATGCCAAAGCCAATCTATGGCGATAACGGTTCGGGCATGCACGTTCACCAGTCGATCTGGAAAGACGGCAAGCCGACCTTTGCTGGCGACGAGTATGCCGGTCTTTCCGAGAGCTGCCTGTACTACATCGGTGGCATCATCAAGCATGCCAAGGCAATCAACGCCTTCACCAACCCGACGACCAACTCCTACAAGCGTCTGGTTCCAGGCTATGAGGCGCCGGTCTTGCTGGCCTACTCGGCTCGCAACCGCTCTGCTTCCTGCCGTATTCCATTCGGAACAGGCCCCAAGTCCAAGCGCGTAGAAGTTCGTTTCCCGGATCCGGCTCAGAACCCGTATCTCGGCTTCGCTGCAATGTTGATGGCCGGCCTCGACGGTATCAAGAACAAGATCCATCCTGGCAAGGCCATGGACAAGGATCTGTATGACCTGCCGCCGAAGGAGTTGAAGAAGATCCCAACGGTTTGCGGTTCGTTGCGTGAAGCGCTCGAAAGCCTGGACAAGGATCGCAAGTTCCTGACTGCCGGCGGCGTGTTCGATGACGACCAGATCGACGCTTACATCGAACTGAAGATGCAGGAAGTCATGCGTTTCGAAATGACGCCGCATCCGGTCGAGTTTGACATGTACTACTCTGCATAATGATTATGGAGGGTCGCTGCCCGCAGCGACCCTTTCCCTCTCCGAGCGCTTGCATTCTTGGTCACTTAAATCGGTTGGGCAGCGCCAGACAGTCAGTTCCCGGCGCATTCGATGACTCCAACATCTACGACACGACCTCCCGCGACCTCCGATTGGGTCCTTTTTCTCCTTGCTCCGGTTTTCTTTTCCAGCAACATCATTTTCGGGCGCGGAATTCTGGGGGAAATCGGTCCGTTCATTACCGCGTTCATCCGCTGGTTCGGCGCGGCTCTGCTGATCCTTCCTTTTGTATGGCATGACCGATCGGCGGGCATTGCGTTTGTGCGCAGGCATACCGGTTATTGGTTGATGCTTGGCATTCTCGGCATGGGCATCTGCGGTGGCGTTGTTTACTGGGCGCTCACAGCGACATCCGCATCGAATGCCACATTGATCTACACGACGTCATCACTCTTCATCATCCTGTTCCAATGGCTGTTTCAGAGCCGAAAGCTGATGGCGCGAGAGATACTTGGCATGATCATAGCCTTCGCCGGAGTCGCCGCTATCGTACTTCACGGCGATCTCGGAGCCCTGCTCCGTCTCACGTTCAATGTCGGCGATTTTGGAATTCTGGTCGCAGCGATTGCCTTTGCACTCTATTCACTGCTGCTTCGGAAACCCGCGGCTACCGAAGTCGGCCCATTATCCTTGTTCTTCCTGCTCGCTCTGTCGGGTGCGGCTTGCCTGTTCCCACTCGCGATCATTGACTATCTATCGGGCGGGCTGTTGCCCCACACCAGGATCGCGTGGCTGAAGCTTGCTGGCATCATCGCTTTCGCGTCGTTGGCCGCATTCTATTGCTTCCAGCATGCCGTGCGCGTCTTCGGAGCCGCAAAAGCGGGTATCACGCTTTATCTGATGCCTCCGATATCCATCATCATGGCCGTGCTTTTCCTGGGCGAAGAATTCCACACCTATCACGCCATTGGAATGGTTCTTGTCACCGGAGGCGTCGTTCTTGCGACACTGCCTCAGCGACGGCCTCATGCCTCCGGGACACGTTGAAGAAAGATTCAGGTCTTGATGTCAGATTTATGAATTCCCACATCTACTGGGAAAGGAAGTCTGAACCATGAAACAACGCAGCGCAAAGTTTACGATCGGGGAAGTCGTCCGTCACAAGGTCTTTCCGTTCCGGGGAGTTGTGTTCGACGTGGATCCCGAATTCGCGAATACCGAAGAGTGGTGGAATGCGATCCCGGCTGAAATTCGTCCGCACAAGGATCAGCCATTCTACCATTTGCTGGCAGAAAACGACGAGACAGCCTATGTGGCCTACGTCTCGGAGCAAAATCTTGTCCACGACGACAGCGGCGTTCCCTTGAAGAATCCGCAGGTCGAGCAGGTATTCGAGGTCGCGCCGACCGGTCAATTCAAGCCCAAGGCCATGATGGCGCACTGATACGCACAGCGTAGAATCAAAAAGGGGATGCCGGATGGCATCCCCTTTTTCGGATAAACTTGTATGGACCGGCCTTACTGGCCGGTCTTGGCAGCGTTCTGGGCGTCCTCAAGCTTCTTACGCGCTTCTTCTGCCTTCTTCTGCATGCTTTCCTGCAGATTGCGCTGGCTCTCTGCCAGTTGCGACTGCGAGATCGGCGCACCATCGAATGCACCGGTAAAGCCGCTCAGTGCGACCTTGATCGGATTCGGAGCGCGACGGAAATTGATGGACGTAAATACGACTTCGCTGCCCTTCTTCAGGCTCGCGATCATGGCGTCGGTCAGAACCACTTCAGCCGTGCAACGGTCCGGGATGCAGAGTACGTAATCGAGCTTCTGGCCCTTGCCGCCATCGATCTGCATCACGACGCCAGGCTGAATGAGGCGAGCGGACGGAACGGAGACCTGAAGGATCTTGCGGTTGACCTTGCCTTCGACGGTGATGAGGCCGACTGCCGTGATCAGCTGACCGTTCTGCGAGAGAAGAACGTTCTGGACGGCGCAGACATCGCTGTCGTCCTGCTTGTCGCAGGTCTTGAACCAGCCAAGTGGCGGAGCGCCAGCCGGTGCGGCACCATCTTGCGCCAGTGCTGCTACTGGCGCTGCGCCGAATGAAAGTGCGAGGGCGGACATGGCAGTCCGCAGAACCTTGTTTGCCTTAAGCATCATACCGAGATCCGTCTCCTGAAAGCGGTTGTGAGAAGCAGCTGTGCCGCTTCATGCCGGGTGCGGTGTCGCTCCACTGTCGTTCAAATGAGGCATTTGAATGACCCACCCGATTTGCACCCCTGTTACATCGCGTGGCGGCGGATATCCAGCATTAGTTTTGCGAAACTACACGGCATATTGATCTTTTAGGTCCGCCGATTGAAGTCATTGCGAGCTATAGGCTAGGCTCGCAGCGAATCGACTTTGACAGGACGTAAGACCATGCGCCGTTTGACCACGCTTTCCTTTATTTTGCTTGCCTTGGCAGGGGCCGCCCGTGCGGAACCTGTCCATGGCATTGCAATGCACGGAAATCCTGCGCTACCAGCCGACTTCAAGAATTTCCCATACGTCAATCCATCTGTCAAAAAGGGCGGCAAGATCGCTTATGGCGTCGTCGGCACGTACGATAGTCTCAATCCGTTCAATCTGAAGAGCATCCGTACAACCGCGCGGGGGATGTGGGACAACATCTTCGGCAACCTTGTTTACGAGAGCCTGATGGTTCGTTCGTCCGATGAGCCTTTCACGCTCTATGGGTTGCTGGCGGAAAGCGTCGAATGGGATGAGGCGCGGACCTATATCCAGTTCAATCTGAATCCGAAGGCGAAATGGTCCGATGGGCAGCCGGTCACGCCGGAAGACGTCATTTTCAGCATGGAGGTCCTGCGGGACAAGGGCCGCACGCCTTTCAATGCCCGCCTCAAGCCCGTCGAGAAAATGGAAAAAATTGGCGAGCGAAGCGTGCGCTTCACGTTCAACAAGCTGGCGGACAGGGAGTTTCCGCTTATCCTCGCCTCTGGCACTCCCATCCTGCCAAAGCACATCATAAACGCTGCAACGTTTGATCAATCCTCGTTGACGATTCCGACGGGTTCCGGTCCCTACAAGGTGAAGACAGTCAATCCCGGCCAGAAGATCGTGTATGAAAGAGATCCGAATTACTGGGGCAAGGACATCCCTTCCAAGGTCGGGTTCGACAATTACGATGAGTTGTCGGTCGAATATTTCCTTCAGGAAAACACCCTGTTCGAGGCATTCAAGAAGGGTGCAATCGACGTCTACCTGGAAGGCAATCCGACTCACTGGTCACGTGCCTACGACTTTCCGGCAGTGAGCAGCGGCGATGTCATCAAGGACGTATTCAAGCCGAATGTTCCCTCCGGCATGCTCGGCTTCGTCTTCAATCTTCGGCGCCCTGCCTTCCAGAACGAGCATGTTCGAAAGGCTCTGGCGACGGCATTTGATTTCGAATGGGCCAATCGCAACCTGTTTGACGGCGCTTATACGCGTACGCAGAGCTATTGGCAGAATTCCAGCCTGTCCTCCCTGGGAAAACCAGCGGATCAGAAAGAACTGGCGCTGCTCGGCGACGCAGTGAAGAAGATCCCGAAGAACATCCTTGATGGCAAGACCGAGTTTCCTGCAACGGATGGCTCCGGTGGCGACCGGAAGGTGCTGCGTGATGTGGTAGAAACCCTGAAGAAGGGCGGCTACACCATCAAGGGTGGCAAGATGGTGAATGAGTCCGGCGTGCCAATGGCCTTCGAGATCATGACCCAGAATCAGGACCAGGAAAAAGTCGCCATTTCCTTCCAGAGAACGCTGAAGATGATCGGGGTCGATCTGTCGATCCGCACGGTCGATGATGCGCAGTATCAGAGTCGTTCCGGCAACTTTGATTACGACATCATCATGAAATCCTACCCCTCCTCGCTTTCGCCCGGCATCGAGCAGATTGGCCGGTGGGGAAGTGATTCCAAGGACCGCCAAGGCAGTTTCAACTTTGCCGGTTTGGCCGATCCAGATGTCGACCGCATCATCCAGGCCATGCTGAACGCTCGCTCCCGCGAAGATTTTGAAACTGCGGTACGGGCTTACGACCGCTTGCTGCTTGCCGGCAATTATCTTGTGCCGCTCTATCACATTCCGGAACAATGGGTTGCGCGCTGGAAGTACATAGAGCATAGCGACAAACTTCCGCTTTATGGCTACCAGCTTCCTACCTGGTGGGATGTGCGGGCGCAGAAGTAAGTAACGAACGAACCAACTGACGGATGGCCCTGATGGAACAGCTGACCATTGACCTTGTATCCGATGTGGTTTGCCCATGGTGCTATCTTGGCAAGGCGCGTCTCGAACTCGCGATTGCTGAAGTGCAAGATCAGGTGCAGATCGACATCAACTGGCGACCCTACCGCCTGAATCCTGACTACCCCGCCGAGGGCGTTGACCAGAAGGCCGCGCTTGAGAAAAAGCTGGGCGGTGCGGAAGCCGTCAAGCGCGCTCACGATATGCTGACAGAACTCGGCCGTGACGTTGGAATCAACTTCAATTTCGAAGCGATCAAAGTCGGCCCCAACACATTGAATGCGCATCGCTTGATCCATTGGGCCTCAATGGAGGGTCGCGATGTGCAGGACCGTGTCGTGACGGCTCTGTTCAAGGCGAACTTCGAGGAAGGCCGCAATATCGGCGATACACATGTTCTGCTGGACATCGCTGTTCAGTCCGGCCTCCAGCATGATGTTGTTGCAGCATTGCTCGATTCGGATGCCGACATCGACACTGTTCTTGGCGAGATCGAGGCCGCGCAGAAGATGGGCGTCAACGGGGTTCCCTTCTTCATCATCGAGCAGCAATACGCGGTGAGTGGGGCTCAAACGCCGGATGTGCTGGCCAACGCATTCGTGGACATTGCGAAAGCAAAAGCAGAAGCCCGCGCGAACTTGAATTGACGCCTTTGTAAGAGAAGCCTAATCCGGCACGACAACACCTGCCGGAATCGCTCCCTTGTCCAGTCAAGATACGACCCTCAAAGGCATTTTCATCGCCTTTCTCTGCTTTGCAGCCTACTCCTTCAGCGATGCTGCCGTGAAACTCGTCGAAGGACGCGTTCCGGCCTTTCAGGCAGGCTTCATTGGAACGGTGGTTGGCTTTGCGGCGGTCCCGTTCCTGCTGAAAAAGGGCGACCGATGGAGCGACATGGTGCGCACCACCAACCGCCCGCTCTGGCTGCTGCGCTTTGTCTGCGCCACGATCGGTACTGTCGGCAGTATCATCGCCTTCACCGAACTCTCCATGGCGGAAGCATTCTGTCTGATCTTCCTCCTGCCGTCGTTCGCGACGATCATGTCGGTCATTTTCTTGAAGGAGCGGGTGGGAGCAAAGCGCTGGGCAGCCGTGATTATCGGCTTTATCGGCGTACTCGTCGTCTTGCGACCCGGATTTCGAGAACTGTCTTTCGGTCACCTGACGGCACTCGCTTCAGGCTTCACCGGTGCCGTCTCCGTCATCATCTACCGCAAGCTGGGTCCAAGCGAGAAAAACATCTCGATGTACGGCGCCGGAATTCTCGGCAGTCTCATCATCTGCGCGGTGCTGATGCTGCCGACCCTGATGATGCCAACGGCTTGGGACTTTGTTCTGCTGACAGCCTTCGGACTGCTGGCGGCTGTTGGTACCGTGCTTCTGATGATTGCATCCTACTACGCGCCGGCGGCGATCGTGACCCCGATCCAGTACAGCCAGATGCTATGGGCAATCCTGCTCGGCTACTTTGTGTTTGGCGATTCGGTTGACCGCTGGATGGCGGTGGGTATCGCCCTCATCGTCGGTTCCGGGCTTTTGACGCTCATTCGTGAACGCAAGCGAGGTACCAGCCTGCCGCCGCCGGTCGCAGGACAAAGCGAGGCGGCTCTGGCGGTCAAGCCGGACAACCCGGCCTGACCGCTTTACGCATTCATGCCTGCTTTGCCAGATCCGCGAGTTGAACCATGATCTGTGCTGCCGTGCTGAGGCGCTTTTCCGGTGTCGGTAGATCGCGGTTCAGGAACACGCTGTGATCCGGCCGGATCTTCGCCATGCTGCCCTGTTTCGCGATATAGCCCACCAGTCCAGCCGGATTGGGGAATTGCTTGTCGCGGAACTGCAGGACGACGCCCTTCGGACCAGCTTCCAGCTTTTCGACATTGGCCGTACGGCAGAGCGACTTGATGAAGACGACCTTCAGCAGGTTCTGCACCTCGACTGGCATGGGCCCGAAACGGTCCACCATCTCGGCGCCGAAGCCATCGATTTCCTTCAACTCGGTCAACTCACCAAGACGACGATAAAGACCCATGCGCAGGTGTAGATCCGGCACATAGTTTTCCGGGATCATGACCGTGATGCCGACAGAGATCTGTGGCGACCAACCTGTGTCCAGAATCTCGTCTTCGCCCTTCACCTCGGCCACCGCTTCTTCCAGCATCTGCTGGTAAAGCTCGAAGCCGACTTCCTTGATGTGACCAGACTGCTCTTCGCCCAGAAGATTTCCTGCACCGCGAATATCGAGGTCGTGGCTGGCCAGTTGGAAGCCCGCGCCCAGCGTATCGAGCGACTGCAGAACCTTGAGGCGGCGCTCTGCGGTGGTCGTCAACTGCTTGTTGACCGGCAATGTGAACAGCGCAAAGGCGCGAACCTTCGAACGGCCAACACGTCCACGCAACTGATAGAGCTGCGCCAGACCGAACATATCGGCGCGGTGAACGATCAGCGTATTGGCCGTCGGAACGTCCAGGCCGGATTCGACGATGGTGGTGGACAGAAGCACATCATATTTGCCGTCGTAGAACGCGTTCATGATGTCTTCCAACTCGCCCGCTGGCATCTGCCCATGAGCAATCGCCACCTTCAATTCAGGCACATCCGATTGCAGGAAGGCCTGAATATCCGGCAAGTCGGCCAGACGCGGGCAGACATAGAAACTTTGTCCACCGCGATAATGCTCGCGCATCAGAGTTTCGCGGATGACCAAAGGATCAAACGGCGAGATGAAGGTGCGAACCGCCATGCGATCCACCGGCGGTGTGGTGATCAGCGAGAGCTCGCGAACGCCGGTCATGGCCAGTTGCAGTGTGCGCGGGATTGGCGTCGCGGACAGCGTCAGAACGTGAACGTCGCTCTTCAGCTCCTTCAGCTTTTCCTTGTGCTTGACGCCGAAATGCTGCTCCTCGTCGATGATGAGCAGACCGAGATTGGCGAACTTGATGCCGGTGCCGAGCAGCGCATGGGTGCCGACGACGATATCGACCTTGCCCTCGGACAGATCCTTCTTCGTCTGGTTCATCTCCTTTGTGGTCACGAGGCGCGATGCCTGTTCCACCCGGATTGGCAGGCCGCGGAAGCGCTCGCGGAACGTCTTGAAATGCTGCCGGGCGAGCAAGGTGGTCGGCACGACGACGGCCACCTGCGCGCCATTCATGGCGGCGAAGAATGCAGCACGGAGCGCCACTTCCGTCTTGCCGAAGCCGACGTCACCACAGACGAGGCGATCCATCGGGCGACCGGCGGCCAGATCCTCCCGCACGGAATCGATGGCATTCGCCTGATCTTCCGTCTCATCATAGGGGAAGCGTGCGGCGAATTCGTCGTACAGCCCTTCAGGCGTTTCCAAGACCGGTGCTCGGCGCGTGATGCGCGTGGCTGCGAGCTTGATCAGCGCATCGGCCATGTCCAGCAGGCGCTTCTTGAGCTTGGCCTTGCGAGCCTGCCAGGCACCACCGCCCAGTTTATCGAGCTGGGCTTCCGCAGCGTCAGATCCATAACGCGACAGGAGGTCGATATTTTCGACCGGGAGGAAGAGCTTGGCCTGATCGGCATAGTGAAGCTCAAGGCAGGCACGGGGCGCGCCCGCGGCCTCAATCGTGATGAGGCCGACAAAGCGCCCGATGCCGTGTTCGGCATGAACGACCAGAGAGCCTTCATCGAGGCCTGCGACTTCCGAGATGAAGTCCGCGCCACGCTTGCGGCGCTTGGAACGGCGAACCATACGGTCGCCCAAAATATCCTGCTCGCCGATGATGACGAGATCGCCGGTTTCAAAGCCTGCTTCGAGACTGAGGACGGCGGAAGCCGCCTCGCCCTTGTCCAGCCTGCGGAGATCGGCAAGTTTCTCGATCTGCTTGATGCGCTTCAGGCCATGCTCGTCCAGCACCTGGAGAAGCCGATCCAGCGAACCGGCGGACCAACCGGTGATCAGTACTTTCGAGCCCTCGGCGCGCTTGTCGGCAATGTGCTTCACGATGAGATCGAACACGTTTGTCCGTTCGTCACGCGACTGCTGCTCGGCTTCTGCCTGCGCCTTCGCCCACCGCGGACCGGCATGGGCATCGACCGTCACGATCTTGCGGCTCTCGCCCTCGTGCTCATTGAACGGCGTCAGGCGAATGGCGTGGACGGCATCCAGCAGCGCGCCGAAGCCTTTGCCCTCCAGATAAAGCTGGCCGGGCGACAGAGGCTTGTAAGGAGCCGACTGTGCGGCGCCGCCCTTGCCGCCGGTGCCGGACGACTGGCGCGCCTCATAATAATCCAGAATGAGCTTTGAACGCTCCAGCGCAGCTTCACGCGCCGTATGGTCGGTGACGATACGGAAACCGGAAAGATAATCGAATGCTGTTTCCAGCTTCTCATAAAACAGGGGAAGCCAATGCTCCATGCCCGCATAGCGGCGGCCTTCAGACACCGCCTGATAAAGCGCATCGTCACGCGTTGCCGCGCCGAATGTGGAGAGATATGACTTGCGGAAACGGCTGATGGTTTCCGGCGTCAGCGTCACCTCGCTCATCGGGTTCAGATCGAGCGCGCGGGCCTGACCTGTCGTTCGCTGGCTGGCCGGGTCGAAGGTGCGAATGGTTTCCAATGTGTCGCCGAAGAAGTCCAGTCGAACCGGCTCCTCGCTTCCGGGAACGAAGACATCGAGGATGCCGCCGCGAACGGCAAACTCGCCGACTTCGCGCACGGTCGGCACACGGTCGAAGCCGTTTCGCTCCAACCGGGCCGCGATGTCATCCATGCGGATCGTATTGCCGGGCTTGGCCGAGAAGGCGAGGCTTTCAATCACGTCGGCTGGCGCAATTTTCTGCATCATCGCATTGACGGTCACCAGCACGATTGCCGGATGCGGTTTGCGCGCGTGGGCAATCAGGCCAGAGAGAGCGGCGAGACGTCTTGCCGAGGTATCAGCGCTCGGCGAAACACGGTCATAAGGCAGGCAGTCCCAGGCGGGTAGCGTCAGCACCGGGATGTCTGGCGCAACAAAGCCGAGCATCTGCTCGAGGTCCGCCATCCGGTGGCCGTCCGACATGACATAGGCAACCGGCTGCCCTGCCCGGGCCATTTCCGCCAGCAGGAAAGGCTCCATGCCCGCCTGCACGTTGGCAACAGTGAACCCTGCCGCCGAAGCGGCCAGTTTTTTCGCATCGAAGCCAGAAATCATGAACGCGGACCGTGCTTCTCAGCGAGGGAGGCAATCGTCACGATATCGAAGTCAGGCCGGTATTTGCAAAGTCGCTCGAACATCGGCGTTTGCAGATGCGCAGGTACGGGATCGGCACCGGTGATCCAACGGTTCAGATCCTGATCCTCTTCGGCCATGATCGTCTCGAATTCATCGAGTTCCTGATCCGAAAGAGAGGCGATTTCATTTTCGGCAAATTGTCCGAACACGAGATCCATTTCGCGAATCCCACGGTGCCAGCACCGATAAAGAATGCGACGACGGCGGGGATCGAGATCAGCGCTGCTGCGCGACAGTCCTGTCATGAGCGTGTACCCTGTTTGTACGCGTCATATAGGCCGAAAACTTCTGCTTGTCAGCCTTGCCAAACATGCATTTTCCAGCGCATTTTCCCGGCCATGCGTCCAGCCCTTCTCGATCCGCTCTTTGCGTCCGTCTCAAGCCTGCCCGGCATCGGCCCAAAACTGGCAGAACTGCTTGCCCGCGTCACCAACCGCGAGGATGCGGATGACTGCCGCGTGGTGGATATCCTCTTCCACGCCCCCTCGTCGTTGATTGATCGCAGAAACCGCCCGGGCATTGCGTTGGCACCGGAAGGCGTGATCGTGACTGTGCAGGGCCATGTTGACCGGCATCAGCCGCCTCCACCGGGCAAGAGCAACATGCCGTATCGCGTGTTCCTGCGCGATGAGACCGGCGAATTGGCGCTGACCTTCTTTAAGGTGAAAGGCAACTGGCTCGAAAAAGCCCTCCCCATCGACGAAGAGATCCTCGTCAGCGGCAAGGTGGACTGGTTCAATGGCCGTGCCTCCATGGTGCATCCGGACCTGATGGTGAAGGCATCCGAAGCGGCCGATATGCCCCTGGTAGAGCCGGTCTATCCCATGACGGCCGGTCTGGTTCCGAAAGTCATTCGCAGGGCCGTAGAGGGGTCGCTTGCACGTCTGCCCAACCTGCCGGAATGGATGGATATTCCGCTTCAGCAGAAACAGGGCTTGCCCTCGACCGCGGATGCCTTCCGCCGCCTGCACGATCCTCGGGATGCAGCCGATCTCGACCCTCAGACGCCTGCGCGCCGCCGTCTGGCCTATGATGAATTTCTGGCGGGCCAGGTTTCTCTGGCGCTTGTTCGTCAGCGCATGCGCAAGGCGGCGGGCCGACCGATCAAGGTACAGGGTAGTTTGCGGGAAGCCATTCGCAAGACCCTGCCCTTTTCGCTGACAAACAGCCAGCAGACGGCAATTTCCGAAATTCTGCAGGACATGGAAAAGCCGGAGCGCATGTTGCGGCTGGTGCAGGGCGATGTCGGCGCGGGCAAGACGCTTGTGGCGCTTATGGCCATGGCTGACGTCGTCGAGGCAGGCGGACAGGCTGTGCTGATGGCGCCGACCGAAATTCTTGCCCGGCAACACCATGCTACGATTTCCCGCTTCGGTGCGGCGGTCGGGCTGAAGGTGGAGGTTCTGACTGGACGGGTAAAGGGCAAGGAGCGCGACGAGGTTCTGAGCCGAATTGCCTCCGGGGAGGCGCAGATCATCATCGGCACCCATGCGCTGTTTCAGGACGCCATTATCTATCACGACCTCATGCTGGCAGTGGTGGACGAGCAGCACCGCTTTGGTGTTCACCAGCGTTTGCGGCTAACGGCCAAAGGTGCGAACCCGCATCTGCTCGTCATGACAGCAACACCAATCCCGCGCACGCTGGTACTCGCAGCCTTCGGCGACATGGATGTCTCCAAACTGACGGAGAAGCCAGCGGGCCGTAAGCCAATCCAGACCGTGACGGTGCCGACGGAGCGGACAGACGAGATCGTAGCACGTCTGCGCGCAGCCATTGCCGACGGCAAGAAAGCGTATTGGATCTGCCCTCTCGTTGAGGAATCGGATCTTTCCGAACTGATGTCGGCAGAAGAGCGACACGCGGTTCTTGCAAAGGCACTGGGTCCCAAGGTGGGTCTTGTTCATGGGCGGATGACCGGTCCGGAAAAGGATGCGGTTATGGCGGCCTTCAAGGCCGGGGAACTGCGAATGCTTGTCGCAACGACCGTTGTCGAAGTTGGCGTCGACGTTCCCGATGCAACGATCATGGTCATCGAGCATGCGGAACGGTTCGGCCTTGCGCAACTGCATCAGTTGCGCGGGCGCGTTGGTCGTGGCGACGAGGCTTCAACCTGCATTTTGCTCTACAAGGGACCGCTTAGCGAAACTGGTCGGGCGCGCCTTTCCATTTTGCGAGACAGCGAAGATGGGTTCTTGATCGCGGAGGAGGATCTAAAACTTCGTGGCGAAGGCGAATTGCTGGGAACGCGGCAATCCGGCACACCCGGCTTTCGTATCGCAAGCCTTGAGGCCCATGGCGACCTGCTGGAAATCGCCCGCAAGGATGCGACCTACATCCTGGAACGAGATCCGGAACTGACAAGTGAACGCGGGCAAGCGCTTCGCGTTCTGCTCTACCTGCATCGGCGCGATGAGGCGATCCGATATCTGCGGGCTGGATAGCGGCAATTATCATGGCGTGTTGTTCATAATAAATTCAACCTCAAGAAGTACTTTAAGCCGTCAAACTTGAGGATTGAATTATGTCAAATAGCTTTCAGGTTAATTTTTCCGTTTCCGACTTTCAGGCAGGCGCGTCCTCATTCGAGGTGCCTGTCACCCCAACTTCGGTTATCAGCGCCTATCGGTTACTTGTAGAGAATGTAAGTGGAGGGGTAGCAACGCTGAACATTCAGTTCTGGAAGGGCGACAAAGTCGCAGGACAAGAAACCCTCACTATCGATGCGTCCAATCCACCCGGAAACACTCTCTCCGTCCCATCCGGCGTCGATAAGGCAGTTGGCACTTTCGGAGCAATCAGTTTCCCCATGGGAACCGTGGTTGTTTCCGTCAGCTCCTGAAATCCGTAACTGTTGCGAGAGCAAGAGACAGGACGGGCAATCCCCTCCTGTCTCAGTTGATATTACTGCTTCACGCCCGGAAGTGTGACGCGGAAGACCTGGAACATGGTATCGACGTCCGCGCCATCTGCAGCCTTGTAGGCGGCACCGACCTGATAACCGTCCTGTGTCAGGAAGTCGTTGTCGTTGGCAACGAACAGGAAGTAATCATCCGGCGCAT
The DNA here is from genome assembly GCF_001427345.1 of Rhizobium sp. Root149. Classification (NCBI taxonomy): domain Bacteria; kingdom Pseudomonadati; phylum Pseudomonadota; class Alphaproteobacteria; order Hyphomicrobiales; family Rhizobiaceae; genus Rhizobium; species Rhizobium sp. Root149. Next base: position 795,237 of record NZ_LMGD01000012.1, read on the forward strand.
TGGCATCGAGCGCGCTTGCGATGCTCATCGCTTCCCATTTTTCCGAAAGATTGTTCTTATCGTTCGGGGCGCCATTGTGCAGCCCGAAGCGATCGAGCTCAGCACTGTCGTTCAGATCGATGAAAGGCGTGAGCGTGGCAGGCTTGACCGAAGCATCGACAACGCCCTTGGGAGCCACCGGCTTGTCAGCATCAAAACTGGTGTTGGCAATGTCCGTTGCGTTAGACAGATCGACGGCAACGATCTTGCGGTACACCGACGTATCGCCCTTCAGTCCCTGACCGTTATTGCTGTCACGGGCCAGCATGAGGAAGGCCTTGTCGGACAGGGCGACGATTTCACTCTGCGCGGCAACGGCCACTTTACCCTTGTTATCAAAGGTGGGTAGCGGCACGACGTATTCGTGCAGCAGTTTTAGATTGTCGATGTCAGCGGCATCATACACCAACGCACGCGTATTCATGCGGGTCTGGCCGGAATCGCCACCATCCTGACGTACCGCAGACTGAAGAACAGCAATCACGAGCTTACCGTCCGGAGTCATCGACATGCCTTCGAGGCCCTGGTTGTTCTGGCGCCCGGTGTCCGGATCCTTGGGATCAGGCTTCTTGCCGTCTGCATCGACGTTATTGGAAGAGAAGTTCACCTCGCCCTTGCGCATCGGCAACAGTGATTTCGGCGGCTGCATAGCCGAGACCATCTTACCATCTGCGGTGAAGTGGTAGATGTAGGGACCATATTCATCACTGATCAGGAATGAGCCATCCTTCAGACGAACAATCGCTTCAGGATCGAGTGCAATCTTGCCCATGCGCGCCTGCGGGAGAAGCGGTAGCTTGCCGGATGCCGGGCGCGTTCCGGATTCAGGATCAAGCCCCGTCATGTTCTTCCCCTGATCGTCCGTCAGAAGGATTGTATCAGCGAGTTTTGCCTCCAGACCCTTCTGCTGCTTCTCGGCAGGTACGGCGCCGGCTGCGGGGGTCAGGCGGAATTCGATCCGGTTCAGGCGGTCATTGTAATCAGTGGTCCCTTCGACGTTGTAGCCACGATCCGGAAGCAGCCAGAGCGCTCCGGTATAAGCATCTCCGTCCTTCTTCCATGCGGTCGGATCAATCGCCATACCCGAACCCGACCCGAAGGTTTCGTTGAACTTGTCTTTCTGGTTCGCGGGGATACGACCAACGGCGACGAGACCCTTGGTGGAAATGGTGATACCGGCTGCTGATACCGAGCCTTCAGCATGGACTGCGAATGGCATCGCAAATACAGAGGCTGCCAGTGCAAGGCTGGCGCAACGGCGTGCAAACGTGGATGGAGACTTCATGAGAACAATCCTTTGAGGTGGAGAACCCATGTCTGCCCTGCGCTGCGCCTGTCGATCTGGCGCAAAGTTGAACATGGTGTGATCGCCGATTGTATCTATGAGCGATTGATGACAGTCCGATGAAGCTTACGCTCAGTTCACGACTGGCCTTGGCGTCCACTCCGGCGCGATAAGCCCCCCGGAAATCAGCAGCTTGGCCGCATCTTCAGGCGACATGTCCAGAATGATCAACTTTTCCTTCGGCACGAACATCAGGAAGCCCGCGGTTGGTACAGGCGTCGGTGGCAGGAACACAGCAATCATTTCCTGTCCCATTTCGTTAAAGCGATGTGCCAGTTCGCCTTGCGCTTCCGTCGCGATGAAGACCAGCGCCCAGGTTCCAGGTGAAGGGAACTCAACAAGACCGACCTTCTTGAACGAGGTCGACTGATCCTTGAGCACAGTTTCGAAAATCTGCTTCAGGCTCTTATAGAGCGTACGCACCAAGGGCGTGCGGTTCAGGATCGACTCGCCAAAATTGACGATCGACCGACCAATGAGGTTTTTGACCAGAAACCCGATCACGGTGATCAGAATCATCGCGATGAGCAGGCCAAGGCCCGGAATGGTGATGTCGAAATAGTACTGAGGATTGTAACGCTGTGGAATGTAGGGTGTTACCCAGCTGTCTGCCCAATCGATGAAAGCAAAGGTCAGCCAGATCGTGATGGCCAATGGCGCACAAATGATCAGACCGGTCAGGAAGTTATTCCGAAGCCGACCGGCGAGCGTTATGCGTTCCGGGCTTTCCATCCACTACTTCCAAGAATCATGCTGCACTGCCGTTGAAGGCGGGTGAACCCGGACAATGCCGGACCTCTCCCCGCCTCGCAAGTGCGTATCGATTAATATTTGGCAAGGCTGAAACCTTGCTCCCGGTCACTCGACGGTGACCGATTTTGCCAGATTGCGGGGCTGGTCGACATCGGTGCCCATGAAGACGGCCGTGTGATAGGCGAGCAACTGGATAGGCAGGGCGAATATCATTGGTGCAATGACTTCATCCACGTTCGGCAACACGATCGTTGCCATGGTGGCGAGTTTTGATGCAGCAGCGCCCTTTTCATCGGTGATAAAGATGATCTTTCCGCCGCGTGCTGCGACCTCCTGCATGTTCGAGACCGTCTTTTCGAAGAAGCGGTCATGCGGAGCGATAACGATCACCGGCATATGCTCGTCGATCAGGGCGATCGGGCCGTGCTTCAACTCTCCGGCGGCATAACCTTCCGCATGGATATAGGAGATTTCCTTGAGCTTCAGAGCGCCTTCCATCGCCAGCGGATAGCTGGTGCCGCGGCCCAGATAGAGCACATCCTTGAAGCGCGAGAGATCCCGCGAAAGCTGCTCGATTTGTGGCTGGATGAGGTTCAGCACCTTGCTCATGATGCGCGGCATCTCGATGAGATGGCGAACAAGCTCCTTTTCCTGCGCCTCGGTCAAGGTGCCTCTTGCGCGGCCCGCCTGAATAGAGAGCGCAGCCAGAACGGCGAGCTGGCAGGTAAAGGCTTTCGTCGAAGCCACGCCGATTTCCGGCCCGGCGAGAATTGGGAAAATTGCGTCTGCTTCACGCGCAATCGTCGATTCCTTCACATTGACGACGGCGCCAATCGGCAGGCCTTCTTCCTTGCAGTAGCGCAGAGAGGCAAGCGTGTCGGCGGTTTCCCCCGATTGGGAGATGAAGAGCGCGGCCTGATCTTTCGACAGCGGAATATCGCGATAGCGGAATTCCGATGCCACATCGATTTCCACCGGCAAGCGCGCATAGCGTTCGAACCAGTACTTGCCGACGAGACCGGACAGATAGGCGGTGCCGCAGGCGGAGATGGCAAGGCTGCGAAGGTTTGCGAAGTCGATCGCCTCGGCCTTCTGTTTGATGGAGCCAGAGGCAAAATCGACATAGTGGCTGAGCGCGTGAGAAATGATTTCCGGCTGCTCGTAGATTTCCTTTTCCATGAAGTGGCGGTGGTTACCCTTGTCCACCATCAGGGCAGCCGCTTGCGAGATCTGAACCGGGCGCTCGACCGGCTTGCCCGCAAAATCGGTGATCGTCACGCCGTTGGCGGTCAGAACCGCACAATCGCCATCGACCAGATAGGTGATCTGGTTTGTGAATGGTGCGAGCGCGATGGCATCCGAGCCCAGGAACATTTCGCCGCGACCATGGCCAACCGCAAGCGGAGGGCCAAAGCGCGCCGAGAGGATCGTACCCGGATCATCCTGAAACATCACAACCAGCGCATAGGCGCCGGTAACGCGATTCAACATGGCCAGCATCGCATCGCGATGCCCCATCCCCTCACGTGTGAACTTTGCCAGAAGATGCGCGACAACCTCGGTATCCGTCTGGCTGGTGAAAACGGCACCTTCTGCCGTCAGTTCATCGCGCAGTTCTGAAAAGTTCTCGATGATGCCGTTGTGGACGACCGCCACGCCTTCAACGAAATGCGGATGGGCATTGGTTTCGTTTGGAACGCCATGCGTCGCCCAGCGCGTGTGAGCAATACCGATGGTGCCGGGCAGCGGTTCACCGGCCAGTTTCTTTTCGAGATTGAAAAGCTTGCCTTCTGCGCGGCGGCGATCCATCGCGCCATCGTGGATCGTGGCAACACCTGCGGAATCATAGCCGCGATATTCCAGCCGCCGCAGCGCATCAACCAAACGCTCTGCAACGGGCTCCTTGCCAACGATGCCAACAATTCCGCACATGAAAACCTCTTCCGATAACTGCGAGCGCGCAATCTCTATCGCACTGCACGCAAGGCGCAATGAGAGCGCCGGTCAAATTCAATTTCTTACAGTAACCGACAAAGTGTTACTGACCTGCCTTCTTCGCGGCCTTGAACGCAAGCGCGCGCTCGCGCACCTGCTTTGCACGGTCAGGCTTCACTTCCTGCCTTGCGCGTCCGAAGGCAAGCGCTTCATCCGGCACGTTTTCAGTGATGACGCTGCCAGATGCCACATAGGCGCCATTGCCAATCGAGACCGGCGCGACGAGTGCCGAATTCGAGCCAATAAACGCGTTCTCGCCAATGCGTGTCTCGTGCTTGTTTATGCCATCGTAATTGCAGGTAATCGTTCCCGCGCCGATGTTCGAACCAGCGCCGATAGATGCGTCACCGATATAGGTCAGGTGGTTGACCTTCGCACCCTTGCCGATTGTCGCCTTCTTCACTTCGCAGAAATTGCCAACCTTCGAATCCGGTCCAAGATCTGCACCGGGTCGCAGGCGTGCAAAAGGACCGACCGTCGCACCTGACGCTACGTGAGCTCCCTCCAGATGCGAGAAGGCGTGGATGACAGCGCCGCTTTCCACGGTAACGCCGGGACCGAAAACGACATTCGGCTCTACCAGAACGTCCTGTTGGAGCACCGTATCGAAGGCGAGGAAGACGGTTTCCGGCGCAATCATCGAGACGCCCGACAGCATGATTTCGTGACGGCGGCGGTTCTGCCAGCTGGCTTCCAGCAACGCCAGTTCCGCCCTCGTGTTGCAGCCGGCCAGTTCTGCTTCCGGCGCATCCACTGCCACGACCTTCGCTCCGTCGGCGCGGGCGATCTCAACAAGATCCGTCAGATAATACTCGCCTTTGGCATTCTTGTTGTCGATCTTCTCCAGCCAGCCAAGCGCCCTGGCCCCGTTAATGACCATCAGGCCGCTGTTGCAACGGGTGACTTTACGCTCCTCCTCCGTCGCGTCTTTATGTTCGCGAATCGCGACAAGCTGACCATCTTCGACAAGAAGCCGACCATATCCTGTGGGATCGGCAGCCTCAAAGCCGATCACGACAAGATCGGCGCCTGAGCTCAGAAGTGACCGTGCGTTCTGGAAAGTTTCCGATCGAACCAGCGGAACGTCACCATAGGTCACGAGTATTTCGTCGAAACCCTTGGCGATCGCATCGCGCGCCATCAGGACGGCATGACCTGTGCCCTTGCGCTCTGTCTGCAGGACGGTGGAGACCGTCATTCCCTCGACTGCCCCAGCTTTTGCCACCGCATCCGCATCGCGGCCCAGCACCAGCACAGCATCCTGAATCTCTGCATCCCTTACCGCTCGCATGACATGCGAGATCATCGGTAATCCGGCGATCGGATGCAGCACCTTGGACATTGATGACTTCATGCGCGTGCTATCGCCAGCGGCGAGAATGACAGCGAGACAGGTGCGGGCCATACGACTCTCCATGTAAATTCGAGCCGCTTTTAGCAGCGTTTCGATTAACAGGCCAAGAACGTCGGTGTTGGGCTGCTTCAAGTTCTGTTTCGAAATATGTCGAAACGAAAAAGCCGCCTGCCATGAAGGCAAGCGGCTCAACAAATCAACGTGGTGACAAAGCTTACTTCGGAAGCTTGTCGTCAACGCCTTCGATGTAGAAGTTCATGCCCAGCAGCGTGCCGTCATCAGCCTTTTCGCCAGCCTTGAGCCAGGCGGAGCCGTCCTGCTTGTTGATCGGGCCGGTGAAGGGATGCAGTTCGCCAGACTTGATCTTGGCTTCCGTCTCTTCCGCCATTGCCTTCACATCGTCCGGCATGTTGGTGTAGGGCGCCATGGTCAGGATGCCGTCTTTCAGGCCATCCCAGATCTGCTCCGACTTCCAGGTTCCATCCAGAAGAGCCTTGGTGCGCTTGATGTAGTAGGCGCCCCAGGTGTCGACGATTGCAGTTAGCTGTGTCTTAGGACCGGCAGCGATCATGTCAGACGCCTGACCGAATGCCATGATGCCGCGTTCGGCAGCAACCTGCATGGGAGCAGTCGTATCCGTGTGCTGCGTCAGAATATCAACGCCCTGATCGATCAAAGCCTTTGCGGCATCGGCTTCCTTGCCTGGATCGAACCAGGTGTTGGCCCAGACGACCTTCAGCTTGAAGTTCGGGTTGACCGACTTCGCGCCAAGCTCGAAAGCGTTGATGCCCATCACCACTTCCGGGATCGGGAAGGAAGCGATGTAGCCTGCGACGCCCTTCTTGGACATCTTGGCAGCGATCTGGCCCTGAATATAACGGCCTTCGTAGAAGCGCGAGTTATAGGTTGCGAGGTTCGGTGCAGCCTTGAAGCCGGTCGCATGCTCGAACTTTACCTTCGGAAACTTCTCGGCAACCTTGACGGTCGCGTCCATGAAGCCGAAAGACGTCGTGAAGATCATCGCACAGCCGGAACGGGCCATACGTTCGATCGCGCGCTCGGCATCCGGACCTTCCGGAACGCTTTCCAGGTATGGCGTTTCGATCTTGTCGCCAAAGGACTTCTGCAATTGCTGACGGCCGATGTCATGCGCCTGGGTCCAGCCGCCATCTGTCTTGGTGCCGACATAGACGAAGCAGACCTTGGTCTTTTCCTGAGCCTGGGCGCCACTGGACAGACCGCCGAGTGCGGCTGCCGTTGCGGCAAGTGCGATAATGAGCTTCTTCATATTCAACCCCTGTTTGGCATGAAGCTTCGTTGTACGGTTACCGTTTCACCGATCGGGAACGAAAGGTTTCCCAAGCGATGCTGGCGTATTGATGAGCGTCGTGCGGCGATTATGCGAGATGATGATCAGCACGACAATAGTGACTGCGTAAGGCAGCATGGACAAAAACTGCGACGGCACGCCAATGCCGAACGCCTGTGCATGCAACTGAAGGATGCCGACAGCGCCGAAAATATAGCCGCCTGCAAAGACGCGCCACGGCCGCCATGAGGCGAAGACCACGAGCGCCAGAGCAATCCAACCGCGACCGGCGGACATATTCTCCACCCATTGCGGCGTATAGACGAGAGAAAGCTGCGCACCGGCGAGACCCGCGCAGGCGCCACCGAACATGACCGCGAGGTAGCGTGTGCGAATGACGTTGATGCCAAGCGCATGAGCGGAACCATGGTTATCGCCAATCGCACGCATCTTGAGGCCGGTGCGGCTTTTGAACAGAAACCAGTTCACACCGATAATGAGAACGATGCTGAGGTAGAAGGTAATGTCCTGCTTGAACAGCAGCGGCCCGACGAAGGGAATATCCGACAGAACCGGGAACACGATTGGCTGCAATTTCACGCCCGGTATCCCCACGAAGGATTCGCCGATCTGGCCAGAGAGCCCAAGACCGAGAATCGTCAGGGCGAGACCTGTAGCGACCTGATTGGTCACGAGCGTGAGCGTGAGGAAGCCGAAGAGCAGCGAAAACAGAGCACCGCCAAGAATCCCGCACAACACGCCGAGCAGCGGGGAACCTGTGAGATAGGATCCGGCAAAGGCGCAGACCGCGCCCATGATCATCATGCCCTCGACGCCGAGATTGAGTACGCCGGCGCGCTCCGTCACGAGTTCGCCGATCGCGGCAATGACCAGTGGTGTTGCAGCGGTGATGATGGTGAGAAGGATAGCCTCAATCATGGATCACGACCTCCCCTCAGCGGCAGCCCGATCCGAGCTAAAAATGATGCGGATGCGATACAGGATCAGGGTATCGCAGGACAGGACGAAGAACAGCAGCAGCCCCTGGAAGACGCGTGTTACCTTGTCGGACACGCCGATGGATAGCTGTGCCGCCTCACCGCCGAGATAGGTAAGCGCAAGAATGAAGCCGGACACGATGATGCCAAGCGGGTTCAAGCGCCCCAGGAATGCAACGATGATGGCCGTAAAGCCATAGCCCGGAGAAATGCTTGGCTGGAGGTGATTGATCGATCCGGAGACTTCCGAGATTCCGGCAAGTCCGGCGAAGGCACCGGAGAGCATCATCGAGAACCACACCATTCGACGGGACGAAAAGCCCGCAAAGCGCCCTGCCCGTTCGGAGCGTCCCAGCACGGTTACTTCGAAGCCCTTCAGCATGTAACGCATCATGAACCAGACGCCGACTGCAGCGATAAGCGCGAAGACGATGGCCCAATGAGCGCGACCACTTTCGAGCAGTTCCGGCAATACGGCTTCCTTGGCGAAGCTGATTGTCTGCGGAAAGTTGAAGCCCTTCGGATCACGCCACGGACCGCGCACCAGCCAGTCCAGAAACAGCTGGGCGATGTAGACCAGCATGAGGCTGACCAGGATTTCATTCGTGTTGAAACGCGTCTTGAGAAGAGCGGGAATTGCAGCGAACAATGCGCCGCCGATCGCTCCCATGATCAGCATCAAAGGCAAAACTAGCGGCGAATGCCACTGCGGCACAAGAACCGGCAGGATGGAACCGACAATTGCACCGATGGTGAACTGGCCTTCCGCGCCGATATTCCAGTTATTGGACCGGTAGCAGACCGACAATCCGACGGCGATCAGGATGAGAGGTGCTGCCTTGATGGCCAGTTCATGCAAGGACCAGACTTCCAGCAGCGGCTCGATGAAAAACGCATACAGTGCATGACCCGGATTCTTGCCCAGCATCCAGAACATCAGTGCGCCGAACAGAAGCGTAAGAGCCAGCGCCAGCAGTGGAGAGACGATCTGGAACAGGGCGGAAGCGCTGGCGCGCTTTTCAAGCTCAATGCGCATGGGCAGTCTCCCCGCCATGTGTCGAATCATGGATACCGCCCATGAGGAGGCCGATCTTTTCCAGAGTCAGCTCGCCCGCAGGGAAAGGCTGCGAAAGCCGACCTTCGGAGATAACCGCAATATTGGTCGCAACTTCAAAGATTTCGTCCAGATCCTGACTGATGACCACGACGGCAGAACCAGACCGCGCGAGATCGATCAAGGCTTGGCGGATACGGCTTGCCGCACCGGCATCGACGCCCCAGGTGGGTTGATTGACGATGAGGATCGACGGCTGGCGATCCAGCTCACGACCGATGATGAATTTCTGGAGATTGCCACCAGACAAGGAAGCTGCCGCCGGGTCGTCGCCGCTTTTGCGCACATCCATCATATCGCAGATGCGCTTTGCAGCGGAACGAATTGTCTCATGCCGGATGACCGAAGCAAAGCCGCCAGCAAGAAATGCCGTCCGGTCGGACTGGCTTCGCGACAGTAGAAGATTGTCGGACAGGGACATATCCGAAACGGCTGCATGGCCATGGCGTTCTTCAGGAACGAAGCCTGCCCCAAGCATACGGCGGCCATTGATGCCAAGGCGCCCCACCGGCTTGTCACGCATGCGGATTGTCTCCGCGTCGGCAACCGGATATTCGCCCGAAAGCGCATCAAACAACTCGCCTTGGCCGTTACCAGCAACGCCGGCAATCGCCAGAACCTCACCTGCGCGAACACGAAGGGAAACATCCTTCAGCGTCACGGCAAACGGCGTTCGTGCAGGCACATTCAGGCGGCGAACATCGACCAGCGTGGCTCCGAGAGCATTTGCATCGGCGCGATGAACGGCGGCAACTTCCGACCCCACCATCATGCGGGCGAGCGATGCTGGCGTTTCCTGACGCGGATCGCAGGCACCCGTAACCTTGCCGTGGCGAAGAACGGTTGCCCGATCACAGATGCGCTGGACCTCCTCCAGCCGGTGGCTGATGTAGAGTACGGACCGTCCTTCAGCCTTCAACTTGAAGAGTGTCTCGAAAAGCTTGTCCGCCTCCTGCGGCGTCAGGACCGAGGTTGGCTCATCCAGAATGATAAGCTTGGGATTTTGCAGAAGCGCGCGAACGATCTCGATACGCTGGCGCTCGCCAACGGAAAGATCGGCGACATGCGAGCTCGGATCCAGTGGCAGGCCGTAGGCGCGGGAAAGAGCCGCGGCCTCTTCCGCAATTTTTGCGAGGGGAATCTTTGGATCGAGCGATAGCGCAATATTCTCGGCAACCGTCAGTGCTTCAAACAGCGAAAAATGCTGGAACACCATGCCGATACCAAGCGAACGCGCATGGCCGGGTGATGTGACTGTTTGTGGCTTGCCGGTCCAGACGATCTCGCCTGCGCTTGGCTGAAGGACGCCGAAGAGCATTTTGACGAGCGTGGATTTGCCCGCGCCGTTCTCACCCAGAAGCGCATGAATTTCGCCGGGCGCTATCGTCAGATCAATGCCGTTGTTTGCGGCGAAGCTGCCGAAATATTTCGTCAAGCCTCGAACCTGAAGAAGCGGCACCGCTTCCTTGTCGATTGTTTCAGTCACTCGTATCCCCTCACACGTTCAGCCATGCCGCCTTCTTCCGAGGCGATTATCACAGCGACGTGCCGCAAGTTTTCCAGCGATGCTGGACGGCCCTCAATTGATACAAGTTTTGTTGCTGCGCACAACAGAAAAGACGTGCTTAAGCGAACACTTAACTGCTTTTCCCGAGGCTGGGGAAAAGCTGCAGGATGCCGCCAATACAGAAGAGATAGATCCCGGTTAGCACCACGCTCCAGACAAGCCATGGGGGCGACTCGAATTGCAGAAGCAGCGAATAGCCGCTCAGCGCGCACCAGAGCAGAAAAATCCCGAGGTTTAGCGGCCGCAGCCTTTTGACACGCACGGGGTGCAGGAAGTTGATCGGTAGGAAGGTCAGGATCACGGCCGCCATGACGACCAGAAGAGCCGCAGTCTCCGACGGCTTAATGACGAAGAGCGTGAGGATGACCATGTTCCAGACCACCGGGAAGCCGGAGAAGAAATACTCATCCGTCTTCATGCCCATGTCGGCGTAATAAATGGCGCTCGATACGACAATCATTCCTGCGGCGACGAAGGACCAGGTTTCGCCGATCATACCACTTTGATACAGCGCAAATGCAGGCAGAAGCACATAGGTCACGTAATCGATGATGTTGTCGAGCGTGTCACCGGACCAGTTTGGCAGGACTTCTTTCACGCGGACCTTCCGGGCAATGGGGCCGTCGATCCCGTCAATCAGAAGGGCAAGGCCAAGCCACCACCACATATCAACAAACCGATGCTCTGCGGCAGCGACAACGCCGAGGAACGCCAGAAATGAGCCGGAGGCCGTCAACACATGCACGGAGAAGGCACGGATCTCGGCATAGGGCACTTTGCGGTAATTGAAAATTCGCCTGATCACGCCCCACTCCGACCAACATATTTCGCGATTTGACGATATGCGGCCAATCGGCGCGCTTTGCAACCTTATCCCGGGCAGCCCATGGATAAGTTTGCGGAGTTTGCTTAAATAGCACGCAGGTCAAAACGAAAAGAAGACGTGACATGCAGGACTTCGAGATCGCAGTTATAGGTGAAGGTCTGGCTGGTTCGATCGCGGCATTGGCGCTTGCCCGCGCCGGACGCAAAGTGGCGCTGATCGCGCCTGTCTTTGAACGACTGGATCATCGAACGACTGCACTGATGGATCAGTCCATTCGCTTCATCGACGGTCTCGGCATTTGGGAGACACTTCAGGACAGCGCTGCGGCTCTCAGCACGATGCAGATCCTGGACGGCACCAAACGGCTACTGCGTGCGCCGCCGGCCCAGTTCCGGGCGGCTGATGTGGGTCTCTACGCCTTTGGCTACAATATCCCTAATCAGGACCTTATGACGGTACTGAGATCTGCCATCGCTTCTGAGCCCAATCTGCAACGCATCGACGCGAGCCTCGACACCCTGAGTATTGGAAACGACTCGGTCGCGCTTTCACTGAATAATGGGAGCAATCTCTCCGCCGAGTTCGTCGTGGCTGCAGACGGTCGGGGATCGCGCGTTCGCGAACTCGCCGGGATCTCTACCCGGCGGTGGGCCTATCCCCAGACGGCAGTCGTGCTGAACTTCTCGCACGAACAGCCGCACAACAATGTCTCGACAGAGTTTCATACCGAGACCGGGCCGTTCACACAGGTTCCTCTGCCAGGCAAGCGTTCCAGCCTCGTCTGGGTCGTCAAGCCGCAAGAGGCAGAGAGACTTCTTGCGTTGCCGCTGGCAGAACTCTCTCTGGCTGTCGAGACGCGCATGCAATCCATGCTTGGACAGGTATCCGTTGAAGGAGCGCCAGAAGCCTGGCCGCTTTCCAGCCTCATGGCGGAACGTTTTGGTAAAGGCCGTGTCGCACTCATTGGCGAAGCCGCACATGCATTTCCCCCGATTGGCGCGCAGGGCCTCAACCTTTCACTGCGCGATGTCATGGAACTGGTGAAGCTTCTGAGTTCTCCGACGAAGGCTGCGATTACCGCTGATGCCGGGGATCGTTTCAACCGCCAGCGCCGCGCCGATGTCATGACACGCACGTTCGGCGTCGATCTCCTGAACCGCTCCCTGCTGTCGGATTTCCTGCCAATGCAGGTGGCCCGTGCCGCTGGTCTGCATCTTTTGACGGCTTCCGGTCCCCTGCGCAATATTCTGATGCGCGAAGGAATTGAGCCCGGGCGGAGCTTCAAGGATCTGGCGGAGAGTTTAAGGCGTCCATTCAACCGTCAAAAAGCCGGATGAAATAAGGTAGAGCACGACCGGCAAAGTCAGGACCGACAATAGCGTCGTGATCAGGACTGTTGCCGACGCCCTTTCCTGCCAGACACTATAGTGCTGACTGATGACAAAGACGTTTGTGGCTGTCGGCAGCGCAGCGAGCAGCACGGCAGCATAGATCCAGTTTCGGTCGAACCCGCCGATCCAGGATAGCGACAGATACATGACTGTCGGCAAAACAAGCAGCTTTACTGCGGTGATATAGCCGATCTCCACCGGAATGCGCTTCAGCGGGCGCAACGCCAACGTCACTCCCATGGCAAACAGTGCGCATGGTGCGGCAGCTTGCGCGAGATAATCAATAAGCTGCTGAAGAGATGCCGCAATGGGTATTTGAAAGGCGGCGAAAACAAAGCCGCAGGCGGTTGACACAATGAATGGATGCATTGAGACGCGTTTCGCCACATCAAGCGCGACCGCGAGCGGTGGACGCGCGTCCCCCTTCGCAATCGCCATCAAGGCCGGTGCCACCACAAAATGGACCGCGTTTTCGAAGCAGACAATGAGCGCTACTGGAACGGCGGCAGCCTCCCCCAGGACGAGCAAAGCCAGGCCGGGCCCCATATAGCCGATGTTTCCATAGGCGGCACCGAAGGCCTGAATCACGCCTTCTGCCAATGTCGCCCGCCTCCAAACGGTGGCGATCACCAGCATCAGGAGAAAGACACTGTAAACCGTCGTCAATTGAGTGAAAATAAAGTCGACCCGCGTCAGGTCCGCCATCGGCGTTCGCGAGACCAACTTGAAGAACAAGGCAGGAAGCGCCGCATAGACGATGAAAATGTTCATCCAGCCCAGAGCATCGGCGTTCAGCCTACTCAGGCGCGCCGCCACAAAGCCGATTGCAATCAAGCCGAAGAACGGAATCAACAATGCGAGCGTGGCAGCCAATCGACTCATTCCCGGCAGATCATGAGTATGCGTGACCGGTCTATCCGATCTTCATGAGGATTGGGAAGCTTTGCTGAAACCAAATTGCAATATCGCTAATGAAGCCGAGCATAAATGCCACGCCAGTCACAACCAGCAGAGCGCCCATAACTTTTTCGACCATTCCCAGATGACGGCGGAAGCGCGCGAGAAAACGCATGAACGCGCCGGAAAATGCAGCTGCAATCCAGAACGGCACCGCCAGACCAAGAGAATAAACGGCAAGCAGAAGGGCTCCGTCTGACACGGTTTCGCGAGAGGCCGCAACACCAAGGATCGCGCCCAACACGGGACCGATGCAGGGTGTCCAGCCAAACGCGAATGCCAGGCCCATGACATACGCACCCGAAAGCGTGGCCGGCTTCCCGCCTGACTGGAAACGCGCCTCGCGCGCAAGCAGCCCGATTCGAAACACGCCTAGAAAGTTAAGGCCCATTACGATGATGATCAGGCCACCAATCTTGGACAGAAGATCCAGGTGTTGTCTCAACACCATGCCAATAGATGAAGCGCCCGCCCCCAAAGCTACGAACACGCTGCCGAAACCCAGAGTGAAGAACAGCGCGGTAATGAGAACAGAACGACGCGCTTCAACCGCCTGGGTCTGGGTGCCATTGCGGAACTGCTCAACGGAAATCCCTGCCATATAGCAAAGATAGGGCGGAACGAGCGGAAGCACGCAGGGCGACAGAAACGACAGCGCCCCGGCGAGCAAGGCGCTGAACAATGAGATCTCGGCAATCGACACTGGCTTCTCCTGAATCGTCCCTGCCCGACGTAGAGCCGCTTCATAGGGCTGCCCGTGGCCATACGCCTGAGATCCGAAAAATTCCAGTCACCTTCTGGTTCACAGCCGGACCTTCGCCCCAAGGATAAAACTTCGCGACCGCAAATGCCCACAAAATCTAGGTTTCTGAACCAATCGATCATCCAAGGGTTGTCAAAGCAGCGGCATTGTGATGCTGTGACACATCGCCGCGTTGAGGAGCGCGGTGTTTTTTCGATCATTCTTGGAGGAGAATAGTATGATCATTTCCGGCTTGGTTCTGGCCGCGGCCCTGGGTGCTGGCAGCATTGCCTATTTTCGCTGGCGCGACGGAATTTAATAACTTTTCCAACTCTGCTTGATTTACATCAAACAGCAATACGATTTTGACGGCTCTTGGGCCGTCAAAAGCAAGTCTCGTGGAGCTTCAGGTCTCATCCAAAAGACACGCGTCGCACGAAGCCACTCATTCGTCGGCATCCCGGATGCCCGACACCTGACACCAAAACCGAGACATTATCCGGAACTGAAAGATCTATGCGGCGTTAGGCTGGCATCAGAACCGGAGACGAAACCCATGAATAAACTGATCCTCGCCGCGGCACTTACACTCTCTTCCGTTATCGCTATGCCCGCTGCTTCCTATGCCGATAGCGTGACGATCCGGACATATGACGGCCCCGGTATGCACCGCGGTTGGGACCGCGCTCACCGAGGTCCACATGCCCGAATGGTTCGTGAAGAGCGTAGATCACACGACTGCATGACCAAGAAGGTGACGACCATGCGCCACGGCGAACGCGTGACCAAGGTCACCAAAGTCTGCCGCTAAACGAGGAAGCTTGATAACGGAGGAACCGGAAAAAATCCCCGTTTATCGCTGCAATGTTCAACAAAAATGCCCGCCTGCGATGCGCAAGCGGGCTTTTCATTGGTTTGCGATATGGCATCAATTCCCAGCGCGGAATGAACTTCTCAATCCTTCGATGGAGATCTCATATCAAACGACACGTCAATTAAGTCATTGAAAATACTGGCGACCCCTGCAGGACTCGAACCTGCGACCTACTGCTTAGAAGGCAGTTGCTCTATCCAGTTGAGCTAAGGGGCCACGGCCCTGCGCAAGTCAGTGCGTCCAGGGCTGGATCCGGTTGAAACGAAAGTTGTCGGAATAGGACACGATCTGCCGCGTCGCCTCTTTCGGCGGCAACACGCGATACTCAATACCGTTACGCTCTGCGTAGGAGACAGCCTGCTCCATCGATTCGAATGTCAAGCGAACCTGTTGCTGCATGTCTGAGGATGAGGTGTAGCCAAGGATCGGGTCGATGCTGCGTGGCTCTTCCTGATCGAATTCAAGAACCCAAAGATGAGTCTTCGCCTTGCCAGATTGCATTGCCGTTTTTGCAGGACGAAAGATCTTGGCGGTCATATCTTCGAAGCTCCCTTTCACGCATTGATTCTTCACAATACGTGGAAATTCTAAATCCAGCTGCAGGTTCCGTCCACCATAAGATGGCTTGATCCCGCATCTACTGGAGGAAGCTTAACCGTCGCTTTAAGACGGTGGTCGGAGTGGAGAGATTCGAACTCCCGACCCTCTGGTCCCAAACCAGCGCTTCGGACGACACTACACTCGTTCCATACGGTTGAGAACGTCGGTTGATCCCCGTTCGTTCCCGGTGAATTACGTTGTTCCGTTGGCGGTGCGTTGGCGGTAAAACGCCACCGGAACAACTGCTGAATGGACCGACTCCGATCCGGAGTCAAGCCGCTTTCTCCTCAGTGAGGAAGCGATCGCGGCGCGTTTCCGATCCGACCCGCTTCTTACGACCGAAAGCCTGGTTAACCGGAGAGAATTCGCCCGGGATGACGTGGCTGTAGGTCTTGCGGAGCGTCTCGACATCAGTAGACACGTAGACGGAGACGTCCTCGAGCGAAACTCCCGCCTGAAGCAACCAGGTCACGCAGGTGTGCTTGAAGGAATGTCGGTTGAGTTGCGCCGCCCGATCCTCGGATAGAACGTCCCGCCGAAGGCGAAGGAATGCCTTCTTGCAGTCGGCGGCCTCCCCTGCAAACTCCACCACATAGCGCGAGGGCTTCACCTTGCCATAGCCATCCCTCCAACGCTTCATGACTTCGACAAGGCGATCAGGGATCCGGCACGGGTTCGCCTGTTTGTTGGTGGGAACCCGCTCTCCTTTGGCAGCGCGATAGTAGATCTGGTTATCAAGGTCCACCCACGGGCGGTCTGGCTCGTCATAAAAGGAAGCGGTGATGATGTCGGCTGTTCGACTTCCGGTGAGCGCAGCGACGACCATGAAGCGGGCGATATGAGTGGCGACGCGATGGGTCGGCTGGCCGTGCCACATATGGCGCTTGCGGCGCGCCGCCTTGTAGAGCTTCAGGAATTCCTCCATCGAATAGTAGTGCATGCGTGCAGGAAGGCCTGACGGGATGGCATAGTTCAATTCGCCGTCGTACTTCTTCACCTTGCCTTCGGAAGCACAGAAATTGATGATCGCCCGGAACGCGATCAGCTCGTTGCGGACAACGGACTGCTTGCGGTCCTTCTGGTATTCCAAAGACTTCTTCCGCTTGATCTCCGCAACGAACAGATCGCCCCAGAACGCACTGAGGCGTTCGATCATACCGAGCAGCTCTCGACGCTTGGCCGTCGGCATCGTCGCAATGACATCCGCCTGCTCCTGTAGATAATAGAGAAACAGGTCGCCGATCTTCACCTCGGAGGCCAGAAGACCGTCCTTGATCTCCACCTTCGAATAACGCTCCACATTGTATTCATGCAGCTTCAGGAGCGCCTCCTGCTTCGCTACCTTAGATTCTTCGTCAGAAGAGAAAGAGCATCCTGTCGCAGCCTGTTTTCCGTCGTGGAGGATGACCCAGGTGCCTTTGTGAGTGAGCTTGCCCGTTTTGTCGTAACGGGGCTTTCGTTCAAAGAGACGGGGTTCTTCGACTTCTCTTGGCATAGGTGCAGCCACTCCTTGATCATCAATCGCGTAACATAAAGGTTCTTCTCATTCGGCCTGAACACGGCGAGCTGCCCGCGCGAAATGGCGTTGCGGAGCGTCTTGACCGTAATGTTCGGCCCAACCTTGCCGGGGACGTTCTTGCCGACGTAGAGCTGTCCGCCCAGTTCCGGAAGACACACGACCTCGAATAAGGTCAGTGGCTCATCGGGATGCGGATCCCTGATCTCAAGTTCCGGCTCGGCGGCAGCCTCCTCCGGAGGGACGAAGCGATCCAGAAGACCCTTGATGATCGCAAGAGCTTCTGCGGCTTCGATGTCTTCGGCCTTTTGCTGCTCGATAAGGCGGTCGAACGCGGCCATGATGTGATCGGGGTCGTCTGGATCGAAATAACGATAACCGTCCTCGACCGGAATGTCGTCCTCGCCCGGGAAGCCGTGGATCGCACGCTGCTGGCGCCAGATCTCCTCCTGTTCGAGTTCGGTCTGACGCAGTTGCTCCATCTCGTCGAAGTAAGCATCCCGGTTTCGCTCCTCATCAGCCATGCGGTCGATGAAGGGCTTCAGGCTTATGATGTTGTTCGTCACGGACTGCTCCGTTGTTATCATTGAGTTTCTAGGAACCATAGAGGTAGAGCGCTTAATGCTGCCTCTAGGATTTCGGTGAATTCTTCGTGAAAATCCCCATAGCCGACCTAGCGCTTCGTGTCCGGGAGTCTTCTGAAGCCGCCTCCTACATCGCCAGCGCAAGCTGGACGGGCTTGCCGTATTCCAGGACAGTACGGGTGACGACCTCGCCATCGAGTTCGCCATTTTCAGCGAGTTCTTCGGCGAGACGTTCGATGAGGTCTTGGTAGCGCTCCACGATGGTCGCGGCGCGCAGGAGCTGCTCGTGCAGGATGTCGTCGGCAACGGACATCATCTGATGACGGCGCAGCGTCATGTCGCCTCCGCGGCCTTCCGAGACCAGGCTGCCCCCGAAACCCGCGACGGCGGTCATATGCAAGGCCGCTTCGGTCGCTTGACGCAGGTCGTCAGCGGATCCGTCGCAATGGCTACCGTACATGTGGTTCTCGACCGCGATCGACCCGAGCATGACGGCGACCTCGTTCTCGTACCAATGTTTGTCGCGACGGATCATACGCTGCGCCTCGAAGTGCGCGAATCCGGCGGCCTGGAAAGAAGCGTCGGCGAAGATCTCCTTCTTGACGACGATGCGCTTCAGCTTGCGGTGCCCGAGTACGACACCGACGACGGCGTGACCCATTTCATGGATTGCCGTCGACAACAGTTCCTCGCGTGACATGCGATACATCTCCGGCATCGCCGCTGCGATATGCTCCACAGAGATCGGCACCATCTTGCGCCGGGCCATGCGCCGGGCATCACGGGCAACGCGTTCGAGGTCGGCGCCGCTGAAGCCTTCCGTGCGGCTGATGACTGACTGCACGTCGAGACGCGCCTGCAGGTGATACTGGAGGATGGCCTCACGCGCGGGAGCGTCGGGGAGATCGATCTGGACGTGACGATCAAGGCGGCCCGGGCGCAGCAGAGCGGTGTCGATGCCGCCAGGATAGTTGGTCGCGCCGATGACGATCACACCGGAGCGTTCAACTGCACCATCAAGGCATTCGAGCAAACCGTTGACCACACCGCGATTCCATTCGTCGCTGTCCGCACGACCGAGGCTTCCGCGCTGCGGGAAGTTGTCGATTTCATCGATCAACAGCACGCACGGAGAGTTCTCGCGGGCCTCCTTGAACGATTCACGCATCGCGCGCAGCAGACTGCCCTGATGTCCGTCACGCGTTCCGATCCATGCCGAGTAGCTGCCCACGACGAGATGAGCACCCAGAGAGTTGGCCAATGCGCGGGCGAAGGTCGTCTTCCCGCATCCGGGCGGGCCGGACAGCAGCAGGCCATTGTCGACATCATCCCAAACGATGCGTCCAGCCGTGTAGTCTTCGAGATCGCGCTTGAGTTCGAGACCCCAGTCCTTCGCGGCGCCGTAGCCGTGCAGGTCCTCAAGCCGCGGGCCGTCGTCGGACTTCGCGGCGATCGCGGTCCCCTCCTCGTCCTTCGGCTCGGTCATGCCGCGCATGCGTTCGAGGACGGAACGGATTCCGCGACCGGTCTTGCGGAGAACAGAACGCAGTTCAAGCGGCATGGCAAGGATCTCCGCAGCCTCGTCGAGCGATACCTTGGCGCCAGTCGCCTCGAAAACCGCGCGCTGCACGAGGGGGAGATCCAGCTTCTCGATGTCGATCACCTGGTCTGCGATCGCCGATGCCTTCGAGGCTAGAACCTTGTCGACTTCGACGCGGCGGCACAGCAGCACGGTGCGGCGGATTCCGAAGGCAACGTTTTCCCAAGGATCAGTAGAGCCGACGGTCTTGCCGTTGACGACGCGGTTACCGCCCTCGAAAACGTCAACGTAATGATCACGGCGATAGCGACGCACGTCGTAGTCGCCGTCGTCGTCTTTCGAGACACCGACCGTAAACTCCTTCATCAGGTCTCCGGCGGCACCCTGCCAAGGACCATGGGAGACCCCATCAGGCAGCACCACGACGAGGACGTACGCTTTCGCCGCACGGTACGGGCGCAGAGCGCGCATGAGGTGGAGGTCGGCGATGCAGCGGTCGAGTGTTTTGGTTTCGTCGTCGTTGGACATGTCGGTACCCACTTGTTGGTTGGAAATCAGGTTCGGTGGGTTGGAGGGGTCAGTTCAGGCAGTCGTCACAGATTGGCATGATGTGGCCGGGCCGCTGCTCGGCGTGGTGGCTGCCGCACTCAACGCAGACATTCCAGGAAGTCGAGGACAAGCCTTCGCACAGCTTGGTCGCCCGCCAGAAGTCCTGCATGCGAACGGTGTTCTTGTCGATGTCGACTGACAACCAGCCGCTCTTGGCAGAGAGGTTCGTGATGACAATGCCCCGGAACTCGCGCTCGGTCTTCTCGACGAACTCCTGAGCGAGCGGCTGCCAACCTTTGGGGAGATGGTCAATCGTGGGGGTCATACGAGGGTCTCCCGAAGTTCGTTGAAGGTTCGCGGGCCGAAGTCCATGTCGGCAACATCGATTCCGACGTCGCGGGACAGGCCGAGCGGAGGCATGTCGCCGTGGCTGTGTCCAAAGAAGTGGAAACCGCCCCTGCGCATGGCGGGCCACGTCCGGTGAGCGTAGTGGCTCAGGTAGACACGGCTGCCGTCGGCACCGTCCGTGGTTTCCATCGAGTGTTGCGGCGGGACATCCCACGGCAGCGCGGCCAGCGTCTTCCGCAGGCGGCCGCGGTTGTCGAGGTCGTGATTTCCGATGACGAGGCGCTTGCGGCCGTTGATGGCGTGGAACAAATACTCGACGTATTCGTGCATGCCGGACAAACAGAAGTCCCCGAGGACATAGAGGATATCGTCCTTGGCGACCCGGGCGTTGATGCGATCGACGATGGCGACATCCATTTCCTCGGTCGAGGAGAACTGGCGGGTCTCGTGGCAGTGCTGGAGGATACCGGGATGTGAGAGGTGGAGGTCGGCGACGTAGAATTTGGTCGTGAAGGACATGGGTAACTCCGAAACATAGGACACGAACGAGCAGACCGCCGCGTGGCGGTTCAGGCAGCTATTCGGGCTATGCGGAGATTGCTCATGTTGACGTCGCTTTCGTTATCCGGGACAAGAAGTAACAGGACCCGGAGGAGTTGTGAGCCCATCATGTACCGGATCCTGTGATAGTGGTAAAGAGAATTTTAACGGATAAATCCGTTATACTATCATTGTACAGCGAGGGCCGATTATCTCGTCAGTGGTATGAGCGATCGGTGTAAGCCCCGAAACGAAGCCATCTCAAATCAGGCTCCTCATCGTATCCGCACGATTTGAAATGCGCGCGCAGCGCAGCATGGAGTTCGGCCTTGCTCTTCCAGCGGCTGCCGAACTTTTGCTCTGTCACCTTCTCCAGTTCACGGATCATGTTTTTGGCGTGGGCGCGCAGGTAGTACTCCTCGCCCTCCCGGATACGCTCCATTTCCTCGGGATCGAACCGGGAGAACTCATCCTCCTCGAACACGACATCCACGCACTCGTTCGGATCGGGTGCCCTCGCAAGCCACTCCCGCTCCCGGGTCACGTAATCAGGTACAGGCGGGTTCGTGGCCTCGTACTCGAGCTGACGGAGGCGGTTCGCCGCCAGGAAAGCGTCGAACCTGGCGCGGCTCGCTGCCGCCACCTCTTCGGCTTCTACAGCCATTCTTTCGCGGCGGGCCTGATCAAATACTCGGCGCACCTTCCGCGCCTTGGCAATGCGAGCTGCGTCATATCCCACAATCGCACCTGCATTCGAGATGTATTTCGCTTCTCCCTCAGGGGTCATCAAGCTGTAGGAAAGGCGGAGCTCCTCGGGCTTCATGAGCATCTCGCGCGGCCACCCCTCGGGGAGTTCACGGAGATCTTTGCCCGCCGGACAGTTGTTGACGACGCGGCTGATGTCTGTGTTCAGGTCTGACACCGCAGCCTCGAACTCCGGGGCCTTCATGCGCAGATGATGCTTTGCAAGCCGAACGACATCGGAAAATGCGGTATCGAGTCCGCCGCTACGGATGACGATGGGATCGATTGCTGCGTCGAGATCCGCCTTGATCTGCGCAATGAGCTTGTCGAACCGGGCGCGGTGCTCTGCTTCGTGCGCAGCATCCTCTGCGGCGATTGCTAGAAGGTTGGCTTTCAGAACGGCCTTTGGTAGTTTTCTCGTGCTCATGCCGCCACCTCCAGATCGAGCATATCGAGATCGGCAATGAGGTCTTCGTTCTTCATCCAGAAATGGCCCAGATCCCGGTCGGTTGGGTTGACCTCGAAATCTCGCTGGCGCCGCTCGCCATCAGCGTTCCAGACAACTCTCAGCGTCCGAGGCTGGTTGCCCGTCCAGAGGTGGTCGTCAATCACGGGGGCGATGTCAGAAAGGCCGTATCCTTCGGCAAGGATTACCGAGATCGTTCCTTCCTGCCGCTGCACCCAGGATTCGAACGCGGCGTTCAGCCCATCCTTCTGCAGGATTTCCATGATCCGCTCGTCCGCGAAGGCTTCTGTCCACATCGATGCGACCACCGTAGCCGGTTCGCCGAGGCGGGTGGCTGCGCGGCGCAGATGATCCTCTGCAGGCATCTGAGTGGTGTCGTCGACGGCCGCGTCCTTGGCGATCCGACGGACACGCGTGCGCGCCGATCTGTCCATCTCCGCCTTCTGGATCTCTTCGGGCGTTACGGCGGCGTTGCCCACTGTGATCACGATCTCCGTGACCGGGTGTCCACGTCCGGCGCCTCGGACGTACTCACAGGAAATCTCGAAACGGCGGACATGCTCATGGATGTCGGCGATAACGGGGTTCAGAACTCGGGCTTCGAAGTTGCCGAACTTCCACGTCGGCGGCTTCCATCCGAGAATCTCCGCCAGTTCCTGCGGTGTCCAGCGCATGGGTGGACGGAGTTCTCGGCCGGCCATCAGGGCTAGCCTCGGATATAGGCGGTGCGCGTACTTCGAAGAGAAGCGCGGGAAGGCACCGAGTTCGAGGTGCGTGTAGACCTTCGCGGCAAGGATCGCTTTGCGCACACTCGGAAACATCTCGACCTTGATGAAGCGTTCGCCCGCCTTCGTAGAGACGGAGCAGTTCATGAGCTGCACCCGCTCGCCGGCCTCCTCGAAGCCCTCCTCGACATCGAGGAAGTCGTAGCTGACCCATGTGGAGGAGAGCGCCTTCATGTGGCCCATCAGCCGCGACGACTTCTCGAGCTGGAGATACTCCTTGGCATCAGCGAATGGAACGCGGCAGGGTTCGTTCTTAGCGAGCTGCGGACGGACCCTGGCCATAAGGTACTCGTAAAGGGCGGCGGACGTTGCTGTCATCGCCTCTTCCGGGGTGTCTCCCTCACGCTCTCCGTAGAACCGGATGGAGTTGATCAGGGCCTCCCCCTTTTCCAAGGTCGGCTCCTTCTCCACGCTGGCGCGCTCGCTCTGAAGCAGCAGCGACATGTCGCCCCTCACGCCCGGCCTTACCGCCCCCGTCGTGCCTGTTTTTCTGAAATACCTCATGTGCCGTTCTCCCTCTCTGGCCAGGACAATGGTCACCGCCGGCGGAGAACGAAACAAGAGTGCGGATACATTTTAGCCCGAGACGAGACGAAAGAATTTGCTCCGTTAGTGACGGAGAGGTTACGTCTCGGGTTAGGAGGAGACCGAGACGGAAGGGTCAACTTGTAGACAGAACAGCGGCTTTTCCGGTCAATGTGTAGACAAGAGAAGTTGACCGCAGTCGGTGCGCGCGGACCGGAATCGGTGTCAACTCTCGGGAATTCTAAAAGAATATACCTCGTGCCTCGGTATCAAAGTGAACCGCCCCTCCGGACGAGGAGACTTTCGTCTCTTCGTGTACGCTACGCGCTGCTCCGCTCGACCAGCTCCGCGGTTCCAACAATCGGCGGGTCGTCGCTGAAGCCCTTTGTCACTTGCAAGCCCCGAGCCGATCTTCTGTTAGTGCAGGTTAGTGACGAAGGGACAGTCGGATGCCGAGGATTGCGGACCCCGCGAATGACGCAGGTCGTCGAAGGACTGAAAGGTACCGCGTGGTCGAAGCCGGGAAAGGCCGACCCGAAGCATCGCATGTGGATCGAGCATTGGCGGCAGCCGTCGCGGTATACGCCAGTCTGGGCGATCCGTCTCCGGAAATGCAGGGCATCATCAGGCTGGCCAAGGATCTGCTGAAGCGCGAGGGTTATGACCCACGGGAGACGAAGCTCAAGCTTCAATCCCGAGTCTTATTCCGGCGGGATCTGTCGGAGCTTCGAGAACTCCCGCGATCTCTGCCACAAAAGGCGCCTGGAGGAGCATCACTATGATCGATCTATCTGCACCATCCTCTCCGCATTACTTCACCATTCAGAATCAGGAATCTTCGGATCCCCGTAGTGACGGTCCTTCCCCCGTGTCCTGCCGTCTCTCACCACGACTGAAATTCAAATTCCCGAGTCATCATCCTCGCCGAAAGGCTCTGCATGACGCGCTTGAGGTGCTGCGGGAAGTCGCCAACCGAGATGCGGACTACGCCCGAAACCAGAACAACGAAGGATTCAGCAAGTCCGACTCCTCGCCCGGACACATGCTCAGCAAGGCCGGGCTGGAGACCGCGCTGCGCAACCCTCAACTCGCTGATCGGATCCTCGCGATGGCCGGGCGATACAAGCGTCAGGTGCTGCGCCTGCGTCAGATGGATCTGCTCTGATCTTGCGGCTCAGGCCGCCGGCGCACATCATCATCCTTGAACTTCGTGTTCATTCCTTCGAACTCAGGCCGAGCAATGCTCTCGGCCCTTTTTAGTTGCGGCTCTCGCGCCGGCCGGCCATCATCTTCGTGGGAGGACTGAACATGAACATCGATACATTTCCACAGGTGACGTCGCATCGAGCGGTTCATCGCGAGCCGACCATCGAACGGATCGGTGTGGCGTGGGAGCTTCGCCTCGTCGCAGATATTTACGATATCCTCGGCCCAAGCAGCTTCATCGTCTCGGACGGTCTGGCCTACCTCGTCGACAGGCTCGTGAACGGCGCTGACATCAATCGGTTCGTCTTCCTGCTCGACGAGGATTCGGATCATTCCGATGTCTACATCGCCGACTTCCTGCTCGACGACCTGCGTGAAGGCTGCGCGCTTCTGGCAGATGCCATCTCCGATGACCAGCGCTCCGACAATCCGCGAATCCTTGAAAGCGCCGCCGATCTGGCTGCCAGAACATGCCGGACGATCCAACTGCGCGGCCGACCGAGATTTTTACTCGGGATTCATCTACGGTCCTTAAGTCACGGAGAAGACCGTGAAAGGATCAGAAGATGCGCGTCGTTGAGCTGTTCGCCGGAATCGGCGGCATGGGGCTGGGTCTGGAGCAAGCAGGGTTCCAGATTCTGACTGGCTACGAATACTGGGCCGCAGCGCTCGATGTGTGGGAGCACAACAGCAGGACTCCTGGATTCAAGCTCGACCTTTCCAACGTCACCGATGCAGCCATTCATATCATGGGCGCTGCGCCGTCGATGATCGTCGGTGGTCCACCGTGCCAGGACTTCTCCGAGGCGGGTAAAGGTGTTCTTGGCAAGAATGCAGCCATGACCCAGGCTTACGCGATGATTATCGCCGTCGTCCGCCCGGAATGGTTCATTTTCGAAAACACCCGTCGGGCACCGTTGTCGCTGAACTACCGTCAAGCCCGCAGCATATGGAAACGGGCGGGATACGGCCTTACCGAGGTGCTCCTCGACGCGTCATATTACGGCACCCCGCAGGCCCGGAAACGATTCTTTACGGTCGGCCGCCTCGGCGAAGTCGATCAGTTCCTTGAGTCCGCTATCGACGCTGCGGCATCAAGTAAGCAGACGGCTGTGAAGTCGATCCTCGAACCTAACCGCTTTCCGGACGATGCGGAGCTGATCCGCCGCGGTGGGTATTTCGTGCGGCCATACAAAGGCGGCAAAGGGGTCCATCGCCTCGATCGTCCGGCACCGACCATCATCAGGTCGTCCACCGGAAAGCCGAACAAAGCCTATCGCGACAACCCGCATCCGACGGACCACATGAAATTTGACGATGCCTTCCAGCTTACCTCGCACCAGGCGATGCGGATCCAAGGGTTTCCTGCTGACTTTGAGATGGTGGGGCGTAGACGGCTGGCGATGGGCAAGGAAAAATATGCCGACCGCGACACGATGCAAATGATCGCCAACGCCGTTCCTCCGCCCCTTTCGAGGGCCATCGGCAGCGTCATCATGCTTCGTGCTGGCGGGCACAACATTCCTGCGCTTCACCCGGAGTTCGATCGGTTCCTTGTAGAGCACCCCGACAAGGATTTCACACCGCCCAGCATTTCTAACGTAAAGTCACGCGTCAACCGCGCCCGGAGGCTTCTGCACGGACGGACATACGCCGACATCGCGATGGAACTGGCTGCTCTCGAGAACACCGTTGACTTCGCGTTGCTCGATGTCCGGACGAAATCTGACCTGCGAGCGGCGCTGCGGCTCTACCACGAATTCGTCGAGACGCTTCCTGAATCCAAGTTCGCTCGGAAGGTCAAAGAGCTCACTGCTCTCCAGAAGGCAGGTTTCGGACGACGCTCTTCCGATATCATTCCTCATCCATCGGAGACGTCGCCGACACCGACTAAAACAGGCCCTTCGGCTCTTCGTCGCTTCAGCCGTCCCGCGCCGGAAACACCGGAAGACCAACTCGATCATCGACCGGAACACTATCGCGACGATTACGACCCGCGCCACGAGCCTTCAGCCATCGTCCATCATGGTGACGAAGAAGACGATACCAATAACGGATAAATCCGTTCTGTAATTTCCGCCGACCGGTCATGGTACACCATCTATCGCATCGCGGCATTCCGCTACGGCAGCTATCTCGCAGGACATAATCGTCAGCATGACGAGCTCGTTGATGATGTCGTCGCCGTCATTGGCGCCTGCGAGATCCTGGTGAAGTTCGTGGAGCAGGAAATCGAGAGCTGCGCGGATCCTGTCGATGACGAAGAGCTATCGCGTTTCCTTCGGGCGGCCCAGTACCTCATCACCATGGCCAACCGGACATATGTCTCGGTCATCGCTCACGGAAGCATAAGTCATCCCTACGGAAACTGGAGCGAGGCGCCCTCCTCGCTTCCGTGCTGGCCGGGGCTTGCCGATCTGGCAGGAAAGGAGGCGGCATGAGCTATTACGATCTCGAGCGGTATGCAGAGGTCTTCAGCGCAAAGGGACACACGGTCCAGCGCACACAGGATGGCAAGGTCGACGACGAAGGCTATTTATATTTCGATGACCCGGATGCTGAAGCCTCTGACGAGCACAGCGGGCCGATTTGTATCACCTGCGGCTACGGCTTCTGCATGTACTGCGATGAGATCAATATATATTCGGATGACATACCGATCTGCTCCGGGACGGCATCCAATCAGGCGTTGAAATGATCCCGCAGCGCCTTGATTCGCGCAGCCATTTCATCGGGCGTGAGCGGCACGGGTACTGACGGCGCCCGCACCGTAATCGTCTTCGGAGGCCGCTCCGGCTTCGGTGTCGTGACGGCTTCCTTCGCACGCTGCTTCCGAGCCTTCTGACGCGCCTGCTCGAACTTGTTCTGATCCGGCAGCGTTGTCGCGGTCGGCTGCGGCGCCTTCGGCTTCCGAGGGCTGTCGGCGAAGATGCGGTCGAGCAGGAAATAGACCAGCCTCGGATTCCACTCCGTCCCAGCCGCCGTTCGGATGGCTTCCTTGTTCAGGAGCCGCGATACGTCTGCAGGCTTGCGGAACCCCGCCCGGGCGTATCCTCGGATCTTCTCCGTCAGTGTTGTCGCCAACTTCTCGGCAGCCGCGTCGGTCAGGCCGATATGGGCGCGATCCTCGTCCCGGATCGTAGGGGCGACCTTGCCGTAGTCAGGCTCTTTCGACGTGGTGCGATCGCGTTTCTGCGACCCACGCTGCATTGACCTGACTTGCGACTTGCTGCCCATTACCCGCCCCCGAGTTGCCGCTCCGCAGATTATTCGCGCCCGGCTTGTTGTCAACGATGCCGATACCAGTTGCGCCGGCCGGATCCAGGACAAATCATTCTGTAGCCAATCGAACGGGAGGAGATTGATTCATGGCAACTATTCAAGACATGGCGGAGACCGCCGCATTCATCAGGTAGGGCTTCTTAGCTCTCGCGACCGAGGCGGGTTCCAATTCTCATCCCATGAAAATCATGGATGCCTCCGCGAACCTCTACTTCAATATCTGCAGGCTCGAAGCGGACCTTCAAGATGCCGCTACCCCATCGTCCGAAAACACCCCCGGGGGTGCTGCCGAAAAATGCCGGGAGGGGGGTCTGGAAATTTTGACCGGGGGGGGCTGGAAAATCCGAAGGCTCCTGACACGCCTGCGCCACACGTCTCCAATGTGAAGGTCACAGGGAAACTCGGCGAGACGCTCGACTACAAGATCGACTACGACGACCACCAGTTCTTCGTGGCGGCGACGGTGCCGGTCAAGGTGTTCTTCTCCGCCTTCAGGGAAGGTGTCTACCTGGATCCGGCGCAATCGGTAGCAGTCGCAACCTCAGTCGATCTGAACGGTGACCTCTTCTGTTCAGGTAAGCTTTTCAGGGAGGACAAGGGCGATGTCGTCTGGGACATCCTTGAGCAGGCGGAAAAGGTCGAAGAGCTTCCGGAGTTCAGGAATGCCTACGGTCTCTGGCAGCAGCGAGCCGAAGCCTACAATCGTGCCGAGGAACTCTACACCAAGGCAGCCTGACCCTTCACGAACATCTCCATGAATCCGACAGGCCGGGGCATCTTCCCCGGCTTTCGTCATTAGTGACCTCACATCACCATTCACGTCGATGACACGTGCCGCGTACGTACGCGCATTTAATTAATATAGGCACCCGCGGGGATGCGTACCTGCGCTCCCCCTGCCGGATAGTGGGCGGCTGTGCTGGCCTGTCTTCGCTGATGTGGGTATGGGCGCCGGTAGGCGGATGCGTGTCCGGGCGCGTTCATCATACGGATCCGTTCATCGACGATCGCGACAGTTGAGTGACGCTAAGTATAGAGGAAGCAATGTCAAGATTTGTTGCCTGCAGTTCGTCTTTTATTATCAACAATTAACGGATATATCCGTCATCACCGTCGGGCTGTGCCGATGCATCCAGTTTAGCGCGGGCGAGTTCCGCCGGTGGAAATTCCGACATCGCGAAAAAAGCTATTTTCTATCGCTAAAACAGGTACTTGTCAGCGGATTTTTCCGCCGCCAGTTTCGGCGCGTCATCTGAGCCGATGACCAGTAGCCTGTGAGAACGACTTGCCGCCGGCGACTGAACCGCGTTATGCAAGCGGTCGGGAACAAGAAAGTTTGCTAACATGATCACGGTTTTACTACTGCTACAAAACGCACACGTAAAATTCTTCATTTTTATACTTGTGCGTCATCATATCCGGTGACAGCATCAATTCATCGGAAGCGCAGAGAGACACTCTCAATAGCCAAATGGCTGCACCTTCCAACGGCGGCGACAACCAAGCCAATGCCACTCCTGGCTCCGGGAACACGGACACAAGCGAATGCAGCGCCGCGAGGCACTGAGCTCTTTGAAAATCGAATAGGCAGCCTTCCAGAACCCGACCCGCATGTATGCGGCGAACACGGCGCCAGCCGCGCAGGAAGGCTCAAGAATGGGACAGGCGACTGTACCCCTGGTTCCACCGACAACGGTGGCGCTTGGGGGCTAGCCGCCCCCTCCGGGAACTCCGGAGGCAACATGTTCAACAGGGAGAAAGAACATGAGCACTTACGAAATCTACGGCATCGTTGTCACCAACCTCCGTCTTGTCGACGCTGACTCGTGCAGCATGGTCGGCTGCACTCTTGTCCTCCACGGCAACCGCTACGACTGCGCAGAGTATTTCGACAATGACGGCCACGTCCTCGACGACGCGGACTCTCACATGACCGTGAACGGAATTCTCAACCTTCAGAGCAGCCGGATGGAGCCGTTCGTTTCCAACGGCATGGAGCGCGATGATTACGTCCTCTGGACGAGCGCCGAAAACGTCGTCCGCGGCGCGATGCAGGTCTTCGTCACCGACCTGCTGTTTCCAAGCGCAGCAGCCTGATGCCCCACTCTATCCCCTCCGTCGAAGTCGGCGGAGAGGATACCGGGCGGCATCGCCCCCTCCCGAGAACGGAGGACGCTCATAGAACGGGGAGATACCAAAATGAGCGCACAATACCACTTCGACGTCTTCGGGCCCGACTTTCGCAGCCTTGCTCTCGTACATACAGAGAGCGGTCAATACGATTGGGTTGATTTCGAAGTCAGCTTCTTTCCGAGAAGCGGAGTTGTCGCCGCCCGCGTCGTGCTCCGCGAGGCAGCCGATAGCAGCCTTTACTACGTGAACGTCGACGGCGCCCTCGATATCCGCACGGAAATGCAGGAATGGCTGAAGGACAGCGGTTATTCCATCAGCATCCCGTGCGACTACCGCTCCGACGACAGCAAATCGGCAACGCTT
Source organism: Rhizobium sp. Root149 (assembly GCF_001427345.1). NCBI lineage: Bacteria > Pseudomonadati > Pseudomonadota > Alphaproteobacteria > Hyphomicrobiales > Rhizobiaceae > Rhizobium > Rhizobium sp. Root149. The sequence goes on from NZ_LMGD01000012.1 coordinate 825,682, forward strand.
CGCGAGGCGCAGGCCATCCGTGACCGCTTCCTCGCCGGCGACTACGCTCCGCTTGACGCACTCTAGTGTGCTTCGTGGGTGTCGGAGGACGGTCAGGGATCGTTGGATGACGACGGTCACGCCGAGCGCCCCGACCCGCCGCGTTCGTCGCCGAGCTGCTCGATGTCTGCGGCGACACAGCACACGACCGCAAGGGCATCCTTGCCGGCCGCATCAACCTGACACGCTACCGCGGTCATTGGAATCGCGGGCCAGAAGTCTTCGAAGCCGAAAAATTCGACGTCGCGGATTTCGCGCCGCGGCCTGCTGCAGCCTGATCACCCGATGCCCCACCTTATCCCCTCCGTCGCGACATCGGCGGAGAGGATACCGGGCGGCATCGCCCCCTCCGGGAGGACTGGAGGTCACGCTCATCATGGGAGAATGAACATGAGCGCTAGAATAGTACCCGCGTCCGAGCGGCTCTCGGAAAATTTCGGCTACGTCTTCGTCACGACAGCACTCCGTCCGCATCCGACGAAGCCTTGCCGTCTTGAGAAGCGCACGTTTTTCGCCGGAGGCTTCGGCGGCGGTGTCGACGGCACGTATTCGCTTCGCTTCGGCGACAGGAAAACCGCACTTAGGTTTGCAGAAGACCAAAACCGTGGCCTAGGCGAGAGCGAAAAATGCGTCGTGAGAAAAGCGTCGTCGCTCTCGCGTGAACTCAAGCAGGCGCTTTTTGAAGAAGAGAGCTGGCGCCTGCAGCGCGGAGAGTATCGAGCCGTCGGCTGTGTTGTTCTCAGCATTTCGAGGGCAGCATGATGACCGCCGCCGACCGCAAGTCTCGCTTCCGTAAGCTCTCGTCGGGGCATGACCTCGACGACCTCGCCCGGCTCCTCGGCTACACGCCGTCGACGGTGCGCACCTGGCTCAATCCATCGCATCCACGGGCGCCGTCACGGGATGCTCTCGGGCGGCTCAGGAAGGCCGTCATCGCCGACCTCACCGAGCGTGTCCGCAGCCTCGGCTTCGAGGTCATCCCCCGCCGAAATTTGGTCGGGGAACAAAACAGCAACCTGGCCGCATGATGCCTCACCCTGACCCCTGCAGATAGCACTGCAGGGGTCATAGAGCGGCATCGCTCATCTTGAAAAACGGGAGAAATGAAATGGACGCGATCAAGAAAACCGAACGCCTCTGGGGCATCATCGACGCTTGCAACGGAGATGTCCTGCACCGGAAGCTGACGACTGCCGAGGCTGCACACGAGCTGCTGACCTTTGACGGCTGCGGCTATGAAATCCGCCGCATCGACGACGGCAGGCTCCAACTCTTCTGGGGCCGCCGCAAGCTTCAGCCGATGGCCTTCATCGCGGAAACTGAAGCGGAGATCTTCGAGAAGGTCGTCGTGGAAGACGAGCCCTGGCACGGAAACGAAGCGCTCGACGAGAGCAAGATGTCGGACTGGTGGGCATTCTCCCCGATGCCGAGCGGGACGCTGTATGGCTACGATGAGCGCTACAGCGGCGACGAAGCCTCCGTATATGCCGACGCACTCAACGAGCAGTACGGCACCGCGGACACCATCCGACATATCCATGCTCGGCAGCTCTCGGAACTGGACGCGCTCGACCTCGACCTCGACCGCCGCACCGATCCCGACGTGGTCAACATCAACGACGAACTGGCGGCGATGGGAAAGCTCGCTGCCTGATGCCCCATCTTATCGTCTCCGGCGTCTGTCCGGAGACGATAGCGAGCGGCATCGCTCAACATCAAAAAAACGAGGGAGAACACACATGAACATCCAAGAATTCAACGCTGCCCGCCGAGTCTACCTGACCGACGACGAAGACATCCTGGCCGCCTGCGCCGTCGGTGTTTACCGCCCCTGTCTACGCGTGCACCTGCCGTTGGGGATGTCGTACTACGACCTGACCGCTGCCGAGCGCAGCGTAGTCTGGGCCTTCGAGCGGTTCCTGCAGCGCGGCGAACTCGATGACAAAACGGGAGCCTGGATATTCCGCGGCATTGGCGACGAACCGTCCCATGCCGAGACCTGGAACATCAACCTAGTCGGTTTCCGCGTCCTCGAGGGGGCCGCTGGCTACGACGACTACGAGGAACTGGTCGACGGCGAATGCACAGACCTCGGATGGGCCAAGTTCGTCCACCTGCCCGACCGGGGGAGACGGCAGCCGCAGCATGATGCCTCACCCTGACCTCTGCAGGGTCATCTGCAGAGGTCATAGAGCGGCATCGCTCACACATCCAACAACAGTCTGGGAGGACACGACAATGGATCCACGAATACAACATCAGCTCGCCCGGGAAGCGCGCGAGAAGGCCGCCACGATGGTCACTCACATGCACATCGAGCGCGAAGTCAACGGCACCGTCGCCGTGGTCTGGGTCTCGACACCAGACCGAGTTCTGGAACTGCGCGAGTTGCTCGACGAGGACGGCCTACTGCCTGCGGATGTGATGGAGACACAGGCGTGCGACGCAGGGTTCGTCGATCGTCGGACTGGGGAGCGCGTGCTGCGCGTCATACCGGCGCCGGATGCGGCGGGAAGACGGGACTGGGCGGAGTATCGGCAGATATCGGATGCGATCGAAGCCGCGCATCGGCACATCGATCGCCATGCCAGGAAGGCTCTCTTCGACCTGCAGGCTGCCGTAGCATTGGACCAGCGGTCATCGCCACGGCGCCGTCCCGCTATCGCCTGATGCCTCGCCCTTACCTCTCCCGAATAGCGGAGAGGTCCTAGAGCGGCATCGCTCCACCGGACTATCCGGTGTCAACAAAACCAAACGAGGGAGAAGACCACCCGACAAGATTCGTGCTGAATCTGGCTACCGAGCGTTCGCGGTCTTTGTGCGCGACAACGGAGACATCCGTGACGATGATAAATACAGTTGATGCGGTTCCGGAACCTATAGGCAGAGAAAAAGGCTGCCTGGTGGACAGCCTTTTTTACGTAGCGCCACACTTCGATCTCGAACCCTCGAGATCAATGAACTGCCTCCATGAAGGCTTGCCGTCCGGGAAGTCTTCGGGCGTGGGGTCCGTCTCCACGTCAACATCATCGCCGCCGGCGACGAACCGCGCAAGAGCATTCGTCCCTCTGCCTATTCCGAAAACATGGTGGTATCGTCCTGAAAACGAGGGGGATTGCATGTTCTGGAAAAAGAAGCAGGAGCAGGATCTGAAGACGGACGAGCCTTTGATGGCAGCGGAGCCGATTGAACCTGGATCGAAGTCGACGCAGGCGGAGCTTGAGGAGGCAGCAAAGAAACTGGCGGCTTCCCTCCGCACCTACGCCGAAGCCTCGTATGCTGCGAAAAAGGCAGTCCCCGACGAGGAGCTGACCGCTGCACACTACAAGGTGCAGATCGCTCGGAAGATCGCGACGGAAGGCCGGATTGCATATGCGCTCGGTCGCTGTCTCCCGGAGCACATGGCTCACTGGCACGCATGGAGCCAGCGCGACGACTTCATGGACCGGGTGGGTTTCGAGGCAACCGAAATCAAGGCCACTCGCACCACAGAGGAGGACGGCGTACGGAAGGTTGTTGTCAACACTAATGATTTCACCTTCCGAGATCGGCAATACCGTCTCGTCTTCCGGGACAGCGGCGTGTCCTCATCGCCGGACGATCACGTCCACATTGGGGAGGTTCACTTCTATGCCGGGGAAAGCCGGGTCGCGAAGTTCGATGTCACCAAGGATCTCATGAAGGAATATTCTGAGTGGCAGTTCGCGGACCTGACCGGATTCAGGGTCGGCACCTGGATGCAAGAGGTTCTGGATATGGCGGCGGAAATCGAAGCCAGTCGGGCGCAGAAGATGAACAGCTTCTCTGACGATCGTGCTCGGCAGGCTGCCGACGAAATCGACCTGGGCTGAACTCGATGTTGAAATTCCTTGCGAGCGTACTGGACCAGATGGATCTTGCGCTTGAACATATTATGAAGGGCAGTGTGCACGATGCCCGGTTCGGGCTGATGCTGACGGACAATGCCATCGAGCTTGCTATGCACGAGCTCGCGAAGAATAAGCACAGTGAGCTGAAAACGTCGTGGGACCTGCGCGATAATTATCAGCACGCGAAGGCGCTTGAAGAGGCGATGGGACGCGTCTTCGAGGCGAAGCTGAAGTTCGCGAAGCTCGAAGGCCTCCTGACAGATGAGCAGGCGCGGACGGTCGCGCTCATGCACGATTTCCGGAACGAGCTGTATCACGTCGGCCTGCAGCATGAAGCGATCCTGCCTGCTCTATCTCGCTTCTACTTCTCTACTGCCTGCGGTGTTCTGGGTGCCTATAGGATCCGCAGCTTCAGCTACTGGCATGGGATCCAACTTCCGGAGAGATCCAAGAAGTACTTCACAAGCCGCGGCGACCACTCTCCGGCCCAGCCAAGTGACTTCGCGAAGGCCTGTCAGACCATGGATGCTCAGTGTGATCACAGAAAAGCTGATACGATCCGTGCTTTGGCCGACCGAATGGATGAGATTGTCAGCGCGCAGGACACCAATCTCGATATTGTGTCGGATGGTGTTTATGCCAGTCAGCGGCAAACGCGAGATCAGGCGACCGTAGAGTGCCAGACATGGCCGCTGGCATTCTCGGAAGAAGGCCGCAAGTTCGCACGGGCCAACGGGTTCTTGGTTGATGAATCGGCCCTCGGGCTGCTGTTCGAATGGCTTTCCGCGAACTACCCGGTGCGCTTCAAGAAGGATCCGATTCCGAACTGGAAGCGTCAGGTCGCTCGGCTGCGTTCGAAGGGAAATCCGCATGTCGCGTTAGAAAACTATGCCGCCTTCATGGAGCATACCGCGCAGCTCCGCGACGCATTGAATGAAAGCGCGATGGCAGCCGAGGCCGAGATCGATCGCTTGATCGATGAAAGACGCGGAAAATGACCGTCATTTCTGGATTCCGATAAGGAAACTTATCGGAACCCAAACATTACAAAAGACTGTGTTGGCGTTTTGTATCGAGCGTAAATTAGGTTCATTACTTCGGTGAAAAAACCTATAAATCCGTGGGTAATCTGGAGGATGACATGGCTGGCGAAATCTTTATCGCGATGACGGGAGACGGCAATGAACTGTGGCCGGACTGCCTTCACCGAAACATTGTCGCCCTTGGCTACGACAAGCCATACTTCCATGCCTGGAATGCCGGGGATCGCGATGAGTTTCTCCGGCTTGAAATGAGAGCCGCCCAGAAAGGCGCAACCGAGAGCGACGTGCGAGGCAGGGCAACGACCTGGTTTAACAGGGCGACGCGCATCGCCGAAAGCGAGGACGACGTCTGGCTTCATCGGGCAGGAAATGATCTCTACTGGGCCACGACGACCGATGCGAATCCGATATTCGAGGAGTACGACGGCAAGGTAATGATCGCCAAACCCGTCACATCATGGTCACGTCGCAACCGTCGAACGGTCGCCCTCACCTGGAACTCGATCCATCCGAAGGCTAAGGACTACCTGACGACGCAGCAGGCAGTCTTGCGGGTGGCCGATCCTATGATGAAGGAATATATTGGGACGTTGATAGACGGCGATGATCTCACACGATGGCATGAGTTCCCGGATTGGAAGTCCCGACTTGGTGCGGATAAAGGAAAGAGCCTCGGAAGCAATGTCCAGCTTTCGGAATTGGTGCTGTCCCGTATGATGATGACGATCAGGGACACTGTGCGGAACTCGAATGGTCAGCAGGTTCTTCGAACCCTTAAGGACAAGCGGCTCCTCTGCCCTGAGCCGGAGATGAAGGCCCGCCTCGCCCATCTCATGATCGAGCAAAAGGCCCTCTGCGCCATCACTGGGCTACCTGTGCATGTCGACGGGCAAGATAACCTGGACTACGACATGCTCGCTTCGGTGGATCGGATCGACAGCAACGGACACTACGAGCCAGAAAATGTTCAGCTAGTCTGCCGTTTCGTGAATTTCTGGAAGTGCTCGCAGGAGAACGGAAAGTTCATGGAGCTTCTTGAGAAGGTTGTCGCTGCACGGATTTCGCCAAACTCCTGATCGTCCCTATCTTGTGAATTCAACTCGCCGCGGGCCAATCGTTCGCGGGTTCATCGACTGTGGTGTCATCGTCGGCAGGATCGGGGTCATACTCGTAAGCTTTGCGGAGATGTTCGATCTCCTGGCGGACCGCCTCGATGACGTCCTTATGATCCCCTCCCTCTACGACGAATTCATCAACCAGTTCCTCGAGCTTGAGCCGTAAATCGGCTCGCCATTCTGTGCTTATGACTTCCTCCGTTTTTTTGATTGGCTTGTCGGCGAGTTCTATCCACACCGGGGCATGGTCGCTCGTGTGCTCCCATCCACGAACGTCCTTGTCGACCTCGGCCTTTGCTAGCCGTTCGGCGACATTGGGGCTCAACAGGAAGTGATCCAGGCGAAGTCCGGCATCCCGCCCGTAGGCATTCCTGAAATAGTCCCAGAATGTGTAGATGCGTTCGCCCTGGTGAAGATGCCGGAGCGCATCGGTCCAGCCTTGCCCTACCAGCTCGCTGAAAGCGGCACGGACTTCGACGCGGAAGAGCGCGTCGTCCTTCCACCGCTCCGGCTTGTAGACATCAAGCTCCGTGGGCATGACGTTGTAGTCACCCGCAAGGATGACAGGAACGTCTAGCTCGAGCAGTTCGGCAGCGTACTCCTGCAGGCGCTTGAACCAGCGAAGCTTGTAGTCGAATTTCGGGCCGGGGTATGGGTTGCCGTTCGGTAGGTAGAGGCCGCCGATTACGATACCATCGACGACCGCCTCGATGTAGCGGCTCTGTTCGTCATCCGGCTCACCTGGAAGCCCCTTCCTCGTGAGGAGAGGATCCCGGCCGCGGGCAAGTATGGCTACCCCGTTCCACGACTTCTGGCCGTGCCACACTGCCCCATATCCGGCTTTCTCGATGTCCTTCATCGGAAACCTGGCATCAGGCGCCTTCAATTCTTGGAGCACGACAACGTCCGGCGCCGCCTCGGCCAGCCAGCGAAGCAGCACATCGAGCCGACCGTTCACGCCGTTGACGTTGTATGTGGCGACCTTCACTTGCGCTTGTGGTCGCCTTTGTCACCCTCGCCTGGCTTCGCATCGTGCTTCGCCTTGTGACGCTTGTCAGCGGACAGGGATCTGCCAACATCGACAGACTCCTTGAACTGGCCATTGTCGTCTCGGCGGACGTATCGCTTGTCGGTTCCGGTATCGATCAGCTCGCGCTTGCTCATGGGACTCTCCTGCGGTTGCGGTACGACGATAACTCGCGACCTGACGAAAAGATGCATCGATTCCAGCGGCTTGGTTCGACTCCTCTGGTTGTGGTGGAAAACTGAATCAAGTCATTGAAAAAGAGTCGCTTTTTGCTCCGGAACTATTCCCCGACTGATTCGGTTGAATCGCCAAAGTTGCGTCAGTTGCGTGGGAGAGTTCGATGGCAGGCCAGCGTGCACAATGGAAGGGCTTCATCAAATTTGGCGAAGTATCGGCAGGCGTAGCCCTGTATACCGCAGCCTCAACCTCCGACCGCATGACCTTCAATACCATCAACAAGGCGACCGGAAACAGGGTCAACCGCGTGTTCATCGACAGTGAAACGGAAGAGCCTGTCCCAAAAGAAGCGCAGACGAAGGGCTTCGAAATCGAGAATGGCCAGTACATCATCATCGATCCTGAGGAAGTTGCAGCGACGATCCCGGAGAGCAACAAGACACTTGAGATCGAGGCGTTCATCCCGTGTTCGGACGTCGACGACGTTTATTTCGACAAGCCGTATTATTTGACCCCAGACAGAATGGGTTCGGATGCCTTCGCTGCCCTCCGCGACGGCATGCGAAAGTCGAAGGTTGCCGCAATTGCCAGAACTGTCCTCTTCCGCCGGATGCGAACCGTTCTGATCCGTCCTCACGGCAAGGGCCTGATCGCCACCACCCTGAACTACGACTACGAGGTCCGCTCCTCGCAAAAAGCCTTTGAGGATATGCCTAAGATGAAGATCGAGGGCGAGTTGCTTGACCTGGCCAAGCACATCATCAGCACCAAGAAGGGCGACTTTGACCCAGCAGCTTTCGACGACCGGTACGAAGCAGCACTCGAGGAGATGGTGAAAGCGAAGATAGATGGCAAGGCGCTGCCGAAACGCAAGAAGGTTGAGGTTTCCGCGCCGAGCGATCTGCTTGCCGCTCTCCGGGAGAGCGCTGGCCTTATGAAGGCCGCCGCCGGAGAAAAGCCGAAACGCACTGCCGCCAATGCTAACACGGGTGTCGGTAGAGGGCGCGCCGCGGGGACGGCAGCGAAGGCGGCCTCTTCGAAGACTACCCCGCAGCGCAAGGCAGGTTGAGGAGAAGGAACATGGCGCTCCGTCCATACTGGAAAGGCTATCTCAAGCTCTCGCTGGTCACTTGCCCGGTGAACATGACACCCGCCACCTCAGAATCCGAGAAGGTTCGCTTCCATACCCTCAACAGAAAGACAGGCAATCGCGTCGTCTCTCAGTATATCGACTCCGTGACGGGCAAACCCGTGAAAGACGAGAATGAGGCGAAGGGTTATGCAAGGGGGGAGAACGACTACGTCATACTTACGGACGACGACCTCGACAACGTCGCGCTCGACACGGTGAAGACAATAGACATCACAAAATTCGCTCCGGCGGAATCCATAGAGTGGGTCTACCTGGAAAAGCCTCACTACCTCATGCCGGACGACGCGGTCGGTAACGAGGCTTTTGCCGTCATCCGAGATGCAATGAAGGCCGATAAGGTTGTAGGCATTTCAAAGCTCGTCATCGGCCGACGCGAGAAGGCGGTCATCCTCGAGCCTCGCGATGACGGCATCGTCCTGTGGTCGCTTCGTTTCGGAGATGAGGTGCGGCCCGAAGAGGCGTATTTCGAAGATATAGGCGACGAGGCCGACCCCGATTTGATCCCGCTCGTCCAGAAGCTGATCAAGCAGAAGATGGCGCGCTGGTCTCCTGACATGGTCAGCGATCCAATCCAGGAAAGCCTGCTGAAGCTCATCGCAGAGAAAAAGAAGGCGCTCAAGCCGAGGAAAGCGACGAAGGGGAAGAAGGCTGAGCCCGCAGAAACGAAGTCGAACGTGATCAATATAATGGATGCCTTGCGGAAGTCGCTCGCAGATGAGCTCAAGAGCAGGAAGGCGGGCTGACGCGGGGACGACACCCCCCCTTCGCTATCGTCAACGAGCGCCGAGCTTTCTTCGAACTTTGTTTCAAGCCAGAGCCTCCTGCAGGAACCGTACCGCCCTGTCCGCGCCAGTGAGGGAGATCGTGTGCCCCACCCGCGGTTCAATCTCCAGCTCTACGGGGAACCCGGCGGCACGCAACTGTCCGGCTGCGACCGTAGAAGCTATAGAAGGAATTGTGCGGTCATCGGCTCCATGCACGAGGAGCACGGGAGTACGGTTGTTTTGCATAACGACGGCTGTCGGAAGCAGAAGTCCGGAGAACGCGACTAAAGCGCCTACTCCCCAACGGCCGGTCGCGACACCATCCAAGGCGACTATGGCGCCCTGCGATACGCCCACAAATGCGACTTCTTTAAGTCTGTCATCAAAGCCTTCCTGTGTGATGACTTCGTGGATCTTACGGTCGAACCCTTCACGCGCTTCCCGAATTCGCCCAGGATCGAGTTGCATGCCGTCAACCTTGAACCACTGGTGGCCCCCGTATCCATTGAGGTACGGAGCATCCGGCGTTGCGAAAGCTGTGCTGGGCAATTGAGCACGCCAAGTTGATGCGAGAGGCGCGAGCTGTTGGCCGGACGCGCCGATGCCGTGGAGGAAGATGATGAGGTGCGATACGGACATGTGAGCTCGGATGTAGGAAACATACCGAGGACGCTCGACCCATGATGGGGAGCGCCCTCGTCACCCGCGACGGCGAACTCGCAACCGTCATGGTCGCTGCAGGCCGTCGGCAATGTGGGTGGTGATCCCTAGATGAGGATCGCTCACCTGTATTTCAAGGTCACATCGACTTCGCAGTCGTTTCCATCCAGGCGCGGTGTCGCAGCTCGTCTACGTGGGCTTTCATGAAGAAGGCCTTCGACTGCGGGATCGCATCCTCATGCCGGGAGGCGCGTTCGTAGGCCGTAACAGTGTCGTCTTCGTTCGTCTTCATTGCCTTGAGGATAGCCGAATCCCCCATGAGATCGGCAAGAGCAATTTTGCCAGTGGTCAGCATCTGCTTTATGTCGCCTTCGGTCGGCGCCTCGATACCGAGTTCTCGTGCCATCTCGTTAAGGACGGTAACATGCTGCAGGTGGTCCTGTTTGAACTCGGCGATCTTCGCGCTGAGGGTCTTGTCATCCAACCGCTCAATGCAGGAATCGTATGCGGCAATGGCATCGTATTCTAGGTAAAGCAAATCCTTGACGAGTTTATCGATATTGCCTTCGTTTCCGACCATGGTGACGATGAATTCTTCTCCGTTTTGGTATGGGAACCAAAGAACGAACCGCCACTGAGTTTGTTCCAGATCACTGGTGCCGAAACGCCTCCTACCCAGTGTTGAAGCTCGACCACGAGCGACCCATTTACGCAAGATGCGGAAGAAGAAGATCATCATTCCCCCACCATTCGTTCAGATGTGGACGCTGTCGCCGACGGCATCGTTCGGATCGGCCGTGCGCGCCAAGGGCATCCTCCTGGAGATCCGGGCGGGCCTGCCCCTAGCCATACGGAAGTCTCTCGACGTTGACGGCATGACGCTAATCCTCAGAATGGCGGAGGACTGCGAGGACGAGTTCGCCTCGACGTCGTCTGTCATCACCAAGGCACTCGAGGGTATCGAGAACCTCCCCGTAATTCCGCGGGAGATCCAGGACATTCTGGGCATTTCAGCAGGCGAGCGCCATCGCTGGCTGAAGGACGGACGTCTTCCAAGCGCAGGAACCCGGACGGTGAGGCTGAGTGGACGTGCAAGACAAATAACGTTCCACGTCTTCGATCCCCGCGTTGTCGAAGACCTTCTTGACCGGGGCATCGTCGATGAGTGGCGCGAGGAGGATATGGCCGCAAGGGCCGAAAACAGGCGTCAGGCAGCATACAGGACGAAACTCACCCGCTCGCTCAGGAAGGCTGCCCACACGCCAGAAAAGCGCGGAGCACCGACTGATGAAGCGGCCACCGAGCTACGTGGCTGGGGTGATTTTGATGTTGACGGACTTCTGCGGTAATCGCGCTGGGCGGCATCTTTACCCTCGGTTCGCGCGGACTCACCGATGCCTTCGGCTGGCTGTATCACGCGTGGCGACATGCACGAGTACTGCGGTTGACAGGAGAATGCTGGATACCAGCACCGCGATCGATAGCAGCCCCCCGTTGGATATCTCCGCTTTCGCGCTGAGACCCGAATCCTTCGTTACGGCAAGTGAGACCTCAGCCCGCTGGCGATCGCTGAGAAATGCTGGGTTTCCACCCTTGATATGTCCCTGAATGGCAACGGCCTCTTCCCCCTGCTTCATATCTTCTTCTCCAAATCGGCCTCGACCTTGGTCCGGGAGTTTCCGACCTTCTTGACGGACTTCTTTACCGCATCCTTGGCAACACCCTCTTTCTTTGCCTCGTAGCGTACTTCATGATCCTGGCCGCCTGCGACACGTTTACGGCCCTGAGCCCGTCCTCTTGGTGTTTCGGTCATCGGTTTTCCTCTGGTTCAGCATTGCCCCTAAACGCGACGAGGATTCAGTTGTTCCTATGCTGTCAGCCGGGGTTACCGTGATCTTCGCCGATCGGGACCTTGAAGGTGCGAGATTGAACAATACCTCCCTCTAATGAAGCAATTAACCCCGCCGCCGACTGCCAACCATCCCGATCGGTTTCTTCGTTGCCAGGAAGCCATGGCAGATCCGTTCACAGAGATTGCACTGTCTGCAGTGGAGGCTGGATGGAACCCGGAAGAGGTGGCTGCCGCCTTGGTCGAACTGGCCGATCACCTGATGATTGGCATGATAGTCAACCGCGATCTGGAGCGGGATCTGGCAATTCTCAAACGCCGACGATAGCGCCATCTGATCGACCGGGTGAAATTACAGCGCCGCCTTCAGCGCCCTCTTCCGGCTTGCCGCCCGCCTCGCTGGCCGGAGTTCCTCGATCGTCGGCTGCCACCATTCCGCTCCTTGGGCTGGAGGCGTTTTCGACGGCCACGCCTGCACCAGTTCTACAAAAGTAGGTTTCCGCCACATTCCCCAGACGTGGTCAGCGGTAACACCGGGGTAGAATTCGCCGACGACCTCTGGGTCAACGAGTTCCCCGGTGACCTCTTCAAAGACTACGAGTCCATACTGAATCGTAACGACGCGTCCGACGGGCGGCAGGTCATCGCCGTTCAATGGATAGCGTCGGCGTCTCCGCTCTGTCGTCCGGGCTTTCGACTTCGCTTCCTGCTCCGTGCCCTTTTTCTCATCGGCGCGGCGTCGCCGTTCTTCTGGTTCGTTCCGGCGCGCTGCCTCCTCGATCTCCGGCCATCGATCCTTGAGGTCTTGATACGACCGAAACGGGACGTGCCATTGCTTGAGGTCGCTATCCCATCGGGAGTAGGGAACCTCGCGAAGTCTGTCGACGACCGTCCTCGAATAGGGAGTGTTGATCCGGAAGCCCGCTCTACCCAACTCGAGGTAAACACTGTTGATCGGATCAAATTCGAAAGCGTCCCTGCCCTTCGCGTCAGCGAATGCGTCGGCTTCCGCTTCCATTTCTGCCAGCCATCGAGTGAACCGACGGGAGGCAGTGCTGCCTGGAACAAACCAAGCTCGACGAGTGTCACTCCACCGGGCACGGGGAAAACGTTTCCGGAACTGCTCCACAGTCATCTTGTCGAACGGAAAGCTGACGTCGGCTCCGGGCCTGATGTCGGCTTCAGTCGTTGGTTCGATGTTGTCTGGCTCAGCTTCCTTGCTCATGGAGATGATAACGCTCATCAGCCCGGTCGGGTTTCAGGCCAGATTATGCCGCAGTGGGAAGCGTGGCGAGGCAAGCTCAACCGAGAGGCTGGGGCAACTGTCAGCTCAGAGCGACTGAGACTTCTATGGGTGATCTGCCTGTTCGTTGGATGGATTCAAACCAAAGGACAGGTGAAACTTGAGGCCGTCCGCAGCGTAATCGGCCTCACTTTTCGGTTCCATCGTCGAAGGAAAGGCGTTCCTTATCAGCTTGGATCCGAAACCCTCATTCTCCGGCGCCTTCACCGCGGGCCCATCGATCTCGCTCCAATCCAATTCTATTCGGCCGTTTGTCTGTTTCCATAGAACGTCAACCCTTCCCAGAGGTTCGCTTAGAGCTCCGTACTTGATAGCATTCGTCGCAAGTTCGTGCATAACAAGCGACAGGGCGGTGACCTCCTCAGGTCCAAGTAGGCATGGTGGTCCGGATAAAATGACACGGTCGGACCGGTCGCCTCCAACCGGGGCAAGTGTGCGCACCATCACATCCCTGATGTCTGCTGCCTTCCAGTTCTCGGACTGCAGGACATCGTAAGCTCCAGCGAGAGCGTTAACCCGACTGGAAAATACTGCATTTTCTTCGGAACGATTCTTGAACGTCTGTCTCGCAATGGCCTGAATGATTGCCATGGTATTCTTGACTCGGTGAGACAATTCTTTGGCCATGAGGGTGCGTTGTTCGTCCGATATTTCGCGTTCTCGTTGCCGCGCCTCTAGCTCGTCCAAAAGACCGTCGACTGAAGCTCCAACCTCTCCGAGTTCTCCGTGCAGACCCCTCATTTGTGTGCGGGCATCAACTTCGCCATCCCGCCAGCGCTGGAGCACAGATACGATATGGTTGATGGGAGCCAGGATGAACCGATTGCCCACGAAGAAAGCTGCACTCAAAGCAAGCGCTGCTCCAATCACCATCATGATCGAACCCGTCAGCGAAGCCCGGTCAATCGGCCCTAACGCCACTGACTCGGAGAGCCCGGTGCTCACATACAACGGATTGGTATCGGATACGGGAGTGTACCCCATGATCCGCTTGGTCCCATCCTGACTGAACAGTTCAATGGTTCCCGATTGCTCCGCCGAGATCAGAGGTTGGTATTTGTCCGGTATTCTCGTTCCTACAAACTTTTCAGGTTCTGGATTGCGGGCAAGGATCACTCCCTTGCGATCGGCTATGGTCAACGACCCTCCCGGAGAGAGACCTCGCTCTCGGATCCGATCCTGAAGCCACTCAAGACGCACGCCGGTTGCCAGAACTCCAATCGTTTCGGACCCTCGTTTAAGCGCTACAGCCAATGGCAGAATTGCGTTCTTGGAGACGCGGGCGACTGTATACTCCCCAACAATCAGATCGTCGGTTGCGAGAGCGCGTTGCACGTATTCACGGTCGCCAAAGTTGGTTCCTGGTCGCCATCCCAAGCTGTCGCATACCAGCGTTCCAGACTTGTCCAGTACAAGGATATTTTGAACCGAAGTCAGCTTCGCGGCGACCGACTTGAGAACGGTGTTGCAGGCGGCTGGATCCTGTTCGGCAACTGAAGGAATTGACGCGGTCGCTACCAGCAATCCCTTGATGCCTTCGATTACGCTTTTGACCTCTGATGCGGCCTGGCGCGCAGTCTGGGCAACCTGCCGATGGACTTCGGTGCTGCGCTCAGAACGTGCGGTAATCTCGTTATAAGCCAGCATACCAATCGCTGGTGTCAGTGCGGTCAACACTACGGCCACCAATCGTTTCTTCACTTCGCCAGCCCCCGCTACCGATAAAAGTGCCCCAAGCAGATTTAACCACGTTGCATTCGTATGCCAAGACGAAGGTCTGCAAATGATAAAGAACTAACAACCGATCAATACCATAGGCAACCGGAAGCGTTGGTCATTCTTAGCGTTGAGCTAGATCTGAACCGGAAAAATTTGAGGTTGGCCTTTTACAGTCAAAGTTATCGATGGCTGCTCATTTTCACCGCTTTGCCTCGAGTCGATCCAACCTCCGGGGTTTCCCACTGCCTACCGAAGAAAGTTATGACTGAGCTAGTGCTAGAAAGTCAAATTCGAGGCCACCCGGGTTAATGAAAATTTCGGGCCTTCACTTTCAGCGTGTCGATGTGCAAATCCCTGACATAGATGTCTCTCGCCTCCGGGATCGGCTTAGGTCGATCTCGCGCATCCCCGCCCCCATGCGAGCCGTGCGCGAATTCGTCACCACGCCCGCTGGGGTTTCGGAACTCGGTATCGCGGTCAGCAAGCGCGGCGAGATCTCCAGACAAGTCATCGAGCTGCCGTGCGATCAGATGGACGACATCACCCTCTCGCTGGATCTTGCCTTGGATCGCCATCATGGATGCTCCCAGCACCACGCGGCGGCGCCTCTCGAACAACGACGGCCAGACCACGATGTTGGCAGGCCCGGTTTCGTCCTCGATCGTAATGAACATGACACCCTTCGCGCTGCCCGGCTTCTGCCGGACTAGCACCAGCCCGGCGACGCATAGCCAGCTCTTGTCGCGCGCGTTCATCGCTTCGGAACAGGTGACGATACGGCGCGCGGTCAGATCCCGACGGAGGAACGATATCGGGTGCGCGCGGAGTGTCAGGCCAACGTGAGCGTAGTCCTCGACGACGTTGTGTCCTTCCGTCATCTGCCTGAGGGCTACCTCCGGCTCCTGCTGCTCGGCGATGACCTTCATCTCCCGCTCGGCCGCCGCCACAAAGAGTGGAAGCGGTTCGTCACGCAGTGCTTTGATCGACCACAATGCGTCTCGGCGTTCGAGACCGAAGGCTGGTCGAAAGGCATCGGCTTCTGCTAGCTGCACGAGTGCCTCCGTCGGGACTTCGGATCGCCTCCACACGTCGTCCACGGATTCGAACGGCCGCTCGATCCGGGCCGCGATTATCCTCGCGGCGTCGGCAACGGCCAGCCCGGACACCTGCCTCATGCCGAGCCGGATAGCGTGTCGATGGGTGTCAGGTATCTCTTCCAGGGTGCAGTCCCACCGCGAATGCTTGACTGAGATTGGTCGGACCTCAACGCCGTGCTTCTGGGCATCGCCGATGATTTGGGCAGGAGCATAGAAGCCCATGGGGAGACTGTTCATGAGCGCCGCGGCGAATGCATCCGGATAGTGGCACTTGATGAAGCAGGATGCATAGGCGATCAGAGCGAAGGAGGCGGCGTGGCTTTCCGGAAATCCATAGGATCCGAATCCCTCAAGCTGCGAGAACGTCTTCTCCGCAAATTCCGGTGTGTATCCGTTCCGCACCATGCCGCTGACGAGTTTGTCCTTGAACCGACTGACCCCTCCGGTGAATTTGAAGGTCGCCATGCTCTTGCGGAGCTGATCCGCCTCCCCGCCCGTGAACCCAGCGCAGACCATGGCCACCCTCATCGCGCTCTCTTGAAATAGCGGGACACCCAGGGTCTTTCCGAGTACCGCCTCCAATTCCGGAGTTGGGTACTCGACAGGCTCCTTGCCCTCGCGACGGCGAAGATACGGGTGAACCATGTCGCCCTGGATAGGCCCCGGCCGAACAATCGCCACCTGCACAACAAGGTCATAAAATGTCCGAGGTTTCAGCCGCGGTAGCATGGCCATCTGCGCCCGGCTTTCGACCTGGAAAGTGCCGAGTGTGTCTGCCTTTCGGATCATGGCGTATGTCGGGCCGTCTTCCTGTCGGACCTTTGCGAGGTCGAGATCTTCGTGCTTGTGCTCCCGGATGAGATCGAAGGCCTTCTGCATGCAGGTGAGCATGCCGAGGGCCAGTACATCGACCTTCATCATCCTCAGGGCCTCGACGTCGTCTTTATCCCATTCGATCACCTGCCTGTCCTGCATTGCCGCCGGCTCGATCGGCACGAGATCATCCAAACGGCTCCGCGTGAGGATGAAGCCGCCGACGTGCTGGCCGAGGTGTCGGGGCGCACCCATCAGTTCCCGGGCGAGCCGCAGGGTCATGACCAGGCGGTAGTCGTCAGGGTTAAGGTTGAGCTCGCGGACATTGCGCTCGGTGATCTCCTCCGACCATGACCAGAGACCAGAGGACAGCGCCTTCGTCACATCCTCGGGCAGGCCCATAGCCTTCCCCACATCCTTGATAGCTCCCTTCGCCCTGTAGCGGGTGACTGTGCAGACAAGCGCCGCCCGGTCGCGGCCATAGGTCCTGTAGATCCATTGGATGACCTCTTCGCGCCGTTGGTGCTCGAAGTCGACATCAATGTCCGGCGGCTCGTTGCGCTCCCTGGACACGAACCGCTCGAACAGGAGGTCGTTCGTTTCAGGATCGATCGACGTGATCCCCAGGATGTAGCAGATCGCGCTGTTCGCGGCCGATCCCCTGCCCTGGCACAGAATGCCTTGGCTGCGCGCGAAACGGACGATGCTGTAGACGGTCAGGAAGTATGGCGCGTATTCCATCTCCTTGATGAGATCGAGTTCGTGGCGGACGGATTTCAAGACGCTTTGAGGCAGCCCCTCGGGATAGCGATCCGGAATGCACTCGCGAACGCACTGCTCGAGGGACTGCTGCGCGTCCAAGCCTTCGATCAGTGCCTCTTCCGGGTATTCGTATGTCAGTTCCTCAAGGGAGAACTTGCACTGGTTCACGATCTCCATCGTTCGCTCGAGAGCTTCGGTGTAGCGCGGAAACAGGCGTTCCATTTCCTCCGGCGGCTTGAGATAGCGGTCGGAAAAGCGCTCACGGTCGAAGCCGACAGAATCGATGGTGGTGCCTGTGCGGACACAGGTGACGATATCCTGGAGCTGCCGACGCGATGGCTCATGGAAAAGGACATCGTTGGTGACGACCGTCTTCACCTTGAACTTCGCCGCCATGTTCGACAGATCGTGCAGCCTCATCTGGTCGTTCGGCCGCCGTCTGAGGCTGAGAGCTCCATAGGCCCGGCTGCCGAAGGTCTCCTTCATCTTCCGGAGTTGCACGGCGCACGCTTCATCCGGGAGGTCGGGAACGAGGATGCCGATCAGGCCTTCCGCATAGAGTGCCACATCGTCCAGATGAAGAATGCAGTTGTTCTTGCCGCCTCTGCTCTTCCCAACAGTGAGCAGACGCGTAAGCCGTGAGTAAGCTGCCTTGTCGGTCGGGTAGACGAGGATGGACATGCCATCCTGCAGATCCAGCCGACAGCCGACGACAAGGCGAAGCCCGGTCGCCCGAGAAGCCTCGAGCGCCCGCACGATCCCCGCCAGCGAATTCCGATCCACAACCCCGATGGCCACGATGCCGAGATCCTTGGCGGTGGCGAACAGTTCGTCGGCGGAGGAAGCGCCCCGCAGGAAGGAGAAATGGGTCGTGACCTGAAGTTCCGCGTACCGCATCAGGCAAAGATCCCGTGCATGAACCATTTGTGGGAACCCGTTTCAGGATCGACGCCGTCACCGGACCGGAAGATCCAATAGCGCTCACCCTCATCATTCTCGATGACGAAATAATCGCGGACGGCCTCCAGCTCTGTAGGCCGCTTCCACCACTCGCCGAAAATGCGTTCGGGGCCATCGGCGCGCTTCACCCGATGTCGCTTGCCGCGCCACGTAATGCTTGCTGGCGGGTAGTCTGGCATCAGCGCGATCGCCTGGATCTGCTCCGGCCGCTCGAAGAGCCGCACGGGCCTGCGCCAATGGCCAACCCAGGAAACCGAGACTTCTTCTGCCACAGCCGAAATCCGCTGAACGCTCCGCTCGGGCACGTCCGACGCGTGCGGAGCGACACGATAGACCCGTTGCCCCCGGTTTCCGAAGATGTCGATCAGCGGGGTCATGTCGTCGCTCTTCTCTTCAATCAGCGATGAGGCTTTCTGCTCCTCCATCAGGGGTTCGGCTGCCACGGCCACGAGGACGAGCTTCTCGATGCCGAATCCTGGTTCGATCTTTTCCGTACGGTCGCGGAATAGCTTGGTCAGCCAAGCGACGTCGCGCGCAGGTTTTGCGGTCCCCGCGCGGATCGCCTGGATCGTGTTGTCGACCTTGTGCACGATGAGATCGGTCCTGCGGGCACCGAGGCCACGTTTTTCGAGTTCGGCAACGAGCTGCACGACGAGCCTGCCAACGTACTTGTTGATCGTCTCGGCCGCGCCGATAGGCTCCTGGAAAGATCGCGACACCTCTACCAGGTTGGCTGTCCGGATTGGATCGATCGGCTCGTTCGTCCGTCCGAACATCTGGTCGAGGCGGCGACCGACTTCTGGCCCGAAGCGCAGCGCGATTGGCGCTCGTGGGGTGTTCGAAAGTTCCCCGATCGACTGGAAACCGAGAACCCTGAGATCCTGAACGACCTTCTCCGGCAGCCTGAGCAGTGAAATCGGCAGCCGTTCGACGGCTCGGACGATCTCGCCGCGGGGAACGATGACGGTATCCCGATTAATGGCCCGGACGCATGCGTGCGCAGCGCCCCAGGTGTCGGCGATCGCTACCCTCGCCGTGAGCTTCCTTGACGTGAACATGTTCACGATCCCGGTGATCATCGGCAGTTCGCCGCCTTGTAGGTGATCAGCGCCTTCCGTGTCGAGGACGAGGCCATCGATGCCGTCGACGGCGACGATTGGTGAATAGTGCCCGAGCGCCCAGAGCCCGAGACGGTCAAGCGCCAAGGCATCCGCGACAGGATCGGCATCGACAAGCATGAGGCCGCGGAATATTGCCTGAGCCTTCGCCGCAGGCATGCCGACACGGACGCCGATCTTTCGTGCGGCGGCATCTGCTGAGGAAACCCAGCGCTTGGACCCGGACTTGGCAATCACCGCGATGGGCTGTTCAACCGGAATAGCGGGATCGTCGCGCCTGATCCTGTCCGTCGGAAGATCCGGAAGATAAATGGATACGACCCTGCTCATCACATGCTCCTACGCGGAACTCTTTGCACTCTCCTGCACGCGATCTCATCAACTCGAGGAACCATCGAGGCCGCCCGATGCCGGGAACCGGAAGCTCCTCTGATGGCAGGACGCTCACCCTCCACCTGGTCGTCGAAGCGGTCGGCTGCCCGAAATCGTTGGCCTCGGTCTGCCGCCGCCATCTCCTCACCGCCAGCGCGATGGTTCCAGTCCGCTCCGCGACAAGCTGGAGTCTTCTGCTCACCACCATTGGCAGCCGGACCATCTCGCCCACGACGGCGCCACAGCCTCCATAGGAGATCGCTTCCTCCATGTTCGCACCGACATCTTCCTCCTTGTCGGACTCGACGAAGATGACGCGGTCAGGATGCAGGCCGACCTGAGCCAGCGCTGGGAAGAAGAGATCAGGCCTCGTCAGACACCATATGATCGGCCCCTTCGTCCGAGCGGCGATCCCGGCGGCGAACAGGGCTGCTGCCGCGCCGTCGACAGTGCCGGACCCCCCACCTGCAAATTCATGGAGAGCTCCGTGCGCCAGACCGCCGCCCGGAAGAATGTCGTCGATCTCGGTAACCCCGAATGGAAGACTGCCACACCTCTTCACGCTCTCACCCGCGATGGAAGAGATGCGCTCACGCAGATCAGCAAGGACTTGATCGCGGACAGCCGACATCGGTCGCGGAATCCTATCGGTTCGCGTTGCTTGTATATGACGACATCATGCCGCCCAGAATGCTTTATGTTCTTCTTCTGTTCCTACATAAGAGCTGAGTCAAGCCGCTCCAAATTAGGAATATCGTCACATCAATTACCGATTTCGCAGATTTTCTTTTTGAATCAGCTCGCTAGGACGTCCCGATAAGTGACCGCCTTTATTGAATAAATTTTGGTTGACACCCGAAAGGAAGGACAGCGTGCCGTCGAACGGGAGCAATCGCCGCTCGGCTTGGCATCCACACTGCGGCAAGTGCGGGACGCTCTGAAGGAGAATGCCGAGCCTTCGGGCAACGTGGATCGCGAGACCGAACCGCAGTTGTGAAGAAGCATGGAGCCAGTGTGACCTTGGCAAGGCTGCGCAGGATCACGGCAATGGGGTGTGACCGGATGGTCAGCGAGGATGGCGATCGGTATGGAACGCGTTTTCCCGGTGTGGAAGAGGTAGCGGCTCGTACGAAGATGGGCGTACTGCTGATGACGTTATCGAGATCGGAATGCGTGGTAGACTGGATACACAATCCTCGAAAGTCCTGCTTGCAATCCGCAGTGAGTCTAAGCTGACATCCATGTCATATCGACGTTCTCCTCAAGACGCGGCTTGTTGACAGGCTGATTGAGAATGATGGGCATCGGCATGATGGAATCCGCGCCGACTATCAGCGCCTCGCCATCTCTCAGATTCGGCAGGAACGCTGCCGTTGACTGGTCGAGAACACCACTTGCGTTGATCACCACCAATTGGTCTCGCTCGTTGATGAGGCGGTGCACGACGAACATACCTATCTGCGACAGGACGTCTTCGGGGACGTCACGCGGTCGCTGCGTGGCGAGAAGGCAGGTCAGGCCATACTTTCTACCTTCCTTCGCGATAAGACCGAATGCGTCGAGCGTAACTTTGTTGTTTTCGTCTCCGATGCTCTTGTTAAGGAACTGGTGAGCCTCATCAATCGCGACGACAAGCGGCACCTTCTGGAAATCGCCGTTCCTCGCCCGACCGAGTAGATACCTGCCGATCGCATTCACCACGAGTTCGCGGGTGTGCTGCTCGAAAGCCAGATACCGCATCGAGACCCTGAGAACCGCAGTGTCAGGATCCGCCAGGAAATCTTCGATCACCTTGGTAAGATCGGTCATGTATTCCGGCGGGGCGAATATCGGCACCATTGGCTGCGACTTCTGAAACGTGGTGATCCGCATACAGAGAGTGATGCAACTGTCGTAGGAATTCTGATGTCTGCCGCCCCAGTGGCTTTTCATCCCATCCTTGTTTGACGTCGGATAAACGCATTCCGCCAGGATCTGCGGAACAAGGTCTTTGAAACTGAAAACTGCGGACGGCGCGTGCAACGCACGATCGTGCGTAACGATCGCACGGTTGACTGGTTTCCATGGCCGCTCCTCTTTGATCAGGATGCTCGAATCCACATCAAGAAGCTCAGGTTCAAGTTGAACCAGTTTGAGGCTCTGTAGTGCGTCGCGCAGTTTCGGAGCCTGGACCCCAGGGCTTGGCTGAAGAAAGGCGAACAGATCCATTTCCGTGAGATGGAAATACGGAAAGGATACGAATTCTCGCCCGTCCGCTTCACTGTCCCGGGTCCCTCCGAGATGGATATGCCTGACCCGGCCTTTGAGCGTGTGATACTCGCCGGTGGGATCGAGAAGGATTACCTTCCCACCGCGTTCGGCTACTTGCTCGACGAGTCGCGCCGTCGACCAGCTCTTGCCGCCGCCTGTGGTTCCAAGAACCGCACAATGCCTCCCGAAGATCGACGCGGGGGACAGCGAGATACGCGTCTCGGGCGCCCCGCTGAGGTGCCCGATCTCAATCAGACCGCCCTTCGTGCCTTTAGTGGAAACAATTGCGTGGCGAACGAAATCCGGGTGCGCGAGATAGACATAGTCTCCTACCCTCGGCACCTCACCTATCCCGCGACTCGACTGATTTGAATTCAGATCAACCGAACCGAGGAGCTTTATCATCCCGATCGGATTGGCGACCTCATCACCTTCGTTTCGTTCCGGCTCGACCGACAGACGGTCGCGATCGGGAAGTTGTATCTCCGTGATGCGGCCTATGATGGCGCTTCCGAAGGATTCGATTACGACGAACTCGCCCACCTGTCCTCTGGTAACACGGTGCCCGGCATACTGAGACGGAGCCACTTCGGTTGCGAAGGGAAAGTTCACCCGGACCCCGAGCGGGCTGACGCGCGAGACGGAACCCAGATAGCGGGAACGTTCGAACGGGTAGCTAGGAATTGGTTCAGCCATTTACCCGTCCCATGTTTCGGACGCGCTCGGCATGTCGCTCGAGCTCTGTCTCTGCGATGACGTCCGGGACCATGGGAACGAGTTCCTCGAACTTTCCCGCTATTAAGGCGAGCCTCGCATCCCCGTTGTCGATCAGTGTCCCAACGGCGCTCAAATAGCTGTTACTTTTCGCGCCGCCGTCGCTGGATTTCTCGATGTCGGGATTTACCACTACGACGTTCAGCGACAGGTTGGCTTTGATCGCGCCGAGTATGGGCTCGGATATGTGCTTGTCATTGAACCCGAATCCGATGACGAGGAGTGTGGTGTTGGGCGTTCGGAGGGTCGCTTGGAAGGTCCCCATCATCTCGATGTAGGGCTGGCTGAATGACAATTCGTATTTCGTGGATTTAGGGTAAATCAGCAGTGGTTTCTTGGTGCCGGGCCTCTTGGCGATCTGTCCGGAGTTCTCGTTGAACTCCCAGTCTATCGATCCGTGGATCTTGTAGAGGTGAAAAAGGTTTTCGATGAAATCTGACTTCTCCTCTCCTGCGGCACGACGCACGACGTCATAGGAAAACTGCGATGAGTCAAAATGTGCCTCGCTCCCAAAGGCGAAGCCATCGACGACGACGAAGGCAGAGCGCCTTGCTGCAGTTTCGAAGCAGGCATCGTAGTTCGTGGTGAAAATCTTCGTCCGGGCACGTCGCGCTGATCTGCGTGCCACTCTTCGCAGGAATGCCTCATGCACTGGGACTTCGATCGTGTCTTCCATGAAGTCGACCTCATCGCGGATGATGCCCTCCGCGATATCAAGAAGCGCGCGCACACTGGTTGCATCCTCATCGGGGAGGAATTCCGCCGCCGTCGTTGCCCGTGACATCAACTGTTCGAGATCCTCTGTGTCTTCTGCGACGTTCGCCAGTGTCACAAAGGATTTCCACCGTGCGCCCTCAACGGCGCCTTCGGCGATGTCTGCGGTGTTGAATATCTCCTTGATCCTCGACAGCAGATCCCACATCGTCGGGGCCACTCGCTTTCCATTTTTGAGGACGCATAACGAAGTCCCGAGACCGGTCAGGATAACGAGGTTCTGCGCCCGGACTGCGGAAGATAAGATGCGCCGGATGTCGGCGGTCGCCGGATCGGGCCTGTCCTCTACTGGCTGCTGGACTTCCATCCAATCCCCTGCACCCTGTGAGCTCTTGATCTTCAAAGCCGATTCTCCCTGTGTGCATAAGTCTTGCCATGAGCCCTGGCGATTGCAACCTGACATAGCGATGATCGCCTACCTTAGTTAGGCGATCGCCGTATGGTACTGCAGAAAGTAGTTCGGGCCATGATGTAACGCGACCGCTCGCGTCACAGCGGGTATCTGACACGACCTTTACTAGAACATTTTGGGAACAAGGTGATGGTGGTATCGGGTATCCGGGCTCCTTCGTTCAACGTCACCGGCCATCTTGTCCGTTGCGCTGCCTAGACCCATGATCCTCTCAGAACAAATGGGAGGACAACATGTTCAAGGACAAGTTTCAGTGGTGGAATCCATTTTCGTGGCTCGAGGCGGTCATGCAGACGATCGGCGGCATCCTACATAGGATCTTCGCCTTCTTCGGCATGATGTCTCCTCCTTCGACGGGCGGGCACGAGAACGTGCAGGTGGCCGATGTCGACGACGCAGAAAAGGTTGCCAGAGAAGCGCAGGAGGCCATCGACGCGATCGTCGCCGACATGTCTCTAGCGCAAGTCGTCCACGCATACTGCACGGCCTCGGAGGACGCTCGGAAGGCCATCGACCTGACGAAGCTCTCGGTCGATCAGCAGGACTGGCTGCTGCGGCTGTCGGATGCCGACCTTGCGATGCTCGGTCGTTCCGGTGAAGCAGCCTGCGGACGTAGTGTCGAGGTCTGCAAGCTCATGCTCAATCGCCAGAGGCTGCGATCTGACGAAATAGAAGCAGCACCGCAAGTTCTCAGTATCCCCGGAGCAGAGCCGACCGTCGACGAGATGACGCAAGACGAGAAGCGTGAACACCTGCGGGAGTTCTTCGCAGACCGCCACGGTGAGCTGTTCCTAGCGTCAGGTATTTCCAACCTGGATCCGAAGTTCACGCCCGGCGGCGCCACCGTCCATTGATACTCCGGCATCGCCAGCGATCTTGAAGCCGCCCCTGACCGCGCGGTTTTGCAGTTCGAAGACGCGCAGCGCCTCCCAGAGTTCCGGGACTTCGTTGATGATGTGGCCCCATCGTTCGGCCATAGCCTGGTCTGACATGTCCATGAGGTCAGCCCGCGTTGCGCATGCGGTCGATGTGCGCCTGGCGCTGGTCGAGAGCCACCCGGAGACGGCGGACTTCCGCTTCCAGGCTAGCGACGTGACGGACAGCGCGGATGGCGACACGACCGAGATCGTCGGCGCGACCGCGTGCTTCGTTCAGCTCGCAGGCATATTTGTAAGCGGCACGGCGCTCCTTGCGCAGCTCGGCGGCCTGACGACCAGCGGCAGCGGCATCCGCCATCGTGGTCGCGATGCCCATGGCGAGAAGACCGAGTTCGAGGCCAGCGCGGCCAGCCGGGTTCTTGGAATCAAAGATCGTCATGCCCATACGCGGAACTCCCTGTGTCAACAATCTGGACCGCAATCGATCGCATCCGGGAATCGGCGTCAACAAGAAGCCCGCGACAACGTTAACGGAGGGCTCCGTTATGCGGCATGGAATTGGAGGCTGACTGCACACTGCGGACAGATGCGGTTGCCGATGTGTTGTGATCCGAACGTCTTTCCGCATGGCATGCATTTCCGCAAGGCAAACGAGTCGGTCTTCTTCGACGCGGAGCGATCCGTGTGGAGGCCAAGGCGGCTCATACGGGTGTGGATCGACTTCAGGCTGTGACCTGATACATCGATCCGGCTCGTCGGCATGTTCGCGGAGACCGCCGCTATGAGCATCTCATCATCGTCCTTCGTCCTTCGTCCACTTCGCCATGCCATATTCTCCTGCTGCAGAAGAATGATTTGACGTCGGCGAGAAGACTGCAAGACCTATCGCTTTATCTTTCCTGTGACCCAGGTGTTGTTACCCTTATTACCGCACGAAGTGCACCGCAGCCGCTGCATGAGGACGGCGATGACGGAGTTACGGCCGAAACGGCGGGCGACCTCCCAGCGATCGACAAATCCTTTATGCGTGAACGCTGCACACTTCCCTCCGAGGAGGTACCAGTTCTCAAAGCTGGGACAACGTCATCCTGTCCACGTCATATGATCGGAATGTTGCGGCCGACCCGTCCGCGCGGGTGGCCGCAGGAACTCCGGGAGCGGCGGATCCGGAGCACGTTCGGCACTCATTCGGTGTCGGTTATTGAGATGGACAAGAACCGTGCCGGGCCGCGCACTGACGGCGGCCTTGAGTGCAGCACAGCTCACGGAGAAATCCGTCGACCTGGATATTGTCTCGAGAAGCTGGCCACCGGCTTCGGGCTCGTCCGTCCACACTTCGACCGAAAGGTGTGCTCCGTGGATCCGGCCCCTCCCGATCCCCGGCGGCTGCCTTCGCCAACGGTGTATCCGGTGCTTGTGACATCGCCGACAAGGTTGATGCCACGACGGTGCTTCATCAGATCCGCTCGTATCTGGGCTTCCATCCACGCGCCATGCCCGACGACATGATGCACGATGCCGTGTGGAGCTGATCAGGGAGGAACCGTCGAGAAGCAGTTCGCGGATCGCCGCCTTCGCGTCTCCATGGAAAGCCTTGAGTACCGACTCGGCGAGATCGATGTCGAAATCCGAAACGGGCACTTCTCCGTCTGTTTCGATGTCGAGGTCGAGCTGTTCGGGCATGTGAACATCCATAGGAAACGAGTCCGCATCAACGGAATTTGTTCCTACTTTGTTCACCTCTCTTCGAGAGTCAAGGGCGTTCCAGAATGACGGGATACGATCGCGTATCGGGCCTGTGGATGGTACCTATGAAGATAAAATGATTCTTCAGATAGGGAATGGCGTTCATGCCCCCGACCAAGCCTAGCAAAACACAAAAGCCAGTCGAGAAGGTCGCCACGACCGCGACGAAAAAGCCGCCGATGGAGACAGACGAACTCCGCCAAGGGATTCGGAGGTTCTTCCGCGAGACTTTCTACGAGAGCAAGACAGTTGCGAAGCGCCCTGTTGGCGGGTTCAAGTGGGGCGTTTACGCGTTCTACGACTATGATGGCGAGCCGATCTATGTCGGTCAGACCAAGGAGAGATTGTCCGGGCGTGTCAGCCGCCATCTGACGAACCAGAGGACAGACGCGGTTGCGATGTCGGTCCTGGATCCCTTCGAAGTCGCTGACATCGAGGTCTGGCCGCTTCCCCAGTTCGAAGGTGTCGGATCGAAGCACCCAAAATTCAAGACCGCCAAAGCCCATCTCGACGCACTGGAGCACATGATCTTCACGCGCCTCCGCAAGCAGAGCCGTTTCGGCGTGATTCTCAACGAAAAAGATCCCCCGGCTCCGACCGTAAAAACCACGGAACCGAAGTCGTTCCGGGGTACGATCTTGACCGATCAAATCAGAGAATTGCGCGGCCATCCGGACAGCAGATTGGCGCGCAGGGCCTTAACCGTCTCGAAGCTCGCACAGGTGATCTCCGAGCGAGAACTCAAGGGCTTGGGCCTCAGGCGTGTTCTGCTGGCTCAATCAAGCCGGATGCGGTGGCTGGCTGAGCAGCGCTTCCTTGCCTTGGGTGGTGAAGCCGGAGTCGAGGTCGGGGCGGAAGACGAGGACTCTATGGATACAGAAGACTGAGTTCAGGTTCTTTTTATCGGCGAAGGCGACGAGGCCTTTACGACATTTCCATCACGCCTGATCGTTGTTGTCCTGACTGTTTCCACGCCTTGATATTCCACGGCGATGCCGACGGAATGCAGGTGGTGATCATTTCCGCCGAAGCAGTTGTGAAACGCCTTCAGCAGACTTACCTGCTCCAGCGTCTGAGGTGCGGGGTTCGGATTGTTCCTCGGCGCCGGAATTGATCCGGGGAAGAGATATATGCATGGCGGAGGAAGCTCGTAAGGCCCGATCGTCGTCACAGGAGCACCTCCGACGGCGACCTTCGGACACGGCCTGCCTATAGTTCCGCACGCCCAGTCCCAGATTATCAGTCCGTCCACGCGCTGGCTGCGAGAGATGATCTCCGCCGAGAGACGCGTGTGAATCCCTGACCACGCGTTGTGTGGCGGCGAAGCGCCTGGGTTCGAACAGACACTCCATATGACGAATTCCTGCACGTGCGGAGGTCGTTCGAAGATGTTGGTATTGTTGCCGTCGAGGCAGCCCTTCAGTTCGATGGCTGCCTTCTTGCCGTCGAGCAGTTCGACAACATAGTCGTGACGGTTGTTCTCACCTGCTGATGTCCATTCCTTGATGGCATTCTGATCCTGCATGTAGTTCAGGACGTGCCGGACGAACTCACGCTTCTCGGACATCGTCGCGGAGTACTGACCACGTACGCGCTCAACCGCACCGCGGAACAGACCGGAATTATAGAACTCCTTCTCGTCGAGCCCGTGATCGCCAAGCTTGTGCGCTTCGGTCTTCAAGACTTCGGCGAAGACTTCGATCTGTTTCCGTAGATCAGCGTTGGCAATGCAAGGAATCGGCGAATCAACGGTCATGCAACATAGATCTCTTGAGATGATTCGTCTGAAGAGAGTTGTACACCCGCCAAAGGCTCTAGCAAATGTTGCGCAAGAAAGCGGACAACAGGCACAGCAACGCCATCGCCCATAAGGTGATAGGCTTCATTGTAACCCTTAGGAAGCTTGTAGGTTTCCGGCATGCCCATCAGTCGTGCGGTTTCACGGGCGGAGATCAGACGGCTGCGCACGGTGCCGCCGTCAATGACGATGATGGTCTGACGAGACGACCCGCCCGCAGGCGTGCGGAGGCAGCCAGCAATATCATCAAATCGGACCTCAGCACGAACACCCCGACCTTCAGCGTCCTCGCGCGTGCGCTTGTAGACACCACCCACCATACGACGGACAGCGCGCTTGGCGGCCTCGACCTTGGCACGGTTCAGGGGTGACATGGAATCGAGAAGCTTCGCGGTCTCTGTTTGCGTGTGCCATTCAACTGAAGTCGGGTTCTCTTCGATGATGTCTGCGAACGTTGAGGTGCGCATCTGAGGCATGGACAGATTCCACCATACCCAGTTCTTCATGGCCGATGCAGGAACGCGCTCGATGGCGTTGCGCAGACCGCGCGTATGGAACGGCATCGTGGCACCCGGAGCCACCAGAGCGGAATCGATCTCGATGTCGTCACGCACTCCGATCACAAACAGGCGTGGGCGCGACTGCGGAACAAAGACCGCAGCATCGATGACGAGCGCGCCATAGCGGTAGCCGTGGTCGGTGAATGTCTGACAGATAGCTGCGAAATCCTTGCCGCCATGCGAGGTCAAGGCGCCGTTCACGTTTTCCAGCGCGATGACGCGCGGAGCGCGGCCGTCCTTCTTCAGCTCAGCAATGATGTCCCAGAACGGATAAAAGGTGCCGCTGCGCTCGCCACGAAGCCCTGCGCCACCGCCCGCGAGCGACAGATCCTGACAGGGAAACGAACCCCAGACGAGATCAGCGATGCCCGGGAGCTTGTCGATGGTGACTTTGCGGATGTCGCCGACTTCCAGCTCGCCGCCGAGTCCCCAGTTGAGTTGGTAGGTCAACGCCTTCTTCTTGTCGAAGTCATTGGCGAACGCGCACTTCCAGCCCTTGCCGAGGCCAGCGCGCGCCATACCGGCGCCCGCGAAGAACTCGTAGAAGTTGGGCTTGGACATGATCACTCCCGATTCTTTTCCACAGTTTATCAACAGGCTGCCTGTTGATAAACTGTATTAGTTTACGTTTTGTTCTCTTTCCAGAGATTAATTCATGAACTCCTGCCGGACGAGGCCGGAGGCGGCAACCCGAAACTTGATGGACCCCCAAGATACTTGGCAAGTTGGGCCGCCAGTGCGACTCGGTCCTTCAGTTCGCATTCCCACACCGTCAGAACACTCCACCCGGCTTGTTCGAGGCTTTCGACGTTCTGGGCATCCCGCTCCCTGTTCCGGCCGACCTTCGCCGTCCAGTACTCCTGACGGGTGGCTGAGATCCGCGCGCCGCGCTTGCAGTCATGCCCGTGCCAGAAGCAGCCGTGGATGAAGATGGCCTTCTTCCTTCCACCGAAGACGATATCGGGCTTGCCAGGTAGGTTCTTGCCGTGCAGCCGATATCGGTAGCCCATGGAGTGCAACAGGCGCCGGACTTTCATCTCAGGCGTGGTGTCCTTCGACTTCACGCGGGACATCGTCCAGCTTCTGTGCTCGGCCGTCTCAGTCATCGTGGCTCCAGCGGTACCGCCCCGGATACTTCGTAACCTCCTGTCCGAGGGGCACCTTGGGCAATCCGATCTATGGTTGAATGCAATTCAACCAGCTCTTACCGACGCGTGATTGCTCTCTGGTACAACCTCGAAACCGATTGCAGGCTTGCTGCCTTCTTGAGATTGCAGGGCTCGCACAACAATTGCAGATTCGTCACGTCGTTGGGACCGAATCGCGCAAGCGGGATGATGTGATCATATCGTTCGGTCTCGAGTTGGTTGATCATACCCGCCAAGCTGCGTTTGCAGTCTCGACACTCACCCTTGTCACGGTGAAACACTGCGAGTTGAGCCCACGCGGGTACGGAGACCCGCTTCAAGGTTCCCACCAGCGTTTTTAAGTCGGTGCCAAACCCAGTATCTCGAATGTAGTCGGCACATAGACCATTAAACATTTCAAGGAACGCGACGTCGTTAAACAACACATGGAAAACTTCGTCGGCAAGCTCCTCCAGAGCGTCCTGGTAGCGATCTGATTCGGAAGTGAATTCATAGAAGGCTTCCTCGTCTTCAAGATGTT
The DNA here is from genome assembly GCF_001427345.1 of Rhizobium sp. Root149. NCBI lineage: Bacteria > Pseudomonadati > Pseudomonadota > Alphaproteobacteria > Hyphomicrobiales > Rhizobiaceae > Rhizobium > Rhizobium sp. Root149. The sequence goes on from NZ_LMGD01000012.1 coordinate 856,382, forward strand.
CGGAAGCGTGAGGCACGTCATAGATTTTCAGGAATTCCAACAGGAATTCAGGTTTGACGATCCCCAACTGCTCAACTTCTTCGTGGAGGATTTCTGCTACTACCGAAGTGAGAAAGTGGTGAAGATTTGTGAAACGGTGAAACGGTCGCATAAGTACCGTCGTCTGCATATCACCCAAGATATCCTCGACCCCCTGCAAGTAGGATCCGCAGTTTTTCACGACGTTGTAGGCAACGTTCGCGAAGTAGTACGTGCTAAACCCTCGAGCTTGATAATAATGCCGCTGCTTGTCGGTCACTAAACCCCCACCAACGTTTCCCGAATCCTAGTGATGTGCACATCATCACTAAATCACCGGAACCTGCACACCAAAATTGCGTGTGTATGGATCCGTCGGTCGCAGTGCGCCCTATTTCCTCCGCCCAAACCTAAGGTCTCACCAGGCATCACTGCCCGAGCATGTGCCGTCGAAAAGGGAAATCTCGCAGCAAGCCAAGGCTGATGTTGGACCGCGCACCCAGGGAATCCGCGCTGGCGGTAATCGTACCGTTGGCGGTGCTGTTGGCGGTAAGCTCGCACAAGAACTTTAGGGAATTCTTGTAAGCCCTGCCCCGTAGGGGAAGGGGATGGTCGGAGTGGAGAGATTCGAACTCCCGACCCTCTGGTCCCAAACCAGATGCGCTACCAGACTGCGCTACACTCCGTTCCGCCGATGTGTGCGAGATACACGCTTCACCCCGTGTCCGCAACAGCAAATTTCACTTTCTCTCTCAAATTCACAAAGGCATTTTCAGATTGCCATCCGCAACATAAGCAAGGCGCCAAAACTGGCATGAACTGGCGCCGAGCGCTTCGATGCAAATCGGCTTACTTATCTCGCTTTTCCAATTTGCGGACTGAGAACCTTGTTACCAACCGCGATGTTGCGCGCCTTCACCGCTCCGCCATTCAATTCCAGCACATACTTGACAGGACCGCCCGACGACAACGGAGTCTCATCATGTGGTTTGGCTCCCTCATGGATCTTCCGGACGATTCCTTTGTCGTCAATGAACAGCATATCCAGGGGGATGAGCGTATTCTTCATCCACATTGCGACCTCTCTCGAGGAGCCGAAGTCGAACAACATGCCTGCATCGGCAGCCATCTTTTCGCGGAACATCAAGCCTTGCTGTCGCTGGGCCCCGTCGACTGCAATCTCAACTGTAAAGACCTGGGGGCCTGACGCCGTTTGAATCGTCAGCTGCTCGATTGGGAACTTCACTTGCGCCGAGGAAGGCATCACCGAAAACAGAAAGAGCGCCAATAAGGCGCTCGTAAACTTCAATACGTATTCAAACATCAATGTGCCCGCGATACGATGGAGGGACCGTCCGGATGAACTTCAGCAGCCATGAGACCTTTGTCACCATCTCCGTATCGGACCAGAACAACCTGTCCCGGACGCAGCTCGGTGAGCCCAAATCGCCGAAGGGTCTCCATGTGGATAAATATATCTTCCGTGCCCTCACCGCGCGTCAGGAAGCCAAAGCCCTTGGTACGATTGAACCACTTCACCAGTGCACGCTCCAGCCCGCTGGTCGGCGTGACCTGAACGTGCGTGCGAATAGGTGGAAGTTGTGACGGATGGACTGCGGTCGACTGATCCATGGAAAGGATCCGAAACGCCTGGTAGCCTCGATCACGCTTCTGGATCAACGCTACGATCCGCGTTCCTTCCAGGATGGTCTGGAAACCATCCCGACGCAGGCATGTCACATGCAACAGCACGTCCTGCATTCCATTGTCCGGTATGATGAAACCAAAACCTTTGGCAACATCGAACCATTTCACGACGCCGGTGATTTCGATCAGTTCAACCGGATCTACTGCCAGATCCTCGAAACTGGCAATGCCTTTCGATGACATTCTATCCGCCATTCTGTCAGCCCCTGGTTTACGCGTCTACGGAGTCACGGTTAACTGATTCTTAGAAGATAAGTTAACATTGAGCGGTTCGTCCAGCGCAAGTCCTCACTTCTTCATTTTCCCGGCCTTTTATCGCGAAATCGCCTTGTCTGAAGCTGTCCAGCGCCCATATCGTGACAGGAAATTTCCATCCATGCACATTAAGACTGAAAGGCTAGGCGATCCATGCGCTATCTGCACACCATGGTCCGCATCAAGGACCTCGATGCGTCACTTGATTTCTACACTCGAATCTTCGGCCTCACGGAAGTCAGACGAACCGAAAATGAAAAAGGACGCTTTACGCTGATCTTCCTTGCTGCGCCGGAAGACGCTGAGTCTGGCACCTCCGTAAAGGCTCCTCTGCTTGAACTGACCTATAACTGGGATACGGAAGATTATCAGGGCGGACGGAATTTCGGCCATCTGGCCTACGAAGTCGACAATATCTACGAATTCTGCCAGCAATTGATGGACAAAGGCATTACCATCAACAGGCCGCCGCGCGACGGAAACATGGCGTTCGTGAAGTCGCCCGACGGGATCTCCATCGAGTTGCTTCAAAAGGGTCCCGCGCTCGCACCCGCCGAACCTTGGGTCTCGATGCAGAATACCGGGAGCTGGTAAACGTCGGAGGGTATCCTACCCGCATACCGCTGCGCCCGCCAAGCCTCACGCAGGATTGCGCATGCAAGATCGATCCGAACAACAGACAGGGTCGATAGTCGCACATGTCAAAGTCAGACACATCATTCACACCCGGCGTTCGACGCGGTTTCGTCATCGGCGGGGCCTTGCTGGCTTGCTCGATGCTGAACAGCTGCACGAGCCTGATGGCGAAGGCACCAACCGAACAGGCAGTCGCCTCTGCGGAACCAGAGACACGTGGACTACCCCACACACCTGCCTCCTCCCTGGCATCGCCGACAAAAAGTGCCGCCTATACTGATCCACTCGTTTCCAAGCAGCCACCACCGGCGAAACAGGCAAGCGCAAAGCCCAGCTCAACGCGGGCGGCTCTGCCGCAAACCCCAGCGCCGAAACAGGCTGAATTGTCGACCCAACAGCCCCCAGCGCAAGCACCACAGAACAGCCTGGCCAATGTCATTCAGCAGCCAACTGCGGTGCAAGCTGGACAAAACAGCATCTTCGCAATTGCAAATGCGAAGGTTGCCGAAGCTCAGGGCGTTCCGGCTTATGCCCCTGTCAAAAACATCAACCCCATGGCCGGCAGCGTGTTCAGCGCACGCAACAGCGGGGTCGCTCAGCCAATACCGGGCTCAGGAACCCCAGACAAGAACGGCCTTTGGTAGAACCGCACACCTTCAGGTTAATCCCTGATATCATTGCGTTTTACCCCATTCAGTTACGGTCGTATTTTTTGTCAGTTTTGTGAAAAAGGCACTTGCGCTTCCTGCAACGCACCCATATAAGAGCGCCACAGCACGCGCCCTTCGTCTATCGGTTAGGACGCCAGATTTTCATTCTGGAAAGAGGGGTTCGATTCCCCTAGGGCGTGCCATCACCTCCCATACTATAGACAGACAATACAGCCTTCCCAAATCGTTCGAGCGCGACATTTCGTTCAGAAGCATTGATTTTGATCGAGCTTCAGCGCATCCCGAGCGGGGTTAGTACCCATTCAATTTGCTGAATCTGATGTCCCGATTTCGTCCTGTGAAAAACTCTCGGTGGACCGGATTTTTCCTCTTGCGAAGTTCGAAATCGTGGCTATAACGGCCCCCACAGCACGCGCCCTTCGTCTATCGGTTAGGACGCCAGATTTTCATTCTGGAAAGAGGGGTTCGATTCCCCTAGGGCGTGCCACTTACTTCAAAAAAGTCCCTTAGTTCAGATAGTTACGTCGGTGGCGTTCATCTTTAACGATGTCGTTTCCGCATGCGATTTCTATCCGGATTTTTGTGGATTTTATTGCTCTTCTCACTCATTTTCCACTTGCGCATCAAACGCCTCGTCCATATAAGGGCGCCACAGCACGCGCCCTTCGTCTATCGGTTAGGACGCCAGATTTTCATTCTGGAAAGAGGGGTTCGATTCCCCTAGGGCGTGCCACCCTCTTCACCTTATCTATGACAAATGTTTGCCGATCAGGTCGCCTTCGCAGCATCGATGATGCGCAGTTGAACGCGGCGGCTACCCTGCCATTGATCGGCACTCAGGCTACCTGCCACATGCAACTGGCTGCCACGCGAAGCGAGCAAAAGCTGCCCGAGTGGCGTATCCGCAGACCGAAATGCGATGCCTTCGAGCCGCGAACCGTCCATTGCCTGAAGAGACACCTTCACATGCGATGTTCCAATTTGGCGGGAATCGACGATGCGATGGGCGGGAATGGCAAAGATCGGCTGGCTGTGCCCTGATCCGAAAGGCCCGGCCTGCTCCAGTTGATCAATCAGCGCAAGCGTGGCTCCCGAAGCAGCAAGCGCTCCATCGATTTTCAGGACATGATTTGCCACCAATGACGGCACGACATTCTCTGCGATGGCTTCGAAATAAGCGCGCAGTTTGCCGAGGTTCTCCTGCTGGACCGTCAGCCCCGCCGCCATGGCGTGACCGCCGCCCTTGACCAGCAGACCTTCCTCTACAGCGCCGCGCACCATTTTCCCCAAGTCGAACCCCGGAATGGACCGTCCAGATCCAGAGCCGCGCCCGGATGCGTCAAACGCGATGGCGAATGCAGGACGCTTGAACTTCTCCTTCAAACGGGCTGCGAGAAGACCGACGATTCCCGGATGCCAGTTCTGGCGAGCGGTGACGATGACGGCGGCGTTTTCGCCTGTCCCGTATTCCGCAATCACCTCGGCCTCGGCCTCCAGCAACATTTCGGCTTCCATGGCTTGCCGTTCACGGTTGAGCTCGTCAAGCTGCGCAGCGATATCCTCAGCCTCGGCACTGTCATTCAATGTCAGCAGCCTGCTCCCCAATGCGGCATCCCCGATTCGACCGCCCGCATTGATTCTGGGACCGATCAGAAATCCGAGATGGTAGGGCGTGACAGGCCCCCCGAGCCCAGCCTTGCGAAACAACGCCGCCAGGCCCGCATTGCCCATGTGGCGAGCGGTAAGCAAGCCTTTGACGACGTAGGCGCGGTTCAATCCCTTGAGCGGAACCACATCGCAGACTGTCGCAAGCGCGACGAGATCCAGAAATCCGAGCAGGTCCAGCGTCTTTGCTTGCTCATGGCCTCGTTCACGCAAGATCCGCGCAGTTGCGACAAGCACGATGAAAACGACACCGGCCGCGCAGAGATGCCCCTGCCCCGACAAATCATCGTTACGATTCGGATTGACCAGTGCCAGACAGGGAGGCAGTTGCGGGCCCATCTGATGGTGGTCGATGACGACTACGTCGCAGTGCTCTTCGGCAGCAGCGGCCAGAGCGTCGTGGCTCGTCGAGCCGCAATCCACCGTAACGATCAGATCCGCCCCGTCGGCAATCAATTGCCGTATGGCGGTTGGATTCGGTCCGTACCCTTCGAAGATTCGATCAGGAATATAGATATGGTCGTGGATCCCGAAGTGATGGAGAAAGCGCGACAACAAAGCGGAGGACGCTGCGCCGTCCACATCATAGTCGCCGAAGATTGCGACCCTCTGACGACGCTCGACGGCGTCAGCAATGCGATTTGCCGCCTTCTCGCAATCCGCCAGACTGTAAGGCTCCGGCATCAGGCGGCGAATCGTTGGGTCGAGGAACGCCGGAGCTTCGTCCGGTTGCACACCCCGGCCGGCGAGCACGCGCGCGATCAGCTCGGGAATGCCGTGGAGCTGCGCAATAGCTAACGCGCGGTTCTGTGCCGCCTGATCAAGGCGCGAGACCCAACGATTGCCAGTGGCGGATTGTTCAACGCCTAGAAATGCGCGGGAAACTGGATCTGCAGGTTCTAACATCGGCCCGAAACTTTGTTGAAGTCAGACCGCTTCTACAGCATTTAAACATTGTTTGTGCAGGTGATTCTCTTTCAAACTCACCTGCACACGTCAATCAAGGGCCATCAAAACCGCACCGGCGCCCAAGCAGATTGGCCAGGTTGCCAATGCAAGGGCCACGCCCCAATGGTGATCGACCTTTCCATCAGACCCGCCAGTCGCGCCAGATCTACCCGTCAGGCTATCAAAAGCACTGACACGGACGGATGAGAGATCGGACTCATCGCTGCCATGCTGTCTTCGAAACGAGATTACCTTGGACATCACAAGCGCCTCCCTCACTGGTGAACCTGTGAGGGAGTGTAAACCTGTTTAAAGTTGATGGCTATCGGATTAACAGGATAGCCGAATCAGAGCGCCTTCGGCCGCTCAATCCGGATCACCTGTGGCTCACCCGAAAGATAATTCCCACCCTTTATGCCAGCCACTGCCTTGCGAACCGAATCTTCCGTTGTGGCATGCGTAACGAGGATGATTGTTTTTGCATCGGAGGCTGAACCACCGTTCGCGCGCTGTACGATCGATTCCAGTGAAATCCCGTTCTGCGCCATCTGAGTTGCCACGTTGGCGAAAACACCCGCACGATCCAGAACGGTCAAACGAATGAAGTACCCACCCTCGTGGCTCTGCATCTGAGCTTGCTGATAGGCTTCCAGAGATGCAGCAGGCTTTCCGAGAACCGGCACGCGTTGCGCGCCGGGACGGCTTTTAGCAATATCTGCGATATCGCCCAGCACGGCGGACGCAGTCGCATTGCCGCCCGCGCCGGGACCGACCATAAGAAGTTCGCCGAGGATATCGGATTCGATCGCTACGGCGTTTGTCACACCGTCCACCTGGGCAATGACCGAGTCATGCGGCACCATGGTCGGATGCACGCGCTGCTCGATACCGCTCTCGGTGCGCTGTGCAACGCCAAGCAGTTTGATCCGATAGCCAAGATCGGCTGCGGCGTGGATGTCTTCGATCGAGATATTTGAGATACCTTCGAGATAGATCTGATCGGCAGCGATCTGCGTTCCGAAAGCCAGCGTCGTCAGGATCGCCAGCTTGTGCGCCGTATCGTTGCCCTCAATATCGAACGTCGGATCGGCTTCCGCATAACCAAGTCGCTGAGCCTCCTTCAGGCAGGCCTCGAACGAGAGGCCTTCCTTCTCCATCCGTGTCAGGATGTAATTGCAGGTGCCGTTCATGATGCCGTAGATACGGGAAATCGTGTTTCCGGTCAGGGATTCACGCAAAGCCTTGATGACGGGGATACCACCGGCGACCGCTGCCTCGAAGTTGAGCAGCACACCTTTTTCTTCTGCAATCGCGGCAAGTTCCACACCGCAACGCGCAAGCAACGCCTTGTTCGCGGTCACGACATGCAGGCCGCGGGATAGAGCTGCACGAACGGATCGATCCGCTGCGCCCTCGGCGCCGCCCATAAGCTCAACGAATACGTCGATATCCGCCTTCTGAGCCATTTCTTCGGGGCTGCCAAACCACTCCGCGCGGGAGAGGTCGACGCCACGATCGCGTGAACGATCGCGCGCTGTGACAGCTGTAATCTCGATGGCACGCCCACACGTTATTGCCAGCTCGTTTGCGCGCGTTGTCAAAATGCGCGCAAGCGAAGCGCCAACGGTGCCCAGACCCGCAATACCGATTTTGAGGGCGTCTGCCATATTCAGATTTCCTATTGATGTGGCTCGGGCGGCAGAACGCCGCCCAGTTCTGTGATTAAAATCAACGGTGCGCGTTCAGCGAAATGACATTGTGCAATGTCTCATCCGCGGTTCCGAGGAACCGCTTGATGTTGCGGGCAGCCTGGCGAATGCGATGTTCGTTTTCGACAAGAGCGATACGGACATATTCGTCACCATGCTCGCCGAAGCCGATGCCCGGAGCAACTGCGACGTCGGCCTTCTCGATCAACAGTTTCGAGAACTCAAGGGAGCCAAGATGACGGAACTTTTCCGGCACCGGCACCCAGGCAAACATGGATGCCGCCGGTGGCGGCACATCCCAGCCAGCACGTCCGAAGCTTTCGACCATCACGTCGCGCCGACGCTTGTAGGTCTGACGAACCTCGTCAATGTGCTGATCGAGATCCGGGTCGTTCAACGCAGCCGTCGCCGCAACCTGGATCGGGGTGAATGCACCGTAATCAAGATAGGACTTTACGCGCGTCAGGGCGGAAATCAGACGATCATTGCCGACGGCAAAGCCCATGCGCCAACCGGCCATGGAGAAGGTCTTGGACATGGACGTAAATTCGACTGCGACATCCATCGCACCCGGAACCTGCAGGACCGAAGGCGTTGGCTTCCCATCGAAATAAATTTCAGAGTAGGCCAGATCGGACAGGACGAACACACCATGCTTCTTCGCGAAGGCGACGACATCCTTGTAGAAGTCGAGTTCGACCACGGTCGCGGTCGGGTTCGACGGATAGCAAAGAATCATCGCTATCGGCTTCGGAATCGAGTGGGCAACCGCACGCTCAAGCGCACGGAAGAATTCTTCATTCGGTTCAACCGGGATAGAGCGGATCACGCCGCCGACCATCAGGAAGCCGAATGCATGGATCGGATAAGATGGGTTCGGGCACAGTACGACATCACCAGGGGCCGTGATGGCCTGCGCCATGTTGGCAAAGCCTTCCTTGGAACCGAGAGTCGCAACCACCTGCGTATCGGGGTTCAGCTTTACGCCGAAACGGCGAGCGTAATAGGCAGCCTGCGCGCGACGCAGACCGGGGATGCCCTTTGAAGAAGAGTAGCCGTGCGTGTCTGGTCTTTGAACGGTTTCAATCAGCTTGTCGACGATGAACTGGTTCGTCGGCAAATCGGGATTGCCCATGCCGAGGTCAACGATATCCGCGCCCGCCGCTCGCGCGCTCGCCTTCAAACGGTTTACCTGTTCGAAAACGTAGGGCGGCAGTCTGCGGACTTTATGGAACTCTTCCATAGCGAACCTCGTCAAGGCGTTAAAAACAGCGCCGCGACGCAAGGCAGTTTGCATCCCGGCAGCAAGATGCTTTGATGCGAAAAACGCCCAAAGGCAAGCTTTAATTGGTGGCCGGCGCCGTTGCGCTCGAGGTCTGATCTTCTGAAAGCTTGCGCAACGCATTGACCCGGCGCTGATATTCCGCTTCGGATATCGCGCCGCGTGCCTTGGCCTTGGCCAACGAACTCAATTGTGTTTCGGCAGAAGTGTACTGCTGATCATCGATCTGGGTGTTGGCGGCCGTCAAAGGTTTGCCGAAGGTTGGATAGGTGCCGGTCGACTTCAGGGTCAGCGACGCAGGCCGCGGCGCGTTCTGGGGGCCAACGACGACAGCAGGAGGTGAGGTGTTGGGGATACCATCGTCCAGCGCAAAACTATTGCAACCGGCAAGGCCCATGGGAATCGCCACGACGCAAACCAGCATCGATAGATGACGAACCAAACCCGCCTGTACAACCATTTCTGCAACCCTGTCTTTCACCTTTGGCTAAGCCCATCCGGGCCGCAATCGCTGGAACTTGTATTCGTTTTCGGGCACAATGTAAAAACCAAAAAGCAGGCTGGAACCCTGATGGGTTCACAAGGGGAGCGAGGACACGATGGGGAGCGACGGCCATTATAGCCGTGCGGGGGGAGAATCCGCCGCGTTCGATGCGAAGGCGATGGAGGCCTATCTCGTCAAGGACCCGCAGGCCATGGCGCTGAATCTCGCGCGCGCGGTCGAAAATTTCGGCAAGGCGGCGACAGAATGGATCGGTCCGCGCGAACGCGGCGAGGTGATCGACCCGATCGATCCGGTCGCCGAAATGGTCAAGACCCTGTCGAAAGTCATGGAATACTGGATGTCCGAGCCTCAGCGCACGCTCGATGCGCAGTCCCTCCTGCTGTCATCCTATATGGGCATCTGGATGAACACGCTGCAGCGCATTGCGACGGGCGAGGCAGCGGCAGACCCGGACGACCTGCCGAAAGACAAGCGATTTTCCGACGAAGACTGGCGCAAGAATCCGTTCTTCTCGCTCATGCGACAGATCTATCAAGTCACCGCGACCTGGGCTGAAAAGCTTGTGGAGAACGCTGACGGACTGGATGAACACACCCAGAAGAAGGCGCTTTTTTACGTCAAACAACTGACCGCCGCGATCTCTCCCGCCAACTTTGCCCTGACCAATCCGGAGGTGTTTCGCCAGACCGTTGCCAGCAACGGTGCGAACCTCGTCCAAGGCATGCGGATTCTCGCGGAAGATGTGGCAGCAGGCCGTGGTGAACTGCGCTTGCGCCAGACGGATCAAAGCAAATTCCGGCTTGGCGAGAATGTGGCCATCACGCCCGGCAAGGTCGTCGCACGCAGCGAGATCTGCGAGATCATCCAATATCAAGCATCGACGGAAACCGTTCTGAAGCGGCCACTGCTGATCGTACCGCCGTGGATCAACAAGTTTTACATCCTCGACCTTGGCGCGGAGAAGAGCTTCATCAAGTGGTGCGTCGATCAGGGCCATACGGTTTTCGTCGTATCGTGGGTGAACCCGGAAGAACGTCACGCTCGACTTGCCTGGGAAGATTATATCCGCGATGGCATCGATTTCGGGCTCAAGACGATTGAGGATGCGACCGGCGAGAAGGAAGTAAATGCGATCGGCTATTGCGTCGGTGGGACCCTGCTTGCCGCCGCGCTGGCGCAACATGCCAAGGCCCGGAACAGGCGCATTCGTTCGGTCACGTTCTTCACGACACAGGTGGATTTCACCCATGCCGGAGAGTTGAAGGTCTTCGTGGATAACGAGCAGATCGAAGCACTCGAACAGCAGATGAACACGACCGGTTATCTCGCCGGGTCGAAGATGGCGGCTGCCTTCAACATGCTGCGCGCTTCGGAATTGATCTGGCCCTATGTCGTTTCAAACTACCTGAAGGGGCAGGAGCCGACAGCTTTCGACCTTTTGTACTGGAACTCAGATTCAACGCGCATGACGGCTGCCAACCACGCCTTCTATTTGCGGAACTGCTATCTGGAGAACAGGTTGAGCAAGGGCGAAATGGCACTTGGCGGCAAGAAGATTACGCTCGGAGACGTCAAAATCCCGGTCTATAGCCTCGCCGCGAAGGAAGATCACATTGCACCGGCCCGTTCCGTTTTTCTGGGATGCCAGTTCTTCGGCGGCGACGTGACGTTCGTGCTGAGCGGCTCAGGCCATATTGCAGGTGTCGTCAACCCGCCGGCCAAGCACAAGTACCAGTACTGGACGAATGGACCGGTGGAAGGTTCGCTGGATCACTGGATGAAGACGGCCACGGAGTCGGCTGGATCCTGGTGGCCGCACTGGCAGCAATGGATCGAGAAGCAGAGCGACAAGCGCGTGCCCGCCCGAATTCCTGGCGGAAGCAAGCTTCAACCCTTGTGCGATGCGCCCGGCACCTATGTGAGAGTGCGGAGCTAGCTCATTAGCACATGAAGTTTTCAACGCCTCTCGTCCCGGCGCGGTTGATCCGCCGCTACAAACGTTTTCTATTCGATGCGGATTTAGCCGATGGTGAGGTGATTACAGGCTCCTGCCCTAATACCGGCTCCATGCGCGGACTGACGACGCCCGGTTCGGAAATCTGGTTGTCTCTGCACGACAGCCCTACCCGCAAATACCGCCACATGCTGGAGCTGGTGCGCGCGGATGGCACACTTGTTGGCATCAACACGGCAATGCCGAACCGGATCGCAGAAGAAGCGGTACTTGGCGGGTTGTTCCCGGAACTGTCCGCCACGGCAGTCCTCAAGCGGGAGCAGCGTTACGGCATCAATTCCCGCATCGACCTTTTGCTGCGGGAAGAAGGCAAGCCGGACGCCTATATCGAGGTCAAGAATGTGCATTTCATGCGCAAACCTGGACTTGCTGAATTTCCCGATTCGGTCACGGAACGCGGGGCCAAGCACCTCAATGAGCTGGTATCCGTCGTCCACTCCGGACATCGCGGGGTCATGCTTTACGTCATCCAAAGGAGCGATTGCGCGAGCCTCAGAATTTGCGACGATCTGGACCCGAAGTATGGGGCTGCATTCCGTGAGGCGCGGCGTCACGGAGTCGAAGCCTATGCAGTGAGTTGCGCGATTTCCCCTCAAGGAATTTTTGCCGAAAGGTTGATCCCGATAGACGAAAGCGAGCAGCCTGATTAAAACCGGTGCGAGCGAGACGAAAGTGAATCCATGGTTACCTATATCGACGCAGCATCAGCGCCAAAGAAGAACACGGGCGCAATTCGGATGTATGACACCGCAACGGACTTCGACGGCATGCGCAAGGCTTGTCAACTGACAGCGCGATGCCTTGATGAACTGGCATCAATTGTGAAGCCTGGCGTCACGACGAACGAAATCGACCGCTTCGTCTTCGAGTTCGGAGCAGATCATGGCGCCCTGCCCGCAACGCTGAATTATCGCGGTTACAAATACTCCGTCTGTACATCGATCAATCACGTCGTCTGCCATGGCATGCCGGAAGACAAGCCACTGCGCGAGGGCGATATCGTCAACATCGACGTGACCTACATCGTGGATGGCTGGCATGGCGATTCCAGCCGCATGTATCCGGTCGGTCAGGTGAAGCGCGCAGCCGAGCGCCTGATGGAAGTGACCTACGAATGCCTGATGCGCGGCATTTCCGTCGTCAGGCCAGGCGTGCGAACCGGAGCGATCGGCGAAGCGATCCAGACATTCGCCGAGGCGGAACGGTGCTCGGTCGTTCGCGATTTCTGTGGCCACGGGGTGGGTCGCCTGTTTCACGACAGCCCGAACATCCTTCATTATGGTCGCGCGGACGAAGGTCCGGAACTGCGCGAAGGCATGATTTTCACCATTGAGCCCATGATCAACCTGGGCAAGCCGCATGTGAAGGTTCTTTCCGACGGCTGGACAGCGGTGACACGCGATCGCTCACTGTCTGCACAATACGAACACGCAGTTGGCGTCACTGCGACAGGCTGCGAAATCTTTACCCTCTCGCCTGGCGGGTTGGATCGTCCAGGGCTGCCGCCTCTGTGAAAGGGAATCGATGACGCAATCCTCCGTGCCTCCATCCACGCAACAGGGTTTCCCGGAAACCGAAGAGGAAGCGAACGATCTGTTCGTGGATGAGCGAAGCTTCTTCGCGGAACAGGCACCAAAGGCAGCCGGTCTGAAACGCTCTGCCCCATTTGGCAAGGAAGATGATAAGTCGGCTCACTATCATGGCCATAGAGAACGGCTGCGGGCCAGATATCGGGAGAATGGCGATACCGCACTTGCCGATTACGAGATCCTTGAACTGCTGCTGTTCCGGTTGATACCACGACGGGACACCAAGCCGATTGCCAAGTCGCTGATTGACCGCTTCGGCAATCTGGCTGGGGTGTTTGGCGCATCAGTCCAGCTTCTTCAAGAGGTTAAGGGTGTGGGCGAAGCGGTTGCGCTGGATCTGAAGCTCATCGCCTCTGTGGGTCAGCGGATCCTGAAAAGCGAGTTGCGCGACAAGCAGGTGCTGGGTTCCTGGTCCTCCGTTATTGATTACTGCCATGCCGCGATGGCCTACGAATCACGAGAGCAGTTCCGCATACTGTTCCTCGACAAGCGCAACACATTGATAGCCGACGAAATACAGGGACGAGGCACGGTGGACCACACGCCCGTCTACCCTCGCGAAGTGGTGCGTCGGGCGCTGGAACTGTCGGCCACGGCCATCATCCTTGTCCACAATCACCCCTCAGGCGATCCGACACCTTCACGGGCCGATATCGACATGACCAACACAATCATCCAGACGGCAAAGCCGCTGGGGATCACCGTGCATGATCACATTATCATCGGCAAGGACGGCCATGTGAGCTTCAAGGGCCTGCGCCTGATCTGACCGCCCTCGTCACGCCACCTGAACGATGTGGCCCGCGGACACTTCGCGATATTCCCGTCTGGGCGGCTGATAGCCCATAGGTCGTACCGGACTCTTCAATTCGTCCTCCATCAGACCGCGCCGAATACCACGCCTCGAAGGATCCGGCACGGGAACCGCTGACATAAGTTTGCGCGTGTACGGATGCTGCGGATTTTCAAAGACGGCAGCGCGTGGGCCGATCTCAACGATTTCGCCGAGATACATGACGGCGACCCGGTGGCTGACCCGTTCGACGACGGCCATATCGTGGCTGATGAACAGGAAGGCGAGGTCAAGTTGCTCCTGCAGATCCAGAAGCAGGTTGCAGACCTGCGCCTTGATCGAGACGTCCAGAGCAGAAACGGACTCGTCTGCAACGATCACCTTCGGATCGAGTGAAAGGGCACGGGCGATGGCAATTCGCTGACGCTGTCCGCCAGAGAATTCATGGGGATAACGGTTCATCATGGACGCTGAAAGGCCTACTCGCTCGAGAAGATCTGCCGTCTTCTGCTTCGCCTGAGCCGCATTACCCATCCCATGCTTGAGAAATGGCTCAGCGATCGCCTGACCAACCGACATGCGCGGATTGAGGCTTGAGAACGGATCCTGAAAGATCATCTGGATGCTTTTGCGCATGCGCTGTAATTGCGACGAGCCAAGCTCCCGTACATTCTGACCGTCCAGTTGAATGTCACCGGAGGTTGGTTCTATCAACCGCATAACCGAGCGTCCTGTGGTCGACTTGCCACAGCCAGATTCACCGACAAGCGCCAAGGTCTCACCCTGCTTCAAGTCGAAGGAAACATTCTCGACAGCATGGATCGAGCCGGTTTGGCGACTGAACAGGCCTGAGCGGACCGGAAAGCGGGTTACGAGGTTCTCGACCTTCAGGATCGGAGCATCCCGTTCGAGCATCGTCCTGCTTGGCTGCGGCTCAGTCGTGATACCGGTGACCGTATCAACAATCGGGAACCGTAGCGGCACCGCCTGCCCTTCCATCGAACCTAGTCTCGGCACCGCAGAAAGAAGAGCGCGGGTATAGGGATGCTGCCCCCGATGAAAGATCTGCTCGGTCGCGCCGCTTTCCACCGCATCGCCGCGGAACATCACAACGGTGCGGTCAGCAATCTCAGCAACCACACCCATATCGTGCGTGATGAAGAGAACAGACATGCCCTCTTCCTCCTGCAGCGTCTTGATGAGGTCCAGGATCTGCCCCTGTATCGTGACATCAAGTGCCGTCGTTGGTTCATCGGCGATGAGCAGTTTCGGCCGTGAGGCCAATGCCATGGCAATCATCACTCGCTGACGCATACCACCGGAAAACTGGTGCGGGTACTCGTCGAAGCGGGAAGCGGCATTCGGAATGCGCACCTTTTCCAGCATGCGGATGGTCTCGGCACGGGCGTCAGTGGCTGACATTCCCTTGTGGCGCGTCAGCACCTCCGAGATCTGCCGTCCGATCGTGAAGATCGGGTTCAGCGATGTCATCGGCTCCTGAAAGATCATGGAGACTTCATTGCCACGGACTGCTCGCATCTCTTTTTCGGACAGGCTCAACAGATCCCGTCCGTTGAGCATCACCTGACCTTCAATGCGGCTCGCGTCCTTTGCCAGAAGCCGCATGATAGAGAGCGATGTGACGCTCTTGCCCGAACCGGATTCGCCGACGATAGCCAGTGTCTCGCCGGGCCTGATATCAAAGGACACATTCCGAACGACAGGCTTCCACTCGCCATCGACACGAAATGCAGTTGTCAGGTTGCGAACCGAAAGAATGGGTTCTGCGGTCATTTGGGCATCCACGGTGTAGAAAAGGATGCAGATGCGCGGCCAGCAGCGGCGCGTTCTGCTTCAAGGGCGGCGATCTTCTGGTCGATGACGGTACGATCAATCATCCCATGCGGGTTGCTGCGCGTCGGCATCGTCTCCGCCACATGGATGTATCGTTCCTGCGCGACAGCATAAAGCCTGCGCAATTCGGTAAGGGGGTCGCCATGATCATCGGCGCGAATGTTCAACCAGGCATAATCCTGATCGCGGTAGATGACGAGAGCAGCGGATTGCTTGCCACGCTTGTCGCCGCCTGCCGCCTCGCCCGCTTCCATCGCGGCAAGCAGCCTTTCCGCGAAGGGCAAATTCGAACTTTCCTGGTAAGCTCGCAGCGTCTCTTCGATGACTTGAGGGCCTACCAGCATGTTTCCAGCCACAGAGACATTGTTCTCAACTAGATGGCCTGCCCAATCTATGCATTTGGAACCGGTGAACGCTGCGTTCCGGCCCGATGCGTCGATCAGGTGCATCTGGCGCTGCTCTGCGCCGTCATCGCGCTCCGTCACGAGCCGAATGATCTCATCGGGAGACTTGCCCTCGCCCAGCATTTTCAGGCCGTCGGTGCCGTAAAGCGGGCTGACGAAGGCCTGCGTTGCCACAGCGCCAATGCCGCCCCGAATGTAGGGCACGGCGCAACCAACGGCGAAGAATCGGCTGGCAACAGCGATGCCCAGATGTCCGGTCTCAGGATCCCTTGCAACGATAGAATAGGTCATGGTCAACGCCCCACAGCATAAGCTTGCATCAATCGCGGTGTCGCTGCCGCTCGCAGCAGGCCATCCGCGTCACGGCGCGCAGCCGTCAAACGACCGACCGTCCAGTTCTCGGCCACAGTCACCTGATGGCCGCGACGGCGAAGCTCAGCAATCGTCGCCTCCCCGAAGCCTGCTTCCACCATGATGTGCCCCGGCTCCGATGTTCGCGGATAGAACGAGCCCGGAAAATGGGTCGTATGGAACAGCGGCGCATCGATTGCGGCCTGAAGGTTTTTGCCGTGATGCGCGTAACGCAGGAAGAAGGGCAATTGCCACTGATCCTGCTGGTCGCCACCCGGGGTTCCGAAGGCGAGCGTCGGCTTGCCCTGATAGAGCGCGAGTGAGGGCGTCAATGTGGTGCGGGGGCGCTTGCCGGGCGCCAGCGATGTCGGCAGGCCATCTTTCAGCCAGAACATCTGTGCGCGCGAGTTCAGCGGGAAGCCGAGGCCGGGCACGACCGGCGAAGATTGCAGCCATCCACCGGAAGGCGTGGTCGAGACCATGTTGCCCCAGCGATCAATGACATCGATATGGACGGTATCGCCCTTCTTCTCAGACAAATGCGCCATGGTCGGCTCGTAAACTGCGCCCTTGCCGGAAAATTCCGCCAGCATGGCCATCGTCGCGTCGCGCTGGTTCTCGTAGCCGGGAACAAGACCGGGCCTCAGTTCCATGGAAGCCGTGTCAGAAATGAGCTTACGTCGCTCAGTGTTATAGCTTTCTGACAGAAGAAACTCGGTCGGTATCTGGCCGAATTCCGGATCGCCGTAATAGACTTCGCGATCGGCGTAAGCGAGCTTCATCGCTTCCACCACGTAGTGCACGAAGTCTGGACCGGTTGGGTCCATCGACTGAAGATCAAATCCCTTCAGCAAGGCAAGGGACTGGAGCAAGACTGGCCCCTGCCCCCATGCGGGCGTCTTGGCAACGGTCCAATCATTATAGTCGAAGGTCTGCGGCGCTTCGATCGTTGCCGAATATCCCGCCATATCGTCAGCTGTCAGCACCGCCTTATGGCGCTGGCCGCTCGCATCCATCACCTCTGCCGTCTGCAGGTAGCGGTCGATCGATTCGGCCACGAACCCGCGATAGAAGGCATCACGCGCGGCCTGAACCTTGTCCTCGCGGCTACCGGCGGCAGCCTCGGATTCCGAAATGATGCGCTTCCAGGTTTCGGCGAGAACCGGATTGCGGAAGTTGGAATGCGGCTCCGGTGCAGATCCACCCGGCAGCCAGGTCTCGAACGAGGTTGGCCATTCCTTCGCAAAGAAATCCGCCAATCCCTTGATGGTTGCCGAAACACGCGGCAGCACGGGATGCCCATGTTCTGCGTAATAGATCGCAGGCTCGAGCACCTCGCGAACGGACATGCTGCCATAATCGCGCAGCATGAGCATCCAGCCATCGAACGCGCCTGGAATGACGGTTGCCAGCAGGCCATCGCCTGGAATGAGTTTCAAACCTTCAGCGGTGTAGTGTTCAATCGTGGCAGCGGCAGGTGCGGGCCCTTGCGCACAAATCACTTCAACCTTGTCGGTCTTCTTCGAATAAATGATCGCCGGCATATCGCCGCCCGGACCACAGAGATGCGGCTCTACCACCTGAAGCACGAAGGCGGTGGCAACGGCTGCGTCGAATGCGTTTCCGCCCTTTTCCAGAATGCTCATGCCGACGGCGGAAGCAATCCAGTGGGTCGAGGTCACGACACCGAAAGTGCCGAGAATTTCAGGACGCGTCGTGAAGTCACTCATCAACAATGCCTTTCAGACTTAATTTTCGCGGGGGTCCAGCGCATCGCGCAGACCATCACCCAGGAGATTGAAACCGATGACGACGAGGAAGATTGCGATGCCCGGCCACATGGCCATCCAAGGGGCTTGTGTCAGGAAGTTCTTCGCAACGTTCAGCATGGAGCCCCAGCTGGCGGCAGGTGGCTGCTGGCCAAGCCCGAGGAAGGAGAGCGAGGCTTCGGCAATGATCGCCGTCGCGACCGTCAGGGTGGCCTGCACGATGATCGGTGCTGTGACATTCGGCAAAATGTAACGCAGCATGATATCGAGATGGCCGAGGCCCACTGACCGTGCGCCCTCGACGAAATCTTCCTGCTTCACAGCTAGTACCTGGCCACGCGTCAGTCGGACGAAGATCGGCATTGCGCTCAGGCCAATGGCGATCATTGCATTGGTAAGGCTTGGGCCGAGGAAGGCTGCAAGCGCAATCGCCATGATGAGAAACGGCATGGCAAGCAAGGCTTCGGTGATGCGCGATATGATGAGATCTACCCAACCGCCGAAATAACCAGCGAGAATTCCGAACGGCACTCCGATTACCACTGCGATGGCGACGGAAAACACCCCGGCCATGAGTGACGCCTGCGCGCCCCAGATCATGCGAGAAAGAATATCACGGCCCAGATCATCCGTGCCAAGCCAATGAGCAGCGGATGGCGCCTTGCGGATGGCCGACCAACTGGTTGCGACGGGATCCGGAATTGGCAAAACCGGTGCCAGGGCAGCCAAAGCCACGAAGAAGATGATGATGATGAAGCCAGCAACGGAGCTGCGGTTGGCCTTCAGCTTACGCCAGGCACGGCTGCTTTCGCGTTTGGCAGGAACAGCGGTCTGCGAGACGGCGCTCATAGCGTTGCCCTCAGTCTTGGATTCAGCAGCACGTAGAGGATGTCAGCGGCGAGATTCATGACGATGAAACCCACAGCCGTGCACATGACGACGCCCTGCACAACAGCGTAGTCCCGGTTGAAGACGGCATCGACAATCAGCTTTCCAAATCCCGGAATAGTGAAAATCTGCTCCGTCAAAACAGCTCCGGCCAGCAGTTCACCGAAAAGCAGTGCGCTCAGCGTGACAACCGGAAGCAAAGCATTGCGGAAGCTATGGGACAGGATCACTTCGCGTGGCGAAAGGCCTTTGGCACGGGCAGTACGAATGTAATCAGACGACAAAACACCTAGCATTGCGGAACGGGTATGGCGCATCAGCGTTGCCGCGAGCCCGGTCCCAAGCACGAAGGATGGCATCAGCATCGTCTGGATCGATCGCACCGGATCCACGAAAATGGATTCGAACCCGGAGGCTGGAAGCCAGCCGAGGTTGACCGAAATCAGCAGGATCAACATGATGCCCAGCCAGAAGTTCGGTACCGATAAGCCGGACAAGGCGACCAGATTGGCGATGTAATCGAGAATCGTATTCTTTTTCACCGCAGCCAATATGCCCATCGGCACGCCGATGATGACGGCGAAGAACATCGACATGATGGCGAGCTGGATCGTGACGGGCAGCTTCTGCCCAATCAGTTCCAGGACCGGCTGGTTGGTGCGCAGCGAAACGCCGAGATCACCCTGGGCAACGCCACCGAGCCAGCGAACATATTGCAGGGGGATCGGGTCGTTGAGGTGATACTTCTCCCGAAGCTGCTCAAGCACCGCTGGATCACGCTCCTCACCGGCCATGGCCATGATGGGATCACCGGGAAGCAGCTTTTGAAGCGAGAAAACGAAAATGGAGATGATCAGCAAGGTCGGGATGGCGACCAGCAGACGCTTTCCAATATAGACGGGCATTTGCACCATCCCTATGGGGCTCGATGGCTGGCCGAAGGCACAACCACGCGGATTGAAAAGTGGCGCCGCAGGCTGAACTCCGCGGCGCCTGCTTACCTCAGCTGCCCTTCTTCAGGCCAACAAGACGAATCATGCCATCCGGCGAGGGGGTGAAACCGGTGACATTCTTCTTCATGGCCCAGATCCAGGACTGGTGACCGAGGTAGATCATTGGCTGCTCGTCGTTCAGGATGACGGCTGCAGCATCATACTTCTGCTTGCGTACCTTCTCGTCGGTCGAGGCACGCGCTTCGTTCAACAACTTGTCGACTTCCGCATTGCAGTACTTCGTGTCGTTAAGGCCACCCTTGCAGGTGACGAACTGGTGGATGTTGCCATCCGGATCGACGCGGCCCGACCAGTCGGAACGGCTGAGCTGGTAGTTGCCCCGCGTCTGTTCATCCAGCAGCGTCGCGAATTCGGTCGACTTCAAGGTCACGTCAAACCCGGCTTCCGCCACCATGGACTGGATGATCTGCATCGTCTGCTGAACGACCGGATTGTTCGGGATCTGGATCTCGACGGGTACACGGTCAAAGCCTGCTTCCTTGATCAAGGCCTTTGCCTTTGCAACGTCGCGCTGCGGAACAGGAACGGCCTTGTTGAACCAGGCACTGCTTGGCGGGAACGGCTGGTTGCCCGCAACGGCCGTGCCTTCGAATACGATCTGCATCAGCGCTTCACGATCCATGGCCAGCGAAAACGCCTGACGCAGGCGCTTGTCCTTGCCCATCGGGTTGTTGGCACGCGCGCCGTTCCCAACGTTCACGTAGATCGACATGTTGCCGATGTTGACGACATCCGCATAGGTGAGCTTGGAATCACCCTTGACGGCAGCCGCATCCGTGGGCGCCAAACGCTCGATGAAATCCAGATCGCCGGACTGTAGATTGGCCAGCCGCACCGTGGAATCCGGAATGGGCGTGTAGGTCACCTTGTCGATGAAGACATTGTCCTTGTTCCAGTAGTCCTTGAACTTCTCCAGAACGATGCGATCCTGCTGCACCCGCTCCACGAATTTGAAAGGTCCGGCGCAGACCGGCTTGGATCCAAAATTGGCGCCCAATTCCTTCGCAGCCTTCGGCGAGACAATCATGCCTGCGCGGTCGGACAACTGCGCCAGGAGCGTCGCATCCGGCTGCTTCAGCGTGAACTTGACTTCGAGCGGACCTGCGGCCTCAACTTTCTCGACAGAAGCAAGCTCGCTCTTGCGGCGCGATTCCGCCATCGTCAGGTTACGTTCAATCGTGGTCACGACGGCCGCCGCATCCAGCGGGGTGTCGTCATGAAACTTCACGCCTTCACGCAGTTTCATGGTCAGCACCTTGCCGCCTTCTGACCATGCCCAGTCGGTTGCCAGCTGCGGAATGATCTTCAGGTCCGGAGAGACGTCAACGAGCTTGTCGCACATGGCAGTATAAACAATACGGCCGACAAAGCTTCGCGACTGTGCCGGGTCGAGCACGTCCGCATCGTCCTGCAAACCTATTTTCAGTTCGACGGCGGCAGCCGGCAGTGCAGTCAAGACGCCGAAGGCCAGAGCCGTAGTCAGGCGCAAGATCTGGTTCATGATCATTCTCCTCTGATCGATTGGTTCAATTGGTTCGGATCTTCCGGCTTGTTGCCGCCGGTTTGAATGTCTCAGGAAGCCTGCTGGCCTATGTCAGCAGGCTCGTGGTCAAGCGAGGTTTCACGGATGAGGCGCTCCTGCAGCATCAACAAATGCTGACGCATCGTTTCTCCCGCGCGCGCCGGATCACGCGCTGCAATCGCTTCGATGATGTCTTCATGCTGCGCATAGGCCATGGTGATTGCTGTGCCTGACCGGGCGCGCTCGCGAATGGTCTGCCAGGCTTCGTCCTGACGAACGTGGTTCATCACGTCGAAAATGGTCAGAAAAAGCTGGTTGCGGGCGCTTTGAGCAATCTGGCGATGCAACGCGCCATCCCAGAGCTCGCGGGCGTCCGCGTCTTCGCTCTCGCGAATCTTTCGAGCCAGCTCACGCATGCGAACCAATTCAGCGGGTTTCGCGCGCATGGCCGCCAGTTGCGCCAGTTGCGGCTCGATCCGCAGGCGAACCTCCATGATTTCCATGAAGTCCGTTCCGGCTACGATGGCATCGACGTTTCCAGACCAGTTGCCAGGCCTTTGACCAACAAATGTACCTGATCCCTGCCTGCGCCAAACCTCGCCTTCCGCCTCCAGAACCTCCAGTGCCCGACGAATTGCCCGTCTTCCGACACCCAGCATTTCCGAAAGGTTGCGTTCGGTTGGCAGCTTCCCATCGGCGGCCACCTTCCCGTCACGCAACAGTTCACGCAGCTTTTCGAGCGCGTAATTTGCATTGTCTGGCGGCGGGATGTTCTGGACCATTGTGTGAACCAATTCTTGGATTGGTTCATTTGTGGTATCATGTCTTTATTGTGTCAAGCTAAAATATGGACAAGTTTGTGCAATGCACATTGTTTGTGCGAAGCCGCTCCGCTCGCGGCTCCCACTGACTTGTCGGAAACCAAGCGCGTCAGGAATTGGTTAGAATTGCAGGTTATATTTGACGTAATACGGATGTTGCGGTGCAATAGAGACCGCAACACGCAACGAGGCTCATCATGTATCAATACGATCTGGTCGTCATCGGTAGTGGACCTGCAGGCAGAAGAGCTGCAATTCAGGCTGCCAAGCTGGAAAAGCGGGTGCTTGTTGTCGAGCAGGGACGGCGCGTCGGTGGCGTGTCGGTGCACACTGGAACGATCCCCTCCAAGACGCTTCGCGAGACGGCGCTGAATTTGACCGGCTGGCGGGAGCGTGGCTTCTACGGGCGCGCCTATCGGGTCAAACAGGAAATCAGCGCGGAAGACTTGCGCCGCCGCCTGCTGATAACGCTCGACCATGAAGTTGAGGTGCTCGAGCATCAGTTTGCCCGGAACAGGGTTCAACAGATGCGTGGACGGGCTCAGTTCGTCGATCCGCACACGCTTGAAATCGCCAAGAGTGATGGCGAGATGCTTCGCGTCACGACGGCATCGGTTCTGCTCGCCGTCGGTACCCGTCCCTACCGCCCTCCCCACATTCCCTTCGATGACGAAGCTGTCCTCGACAGCGACGAACTTTTGGAGATCAAGCGGGTCCCGCGGTCACTGATTGTCGTTGGTGCAGGCGTTATCGGGATCGAATACGCCACCATATTCAGCGCTCTCGATACGCAGGTCACGGTCGTTGAGCCCCGTGAGACAATGCTGGATTTCATCGACAAGGAAATCGTCGAAGACTTTACCTACCAGCTGCGCGACCGCAACATGAAGCTCATTTTCGGCCAAACAGTCGAATCGGTCGAGCGCGAACCGAATGGCGGAAAATGCCGCGTCACACTGAAAAGCGGTCGCAGTCTCCAGGCGGAAATGGTTCTCTTCGCAGCGGGGCGCGTTGGAGCGACGGACACGCTGAACCTGGCCGCAGCTGGGCTGGAGGCCGACAACAGGGGTCGGCTGAAGGTTGATCCCGAAACATTCCAGACTTCCGTTCCGCACATCTATGCGGCGGGTGATGTCGTCGGCTTTCCAAGCCTTGCATCCACCTCGATGGAGCAGGGTCGAATCGCGGCGCGGCACGCGGTTGGCGTACCCGCCAGCGAGCCACCGCAATATTTTCCCTACGGCATTTATGCGGTGCCGGAAATTTCCACCTGCGGGCTTTCCGAAGAAGAAGTTCTTCAGCGCGGCATTCCCTATGAGACCGGCATTGCCCATTTCCGCGAAACCTCTCGCGGTCACATCATGGGCCTCGATACCGGCATGCTGAAGATGATCTTCTCACTGAAGACACGCCGCCTGCTGGGCGTTCACATCGTCGGCGAAGGCGCGACCGAACTGGTTCACATCGGACAGGCCGTTTTGAACCTCAAAGGCACCGTCGAGTACTTTGTCGAGAACACGTTCAATTACCCAACGCTTGCGGAAGCCTACAAGATCGCGGGACTGGATGCCTGGAATCGTATGGGAGAAGGGCCAAAGGAGGCGCCGGTCGCGACAGCGCAGCCGACAGATACCGCCAATACCGTGAGCCCGCAGGACATGCCACTGAAGCCCAAGAAAAAAGCCGCCTCGTAAGGGGCGGCTTCAATTCATCCTGCAAAAAAGGCGGCCCATGGCCGCCTTTTTCGTAGCTATTAGCGCGAATAGAATTCGACGACGAGGTTCGGTTCCATGATCACGGCGTAAGGAACGTCGGACAGAGTCGGAACGCGAACGTAGGTGGCAACCATCTTGTTGTGATCAACTTCGATGTAGTCCGGAACGTCACGCTCTGCGAGCTGAACGGCTTCGAGAACCGTAACCAGCTGCTTGGACTTCTGGCGAACTTCAATAACGTCGCCGGCCTTGCAACGGTAGGAACCGATGTTGACGCGAACGCCGTTGACGGTCACGTGACCATGGTTGACGAACTGACGAGCAGCCCAGATGGTCGGAACGAACTTTGCGCGATAAACGATCGCGTCGAGGCGCGATTCGAGCAGGCCGATCAGGTTTTCACCGGTATCGCCCTTGCGACGGTTGGCTTCGTCGTAGATCGAACGGAACTGCTTCTCGCGAAGGTCACCGTAGTAACCCTTGAGCTTCTGCTTGGCGCGGAGCTGAACACCGAAGTCGGACAGCTTGCCCTTGCGGCGCTGACCGTGCTGGCCAGGACCGTATTCGCGACGGTTAACCGGGGACTTCGGACGACCCCAGATGTTTTCGCCCATACGGCGATCGATTTTGTACTTGGACGACGCGCGCTTGCTCATCGTATTTCCTTCCAACGTAAACAGACCGGTCTGTCGCCAGACCGGACCAGAGGAAACACGCCCTCCTAAGAGCAACATCTTGCGATGGCTCTGACAGGCTTCTCACAGAGCGTCCGGAGACAGCCACGGGACATGTCAATGAAACACCGGGCGTTGCCACCCCGTGTTGGCCCGGTCTTTAGGGGGCTGATGAAGAAATGTCAACCGCTTCCTCCCCTCAGCAACGCACGCGCGATACACAACTATAAATAAAGCATTCACTAAAGTGAAATCGAGGTGATTATTTTTTGATTTTCACTCTTGAAGCTTGGCGAGAGAAAAACCATGTACGTCCACAGCACCGGGCCCCTCTGACGTGTATTGCCGGATCGACCCGTGATGTCGGTGCTAGAGAGTCAACTTGATCCGGCTTCGGATAACCCGTCATGGATTTTCTCTTCATCGATCTATTGGGCAAGCCGCTCTGGATGTGGCTTACCTTCGTTGCAGTCGTCCTCGTTCTACTCGCCCTCGACCTGGGTGTTCTCCACAAGGATAGCCGCGAAATCGGCATCAAGGAAAGCTTCGCGCTTTCTGCTTTTTATATTGCGCTCGGCCTCGCCTTCGGCGGCTGGATCTGGTTCCAGAGCGGCGAGCAGGCAGGCCTTGAATATCTGACCGGATTTGTGGTCGAAAAAAGCCTGGCCATGGATAATATCTTCGTCATAGCGATGATATTTGGCTACTTCTCCATTCCTCGCGCCTATCAGCACCGAGTTCTTCTCTGGGGTATTCTCGGCGTTATCGTACTCCGCGGCGTGATGATTGCCGCCGGTGCGGCCATTGTCGAAAACTACAGCTGGGTTCTCTATCTCTTCGCAGCCTTCCTGATCATCACGGGCATCAAGATGCTTTTGACCGCCGATCAGGAATATGATGTCGCGTCGAACCCGGTCCTGAAGTTCCTGCGCAGGAAGTTGCCGGTGACCGACGGACTGCGCAACGAGAAGTTCCTCGTGCGTGAGACCGACCCTGCTACGGGCAAACTCAAGACCTTCATCACGCCGCTGTTCCTTGCGCTTGTGATGGTTGAACTGGCAGACGTTATCTTCGCGGTCGACTCGATCCCGGCAATTTTCGCGATCACGACTGACCCGTACATTGTCTACACGTCGAACATCTTCGCGATCCTCGGCCTGCGTGCTTTGTACTTCGCACTGTCTGCGCTGATCCACCGGTTTGCCTACCTCAAGTATGCTTTGTCGGTCGTCCTGATCTTCATTGGCTCCAAGATCTTCCTCGCGGATATGCTGGGCCTTGCCAAGATCCCGCCGGTCGTCTCGCTTACAGTCACCATCGGCATCCTGGCCGCCGGTATCCTGGGCTCCCTGTGGGCAACACGGAACACGAAGCCGGAAATCGAAGCAAAGCACTGACATCCGGTGCGCTCAAAACTCCGAACCGCGCCCTCACCGGCGCGGTTTTTGTTTGCAGGTAGCCGATTTTTGAGCACTCATGCGCAAGTGCTTTTTTATCCTGAACATTCGAATCGGATGCCCTGCCATGACTGCCACACACGATACCGTTCTCGATCGCTTCCTGCGTTACGTCGTGATCGATACCCAATCGGACGCAACGTCCAGTTCGCAACCCTCCACGGAGAAGCAGAAGAATCTCGGACGACTGCTGGAGCGAGAACTCAGAGAACTGGGCCTAGATGACGCTCACCTTGATGAGCACGGCAATGTCTATGCAACCATCCCTGCGACGAGCAGCAAAGAGGTGCCCGTTATCTGCTTCTGCTCCCACATGGATACGGCGCCGGATTTTACGGGCACCAACGTCAAGCCCCAGATCGTGCGCAACTATCAGGGTGGAGACATCCGTTTGTTGGGTGACACTTCTCAGGTCATTCAGGTCAGCGAGCATCCGGAACTCAGGAACCAGATTGGCCATGACATCGTGACGACCGATGGCACCACGCTTCTCGGCGCTGACGACAAGGCAGGCATTGCCGAGATCATGACGGCCGCGCAATATTTGCTTCAGCATCCTGAAATCCCTCGCGGAGCCGTCAAGATCCTGTTCACGACCGACGAGGAAATCGGGCGCGGTGCCGACAAGGTGGATCTCAAGAAGCTTGGGGCGAAGTTTGGTTATACGCTGGACGGCTCGACAGTCGGCGAAATCGAGAATGAGACCTTCTCTGCCGACGGTGTGACAATCGAAATCACCGGCGTCGCGATGCATCCCGGCACCGCAAAGAATCGGATGGAAAATGCCATAAAGATCGCCAGCCGCATCGTTGCCAATCTGCCGCAGGATCAGACACCTGAGACCACCGAAGGACGACAGGGCTTCATTCACCCGGTTGGCATTTCCGGCGCCATGGAAAGTGCCCGTATCAGTTTCATCATTCGGGATTTCGAAGAATCTGGTCTGATCGAAAAGGAAGACCTTCTTCGCTCCATTGCAGAGGATGTTCTGAAGTCCTATCCCGGCTCCAGCTTCACATTCACGGTCAAGCAGCAATATCGAAACATGAAGGTCGTTCTCGACCAGTATCCGGATGTGGTTGAAAACCTTGTCGAGGCGACAAATCGTGTCGGTCTGACGCCGAAGCTTGCCAGCATCCGCGGCGGAACAGACGGATCACGCCTTTCGTTTATGGGCCTGCCCTGCCCTAACATTTTCACCGGCGGGCATGCCTATCACTCCCCGCTGGAATGGGTCAGCGTTCAGGACATGGAAACATCGGTGAAAACCATCGTCGAACTGGTCAAGGTCTGGGAAGAGCGCGCAGCCTGATGACTTCTTTGGGAGAGACCTCAGGGGTCTCTCTCACTCCGCGGCGAAGCGATCGACCGCGGCAGGTTCATCATCGGTCGCATCCGCGGCACCGGGCGCGGTCTGAACGTCGAGATCCGGAAAAGCCACGATGCGCTTGCCCGAGAAATCTGCATGAACGACGATCAGATTCTGCTCCTCAAAATAACCGAGAAGCCGCCGCGCACGCCGCGCCGAATGCGTTCCATAGGCCTTTGCAATACGCATGTCGGATGGACAGGGCTCTCCAATCAGCGCAGCCTTGGCCATCAGCAGGAAGACCCCTTGAAGATCGTCTGACACACGAGCTGACAACTCAAGTGCCGTCTGCCAGCCAGGTGTTGCCGCTGTCTCTTCATCGACACCGGCGCGAGAGATGGCAACCCGTCTGCGAAACTCACTCATCGACATGGGCGTACCGGGCAGGCGGCGCATGCGAGCACGCACCAGAAAGTCCTGATAGAGAGCTGAATCGGTGCGATAGGCCGCCTGTGGATCGTCAATGATCTCAGAGAGAACGGCAGCAATCCGCTCCTCACGCTGCTCCGCCGTCAATTCCGGCTGTGCGGGCTTGGCGGGTTCTGCCGGGGCAGGCATGGCCGCCTGAGGCGAACGGGATAGCTCAGCCAGAATATCCGTCGTTGGGCGCGGTGCAGGCGGCGTGCGTCGCACGATAGGACGGGTGAACTCTTCCGGATCGGGCGTGAAGATCAGGTCCTCCACATCCTGCGGCGCATCCGGCAAGGGCATCAACTTCGGGGACGAGGAGCGCGCCGACGTCTCAACGGAGCCGATGACGATTGGCAGCGGTCTGCGGGAAAGTGCGGGACCGAGGGCGACGAAGTTACCGCGCTTGAGGTCTCGGAACATTTCAGCTTGACGCCGGTCCATGCCCAGAAGGTCGGCAGCGCGTGCCATATCGATATCGAGGAAGGTACGCCCCATCAGGAAGTTCGAGGCTTCAGCTGCCACGTTCTTGGCCAGTTTGGCCAAGCGCTGAGTCGCGATAACCCCGGCCAAACCGCGCTTTCGACCGCGACACATCAGGTTCGTCATGGCGCCGAGTGACATCTTTCTGGCATCTTCCGACACATCCCCGCCGACGGACGGCGCGAACATCTGCGCCTCATCCACCACAACGAGAACCGGATACCAGTATTCGCGATCAGCATCGAAGAGGCCGTTGAGAAATGCGCCAGCGGCCCGCATCTGCTCTTCAAGATCCAAGCCTTCCAACGTCAGCACGCAGGACACCCGGTGCTGACGGATACGTGTCGCGATCCCGACAAGCTCAGCTTCGGTCCGTTCGCCATCAACGACGATGTGGCCGTATTTATCGGCGAGAGTGACGAAATCACCTTCTGGATCGATGATGACCTGCTGGACCCATGGAGCTGACTGTTCCAGGAGACGCCGCAACAAATGCGACTTACCGGAACCGGAATTGCCCTGAACAAGCAAACGAGTTGCCAGAAGCTCCTCGATATCGAGCTTGGCCGGCTGTCCGCCGGACAGAGTTCCCATATCGATGCCTACCTGCACGCTACTCACCTCAATCAAATGCTGAAGACTGCGCCGGACTCAAGGCACATCGAAATACCCTTACCAGACAATTCGACTCGCATCCCGCTCAAAGCCCGGAGATCAACAGAGAATTCTCTTTAACAAAACCTAGGTAGCAGCTCGCCGCATGCCAGCCGCCAGAAAACCGGCGCCGATCAACAGAGTTCCGCCAGTCCGGTTGACTGCCCGCTGAACGCGAGGGCTGCGGATCGTGTTTCTGGCGGTTGAGGCCAGCAGCCCATAAAGTCCGGCATTCAGCGTTGCCAAAACCAGGAACGTGACTTCGAAGATCACCATCTGCGCCAGAAACGGCTGATTCACGTCGAGAAATTGCGGGAGGAAGGCCACGAAAAAGATGATACTTTTGGGGTTCAGGGCAGTGACCGTATAGGTGTGCAGAAAAATGCGCATGGGTCTAAGACCTGCTTCTGCCTCGGCATTATCGATTTCGGCTGTCTGCACCGGCGCACGCCAGAGCTTGATTCCCAGAAAGATAAGGTAAGCGGCACCAACCCATTTCAAGACGGAAAAAAGGCTTGCATAGGTTGTCAGAAGCGCACCAAGGCCCAGCATAGATGCTGTCATGGCTGTGAAATCGCCTAGGGCCACGCCTGCAACTGTCGCTCCAGCAACCTTACGGCCATGGGTCAGCGAGTACGAAATCACCAGCAAGATTGTCGGGCCGGGAATGGCCAGAACCACCGCAGCGGTTGCGACGAAAGCCAGCCAGTTTTCCAAAGACATGACACCACCTCCAACTGCAGGAATCAGGCTGCAGGAGACCAGTATCCATGTCCAGAGCAATGAGGGATACGACTAAAAATGGGGAGCAGATTTTCGCTTCCTCTACATCGCTCCAACCGGCTATCATGCCAAATATTGTCAGCATACTATTGGAGTATCGAGGTGGCCAGAACCGATCGACTTCTCGATCTTGTCCAAATGCTGAGACGTCATCGCCTGCCCGTCAGCGGTGAAGCGCTCGCACTGGAACTCGACGTTTCCCTGCGGACGCTTTATCGAGACATTGCGACATTGCGTGCGCAAGGCGCCGATATACAGGGTGAACCGGGTATTGGCTATGTGCTGAAGCCAGGGTTTCTGCTGCCACCTCTCATGTTCTCCGAAGACGAGTTGGAGGCGCTTGTGCTCGGCATGCGCTGGGTAGCGCGGCGCACGGGAGGAAGCCTGAGTACCGCCGCAGACAATGCCCTTGCTCGCATCTCCGCAGTTTTGCCGAAAGATCTGAAGGATCAGCTGGATAGCACGCTTCTGCTTGTAGGACCCACGGTCGTGACGGATGATCGCGCCGAAGATATCACGCTCATTCGAACAGCTATTCGCAGGGAGCGCAAGCTGTTGTTATCCTATCAGGATGCGTCAGGCGAGCCGAGCGACCGGAAGATCTGGCCCTTTGCACTTGGCTTTTTCGATCAGGTCCGTGTCATTGCCGCGTGGTGCGAGCTGCGGAATGACTTTCGCCATTTTCGAACCGACCGGATCATTCGCATTACTGCCATGGAAGAACGCTATCCGAAGCGAAAGAATGCGCTTTTGAGGACATGGCGTGACATGCAAACCATCGGCGAAGCGATCTGACTACTGACAAAATCTGTCAGTAAGCGCTGGTAGGTCTCCTTCATCAGAAACGAAGGAGATCCCATCATGCGGCCTGCAAATTTCGTCCTGCTTCACGTTCGTGATGTCGACGCCAGCAGCAGATTCTACGAAGCGCTTCTCGATCGGCCACCGGTTGAAAAGTCGCCAACCTTTGCCATGTTCGTTTATGCTGGCGGCTTCAAGATCGGCCTCTGGAAAGCGGCAAATGTCGCTCCTGCCACATCCGGTCAAGCCGGCAGTTCAGAGATCGTTCTGATGTGCGACACAGACCAAGAGGTCGATGATATTTGTGCCGCATGGCAGGCAAAGGGTGTTGCCATTCTTCAAAGCCCGGAAGGCATGGATTTCGGCCGGACCTTTACCGCAGAAGACCCGGATGGCCATCGTATCCGTGTGTATTGCCGCGCAGACGAACCGGTATGAGGTTTTGTCTCGCCCGCATCGAGCGGGCGAGATCTTCCTTGATTGTTGCCATCAAAAACGGATATCCCACAACGAGAACTTTCTCGGGCGCAGATGATCTTCGTCGACCGAAGCACCGATATCTTTGAGCATGCGATCAGAAAGCTGGGCAAGATCATTTGTTTTCTGCCTTTGGGTTACCACAGCTTTCAGCAGGGCCAACAAGACAGCCCACAGCCCGAATTGATAGAACAGTTTGCTTACTGCCAAACCCACAGGCTCAGCAACCTCAGAGTGCAATTTGCGCATAGCGTTTTATTCTGGCGTCTCTCAACGGCCAGATCCTACAATGATGAAAGGACGCCATGTCGCATCAGCCAGCAACGAATACGCGCTGACTCACTGCTTGAGCGTCGGATGTTGGGGTGAAAGCCAAAAGGCAGACTTAAAAGCTTTAGTGAATAAAGCCAGCCATATAGCCTGGACGTCGCATCGAAATCGTGTGCGCGGTCGGGGCTGTTCCACCAGAAAGGCGTACAAGCACGGACATAGTCGTCATTATCGCCTCCTGTTTGAGTTGCGGACGCCCAAACACTCTCACAGCCCGGATCGGACGGCAAGAACTACATCTCAAAATTGAATGCGAGATCGCGTCTCTGTTGCGAAGGCGCAACGCTTAAACGTCACAGCACGCTGAGACCAAAGCCTTGCATAAGCCGCTGCGTGGCAAAGCCGGGGTTTCCGGATGTGAAATAGGCAAAGTCAAAGCCGGACGGGTGTTCGTGATGTGGAGACACAGGAACGAGTCGCCTTGCTTGCCGGGCAATCGCCTCCGCTGGATCCAGCCAATCAACCGGCCAAGGAGCAAGTTTGCGAAAGACATTGGCCATGAAGGGGTAGTGTGTGCAGGCCAGCACGACAATATCCGTCTTGGCACCATCCTTCTCGATAAAGCATGGAGCGATCTCTGCCCTGACATCATCGTCGGAGACCGGTTCGCCGCGAATGTAGGCTTCCGAAAGCCGCGCCAGATTTTCGGAACCGACCAGCCGAACGTGACACTGGCTGGCGAAAGATTGGATCAGGTCACGAGTATAAGCTCGCCGGACGGTTCCCGGTGTTGCCAGAACCGTCACCAGGCCGGAGCGCGTGCGCTCTGCTGCGGGCTTGATGGCGGGCACGGTTCCAACAAATGTCATTTGGGGGAAGGCAGTTCGCAGATTGGCGCCTGCCAGCGTAAAGGCTGTGTTGCACGCAATGATGCAGATTTCCGGCTCATACTGAGACAATAATTTTGCGAAGAGGCTGAGAATACGCTCCTTGAGAGCACCCTCTTCCCAGCCGCCATAGGGAAATCCGGCGTCATCTGCGACGTAAATGAAACCACGCTCTGGCATCAAGACCCGCGCTTCGCGCAAAACCGTCAAACCGCCGATGCCTGAATCAAAAACCAGGACTGGCTTGAGGTCAGCCGTCTGCTCCATCATCCGCCTTCCCCTCTCCGGTATCGACCGGTTTTTTCCCTTTCGGCCAACGGCGCTGGAACTGATCAAGCGATGTGATCACGCCACGAAGGACGCTGATTTCCGGCTCTGTAAAGCCGGGGCGCGACAGGACAGCGCGAAGGTTGTCGATCATCTTTGGCACTTTTGTGGGCGGATGAAAGTAATTGCGCGCATCCAGTGCTTCTTCGATCTGGTTGAAGAAGCCAAACAGCTGCTGCTTGGTCGCAGGCTTCTGATCAACCACCTGAAATGGCGTGGCGGCGATATCCTCCATCCCGCTTTTCATCCACTCATAGGACATCAGAAGAACGGCCTGGGCGATGTTAAGGGAAGCGAAGGCCGGGTTGACCGGAAACGTAACGATCTCGTCGGCCAGCGCCACCTCTTCATTGGTCAGGCCCCAGCGCTCGCGACCAAACAGGATGCCGGTCTTTTCCGCCGCATTGAACCGCTCCCGCAACATGCTGGCCGCAGTGACCGGCGAACGGACATGCTTGAATCCGTCCCGCTGGCGAGCGGTTGTCGCAAACACAAAGTTGAGGTCGGATACCGCCTCATCCAGCGTCTCGTAAACCTTCGTACCTTCGATGACATGGTCAGCCTTGGCAGCGGCGGCTTGCGCCTTCTCGCTTGGCCATCCGTCGCGAGGATTAACGAGGCGAAGCTCAGCCAGGCCAAAATTCGCCATGGCACGCGCGACCATACCGATGTTTTCGCCCAATTGAGGCTCAACGAGGATGATAGCCGGGCCTTCTGCCAGAAGTTCGCGCTCGCTGTTTGTGCCTGCCATGGTAACCTTGCCGTGTTGATTTTCAGGCGTTCACTGGCACAAGAACGCCGGAAAATCAAAGGCAACGATTCAAACAAACGCGATTCGATTAGTTGGCCGCCATTTCCTTTAACTGCTGGCGAAGCGACATCGTGGTCTTTCCGTCCTTCTCGACGTGGCGAATGTCATCAACGAAATACCATTGCGTGGGGACGGCATATCCCTCTTGCACGAGATCGAAATCGACGCGGCGAACGGATTTATCGCCGAAGCAGCCCATGGCGGAAAACTCCACGCGGACGGTGACTTTCTTGCCCTTCTGCTGGCCTTGCTTGTAGGTCACATTCTTCAGCTGGCAATTGTCCTGACCGCCGATCACCGGATCGTAATCCAGCAGCATTTCGCCGTCTTTTTCCTTGGTCTTCAGCATGGCCGCGACCATGTCGCGCGTGAAAGCAAGACTGTAGAGGGCCATGAGCGAATTGGGATCGAAGTATTCCCCCTTCCCTTTGACAGCGACTTCCATCACCGCCTTGACCGGATCGAGCGGCTCGTTGGCTGAGGCTGCGGCCGCGAATCCGAGAAGCGATGCGGCGACATAAGCAAATCGAAGATAATACATGCAAACTACCCCTGAACTGGCGCCACAGACACCCTTCAGGAACCAAGGCCGATCACATCCAGCGCATGCTTGCTTTAACCGGCCTCGCCATGAGCGGCAGATCACTGACCCTTGGCGATAGCCTGCATCTCTGCAAGGAGTGAGTCCTTCTCGCCATCGCCAATCCGATGGATGTCGTCGATCACCGTTTTGCCGTTTTCCGTAATGATGTCAAAGCTGACTTCGCTTATTCCGTCCTTGATCTGGGCATCATCAATACAGGTCCACATCTTGAAGGAAACCTTGACCTCCGTCACGCCGTTTTGTGGTGCGGCCGGCGTGATCTTGATGTCCTGCAGCGGGCAGCCATCTTGTGAATTCGTGATGACATCATAGCCAAAGGGATCTCCCGGCTGATTGTTTTCCGTATCATAGGCCGGATGCTTGGATGCCTCTTTGTAGGCATCTTGGAAGCGCTTGCTGTAGAGCTTCGAGAGCGGATCCTTGTCGAAGATGTACTTCCACTCCTGATCAACGCTCTCCCAGTTGAACTTGGTCATGTCCATCACCTGCTTCACGGGATCCGTGACATCCGCCGCAAAGACGTTGGTTGCCAAACCGGTGGCGAGCAGGACGATCGGAAGCATGCGCATGAGTAGAGAATCCTAAAAGCAGAAAGATGGCGCACCGTAGCCCTCTTCCACCTTTTGGCAATGGCAAATCGTTTGCCAGCGCTTTGCACTGCGACGCGTCAATGCTATAGCGCACCAGACCCGTTCACCACAGTTGGGAACTTCCGTCTCCCGCAGACAAAGAGGCAGGTATATGAAGAAGATCAAGGTCGCAAATCCAGTCGCTGATCTCGACGGCGATGAAATGACGCGCATCATTTGGCAGCTTATCAAAGACAAGCTGATCCACCCCTATCTCGACCTCGACATCGACTATTACGACCTCTCTGTTGAAAACCGCGATGCGACGAACGACCAGGTTACCGTTGATGCGGCAAATGCCATCAAGAAGTATGGCGTTGGCATCAAGTGCGCCACGATCACCCCTGACGAAGCACGCGTAAAGGAATTCAACCTTAAGGAAATGTGGAAGAGCCCGAACGGCACGATCCGCAACATCCTCGGCGGCGTTATTTTCCGCGAACCGATCATCTGCAAGAACGTTCCGCGCCTCGTTCCGGGCTGGACACAGCCGATCGTCGTTGGTCGTCATGCCTTCGGTGACCAGTACCGCGCCACAGACTTCAAGTTCCCGGGCAAGGGCAAGTTGACAATCAAGTTCGTCGGTGAAGACGGCACGGTCATCGAGAAGGAAGTGTTCAACGCTCCTGGCGCCGGCGTTGCCATGGCCATGTACAACCTGGATGAGTCGATCCGCGAGTTTGCGCGCGCCTCCATGATGTACGGCCTGATGCGCAAGTGGCCTGTTTACCTGTCCACCAAGAACACGATCCTCAAGGCCTATGACGGTCGTTTCAAGGACATCTTCGAAGAAGTCTACGAAGCTGAATTCAAGGATCAGTTCAAGGATGCCGGCATCACCTACGAGCACCGCCTGATCGACGACATGGTTGCCTCCGCGCTGAAGTGGTCCGGTGGCTACGTCTGGGCGTGCAAGAACTACGATGGCGATGTGCAGTCGGACACGGTTGCCCAGGGCTTCGGTTCGCTCGGTCTGATGACGTCCGTTCTCCTGACGCCGGATGGCAAGACGGTTGAAGCAGAAGCCGCACACGGTACGGTTACGCGTCACTATCGCCAGCATCAGAAGGGCCAGGAAACCTCCACGAACTCGATCGCCTCGATCTTCGCCTGGACCCGTGGTCTCGCTCACCGCGCAAAGCTGGACGACAACGCCGAACTGGCTCGCTTCGCCTCCACGCTGGAAAGCGTTTGCGTCGCAACTGTCGAAGACGGCTTCATGACCAAGGACCTGGCGCTCCTCATCGGTCCGGATCAGCCTTGGCTCTCCACCACTGCCTTCCTCGACAAGATTGACGAGAACCTGCAGAAGGCCATGGGCGCATAAGTCGCCTACCTTTTCGAAACTCGACGGCGCGGCTTTGACCGCGCCGTTTTTGTTTCTGTGGCTTGCAATCCCTGCACAATGATTTAGCCTGGAACAAAACAGAAACACTCAGAGGAGGATCATTGTGGCGTCGCTTACACTGTATACCAATCCCATGTCGCGCGGACGCATTGCGCGCTGGATGCTGGAGGAAATCGGCACGTCGTACGACGTGGTTGTCATCAATTATGGGCCGGAGATGAAGGCGGATGCGTATCGCGCAATCAACCCAATGGGCAAAGTTCCGGCGTTGAAGCATGGGGATGCGGTGGTTACGGAATGTGCCGCAATATGTGCCTATCTCGCCGATGCCTTTCCCGAAGCGAGGCTTGCGCCGCCCACTGACCAGCGAGCCGACTATTATCGCTGGCTGTTCTTTGCAGCCGGGCCGCTGGAAGCAGCAATCACCAACCAGAGCCTTGGATTTGTCGTCCCAAGCGAGCGACAGGGCTCTGTTGGCTACGGTTCCTATGATGCGGTGCTCAACGCCTTGGAGGCGCATCTTGCACAACGCGAATACATTGCAGGCTCGAGTTTCTCAGCGGCCGATGTTTATGTCGGTTCTCACCTCATGTGGGGGCTTCAGTTTGGCACGATTGAAAAGCGAGGCGTCTTCGAGAGTTACGTCGACCGCCTTGCCCCAAGAGCCGCACATGTTCGGGCGACCGAACTCGATGATGCACTGATCTCCCGATAGAAGGGCCAGTCATCATTCGCCCTGCGGCGCCAGCTAGGTGCACTGCTTCCAGTTGGCGATCCGGGGATCTCATGATAATGACGCGCGCATGACAAAAAGCACTCATTCTCCTGTTCATGTGGTTGGCGGCGGGCTGGCCGGATCTGAAGCTTCGTGGCAACTGGCGCAGGCTGGTGTGCCCGTCATCCTGCATGAAATGCGCGGTGTACGTGGAACCGACGCTCACAAGGGCGATGGACTGGCAGAACTTGTCTGCTCCAACTCATTCCGTTCGGACGACGCAACCGCCAATGCGGTGGGCGTTATTCATGCCGAAATGCGTCTGGCAGGCAGTCTCATCATGGCTTGCGCCGACAAGCATCAGGTTCCCGCCGGTGGCGCTCTGGCCGTGGATCGCGACGGATTTTCTGACGCCGTAACAAAGGCAATTGAGGAACATCCACTGATCACGGTGGTGCGTGAAGAGGTTGCAGGTCTGCCGCCTGCGGACTGGGGCCTCACGATCTTCGCGACCGGACCACTCACGTCGGCGTCGCTTGCCTCCGCAATCCAGGCTGAAACCGGCAAGGATTCGCTGGCCTTCTTTGATGCGATCGCCCCGATCGTTCATCGTGATTCCATCGATATGGATATCTGCTGGTATCAGTCCCGCTACGACAAGGTGGGGCCCGGCGGCAATGGCAAGGACTACATCAACTGCCCCTTGGACAAAGAGCAGTATGATGCGTTTGTGGACGCCTTGATTGCGGGCGATACGGTCGGCTTCAAGGAATGGGAAGGCACCCCCTATTTCGACGGCTGCCTGCCCATTGAGGTGATGGCAGAGCGAGGCCGCGAGACACTGCGTCACGGCCCGATGAAGCCCATGGGTTTGACCAATGCACATAATCCAACAGTGAAGGCCTACGCCGTCGTACAGCTTCGGCAGGACAATGCACTGGGCACGCTCTACAACATGGTCGGCTTCCAGACGAAGCTGAAATATGGTGCTCAGGCCGAGATCTTCCGCATGATTCCCGGCCTCCAGAACGCGGAGTTCGCCCGCCTTGGCGGCTTGCACCGAAACACATATATCCACTCGCCAACATTGCTGGATCATACGTTGAGGCTGAAGAGCAGGCCGACACTGCGGTTTGCGGGCCAGATAACAGGCTGCGAAGGCTATGTTGAGAGTGCGGCAATTGGTTTGCTTGCTGGCCGCTTCGCAGCAGCGGAGCGCACAGGTCACGAGATCTCGACGCCGCCTGCTACGACGGCTCTGGGCTCGTTGTTGAACCACATCACCGGAGGTCACCTCGTCTCCGAGGATGAGCCCGGCAAGCGCTCTTTCCAGCCGATGAACATCAATTTCGGTCTGTTTCCCGAGCTCGAGCCCGGATCGATTGTCAAACCGGAAGGCGTGAAGCGCTTCAGGGGCAAAGACAAGACGATCATGAAACGACAGTTGATTGCGCGGCGTGCGCTTCAGGACTGCGCGCACTGGCTCGGCGTCAATCTCCCGGCGTCAGATCGTGCTAGAGTCGAGGTTTCCGTCGAAGCTTGAACCAGCTTTTGGGGTCGCGAGCAGGTTACCGAGCAACCAGAGCGACACTTCGGCTGCGTCTTCCGTGGTTGCAAAAGTGAATGTCCCGTTCTGGCTGGGCGCATCGAGAAATTCGATCTCGAAGCCCCTGCCCGTGGCAAGCGGCGTGACGCGTGCGCTACCTGGTTCAATGAGGTGACATGAAAAATGCCGACGGTGGTTGCGCATGATACCGGCCTTGTTCTCATGCGTGCGGACAAAGATGGCGTTACCGTCCACAGTCTGATGCAAGCTGCGAATGGCCTCGTTGGGAAAGGCCCGACCAAATTCCAGGATAGCAAGCCCGGTGTCGTGCAGGCTGTCTTCGTCGTCCTTGGCCATTCGGGTGACGTAATAGGCGACGGCGACCAGAGCCAGGCAGACGAGACTCCAAATGATCAAACTCAGACTCATGCCGGTATCGCTCTCATAATTGAATCAGATCTGCTTGCTGCAGCTAATGCTTCCGGAAAATAAATCCCTTGGCTTGCGCGAGTGTGGATCAAACTGCTTCGCAGCCTTCGATCAAATACGATTGCGGATAAGGCCTCTGAGCATCCGGATCTGGCGCAGCCATTGAGGCGAAGGGGAGAAATCGGTCAAGACGCTTCCTGCTTTCCGGTCGGCCTGAGCCAGAATCGACGGCACAATGCTAACGGGAAGGAAGGCGGGCATCAGGTTTTTCGGAATAGCACCAGCCGAACGCGCCTTGTCCAAATGCTCATGTCCAAGAGCAACGAAGGCGCGAATCGCATTGTCAAGTTTTTCCCCGCCTTCGGCCTGCAGAAGCATATCCCTATCCAGCCCGGTCGCGCGAAGGATATCTTGCGGAAGATAAACCTGCCCCCGACGCCGATGAATAGGCATCAGCAACAGGATGCCGGAAATGGCCTGGGCGACACCGGCATGGCCCGCGATCTCGCTGATGCCGGTTGCGGCCTCGCGGTCGAGGATCATCGCCGCGAGTTGCAACAATGCCGAGGCGGTTTCACCAGCATAGCCCTCAAGGGAGGACCGATCCGGCATCGGATCTTCATAGAGGTCGAAGATGCGCGCATCGAGCATATTCAGCAGAGGCTGGCGCGGAAGGTCGAACACCTCGATTGCCTTCAGCAGCCCTGAGGCCACAGGATTGGCAGCCGCATCTCCCTTCGCATCCCCTTCAAGGAGATCACGCCACCATTGCAGTCGAATTTCGCCCGCCAGCGGCTGCTTTGTAAGCTCGCGGATACGCGCGGTTTCCGCATTGAAGGCATAGAGGGCGGCGAGAAAACCGCGCTTCTCTGTGGGCGACAGAAGACAAGCCAGATATCGATCCCGATCGGTATCGCGCAAACTGGTGAGGCAGATTTCCAGCGGATCGCTCATCGTCTCGCGCACCGTGCGTTAAAGGCAGTAATCAGATTGCAATCAGGGCTGCAGCGACCGGACGCGATTCGCTGAGCATGATGTTATACGTGCGAACCGCCGCGCCAGTTCCCATGGGATCAGACGAAATTCCCCTGGCTCGCAAGGCAGCCTTCAACGGCGCCGGGATCGGACGGATGTCGCTACCGGTGCCGATGAGCAAAAATTCAAAATCGGCCGCCTCTGCCAGAGCACGATCAAACACAGAGACATCCAGCGGCGCTCCTTCTGTCATCTCCCAACCATAGATGCCCGAGGGAAGACAGAGAAGCGATCCGCGATGAGACATGTCCGCAAAGCGGAATCCACCGTTGCCATAGGCATCGATGGGTGCTCGACCAGGAAAATGTGCATCACGGATTTCGACGTTTCTTGCCACTTTTAAACGCTCGGCTTTCCGCTGGCTACGCTATCGGGCTTCTTCCCCTTTTCGTCGCCTGCCTCCTTGTTGAAGGCATCGGGCCGCAGACGGAAGGCAATCAGGATCGGTGCAGCGATATAGATGGACGAGAATGTACCGATTGCCACGCCGAAGAGCATTGCGAAGGTGAAGGAGCGAATGACCTCGCCGCCAAACAGATACAATGCGGAAAGTGCAATCATCGTTGTCAGGCCGGTCAAGACCGTGCGGGACAGCGTCTGGTTGATGGAAATGTCGATGAGTTCGGTCAACGGCATCTTCTTATAGCGACGAAGGTTTTCCCGCATCCGGTCATAGACCACCACAGTATCGTTCAACGAGTAACCGACAATGGTCAGGATCGCCGCGATACTGGTGAGATTGAACTCGATGCCCGTCAGAACGAAGAGGCCAATCGTCAGGATCACATCGTGCATCGTCGCAACGATCGCACCTACCGCAAACTGCCACTCGAAGCGGAACCAGATGTAGACCAGAATGAAGAGCAACGCGATTCCAACGCCCAGCGTCGCGCTGTAGGATAGTTCACCCGATACAGCCGGACCGACGACTTCCACGCGACGGAATTCGTAATCAGTGCCAAGCTCGTTGCGAATGCGTTCGAGCGCAGATTGCTCAGCATTCTCACCACCCTCTTGCGCCTGTACACGCACCAGAACGTCCTGCGTACCGCCAAAGCCCTGCGCCTGGACCTCTCCGAGGTTCAACTGATCAAGCCGGGCGCGAATATCGCCGATGTCGGCATCGCCCTGCTTTGCCTTGAGTTCGATGATCGAACCGCCCTTGAAGTCGATGCCGAGGTTCATGCCAACCGTCGCAAATGCAAGAAGCGATGCGATGGACAGGGCAGCCGCAATGCCGAAGTTGTATTTGCGGATCGACATGAATGGCAGGCCACGCCCGTCGAAAATGCCAGTCCGTATCCCCTTCGGCAGCGCCTTCGGCTTCGACCGGCGGATCCAGAGAGAGAACATCCAGCTCGTGAAGGTGAAGGCTGTGAAGACCGTGGTGATGATACCGATGGCCAGCGTGACGGCAAATCCGCGGACCGGACCAGAGCCGAGATAGAAGAGCACCACCGCAGCGATCAGAGTTGTGAGGTTGGCATCGATGATCGTCGCGAATGCGCGCTGGAAGCCACTATCGATGGCAGGAATGATTGCTCGCCCGCTTTTCACTTCCTCACGAATGCGCTCGTAGATGAGAACGTTCGAATCGACCGCCATGCCCATGGTCAGGACGATACCGGCAATACCTGGGAGCGTCAGCGTTGAGCCGATCATACTCAGAACCGCAAGGATCATCACGATGTTGACCGCGAGCGCGACGTTGGCCAGAAAGCCGAAAAAGCCATAGAATGCAAACATGAAGAAGGCGACGGATGCGGCGCCGATGATGCTGGCAATGACGCCCGCACGGATGGAGTCTGCACCGAGACCCGGACCAACCGTGCGCTCTTCAACCACAGTCAGCGTCGCAGGCAAGGCGCCAGCGCGCAGAAGAACGGCCAAATCGTTTGCACCCTGAACCGTGAAGTTACCGGAGATCTGGCCTGATCCGCCGACAATTGGCTCACGAATGACGGGAGCAGAGATAACCTGATCGTCGAGAACAATCGCAAAGGGACGACCGACATTCTGCTGTGTTGCCTGCGCAAAACGCTGCGCACCGCGCGAGTCGAAGCGGAATGTAACGACAGGCTCATTGTTCTGCTGGTTGAAGCTCGCCTGCGCATCGACAAGGTTCTCACCAGACACAAGTGCACGGCGCTCAACCAGATAGGGAACTGCCGGATCATCCGTGGAATACATGATCTGCGAGGCGGCCGGAGGGCGGCCATTCAGCGCCTCCTGGACCGGCATGGACGTGTCAACCATGTGGAAGGAAAGCTTGGCGGTCTGGTTCAGCAGCGCCTTCAGGCGCTGAGGATCCTGCAGGCCCGGCACCTGCACAATGATGCGATCGGTTCCCTGACGCTGAATGAGCGGCTCTGTCGTACCCAACTCGTCAACGCGGCGGCGAACGACCTCAATCGACTGCGTCAGGGCAGACGACATGCGGTACTCGATGCCAGCGTCTGTGAGGTTCAGTCGAAGCTGTCCGTTACCTTCATCCTGAAGCGTCACTTCGGTGATCGTACCACCAAAACTTCCAGCGGACACCGGGTTGGTCAGTGGCTGTAGCGCCGTCTTGGCAGCATCCAACTGCGCGACATCCGTCAAGCGCACCTGGATCTGCTGGCCGGTCCCACTCAGGCCCGCGTAGCGAATGTTGCCTTCGCGAAGCACGTTTCTGACATCGCCGACGATCGTCTCGAGACGCTCTTTGAGGATATCCGCACGCTCGATCTTGAGCATAATGTGCGACCCGCCCTGCAGGTCGAGGCCGAGTGTGACCTTCTTGGTCGGAAACCAGTGCGGTAGTTTCGCCAACTGCTCGTTACTGAAAAGGTTCGGAACCGCGATCAGCGCGCTGACAGCGATGACGAACCAAATAAAAAGCGTTTTCCAGCGGGAGAAGTAAAGCATGGAACTCTCGACACTCTGATTTCATACGAACGGGCGCGCCAAGAGGCGCGCCTCGTTCCGGATAGGATAGAATTAGGCGGCTTCAGTCTTGACCGGCTCGCCCTTGACGCGGACTTCAGCGACGTAGGAACGCATCACGCGCACACGCACACCTTCCGCGATTTCCACTTCGAGTTCGTTGTCATCAACAACCTTGGTGACTTTGCCGGAAATCCCGCCACCCATGACAACCTGATCGCCGCGACGAATGTTCGAAAGCGTTTCCTGCCGCTTCTTCATCTGCGCGCGCTGCGGGCGGATCAGGAAGAAATACCAGACCACCATCAGGGGTGCGAAAAGGAAAAGCATTTCGAGGCCGGAACCGAAGGCGGATCCAGCGGGCGCAGCGCCCTGGGCTTGGGCGAATGCTTCAGTAATGAACATCTATGACTCCCAGAAATTCGGAACGAGGCACCCCGTTTCGAGCGGCCGGACTATAGTTACCCTTGGCACAAAAGCAACAGATCGACCGACACGCAGAGTACCGAATTCAGGGCTAATACCCTTTCGGCCTGCAAAACGCCATGCTAACCCGCTGCAAAACATGCTCTGTAAGACCAGAAAACGCGCCTGGAGGATCAAATGTCCGTGGATAATGCTGCTGCTCTGCTCGCGGAAATCACGCGACTGGCAAACGCGCTGGAAAGACTTGCGGGACCTCCTCCGGCTATCAATGACTGGTCGGCTGCGGATTGCTTCGTCTGGCAGCCTGTCAATCAGCGACTTCATCCGGTGCGCAAGCCGAACCGGGTTTCCCTCAAGCTCATACGCGGCGTTGATCACGTCCGGGATATTCTTCACGAAAACACACAACGCTTCGCGGAGGGCTTCCCGGCGAACAATGTCCTTCTCTGGGGCGCACGTGGCATGGGCAAATCGTCGCTGGTAAAATCCGTGCATGCCGACATCAATGCAAGCATCGACCCGGATTTGAAGCTGATCGAAGTTCATCGCGAGGATATCGCCTCACTGCCTGCTCTCCTCGATCTTCTGAAAGAAAGCGGAAAACGTGTGATCGTTTTCTGCGACGACCTGTCCTTCGACCACGATGATACCGCCTACAAGTCGCTGAAGGCAGCACTTGACGGGGGAATTGAAGGACGTCCCGACAATGTTCTGTTCTATGCGACATCGAACCGACGCCACCTCCTGCCACGCCACATGATGGAGAACGAGCAGTCGACGGCGATCAATCCATCCGAAGCAGTCGAAGAAAAAGTCTCACTGTCGGATCGGTTCGGTCTCTGGCTTGGCTTCCACAAGTGCAACCAGACCGACTATCTCGCGATGATCGATGCCTATGCCGAGCATTTCGAACTGGGCATCACGCAGGATGGTCTTCACGCCGAAGCGCTGGAATGGGCAACGACACGAGGTGGGCGCTCCGGTCGCGTCGCCTGGCAATATATTCAGGACCTCGCCGGCCGACTGCGCAAGCCTCTCGACCGCGCCTGAACGCAGAAAGCCCGGCCTGTCCCTCAGGACGGCCGGGCTTCCAAGCTCTCGAAACGCACTACTCTATTCGAGATAAGTCGAAGGGTTCACCGGGCTTGCGTCCTTCCGGACTTCGAAGTGGACTTGCGGACGCTTCGCATCACCACTCATGCCGGACGTTGCAATCGTCTGGCCGCGCTGGATTTTCTGGCCACGAGACACCGAGATGTTCGACGCGTGACCGTAGACCGTCACCTTGCCATCGTCATGGCGGATCAGGACTGTATTACCAAGCTGCTTGAGACCGTTACCTGCGTAGATAACGAC
Organism: Rhizobium sp. Root149; assembly: GCF_001427345.1. Classification (NCBI taxonomy): domain Bacteria; kingdom Pseudomonadati; phylum Pseudomonadota; class Alphaproteobacteria; order Hyphomicrobiales; family Rhizobiaceae; genus Rhizobium; species Rhizobium sp. Root149. The sequence goes on from NZ_LMGD01000012.1 coordinate 900,925, forward strand.
GCCATTTTCCGCAGCCTTGATCGGCGTGCCTTCCGGAACCGAGATATCGATACCGTCATTGCGGCTACCGTTAACGTTCTGGCCGAATGAAGCGATCACCGCACCAGTGACCGGCCAACGATATTTTCCGATACCGGTGGAGCTTGGCGCAGGCGTCGTATTGTCCATCTTGTTCTGAACATCGCTCAGGCTGGCGGTCTGTGCAGCCGCGGGCTTTTCCTGTGCCTTTGGCTGGGCAGCTTCGGCCTTTGCAGCAGCAGCTTCCGCCTTGTCAGCAACAGCCGCCATGGGCTTGTCGGCTGGCTTACTCGGGATGGAGGCAGTCTTGACCGCATCTCCGGAACCACCAACCTTAAGCGTCTGGCCAACTTTGAGATTGCCATCCGTAATGCCGTTCATGGCCTTCAACTGGTCGATCGGCGTATTGGTGGCGCGTGCGATCTTCGCGAGGCTGTCTCCTGCTTTTACGGTGTAGGAGCCTGTGCCTGGATGACCACCTGATGCGGGCGGCGTCAACTTGCCTGCCTCGGCCTGAGCCTTGTCACGCAGCGGCGGGGCGCCAGGCACCACAGCAACCTTCTGGCTCTGATCGGCAGGACCTGGTTGTGGGCTGTTCTTCGGCAGATCAATAGCGCCAGCCGCCATCTTCGCCGGGTTGCTACGATTTGCGTAGGTAGGGATTACGACGATCTGACCAGGGACCAGGCGGCCATTGTTGGCCTTCAGGATTTCCTGCTCCGGAACACCGTAACGCTTGGAAAGCGTAGCCGCAGTTTCACCCGGGCGAAGTGTGACCTTCGGAGCGTTGCCGACAGACCAGCCATTCGCTGCTGGCGTGGAGCCAGTTGTCACAGCATCGCTCATCACAGCCGGAGCCTGCGCCTTCATTGCAGGCGCAGACGAAACCCGCGGCGGCATTGGCTGCGCCATGGCTTCCTGACGGGTCTGCATGTCACGAGCGGGCGGCAGAGGCTGCGCCGTCGGCGGGGCAAGTTGCGCACGCTGGATTGGCGCCGAAGAAACAGCGCGGACCGGAGATGCGCTCGCGACCGGATACGCCCCAGAGTTTTGATAGCCCTGATTGGCAACGGGCGCCCGCGCCGGCGCGACAGCAGCGGACTGATATCGGCCACCTGTACCAACATCCTCAGCAGGAATTGGAGGAGCACCATAGGCACCGCCGCCCTGACGCTGCGGGATAGATGCCGTTGTCAGGTTATCCTTATCAAAGATACCCGTAAAGCGAGACGCGTCGGAACTGCATCCCGTTGCTGCACTCGCCAGAAAGGCCGCTACGGCAACGCGTACGGCTGACTTTCTCATGTTCGACGAACTCTTCAAACGCATGACCCGACCTACACAACGACAGTACTAAATGTAGGTATCATTAAAGCGCGTTAGTCTTACTGACCGGTTAAGGCGCGTCCGAACGATTCACTTTTTTCGCAATTTGCTAACCATGAATAAGCAATCGTTTCGCAGGGCCTACCTGACGCGGAACTTTTATTAGCTGAAGCTTACAGATATGACGCGATATGCGGGACCAGCGGGAGATAGCTGACTGGAAAAAGGTCTTCACGTTCAAAACGACTGCCGGTTTTCGTCAGGCGCACCATCATGCAGTTCTCTTCATCAATGACCATAGGGGCAATCATTGATCCCCCATGAACCAACTGATCGGCATAGAAACGGGGTACAGCGCTAAAGGCGGCGGTTGCGATAATTCGATCGAAGGTACCTTCACCCTGCATCCCATTCATGCCATCCGCCTGCCGCACGATAGCGTTGCGCAGACCCAGCGAATCGACCCGCTCCTGGGCGCCGGAGATCAAGGTTCGGAAGCGATCCACAGAGAACACACGCTCGGCTATGCGCGCCATGACCGCCGTCAGATAGCCACTGCCTGTGCCAATCTCCAGGACACGATGACCCGGCTTCAACTGCAGTTTGGACAGAATGCGAACCGCCTGATCAGCGCCCTCCATGAAGGAGCCGCAGTCAATCGGAATGGAGCGGCTTGAATAGGCTTCGCTTACGAATTGCGAGGGAACAAACTGGGTGCGCGGCGTCTGTTCGCAGGCTGTGAGAAGATCGAGGTCTGTTACGCCTTGCGCCCTCAGGCGAAGGACCAGAGAGGCAAAACCTTCCCTCTCGATCATCGCTGTCTTCAACGAGAAACTCCCAAAGCGGCGGACAGATTCTTCAATGCGGCATGATCTGTCAGATCAAGCTGCAAAGGCGTAATGGAAATACGGTTGGCACGCACTGCAGCGATGTCGGTCCCTTCCATGAAACGGCCCTTCCGGTCGCTGAATCGCAGCCAGAAGTAAGGATTTCCGCGGCCATCCTGACGCTCATCCACAACCAGCGCGAAATCCGTTTTGCCCTGGGTCGTCACATCAAGTCCCTCAACTTCACCTTCCGCGCAGGCGGGAAAATTGACATTCAGGAAGGTTCCCTCCGGCAAAGCAATCGGGAGAATCTTGCGCACCAGATCCGCACCGTGATGCGCGGCCACCGACCAGGGAATGAACCGCCCTTCTGCGTCATGCCTGTAGGCCTGACTGAGCGCAATGGAACGGACACCCTGGATCGTTCCCTCGATTGCGGCTGCAATCGTGCCGGAATAGGTCACATCATCCGCAAGATTCGAACCAGCATTGACGCCAGATAGAATGAGGTCGGGCTTGCCCTTGAGCACGTGCCGGATGCCCATGATGACGCAATCGGTCGGCGTTCCACGGACTGCAAAGTGCTTGTCGGAGATCTTCCGCAGACGCAATGGGTCGGACAGTGTGAGCGAGTGGGCAAGGCCGCTCTGATCAGTCTCAGGCGCTACGATCCAGACATCGTCCGAGAGACTGCGGGCGATGCCCTCAAGCACCCGCAGTCCTTCTGCGTGAATCCCGTCATCATTGGTGAGCAGGATCCTCATTGATCAGGCGCCCTTTTCGATACGGGTCAACCCACCCATGTAAGGCAGAAGAACGTCCGGGATTGAGACGGAGCCATCTTCATTCAGATAGTTCTCGAGAACAGCGATGAGGCAGCGACCAACCGCCGTGCCTGATCCATTCAGCGTATGAACAAACTTGGGGTTCTTGTCATCCTTGCTGCGATAACGGGCATTCATGCGACGGGCCTGGAAATCACCGCAGACCGAGCAGGACGAGATTTCACGATACGTGTCTTGCCCCGGCAACCAGACTTCCAGATCATAGGTCTTGCGCGCGCCAAAGCCCATGTCACCCGTGCAAAGCGTAATCGTGCGGAAATGCAGCCCGAGGCGCTTCAGCACCTCTTCCGCACAAGCGGTCATCCGCTCATGTTCGGCAATCGAGCTTTCGGCATCGGTAATCGAAACCAGTTCGCACTTCCAGAACTGGTGCTGGCGCAGCATGCCACGCGTGTCACGTCCGGCAGATCCAGCCTCAGAGCGGAACGATGGCGTCAATGCCGTGAACCGAAGTGGAAGCTTTTCCTGATCAAGAATTTCGCCCGAGACCAGATTTGTCAGCGTTACTTCGGCTGTGGGAATAAGCCAGCGCCCGTCAGTCGTGCGGAACAGATCCTCGGAGAATTTCGGCAGCTGGCCGGTGCCGTACATGGCTTCATCCCGCACCATCAGCGGGGACGAAACCTCGGTATATCCGTGTTCGCGCGTATGCAGATCCAGCATGAACTGGCCGAGCGCGCGTTCGAGACGGGCCAACTGGCTCGTGAGTACCGTAAATCGCGAGCCAGAAAGCTTGGCAGCACGGTCGAAATCCATGTAGCCCAAAGCTTCGCCGATTTCGAAATGCTCCAGTGCAGGATGGTTCCAACCCGGCTTCTGGCCGACGACCCGTGTTACCACGTTATCGGACTCATCCTTGCCGACAGGCACATCGTCCAGTGGAATGTTCGGGATGCGGGAGAGCACGTCATCCAGCGCAGCAACAGCTGCACGCTCTTCCTGCTCGACGAGCGGCATCGTATCCTTGAGCGAGGCCACCTCCTGCTTCAACTGCTCGGCAAGCTCAGTGTTTTTCTGCGCCATCGCTGCGCCGATTTCCTTGGAGGCGGCGTTGCGTCGGGATTGCATATCCTGCAGCTTCTGGATCGCGGATCGGCGCGTCTCGTCAAGCGCTAATATTGCCTGCGCCTGCGGCTCGGCGCTCCGCTTTTGAAGCGCCTCATCGAGGGCTGCCGGGTTTTCGCGAATCCACTTGATATCGAGCATGGTCGTTCCAGATCATCTGCGGGTTATGGCCGCGACGTCGGTCCCGGCCGTTCTGTTTCCAATCCGGCCGAGAATGCTGCGATGCCGGAACTTGTCCTCAAGCCTTCTCGGACGTCGCGACGGATGAAGCAGATTCGGTATCAGCCAAGGCCGTTTCCTCCTCGCGCTTCCTCTCGACGAGTCGAGCAGCATAGATGGAAATCTCGTAGAGAAGGATCGTCGGCAGTGCAAGGCCGATCTGAGACAGCGGATCCGGGGGTGTCAGAACTGCCGCAACAACAAACGCGATGACGATTGCGAACTTGCGTTTCTCGCGCAGCCAATCGCTCGTCAACAAACCGACCCGAGCCAACAGCGTTGTGACAACCGGCAGCTGGAAAACAAGTCCGAATGACATGACCAGCGTCATGATCAGCGAGAGATACTCCGAAACCTTGGGCATCAGCGAGATGGCCACATCCCCCTCGCCTGGCGCCTGCTGCATGGCCAGGAAGAACCACATGACCATGGGCGTAAAGAAGAAGTAGACGAGCGCACCGCCAAGCAGGAACAGGAGCGGTGAAGCCACGAGAAACGGCAGGAACGCCGCCCGCTCGTTCTTGTAGAGGCCAGGTGCGACAAACTTGTACAACTGCGAGGCAATGATCGGGAACGCGATCACCAGTGCGCCGAACATCGCCACCTTCACCTGCGTGAAGAAGAACTCTTGCGGCGCCGTATAGATCAACTCTGATTTGGAAAGATCGAGGCCAGCCCAGAGGACCGCCCACTTGTAGGGTACGACCAGCAGGTTGAAGAGTTGCTTTGCAAAGAAGAAGCAGACCAGGAACGCCACGAAAAAGGCGGCGAGCGACCAGATGAGTCGCGTGCGCAACTCCATCAGATGCTCGATCAACGGCTGAGGCTTATCGTTGTAATCGCCGCTCATGCTTGATCCTTGGAGGCAGACGTCTTTTTCTTGCGTGCACCAGGTGCGACGGTTTTGACGTCAGACGCACCTTCGACAGCCACAGATTTCTTCGATGCGGTTTTTCTTGTCGTGACCGGGTTTTCGGAGGAAATCTCAATCACATCCGCAGCAGGTTTTCGCGTGCGTGTTCGTTTGACTGCCACCTCATCCGCCCCGGCTCCGGAAACGACGGCGGGTACCGCTGGTGCGACCAGCTTTGGTGTCGATGGTTTCCGCGACCTTGGAGCCTTGGCAACTTCTGGCGCAGGAACCGAAGACGTGGACGACGTTTCAGCCGGTGCCTTTGTCAGCCCTGCCCCAGAAACCGCAGGTGAATTGCCTGTCCCCGAGGCAGACGCCACGGGCGGCGTCGATGGTGACGCAGCAGCACCACCCGAGGCCTGCGGCTGTGGCGTAACGACTGCAGGGGAAGCCTGAGCAGACGTAACAGAGGCGGCTGGCGGCGGCGTGAGAGGTGGGGTTTCCGGCAGGGAAAACGCAGGCGGCGGAATCAGATCATCGACGGACGTCGTCGCGACAGAGCCTGTGGCAGCGTCGGACGTGTTCGCCCCAGGGAGCTCGGTCGCTTTCTGCAGATCGTTGCGAATCTCGTTGCCCATTTCACGCAGAGGATTGATCGCCTCGCGTATTGCGTTCGCGGGATGAAACCGCTTGGCATCATCAATCGTCTGCCGCACACCGTCCATGTCCGCCTCTCGCAAGGCTTCATCGAACTGGGTGCGAAAATCTCCGGCCATCTTTCGCAAGTTGGACGTCATCTTGCCAAATGCCCTAAGCATAGGCGGTAGATCCTTGGGGCCAACCACGACGATCAAGACAACTGCAATGACAAGCAGTTCTGTCCAGCCGATGTCCAGCATGGGCTATACTCCCGCCACGGAACGCGAACGCGTTCCGGCGACTTACTTTGTTTCTTCGCGCTGGTGATCGACAGTCTTGGCAGGCGTCGCAGTCGGCGTCGCGTCCTTGTTCTCGTCTTCGGACATGCCCTGCTTGAAGCTCTTGATGCCCTTGGCGACGTCGCCCATCAATTCCGGAATCTTGCCGCGCCCGAAGAAGATCAGCACGATGACCAGAACGATCAGCCAGTGCCACACACTAAAAGAACCCATAACTCACTCCCGTAATTGCGCGTCTAAACGATGTAAGATGTTTAGGAATGTTTTTCAAACACCAAAATGTCTTCTGGCGCAACGTTCACAACCACGTCAGTCAGACCTTCCGAAAGTTGATCGGCACGGATACGTGCGCGAAGCGGCTCATCAAGCCCCTCCACGGCCAGCGTCAACAGTTCGACCACCCCGAGAAAGCGGCGCGTGATGATCCGAGCGGGCACACCGGGTCCATCGGCGCGAACGAAAACCGACGATATCCTCACCGCGATCTCCACCTCCTGACCATCGGCAATTGGACCGGAATCACAAGCTCCGAGCGGAGTTTGAACGCGACCCGATGTTACTCGTCCCGTCAAAATATTGATCTCGGAGAAGAAACCGGCCGCAAACAGTGATCGTGGTTTCCTGTATAGATCCTGCGACTTGCCGAGCTGGACCAGCTGACCGTTACTGAGCAGGGCAATGCGGTCTGCCATTCTCATGGCTTCCTCCGCATCGTGGGTCACGACGATGGCTGTTGCGCGGCTTTGTCGCAGGACATCAAGCGTATCAGCCCGAATCGAATCCTTCAGCCGCGAATCAAGCCCGCTAAAAGGTTCGTCCATCAATAGAACACCAGGACGGGGAGCGAGCGCACGGGCCAACGCGACCCGTTGCTGCTCGCCGCCAGAGAGCGCGTGCGGAAACTTTTGCGCATAGTGCGCAAGACCCACCCGCTCAAGCGCCACCATCGCCTCGGCTGATGCCTCCGACGAAGGAAGCGCGGTCAACCCGAATTTGACATTATCGAGCACTGAAAGGTGCGGGAAGAGTGCGTAGTCCTGAAACATCAGGCCAACGCCGCGCTTTTCTGGCGGAACAAAGCATTGAGGACCTGCCATTTCGCGACCGTCGATGCACACACGCCCGCGCGTCTGCGACTCGATACCGGCCGCGATCCGCAGCAGCGTCGTCTTGCCAGATCCTGATGGTCCCAACAGGCACAGCACCTCGCCCGGGCACGCCTCGAGGCTTATGCCGCGAATCGTTTCTTTGCCGTTATAGTGGTGGTGGATTTCTTCGAAGGTCAGGCTTGCGGCAAACGTGACCCCGGCAGTCCTGCGCAGAGCAGCCCCGCCACCTCGTTGCTTTACATCTGTATTTAACAGCATGCCTTCCGTGACCTCAGCTCTCTCAATCGCTAATCGTCCGGTGTGCCACCGGGTGTCAAGAGACCGAGCTCCTCCAGATCCAGCTGGGTAATCGGGTCTTCGTCCTCGGCCAACTCATCAGCAGACGATGGCAGCGGTACACGAAAATCAGGCGGAATTCTTCCTTGCAAGAGCCCCGCGCCCTTCAACTCCTCGATTCCTGGCAAATCACGGATTTCTTCCAGTCCAAAGTGATCGAGAAAACGTGGCGTGGTGCCCAGGGTGACGGGACGACCGGGCGTTCTACGCCGACCGCGAAAGCGTACCCATCCCGCTTCCATCAGAACATCCAGGGTTCCGCGAGAGGTTTGCACGCCACGGATCTCCTCGATCTCAGCGCGAGTGACCGGTTGATGATAGGCGATGATCGCCAAAACCTCGAGCGCTGCACGAGAGAGTTTGCGCGATTCCGTATCGTCCCGGCGAATCACGAAAGACAGATCCGCAGCCGTGCGAAATGCCCAACGGTCTTCGACGCGAATGAGGTTGACGCCCCTGCCAGCGTAGAGATGGACCAATCTCGCCATCACCCTGCGCAAATCAACAGTGCCGGGAAGCCGCTCGAGCAGGTATGCTTCCGAGACGGGCTCGGCCGACGCGAAAATCAACGCTTCAGCCGTGCGTTCCGCTTCCAGCTCAAGGCGTGAGATTTCCTCTGCGTTATCGTATCCGTTCCCGGCCATCTCGACGTCAGCTATCGACATCAGGCTTCTCCCTCATTTGAGCCTTGAGACGTGAGTTAAGGGGACTTCTCAGATACAGACTGCCGAACACCGAATCCTGCCTCATCTCCAGCTTCCCCTCACGCACCAGTTCAAGCGATGCAGCGAAGGCACTTGCAGTCGCAGTCACGCGATCGCTAGGGGGAAGGAACTCAACAAGATGAGCCTGAAGCGATGTCCAGTCGCCGATTTCACCCAACATTGAGGTGAGCAGTTCCCTTGCCTCCACCAGCGACCAGACTTTGCGACGTTCGATTGTGACTTGCGTGATTGCCTGGCGTTGTCGCAAATTGGCATAGGCATGAAGGAGATCGTAAAGTTCGGCTTCAAACGTCTTGCCTGCCCTGTCCGGCAGATGCTCCGGCGCACCGCGAGCAAAAACATCTCTGCCCAGCCGGTTCCGGTTGACGAGGTGACTTGCAGCCTCGCGCATGGCCTCCAGCCGCTTGAGACGAAATGCGAGCACCGCTGCCATCTCTTCCCCTGAAGGACCATCCTCCTGCCTCGACTGCTGGGGAATCAACAGTTTCGATTTGAGATAGGCGAGCCAGGCAGCCATCACCAGATAGTCCGCGGCAAGTTCGATCCGAACACGACGGGCACTCTCGACGAATTCCAGATATTGCTCTGCCAGCGCAAGGACGGAAATGCGCGCAAGATCGACCTTCTGATTGCGCGCCAGGTGCAGCAGAAGGTCGAGCGGCCCCTCGAAACCGCCCACGTCGATTACGAGCGCCGCCTCGCTGACGCCTCGCGCCTCACTATCCTGCCAAAGCTTGTCCATCGGAATGGAGGTATGCTTATCGACGGCCATCGCTATACTCGCGCCTGTGGGAGAAGCCCCTCCTCCCGCTGGCCGATGCTAGCAGAAAAGCGGAACGGTTTACGCTGCTGGTATAAGCGACCAGAACTCGGCACGCAAATCGGCCTCGCTGGATGTGTCTGCCGGGGAAAAACCTGCCAGTGCAGCTTCGGCCCTCTTCAAGCTCTTGCCGGATAGAAGCGGGACCTCGCGGACGACCTGCTTCATTTCCTCCATGACGCCGTTGCAATGAAGGACAATATCACAGCCGCCGGAAATAATGTTGGCAGCACGCTCGCCCAGTGTGCCTTTCAGCGCGTTCATCGAACTATCGTCCGATAGAAGAAGACCATCGAAGCCGATACGCCCACGAATAACTTCATCAATGACCTTGCGCGATGTCGTTGCGGGGTTTTCGGGGTCGATCGCCGTGAAAACAATATGAGCACTCATGCCCATAAGCTCATCTTTCATCTGACGAAACGGCAGAAAATCGTGCGCATCGAGTTCATCGATAGATGCCGATACCACCGGCAGGTCGTGATGGGAGTCTACCATCGCACGGCCATGGCCTGGCATGTGCTTCATCACCGGCAACATGCCGCCAGCCTTCAGACCGTCGGCTGCGGCTTTACCAACAGCCGCCACCGTCGCCGTGTTTTCTCCGTAAGAACGATTCCCGATGGCGGGCGTCCCTCCGGGCACAACAACATCGAGAACGGGCAGGCAGTTGATGTTGATGCCAAGCTTGGTCAGATCGAACGCATGGAGACGCGACATCAGCCATGCAGCGCGCAATCCCCGCGCCTTATCTTGCTCATAAAGCGCACCGAGAACCGAGCCCGACGGATAGTTTTCAGCCATCGGCGCGCGGATACGCTGAACGCGCCCGCCTTCCTGATCGATCAGCACAGGGGCATCCTGACGTCCAACTGCATCCCGCATTGACTGGACAAGATTGCGGATCTGAGCCTCGTCCTTGAGATTGCGAGCAAACAGAATGAAACCCCAAGGCTGCTGATCGCGATACAGCGCGATTTCCTCGGCAGACAATTCCGTGCCGGCGCATCCAAGGATCATTGCCTTGCAGTTGCTCATCTTCTTTCCTTTTCGAGACCGTTCTAGATATCGTACATTGGCGGGCAATGCCCCGACGGAAAACGGGGCGTTTCCGCCCCGTTCAATCTTTGAAAGATGAGGGTAATCAGCGTGCAATCAGGCAGCTACCACCGGCAGCACGAAGCTTTTCGCACAGAGCGGCAGCTTCGTCCTTGGAGCTGCCTGCCGGGATCCGAACACGATAGAAGGTGCCCTTTCCGGCGATCTCAGCCTTGGCGATATCAACGCCGCGACCTGCAATAATATTGCCGAACTTGGCCGAAAGGTTCTTGTAGGACTTCTGGGCGTCCGCTTCAGACGGAAGCGAAGCGACCTGAAGGTAGTACCCACCCGCGCCGCCTGTCTGGGCAGCAGCTGGCGGAATAGCGGCAGCAGCCGTGGCTGCAGGAGAAGCAGCGGCACGGATTGCACCCTGATCGGTGACAGCTGCGACAACCTTGACCGGCTGCTCCGCAGGACGCGCGCCCGGGATAGGTGCCTGCGTCTTGTTGGTCTGGGTCGACGCGGTCGTCGTGGGAACCGCAACTGCAGGCGTCGTAGCGGCAGCCGACACCGGCGCAGCGACCGGCTGGCTTGCAGACGTCGCCGCCGTCTTGGTCGGCTCAGCCAATGCCGGCGCCGCTGGAACTTTCTCGGTCTTGACGGCCGTCACCGGAACCTGTCCCGCTTTTGCAGGCACTTCCTTGATCTGCTCGACCAAGGTGCCGTCCGGACGAACAACCATCGTCTTGACCTTGCGCGGCATCACCGCCAGCTGATCCTGACCGGCTGTGGCAGCAGCTACCTGCTGCGGCAGCAGACGGGCATCTTCTGTTTCACCAACCGGCGTCGAAGCGGACTCCATGCCCTCGCCCTCGGCTTCCATTGGCAAGGTTTCCAAAGTCTTCTGAACGACATCTACCGGCTGCTCGTCGGAAGAAATCAGCGAAGGCTGCTTCGGCGCATCCAGCGTACCCGTTGCGACGCGGTCATAGACAGCCTTGTCCTGGTTCGGAACGATCTTTCCACCCGGATTTTCAGGCGCAACCTTGACCGGTTGCGTATCGGCAGCAATGACCACCGGCCCGCCATCACCTGTCAGTTTCGAGCCTTGGCTTGCGTAAAACGCGTAACCGGACAAACCAAGTATCGCAACAAAGCCTGCCGCTGACGCCGGCAGCATCCAGTTCAGCCGCTTGCGAGGAGCAAGATAGATGGCGTCATCGTCCATTTCCTCTTCCCGCGCAGCCCGCGCCGGGAAAGGTGTCTGGAGGCTGCGACGGAAATCTTCCTCCAAAGCACGCTCAAAGTCGTCGAGACCATCGGAAGGACGTGCCGTGGATTTCGGGTCAGGAGTAGCTGCAACTGAAATGCTGGAGCTGGCGTTGCGCGCACGCTGCGCCGCTACGGAGACCGGCTGCGGTCCAGCATTTGCCTGCGTCAGGAATGAAGCGAGCTCCGCATCAAGATCAATGTCGAATTCCGAATGCTGAACGGGCTGCTGTTCCGGTTCATGGACCGGAAGCTCGGGTACATTGAGATCCGGAACCGTCTCCGGCATTTCATCCGTGTCGGCCAGCAGCGCGGGATCGAAAGCCTCTCCATCACCAGTCGCTTCATCGATAACCGCCTGCGGAGCAGAACGGACGGGACCATTCGGCTGCACTGCATTAATCGAGACCGGCTGGCTCTGAACCGGTGCACCTACACCCATGGCAGCCGCAGAACGTGAGTTTGCCAGGAAAGCTGGAACCGCAGCAACGCTGGACGGCACTGGACGGAATTCCTGACGCGGTTCGAATGCAGCGGCAAACGGCACTTGCGGCTCAGGTTTCGGCGCTGAATTCTGAGTTGCGCCGACCGCTTCCGCACGCGGTTGAACCGCAGGGGCAGGCTGGACCGGCCGAGCTGGAGTTGCGGCAGTATCCGGCTCATCCATCAGATCCGAAAGATCGAATTCGATCTCATCGAGGGCCAGTTCGAAGTCATCATCCAGATCAGAACCGAGCGCAGGCTCTTTCTGCTGATTGCCCACACGACCTTGGTCGGAAAAGCGTTCATCGAGGACCGCAAAGTCCGGGAGCGGCGCTATAGAGCTTACGGGAGGCAGGTCGGCGGAAAGACGTGCCTGGGCCGCACGATCCTCGTTGCGGAAAGCCTCAACCTGCGGCAGTTCCGCGACGGCTGCCTGACGTGGGACCTGCGGCGGCGCCATCGCGAAGGCAGCAACACGAGCCAGCTCTTCTTCCCACACCGAACTGTCGACCGGTGTTGAAGCAGAAGCGGAAATCGATCCTTCCGCTAGATCGGGCAAAGCACTTGCCGGTGCAGGCTCGTGACGCGGCACAGAGGCCGGATTGAAGTTTGCCAAAGGCATCCGGAAGCCGGGCTCATAAGCCCGTGCCGGGGGCCGCGTCGCTTTGATCGGACGCGTCTCGACCGGCGTCAATGATGTCTCAAGCTCGGAAATCAGATCGTTATCTAGACCTGCAACATCCATAGGCGCAGCAACAGCAGGAGCCATATCTGCAACCGGTCGCGGCACAGTCTCTGGCTCGAACGCACGCAAGGACGAAGCCTCGGAACGCCTTGGCGCCATTCCGAATTGATCGACCACATGAGCTCGCGACATAGGATCGCGACGATCGAGCGTATCGAATTCCTCGTCGTTGAACGGGTCAGCCACCGGCACGCTCACACGCGCAGAAACCGCGCCCGCGGAAGGCGTCATGGGTGGCTCGGAACGAGCGACAGGCGCCTCGGCCGGGCGCGACAGAACCGGCTCCGCAGAAACCGACGGACGCGTATCCTGATAATCCTCGAGCTCGCGAAGCAATTCATCTTCGAGATTGAACGCCGGCTCTCGCCGCGGCGGTTGCTCCGCCACAGGTCGCAAGGGGGACCGCTCATCATAGCCCGCAATGCGCGCCAATTCCGCAAGCGGATCATCATCCGCAAATACGTCAGGCGCGCCGCTACGGCCATAAGCCACGTTATTGTTTGCCATACCCTTGTCCACTTACCTACGCTAACCAATGCTCATGCCAGCGCAATATGGGTAAATGGTGGCGTGACTATCGCATTTCGTCCGGTGCAGCAGTGCCAGTTATGGCAAGCCCGGACTTCAATACGGACGCGACAGCGCGCACCAACCCAAGTCTGGCGATACTGGATTCTCGGTCGTTATCCTTAACAAACCGTAAGTCGGGGTTATCTTTGCCCTTATTCCAGTGCGCATGGAAGGAACTTGCCAGATCATAGAGGTAAAAAGCAAGCCGGTGGGGCTCCTGAGCCAGCGCTGCAGCCTCAATTATGCGCGGAAACTCCGCCAATTTGGCAATCAGCTGCATTTCGGCCGGGTCAGACACCCCTGAAACAGCGGCTGCGAGGTCAAGTGATTCGGTGTCGAGGTCCGGAAAAGCTTCCCTGGCCTGGCGGAAAACCGACATGCAGCGAGCATGCGCGTACTGGACGTAGAAGACCGGATTGTCCTTGGACTGCTCAGTCACCTTGGCGAAATCGAAATCCAGCGGCTCGGAGTTCTTCCGGTACAACATCATGAAGCGAACAGGGTCACGGCCGACTTCATCCACCACCTCACGTAGCGTTACGAAGTCTCCCGAACGTTTGGACATCTTTACCGGCTCGCCGTCGCGGAAGAGCTTCACGAGCTGGCACAGCAGAACCGTCAGCTTCGCCGAGCCGCCGGACACAGCACGGGCCAGCGCTTCGAGACGCTTCACATAGCCACCGTGATCGGCACCGAGCACGTAGATCATCTCGTTGTAGCCACGGTCGAACTTGTCTTTGAAATAGGCCACGTCCGCCGCGAAATAGGTATAGCTTCCGTCAGACTTGATCAGCGGACGGTCGATATCATCGCCGACATCCGTCGAACGGAACAGCGTCTGCTCGCGATCTTCCCAGTCTTCCGGCAACTGGCCCTTCGGCGGCGGAAGCGTGCCACGATAGACATGCCCTTTGAATGTCAGATCATTGATCGCCTGACGGATACGGGCCGCGCCATCGGCATGGAGACCGCGTTCCGAATAGAAGATGTCATGATGGACGTTGAGAGCATCCAGATCCTCCCGGATCATCGCCATCATCGCGTCGATGGCACGATCCTTGACGATCGGCATCCACTCGTCCTGCGGCATGTTGTGCAGCTTCGTGCCAAATTCCTTGGCGAGCGCCTGGCCGACCGGCACAAGATAGTCTCCGGGATAGAGGCCAGAAGGGATTTCACCGACCGTTTCACCCAATGCTTCGCGGTAACGAAGGAAGACCGACCTTGCCAGCACATCAATCTGGGAGCCGGCATCGTTGATGTAGTATTCCTTGGTAACCTCGTAGCCTGCAAATGCCATGAGGTTGGCCAGCGCATCACCGACGACAGCGCCGCGGCAATGGCCCACATGCATCGGTCCGGTAGGATTTGCCGAAACGAATTCGACGTTGACCTTGCGCCCTGCCCCGACCGCCGAACGCCCGTAGCCTTCGCCATCACGGATGATGCTGGCGAGCAGTCGCTGCCAGTAGGCGGAGGACAAGCGAATATTGATGAAGCCGGGACCGGCCACCGTTACGTCTACGATATCAGCATCCTGCTTCAGGCGCTCTGCAATGACATCTGCCAGCGCGCGAGGATTGGTACCCAGCGGCTTTGCGAGCACCATGGCAGCATTCGTCGCAACATCGCCATGGCTTGGATCGCGCGGCGGCTCGACAGTCAGACGATTGAAATCGACACTTTCGCGCTTTTCACGAATGAGATCGATGGATTCAAGTGCCTCTTTGATCCGAACTTCAAAATCGGCGAACAGGTTCATGGTGCTGCATCCCAGCAAAAAGGGCGGAAAGGCCGCCAATCAATTGGTTTCGGTGGGGTGCCTAACGCAAATCAGGGGTGCGGTCAAACAGGCGCATATGGGCCTTCACAGCATAAGTGTCGGTCATCCCCGCCAGATAGTCGCCCACATGGCGTGCGCGCGCTGCTTCGCTGAGCCCGGCTATATGACTGACCCAATAGTGGCTCTGCATCTCTGATGGGTCTTGCATGTAGGCTCCGAAGAGATCTGTGACGATCTGCGCCGCCCCGGCCCGGATCCGCATGATTTCGGGATGCCGGTATATGCGCGAGAACAACAGCTTCTTGATGGATTTGTCCGTTTCCGCCATTTCATCCGAGAAGGTCGCAATGGCATGATCCGCGGCACGGATGTCGAGTACGCTTTGCGGTTTCAGATCCTCAAGGCGCCGCTGCGCAACACCGATCACGTCTTCGACCATGTGCGTGATCTGTCGGCGCATGATTTCGTTTGCGAAGCGGGCAGGCTCCAGGCTCGGATACTTCGCCCTGACCTCGCGCATCATCGCCGCAAGGAAGGGCACATCCTCCAGCATGTCGAAAGTCAGATAGCCGGATCGCAGTCCGTCATCGATATCATGCGTGTTGTAGGCAATGTCGTCGGCAATCGCCGCAACCTGCGCCTCGAGACTGGCGAAACTTGCGAGTTCGAGATCATTGATCTCGCAATAGTCGAGAATGGGCTGCGGAACGGGACCGCGTGTACCTGCTCCTGAACGATCCATCAGGGGACCGTTGTGTTTCACCAGGCCTTCGAGGCTTTCCCACGTCAGGTTTATGCCGTCGAATTCAGCGTAGCGCCTTTCAAGCTTGGTAACGATGCGAAGCGATTGCGCATTGTGATCAAAACCGCCGTAGGGCAGCAGAACCTCGTGCAGCGCGTCCTCGCCAGTGTGTCCAAAGGGCGTATGACCGAAATCGTGAACCAACGCCACGCCCTCAGCCAGATCCTCGTCGATCTTCAAGGCCCTGGCGAGTGCGCGCGCGATCTGCGCTACTTCGATCGTATGGGTCAGCCGCGTTCTGTAGTGATCGCCGTCCACCCCGATAAAGACCTGCGTCTTGTGCTTCAGGCGGCGAAAGGCAGTGGTATGGACGATACGGTCACGGTCCCGCTGGAATTCCGACCGCGTCAGACTGGAATTCTCCGGTACGAGACGCCCCCGGCTCTGCCACGGATCGGAAGCGAAAATAGCCCGTTCGCCGCTGCCAAAACCAAGAATGCGTGTATCGACTGACATGATCCATCCGTTTTGCGCATAACATACAGACGCGAAGCACCATTGACGCGCCCTTCAACCCTTCATACCTATACAGCGAAGCAACGCAAAGCGATTGCAGCAATCTCCGGGCCTTGAACCCGGCCAGAAGGCAAGAATAGACCATGACAGATGCCCCAGTAACCGTTTCCCAATCCGCTGCCCGGCGCATTGCCGAGATCGTATCTGCCGATGCCGGCAAGAAAGCATTGCGTGTCTCCGTAGAAGGAGGCGGCTGTTCCGGCTTCTCCTATAAATTTGACGTCGTGGACGCCCAGGGAGAAGACGATCTCGTGATTTCGAAAGACGGCGCCACAGTGCTGATCGACAGTCTTTCGCTGGTCTACATGACGGGATCGGAAATCGACTTTGTCGATAACCTGCTGGGTCAATCGTTCCAGATCAAAAATCCTAATGCCGTGGCGAGTTGCGGCTGTGGAACGAGCTTCTCGATCTGAGATTGATCGTCGATTTCTACTTTCATTGATTGCTCCTTGGGTTAAAACAGCAGGGCAATCGGGAAAGCCATAATGAAGATCGCCACCTGGAACATAAACGGGATCAAAGCCCGCATCGAAAACCTGCGCCAGTGGCTGAGTGATTTCTCACCCGACATCGTTTGCCTGCAGGAGATAAAGTCGGTCGATGAAGGGTTCCCGAGAGCAGACATCGAATCGCTCGGCTATCACGTCGAAACTCATGGACAAAAGGGCTTCAACGGCGTCGCCATTCTATCAAAGCTGAAGCCGGAAGATGTGATTCGCGGCCTGCCGGGCGACGATAGCGACGAACAGTCTCGCTACATCGAAGCTGTGTTTTCTGTACCGTCCGGCGTTGTGCGGGTTGCATCCATCTATCTTCCCAATGGCAACCCGGCTGATGATCCGGTCAAGTACCCTTATAAGCTGGCCTGGATGGAGCGGTTGCGGCTACATGCAGCGAACCGACTGCTTCTGGAAGAGCCGCTGGTTCTCGCCGGCGACTACAACGTGATTCCAGAGCCTCACGATTGCTACGACCCCGCCGCCTGGGCAACGGATGCGCTGTTCCTGCCTGCAACCCGCGCTTCGTTTCGCCGGCTGGAGAATCTGGGGCTTCTCGACGCTGTCAGAGCAACGACAGACCAGACCAAACTTTATACGTTCTGGGATTATCAGGCCGGTGCCTGGCAGAAGAATAACGGCATCCGCATCGATCATCTGCTTCTCTCACCGGAAGCGGCCGACCGACTGGTCAGTACCTCAATCGAGAAACAGGTCAGGGCTTGGGAAAAGCCTTCAGATCACGTGCCGGTCGTCGGGACGTTCAACTTCGCCTGATACAGAACAGGCTGTTGGGCGGCGAAAATTCAGTCGCCGCCGTCTTCCACGTCGAACTGCTGGGCCAGCACGATGGCGCTGCGGCGGTCCTGTTCGGTTGTCAGAGAAAACGCATCTTCCTGCAATCGCTGCATCCAGGAACATTCGTTCTTGGCGCAACGATCCAGTGCGGCGGTCATGTAAGCGAGACCGCGCACCGACTGACCTTCCTGGAACAGAAGGTTGCCGAATACAGACATGGCGCCGGCATGCCCGCCTTTACGCGCCTGATTCAGCCACTTCTTTGCCTGCAGAACGTTGCGAGCGCCGCCCTCACCCGTCAGCATCATCTGGGCGAGCTGAAACTGCGCCTCTGCCACGCCAAAGGTCGAAGCAACCTGGAAATAAAGCTGACGCGCCTGAGACAGATCTGTGCGGATCGGAGACCCCGGAATACCGTGGCGATAGTAGTCCGCCAGAGCCAGCAGGGCGTTGACAAAAAAGCCGGTATCTTCCGAGCCGGGCTCGATGCCCTGGCTGGCGATCTCGTTGTAGATCTTGAAGGCCTCATAATCGTTCTTCGCAACGCCGTCGCCGAAGGCATACATGTTGGCGAGCGCCCATCGTGATCCGGTATGCCCCTTTTCCGCAGCATAGCGATAGGCTTCGACAGCATCCTTTTTCTGGCCGTTCTTGTAGGCCTTGAAGCCGAACTTGAAAAGGTCAAACGGACCTGACTCTTTGGTCACACCGGAACTGATATCGAAAGCGGCAGCAGTGCGGGCAGGCGCGAACGCCATAACCAGCCCGAGCGTCATCAGCCCAAAAGAAGCTTTGGAGAACATCAGCATCTTTACGCTTCCTTAACCATGCCGATGATTGAAGCTGACATGGCAAAGATCGACGAACATGTTTCTCGATGACGAAGAGAATCGCGGCTGCTCACCATTGTCATGCACCTACTCCGAACACTTGCTCCGGTGCACTCATCAAAGACACTTGGACCGGATCAGCTCGCCTGCCTTGCAAACGGGCAACGATCGAAAGCATAAGATGCGTTTTCGGCAAGACTGCGGCTTCCGCCGAACTCCGAATTCCATTCCCTCCTGAAGTCGAGCACAACGCCCGCTTCGCTGGAAAACTTGGATTTTCCTTCGAGAAATCGCCCATGTTACTCCGATACGCGCCCCGCCCCCGCAGGTCCGCTTTCTTTCTGCCTATCTCGCTGCGCCTCGTTTGTGGCGGGAAATGGACAGAAGTTGATGCTCAAGAATGTACAATCGAACGTCGTAAAAATCTGTTGCTGAATCGTCACAAAATCGGACAGTCGAAACATCGTTACCGAGACGTTTTCAGGATCTTGTACCGTTAACGTTAGGAATAAACCGAGGAGCCAATAAAAAACGCCCCGGCTTGCGAAAGCCGAGGCGTCATCATGAAGCTCACATCACATCAGATCAGAACTTGACCTTGACCGATGTCGAGATGGCGGCAACCAGGTCATTGCCGAAAGTGTAGGCTGCATCGGTGCCATAACGGACACCGTTGATGGTTGTCGGGCCGGACGAACCGGACGTCAGAACTCCAAGAAGACCGGCGAGGCGGAGTTCGACATTCTGCGTCGGCGCGTAGGAAACGGCGGCACCAACAGACCAGGTGTCCGTCTGCGTGCCGAAGCCCTGGCTCGTGCCGCGGTCCCATGTCAGGCTGACCGCACCGCTCCACTGATCATTGAACTTGTGGCCAACACCACCGCTGATGGTCCAGCCGTCACGATAGCCAAGCTCAAGCGATGTGATCTGCGTTGCGCCGTTGCAAACCGGCACGCCGACGACGCAGAACGGGATTGTCTGCAACTGGCTCCAGTCAGTCCATTTCACGGAACCGAAGGCGAGCCAATCCGGGGCAATACCGGACTGCACCTTGAGCTCAAGGCTGTCTGGCATCTTCTGGGCGCCATAGACGTTCAGGATACGGCCATTGACCTGCGACAGGTTCAAGGTGCCGGAAATGTCGTTGAGATTGACTTCGCTGTTGTAAACGAGGCTTGCCCGGAATGCGTATTCGGGAATCTCGTAGGCAACACCAGCGCGCCAGCCCCACGCGCTATCTTTCAGCTCAAGACGACCGATACCGTTGCCGACCACGCCGGGGAAACCGGCAGGCGCAACGAGTCTTTCCTTGAAGCCGCTGACTTCCTGATAGAACGTGCCGCCGATGACACGCAACTGACCCGGACCAGCATCGAACCGGTACGAGCAGGTAACTGCGTAATTATCGCTTTCGACCTTTGTTTCGATGTTCTCGTTGGCACCGCGCCAGTTGCGACCTGGCTTCGTATGTGCGCCCCAAGGCTGCGAATAATCGAACATGCAGTCTGCTGCATCGCCGATTGCAGCCTTGATGCCAACGCGCGGGATCCAATAGTTCTCCGAGTCGTCAGCAGTGGTTGTGCCACCGTTCAAACCATTCGAACCGAGACCATCTGTGCGATCGACGTCCTGAACGTTCTTCAGCTTGCGCTGAGGAGCAACATAAGTTGCGGACGACTCGATTGCTACGGATGAACGATCGTATAGCAGGTCGATATTATAGCCGCCGCGCTCGAGGCCGCCCGCCAAAGCGCTCGTGTTAAGAGCACCGACCGCCGCCGCAGCCAGAAGGCCCTTTGTAAGATGAGTTCTTACCATAATTCTCCCACTCCCAGGTAAGTGACCATCACACAGCCTAATTGTCGCAGATTAAAACACAACTTCGACACATTCCGGCCATTGTGAAGAAAGCGCAGAAAAATTTACGTAAGCTCACAATGGGCAGTCAAAAACGCCTACTCAGTCGCATTATTTTTCTAATGAATGAATGTATTTCCGTATCTCTGTAGTCTAATGTTCTCACGATGAGCTGAATGTTGCCCGCGAGCAACATTACGTGAATTCGCGCAAACGGCGCAAAAACAGATCGAATTTCAGGCAGTTTGGTCGAAATGATAACAAAAGGCCCCGGCGCGAAACGCCGAGGCCTTAGTTTAGCAATATTGAAAAGAATCAGCCTGCTTCGGCAATCCGCTGAAGTGCTGTCTTCAGGCTTGCCTGCTGCAACTGCATTTCGCTCAACCGTTCGCGCTCGGCCGCCACAACTTCCGGATCGGCATTGGCGACAAACTTCTCATTGGCGAGTTTCTTTTCAGCGCGATCAATATCGGCCTGCACCTTCCCAAGCGCCTTCTCGATCCGTGTTTTCTCGGCTCCAAGATCAATCAGGCTTCCAAGCGGAAGACACGCCGTTGCCTCGCCGATCACGACCTGCGCCGCTCCACGCGGTGCCGTATCGGAAAGCTCAATGGTTTCGACACGGGCCAGGCGCTCGATTGCTGCCTGATGCCTCTGCAAGCGGCCCTGCGTCAAGGCAGAGGCACCAACCACGATCAGGGGAGCCTTGGCCGATGGTGGCACGTTCATCTCAGAACGAGCCGAGCGGATACCCGTGACAAGATCGACCAGCCAGTTGATTTCCGAAGCTGCCGCGTCGTCGGCGAAATTTGGAGCAGGCCAGTCAGCGTGACACAACAGACCGTCACGCTCGCTGGTGTGAGCCCAAAGTTCTTCCGTCATGAATGGCATGAACGGATGCAGAAGCTTGTAAGTTTCTTCCAGCACATAGGCCACGCAAGCCTGGGCTTCGAGCTTGGCTGCCTCATCCGTTCCAGAGAAAATTGGCTTCAGCAGTTCGAGATACCAGTCGCAAACCTGATTCCAGACAAATCGGTAAAGACTGCCTGCAGCATCGTTGAAGCGCTGTGTCTCGACTGCAGTCGTTACATCCGCGATCGTGGAGGAAAGCTCCGTCAGGATCCAACGATTGACCGTCAGCGTCGCGGCTTCCGGAAGGAATTTCGGATCGCGCTTGACGCCGTTCATTTCCGCGAAACGGGTTGCGTTCCACAGCTTGGTGCCGAAGTTGCGATATCCTGCTATGCGAGCCGGGTCCAACTTCACGTCGCGCCCCTGCGCCGCCATGATCGCCAGCGTGAAACGCAGCGCATCGGCTCCGTATTCATCAATCAGTTCAAGCGGATCGATGACGTTGCCCTTCGACTTCGACATCTTCTGTCCGTTCTTGTCACGCACAAGCGCGTGCACATAGACGGTGTGGAACGGCTCGACGGGATTGCCATCCTCATCCTTCATGAAGTGCAGGCCCATCATCATCATGCGGGCGACCCAGAAGAAGATGATGTCAAAGCCGGTGACGAGCACGCTGGTGGGATAATAGCGCGCAAGCTCAGGAGTCTGGTCTGGCCAGCCGAGCGTCGAGAACGGCCAGAGCGCCGACGAGAACCACGTATCGAGAACGTCTTCGTCACGCGTCAGGATCGCGCCAGGTTCGAAGTTTTCGAGCTTTTCCTGAACCCAGGCCTTCCACGGTCCTTCATGCGCCAGATAGTGCTGGACGGCTGCGTCCAGAGCTTCCTCTTCCGTCTTCTCGACGAAGACCTGCCCATCCGGTCCATACCAGGCCGGGATCTGATGACCCCACCAGAGCTGGCGCGAAATGCACCAGGGCTGAATGTTCTCCATCCACTCGTAATAGGTCTTGTCCCAATTCTTCGGAACGAAGTTCGTGCGTCCTTCGCGAACCGAAGCGATGGCGGGCTCGGCAAGGGTCTTGGCATCCACGAACCACTGGTCCGTCAGCATAGGCTCGATAACGACGTTCGAGCGGTCGCCGAATGGCTGCATGATCTTCTTGTTCTCGACATAGGGCACATCGTTGCCCTCTGCGTCCTTGGTCGTGACGGCAAGACCGTCCGCATTGATGGCAGCAACGATCCGCTTGCGCGCCTCGTAGCGATCCAGCCCACGATATTCTTCCGGAACAAGATTGATGTCGTCGACCTCCGCCTCGCTCGGAAGCTGGCCAGAACGCGTGATCGCCAGCGCCTGCTCCGCGCAACGAGCATAGGGCTCGCCGTCCTGCCGCATCTGCGCCTGCGTATCCATCAGACGATACAGCGGAATGTTGTTGCGGCGAGCGACTTGGTAGTCGTTGAAGTCGTGCGCCCCGGTGATCTTGACCGCGCCCGACCCGAAGGCCGGATCCGGATATTCGTCCGCGATGATCGGAATAAGGCGACGATGCTCTTTGGGACCAACAGGAATTTCGCAGAGTTTTCCGATGATTGGCGCGTAACGCTCATCTGACGGATTAACGGCCACCGCACCATCGCCAAGCATGGTTTCCGGGCGCGTTGTCGCGATCGCGATGTAATTGCGCTCTTCCTGGAAGGTTACATTGCCGTCGGCATCCTTTTCCACATAGGTGTAGGTTTCCCCACCGGCCAGTGGATATTTGAAATGCCACATATGGCCATCGACTTCGCGGTTCTCGACTTCGATGTCCGATATCGCGGTTTCGAATTGCGGGTCCCAGTTGACCAAGCGCTTGCCACGATAGATTAGCCCCTGCTTGTAGAGAGTCACAAAGACCTCGAGCACAGCCTTCGACAAGCCCTCGTCCATCGTGAACCGCTCGCGTGACCAATCACAGGACGCACCAAGCCGCTTCAACTGGTTGAAGATCAATCCGCCCGATTCAGCCTTCCATTCCCAGACCTTGTCGATGAAGGCCTCGCGACCAAGAGCCCGACGACCCGGTTGCTGCGCTTCCGCAAGCTTACGCTCCACTACCATCTGGGTCGCGATACCCGCATGGTCCATCCCCGGCTGCCAAAGCACGTCTTTTCCGCGCATCCGCTCGAAACGGACCATGATATCCTGAAGCGTGTTGTTCAGGGCATGGCCCATATGCAGGGAACCCGTCACGTTCGGCGGAGGAATGACAATCGTGAAGGTTTCCGCATTCGGCTTTGCATTCGCACCGGCGCGAAACGCATCGGCATCATCCCATGCGGCTGCGATCTTCGGTTCAACAGAGGCGGAATCATAAGTTTTTTCGAGCATTTTGGGACCAAAACCTGGAGTTCTCGTTGCTGGCTGTAAATAGGACTGCCAGATGCGAGTCAATAAAAAAGCCGCCTCAAGGGCGGCTATTGAGGGTGACAGGATCCGTTCACCGCCTCGGGCCGCGCGCTACGCGCTCGATTTCCTCGCGCACAAGCCGCTCGACCAGGGTCGGCAAATTATCGTCCAACCACTCACGCAGCATGGGACGCAGCATGTCCTTCGCCATGTCTTCAACGGTCTCGCGCTCGATACCATTCACGACCTGAGCAAGATCGTTGAAAGACCGCGCAATCTGCGCACCCGCCTCTTCAGACAACAGCGAGGTGGCCTGTTCGATGCGAGCCGGCAATGTCTGCTCGCGATTTTCGTGCGATTGAGCATTCGCAGCGTCGCGGTATACCTGATCCCGTTGAGCAGAAGGCTGCTCGATCGGCTGCACCTGGACGGGGCGCGCCCGCTCTGCATTCACATAGGGGGGATGCTGCACGGGTTGTGGAACTGGACGGTGCATTTCGGGTTGAGGGGCTGCTGAATGAACTGCCGCTCCAGCCTCGGCGGGTCGTGCTGCCCCGGCACGAACCCTGGCTGCGACATCTGCCAGAGATAGTGACTTTTCGCTAACATGCGGCGGATCTGCCGCAACTTCTCTCATTTCCATAACCGCTCTCGAATGCTCGGCGTGAACAGGTTCCGCATAGGACATGCCCGGGTCATTCGCAGGGACCTGGGACATGTAGCCATCGTCATAGTCCGACTCGACATCGAACTCTTCGCTATCTTCTAAATAAGAAGAAGCTTGCGCGCCCCTGACCGACTGGCTTTCGCTGATCGGATCATTGCTTTCGATGATCCGGCGGATGGATGCCAGGATCTCTTCCATGGAGGGTTCACGCGCTACGTTTGGCTGAGCCATTTTTATCCCCGATCTGAAAGTCGAGCCCCGCATCACACATATGCTAGCAGGCAACGAATCATGGTTGATTCTACGCGAGGGGATGCTGCGTCACAATTACCGGAGACCGATTGGTCAACCGGATGCACAGGTTTCTCAAGGAAACACAGGAGCTTCAGTTCAGAATAAGCTAAAGACTCTCAACATCAGCGGGCAGAGGAGCTGCTGGTCAGCCGCCACACCCCGTAAGGGCATGACCGAAACAAAAAGGGCGACCCGAGGGCCGCCCATTCTGATCAGAACACAAATTCCTTGGACTTTCGAAAGCCCGGCAACGGCTTCACCGACGTGTTAAAGTGCGAAGCTTCGGAAATGACGCCATGCTCCTTGAGGAAAACCCTTGCAGTGGAGGCGTTCCCGTATCCGAGAACTGCAACAAGACGACCACCATCCCGCAGTTGGGAGAACAAGGCTTCAGGAACGTCTTCAACGGAGCCGTTGATAAAGATGAGATCATACGGCGCTTCGGCTGCGTAACCCTTTTCGAGCTCGCCTGTCACCACCGCAGCATTATCGCAACCCAACGCCGCGAGGTTTGCAGTGGCCGCAGCGCTCAATTCCGTATCGCTCTCGATCGCAACGACGGTGCCAGCGATATGCGAGAGGATTGCGGTCGCGTAGCCTGTCCCGCAGCCGATTTCCAGAACGACATCATCCTTGGTGACCTTTGCAAGCTGCAAGAGCTTGGCGAGTGGAGACGCCTCCATCAGGTAACGACCATTCGCGATCTGGATGTCGTTATCGATATAGGCCAGCGCCCTCGACTTTTCCGGCACGAAGGTTTCGCGCGGAACATTGTAAAATGCGCGCAACACGGAGTGCGACGTGACGTCGGTGGTCCGTATCTGGTTTTCCACCATCTTGGTCCGCGCTGCTTCAAAATCAATCATCGGGCTCGCCTCGTGAAAGCGTATATCTGGCCCCGTATTACTGGCGAGCAGCACAGCTTTCAAGACCGTTGGCGCCCCTCTCTCGCAATTCCACCGACTTACCAGCCGAATTCGGGGGAACAAAGCTTTTATCGACGGGTTATTTTCCCAACCGACAAAGACAGAGGAGGCCAGGATGCCCACGACATTGCCGACAGACAATCCCGTCGATTCTCCGAGAGGCCCTACCCCGGCGCCGGGCGTGCCTGATCGTGTTCAGGAAAAGCCGCCACTGACACCGGCCCAAGATCCGGCCGATACAAAAAATCCAAACGATCCGCCGCTCAACCCAGCTTTATTGCCGATCGGTGATCCGGCAGGAGCCGCCTAACAAAGTAAAAAACACCCTTCCCTTTCCTCGACCCGCAGAACATGCGGGTCTTCTTTTTTGGAAGCACAAAGCGGAACCGAAATACACCGGAAGCGTTACTTTGCAGGATCAGAATTTTGAGGTGATTAAGATGAAAAAACTGATGGTCATTGCAATCTCTCTTACGACTGCCTTCAGTGGAGTTCCTGCTTTCGCCGGACCGACAGGTGCGGTTTCCTTACCTGCAGTTCAGGCGGAGAACGCGGAAGGCATCGTAAAGGTCGGTTGCAACAATGGAACCAACTGCCCGCAAATCAATCCTCGCTGGGGTAACGGCCACCATTATCGCGGTGGTGACCGCTGGGAAGGGCGTCGCCATTATCGGAATTGGGATGATCGCCGTCACTATCGGGACGGCTACTACCGAGATCGCAGACACGGTAACGCAGGGGCGGTCATTGGTGGCTTGGCCGCTGGCGCACTGATTGGGGGCCTTATCGCCTCGCAGCCTGCCGCGCGGTCGTATGGAGGTTCGCACGTAGAATACTGCGCGTCCAAGTACCGCTCTTATCGCGCATCCGACAATACCTATCAGCCGCTCAATGGTCCCCGCCGCCAATGCCGGTGATTGATTGGCGGGTGCCTCGTTCATCATGCGGCGCTCGCCTAGCGTATGATGTGTGAAAAAAGCCAATGCAGAGGTCTACCCCTCTTGCGCTCCATCTAAATCCGTTCTAAACGCCCGTCACCACTTCAGAAAACACATCGGAATGGCCTCGTGGCGGAGTGGTGACGCAGAGGACTGCAAATCCTTGTACCCCGGTTCAATTCCGGGCGAGGCCTCCATTCCAAACTTCAGAGTATTCATAGTTGACGACCGCGGTTGCGTAGGCACCCCGTGGTGAATACTCATATCGAGACGAATTTCCCGAAGGCGATTAGACGATGGAATGGAACAAAGGCGTTACTCTTGCGCTTGATGGACCTGGGCAGTACCGCACAATCACCACTTTGCAGGAAGCCTCCTGGGCGCTGATCGAGGATTGGCCGCTCGAAGACGGTGAGGCTTTGGACAAGGCTCTGATAGTTTTCGAAGCGGCGATGAAGGGTAAAAAGACGGCGGAGGCCGCGCGTCTCGCTTTTATTGCCGCTGCGATCGAGGCCGGTATCGACATCAAGTCCTGAATTCGGCTCGCGGATGATCCCGGCGCGGTTTCCCGTGCACAATGCATGCAACTCTGATAGCATATCTGTGTTCGGCTTTTGGAGGAGCAAAGGCGGGACGACTGCATGCGTTGGAGGAGATCGTCATGCATTACCTGACATTCGTAACAGCCATAAATCCATATGTTCTGGCGGCCTTGGGAATGGTGCTGATATGCGGTGCCGTTGACTGGTGGCGCCATACACACTGAAGCGTGAAAGAAGGCGCGTCTGCGCCCACTTCGGGACTGGCGACAAGTTTGTTATGACAGGTTTTGCATCAGGACCTGCCCGGAGTGAACTTTGCGTACTGATTCTGCCTTCAACGACACGAACCAGCCTCTGACATTGACACTGGAGACCCTCATAAATGGCATTGAGGGCGAGACCGTAACGCTTCGTCAATTGATGCATGCTGTTGGCGAGCAAGGGCTTCTGCTCATCTGTGCCCTCGCCTCTCTCCCCTTTCTGATCCCGGTTTCCATTCCGGGTGTCAGTACCGTTTTCGGAGCCGCTATCATCCTGATCGGCATTGCTGTCTTCCTCAATCGCCTGCCTTGGCTTCCAGCGCGAATCCTGGACAAGCAACTGGAGACAGCGCGACTCGTACCGACACTGAGAAAAGGCGTTAGAATCGTTTCCAGACTGGATAACTACATCAAGCCTCGCTTCGCCTCGTTCACGGGATCCGCATTTGCAAACCGCATCAACGCGCTGGCGATTGCCGCCGGGGGTCTCCTGCTGATGTTTCCCTTGGGTCTCATTCCCTTTTCGAACACACTGCCCGGCATTGCGATCCTGCTGACGGCCCTTGGCATGATCCAGCGCGACGGCGCGGTTGTCCTGGGCGGCTACATCTTCCTTGCTTTCACGACACTCTATTTCGGCGCTTTGGGATTCTTTGCCCTTCGTGCCGGAAATGGCCTCGCCTCAATGCTCGGTTAATCAACGCGCCCGTGGGCCGGCTGGCGTTAGTTTCGACGTCGCCGGCTCCACCAGACCGCAAACCTACGTCTCCTGCGGCGCACAAAGGCCAGATCGTGCGACAGGACCACGAGACCAAGGGGCACCATCCAGAACCCCAGGATTGGCAGGAATCCCAGGCAGCCACCCGCAACAAGGCCGGCGCCAATTGAGACGCGGCCTGCACGCGACCGTGGCATTGGCATGTGGAAACGACCGAGATGAAGCCGGCCGGTTCTCGGGTCTATCCCAAATCTGCTTTCTGCGTTTTCTTGTTTCAAATCTTCACCAGTTGGCATTCGGTTCGCGTTCTCGTCTTTTTGGGGCCGCGCGTATCCGTGCTTTGCCGCCTTTGAACGTATTCGACCGAAGAAAGCTCCGAATCCCATGTCTGTTTTGCGTTATCATTGCTGGCCGCAGATGGTGACCCGGTGTGGATAAGACAAGCGAGATCCATTTTTTTTAAAAAAGCGCTTGGCAAATCGTGCAGTCATCGGTAATACCCCGCTCACGCCGCGACGAGCGGTGTTCCCTGGTAGCTCAGCGGTAGAGCACTCGACTGTTAATCGATAGGTCGCCGGTTCGAATCCGGCCCGGGGAGCCAGTTTCTCAGCCAAGCTGAATGCAAAATGCCCGCCCCTCAACGGCGGGCATTTTCATGTTTAAAGCCTTCCAGTGTCGATTTCATCCCTAAACCAAACGAATTGCCTGTGGCGTGGCAATATTTATGACGGCCACATGAAATCGTGCTTGGCAAAACCATCAACCTTCGTTATGACGCCGCTCACACCGCAACGCGGTATTCCCTGGTAGCTCAGCGGTAGAGCACTCGACTGTTAATCGATAGGTCGCCGGTTCGAATCCGGCCCGGGGAGCCAGTTTCTCAGCTATGCTGAACAAAATGCCCGCTCCTCAAAAGCGGGCATTTTCGTTTTCTCCAGAAGTTATTCTTACTGTCTAGTTGGCGCGGTTTGCGTCGGCGTCTGGCCTGCATTGTCAGAGGTTCCGGGTTGGGGCGCCGGGATTGTCGTCTGCGTCGTAGAGGCCGTTGTTGACGGGTCGGTTCCGGGGCCGCTGCTTGACTGAGACCAGATGATGCCCGCTATCAGAAGCAGGGCAACGAACCCTAGCCATAAGCCTGCTCGTCTGTTTCGACCTGTTGTTCGTGGCAGTTCTGGTCCTTGATCATTCGGGCTATAGGCCATGTCAGGTACTCCTTTCGATCATAATGATCTTCAAACATCCCAATTCGGGCAACGTTCCTCCAAGTCCCGCCTTCAGGATGATTCGTTGACATCAGCGTTCGCTTGAATTAGAACAAAAGAAGAACATTGATGGAGATGAGCATGAACAGTGCAGAACAGGCCGTCAAAAATGCGTTGGCTGCTGTTGCGACCGCCAGGGCGCTTCGCCAGCGCGATGCAGACGAGAGACGAAAGACCTTTCAGCGCATCCAGCTTGCGAGCCAAAAGCCGCTCTACATTCCCCGTGGTGTGCAGTTGAGACTGGATCTGACCGAGCAGGCATCTTCGCATTCGCAAAAACTTAGTTAATTTTTTTGGGAACGGGTTTGCTGGTCGAATGTTCTTTTGTCGGGCGACGGAAAAGCCTGAAACAAAAAAACGAGGAGGAAGCTCATGCTTTCGAAACTGCTTAGCGTATCCGTTATTTCCCTTGGTCTTGCCACTGGCGCGATTGCACAGACGGCGGTCACTCCCAATGACCAGACCATGATGAACACAGACAACAACACCCGTGCTGGAACCTACGGCTCCAACAGCGCCACAGGCACCGTGGTAGACCCCGGCATGACCTACAGCACCAATCGCGATAGCGGCACAAAGCCTGCAGGCGAACTGACCGTTCAGGACAGCCCATGCGCAGCGCCTTCTGCCACGCCAACCGAAGGTTCGAGCACGAGCCCGGTAAACCGCACTCAGTGCTAATAAGTTTTTCCCGAGATGACAAAGGGGTGGCCTTGGCCGCCCCTTTTTCGTTGTGAAAGAACGCGCACTATGAAACTTAGGTGTGAAATTTCACCAAACATGCAAATTGCGGGAATGTATTGCTTGCTGAAATTTGGTGGCAATGGAAAAAAGCACCTTATTCCAGCCCATTTTGGAGATCCGTAATGACCGTCCACCCTTCCGTGCTCAGTGTAATCGGCAACACGCCTTTGATCCGTCTCAAGGGCGCTTCAGACGCGACCGGTTGCGAGATCCTGGGGAAGGCGGAGTTCCTCAATCCCGGGCAGTCGGTCAAGGACAGGGCCGCGTTGTTCATCATTCGCGATGCCGAGAAGAAGGGCCTGCTTCGTCCAGGCGGCGTCATCGTGGAGGGAACTGCTGGCAACACCGGTATCGGTTTGACGGTTGTAGCGAAGGCTCTCGGATATCGGACAGTCATTGTCATCCCTGAGACGCAAAGCCAGGAAAAGAAAGACGCCTTGAAGCTTCTCGGGGCGGAGCTCGTTGAAGTGCCGGCTGTTCCCTATAAGAACCCGAACAACTACGTAAAGGTATCCGGGCGTTTGGCCGCTGAACTGGCCAAAACCGAGCCCAATGGCGCAATCTGGGCAAATCAGTTCGACAATGTCGCAAATCGCGAAGCGCATATCGCCACCACTGCGCAGGAGATCTGGCAGCAGACGGATGGAAAGGTCGACGGCTTCATCTGCGCGGTCGGTTCGGGCGGCACACTTGCCGGAACCGGAATTGGCCTGAAGGAGAAGAATGCCTCCATCAAGATTGGTCTCGCTGATCCGGATGGTGCGGCTCTCTACAAGTTCTACACGGAAGGCGAACTGAAATCAGAAGGCTCTTCCATCACGGAAGGCATTGGCCAAGGTCGCATCACCGCCAATCTCGAAGGGTTCCGGCCCGACTTCTCCTACCAGATCAGTGATGCTGAAGCCCTGCCCTATGTGTTCGATCTCGTGGAGCAGGAAGGCCTTTGCCTCGGCGGTTCGTCGGGCATCAATATCGCTGGAGCGGTGCGCCTTGCGAAAGAGCTTGGCCCGGGCCACACCATTGTGACCATTCTCTGCGATTACGGAAATCGCTATCAATCGAAGCTGTTCAATCCGGACTTTCTCCGGTCGAAAGGCTTGCCGATACCGCAGTGGCTGGTACAAAAACGCGAGATCAATGTTCCCTTCGAACAGGCATGAGTGAGACTGCAGCATGACAACCAAAGCCCTTTTCCGTGACGATTTCTATTTGGCCACGGCAGAGGGAACGGTGACAGCCATTCATCCGGATGGCGCGATCGAACTGGACCAGACCTGCTTCTATGCAACCTCCGGCGGCCAGCCGGGGGATACAGGCTTCCTTGAACGAGCGGATGGATCGCGAATCCAACTCGGCCAGACACGGCATGGTGAAACAAAAGATATCATCCTGCATGTCCCACTGGAGGAACAGCCGCGCCCGGAGGTTGGAGAAACCCTCGTTCTGCATGTTGATTGGGCGCGCCGCTACAAGCTCATGCGCATGCATACGGCCTGCCACCTCCTTTCCGTGGTATGTGAGTACCCGATTACGGGGGCAGCGGTTGGCGAAGAGGAATCCCGTGTCGATTTCGATATGAGTGAAACAATCGACAAGGACGAAATCACAGCCAGACTGATGACCCTGGTGACAGAGAATCACCCGGTATTCACGCGGTGGATTACGGACGATGAACTTCTGGCCAATCCCGGTATAGTGAAGTCCAAGAACGTTCGGCCGCCGGTCGGACTGGGACGGGTAAGCCTGATTTGCATCGGTAAAGACTCCAGCGTTGACAGCCAACCCTGCGGCGGCACACATGTCTCCGAGACCCAGGAGGTCGGAGCGATTCACATCGCCAAGATCGAGAAGAAGGGTAAGGAGAACAGACGCTTCCGCATTCGTTTCGGAGTTCCGGAGCAAAGCGCATAAGCATCTCCTTGCATGAATGAGGAGACTGAGCATGGGTGTCGAGAAAAGCCGTTTCGTGGTTTCGGGCGATTGGGTTGAGCAACAGCTGGGATCTCCCGGCTTCAAGACCATTGACGCGTCCTGGTATCTGCCGATGCACAAGCGCAATGGTGCCGAAGAATTCGTACAGGGTCATATCCCGGGCAGTGTTTTCTTTGATCAGGATGCTATTGCCGATCACTCGACCGGCCTGCCGCACTCCCTGCCCTCGCCTGAGTTTTTTGCAAAGGAAGTCGGCGACCTGGGTATTAGCGACACGGACGTGATCGTCGTCTATGATGGTCCGGGCTTCTTCTCGGCACCGCGCGTGTGGTGGATGCTGCGCGCTATGGGCGTGGAAAAAGTCTATGTTCTCGATGGCGGACTGGACGGCTGGAAGGTCGACGGGCGTCCTCTGGAGAGCGGGACGCCGGATCCGGCTCCAGCGACATTCACACCACGCTTCCGTGGACGCCGCGTCACGACTTTCGACGAAATGCGAGCTATCGTCGACAATGGATCTGCCCAGATCATCGATGCGCGCGGCGCAGGACGCTTCACGGGTGAGGAAGCAGAACCAAGAGCGGGGATGCGATCAGGCCACATGCCGGGTGCGCGCAGTCTTCCTGCTGCGAGCCTCTCCGATAAAGGCCATCTGAAGGACCTCGATACGCTCCGCGCCATGATGGAGGAGGCAGGCGTCGATCTTTCCAAGCCGGCTGTGACCAGTTGCGGGTCTGGCGTGACCGCCGCTGTAGTGACCCTGGCACTCGAATCACTCGGTCATACCAACAATTCGCTTTATGATGGTTCCTGGTCCGAATGGGGCGGTCGCGATGACACGCCTGTAGTCACCGGCCCCGCCGAGCCGCTGGAGAAGCCTGTCCACGGTCCGCTTCGGGCTCACGTGACGCGGTTGGAGATGACGGCCCCGCCGCGCCAAAGCCTGCCGATGCCGGTCAACCTGCAAACGGCCCTGATCCGTACCCAGGATATCCCGCTCCATTACTACCGCTATCTTTATCGGCAGATCGGCAAGCGATGGCACTGGTACAAGCGGTTGCGCATGAGCGACGCCGATCTGTCGGCAATCCTGCGTGACCCGAAGGTTTCGGTTACGGTTCTTTACGTCAATGGTGCACCGGCAGGCATGTACGAACTGAACCAACTCGACGGCGATGTCGTCGAATTGTCCTACTTCGGTCTGTTCGAACATGCGCTGGGCTTGGGGATCGGCAAATGGTTTCTGTTACAAGCGCTCTATTCGGCGTGGCAGACCAGCCCGTGGAAGGTGACTGTGACCACCAATACGCTCGATCACCCGCGCGCATTGCCTCTTTATCAGATGATGGGCTTTACGCCTGTTGCCACCAGTGACGCCTGGGTTGAACCGCTGTCGGATGCGGAATTGCTTGCATTCGGCAAACGCGACTGAACCCATCTCGTCCGCTTTGACCGGTGTGAAGTCAGAACATTGATGGTTTGAGACGGTATGAAATCAACAGCCGCCATGGCTTTCCCCCTGACCATGGCGGCTGAAACGTAGCTTGTTTATTTTATGCTACGTTAAGGAGGGTCTCAGCCGAGGCCACGTCATAACCAAGTGCGTCAGCCACCGGTTTGTTAGTCACGCGTCCTCGATGAACATTCAGCCCGTTTCGAAGGTGCCGATCTTCTGCAATCGCTCTCAGGCCGCGATCCGCCAGTGCGAGACCGTAGTGGAGAGTGGCATTGTTGAGCGCGTGTGCAGAAGTTACCGGAACAGCACCAGGCATATTGGCGACGCAGTAATGGATTATTCCGTCGACTTCGTAGGTGGGATCGGAATGGGTGGTCGCATGGGAGGTTTCGAAGCAGCCACCCTGGTCGATAGCCACATCCACGATAACCGCCCCCTTCTTCATGCCCGTCAGCATCTCACGGGTCACAAGTTTGGGTGCCGCTGCACCCGGAATAAGGACAGCGCCGATGACGAGGTCAGCTGCAAAAACCTCTTCTTCCAGAGCATCGATCGTCGAGTAACGGGTATGAATGCGTCCAGAGAACAGATCGTCAAGCTGACGCAAACGAGCCAGTGAACGGTCGAGAATTGTTACGTCGGCGCCGAGGCCAACAGCCATCCTCGCCGCATGCAGACCAACAACCCCGCCACCTATTACCGCGACCTTGCCCGGCAGAACACCCGGAACGCCGCCCAGCAGAACGCCCCGTCCACCGTTGGCTTTCTGTAGAGCGGTCGCACCGGCCTGAATTGCGAGGCGGCCTGCCACCTCGGACATCGGGGCGAGAAGCGGCAGTCCGCCACGATCATCTGTCACCGTTTCATAGGCAACGGCCGTCACACCCGAATTCACGAGGCCCTTCGTTTGTTCCGGATCCGGTGCAAGATGGAGATATGTATAAAGGATCTGCCCCTCGCGCAGTTGAGCCCACTCGCTAGGCTGCGGCTCCTTGACCTTCACCACCATATCCGATCTTTCGAATACTTCCTGCGCGGTTGCAGCGATCCGCGCACCAGCAGCGATGTATTGGCCATCATCCGCACCAATTCCGGATCCTGCCTGGGTCTCGATAATGACCTCGTGGCCATGGGCGATGTATTCGCGGACCGCGCCGGGCGTAAGGCCAACCCGGTACTCATGATTTTTGATTTCTTTCGGACAACCGACACGCATCTGATCTCGCTCCCATTCATCACAGCTCCCGACTGCGATGGTGGAATTTCAACAAAGAAACCACGCAATGTCCTTGCGAAGATGAGATCGAAATCCTACCGTTGTCGTAGGTTCGTGCGTGATTAAGCACATTTTTCGTGGATTCTTCACATGAGTGCGTTGGACGCAATAGATCTTGCCATCGTCAAGGCTCTTCAGGCCAACGGGCGCATGTCGAATGCAGAACTATCGCAGAAGGTTGGGCTGTCGGCGTCGGCCTGTTCCAGGCGTCTGGATCTGCTGGAAAAGAACGGCATCATTAGCGGCTACCATGCCCGCCTCTCCAACAAGGCGTTGGATTACAAGATGATGGCAATCGTGCACATATCACTGTCCGGCCAAGGCGCGAAAACCCTGAACGAGTTCGAAGCAGCGGTGAAACTCTGTCCGAATGTGCTCGTCTGTTATCTGATGTCCGGAGATTGCGACTACATTCTGCGGGTTGCGGCGAAGGATCTGGAAGACTACGAACGCATTCACCGCGATTGGCTTTCGGCGCTACCGCATGTGGTAAAGATCAATTCGAGTTTCGCCCTTCGCGAGGTCATCGACCGACCCAATGTCGGCCTCTAATGCATGTCCACGAGAAATACCTGATTGGTCGATCACCTCGCTAACAAAGAGGTAAGACTTGGTCTGACATTGTGCCGATATCGACCGCCACGAGACAGTTTCATGTTGCTTCATCAGGCTATCAAGACACGGCACACTGCGCGTCATCGCACTCGCATCATCGCCACGATACGCTATGGCGGGCATGATCGTTCGGGTCAGGTCATCAACCTCTCGGCATCCGGCCTCGCAATTCAGCTGGATCGACCGCTTTTCGCTTCCGCTGGGTCTCGCATACGCGTTACCTGTGATGCGCTTGGAATGCTGGAAGGCAGCGTGACCTGGTCAGAGGGTGTACGCATCGGCGTACAGTTCGACCGCTCATCCAATGCCTGGGCGAAAGTGGCATCCTACTTCCGCTTCTATCATACGCCGGCCCGGCCCAAGCGCTGACTTCAAACCATGCGAGACACAGCATCCCTGCAAGATGGCTGATGCTTAAAGCGTGGCGAAATCTTTCAGATTCGCTCCTGACGCTTAAAGTCTTGTGTTATCGCATGTCGTTATCGCAAAGCCGCGGCACACTTTTGCACGACATGCTTTTTAGGATCTCGCTGTGCGCTCCAGACTGCGCTTGATCCCTGATTCCGAGTGTGTTGCAGTAAACGCACTCCTGAGACCATGCTTCCGATCAGATGTTGCCTCCTACCCCCGCCCGACATCGACTCAAGGATTGCCGCGTGGTGACAGGGCGAGCAGCCGGATGCATATCCAAATCTTACTAACCAACAAAACACTAAATCATAACAACTTTCGATATTATATTTCGCAGATCTATCAAAATCGAAAGTTTAAAATGGCTTCATTGCGCTTATATACGTTGATATATCGCGCAATATTGAGGGATTTTTAATAAAAATTGCCGG
The DNA here is from genome assembly GCF_001427345.1 of Rhizobium sp. Root149. Lineage (NCBI taxonomy): Bacteria > Pseudomonadati > Pseudomonadota > Alphaproteobacteria > Hyphomicrobiales > Rhizobiaceae > Rhizobium > Rhizobium sp. Root149. The sequence goes on from NZ_LMGD01000012.1 coordinate 936,921, forward strand.
TTCCTACTTCCATAGACCTTTCATTTTCAAAAGAAAATCAAAAGATATGGAAAAGAAAAATTATGATAATCGCAAAAATGAGCGCCTCAAATGCCAGTTCAATGGCTTTCTCTACTTCATCGATGAAGTGGTCGAGGTACGCGTCGCGGATATTTCCCGCACTGGCCTCTGTCTGACGCTCAAGAGCTGGGTTTCCGCTACACCGGGCGCGACAGTTCGCCTTCGGACCAGCGAGTTGGGTATGGTCGAGGGGACCGTGCGCTGGTATCGCTCTGGTCGCATGGGGGTTCATCTTGCGGAAACGTCGAACACCGCTGCACAGGTGGCTTCGTATTTTAGGCATTTCCATAAATCAGCCATGCCGGATGCAGCGGGACAACTGGGTCGCAGACGAGGATAGGCAGTGCGGCCACATTGCCAGTTGCCTCCAGTCTGACAGCTTGTCCTCTCAAGCCTAACGAATATTCGAAAGATAAGGATTGCGAAAACATCCGTCATTTTCCTGATGCGTTGCCATGACATTGACCCTACACTCGCACCGCCAAACGACTGAGGGAGAGCTCCATGTCATTCCTGTTCACCCAAACCAATGTGACGCGACGATCGCTTCTGGGCGGCATCGCCGCTGGTTCTGCACTCGTGATGCTGCATCCCTTCGCAGCGCGCGCGCAGGCCAATCAGGCGCATCTACGCATCATGGAGACCACTGATATTCACGTGAATATCATGCCCTACGATTATTATGCCGATAAGCCAAACGACACGCTGGGTCTGACCCGTACAGCAACCTTCATCGACAAGGTCCGTGCCGAAGCATCCAACTCAATGCTGATCGACAACGGTGATTTGCTGCAAGGCAACCCGATGGGCGACTACATGGCCTATGAAAAGGGGATGAAAGCAGGCGATCTGCACCCTGTCATGAAGGCGATGAACGCCCTGGGCTATGATTGCGGAACGCTCGGTAATCATGAATTCAATTACGGGCTTGAATTCCTTTTCAATACCTTGAATGGCGCCAAATTTCCCATCGTCTGCGCCAATCTCACCAAGGGGCAGCTCGCCTCCGACCCGAAGAAGGACGATCTGTTCTTCAAACCCTATGTCATCATTGAGAAGCAGATAAAGGACGGCTCCGGCAATTCAAGCCCGGTCAAGGTTGGCTTTATCGGTTTCGTGCCTCCGCAGATCATGGTCTGGGACGCGAAGAACCTGGAAGGCAAGGCCCAGACACGCGACATCGTACAAGCGGCCAAGGCCTGGGTGCCTGTCATGAAAGAAGCGGGAGCGGACGTGATCATCGCTCTTTCGCACTCCGGCATCGACGGCACCGGACAGTCCGAACGGATGGAAAACGCGTCGCTCTATCTTGCAGGCGTTGAGGGCATTGACGCAATCTTCACGGGCCACCAGCACCTCGTCTTCCCGGGTCCCAAAGATTTTGAAGGCGTTCCGGGTGCGGATATCAAGAAGGGAACGTTGCAGGGCAAGCCTGCCGTCATGGCAGGTTTCTGGGGTTCCCACATGGGCCTGATCGACCTTTTGCTGGAAAGAGACGGCAACAAGTGGAAGGTGGTCGATTTCACAACCGAGGCTCGCCCGATCTATCATCGCGACGAGAACCGCAAGGTCATCGCGGACGCAACGGATAAGCCAGAGATCGTCGCGGCCGTGAAGTCGGAACATGAGGCTACGCTTGCCTATGTTCGCCGGCCCGTCGGCAAGACCTCGGCGCCACTCTATTCGTATTTCGCCCTCGTTGCGGACGATCCTTCGGTCCAGATCGTATCAATCGCCCAGACCTGGTATGTGAAGAACCTTCTGAAGGATGGTCAGTACAAAGATTATCCGGTCCTCTCTGCGGCGGCGCCGTTCAAGGCAGGTGGGCGCGGCGGTCCGGACTATTTCACTGACGTTCCGGCTGGCGATATTGCCATCAAGAATGTTGCCGACCTCTATCTCTATCCAAACACTGTTCAGGCGGTCCTGATCACCGGAGAGCAGGTCAAGAACTGGCTCGAAATGAGCGCCGGAATGTTCAACCAGATCCCGGTCGGCACCAAAGATGCGCCGCTGCTCAATCCCAAATTCCCGAGCTACAACTATGACATCATCGACGGCGTAACCTACCAAATCGACCTGTCGCAGCCCCAGCGCTATGACGGCGACGGAAAGCTCGTCAATCCAGATGCACAGCGAATCGTGGACCTGAAGTTCGATGGCAAGCCGATCGATCCCAAGCAGAAGTTCGTGGTCGCAACCAACAATTACCGTGCAGGCGGCGGCGGAAAGTTCCCCGAAATTGCCGCCGACAAGGTCATTCTGGTTGCACCCGATACCAATCGCGATGTCATTGTTCGCTACATCATCGAGCAGGGATCCATCAATCCGTCAGCGGATGCAAACTGGACCTTCAAGGCATTGCCTGGCACGAGTGCGGTTTTCGAAAGCGGTCCCAAGGGACGGCAGTATGCTGCCGCCGTCAAAGGAGCAAAAATCGAAGATGCAGGCGACGGCGCTGAAGGTTTTGCAAAATTCAGACTGATTCTCTGATCTGAAGCTCAGCTTACAGCCTTGAAGCCGCCGGACAGCGTTCGGCGGCTCTTTCTTATTGCGGATCCGTCTGCCAGCGTACCCAAAAACCACAGCAATCAGAGGGTGCTATAGGGAGTAACCATCTGAAATCAAAGGGCGCGATCAGTCGAAGCTTCCGCTTCAGGCAGGCCGCGAGAGCCATGTCCGAATATTCGCATCAGCCGCTACGCAATCGTTTGCTCGACCTTCTCCCGAGCCAGGAACTCGATCTTATAAAGCCGTTCCTTGAGCCAGTCGTGATGCAAAAAGGTCATGTGATTGTGCACACGGATGCTGTGGTCGATTACATCTATTTTCCCTTTTCGGGTATCGGATCGGTTGTGACCATTTCACCTGAGGGTCATCAGGCTGAAGCTGGAATGTTTGGTCGAGAAGGTTTTGCACCAACAACGGCTGCGGTTGGCGGGACAATCAGTATCCACGAAGTACTCATGCAGGTAGGCGGTGAAGGTGTCCGCATCTCTTCGCTCCGGCTCGGGGAATTACTGCCGATCTGCCCGGTCTTTTCCAACCTGCTCGCGCGTTTCATCCACGCCTTCAGCTCGCAGATTTCATTCACGGCTCTTTCGAACGCGGTTCATAGCGTTGATGAGCGGCTGGCACGATGGCTGCTCATGTGCCACGACAGGGTCGATGGGAACGAAATCTCCCTTACACACGAATTCATATCCCTGATGTTGGCCGTCAGGAGACCGAGCGTCACGACCGCTCTCCACATTCTGGAAGGACAGAAACTGATCCGCGCAGAGCGCGGCCGAATTTCGGTGCGAGATCGCAATGCACTCGAGCGCTTTGCCGGTGACGCGTACGGAAAGCCCGAACAAGAATACCGGCGTCTCATCGGAGAGCTACCCAGCAAGAGAGATATGGCAATCTGATATGTCTGTCCTCATCCGGGCACGAGGGTGCGAATGCTCTTCGTGCGGACGGACTGCCCCATTCTCTCGAAATGCTGCTCCGCCATGCCGTACGCATCTGCAGCAAATTTCTCCATCGCAGCGCGGTTACGGATCGTAATCAACCCTCGTTGGGACCGGATGAACCCGCGCCCCTCCAGCATATGAAGGGATGTTGTTACGCTTGGCCTGCGCACGGCGAGCATGATGGCTATGAACTCGTGAGTCAGGGTCAGCTCGTCGCCATCAACCCGGTCGTGGCACATGAGAAGCCACCGCGTCAGGCGCTCCTCGACAGAATGGATGGCATTGGACAATGCTGTGGCCGAAACCTGAAACTGGAAACCTATCGCGGACGAATGCACAAGCTGGTTCAACGCCTCGGACTTGCTCATGAGGCGTTCGAAGCTCTTCAGGTCCAGTCGCCAACTTCTGCTGGGAACCTGGATCGTGATTTCGTGGATGTTTTCCTTTACCCCGCCTAGAACCCAGGTCGGGAAAAAACCTTCTCGCCCGATCAGGCCTGCTTCGACCCGCTTGCCGCTTGGCGAGACAACGACTACGGAGCCTATCCCGGAAACAGGAAAGTAGACGTAATCCGTCGGCTCATTCACATGCGCAACTTTTTCGCCATGCGGTAGATCGACGAGCTCCATCTCATCGAGAAGTCCTTCAAGTTCGTCAGCAGGAAGGCTTGAGAGAATGAGATTCGGGGAGAGCTCCGGCTTCAGATGTAGCATTATCTATCTCCTCTTCATCAGACCGACGACGAACTTCCGGCTTGTCTAATCCTTGTAGCGTATGCGTCTCTAACCGAGTGATGTGGTCACTCGGACGACTATGAATTTCATGCAACGAACGGGGACGTGCATCCTATCGTCTTCCATCGCCGACCACTTCTTGAAGGAAACACGCAATCAGGGCGAAGGTTCATTAGGGGAACGAAAAATCTATAAATCGAAACCCAGGAAGATCAGATGATCAGAAACAGATTGAGCTCAACATGAGCCCTCTGGCACTGAACTCAGTGCAAGGGGCGCGTGCTGACGTCTACTCCATCCAGCGCGAGCGCATCGACAATGTTTCGCATGTCTTCTTCGCATTCGTTCAGAAGAAATGGCTGCACCCGGCTCGGAGTATTCTTGGAATTGATCACGAACAGGAATGGCGTGGAAAGCCGCAGCAGCCTTTCAGAAAGCGCGTAAAGGACGCCAGCATCGAGGCCAAGATCTAACAACACACCGCCGCATCGTGCTGCTGCTGTATCATCAAGCTCTTCTGCACCTAGCGGCCCGATCAGCTTCAGCTGCGCATCCTCCCACGCCTGTCGTGCGGCGTCAGATATGAAGTCCGGACCGGCGACAACGATAATCTCAAACGGCACGCTAAGTGCCTCCTTTGGCATTGGGTCAATTAGCTCAGTACGAGACCACAAAGGAGGCAGATCAGTATTTCTGTCAGTTCCAGAGACGTTACCAACACTATCTTAGAGATCAGCCGTCATTCCGCCGCAACGGAGAGCTTTTCAGTTGGCGGTCTCAGCAGGAGATCGTCGAAATCCTTACGATTGGGGCATCGCCCCAGACGTTCCGCCAAGGCTGCCTTGAGCCAGGTTCCGGCCGGTCCAGGCGGATCTGCCAGACGGTGTACGGCATAAAGCGGATACTCTGTCGTCTCGTAAGCATCAATTTGAAGAGGAAACAGTCGACCTGTCGCGAGATCCTCGCGAATGAGCGAAGCAGGCAGCCCCCCCCAGCCAAGCCCACCCCGAATGAGTTGGTGCTTTGTAGCGATGTCTCCCACTCTCCAGGTCTTGTAGGAGAGGACATTGAAGTCGCGCCCCTGTGTAATGCCTGATGCATCGGTCACAACGAGCTGGGTTTCCTCGCGCACATCACGCCTGTCGAGCCTTCGTCCCAGTTGCGCCAGTTTGTGCTGCGAAGAGGCGACCGGAACCATGAATGAATGGCCGATCTTTTCGACTGCGAGGCTGTCATCCTGCTTCAGCAAGGCCCCGCCAACGCCGAGGCTCGCGCGGCTTGTCGAGACCAGATCCATAACCATGCCCAGCTCACCGGATGTCAGCTTCATCGATACGGACGGAAAGCGCCGCCCAAATTCGGAAAGAGCATCCACCACAGCTTCGATGGGCACCATATTGCTGATGGCAAGCGAGACCTCAGCTTCCAGCCCCTCCTTCAGGGTTTTGGCACGAGAGCGCATCACATTCAGATCCGACACGATCCTGCGGGCGTCGGTCAGCAACGCTTCTCCAGCCTTCGTCAACCGGGTCTGACGGGAGCCGTTTCGCTCGAACAGGCTCACCTCAAGTTGGCTTTCAAGATTGGCGATCGTGTAGCTAACGACGGATTGGGCCCGGTTGAGTTGCTTGGATGCAGCAGAGAAGCTGCCAGTCTGCGCGACTGTCAGAAAAACCTGCAACTGGTCCAGTGTTGGATTAGCATCCATTTTCCCATCCATTTCATCGATAGAAGACTTCGATATTATCGCCATTTTTTCGATGGGCGTCCATCCGTATGTTGCCTCGAAAGCCGGACCCAAGCTGGCCTATCCAAACAGGATTTGAACAATGTCGAACGTACTTCTCATAACTTCGAGCCCCCGCGGCGCAGAATCCGTCTCGTCCAAGGTGGCAACAGACCTTGCTTCTGCCTTGGCGGCGAACTCAGGCGCGCAGATCGTGACCCGTGACCTCGCAGCCTCCCCGATTGCGCACCTCGACACGGTGACAACCAATGCCATCCGCAAGGCTCCAGCCGACCGCAATGCCGAAGAAGCTGCTGCCATCAAGATTTCCGATGAGCTGGTTGCCGAGCTTCAAGCTGCAGACAAGATCGTCATCGGAACCGGGCTGATCAATTTCAACATCTATTCCGGACTGAAGAGCTGGATCGACAACGTCGCTCGCGCCGGTGTCACCTTCAGCTATTCTGCCGAAGGCCCGAAGGGCCACCTGACCGGCAAGAAGGCATACATCGTTCTGGCTTCGGCTGGTGTATATTCCGAAGGTCCGGCAGCACCGCTCAATCACGCCGTACCTTACCTGAAGACGGTTCTTGGCTTCCTTGGCATCACGGATGTGGAAGTTCTGAATGTCGAAGGTCTCGCGTTCGGTCCAGACGCTGTTGCCAAGGCTCTGGCTGCTGCTGAAAGCCGCACCAAGGAACTGGCCGTCGCAGCCTGATACGCGCGTCCCGATAGATCAAACGGAAAAGGCCCGACAGTCCGGGCCTTTTCTGCATTCAAAGAGTTTTGCCGATTTCAGGTTGTGCGTGACTCGGCTCCGTCAGCAAACAGGGACGGTCCGTTCTGATCGATAATCTGGCGTGCTTTCCGGAAGGTGCATTCCAGAGCGTCTTCCTGAGATGTGAACATGTCCGCGCGCACGAAGGTTCTGACGAGGGTCCTGCCTTCAACCTGCTTCTCAATTCTCCCGGCAAGGCGCAGTTGCGACCCTTCACGGATCGGCTCCGCGTAAATGGTGCAACCGGCGTGCTCCTGCGGATCGGCTGCAACGGACGCCGTCTTGCTCCCCTCACCTCCGCCAGAAAAAATGCCTGCGATTTTTGAGAAGATTGAGGCCATCCGTGTTTCCTTCGTTGCTCAAGTCTTTGTGTCGTTTCGAGGTTGGCACCGTTTGCGAGGCGCCGTTGTCATCATATAATGAGGTTTGCGAGAATTTCATTCTCTGTGATGTCTTCGAAGCCAAGCCCTGCACCGTCAAATCGCTTGATCAAACCGACAAAGTTTTCAGATGCGGTCGTCTCGATGCCGATCAGGATGGAACCAAAGTTGCGCGCGGACTTTTTCAGGTATTCGAAGCGCGCGATATCATCGTCGGGGCCTAGTAGATTCAGGAAATCGCGCAGTGCGCCCGGACGCTGAGGAAGCCGTAGGATGAAGTATTTCTTTAGCCCGGCGTAACGCATTGCGCGCTCTTTCACATCCGGAAGGCGTTCGAAGTCGAAGTTGCCGCCGGAAACGATCGCAACGACCGTTTTTCCTTCGAGCTGTGTCGGATCCATCGCAGCAAGAGCGGCCAGAGAAAGAGCGCCCGCCGGTTCCAGAACAACGCCCTCGATGTTCAGCATATCGATCATAGTCACGCAGATCGCGTTTTCCGGAACGACGATGACCTGCTCTGCCGGAAACTTCTTGAGAGCTTCGAAGTTCAGGTCTCCGATGCGGGCGACAGCTGCACCATCCACAAAGTTATCGACCTTCGAGAGGGTGATCGCCTCCCCGGCCGCAAGGCTTCGCTTGAGGCTTGGCGCACCTGCGGGTTCGACCATGATGAAGGCATCATCGGCCAGTTCTCCCGCGAAGTATTGGGTTATGCCGGACGATAGTCCGCCGCCACCGACCGGCATAATCATCAGATCTGGTTTCATTCCTTCGGGCATCTGCTGCGCAATTTCCGCTGCAACACTCGCCTGGCCTTCGATAATGTCGGAATGATCGAACGGCGGAACCATGGCTCCATCAATCTCTTCGACATAGGTCTTGGCTGCCGCATAACATTGGTCGAAGATATCGCCGATAAGCCTGATCGTGATGAACTCCCCGCCGAACATTCGCGTCTTGTCTATCTTCTGCTGGGGAGTTGTAATCGGCATGAAGACCACGCCCTTGACCCCGAAATGCCTGCAGACGAAGGCAAAACCCTGAGCGTGATTGCCTGCGGACGCGCAGACGAAAACCTTGTCGGTGCCCCCGGTAGCAATCGCTTTCCTGAAAAAGTTGAAGGCACCCCTGATCTTATAGGAGCGGACAGGCGACAGATCTTCCCGTTTCAACAGAATGGTTGCGTTGTAGCGTCGGCTGAGATGCTCGTTCATCTGGAGCGGCGTCTCGGCAAAAATCTGCCGCATCGCCTCCATCGCTTCATCCACATGCACGTTCAACATTGCAATCCATCCGTTGAAATTCCTGAAAGGCCCCGCTATGCCATAGCTTGGACAGAGACACAAAAGCTTCTTTTCAACGGCAAATCAGCAGGATCCGGCGCTTGAACGCAACCCAACTTCGCGCTTCCCTGTATATCGCTGGTCTATGTGGCATTTATCTCGCCGCCGCGATGTTTCTCCCTGCTGCCATCGACCTTTATTATGGCAACAGGGACTGGCAGCTGTTTGCAGCATGTGGCTTCATGGTCGGATCATTCTCCCTGGCATGTACGCTCGCAACACGTGGCTCCACACCAGTCGTTAGCAAGCGCCTCGCATTTTTTATCGTGAACGTGCTTTGGGCACTTTTTTCTCTCGTAGGCGCACTTCCCCTTTATCTGTCACCTTTGAGGCTGACCTTCTCCCAGTCACTTTTTGAATCGATATCGGCGATCACTACCACCGGATCGACCGTTATCGCTGGTCTGGACAACGCGGCTCCGGGCATCCTTTTCTGGCGTTCCCTGCTGCATTGGATGGGCGGCATAGGGATTGTTGCGCTCGGGCTTTTCGTGCTCCCATTCCTCCGAGTGGGCGGAATGTCTTTTTTCAAACTCGAATCGTCCGACACCGGTGACAAGCCATTTGCCAAGCTGGCGACGTTTACCCGCGCATTTTTGGCGGTGTATGTCGGGCTGACCCTGGCATGCACCATTGCCTACGACATGACAGGAATGGGGCATTTCGACGCCTTGAACCATGCTATGGCGACAGTTGCGACTGGAGGCTTCTCAACCCATGACGCCTCTTTTGGCTATTTTCAGAGTCTTCCACTCATGTGGGTTGGCACGGTTTTCATGACAGTGTGCAGCCTTCCCTTTTCCATTATGATTCTTTTTGCGGTTCGTCGCCGCACAGACACGCTCTTCGATCCGCAGGTGGGCTTCTTCCTTGGCTATCTTTGCGTCTTTTCAGGCTTGCTGGGCGTCTACCATCACGTCCACAACGACGTGACCTTACCGGTCGCGTTGACCCATTCTTTCTTCAACATCTCGTCAATACTATCCACAACCGGATTCGCCAGCGAGGACTACACATTGTGGGGTCCTTTCGCTGTTGCTCTGGCTTTGTTTGCAACATTCCTGGGCGGGTGCTCCGGTTCAACTGCCGGCGGAATAAAGGCATACAGAGTGCTGATCATAATGAGCGTGATCAACACCGGCTTGAAGAAACTGCTTTACCCGAATGCGATATACCCAGTTCGCTACGGGCGGAAATCCGTCGATCCCGATATCGTAAAGGGTATCTTTCTTTTCGTCAGTCTTTATATGGCGATATGGGTTGCAGGTTCGCTGATCCTGACTCTTCTGGGGTATGACCTGCTGACAGCGATTTCAGCGTCTATCACCTGCCTGTCGAATGTTGGACCCGGGATCGGACACGTGATCGGCCCGGCTGGAAACTTCTCCACGATCTCGGACCCGGCTTTGAACGTCCTTTCTGTCCTTATGCTACTCGGACGTCTTGAGGTGCTAACGGTTCTCGTCCTGTTTTTGCCCATTTTCTGGAAAAACTAGGTCAACGCATTTCCGACTGCCGCATCGGCATTGCGTCAATCGTGGAAAACAGTTCCGCAGGCGTGATAGGTCTGTTGCTGGACAACTTCGCTCCGCCATCCTTCCCGATCAGGACGGCGCGGAAGCCTCGTCCCTCTGCGCCAAACCGCTTTCTCAGACTGTACGCGTCGAGCTTCAACTGTGGTTTGTCGATGATGGCTGCGAGGTCTGCGACCACTGAAATGATCAGCATATCTCGCTCTGCCACCGATTCCTGTGTGCCTTTCAGAGCACCCATCTGCTGCACATAGTTAGCATCGTCAGATCGGTCGCTGAAAATGACCAGGATCCGGTGGTTCCAACGGAACTGGCTCAATTGGTCAGCGGTAGAATGAGCCATGGTCGCCGTTCCCAACACCGTCATCGTCGCCATGATCCATTTCGAAGCAAAATACATTGTGGCTCCTCCCTCATTAACAACGCGAGATGGAGCAAAAAGGATCAATATGACCGATAATTTTGGTGCGGACGGCGGGGATCGAACCCGCACAGATTGCTCCGAGAGATTTTAAGTCTCTTGCGTCTACCAGTTTCGCCACGTCCGCGTGCACAGCCTTCATCAAGGCGTTCGCCAAAAAATGCAAGTCCATCCGCGGGCAAATTTGAAGACGTGCGTTGAACTTCTATTGATGCATATGCTTCCCAACTGGCTGGTCGCGTCCCATATCCGTTGAAAGAGCGACCGGAGCCCAACGACCATGAAAGCACTTTCTGCCGCCATTCTTGGAAGCCTGTTTCTTGCTGGCTGCGCAAGCACAGAGATCGCGCCCATACCGGGAAGCATAACTTACAACGGTCAGCCGCAAACCAAACTGACGCGATCCCCGATTGGCAGCACGTTTTCCCACGACTTCTACGACGGTACGCGTGTCGTGGAAGAAACCTACCAGATACAGCCAGACCGTAGCCTCAAGATCGTTCGCAGAGAGTACCGGTCGATATTTCCAGACTGATCGGTTCCGACGTCTTCAATTTATTTAGTCACCACTAAAATACTTTCTTGCCGATGTGGGGATCAACCCTATCTTATCGGGATCACAGAGGTTTTAGTAGTGAAGCATCGTTTTCTGATCGTAGAGGACAGCCTTCTGATCGCGATGGATCTGGAAGAGGCCATTTCGCGCAGCGGGCACGAGGTCATCGGCATCGCGCCAGATATGACCGTCGCGCTCAATTATGCCCGAGAAGCGGACATAGCATTTGTCGATGTACGGCTTGCCGATGGCGAGACCGGCCCCGAGCTTGCCCGGCTGCTGACCGGACGCGGCCTGACGGTCATTTTCGTAACCGGAAATCCGATGCTTGTCGAAGGGCGCGATGCCGGGGCTCTGGGCGTCATCGCCAAACCGCTCACACAGCAGGCTGCGGCGGATGTCATTCAGTTCGTCGTTGACTGGAAAGGCGGGAAACAAAGAAGACCTCCCGCACGCCTGAGGCTGTTTCGCCCGTTTTCTCCTGCCGCCTGAAACGGCAAAGGGCGCGGACTAATGATCCCGCGCCCCTCTTGCACATGAACTGCTCGGTCAATCAGCCAGCGAGCTTCGTCGCAATCTTGGCCACATGCGCCCCCTGGTAGCGTGCGCCTTCCAGCTCGATTTCCGAGGGCTGACGGGAACCGTCGCCATCCGTGATCGTGGATGCGCCATAAGGTGAGCCACCCTTGACCTGTTCGACGCCCATCTGGCCCTGGAATGCATAGGGAAGCCCTGCGACGACCATGCCATGGTGCAGAAAGGTCGGGATGAACGACAGGATCGTTGACTCCTGGCCACCATGCTGCGTGGCTGTGGATGTGAAGACCGATCCGACCTTGCCTACCAGCTTGCCCTGGAACCACAGACCACCGGTCTGGTCCCAGAAGTTGCGCATCTGCGAAGCTACCGTGCCGAAACGCGTGCCTGCGCCAACGATGATGGCGTCGTACTCTGTGAGATCGTCAACCTTGGCGACTGCTGCTGGCTGGTCCATCTTGTAGTGAGAAGCCTTGGCGACGTCTTCCGGAACCAGTTCCGGCACGCGCAGGACGGTCACCTCGGCGCCGGCCGATCTTGCGCCCTCTGCAACGGCATATGCCATGGTTTCGATATGACCATACGTCGAGTGGTAGAGTACGAGAACCTTAGCCATTCATTCCTCCTGTTTCGGCTCCAACAATTGGAGCGCGTCTGGTAGCTGCATACTTATCCGCGCAAATACTAACTTCCAGCCTCCAGGCGCGGTACGCACTGTTCAATAATCGAATACGGAAGATCTGTTGTGATCATAATTTCGTAACAATGGAAGCTGGAATTCGTCTTCTGTCGCGAGGGGAATCCGCATACATCATGATTCAGTCGCAGACTTCACGAGGGCTAAAATGACATCGACGATCGTAACCGCGGCCATTCTGGCCATAGGCGACGAGCTCCTTTCCGGGCGGACGAAGGACAAGAACATTGGTCACCTTGCCGATGTCCTTCTCCTTTCCGGCATTGACCTCAAGGAAGTGCGAATCGTGGCAGACGAGCAGGACGCCATCGTCGAAGCGCTCAATGCGCTGCGCAAGCGTTACACCTATGTCTTCACCTCCGGTGGCATTGGCCCGACACATGACGACATCACGGCAGATGCCGTGTCGGCAGCATTCGGTTTGACTTGCGAACACGATGCTGAAGCAATGCGCCTGCTGGCGGAAATGTACAAGCGGCGGGAGATGGAGTTCACCGAGGCGCGTCAGCGGATGGCGCGTATGCCGAAGGGGGCGCGTCACATCGCGAACCCCGTCTCCACCGCACCGGGCTTCATCGTGGAAAACGTCTATGTGATGGCCGGGGTGCCGCAGGTATTTCAGGCCATGGTGGATAACATCCTGCCAGAACTTCAAAAAGGGTCGCACTTGTTGACGCGCTCGCTGCCGTGCCCCTATGGAGAGGGAGATATCGGCACACTGCTTGGCGCAATCCAGAAGGCTCATCCAGAAACGAGCATCGGCTCCTATCCCAAGTATGACGGTCAGCGCTTCTCCACGGAACTCGTTGTCAGAGCGCGAGATGAAGCAAAGCTCGACGCTGCCGCGAACGCGATTTCCGACATGATCCGCGGGCTCGATGCGGCACGTGCAGGCAGCAATCCAGGGCCCGAAGCCTGACCCAAGGTCGAACCTCCCCCAAAAGGCTTCTTGACCCATCTCAATGCAAGGACCATCTCCTTTGATGATGGTGGGATACATCTATCCACCCTGCCGAGGAGATCAGACAATGAGCTATCGGACCATTCTTGCAGTTCTGGACAGCGAGCATAACGTCGCTCCCGTCACCGAGTTTGCCATTCAGCTGGCGCGCCAGTTTTCCGCGCACATCATGGCACTTCGAGCCGAGACTCTCGCGACAATCCCTCTGATCGCGCCGATGGAAATTCCGGATCCAACAGCGATTGAGACCTTGCAGCGAGCGGCGCAGGAAGAGACCCGGAAGATTGAGGCGGCATTTCGCCAGCGCGCCGAATCCTCCGGCGTCCCCTTCGAATTCAGATCTTACGTCTCGACAGGTGGAACTTCCTCCGAAGCAGTTCTCGAACTTGCCCGCACCTGTGACCTGATCGTTGCTCGACAGAATGACGCCAAAGCGGAAGCAGACAATAGCTCCGACCTCGAGACCTTCATCCTTGAAAGTGGGCGTCCTGTTCTGCTTCTTCCGCATGGTTCAAACCGCTCGCTTCCCGTCCGCCGCGCGCTCATCGCCTGGAACGGATCGAAGGAGGCGGCTCGTGCCGCATTCGATGCATTGCCGTTTCTTCAACAAGCGGAAAGCGTTGAGATCTTTTCCGTCGATCCGCCGGATATGCCACGTCAGAATCCGGAACTGGCCGGTGCCGACCTCGCCACTGCGCTTGCACGGCATGGCGTCAAGGTGAGCATTCGCACCGAAGAGAACTGCCAAACCTCCACGTCTGAAGCCATCACGGCCCGTCTTGCAGACGAGAGCGTCGACCTGCTGATCATGGGGGGCTATGGACATTCCCGTTGGTGGGAGATGTTGTTTGGCGGCGTCACGCGCTCTCTTCTGACCTCGATGACCGCGTTTACGCTTCTTTCGCGATGAACTCGATCCACATAAACTCGTCTTCCATCCATCTTGCCTAATTGTAGGAATTAAAGCTAATAGCAACGGCCAACGGAGCAGCTTTTATCGGTTGCTCCGCAGGCTGCCCGTTCCCATTCGGCGCCTGTCAAACTCAAGCGCGCCCGGAGCGAACCATATGTCTCTTCCTGATAAAGCCTTCCCCGTTTCCTGGGACCAGTTCCACCGTGATGCCCGCGCGCTTGCATGGCGTCTGGCAGGATCAGGACAGGAGTTCCGCGCAATCGTCTGCATCACACGTGGTGGCCTCGTGCCCGCAGCGATCATTTCGCGCGAACTGAACATCCGCCTGATTGATACCGTTTGCGTCGCCTCCTACCATGACTATGTCAATCAGGGCGAAATGAACCTGCTGAAAGGTATTGATGCCAGCCTGATGGTCGATGGCGGCAAAGGCATTCTCGTCGTGGACGACCTGACGGATACCGGCAAGACTGCCTCGGAGGTCCGCACCCTGATGCCGAATGCACACTTCGCCTGCGTTTATGCAAAGCCGAAGGGAGTGCCGACCGTCGATACCTTCATCACCGAAGTCAGCCAGGACACGTGGATTTACTTCCCTTGGGACATGGGCTTCACTTATCAGGAGCCGATTGCCAAGGGGCACAAGGGCTGAAAATCGACAGACTTTGCGACCCGGCATAGACCGGGTCGTCTTTTTCTTAGGGAACGAATTCGTGACTGGTGCGTAGTGGGCATGCGAGTCCCAGAACGAGTGCGCCCCATGACCACGTCCCAGCGTTTGCCTCGGAGAGGCACCCGACTATCCAGTCTTTTTCTTCCCTTTCCGTTTGTCAGCTTCGTTCTGACGCTCTTTACCGACGTCTTGTTCTGGCGCACCGGCAACCTGATGTGGCAGAATTTTTCCGCGTGGTTGCTTCTGGCGGGGGCGATGTTTGGTGGCATCGCCATCGTTCTGGGTCTGATCGATTTTCTTCGTCCCTCCACGCGCTATCAAATGGGCGGAGGCGCCGCGGCGGTCGGATTTCTTATCATGTGGAGCCTCGGCATCCTCAATAATTTCGTCCATGCTGGCGATGGCTGGACAGCCGTGGTCCCAATGGGAATCATTCTCTCAGCGGTCACGGCTGTCGTGGCCCTGATCACGTTCGGGCTTGCAACGGCTCATCACAGCCGCAGGGAATGGAAGGTGATCGCATGATGCGCCCGCCATTTTCCAAGACGCTCCTTGCTGCTACGGCCTTGCTTGCGCTTGCTGCCTGTAGCGACGGTGACGATGCAAGTTTTGACGTATCACAGCAAATCGGGCCGAATCCTGTCCTGCCGGAACCGAGCCAATATCTTCTGCCGGATTTGAAAGTTGCATCCGTCATCGGCTGGAAGGACGGAGAAGCGCCGAAGGCACCGGATGGCTTCACTGTCACCGCCTATGCCAAGGACCTTGCGAACCCGCGCACCGTGCATACTCTCCCCAATGGCGATGTACTGGTAGTTCAGAGCAAAGCGCCACCGGGTGAGCCAACCTCGAGACCGAAAGACTTCATACGCGGCTTCATCATGTCGATCGCCCATGGCGACACGGGTGGGCCAAAGAAGAAGAGCAATCTAATCACGCTCCTGCGCGATACCAATCGCGACGGCCAAGTGGACGAGCGGATCGATCTCCTGACCGATCTCAACTCCCCGTTCGGCGTGGCATGGTTCGACAACACCCTCTATGTTGCGACGACAGATGCAATCCTCGCCTATCCTTACCGACCGGGCGATACGCAAATCAGTACTACGCCGCGCGTGCTGACGCCGCTGCCGGGTGGTCCGATTGATCATCACTGGACCAAGGATCTAGCCGCCTCCCCGGACGGAAAATGGCTCTATGTGTCGGTCGGGTCCAATTCGAACATTGTTGAAAACGGCATCGAAGCCGAGAAGGGCCGCGCCGCGATCTGGCAGGTGGACCGTCTAACCGGAGCAGCGCGTGTTTTTGCATCGGGCCTGCGCAACCCCAATGGGCTGAGCATCAATCCGGCCAATGGCGAGTTATGGACCGTTGTCAACGAGCGGGATGAACTGGGGCCCAATCTGGTTCCGGACTACATGACGTCCGTCAAGGATGGCGGATTCTATGGCTGGCCTTGGAGTTACTACGGACAGCACGTCGACAAACGGGTTCACCCGCCGCGCCCGGACATGGTGAAGCAAGCCATAGCACCGGATTACGCCCTCTCCAGCCACGTGGCGGCTCTTGGCCTGACATTCTCCATGGGTTCTGCTTTGCCTCCTCCGTACACCACTGGAGCATTCGTGGGAGAGCACGGAAGCTGGAACCGCGATCATTTCAATGGCTATAAAGTCGTGTACGTACCGTTCGAAAACGGGAAACCGAATGGCAAAGCCCAGGACTTCCTCACCGGGTTTCTGTCAGGGGATAATGCAAAAGGCAGGCCGGTGGGCGTGGGGATAGACGGGACCGGAGCGCTTCTGGTCGCCGATGATGCGGGTAACACGGTATGGCGTGTAGCAGCTTCCAACGGTGCCAAGACGGACCAACCGCTCGGGACAGACCAGATGCCTACCGGATCAACGGCGTCATCCCAGCAGGCGCCAGCAGCAGCCGGCTCCATCACCAACCCTCCGGTCCAGACCCAGATTGCACCCGCTACCGAACAACCGGTCCAAAGATAGTGAATGAGGTGCCGACGAGTATCGGCACCTCACGCAACGTCAGAATCTTCCCCTTACGCAGCGGAACGATAGGCTTGTGCCGAACCGCTGACACGGAAGTGCGACAGCAGATCAGTCAATTGCCTGCTTTCGTTGGCGAGTACCTGACTGGAGGCAGTCGTCTCCTCGACCATGGCAGCATTTTGCTGGGTCATCTGGTCCATGTGATTGACGGAAGTATTGATCTCTCCCAGGGCCGCCGACTGTTCCGTCGCTGCACGAGCGATCATGGAAACCTGTTCGTTGACGTGATGAACGAGATCCTCGATTTCCTTCAGCGCTTCGCCAGTAGAGAGCACCAGCTTCACCCCGCCCTGCACTTCCTGAGCAGAGTTGTTGATCAGGGACTTGATTTCCTTCGCGGCGTTCGCCGAACGTTGCGCGAGTTCACGGACCTCCTGAGCAACAACGGCAAAACCGCGCCCCGCCTCACCGGCACGGGCTGCTTCCACGCCGGCATTCAGCGCGAGCAGGTTCGTCTGGAAGGCGATCTCGTCGATAACGGAGATGATCTGGCTGATTCTCTGCGATGACTGCTCGATACGCTCCATCGCGTCGATTGCGTCGCGAACGATGCCGCCGGAACGGCCTGCGCTTTCCTTCGTCGCGGCCACCATTCGGGTTGCCTCGTTTGCGCGCTGGGTAGAGGTTTTGACCGTGGTCGTGATTTCCTCAAGCGCTGCGGCGGTTTCTTCGAGAGCTGCGGCCTGCTGTTCCGTTCTGCGGGCTAGCTGGTTCGATGCGGCGGAAAGCTCGCCAGAGCTATCGGTGATCGTCCCGGCTGCCGCACGAACATTGTCCATGGTCGACCTCAGCGAGGCCATCGTCGCATTGACGTTCGATTGGAGTTCGGCAAAGGCACCCTGGAAATGCCCCTGCATGTCCTGGGTCAGATCCTGATCGGCAAGGGCAGCGATAACGCGACGGACCTCGTTGATGCCACGGTCAACATTCTCGACCAGTTCGTTGACACCAGAGGCGAAGCGCGTGAGGTCGGCATCTTCGTAGGTCTTGGTAATTCGCTGGCTGAAGTCGCCAGCGGCGGCGGCGGCAACAATGCCGCTGATCGATTGCTGCAAATCCTTGCTCTGGCGATTGAGCGCCTGCTCCTGCGCCTCCATTTCGCGCATGTGCAATTCGTTGGCCCGGAAGATCTCCAGCGCTCTCGCCATTTCGCCGATTTCGTCTGCGCGGTCCGTATCAATCACCACATTGCGGACATTGCCGTTGGCCATTTCGGTCATGACCGCCGTCAAGCTGCGGATTGGCGCCGAGATGCCGCGTCGAGCCACCAGGAAGCTGATGGCGATACCGAGACCAATGCAGACGAGCGCAGTCGCCAGCAGGATCGTCATGGTCATGCGTGAGTCCGCCAGCGCATCGGCGCGTGCCGTTGCCAGAGTGTTGGAGGAATAGGTGCTGTAGACCTTTACTGCCGCAGTCACGGCCTTTTGCCCGTCGAGAGCCTTGTCGAGAGCCGCGCGCAGCACGGCGGGGTTCTTGCCTTGCTCCGAGCCCGCGATCTTCACCATCGCGCGGATGCTGTCGAAATAAGAGGCGAGTGATGTGCGAACATCTGCCAGCTGCTTCTGCTCTTCCGCGTCTGCGGTCGCTGCAATCTTCGGCAGACGGTCCAGCATTTCCTTTGCGCGCTTTTCAGTCTCGGCTGCGAAATCCGCTGCCTTTTCCGGTGCCATGGCGAGCTGATAGGTCATGCGGCTGATGGCGATGATATCAACACGCAGATCCATTGCCTCGCGCGCAACCTCTTCACGGGCGCCTGTGTTTTTCAGCGAAGACCCCAGCACGCTCAGCCCCTGCGCACCCACACCAGCAATCACGACAGCAGACAGGCTCATCAGCGTCATGACGACGCCAACCTTTTTCAGGATTGAGAAATTCTTGATATTCACGAGAGACCCCCGACGGCAGACAGACGCGTCAGCAGGCGCGTCCATTCGAATTTTCCGAAAATCTAATCCAGGAAAGTTAAAATTGTGCGGTTGTCAGTTTTCCCGCCATTTTCAAGGGCATGTATCGGTCAAGTGATTTTTCGCCTTACGGTGCAGCTTTTGCACTTCCGCCTGCAAGTTGTTGACTTCACTAAGTGATTCGCTTGTCCCCAGTTTCCACAGGCAAGCACCACAATATCTTGTGGTTAAAAATCCATTGCGAACGAGACCTTGACGGAATCACACATTCGAACAAGATAGCGTCTATGTTGCGGCGGCGACTGAACCGGGCATGACGAGGCCGGTTCTAACAGAACGAAACCCTGTATCCTGCAGGCATGAAACGGGCAAAACATCACTGTTTTCCCCGGCAGGATTTTTGTGCCGTTTCGTCTGATTTCTTCCGTGACATGGGGTGGTGGAAAACTGCTTTTACGCTATATTTAGTGTTTGCAGCCAAACTCGCCACAAGATACAGGTCGACCATCTACGGATGATTTACCATTCGGACTGAGATAGGGCACGGCTGCCGGTGTTGACCCAACGGCTGCCGCAGGGACTTTCTGCGCCTGAGCGGGGCGCATAACAAGGACGAGAGACATGCGCATTGAACGTCGTTTCACGAAGCCAGGCGTTGGCGCCTATGCGGAAATCGAATTCCGCAAGGCCACGAGTGAGATCCGCAATCCGGACGGTTCCATCGTGTTCCGTCTTGCGGATATTGATGTGCCCGCACAGTTCAGCCAGGTTGCGACAGACGTTCTGGCGCAGAAGTATTTCCGCAAGGCCGGTGTGCCGAAGATCCTCAAGAAGGTTGAAGAGAATGACGTTCCTTCCTTCCTTTGGCGTTCGGTGGCGGACGAAAAGGCGCTGAAGGAACTGCCGGAAGGCGAACGTTACGGTTCTGAAGTCGATGCGCGCCAGGTCTTCGACCGCCTTGCAGGCACCTGGACTTACTGGGGCTGGAAGGGCGGCTATTTCTCGTCTGAAGAAGATGCAGCGGCATTCCGTGATGAACTGGCCTACATGCTGGCCACGCAGCGCGTCGCCCCCAATTCCCCGCAATGGTTCAACACCGGCCTGCACTGGGCCTATGGCATCGATGGTCCGGGTCAAGGCCACTTTTATGTCGATCCCTTCACAGGCAAGCTGACGAAGTCGAAGTCGTCCTACGAACACCCGCAGCCGCATGCCTGCTTCATCCAGTCCGTTGAGGACGATCTCGTCAATGAAGGCGGCATCATGGACCTGTGGGTTCGTGAAGCACGCCTGTTCAAGTATGGCTCCGGCACCGGTTCCAACTTCTCCTATCTGCGTGGCGAAGGCG
This sequence comes from Rhizobium sp. Root149, assembly GCF_001427345.1. Taxonomy (NCBI): domain Bacteria; kingdom Pseudomonadati; phylum Pseudomonadota; class Alphaproteobacteria; order Hyphomicrobiales; family Rhizobiaceae; genus Rhizobium; species Rhizobium sp. Root149. Next base: position 957,014 of record NZ_LMGD01000012.1, read on the forward strand.
AAAAGCTTTCGGGCGGCGGCCGCTCGTCCGGCCTCATGAGCTTCCTGAAGATCGGTGACCGTGCGGCGGGTGCCATCAAGTCCGGCGGCACGACACGCCGCGCGGCCAAGATGGTGGTTGTTGACATCGATCATCCGGATATCGAGGAATACATCGACTGGAAGGTGAAGGAAGAGCAGAAGGTTGCGGCGCTCGTGACCGGCTCCAAGGTCGTCTCCAAGCACCTGAAGGCCATCATGAAGGCCTGCGTGAATTGTGAGGCTGACGGCGACGATTGCTTCGACCCGACCAAGAACCCTGCCCTGAAGCGCGAAATCCGCGCTGCCAAGAAGGATCAGGTTCCGGAAAACTACGTTAAGCGCGTCATCCAGTTCGCACGCCAAGGTTACAAGGATCTTGAGTTCAAGACCTATGACACGGACTGGGATTCGGAAGCCTATCTGACGGTTGCGGGCCAGAACTCCAACAACTCCGTTTCGCTGAAGGATGACTTCCTGCGCGCTGTTGAAAACGACGGCACCTGGAACCTGACCGCCCGCAAGGACGGCAAGGTCATGAAGACGCTGAAGGCGCGTGATCTGTGGGAGAAGATTTCCTACGCGGCTTGGGCGTCTGCCGATCCGGGCCTGCACTTCAACACCACCATGAACGACTGGCACACCTGCCCGGCGGCTGGCCCGATCCGCGCATCCAACCCGTGCTCGGAATACATGTTCCTGGATGATACGGCGTGCAACCTCGCCTCTCTGAACCTGCTGCAGTTCAAGGATGCCAAGACAAAGCGCATCAACATCGCGGACTACGAACATTCCTGCCGCTTGTGGACGGTGGTTCTCGAAATCTCCGTGATGATGGCGCAGTTCCCGTCGCGTCAGATTGCAGAACTTTCCTACCAGTACCGCACGCTGGGCCTCGGTTACGCAAACATCGGCGGTCTGCTGATGTCTTCCGGCATTCCGTATGACTCGGCTGAAGGCCGTGCCATTGCCGGTTCGCTGACCGCGATCATGACCGGTGTTGCCTATGCGACGTCCGCCGAAATCGCCTCCGAACTCGGCCCCTTCCCCGGCTTTGCTCCGAACCGCGAAAACATGCTGCGCGTCATGCGCAACCATCGTCGTGCGGCCTATGGCGAAGCAACCGGCTATGAGGGCCTGTCCGTCAACCCGGTTCCGCTGACCCATTCGGAAAATCCGGATCAGGATCTGGTTGCCCATGCCAAGGCTGCCTGGGACAAGGCGCTGGAGCTTGGCGAAAAGCACGGCTACCGCAATGCCCAGACGACCGTCATCGCGCCGACCGGCACGATTGGCCTCGTCATGGATTGCGATACGACCGGTATCGAGCCGGACTTTGCTCTGGTGAAGTTCAAGAAGCTGGCCGGTGGCGGCTACTTCAAGATCATCAACGGTGCCGTTCCGGAAGCTCTGCGCACGCTGGGTTACTCGGAAAGCCAGATTGCCGAAATCGAAGCCTATGCAGTTGGCCACGGCAACCTCAACCAGGCGCCGGGCGTCAACCCTTCGACGCTGCGTGCCAAGGGCTTCACCGATGAGAAGATCGAAGCCGTCAACGGTGCGCTGAAGGCTGCCTTCGACATCAAGTTCGTCTTCAACCAGTGGACGCTCGGTGCGGACTTCCTCAAGGACACCCTCAAGGTTTCCGATGAGCAGCTTTCTGACATGAGCTTCAACCTTCTGGAGCATCTCGGCTTTGCGAAGAAGGACATCGAAGCGGCAAACGTACATGTTTGCGGCGCAATGACGCTGGAAGGCGCACCGTTCCTGAAGAATGAGCACTTGGCCGTGTTCGATTGCGCCAATCCTTGCGGCAAGATCGGCAAGCGTTATCTCTCCGTGGAATCCCACATCCGCATGATGGCGGCTGCACAGCCCTTCATCTCCGGTGCGATTTCCAAGACGATCAACATGCCGAACGAGGCAACCGTTGAGGATTGCGGTAGCGCCTACATGCTCTCCTGGAAGCTGGCGCTGAAGGCCAACGCGCTGTACCGCGATGGTTCCAAGCTGTCCCAGCCGCTCAACGCCTCGCTGATCGAAGACGAGGATGATGAGGATGCAGTCGAAGACTTCATCCAGGCACCGGCAGCGGCGCAGGCCGTTCAGGTGACCGAGAAGATCATCGAGCGCGTTATCGAACGTGTCACCCGCGAGCGTGAGAAGCTGCCGAACCGCCGTCAGGGTTACACCCAGAAGGCCAATGTCGGCGGACACAAGGTGTATCTGCGCACCGGCGAATTCGGTGACGGTCGCATCGGCGAAATCTTCATCGATATGCACAAGGAAGGCGCTGCTTTCCGTGCGATGATGAACAACTTTGCCATCGCGATTTCGCTGGGTCTGCAGTACGGCGTGCCGCTGGAAGAATATGTGGAGGCCTTCACCTTCACCAAGTTCGAACCGGCTGGCATCGTGACCGGCAACGACGCGATCAAGAACGCCACGTCGATCCTCGACTACGTGTTCCGCGAACTCGCCGTGTCCTACCTCGGACGTCACGATCTGGCGCATGTCGATACGTCGGACTTCTCCAACACCGCACTCGGCAAGGGCATTCAGGAAGGCAAGACCAACCTGGTTTCCACCGGCTGGACCCGTGGCCACAAGCCAACGCTGGTTTCCAGCAGCAGCCTGGACCGCGCTGGTTCGGAACCGAAGGGTTCTGCCACTGCGGCACCGGCCAAGGCTTCCGGCGCTGGCAACGTAACCGCCTTTGCAGGCTCTGCCGCCCGCAAGCTGGAAGCAACGGTTGCCATCTCGACCTCGGAAGTCGTTTCCTTCAAGCGCGATTATGAAGAGCGCGCCAAGGAATTGGCGGAAGAGATTGCCGAGGAAGCGGTGGCCGATGAAGGCCAGCAGGCTGCGACCGCCCTCTTCTCCGACAAGGCAGCCGCCGACGCGGCGACAGCAAAGACGGAAGCGAAGAAGGTGGAAGCCGAACGCCGTATGCGCTCCATCGCACAGGGCTATACCGGCAACATGTGCACCGAGTGCCAGAACTTTACCATGGTGCGCAACGGCACCTGCGAGAAGTGCGACACGTGCGGCGCCACGAGCGGATGCAGCTGAGTAAAGAGAGTTTGAAGTGAATGCGGCCCGGGGGAAACCTCGGGCCTTTTGTCATTAAGATGAGGGCAGCCAATGAGAGAGTTCAACTGGACATGCCCTTACTGCTCAAGCCACCAAACGGTCGTCACTGCCAAGTACGATGTGTCCACAGTCCGCTTTGACTTAGGCGATACCGTCGACGGAAAATGTATTGGCGTGCAAATTGTATCGATTGGATGTTCAAATTCAACTTGCAAGAATGTCACAATCACGCTCTCGTACGGAACACTAAAGGAAAGTCAATTCAACGATGACTACAGAATCAATGAAAAGATCCTAGATCTACCTATAAAACCAGAAAGCCGCGCACGCTCTCTACCAAATTTTATTCCAGCTCCAATCGCTCAAGACTACTTGGAGGCGTGCCGGATATCGAAGCTAAGCCCGAAGGCATCCGCAACGCTATCAAGGCGATGCTTACAAGGCATGATTAGAGACTTCTGTGGCATAAGAGAGAAATCACTAAACCTAGAAATTAATGAACTAAAAAAGCAATTCAACGAAGGTCAAGCGCCGCGGGGCGTGTCTGAAGAGAGCTTTGAGGCCATAGAAGCGATCCGGAAGATTGGCAATATTGGTGCTCATATGGAAAAAGATATCAACGTAATCGTTGATATCGATCCAGACGAAGCCGAACTGCTGCTCAGTCTTGTCGAAAATCTTTTCGATGACTGGTATATTGAACGTCAAAGGCGGCAAGACAGGTTGGCTCGCGTTACTGCTAGTGCTGAAGCAAAGGAAGCGGCGAGAAGGGTCCCTCCTCCTAACCAAGAGTAACGACATAAACCGACCAGGCCTTTCCGCCATGACCGACGAGGAAGCGGAAGCCAATGCGCTTGCCGACCCCGATAATCCGCCGATGACGCAAGAAGAGTTGCGGGCCGCGCAGCGCAGGCCGCAGGTGAAAGTCATGCGGCGCGCATTGAGGCTTACCCAGGAAGAATTTGCCGAACGCTATCAGATCCCGCTGGGCACATTGCGGGATTGGGAACAGGGCCGCTCAGTGCCAGACCAGACGGCGCAGGCCTATTTGAGGGTCATCGCGAAAAATCCGGTCGGTACTGCAGAGGCGCTGGCTAAGAGTGCTGTGTAAGTCGCTCCGCAAGACACGCGACGTGCCGCTTCACCCCCCTCTGTCCTGCCGGACATCTCCCCCTCAAGGGGGGAGATCGATTCGCGGCGAAGCCCAACGCACTCTTCTGGTTATCCGCAAGAGGCAATCTCCAGTTTACGCGACTGCCGAGCGGTAACGTCTGGCCGATCTCCCCCCTTGAGGGGGAGATGTCCGGCAGGACAGAGGGGGGTGAGCCACGGATACAAGTTTGCGTTCTGCAACTGAACTGTCCGCCTCAGCATGATCAGGATGGGTCCCCGAAACTGGATAATCTGGCAGATGGCACGGCGAGCATTTGCGGCTCACGGCCCTGGGCTTGCGTGAGCGCTTCGAAATCCGCGTGATCGAGAACGAGCGCCGGCTGGCGATCCTGTCGTGCGGGTGGCGTGGGTAATGTGAGCTTGATCCGAAGTCGCAGGGTCCAGATCGCCAACCCCAGCACGCCCAGCACAAATACCGGCGGCACAAGGAGCCACAGGGCCTTGATGGCATCTGGAGACGCGCGAAACGTGGCCAGTAGATCGGCCCAGAGATTATAGTCCTGCATGAGGCAAGCCGCCCTGCTCTATTGCGAGTTCAAACCGAACGGACAACGGCACACCAGCAGGCGCAACGTGCGCCTCTGGCGACCGGGGAGTTCGTAAATCGCACACCGACGACCGCCCCGACCTTTAGGTGCAAGCACCTTGGACATACGTCGGGGCCTCCCCAGCCATAGAGGGTGGGAGAGCCTTATAGGGCAGACTCAAGCGCTCAGCCACCGAATAGTAGCTGAGAGGGCATCTCGTTAGGCGGATGCCAGTCGAAGTGTGTGGGGTTACGAGCCCCGGGATCGACCCGTTCAAGCCGATCCCGCAACCACACTATGTCACTCTGGTTGTTACATCCATTGCGAGAAGTGGTGATTATTTTCCGTGGATGCGCAGATACTTGGGTGTCGCGCCAGTTCCGCCCGCTACCCCTGCAACTTCTCCTTCGGCACCGGTGCATCATCATAACCGCCATAGACGGACTGATCGAAGGGGATAACAGCGCCAGTCATCATGCCGCTTTCCTCGGATGCCATCCAGAGAACCGTGCGGGCCACCTCCTTCGGGTTGAGTATGCGGCCAAAGGGTTTGGTCGCGGCGGCACGATCGATGAAATCCGGATCGCCGGTTTCAGAGAGGATCAGCTTGCGCTCGTGATCCGAGTTCATCCAGCCAATATCCAACTGGTTGACATGGATACGGTGACGCATGAGCGCGTAAGCCGCGTTGCGGGTCAGCGTGGCCAGTGCGCCCTTGGAGGCGGAATAGGGCGCAAGAAAGGGCTGACCGGCGAGGCTAGACATGGAGCCGATATTTACCACCCTGCCCTCGATGCCATCGCGGATCATCAGCCTGGCGGCATCCTGCAGCAGGAAGAACGGCGCACGGGCATTGATCGCAAACATGCGGTCGAACAGTTCCGGCGTGGTGTTGAGAATATTGCCACGATCAGTCAGCCCCGCCGCATTGACGAGAATATCAACCTTGCCGAAGCGTTTGTCGGCTGCTGGAATAACGGTACGGACAGCATCGATATCGGCAAGATCGGCAGCAACAACCTCGACGGCAATTCCTGTCGCACCGGTAATACGGTCTGCCACTCCCCGGCCCTTTTCCGCATCGCGCCCGACAATGATGATGCCGCCTGCGCCTGCCGCGGCAAAGCGCTCGGCAATGGCGGCACCCAGCCCTTGCGTGCCACCGGTTATAACCGCGATTTTTCCCTCAATCCGACTCATGGCTTCCTCCCAACCCACTTGATGAGAAATGGATAAGGTCCATGAGGGAGTTTGCATAGAGCGCATGTCACCGGTCATGAAAAAGCGGCGGAGCCGTTTCCAGCCCCGCCGCCTGTCACTTCCGGCAAATGGTTCAGGCCGATCACTCAGCCGCGAGCGGCTGGCCTTCCAGACCCGTTGCCACAACGGAAACGCGGAAACGGCCATCAAGATTGCGGTCGAAAATCGCGCCAACCACGATATCGGCCTCATCCTGCACTTCATCGCGGATACGGCTGGCGGCCTCATCCACTTCGAACAGCGTCATATCCATACCGCCGGAAATGGAGATGAGAACGCCGCGCGCGCCGCGCACGGAGATATCGTCCAGCAGCGGGTTTGCGATGGCGGCTTCCGCAGCGCGCATGGCGCGGCCCTGGCCTTCCGCCTCACCCGTACCCATCATGGCGCGGCCCATGCCCCGCATGACAGATTTCACATCGGCGAAATCGAGGTTGATCAGACCTTCCTTGACGATGAGATCCGTAATGCAGCCCACGCCTGCGAAGAGAACGCGGTCCGCAGTCATGAAGGCATCGGCAAAGGTGGTCTTGGCGTCTGCAATGCGGAAGAGGTTCTGGTTCGGGATCACGATCACCGTGTCAGCGGCCTGGCGCAGTTCCTCGATCCCGGCTTCAGCCGTCTTCATGCGGCGATTGCCTTCGAAGGTGAAAGGCTTCGTGACGACACCGACCGTGAGGATACCGGCAGAGCGGGCAGCCCGCGCGATGACCGGAGCTGCACCCGTGCCGGTTCCTCCGCCCATGCCTGCCGTTACAAAGCACATATGGGAGCCGGAGAGATGATCCATGATCTCATCGATGGATTCTTCCGCAGCGGCACGACCGACATCCGGCAGCGAGCCGGCGCCCAGACCCTCGGTCACATGGGCACCGAGCTGAATACGGCGCTGCGCCTTGGACGTGGCCAGCACCTGCGCATCCGTGTTGGCGGCGATGAATTCTACGCCTGCCAGCTCTTCCGCAATCATGTTGTTGATCGCGTTACCGCCGCCACCGCCGACGCCGATAACTGTGATGTGCGGCTGCAAACCGGAAATGCCGCCTCTGGCGTCGATCATCGCTCTCTCCTTGTCACTTCAATTTCATCGGCTTCTCTCGAAGCCCTTCAGTCTTCACATTCATTGCCGGGCCGGATTGTGCCGCTTTGCAATCCGATGAGCTGCACGTGCGCTCGAATCAGACAGGCCCGGCCCGTATCCCATTTCGAGTGCCCCGCCAAACATGGCATTGGCAAGGCGAAATACCACTAAAGTGAGCTGCATGGGCAGTTCAAACAAAATGGCCCTCCCGAATTGCGAGAGAGCCATTGGAATTCCTGACAGTCGGGCGACTTAGAACTTGTAGTTCACGCCAGCCTTGACGGTGTGATCATGCACATCCTGCTCGGAGGCAACACCACCCGCAAAGCTTCGAACATTCGGCGTTCCGGTGTAATTGTATTCTACCTTGGCCGAGATCTTGTCGTTGAACTTCTGCTCGATGCCAGCGCCAACGATGTAGCCTGCCTTCCAGCCATCCGGGCCCGAGACGCCGCCGTTATCGCGGAAGTTGGTCATGGCCATACCGGCCGTACCGTACAGGAGCGTCTGATCGAGCGGAACGCCTGCCTTCGCCTTCAGGCCCAGACGATGACGCTCTTCCAGCTTGCCACCATTGACCTTCACGTCAGCATCGCCGAGGTAGGACAATTCGCCTTCACCGCCGACAACAACGCCGCCGACATCCGCCTGATAACCACCCTGAACGCCAGCAGCAACGCCCTTGCCACCCTTGAAGGGGTTCAAACGGCGCGAAACAAAACCGCCATGCGCACCAACATAGGCGCCATCCCAGTTGCCGCTGCGTGCAGCAGGCTCGTTATAGGCAGGCGGTTCCTGATAGGATGAAGTGAGGTCTGCTGCGGAAGCGGTCGTGGCGAGCGGAGCAGTAAGGCTGGCAATGACGGCCAGGGCAAGCGGCTTCTTGATCATGTTCGTAAACTCCATACACAGCCCACGTATGGCCGATGCGCGGGCGATCATCGGGACATCCTCGGTCTGTGAAAGCGGCCTCCCTTTGCCCCAGCCTCATTCATCAGACCTTGCCAATACATTCTCCATTTTTCACGAATCTATAAACACATCCTTAACCAGGGAGACGCGGCCTGGGGAAAACCTGCCTTTAGGCGGCCACGCACAAAATGACCCCGAAACCGTCACTGGTTTGCCTTGATGTAAGCCACGACATCATCGATTTCCGATCGAAACCAGAACCCCCAGAAGCGCATGCTGGTGCCCGGCACCTTGCTCTTCGGGCTTCGCAGGAACTCTGAAAGCGCAGCCTCGTCCCAGACAAGACCCTTCGCGCCCGCTTCCGTCATTGCGGGGGAATATCGGAAGTTCGGGACTGTGCCGGCAGTTCTGCCAATGACACCGTTCAAGGTTGGCCCGAAGCCATTGCTGTTCGTCTGAAGCGTATGGCAGCTCGCGCATTGCTTGAAGATCTGCTCGCCGCGGCGCAAATCGGCGGCAAGCGTCTGCCCTGCAATCGCCAACATCGCAAAGGGGGCAGAGAAACGCATGAGGAATAGGAGGAAGCATGATGAATGGCGCATGCTTCGCCAAGTAGCGCGCAGGGCGACGACTGGGAAGTCCATACAGCCCCCCCGATCGACGATCGAGATGAAATTACGCAGCCTTCTTCTTCGGCGCGGGCACATCGACCCTGTAACACATGGGGATCCAAGGGGTGTGGAACATGGAGGGAGAGCGCGATTCCATATATTGTTCAGGATGGATCTTACGAGGACCGCCGTAGTCTTCTTCTACATATTCATTGATCTGCTGATTTTCGTCTTCAAAATAAAAGTTGTCATTCGAGCCTGACGTCATTGCGTCCTCTCCTCATGATATTCGTTTTTTTATGATTTGATACTTAGTGCGTTTACTCAGTAATACATTCAACACCGGTTTTGAGATTGCCGGAGCGGCTGACTAATCTCTCCGCCTTCGATGTTGGCGGCGATCTAACACATAAAATTTGAACTTTCACTCGCATTCTATAAAACCTGCTGCAGTTTTATTAAAATTTTTTGACAATACAGAATGTATTTTAATTGCAAATCATATTCAAAAGATGTCCCTTTATCACGTTCATTCCCGTATTAAATAATATCTTTACTGTAAATTATAATATTCAGTCTCGTCCGGAGAGACGAATGCAGACCTACCGAACTTTAACACTTTGCGTTCTAACTACGGGCAGCAGACTGTTCTGGAGTTGGAAATGGCAGGCCCGAGTTTTCGTTTCACACATTATGATCTTAAGCAGCAGCGCGCTGGCACCACGATCGAAGTGACAATGAGTGCGGTAAACAACGTGCGGCTGATGAATGCCACTGCCTGGCAGCGCTTCAACGAGCGTCTCGACTTCAAGTATATCGGAGGCGTTGCGAAAAAATCGCCGATCCGACTGGTCGTTCCGGAAGACGGAACGTGGCATCTCATCGTTGATGCGGAAGGCCACCATGGACTGGCAGATTCCTCCGTGAAAATGGTGGCGCCACCTGCCAATAGCATTCCAGCGCCCAAGCAGAGCCGCGGTTAACGCGGGTTTCGTTCGCGCCTCAGCTTGTCCCACCAGTCGAGCCGCTTGCGGATCTCGCGCTCGAAACCGCGTTCCGGTGGATCGTAGAAAGTCACTCTGCCCATCTTTTCCGGGAAGTAATCCTGACCGGAAAAGGCATCGGGCTCGTCGTGATCATAACGGTATCCGTCGCCATAGCCCTCACCCTTCATAAGCTTGGTGGGTGCATTGAGAATATGCTTTGGCGGCACGAGAGAGCCGTGCTCCTTGGCGGCGCGCATCGCAGCTTTGTAGGCAGTGTAGACACCGTTCGACTTGGGAGCGGTTGCCAGGTAAACGCAAGCCTGCGCCAAAGCCAGCTCACCCTCAGGTGATCCGAGATAGTCATAGGCATCCTTGGCCGCATTACACACCACCAATGCCTGCGGATCGGCTAGCCCGATGTCTTCCACCGCCATGCGAACCAATCGGCGGCCAATGTAAAGAGGATCCTCGCCCGCGTCGAACATTCGGCAAAGATAGTAGAGCGCGGCATCGGGATCGGATCCGCGCACGGATTTATGCAGGGCAGAGATCAGATTGTAGTGGCCGTCCTGGCTTTTGTCGTAGACCGGAGCTCGCCTTTGAACGATTGCGCTCAAGCCATCGACATCGAAAATCTCATTTGCCCGAGCCGCACGCCAGACTTCCTCAGCAAGTGTCAGAACCGCCCGCCCATCGCCATCCGCCATCCTTAGAAGTGCGCCGCGCGCACTATCATCGAGCGGAAGCGGCTTGCCTTCGGCTTGCTCCGCGCGCAGCAGGAGTTCGCTCAGGCTCTCCTCGTCATGAGAACGGAAGGTCAGCACCCGCGCCCTGGACAGGAGAGCGGCGTTCAATTCGAAACTTGGGTTTTCTGTCGTTGCGCCGACAAGGATCACCGTGCCGTCTTCCATGACCGGCAGGAAGCTGTCCTGCTGCGCCCGGTTGAAGCGATGAATCTCATCGACGAACAGCAATGTCTGTCGCCCATCATGCCTGCGCAGCCGTGCTGTTTCGAACACTTTCTTGAGATCGGCCACACCCGAAAAAATGGCGGATATCTGCTCGAACGCCAGACCGGCTTCACCTGACAGCAATCTTGCGACCGTCGTTTTTCCTGTCCCGGGCGGTCCCCAGAAGATCATCGATCCAAGCGAACCCGACGCGATCATCCGGCGTAGGACGCCATCTTCGCCCGTGAGGTGCGACTGGCCCGTCACCTCCGCAAGGGAGGTGGGGCGCAGCCTGTCCGCGAGCGGCCGACGATTGGCGACGGCTTCCGGAATCCTGGGCGCGAACAGATCGCCGCTCATCTGAAGAATTGACGGATACGCTGGCCGCCACGCTCGATCTCTACACGCCAAAAGCCGGGATTGTCTTCCACCAGAGCTGCCATTGCCTTTGTGGATGGCACAGGATCGCCGTTCACCGATACGATGATATCACCCGCCTGGAAACCAAGACGCGCACCGGGGGAATTTTTGACGACTTCCGTGACGACAACCCCCGTCTTGTCTGTCGGAAGACGCACTTCCGTCGCAAGACGCGGCGAGAGATTGGCGACCCGCAACCCAGCAAAGGGATTTCTGCCCTCGATCAGGCGAACATCGCGCGGCACGCTTTCCGGAGCGGCACCAATGACCATGCTAAGTTCACGCTGTGCGCCACCCTGCTGGACGGTCAGCTTTGTTGCATTACCAAGGCCAGCTGTCGTCAGACGATACCAAAGCGCATCAGGGTGTTCGACCGAGATGCCGTTGACGCCCGTTACCACTTCGCCAGCCTTCAAGCCAGCCTTGTCCGCGGGACCACCCTCAGTCACGCTAACCACCAAAGCGCCACGCGCCGTCTTCAACCCGAGCGCTTCTGCGACTTCGGAGGTCACTGGCTGGAAGGTTGCACCAACATAGGGACGCTCGAACGATTTCTTGCCGGCTTCTGCCGCCTGAAGGAAGACCTTTACGAGATTGGCGGGAATAGCAAAGCCAATGCCGTTCGAACCGCCGCCCCTGGAGAAGATCGCGGTATTGATGCCGATCAGTTCGCCTTTCATGTTCATCAAGGCGCCCCCGGAATTGCCGGGATTGATCGAGGCATCCGTCTGGATGAAGAAGCCGACGTCGCCGTCGGTCACCTGATTACGGGCAAGTGCTGAGACTATGCCGCTCGTCACGGTCTGCCCAACGCCAAAGGGATTTCCGATTGCCAGAACCAGATCGCCGACCTCTACCGCGTCCGAATTGCCTATGCCGAGAACCGGGAACTGTTCATTCGCCTTGATCTTCAGAACAGCCAGATCGATGCTTTCATCCTTGAGCAGCACTTCGCATGGGAATTCACGACCGTCCGGAAGTGCGATCTTGATATCGTCAGCGCCTTCAATGACGTGCGTATTCGTCACGACGAGTCCGTTCTGAGAAACGATTACCCCGGACCCCAGCGAAGACTGCTTCTCCGATCGGTTCGGCATGCGCTGGTTGAAGAAACGTTCGAAGAACGGATCACCGGCAAAGGGATTGAGCCGCTGCACCACACGCTCAGCATAGACGTTGACGACCGCTCCTGCGGTCTGCTTCACAAGCGGCGCAAAAGATAGCTGCATTTGCTGCTGGCTTTGCGGAAGCGTCTTCTCCTGCGCCATGACGGGTAGTGGCTGCAGGAATGCCAAGGCTATCAACATACTGGATAGGGTTTTCGGCAGGTTGAGCATGTGATTCCTCTTCAACAAAGCAATGGTGACCTTGTAGCTGGATAGGTTAGAAAGGAAAGATGGCCGAACAAGGTGAAAGATGATCGTGGCTGGTTACTTAGGATCACTGCTGAGAAATGCCAGAAGCTGCGACAGAGATGATGCGAAAGCCGCTTTCGATGACACGCGGTGGAACCATTTTGCAGCTCATCCGTAATTTCCGCTCAAGACGGAGATACCTGATGACCCATGTCAAACCAGCGCTTCTGGTGGCCGTTCTGGCGACCCTTGCAAGCAACATCATGCTGCCAGAAACAAGCCATGCTGCCAGCTTCGATTGCACAAAGAGCGAGCTTGCGGCAGACGAAAAGACGATTTGCGAAGACAGGGCCCTGAACGATCTCGACGTCAAAATGGCCACGACTTTTGAAATTCTTACCGGCTTGATGCCTATGGGGAACCGGGATCTGGTGCGGGATGAGCAAGCGACTTGGCTGAAGAAGCGAACGACATGTGGAAGCGATGCGGCTTGCTTGCGAAGTGCGTATGAGGAGCGATTGAAGCAACTCAACGAGGCCTACAAGGGATTGATCAAGCCCCTTTAGAGCGGGGTTTGATCTCATGCCGGAAGAGCGGACCGGTCACCAGCGGTCCCGGTCGCCCTAGGCCGGGAATCAATCCCAGCTAAAGCCTTTATCTTTCATGTAGATGTTGCTGACACCCTTGCACCAGTCGACCTTGAAGTCGTCAGCACCGTATCCATCCCAGCTCACGCGGAATGGAACGACGCAATTTCCTTCATTGCTGAACCAGTCCATGTTGGCGTATTCGCCCGGCCTAATACGCGAATCGAGCCAGTTCTCGCTCCATTTGCCATTCTGGTATGTATAGAAGCCATTTATGGTGTAGCCATTGGCTCTGTTGTGAAGTCGAAACGCATAATCGCTGGCAGATGCAGAAATGCTTGCAAATGCAGATGCTGCGAACGCCAGGCAAAGTGCCAAGCCGAGCTTTTTCATGGATGAGTCCTCAGAAGCGAAGATGGGGGACAACAAGACTTGAAGATCGTTCGATCTTCTGTGGCACACAATACTTTCAGTTCATGAATACGATCTGAATACAAAATATGATATATATTCTAAATTTATAGGCTATGCTGCAACTATAAATTCAAACAAGAAAGGCGCCCCCCTGAGCGAGCGCCTTTCTCAAAATTAGCTAGCCTTGCAACTCATTATTCAGGCAGAATTCGGACCGCGCCCTTGTCTGCGCTGGATGCGAAAGCAGCATAGGCTTTCAATGCCGTTGTTACGTTACGCTTGCGCGGAGCAACCGGCTTCCAGCCCAGTTTATCCTGCTCGGCACGGCGAGCAGCCAGCTCGCTATCGGTAATCTTCAGGTTGATTGTACGGTTCGGAATATCGATTTCGATCATATCGCCGTTCTTCACCAGCCCAATTGCCCCGCCGTTTGCCGCTTCCGGTGAAGCATGACCGATCGAGAGACCTGAGGTACCGCCAGAAAAGCGGCCATCGGTGATGAGCGCACAGGCTTTACCCAGGCCTTTCGACTTCAAGTAGCTCGTCGGGTACAACATTTCCTGCATGCCTGGTCCACCCTTCGGTCCCTCATAACGGATGACGACGACATCACCCGCGACAACCTCGTTGCCGAGAATCGACTTAACAGCCGCATCCTGGCTTTCGTAAACCTTGGCAGGCCCGGTGAACTTGAGAATGGATTCATCGACACCAGCGGTTTTGACGATGCAGCCGTCCAGCGCGATATTTCCGTAAAGCACCGCCAAGCCTCCATCCTTCGAGAATGGGCTCTCAACCGAGCGGATAACGCCCTTTTCGCTGTCCGTATCGAGATCGTCCCAGCGTGAAGACTGGGAAAACGCAACCTGTGTAGGTACGCCACCCGGAGCCGCCTTGAAGAAGGTTCGAACGGTTTCCGAATTTGTGCGTGTGATATCCCACCGGTTGATGGCATCGCCGAGCGTTGCTTCGTGGACGGTCTTGCAGTCAGTATTCAAGAGACCGCCTCGCTCCAACTCGCCCAGAATGCGCATGATGCCGCCTGCGCGATGGACATCCTCCATATGGACATCCTGCTTCGCGGGTGCGACCTTCGAGAGGCAGGGCACCTTGCGCGAGAGGCGGTCTATGTCATCCATCGTGAAATCGACCCCGCCTTCGTGGGCTGCGGCAAGGATATGCAGAACGGTGTTCGTCGAGCCGCCCATCGCGATGTCGAGTGCCATGGCATTTTCAAATGCCTGTTTCGTGGCAATGTTGCGCGGCAGCACGCCCTCGTCTTCCTGCTCGTAATAACGGCGGGCGAGATCCACGATCAGGTGACCGGCCTCGACGAACAGCCGCTTGCGATCAGAATGGGTTGCGAGAGTAGAACCATTTCCGGGAAGCGAAAGACCAAGGGCCTCAGTCAAACAGTTCATGGAATTTGCGGTGAACATGCCGGAGCAGGAACCGCAGGTGGGACAAGCCGAACGCTCGATTACGGCCACTTCCTCATCCGAAATCTTGTCATCTGCAGCAGCGACCATCGCATCGACCAGATCGAGCGCGACTGTCTTGCCATGCAGAACGACTTTACCGGCTTCCATCGGACCGCCGGAAACAAACACGGCCGGGATATTGAGGCGCATTGCAGCATTCAGCATGCCGGGCGTGATCTTGTCGCAGTTCGAAATGCAGACCATGGCATCAGCACAATGGGCATTCACCATGTATTCCACGCTGTCGGCAATGATTTCACGCGAGGGCAGTGAATAGAGCATGCCATCGTGCCCCATCGCGATTCCGTCATCTACCGCGATCGTGTTGAATTCCTTGGCAATGCCGCCGGCTGCTTCAATTTCGCGCGCGACCAGCTGGCCGAGATCCTTCAGGTGTACGTGGCCGGGCACAAACTGGGTAAAGGAGTTAACGACAGCAATGATTGGCTTGCCGAAATCACTGTCTTTCACGCCGGTAGCACGCCACAAACCGCGCGCACCCGCCATATTGCGGCCGTGAGTCGTCGTTCTGGACCGGTAAGCAGGCATGGTGTTATCCTCGATTCAAAATCTGCCATCCATGTCGGCGGCAAGACCAATTGTTATGTCTAATCCCTACTCCAAAGGAATTTTGCTGTCACTATCAGCACAGGTCAAAGCGGTACGCCTCCGGCTCTCCGACATACACGAAAATGTTCCCCTCGATTTAATTTGCGTGAGGCCTGAAACTCTCCACCAACACGTTACGTAGTGATAGAAAGATCCAACATAGTGTTGAGAGAGAACTGCCATGAGTGTCTACCACCCTCCCAAAATCTCCTCGAACGAAATTACGCCCCAGCGGGTTTATTTGTCCCGTAGGACATTTATCGGCGGCGCAGCAGCAGGTCTCGTGCTTTCCGGCACGGCGGTGAGTGCCTCTGCTGCACCACTGCAGGCAAAGCCTGGGCCTTACAAGCTGGATGAAAAATTGACGCCGAAAGAGGCGGTAACGACCTATAACAATTTCTACGAGTTTGGCGTCAACAAGTCCGATCCCGCTCAAAATTCAGGAGACTTCAAGCCGACACCTTGGGCTGTGGCGGTGGAGGGTCTTGTCAACAAGCCAAAAACCTTCGGTCTGGAAGAGCTGATGAAAATGCAGCTCGAGGAGCGGACCTATCGGATGCGCTGCGTCGAAGGATGGTCGATGGTTATTCCGTGGATCGGCTTTCCGCTCAAGGCTCTGCTCGATCAGGTGGAGCCACAGGGCAGTGCCAAATACGTCGCGTTCGAAACCATTGTACGCCCTTCCGAGATGCCCGGCCAGAGCGGCTTCTTACAGCCTTTGTCCTGGCCCTATATTGAAGGGCTGCGCCTTGACGAGGCCGCTCATCCATTGACCATTCTTGCCGTGGGCCTTTATGGCGAGACCTTGCCCAATCAAAATGGCGCCCCTATCCGGCTGGTTGTGCCATGGAAATATGGATTCAAGAGCATCAAGTCGATCGTCAAGATCAAGCTCGTTGACAAGCAGCCGGATACAACGTGGAAGAATGCCAATGCCAAGGAGTATGGCTTCTATTCCAACGTCAATCCGGCCGTGGACCATCCACGCTGGAGTCAGGCCACAGAACAGCGGATTGGAGAGGGAAGCGGCTTGTTTCCTGACCGCAGGCCAACGCTGCCGTTTAACGGCTATGCGGAGGAAGTTGCCAGCCTCTATGCCGGAATGGACCTGAAGGCGAACTACTGATGCCTTCCTTTCCTGACCTCCCACGACGCTTGCACGGTCCAAGCGTCTGGGCCCTTTACCTCTTGGGCCTATTGCCTGCCGCGTGGTATGTTTACCAGGCAATGACCGGTGGTCTTGGTTTCAACCCGGTCAAGGGATTGGAGCACCTACTGGGCATCTGGGCGCTGCGTTTCTTGATTGCTGCGCTTGTCGTTACTCCCTTGCGCGACCTTACCGGCATAAACTGGTTTCGCTACCGGCGGGCGCTTGGTCTCCTCGGCTTCTATTATGTGCTCTTCCACTTCACCGTCTATGTCGTGCTGGATCTTCGGCTTGATATTCATGCCGTGTGGGCTGACATCGTGCGAAGGCCCTACATCACAATCGGCATGGCGTGCCTGATCCTGCTGCTACCTTTAGCCGCCACTTCGAATGGATGGTCAATTCGTAGTTTGGGCCCACGATGGAATACACTGCACAAACTGAGCTACATCATCCTGGCAGGGGCGGTTCTGCATTTCGTGCTGGCTCGGAAAAGTCTGACACTTGAACCGGCCACATATATTGCGATCGCGGCAGTCCTGCTGGGCTATCGGATTGTCCGCAAACCGCTTCAAAAATGGAGACGGCCCAAGCGACACAATCAACCGGTCCGACAAACTTGAACAAACGAGCCGGTGCAAGTCGCTTTCGAAGTGAAATGGTTCGAGACGCGACTGCACAGTGCCCAATGGCAGTTAGCTGCGATCCCACGGTGCCCTGACCGTTGAGAAACCAAAGACCGTATAAAGAAGGGTGGACCCCACCAAACGAAAAAACCGGTAGGTCGCCCT
The DNA here is from genome assembly GCF_001427345.1 of Rhizobium sp. Root149. Taxonomy (NCBI): domain Bacteria; kingdom Pseudomonadati; phylum Pseudomonadota; class Alphaproteobacteria; order Hyphomicrobiales; family Rhizobiaceae; genus Rhizobium; species Rhizobium sp. Root149. The sequence goes on from NZ_LMGD01000012.1 coordinate 974,428, forward strand.
ACCGGTTTTCTAATTAACGACTGACCTATGAGGATCAAATCAAGCGGCTTCAGCAGCTTCTGCTTCGGCGGCAACGCGAGCCTTGTCGGCAGCGCCCTTGGCATCGACGTCACGCTCGACGAATTCGATGACTGCGAGCGGAGCATTGTCGCCCTGACGGTAGCCAGCCTTCATGATGCGAAGGTAACCGCCGTTGCGCGAAGCGTAGCGGGTTGCGATCGCGTCGAACAGCTTGCGAACGGCGTCCTGATCCTTGATCTGCGAAATCGCTTGGCGACGCGCATGCAGGTCGCCGCGCTTGCCGAGGGTGACCAGCTTTTCAACGATCGGACGAAGGTCCTTTGCCTTCGGCAGGGTCGTTACGATCTGCTCGTGCGTGATGAGCGAAGCAGCCATGTTGGCAAACATTGCCTTGCGGTGGCTGGCGGTGCGGTTGAGCTTGCGGCCGGAATTTTGGTGACGCATCTCGTGTCTCCTTTACTTGCAAGCATTTGCCTGCAGTTTAAATTCGCATTCCATTGAACCAGGTGACGCCCAATCGGCCCCACCTGGAAATGCGTGCGGGTTAGTACTGATCTTCGTAGCGCTTTGCGAGATCTTCGATGTTTTCCGGCGGCCAGGCAGGAACTTCCATACCAAGATGGAGGCCCATGGATGCCAGTACTTCCTTGATCTCGTTCAGCGACTTGCGACCGAAGTTCGGCGTGCGCAGCATTTCCGCCTCGGTCTTCTGGATGAGATCGCCGATGTAGACGATGTTGTCGTTCTTCAAGCAGTTTGCCGAACGGACAGAAAGCTCCAATTCGTCAACCTTCTTGAGAAGCGCCGGATTGAACGCAAGTTCAGTGACGGCTTCTTCCTCAGCTTCCTTCTGCGGCTCGTCGAAGTTGACGAAGACAGACAGCTGGTCCTGAAGAATGCGGGCAGCGAACGCGACAGCGTCTTCACCCGTGACTGAGCCGTTCGTCTCAATCGTCATCGTCAGCTTATCGTAGTCCAGAACCTGTCCTTCGCGGGTGTTTTCCACCTTGTAGGACACCTTCTTGACCGGCGAGTAGAGACTGTCGACCGGGATGAGACCGATCGGCGCGTCTTCTGCACGGTTACGCTCGGCAGGAACATAGCCCTTGCCGTTGTTGACCGTGAATTCCATGCGGATCTCCGCACCGTCATCGAGGGTGCAGATAACGTGATCCGGATTGAGGATTTCGATATCGCCAACCGTCTGGATATCACCAGCCTTGACAACACCTGGACCCTGCTTGCGCACAACCATGCGCTTGGAATCATCGCCATCCATCTTGATGGCAATTTCCTTGATGTTCAGAACGATATCCGTGACATCTTCGCGGACGCCCGGAATAGACGAAAACTCGTGCAGAACACCATCGATCTGGACTGCGGTGACCGCAGCGCCGCGCAGCGACGACAAGAGCACGCGACGCAACGCATTGCCGAGCGTCAGACCGAATCCCCGCTCCAAGGGTTCCGCAACCAGCGTAACCTTGGTACGGCCGGAGGAGCTAAACTCCACCTTGTTCGGCTTGATCAGTTCCTGCCAGTTCTTCTGGATCATATGTTTCAAACCTTCCATTCGCTGCCACTATCCAATCGTGGCAACCGAGCATGAGAAGCACCGATAACAAGCTCATCGGCGTTACGGCAAAGCCGCCAGACCTCAAATCGAAGTCAGGCGGCATCACTCAAACTTAACGAAGGCCCACCATTGCAGACCTCCCTTCACGCATTAGACGCGGCGCTTCTTGCGCGGACGGCAACCATTGTGCGGGATCGGCGTTACGTCGCGGATCGACGTAATCATGAAACCAGCAGCTTGGAGTGCACGCAGAGCAGACTCGCGACCAGAACCGGGACCGCAAACTTCCACCTCCAAAGACTTCATACCGTGTTCCTGGGCCTTCTTGGCGCAGTCTTCGGCAGCAATCTGAGCGGCGAACGGCGTAGACTTACGCGAACCCTTGAAACCCTTTGCACCAGCAGACGACCAGGCAATTGCATTGCCCTGTGCGTCCGTGATCGTGATCATGGTGTTGTTGAAGGTCGAGTTGACGTGCGCAACGCCAGACGTGATGTTTTTGCGTTCGCGACGGCGTACGCGTGTGGCTTCCTTGGCCATGGTATTCCTTTCGTTGATCTCGTCACCGCCGTAGCACCAGCGGCTCCACCAGGGCGAAACTCACCCCAAACTCAAAAAGGAGGCCGATGCAAAGGCACCAACCTCCAAAAATCCGGATCTAACCGAACTTACTTCTTCTTACCAGCGATAGCCTTGGCGGGACCCTTACGCGTGCGCGCATTGGTATGGGTACGCTGACCGCGCACCGGAAGGCCGCGACGATGACGAAGACCGCGATAGCAGCCAAGGTCCATCAGACGCTTGATGTTCATAGCGGTTTCGCGGCGAAGATCGCCCTCAACCTGGTAATCGCGGTCGATCGTTTCACGGATCTGAAGAACTTCAGCATCCGTCAACTGATGTACGCGACGGTCAGCAGCAATGCCGACCTTCTCGACGATTTCCTGCGCAAACTTCGGGCCGATCCCGTGAATATAGGTCAGCGCAATAACAACGCGCTTCGCAGTCGGGATGTTGACGCCAGCGATACGTGCCACGCCTATTCTCCTTGCGTTCCAGTTGCCATCCGGCAAGTGGTGCTTCTTCCATGAGAGCAGCCTCATAAGGCCGCCAGTTCAAATCTCATCCGATATAGTCATAGCGACAAGACCGGACCAAATAGCAGTCCGAGCCAATCGCTATCAAATGTCGCGAGTTGGCGCGGTGTTTAGCGGAATCGGTGCCCAAAAGCAACCGGCCCCGCCAAGATTCTTTAACAACAAACAGCGTTGCACTCAGTCAAGCGGCTGACTTTTCCAGGACGTCTTCAATAGACTTCGTTACGACATCCATATCCGCCATACCATCCAGGACCACCAACTGCCCTTGAGCTGCATAGTACTCGGATAGCGGGGCAGTCTTTTCACGATACTCCACGAGACGCTTGCGGAATGACTCGGGATTGTCGTCGGAACGCACAGTCCCACCTGCAGCAACCGTTTCCGCAACCCTCGATTCGATTCGGCGAACAAGAGCCTCTTCATCGACCTTCAGTTCGATCACAGCATCGAGCGAAATATTCTTCGCTCGAAGGTTTTCCGCCAACGCCTTCGCCTGAGGCACCGTGCGCGGATAGCCGTCAAGGATGAAACCCTTGGCGCAATCCGAGGCCTCGATACGCTCGGACACGATCTGGTTCACGATGTCATCCGATACGAGCCCGCCCGCATCCATGACCGCCTTCGCCTTCTTGCCAATGTCCGACTCAGCCTTAACGGCTGCGCGAAGCATATCTCCTGTGGACAACTGCGGGATGCCATACTTGTCCGTCAGGCGCTTCGCCTGCGTACCCTTCCCCGCTCCCGGCGGTCCCAAAAAGATCAGTCTCATCGTCCCCTCTTTCCTCCACGCAACTTGGACTTCTTGATCAGTCCCTCATATTGCTGAGCAATGAGGTGACCCTGAATCTGTGCTACCGTATCAAGGGTAACACTGACAACGATCAAAAGCGAAGTACCACCAAGGGCTAATGGGATCCCGGTCCGCGCAATCAGTGTCTCAGGCAGAATGCACACGAAAACGAGATACACCGCACCGACGACCGTGATTCTTGTCAGGACGTAATCGATGTATTCCGCGGTCCGCTCGCCAGGACGGATGCCAGGAATGAAGCCGCCATGCTTCTTGAGATTGTCCGCCGTGTCTTTCGGATTGAAGACAATTGCCGTGTAGAAAAAGGCAAAGAAGGCAATCAGCAAGCCATAGAAGAGCATGAACAATGGTTGACCATGCTGGAGCGAGGCAATGATTGCCGTTGCCCAGGTCGGGAGGCTTGTATTTCCAGCGAAGCCGGCCGCAGTCGCAGGCAGAAGCAACAGGGACGATGCAAAAATTGCCGGAATGACGCCAGAGGTATTGAGCTTCAGAGGAAGGTGCGACGTATCACCCTGGAACATGCGGTTCCCGACCTGACGCTTCGGATACTGGATAAGCAAGCGGCGCTGCGCACGCTCCACAAACACGATCAGAGCAATCACACCGATTGCGACGACCACCACAGTGAGAATCAATGCTGTGGACAACGCGCCTGTACGACCCAGCTCAAGCGTGCCCGCCAATGCAGTCGGCAGGCCTGCAGCAATGCCGGCGAAGATGATCAAGGAAATGCCGTTGCCAATCCCGCGTGATGTGATCTGTTCGCCAAGCCACATCAGGAACATGGTGCCCCCGAGCAGCGTCACCACAGTCGAAATTCGGAAAAACCAACCTGGATCCAGAACGATGCCGTTTCCGCCTTCAAGACCGACGGCAATGCCGTAAGCTTGAAGCGTTCCGAGCAGAACAGTACCGTACCGCGTGTACTGGTTGATGATCTTCCGGCCCTGCTCGCCTTCCTTCTTGAGGTTCTCGAGCGACGGAACAACCGACGTCATCAGCTGTACAATGATGGAGGCAGAAATGTACGGCATGATGCCCAGGGCAAAGATCGCCATACGCTGAACGGCGCCGCCTGCAAACATGTTGAACAGACCAAGAATACCCCCGGCCTGTCCTTTGAATGCCTGTGCATAGGCTTCCGGATTAAGGCCCGGAAGTGGGATATGTGTCCCAAGACGATAGACAAGAAGCGCAGCCAGCGTAAACCACAGGCGCTTCTTCAGGTCCGTTGCCTTCGAGAAAGTAGAAAAGTTCAGATTCGAGGCCAGTTGCTCAGCTGCAGATGCCATGCCTATCTCCGCCTGACCAGTTCCGCCGGCCAAACAGGCTCCAGGCAGAAAGCAGTCTCATTTCCAATTTCAGAAAATCGGGAGATGGAAGGTGCAGAAACCAATCTCGACGCCCCACCCCATTTTCCGTTACACCCCGGCTAAACGCCGCGTCCCGCCGGGTTCGTGAGGCCCACATATGGGAGCAAAATCGCCCGGTGTGAAGCACCCCGGGCGATTCATCGACACATTATTCAGCAGCAACTTCTGGAAGCTTGATGGAACCGCCAGCCTTTTCAATCTTCTCTACAGCCGCCTTGGAAGCGCCTGCAGCCTTGATCGAAACCTTCGCCTTCAGTTCGCCGTCTGCGAGAATACGAACGCCATCCTTTTCACGACGGATCACGCCAGCAGCCTTCAAGGAAGCAGCGTCGATCGTCGCGGACGCGTCCAGCTTCTTCGCATCAATCGCAGCCTGGATCCGGCCAAGCGATACAATGACGAAGTCAGACGAGAAGATGTTGTTGAAGCCACGCTTGGGCAGACGACGGTAGATTGGCATCTGACCGCCTTCGAAACCGTTGATAGCAACGCCAGAACGAGCCTTCTGACCCTTGACGCCGCGTCCACCAGTCTTGCCCTTGCCCGAACCAATACCGCGACCTACGCGAATACGGTCCTTGCTGGAGCCTTCGTTGTCTTTGATTTCGTTAAGTTTCATGGTTCCTACTCCCGTCTCACTTCTCGTCGACGACGCGAACGAGATGCTGGACAGACCGGATCATGCCACGAACTGATGGAGTGTCTTCCAGAGTCCGAACCCGGTGCATCTTGTTAAGGCCGAGACCGATCAGCGTCTGACGCTGAACAGAAGGCCGGCGAATGGGGCTACCGATCTGCTCGACCGTAACCGTCTTCTTGGTTTCGTTAGCCATCAAACAGCTCCTTATTCTTCCGCTGCATTGCCGGAAGCGGCACGGCGAGCCTGAAGCGTAGCATACTTGATGCCGCGCTGTGCTGCGATGTCCTTCGGATGCACCTGGTGCTTCAAGGCGTCGAACGTAGCGCGAACCATGTTGTAAGGGTTCGACGAACCAGTCGACTTTGCAACAACGTCATGAACGCCCAGCGTTTCGAAAACGGCACGCATTGGACCGCCAGCGATGATTCCGGTACCGGCCTTGGCCGAACGAAGCAGAACCTTACCAGCGCCATGGCGACCATTCACATCGTGATGCAATGTACGGCCGTCGCGCAGCGGGACGAAAATCAGATCGCGCTTGGCAGCTTCCGTTGCCTTGCGGATCGCTTCCGGCACTTCGCGAGCCTTGCCGTGACCAAAGCCAACCCGGCCCTTCTGATCGCCGACAACGACCAGGGCGGCAAAGCCGAAACGACGGCCACCCTTAACAACTTTGGCAACGCGGTTGATAGCTACCAGCTTATCAACGAACTCGCTGTCGCGCTCTTCGCGGCTCTGACGCTCTTCGCGCGAGCCTCTCTTTTCCTGTGCCATTTTCCTGTTCCTTTTTCTTTTCCGGTACAAACGGCAGACTTCGAAAAGCCGACCAAACGCCCGTCAGGGAATCTGGTCGGCCAGTGATGAGTGGCCTCTTAAGCCAAAACGACCGATCCGTGAAGACCGGTCGTCGCATTTATTAGAACGCCAGACCGCCTTCGCGAGCAGCGTCCGCAAGAGCCTTGATACGGCCGTGGTAGATGAACGCACCACGATCGAATACGACTTCCTTGACGCCCGCGGCAACCGCACGCTCGGCAACGAGCTTACCGACTGCTGCAGCTGCAGCAGTGTCGGCGCCGGTCTTCAGAGACGTACGCAAGCCACCATCAAGCGTGGAAGCCGCAGCAAGTGTGCGACCAGCCACATCATCAATGATCTGGGCATAGATGTTCTTCGACGAGCGATGAACCGACAGACGCGGGCGACCGTTAGCGACCGCCTTAATCTGGCGACGAACACGGCTCGCGCGCTTTGCAAGTGCTTCTTTCCTGCTAGCCATTTCGCGTCAACCTTACTTCTTCTTGCCTTCCTTGCGGACGATCCGTTCTTCAGCGTACTTGACGCCCTTGCCCTTGTAGGGCTCCGGACCGCGGTATTCGCGGATTTCCGCTGCAACCTGACCGACCTGCTGCTTATTGATGCCAGTGACGACGATTTCCGTCGGCTTCGGCACGGCAATAGTGATACCCTGCGGCGGCTCATAGACCACATCGTGGCTGAAGCCGAGCGAGAGCTGCAGGTTCTTGCCCTGCATGGCGGCGCGGTAACCAACGCCGTTGATTTCGAGCTTCCGCTCAAAACCGTCCTTCACACCCTTGAAGATGTTCTCGATCATCGTGCGGGACATGCCCCACTTTGCGCGAGCATCCTTCGTGTCGGTTACCGGAGCAACAGACACTGCGTTATTTTCGAAAGAAAGCTTTACTTCGTCATTTGCTACGAAGATCAGCTCGCCCTTCGGACCCTTTGCCGTGACCGTCTGTCCTTCGACAGAGGCCGTAACACCAGCGGGAACCTGAACGGGCTTTTTACCGATACGAGACATAGTTCAATCCTGTCTGTCCGTTAGAGATCCTGCTGGCCTTAGAAGACCGAGCAGAGAACCTCACCACCTACGTTCTGTTCGCGCGCCTGATGATCGGCCATCACGCCCTTCGGAGTGGAAAGGATGGTGATGCCGAGGCCGTTCGCGACCTGCGGAATAGACTTAACCGAAACGTAAACGCGCCGGCCAGGCTTGGAAACGCGGCCAATTTCGCGAATTACGGAAGCACCTTCGTAGTACTTCAGCTCGATTTCAATCTCGGACTTGCCGTCGCCGTGATCGACCTGCGTGTAGCCGCGGATATAACCCTCAGCCTGCAGAACGTCGAGAACGCGAACGCGCAGCTTCGAAGCCGGCGTCGTAACGGAAGACTTGCGACGGGCAGCGCCGTTGCGGATACGTGTGAGCATATCGCCCAGAGGATCAGTCATGGTCATGTTAACCGTCTCCTTACCAGCTGGACTTCACAACGCCCGGAACCTTGCCCAGATTACCGAGTTCGCGCAGGGCGATACGGGACATCTTGAGCTTCCGGTAGAAGGCACGCGGACGACCGGTGACTTCGCAGCGATTGCGGATGCGGGTCTTGGAACCATCGCGCGGCAACGAAGCGAGCTTCAAGGTAGCCTTGAAACGCTCTTCGATCGGCAGGTCCTGTTTCATGATGATCGCCTTCAAAGCAGCGCGCTTCGCTGCCTGGTTGGCGACCGTCTTGCGGCGGCGCTTGTTCTTTTCGATTGCGCTTGTCTTCGCCATATCGAGTTCCTTTTCTACGCTCGTCGTTACGGTTACTGACGGAACGGGAAGTTGAACTCTTTCAGAAGAGCCCGTGCTTCGTCGTCCGTGTTTGCCGTCGTGCAAACGATGATGTCCATGCCCCACATCTGATCAACCTTATCGTAGTTGATCTCAGGGAACACGATGTGCTCTTTGATGCCCATGGCGAAGTTGCCACGGCCGTCAAAGCTCTTCGGATTCAGACCGCGGAAGTCGCGAACGCGCGGAAGCGCGATGTTGACCAGACGATCCAGGAATTCGTACATGCGAGCGCCGCGCAGAGTTACCTTTGCGCCAATCGGCATGTTTTCACGCACCTTGAAGCCTGCAATCGAATTGCGGGCACGCGTGATGACCGGCTTCTGACCGGCGATCGCAGCCAGATCGGCAGCAGCGATCGTGGGCTTCTTCGAATCGGCAGTCGCTTCACCAACACCCATGTTGATGACGATCTTGTCGATCTTCGGAATCTGCATTTCGTTGGCGTAGGAGAACTGCTCCAGAAGCGCCTTACGGATACGAGAAACGTACTCCGTCTTCAGACGGGGCTCGTACTTGTTCTCAGCCATCGATCACATCTCCCGTACGCTTGGCTACACGGACCTTCTTGCCATCGACAACGCTAAAGCCAACACGTGTGGGCTTTCCGTCCTTCGCGACGATCGCGATGTTCGACAGATGGATCGAAGCTTCCTTGTTGATGATGCCAGCTTCCTGGGTCTGGGTCTGGCGCTGATGGCGCTTTACCATATTGATCCCACGGACCACCGCACGGTCTTCCTTCGGCAGCACCTGTACTACTTCACCGGTACGGCCCTTGTCCTTACCGGCAATAACGACAACGTTGTCGCCTTTACGAATCTTCTGCATGGCTATCCGCTCCCTTAGAGTACTTCCGGAGCCAGCGAGATGATCTTCATATGGTTCTTGGCGCGAAGTTCGCGCGGAACCGGTCCGAAGATACGGGTGCCGATGGGCTCTTTCTTGTTGTCGATGAGGACCGCTGCGTTGTTATCGAAGCGAATCACGCTGCCGTCCGGGCGGCGGATGTCCTTTGCGGTGCGAACAACGACGGCTTTCATAACGTCGCCCTTCTTCACGCGGCCGCGCGGAATAGCTTCCTTGATGGAGACGACGATAATGTCGCCTACGGAAGCATACTTACGCTTTGAGCCGCCCAGCACCTTGATGCACATGACACGACGCGCGCCGGAATTATCGGCAACGTCGAGGTTTGTTTGCATCTGAATCATGTCAGGTCGCCTTCTCGTAATGACTGAAACGGTTGGGCATGCGCCCCCTATTCCAGCTCAATGACATACTTATTTTCGCGCGAGGTGGGTTCTTGCCAAGGTGGTTTCCTGACCAGGACCTTCCCTGCGCTTCAAAGCAAAAGAACGTCCGCGAGTACGGACGTCCTGCGCCAATGCGCTGCTTCATACAGAATTCTACGGCAGACGCAAGGGCCTGCCGTAGTTTCCTGCAAATTAAGCCTGGGCGGCGATAACCGTCCAGCACTTATCCTTGGAAATCGGCGCACACTCCTGAATGGAGACGACATCGCCGACCTTGTATTGATTGTTTTCGTCGTGGGCCTTGTACTTCTTCGAACGACGAACTGTCTTCTGAAGCAGCGGGTGAGCGAAACGACGCTCAACCCGGACCACAACGGTCTTTTCGTTCTTGTCGCTGACCACGACGCCCTGCAGAATGCGCTTCGGCATATTATTCTTCCCTTAGGCCTTTGCTTCTGCCGCCTTCTGGCGGGCAATGGTTTTTACGCGAGCGATGTCCTTACGAACTTCGTTGATGCGCGAGGACTTCTCAAGCTGGCCCGTCGCCTTCTGAAAGCGCAGGTTGAACTGCTCCTTCTTCAGGTCTGCGAGCTTGTCCTTGAGCTGGTCGGCCGTGAGGCCGCGAACTTCTTCGGCTTTCATGTGCCTAACCCCTTACTCTGCGATGCGCTGTACGAAGCGCGTCTTAACCGAGAGCTTGGCAGCGCCGAGACGAAGTGCCTCGCGTGCGATATCCTCGGATACACCATCGATTTCGAACATCATTCGACCAGGCTTGACCTTGCAAGCCCAGTACTCGACAGAACCTTTACCCTTACCCATACGAACTTCGGTCGGCTTTGCAGTGACCGGAGTGTCAGGGAAAACGCGGATCCAGACACGGCCTGCGCGCTTCATGTAGCGAGTGATCGCGCGGCGAGCCGCTTCGATCTCACGTGCATTCACGCGGTTAGGCTCCTGAGCCTTAAGGCCGAATTCGCCGAATGCCAGGTCGAAACCGCCCTTGGCAACGCCCTTGATGCGACCCTTGAACTGCTTGCGATACTTGGTACGCTTTGGCTGCAACATTTTCTTATTCCTCGAACTTATCTTTCGCCAGCGCTAATCAAGCGTTCTCGCGACGACGATCGCGGTCACGGCTTGCCGGACCCTGAGCATCACCTTCGAGAGCACGGCGTTCAGAAGCCATCGGATCATGCTCAAGGATTTCGCCCTTGAAGATCCAGACCTTGATGCCGCAGATACCGAACGCGGTTTCAGCTTCCGCCGTACCGTAGTCGATGTCTGCGCGCAGCGTATGAAGCGGAACGCGGCCTTCGCGGTACCATTCGGTACGAGCGATTTCAGCGCCACCAAGACGACCTGCGCAGGTGATCTTGATGCCTTCCGCGCCCAGACGCATAGCCGACTGAACGGCACGCTTCATAGCACGACGAAAAGCAACGCGGCGTTCAAGCTGCTGAGCAATCGACTGCGCAACGAGTGTTGCGTCAACTTCTGGCTTGCGAACTTCAACGATGTTGAGGTGCGTTTCAGACGATGTCATGTCGGAAAGCTTCTTGCGAAGCTTTTCGATGTCAGCGCCCTTCTTGCCGATGATGAGACCCGGACGAGCAGAGTGGATCGTAACCCGGCACTTCTTGTGCGGACGCTCGATGACCACCTTTGCAATGCCGGCCTGCTTCAGTTCCGACATGAGGTAGGCCCGGATCTTCAGGTCTTCATGAAGAAGCTGGCCGTACTCCGCATTGTCGGCGAACCAACGGCTATCCCAAGTACGGTTGATGCCGAGGCGGAAGCCGATTGGATTGATTTTCTGACCCATTATGCGGCCTCCCCTTTTTCCTCGACTTCGCGCACGACGATCGTGAGGTGCGCGTAGGGCTTTTCAATGCGGGAAGCACGACCGCGACCACGAGCGTGGAAACGCTTCATGACGATCGACTTGCCAACATAGGCCTCAGCAACGACGAGCGAGTCGACGTCGAGGTCGTGGTTGTTTTCTGCGTTCGCGATAGCAGACTCCAGGGTCTTCTTCACGGTGCCAGCGATGCGCTTGCGGGAGAACTCGAGTTCTGCCAGGGCGCGCTCGACCTTCTTACCACGGATCATGGCAGCAACAAGGTTGAGCTTCTGCGGGCTGACGCGAAGCGTACGGGCTACAGCCTGCGCTTCGTTGTCCTTCAGCCGGCGTTCGGTCTTTGCCTTCGCCATGATTACTTCCTCTTCGCCTTCTTGTCCGCACCGTGACCGTAATAGGTCCGGGTCGGAGAGAATTCACCAAACTTGTGACCGACCATGTCTTCGTTGACACTGACCGGCACATGCTTGTTGCCGTTGTAGACGCCGAACGTCAAACCGACGAACTGAGGAAGAATCGTGGAGCGACGGCTCCAGATCTTGATTACTTCGCTTCGGCCGCCTTCACGAACCTTCTCAGCCTTCTTGAGAAGATAGCCGTCAACAAACGGGCCTTTCCAAACTGAACGAGCCATTCCTGACTACCTCTCTTACTTCTTCTTCAAGTGGCGCGAGCGCATGATGAACTTGTCCGTGGACTTGTTCGAACGAGTGCGCTTGCCCTTCGTCGGCTTGCCCCAAGGCGAAACCGGATGACGGCCACCAGAGGTACGGCCTTCACCACCACCGTGCGGGTGATCGACAGGGTTCATGACAACGCCTCGGTTGTGCGGGGTCTTGCCGCGCCAACGCGTACGACCAGCCTTACCGTCGTTGATGTTGCCGTGGTCCGGGTTGGAAACCGCGCCAACAGACGCAAGGCAAGTGCCATGCACCAAGCGCTGCTCGCCCGAGTTCAGGCGAAGGATCGCCATGCCCTGGTCACGACCAACGAGCTGGACGTAGGTACCAGCGGAACGAGCGATCTGACCGCCCTTGCCTGGCTTCATCTCAACGTTGTGGAGAATGGAACCAACCGGGATGTACTGAAGCGGCATCGTGTTGCCGGGCTTCACGTCTACAGCCTTGTCGGAAGCAATGACCTTATCGCCCACAGCGAGACGCTGCGGAGCAATGATGTAGGCCTGCTCGCCGTCGGCGTAGCTGATCAGCGCGATGAACGCGGTGCGGTTAGGGTCGTACTCAAGACGCTCGACAGTACCTTCAACGTCGAACTTGCGACGCTTGAAGTCTACCAGACGGTAGGTACGCTTGTGACCGCCGCCGATGAAGCGAGCAGTAATACGACCAAGGTTGTTACGGCCGCCGCTCTTGGAGAGGCCTTCCGTCAACGCCTTGACCGGCTTGCCCTTCCAGAGGCCAGAGCGGTCGACGATAACCAGCTGACGCTGGCTTGGGGTCGTCGGGTTAAAGCTTTTCAATGCCATTGTTCTTGTTCCCTACCTCAGACGCCCGTCGAAACGTCGATGGACTGACCGTCGGCAAGCGTGACGATCGCCTTCTTGACGTCCTTCTGCTTACCGATAAAGCCGCGGAACCGCTTGGTCTTGCCAAGGCGAACGAGCGTATTGACGGCCTTAACCTTGACGCCAAAGAGAGCTTCGACAGCAGCCTTGATTTCAGGCTTCGACGCATCCTTGGCGACGTTGAAGACGACCTGGTTCTGTTCAGAGAGCAGCGTCGACTTTTCCGTGATCGAAGGAGATACGATCACATCATAGTGGCGAAGATCTGTCATTTGAACCGCTCCTCCAGAGCTTCAACCGCAGCCTTGGACAGCACGAGCTTGCCACGACGCAGGATATCGTAAACGTTGATGCCCTGAACCGGCAGAACGTCGATGTTCGGAATGTTCTGAGCAGCGAGCTTGAAGTTGTTGTCCAGTTCAGCACCGCCAACAACGAGAGCGTTCGTCAGGCCGAGAGAAGCCAGCGTACCAGCAACGATCTTGGTCTTAGCTTCAGAAGCAACGAGCTGATCAACGATGATCAGGTCTTCTGCCTTCAGCTTCGCCGAGAGCGCGTGACGCAGTGCCAATGCACGAACCTTCTTGGGTAGGTCATGTTCATGGCTGCGAACAACCGGACCATGAGCCTTACCACCGCCACGGAACTGCGGAGCACGAGCGGAATGGTGACGAGCGCGACCCGTACCCTTCTGCTTGTACATCTTAGAACCGGTGCGAGCGACCTCGGAACGGCCCTTGGACTTGTGAGTGCCCTGCTGCTTCTTTGCAAGCTGCCAACGCACCATACGTGCCAGGATATCCTGGCGCGGATCGAGGCCAAAGATCTCGTCAGAAAGGGAGACCTTGCCAGCGTCCGTACCCTCAAGGGTCTTGACGTTGAATTCCATGTTATTAGGCTCCCTTACTTCGCAGCCGACTTGATGGCGTCGCGGACGATAATCCAGGCGCCCTTGGAGCCGGGAACGGCACCCTTGACCAGGATCAGACCACGATCTTCATCGGTAGACACGACTTCCAGGTTCTGGGTCGTTACGCGAGTCTGGCCCATATGACCAGCCATGCGCTTGCCCTTCCAGACCTTGCCCGGATCCTGGTTGTTACCGGTCGAACCGTGCGAACGGTGCGATACGGAAACACCGTGAGTCGCGCGCAAACCACCGAAGTTGTGACGCTTCATGGCACCGGCAAAACCCTTACCGATCGTCGTACCAGTCACATCGACCAGCTGACCTGCGGTGAAGTGGCTAGGGGAAACCGTAGCACCAACGTCGATGAGATTGTCTGCATCAACGCGAAATTCGACAACCTTCTGCTTAGGCTCAACCTGAGCTACAGCAAAATGGCCACGAAGAGCCTTGCTTGTATTCTTTACCTTCGCCTGGCCTGCACCAAGCTGAACAGCCGTGTAGCCATTCTTTTCGTCTGTGCGGTGGGCAACGACCTGGCAGTTCTCGACACGGAGAACCGTGACTGGAACATGCTCGCCAGCGTCATTGTAGACGCGGGTCATTCCGACCTTCTGTGCAATTACACCTGAACGCATCGGTTCAATCCTTCTCACTCAGCCCGAGGGCAGACCTCAGAGCTTGATTTCCACGTCTACGCCTGCGGCGAGATCGAGCTTCATCAGCGCGTCTACCGTCTGCGGGGTGGGATCCACGATATCGAGCAAGCGCTTATGAGTGCGCATTTCGAACTGCTCGCGGCTCTTCTTATCAATGTGAGGGGACCGGTTTACCGTAAACTTCTCGATGCGAGTCGGAAGCGGAACGGGGCCCCGGACGCTAGCACCGGTGCGCTTCGCCGTCGACACGATCTCGCGCGTAGAAGCGTCGAGAATACGATGATCGAATGCCTTCAGGCGAATGCGGATATTTTGGCCGTTCATTCGACGTTATCCTTGTTCTAACTTGACCCAATACTGACAAGCAGCATGGGGCGTTTCTATCTAAAGGCGGACCACCGGTGTCAAAGATCGAGGATGACCAAACTGATCATCATCCACTCTTCGGGCCCAAGGGCCCACCTTTTGGATTATTGGACCTGCAAAAAACGAAGCAGGTCGGAAATCGCGCTCGCGCGCCATTTGCAACATTTTAATGTCATACGCAAGCCCCTAAGAGGGCTTGCACACGATTATTTCAAACCTCCAAGCGAGGAGATCAAGTCCCCTCGCCTGGTATGACCACTCGCTGATCGAATTAGTCGATGATCGAAGCAACGATGCCGGCGCCGCCTGCAAAGCGCGCTTGCGCGACTTTGCAATCTTTATCAACGTCGGCAGCTTTCGGATCGCTGCCCCGGATCATCGATTACTCGATGATCGAAGCGACGATGCCGGCGCCGACGGTACGGCCGCCTTCGCGGATCGCGAAGCGCAGCTTTTCTTCCATCGCGATCGGAACGATCAGCTCAACGTCAACGGTTACGTTGTCGCCAGGCATAACCATTTCCGTG